>CAVOZJ010000001.1:0-201286 GCA_963700885.1 uncultured Alphaproteobacteria bacterium
GCCGTTCGTGTCCTTGAGCTCCAAGTCCAGTGTGTAGTCCGCCTTTCCCTTCTCCTCGGCTTCCTGCTGTATCCGTTCCGCCTCTTTCTCGCTCATCACAAGCTCCAGGGTCACGTCGGTCCTGGCGGGCGCCGGAATCGGATGGTGACCTCCTTGACAATGGGGATAGATGCGCGAGCCGTAAAAGGCCAGCACGTGATGGCCCCCCCCACACTCGCCGATGGTGAAGAGCGATCCGGCATACATCATTCCCACGTGATTCACGTTCCCCTCGAGGGGCATCAGGGTCTTCACGTAGCGGTCCCTCATGGCCAGGACCTTGATGCCGGTCCTCTTGATCCCCTCCACCCCCGTTCTACGTATTCGGCCGCCACTTTGTATTTTTCTTCGATCATAGGGAGATCTCCAGGTCTTCCAGAGGATAGGCGGCACAGGAATGAATGTACCCGAACTGCCTGTCCGATTTTCGCAGGAGCACCCCGGGAGGCTGAAACACCTTCCCGGCGAGCAGCTTCACCCTGCACATGCTGCATTCCCCGGATCGGCACAGGGCCGGGACGACGAGGCCAGCCCTCTCGAGAGCGACGAGCAGAGGTTCCCCTGCCCGCGCAGGGAATTCACCCTTGCCCTTGACCCGCACGGCAAAGGTGTCGTTCCCCTTCACCCCCTCGGGCCAGCCGGCATCCTTCGTTATGTCGGCGGGCGTGCCGTACGCCTCTCTCCTCAATCGGCTCTTCGGGATACCCAGCCCTTCCAACTCGGGCAGGCAGAAGTCGTACATGGCCCTGCGGCCCGCAAAGATAGTAGGTCTTGTCTTCCAGGTCGCCCAGCGTCTCTTTGACCAGCTTGCCCGTGATGAACCCGCGACAGCCGTCGTAGCCGTCCGGGGGCTTCTCGATCACGGGGTAGTAGTGAAAGTTCTCGAACCGCTCGGAGAGCCACAGGAAGGTCTCGTGAAAGATCACGTCATCGAGGTCCTTGTTTCCGTAGAAGAGATGGACCGTGCGGTCGAGGCCACATTCGAGGATCTCGCGAATCATGCTCATGAAGGGTGTGATGCCGCACCCGCCCGCGATGCAGACCATCGTCTTCTTGTGGAAGATCGGGTTGTGGTAGAACTCTCCCACAGGCCCTGAGCTCTCGAGCACATCTCCCGGTTGGACTCGATCGAGAAGGTAGTTGGACACCACGCCGTCCTCGACCCGTCGCACGGTGATGTCGTAGAAGCCGAGTTGGTTCGGTGGCGACGCCATGCTGTAGGGCCGGCTGGTCCTGACGCCATCTACCTCAACGGCCAGGGCGATGTACTGCCCTGCCTGGAAGGGAGGCAGTGGGGGGTCCTCTGCCACGAACCGCAGGGTCTTCGTGCTCGCGGTCTCTTCAAAGATGTCCGTCACCCGAAGACGCATCTTGGGTGGATGCAAGTGCTTGATGTACTGATCCGCAAGATCCCGGCTGGCCGTGAAATTGGCTCCGTGCTTCCTGCTCACTTCGACCGCGTCGGCAACCTCCTGGTATCCGTCAAAATCTATAAAAACGGGCTTGCTCATCTTCTCCCCCTTGCTACGTTAAGCACCGAGTTCTTTCAGGATGGACTTGGCCGCTGCCTTGCCCGCCTCCAGGGTGGGCTGGAACCCGGGATCGCCGCTCCAGCCGCTCGCGAAGTACAGGCCCTGGATCGGGGACTGGCCCCCGGGCTGGAAGAAAAGGGAATCCTTCATCTGCTGTTCGAAGCCGTAGATCGAGCCGGCCGGGTGGCCGAGGTAACGCATGTGGGTCAGGGGCGTGGCCACCTCGAGCTCTTCGATTCGATCGCGGATTCCCGGGTAAACCTTTTCGAGGGTACGAAGCATGTTATCGGCGGAGCGGTACTTCTCCCGGAAGTACGCTGTCGGGGGAGCCGGAGCCAGGGTTCGCCGAACTTCAGGGTGACCAGGTTGAGCTGGGAAGTCCCTTTCGGAGAGGCATCCGGATCCGCGATGTTGTAGCAGCTCAGCACCATCAGGTCGTCCTCCACGTGACGTTGCCGCATCTTGTCGTACGCTTTGTCCCCGATCTCGGTGTTGGACATGACAAAGCTCGTGGAGTCCTGGATGCCCAGTTCCCCATGCTCGCAGTCGAGCCCCATGTACATGGCAAAGCCGGACATGCTCAAGCTCCGGCCTCGCATCTCACGATGGACCTGATCGGGTACGTGTTCGGGGTCCAGGAGCTTCAGGTAGGTGGCCACCGGGGAGGCGTTGGACAAGACGTACCGCGTGGTGATCCTTTCCCCGTGCTCGGTGAGAACGGCCGTCACTCCGCTCTCCCCTACCTCGATCTTTTCCGCGCCACAGTTGAACCGGACCTCGCCGCCGTAGGAGAGGAACTTGCCCACGATCGCATTCGATATGGCCTGGGAGCCGCCCTTCACGTGATAGGCCTTGAATTCGATGAAGCTGAAGTAGAGGATCGCCAGGTAGGCAAAGGACAATCGGTTGGGGGCAGCCCGAGATAGCCCCAGTAGACGCTCACCACCGCCTTGAGCAGGGGATCCGTGAAGAAGCTGTCGAGCACCTCCTCACAGGTCTTGAAACCGTACTCGTAGAGAATGGGGTATTTCTCGCGGGTTGCATCCGGATCGTTGAAGTAGAAGACCGATAACATCTGGGTGGCGAACGCAAAGGCCAGATCGAAGAACTTCTCGATGCCTTCCTTCTCCTTGGGGAAGTGGCTTTGAAGCTCGGCCACCACCTGCGCCTTGTTTGTCTCGAGCCTGACATCGATCGTGCCCGGCATGACGACCCGGAAAAGTTCCGGGATCTCCACAAATTCGAGATCGTCGATCACCCCGAGCTCCTGGAGCATCATCCGCAGGGGGCCTGGGTTTTCCGGCGCCCCCATTCCGCTCAGCTGATGCAGGGCAACCTCGAACTCGAACCGTCCACGGCAGAAACTCGTCCCGCAACCCCCGGGTATGTTGTGTTTCTCCAGAAGCAATACCTTCAGGCCCTTCTTTGCCATCGCAGCCGAGGCGGTCATGCCCGCGTTACCGGCGCCAACGACAATTACGTCATAGTCTGCCATAGAATCCTCCTATGTCACGAGAACGGTGACTTCGAAACAACGCTTAAGCGTTTTGCCCGTCGGTACTGTCCTGGGTTCCCTCTCCGATTTGCTTGGGCTCCGTCTCTCCCTCCCCCTACAAAGTCGCCCGGCACAAATCTCCGAGGGAACCCAGGACAGTACCGAGCAACTCAAGTTCTGCTCTAGCCCTCATATCCACTCGGTGCGCCCCTCGCGTGCCCGGAGGTTGCTGGCGAAAAAGAAAGGAGAAAGGGATCACGCGCCTTTGAAGGTTCCTTTTCGTTTCTCCAGATAGGCTGTGATGGCTTCTTTCATGTCTTCCGAGGGCACGACCATCGCAGATCTTGCCGCATTGTACTCGAGGGACTCTTCCAGGGTGACTTCCTCATCGAAAAGGAAGACCTCCTTGGCGCCCTGGACGGCAAGCGGCGGGTTCCCGGCGATCTCCTCGGCCATCTCCAGCGACTTGACCAACAAGGTTTCCTCGTCCGGGTAGACTTCGTTCACGAGGTGGATGGCCTGCGCCTTCCGGGAATCGAACTGGTGTGCCCGGAAGGAGATCTCCCGCGCGTAGCCCGGCCCCACAACCTTGGTCAATCTCTGCAACCCCCCGATGTCTGAGATGAAGGCAAGCCTTGCCTCCGGCAGGGCGAACAGCGTCCCCTCGGAGCAGAGCCGGATGTCGGCAGCACAGGGCCAGTTCCAACCCGGCACCCAGGCAGTGCCTCTGCATGACCGCGATCGTCGGCTTGACGAGCTTTTCCAGGCGGGTGTGAATCGCCTGGACCCTCCGGACCTCCCGGTAAAATACCACCTTGTTTGTCGCACTCGGGGTATCGGTAACGACGGAAAAAGCTCATTGTCCGGGCTCAGGTCGAGGCCGGCACAAAAGGACTTCCCCTCCCCCCGGAGCAGAACGACCCGTGCCTCTGCGTCCTGTTCCGCCAGAGCGATCGCCTCGTCCAGGGCATCCCAGACCCTGGGGTTCAGTGCATTCCTCTTGTCAGGCCTGTTCAGGGCAATCGTTCCGACATGCCCCTGTCGGTCGTAGGTTACCCTGGCCACTCTTTCCCGCATTCGCTTCACTCATGGGTGCCTCTCCTTCTGCTGTCATCCGGATTTGGTTGCAATGACCTGTATTCAAAAAGGGGGTTCGGGGAAACAGGCACCCCGCAGCACTTCACGAGGAATGCTCGCCGGGACTATTTGCAGAACTTCTGGAAGCCGGCCATCGAGAAGTCATCCAGGTTCAGCCGCGCCTTCATGGTCCAGGGATCGTCCGGGCTGAGAATCTGCGTAATCGTGGCGTGCTTGTATCGCTCGTCGATCACGTTCTGGCCCGGCACGGCGATCACGGCCATCTTCTTGTCCGCGCTCTGAACAAAGGTATTGACCATGTACAGGCATTTCCAGTACTGACCGGCCCGATCGTTGACCACCTTGTAGGGGCAGGCGTACGTCTCCGGGCTTGCCCAGATGTAGTGGGTCCCGTAATTGTAGTAGCGGTCTCTCGGTGTCATCTCGATGACGTAGACCGGCCGCTTCACAAAGATGAGGTTCGTGGGGGCCCAGGAGCGCCCTGCCAGCCCTCCTTTTCGTACCCGTAGATCACACGGTTGACGTCCTTTGTGGTCTCCCACTCACCGTAACTATTATCCTGCACGAAAGGATAGACGCCGGGCAGGAAAGCAAGGAGGGCCCCGCACACGTATGAGCTTCCAGTCGAAGGCCGGCACCTTCCCGTCGTACCCGTTCACATCGTCACATTCATCCGAGCCGATGAAGGCATCCGAGCGGTTGGCCGCGCTCATGCGCCGCACCCTCCGGATGGCCGGGATGTAGCCGAAGGTGTTGTCCGACTGGGTCGGTTCAGGAAGCGGTGATGATCGCCGTGCCGGCCAGGTCGTAAGGCTTTCGGACGACAAGGATCGAATACTTCTCCACGCCTGCCGAGTTGCTGAGATTCAGTGCCTCCGGGAAGCCGGTCATCGACGCCCCCTGCCACTGGGCATCCACCTCCCGTTCGAAGCCTCTGTCGCTGACCCAGATGAAGCTGGAGACGAACTTTCCGAACCCGTTCACGTGCTGACCGTACTGATGGTTGTACATGAGCTTTTCCACGACCACCGGGTCTTCCGGGTCGAGGTCGGTGAACGGAAAGCCCACGAGGCACTTGGCCAGGTCGCCGCTCTTCTTGTCGACGACGCCGCCGTTCTCGTCGATCCCATACTTGCCGCGATTCGTCTCAAAGGCCTCGAGGACGTAGTCGGAGGTGATCTTGGTGGGATCTTCCACGTCGAGTTCGCCTATGTTGAGGATGAATTCGCCCCTTTTCACCCAGTCGAGCACAGGCTCGGGCAGCAGGCCTTCCGCCTTCTGCCAGTTCGAGCCTCTCGACTTCATCCCCGGGAACCACGTCGGCCGTAACGGTGGAGGTCACGGACACGAGACACAAAAGGCTCACCAGGAATACTCGCAGGTACGTCGGCCTCTCATTTTGCCCCTCCCCACGGATCACTAAGATCCGTGAATGAATACCTCATTATGAGATGACATATGCTTACTTGTCCAAAAGCTCTTTCTTCAAGATCTTTCCGCCCGGGTTCCTCGGAAGCGGCAGTTCGGCGACTCGACGTAATCCGGGACTTTGTAATCGGCGATCCGTCCCTTGCAGAATTCCTTCACCTCTTCCACGGTCAGCTTTTCCCCCGGCATCGGCCAGATGACCGCTTTGATCTTCTCGCCCAGGACGTTGTCCGGCACACCCACGACGCCCGCCTCCATGACCTTGGGGTGTTGGCTGAGCAGGTTCTCCAACTCTACGCAGTAAACATTCTCGCCGCCCCGGCAGATCATGTTCTTGATCCGGTCCACGATGAAGGTGTAGCCTTCCTCGTCCATGTACCCGATATCGCCCGACCGGAACCACCTTCGTTTGTCCTGGTCGACAAAGAAGGCCGCGGCCGTCTCTTCGGGCAGGTTCCAGTACCCGGGGCTGATCCCCGGGCTCGAGGACAGGATCTCGCCCGGCTCGCCGCGAGGGACGTCTCTCGTCGATCATCCACGATTCTGACGCGACTGTTGCCCAGCGTGCCGCCCACCGTGCCCGGCTTGGCCAGCATGGCGTCCCAGCCGCCGGCCATCAGCAGGAGCCAGCCGATGGAGGCCCCTTCCGTGAACCCGTAGCCGTTGGCGATCTTCGCATCCGGGAATTCCCCGGCCAGTTGGGTACACATCTCCGGGGCCATCGGAGACCCACCCTGGCTGATGTACCGGAGCGCACCCGTCTTCACGAGCTCCGGGTATCTGGGCTGCAGCTTGAAGAGCCAGTACATGGCCGTCACGATCGGCAGGGAGGCGATCCTCTCGTCGATCATCACGTCGATCGCCTGATCCGCCTTGAAGGTGGAAAGGACCACGGAGGTCGACCCGAGCAGCGCGTTGTTGATCAGCGTGTGGAGTGTGGTCACGTGAAAGAAGGGGGTGATGATGAGCTGTTTGATGTCCTCCGGTTTGTCCCCCGTATCGTACACCCCCTCCATCAGGCTGATACCGTTCATGGCGTTGTTGACCACGCCACGGTGGAGGGTGATCGTCCCCTTCGGCCTGCCTGTTGTGCCGGAGGTGTAGATGAGGCTGCATATGTCTCTTTCGGAAACATCGACGAGGACTTCCCGGGGCGCCTTCTTTTCCATCAGCCCGGAGAAGGGAATGGCCCCTTCCCCCCCTTCCGAACCTGTCACAAAGATGTTCTGAAGGGTGGGAAGCTTGCCCGTGATCGTCTTCATCCTCTCCCAGAGCGCGCCCTCGATGATGGCCGCCGTGCAACCCGAGTCCTCGAACTGGCGCTCCGCCTCCTCGGCGGCCAGCCTGGCGTTGATAATGACCGAAATGGCCCCGATCTGAGAAAGGGCGAGGTAACCGACAAAGGCCTCCGGGATGTTGGTGGCCATGATGGCCACCCGGTCGCCCTTCCGGATCCCGTAGGTGTCGTACAGCCCGTAAGCCACATTGTTCACTACCGCGTCGAACTCGTTGTAGGTCCATCGGATGCCGAAATCCGGGAAGAACCATATCTCCCGGTCGCCGAACTTGGCGACCCCCTCCTTCGCAAGCTCCGTCAAGCTGCCGTACCGGCTCGCCCAGACGTCCTGGATCTCTCCTTCGTATCGTACGGTGACCACGCCCGTCTTTGGCCACTCCATGGGCGGTTTGATCTTGGCGTTCATATGGATCCTCATGGGAGTTCAGTTCAGCAGGTACGTAAACATGAACGAGATCTGGTCCCGGTCCTTGAAGGCGCCGAAGTTGGTGAAGGCACCGTAGACGCCGTTGTAGCTGATATTGAACCGGAAGGGCTCGTGAAGGAACATGATCGAAGGCATGAACAGCCATGCGCCGCGCACGTCGTAGGCCACGACCACCTGCGGGTTGATGAAACCGTTCATGTAATTGGTGCGTGCCAGGAACGTAAACGTATGCTCCGTCTCCCGGAGGCCCACGAAGTCAAGGGGCTTGGGATAGATCGCCAGCAGCTGTTTCTGGCGGTCATCGTAGTCGGGGATCCACTGCCCGAAGTACTGACCGGAAATCATGAATGTGGTGCGCGGGTTCAACGGGCGGATCCACAGGTACTTGTCGAAGCCGATCATGTACCGCAGGATGTTCTTATGGGGAACCGTCCCCCCCGTGGGGTTGATCGGCAGGGAGGTGATCCCGAGTTCCCTCAAATCCGTCCCCGTCAACTCGCTGATCAGATCGACAAGGGCAGGCGGCATGGGGATGGACTCGTCGGAGATTTTGAGGCTCTCTTCCGGGATGAAGACGGGCCTCGTCCCAGAACCAGGCCACCTCTCCGCGCCAGATGATATCCGTCAGGGAGTCACAATAGTTGAAGGAGCCGCCCGTGATCTGCACATCTTCCCAGATCAGTTCCTGGAACAAGGAGCTCGTCCCCGTGACGACTTGCGTTCCCGGCACGACCCCCAGCACGGCCGTGGGCATGTCCAGAAATGTCTTGTAGTGGGCGACGCTCAAGTTGAGGTTGTTCCCCAGGACGCCCATCAGGCGGACTCCCCACCGACTGTTGGACATCTTCTTGTCGGGAGTGACGAGGTACTTCGCCATGCCCGTATCCGGGATCGGGGCGGCGTAGGCCGTGCCCGCAGGCGCGTAAGGCGCGACGCTCACGTCCAAGTTGCCCGGCACCCAGAAAGCCTCGATCATGGCCGACGAGATCGGCCCGACGCTTCCGAAGTTGTAGCTCCCCCTGAGCATCCAGAGGGGGATCCGCCGGTCGTCCAGGTCCTCGAAGGGCCCTCCGAAAGTGTTGTCCAAGGGGTTGATGGCGTCGAGCAGGCGAAAGGTGTCGGTCTCCCCCCAGGCCAGGTTCTGCTTCCCGAGCCGGAGGAAGAAGCGGCCCGCGAGAGAGATCGACGTAGAACTCCCAGAGATCGTATTGCTCTTTGAACTTGTCGATGTTCTCCTTGTCATTTTCCCGGACATCCTGGAAGGCCTGGGGGCCCACGTCGTAGATCGCCTCGTACATGAAGCGGCCCACGATATGGTATTTCGCACTGATGTCCAGGGCCTTGAGGGGATACAATATGTCGAGATCGTGGGTGAGGTTCATCAGGTCGTGGTTGATCTCGAGCACGGCCAGGTTTCGCCACTGCACCACGTTGCCCGCGGCGATGTCGAGCGGGTGCGTGAACCCCTCCGAGGCTTGCAATCGGATGGAGGTTCTTGTCTGTGCCCTACCGACGAACTCCAGGGTTCTCTCGTCATCGATGTAGACGGCCCAGGCACTTCCCGCCCACGCAACGAGGCACAGCAAGCAAGAGACGCCAATCCGCTTCGAGCCTTTTCGGTTCATCATGTTTCCCCCCGACTCATCTTGATTCCCGAAAAAGAAGTGCCCTTTTCGTCTTTCAGGCCCCCCTGTTCACTTGCCGTCTTCCACCTTCCTCCCCTTCCCTTGCCCTGGCCCGCTTCTTACCATGCCTTGGCGGAAACTTCCACACCGGGTCCCCGGCGGCTTCAGGAAGCCATCCGGTTGAGCCGGCCGCGAAGCGGCCTCGGCTACCATCCCGTGGATGACTTCTTTCACCGGCAGGATCGCATCGATCAGCCCTGCAATCTGTCCGCAGGGGATCGGGCTCATCTCCGGGTCTCCGATTTCGTATGCCTTCTTCCCCTTCCCGCCGGCCACCTTCACGAGGATCTCCTCCAGGGTCGTGCCCCGCTCCTCCATGGCCATCACTTCCTCTGCCAGGCTGTTCTTCAAGCAACGCATCGGGTTCAAGATCGATCGCATGACCAGGGCCGTTTCCTTCTCGCCTGCCTGTACGACCCGTTCCTTGACGACCGGATGAATCGGGCATTCCTCGGTGACCATAAACCGGGTTCCCATCAGGACCGCCTCGGCCCCCATGGCCAGGGCCCCCAGAAGCCCCCTGCCGTTCGAGATCGATCCGCCGGCGATGACAGGCACTTTCAAGCGGGAGGCGGCAAGAGGGATCAGGATGAAGGAGGCCACATCATCCATGCCCACGTGGCCGCCCGCCTCGAACCCGATCAAGGTGATCGCATCCACGCCGGCTGCCTGCGCCTTTTCCGCGTGCCGAAGGCTCGTGACCTTGTGGATCACCTTGACCCCAGCCTCTTTAAGGCGCGGCATCAATGGCTCCGGGTTCCGTCCCGCCGTCTCCACAGCGAGGATTTCCCTCCTCGCAGACCACGTCGCAGAAGGCCGTGGTCCTTTCCTGAACCTTGAACTCGGGAAGCATGGATATGTTCACGCCGAAGGGCTTGTCTGTGAGATCCCGCATCTTCCGGAGCTCCTCCCGGAAATCCTCGGCCGTCTCGAAGGACTCGGCCGTGACGAACCCAAAACCCCCGGCATTGCAGATGGCGGCCACGAATTCCGCCCGGCCGATCCACTGCATCCCGCCCGCAGAGGATAGGGTGGTCGATACCCAGCATCTCGGTTATCTGCGTCTTGAAAACCTGTTCCATACCCAGCCCCCAAAGTCGCAGTGCACCAGGGTGTCAGCTCCCGTCCCTTGCCACCACCAGGACTCTTGATTGTCCTCGTCCTCCTCCCGGCCAAAGGACAGAGGAGGGGGGGGGGCTAATACCTAACACCTAATACCCAATACCAGAATGCACAATCCGCGAAATATCAGCTTCTCAGCCTCCTGCCATTTGCTTCAACAATTCTCTAATGATAATCAGCTTCTGAATCTGGGTTGTCCCCGCACCGAACTCGATGCCCTTCACATCACGGTACATCCTCTCCACAGGGAACTCCTTGATGAAATCATGAGCCGCCGAAGATCTGCAGGGCCTTGTCCACGGCACGCGACCCCGCCTGGAGCAGAACAGCTTCGCGTACGAGGCCTCCAACCGCACCCGCTCCTTTCTTCGCACAGGTGGCGGCCCAGATAGGCCAGAATCCGCCCGGCCTGGATGTCCGTGGCCATGTCGGCCAGCATCTCCTGGATCATCTGGAAAGCTCGCGATACGTGCCCCGAACTGCTTTCGCTCGGTGGCATACTTGAGGGCTTCATCAAAGGCTCCCTGCGCAGTGCCGATGGGGGAGATCGCATAGACGATCCCTCTCCCGGTCGACCGCCGCTCAGTAAATTCTACCCGGACACCTTTGTTTTCCTCGAGGAGCGTCTCCGCGGGCACCTCCACGTCTTCGAAGATCAGTTCCCCGGTGGGCGACCCCGCACCCGCTGTTCTTGAGTGTCTTCCCGGTAGAGAACCCGCGAACCCTTCTCTACAATAAAGGCCGTGATGCCCTCGGGCCCGGCCTCCGGGTCGTCTTGCGTAGACTACCGCTACATCGGCGACCGGTCCGTTCGTGATGAACATCTTGGTCCCGTTGAGGATGCGTACTTGTCCCCCTTCTCACGGCCCGTGTGCAGGCCATGGGATCGGAGCCGGCCTCGGGTTCGGTGATGCAAAGAGCACCAATGGTCTTCCCGTTGATCAGGTCGGGGAGGTACTTCCGCCGCTGCGCCTCGTTTCCGTTCCGGTTAGATGTTCTCCGTGCACAGAATCGCATGGGCACCGTACGTGTTTTGGCCGTGGAGAAGCATCGCCCAAACTCCACTCCTTCCATAACGAGGACACAGGAAAGAAGTCCGGCTTCGCCTCCGCCATGTTCCTCCGGGATGGAGATCCCAAAGAGGCCCATGTCCGCCATGGCCTCTGAAGCTCTCCTCCGGGAACCTTTCCGCCTCGTCGAGCTCCGGGGCCAGGGGATCACATCGTTGTCCACGAACCTGGCCACGGTTTCCTTGAGCATCTCTGATCTTCGGTCAGCTTAAAATCCATTAAGTTCCTTTCCGGCAATTGGGATTTAGCTGTTGGCTGTTAGCTTTTAGCTCTTTAGCCCACCCCTCTCCTCCGTAGTAGGCGTCCTTTCCTGGGGTATGGGCTGGGAGCTGACAGCTAATAGCTCACATTTCAGATTCCCTGAAAATGAACTTGCAGAGATCTTCCGTCAGGTCATCGGGGGAGATCTCGCCTTTGAAGATCACCCCTGTGAGACACACGTGCTCGATGCTCCCGAAGATGACCTGCCGGATCAATGCGGGCGGGACGTCGCCCCGAATCTCCCCGTTGCGAACACCCTCTTCGATGATCTCCAACAGGATCTTGCTGTACGCCCTGATGAGTTGGTACGTGTCACTGCTGTAGTAGTCGAGGTGATTCCGCACTTCGAGAAAAAGGATCTTTGCGAAGACCCTGTTGGCAGAGTAGACGCTGATGTGGCCCCAGATCAGTTTCCGGATCTTGTTCAAGGTCCCTTTAATCCCCTTCAGGTCTCTCTCGAACTGAACGAGATACTGCTCCAGGTACTCCTTGAGCACTTGATGGAGAAGGCCTCTCTTGTCCTCGAAGTACTTATAGATAAGCGCTTCGGTGACGCCAGCCTTCTTGGCGATCTCCGCGGTCGTGATCGAACTGAATTCTTTCTGCTCGAGGAGGGACACAAATGCGTTGGCGATCTTGATGCGACCCGGAGGAAAAGGCCGATCTCGCGTGCTTCCCTTTGGAGGGCTTTTGCCCTCCTCGCGAGAGACTGTTTTCGGTCTTGCCATGTCTTGGCTAGCCTCCTGGTGCGGCGAAGCCGCAGTTCAAAGGTCAAAGGGTCAAGAAGACTTCAATGGCCGATCGTAACGGAGAGCCCTTCGGATTCAAGGATTTCCTTTATCCTCTCCAGCCTCGTCGGGTCTTCCGGCGCCTCCCCCTCAAACGGGTAGTCCCTGCCAAGGAAGCCGTACTTGGGCTTGCCCCACTCGTGGTAGGCGAGGAGCGAGATCTTCTCCACGCAGGGGAATTCGGGGACAGTCACTGAACTCGGCGATTGACGGCCTGTCCCTGCATTCGAGTTAAGTGACTGTCCCCGAATTCCCCTCCCCGGCATCTTCGCCACCGCTGCAGCCACGGCCTGGGCATGCTCTTCGGAATCATTGTATCCGGGAATCAACGGAATCCGTATCCACACCCTTGCCTTTCGGGAGTCAATCGTCTTCTTCAGATTCGAAAGGATGAGGTCGTTCTCCACGCCCGTCCCCTTGCGGTGCGTTTCGGAATCCAGGTGTTTCATATCGAAGAGGACCAGATCCGTGTACTCCAAGATTCCTTCGAGCACCTCCCAGGGAGCATGCCCGCACGTGTCGAGGGCTGTGCTGAGAGACTTTTCCTTGCACGCCTTCATGAAGTGCAGGGAAAACTCCGGCTGGTAGAGGGGCTCCCCGCCCGACAGTGTCACGCCTCCATCCGAGTTCCTGTAGAAGGGCTCGTCCTGACTGCACTCGTGAACCGCCTCCTCGATCGTGATTTCCTCGCCGGTCACCTCGAGCGCACCCGTGGGGCAGGCCTCCACGCAGTCCATGCAGAGATCACACCGCGCCCTGTCGATCGTGACCCGCCCGTCGACCAGGTCGATGGCGTCTCCGGGACAGGCCTGCGCACATTCTCCACACCCTTCGCACTTCTGTCTCCTGACCATGATTTCGGGGTGCAGGTTCTGGGACTCAGGGTTCGAGCACCATGCGCATCGCAAGGGACAGCCCTTGACGAAGACCGTGGTTCGGATCCCGGGCCCGTCCTGGATGCTGTACCGCTGCATCCTGAAGATCCGGCCCTTCGGGACGCCGGCATCCCTTTCTTTGTGTGCGACAGGCATCTCTCTCACAGCCCCGCAGAGCATGCGCTCTGGGGCGTTCTGTCGATGATCGCCTCCTGGAGGTTCTTGTCCAGGTCGATGAAATACGCGGCAAACCCGGCCACCCTCACCATCAGGTTCGGGTAGTTCTCCGGGTGTTTCTGCGCTTCGTGCAGCAGGTCCCTGCCCACGGTGGTGAACTGAATGTGGTGAATCCCCAGGTCGCCGAAGGTCTTCAGGTATTGGGCAAAGAGTTCGGCATTGTGACCCGTGAGATACTCGGGCACGACGGTCTGGTTGAAGAGGTGGTTCCACGTCTTCATGGGATCCACCTTGGCGACGGACTTCAAGACCGCGGTGGGGCCCTTCTTGTCCCTGCCCGTCATGGGGGATATGGTCCCGTCGTTGAAGGGATCCCCGGCCAGCCTGCCGTCAGCGGTTGCGGCACACACGCGGCCGAAGCTCCACCAGGCCGTCGACGCGGTCCCATCCGGGATGACAGGGGACCCGAGATTCGTCTTGCACTTCATGGTCTCCTCGGAGACTCTCTTGGCAAACTCCAGGGAAAGCAGATCCACATAGTCGTCATCGTTCCCGAACTTCGGGGCCTCCAGGCACATCCTCCGGAGCTTCTCGCGCCCCTGCCAGTTGTTTCGCATGGCCTCGATCAACTCCCCCATGGACACCTTCTTGTCGTCGAAGACCACCTTCTTGATGGCGGCCAGGGAATCGGCGACCGTGTTGAGGCCGAAGAGGGTCACGTCCCGGTAGTCCGGCTGGTGGTTCCAGTCCCGCACATCCTGCGCTCTGTCGATGCACTCGTCGATCAGGGTGGACAGGAAGGGCCGCGGTGCGTACTCCTGATACAGGGCATCGGTAATGTTCCCGATGAGTACGAGCCGGTGGATCACCCACTTGTAGTTCTCCACCGTGGCATCGAGCAGTGCGTCCACGGAGGGTATCGTCGCCGGGTCGATCTTGTTCGGCCCCGCATTCTTGTAGAAGGGAATCGGGTCCGGGATGTCGAGAGCCGCATTCAGGCACATGGGAAGGGGCACACCGGCCGCCCATGCCGAGATGTGATTGAAATTCTTACCCGGAATCGTGGGCACCATGCAGTTGTTGATCGAATACTGCCTGGCGTCCTCGATCGGGCAACCCAGCTCAACCAGTCGCGGCAGGTTCACCTTGTCGTTGAAGATCGCCGGCTGGGGCATCCCGGAGGCAAGGACCTCGATCGCCTTCATGACGAGTTTCTCGGGCATGCCGTCGTGCCAGCGCAGTGCAAGGGGAGGGACGATCGCCCGCACGGTCTTCGTGGCGTCCAGAAAGATGTAGCTCATCTCGTTCGTGATGTCCTTGCCCTGCGAATCCACACCACCGAGGGTCACCGTCTGGTACCCCAAGGTACCCCCACCAAAACCGGACCAGAGCGGTGCGTGCAGAAAGCCGGTCTCCTGGAACTTCACGATCAGAAACTCGACCAGCTCCTGGGCCTGGTCCCTGTCGATCCGTCCCTCCTCCACGTCCTTCTCGTAGAACCGGCTCATCACCTGATCGAACCGGATCCCGGTGCCGACCATCGGTATCTCGATGAAGTTGATAATCAGATGAATGAGCCAATAGCCCTGCAGGGCCTCATGGAATGTGCGTGCAGGGTTTTCCGGAACCCATTCGCAAATGTCGGAGATCCTCCTCAGCTCCTGCTTTCGCGAGGGGTCGGTCTCCTTCTCTGCCGTTTCTCGCGCCAGCTCCGCATACCTTCTTGACCACCGAATCGCCGCTTCCAGGGACAAAGCCATCCCTTCCAGTTCGTCCCGCTTCTTCACGAAGTCCACGCCGGTCATCGACTCGGCCATGTACTCCTCGTCCAGCCTCTCTCTCCTCTGTCGGACCTCATCCAGGATCCCTTTCAGGCCGACCCGGAGGATCTTCTCGTAGTTGGGTGTGCTCGGACTCCCAGTTGAAAATCCAGAAGACCTCTTTCAGCTCATCGGGAAGGTATCTGCGCAGCCTGTGGTGAAGAGAGGAGTTGCCCCAGTAGTCACAGATCTCCTTCAACTCTTCCCTGCCCTCGTCCGTGAGCATACCGCTGTAGACCTGGCCCGGTGCCGTATCCCGGACGATCCATTTCCAGGCAAACTCCGGGTAGAAGGGTACGCTGTCCTTGTCTCGCGCGTAGTTCCCGACGATCATCTCGTCGGGCCGTATGTAGATGGTCATGTTGTCCAGGATGTGGGCCAGCGCCTTTGCCCTCCTGACGGTCATCGGCTCGTTCTCGGTCTGCTTGTACGACTCCGTGAGCAGCCGTGCCCTCTCGAGGTCGAGCTTCCATTCGAATCCCGGTCTCGTGGCCCTCATTTCGTCGGTCAGTTCCTTCAGGGCGACCTGCTGCGCCTTGATCGGGGTGTTCACCATCAACGCTTCTGTTCGTTCCGACATGAAACCTTCTCCCTATCTTCATGCTCTGGGTTGGTAATCATTACTAAGTTTGTTTTTACATAAATTACTGAAACTATTATGAATTTATCTTCCTGTGTGGCTGAGCTTTCCTCATTATGTTAGTTTTACCCACTCACGCTATGGTTGTCAAGTCATTTTCATGTGTTAGCATTGCAGGAAGGGGGTTGAGAACTACGGTCGAGGGCCGAGAAAAGGAAAGAAACCTATGGGTCAGGAAGATTGGAATCCGGGAAGACTCCTGCAGGTGTCGGGCAGCTACTGGGAAACATGCACGCTTCACGCGGCCGTCGAAGTCGATCTTTTCACCCTCCTTGGGAACGACTCGCTGGACGGTGAGGAAATCGCGAGGAGGCTGGACGGAGACCTGCGGGGCGTCTCCATGCTCCTCAACGCTCTCGCGGTCATGGGCCTTCTCTCCAGGTCGGACGGAAAGTACACCAACACGCCTGCGGCCCGGTCCTTTCTCTCGAGAGACTCGGAGCGGTATCTCGGGCATATGATCCGGCACCACCACCACCTGGTGGAGGCCTGGGCCAGGCTCGACCAGGCCGTCCTTTCGGGCCAGCCGATTCGTGCGCGTCCACCTTCGCTCCCGAGGAATTCCTCGAGAGCTTCCTCTTGGGCATGCACACCCTGGCCATGCAGTTGGCTCCGCAAGTGGTCGAGGCGGTTGATCTTTCCGGAAGGAACCGCCTGCTCGATCTTGGGGGCGGGCCGGCGACCTATGCGATTCATTTCTGTCTGAAGAATCCGGGGCTCAGGGCAACGGTCTTCGATCTGCCGACCACACGGCCGACCGCGGAGAAGACCATCGGCAGGTTCGGTCTCACGGACCGCGTCGACTTCCGGAGCGGCACCTACCTGGCTGACACGCTGCCCGGAGGCTATGACGTCGCATGGCTCTCCCACATCCTCCACGGACGAGGGCCCGGAACAGTGCCGGATCATCATCGACAAGGTCGTCTCCGCCCTGCAACCCGGCGGGATGATCCTTGTCCACGAATTCATATTGGATGACCTTTCCGGGGGGCCTCTGTTTCCTGCGCTCTTCTCCCTGAACATGCTCCTCGTCACGGCAAGCGGGCAGGCCTATTCCGAGGAGGAAATACGAGACATGCTCGCTGGCGCAGGGGTCCGCGAGATTCGCCGCCTCCCCTTCCGGGGCCCGAACGATTCGGGGTTGATTTCCGGAACGCTTTGATGCTGTCTGACGTATTACCGCGGAAGTTACTTCGACCCTTGAGACGCTCGATCGGTCAGGTTTTTATGCGACGTTCGGGAACGGGAACGGGAACGGCCGGGGGGAGGAGACATTGTTCTATCTTCTTGATCTTTGGGCGATTTTTCGCTAATGTTTTCTGGGTTACCCCCGATTATAGACTAATAGACACTTTAAAAGAAATCACGAAAAACACTCAACGAATCCGCAGCGTTCCCGCCAGCGGAGAGAAGAATGAGAAGACCACGCCTTGTTTTGTTTCTGTTGATCTGCATCCTGTCCGCTGGGTGCAGTAAGGACGAGATTTACTACGAGGGAAAATCCACGAGCCAATGGGTCAAGATGCTGAAGAACAAGGACCCGGAGGTAAGACGGTCCGCTGTCGCAGCCCTGGGCAAGATCGGCCCGCAGGCCGAGGCGGTCGTGCCGGCCCTCGTGCGCAGCCTGGGTGACAGAGACCGGGTCGTTCGCGTGCAGGCCATCATCGCCCTGGGCGAGATCGGCCCGCCTGCAAGGCAGGCCGTGCCGGCCCTCACGGCGGCCGTGAAGGACCGCGACAAGTGGATCAGCCTTCACGCCGTGTCCGCCCTCGGGAAAATGGGCCAGGGCGCCAGGGATGCGGTTCCGGTGCTCATCTCGGCCATGAAGGCCCGTGACCGGAATGTCCGGCTTCACGCCGTGGCCGCCCTGGGGGAGATGGGTCCGCAGGCAAGGGAGGCCGTTCCGGCCCTCGTCGAGGCCCTGCGGGACGTCCGCATCCGTGACGAGGTCTTGAAAGCACTCGAGAACATCGGCTCAGAGACGCCCGAGGCGGCACCTGCCTTTGTCGAAACCCTCAGGATCGAGGGGCTCCGCATGCTCGCTGCAGAGAAACTGGAGCGAATCGGCAGGGCCGCGGTTCCCACGCTCATCGACGCCTTGAAAGACGAGGAGGCCGATATCCGTGAGACCGCGGCCAGAATCCTCGGGAATCTCGGACCCCAGGCCGACCAGGCGGTCCCGGCCCTCACCGCGGCCCTGAAGGACCCGGACAGGAGGCGTCTCCGTGCAGGCGGCCATCGCGCTCGGTCAAATCGGTCTGCGCGCCAAGTCAGCGTTGCCGGCACTGTTTGAAGCCCTGAAAAACCCTCGGCTCTATGAAGCCAGCATGAAGGCACTGGAGAAGATCGGCTTCGATTCCAAGGATGCCATCCCGGTATTGATCGGGGCGTTGAAGTACGAGGAGTTGCGTACGTATGCTGCCGAGCGATTGCTGAGCATCGGCCCGGAGGCCGTTCCGGAACTCATCAGGGCCCTGGAGGGCGACTACGGGCCCATCCGTGAATACGCCGCCTGGATCCTCGGCAAGATGGGCCCGGACGCGCGGGCGGCGATCCCGGCCCTGACCGAAGCGTTGTGGGACAAGGACAAGAGCGTACGCGGAACCGCGCAGAGGGCCCTGGAAGATATCCAGGGATAACCTTCGCCCCACCTAGCCCACCTTCCATTCTAGCCGCTTATGTTTTATGATATCATGTGTGATTGCAGGAAGGATCCGGTTCGTTAGCGCCTGTTTCTGAAACACTTTTTTCCTGCCCAGGAGATTATGATGGCACAAGAGACCTTGAGCATGTCCGGCTTCCGCAATTTGTCCGTTGAAGAGCGCCTGTCCTTTCTGGTGCAGCAGGGGGAATTGAACGATCAGGACGTTCAACTGCTCGTCGCCGCACAGGAGGCCGTGCGGGTTGCTTCCACCACGGTGGAGAACGTGATCGGCGTTGCCTACATACCTCTGGGAATTGCCACCAACTTCGTGATCGACGGCAGGCCGGTGCTCGTTCCGATGGCGATCGAAGAGCCCTCCGTCATCGCAGCGGCCTCAAACGGCGCCAAGTTCTCACGGGAAGGGGGAGGAATCACGACAGAATGCGATGACCCCTGGATGATCGGGCAGGTGGAGATCCGGGGCGTCCCGGATGTGGCGGCTGCGATGGAACGGCTGAGGACTGAAAGGGCGAACCTGATCGATCAGCTGGACGGGATCCATCCTCGCCTGCAGGCGCGGGGCGGAGGCGCCCGGGACATCGAGTTTCGTGTCTTGGACGAACCGAACGGTCACATGGTCGTGCACCTTCTTCTCGACTGCAGGGACGCCATGGGGGCGAATCTCATCAACACGGCCTGCGAGGCCATGGCGGGCACCTTCGAGGAGATCACAGGAGGAAAGGTCGGCCTGCGCATTCTTTCCAACCTCGCGGACCGGCGTTGTGTGACGGCTCGCGTGCGGATTCCGGTCAACGCCTTTGTTACCAAGAACTTTTCCGCGGAAAGGGTGGCCGAAGGAATCGTGGCCGCCTCGCGCTTCGCCGAGCTGGATCCTTACAGGGCCACCACCCACAACAAGGGAATCATGAACGGGGTCGATGCCGTCATCCTTGCGTGCGGGCAACGACTGGCGAAGCATCGAGGCCGGCGCCCACGCTTACGCCTGCCGGGACGGATCCTACAAGCCCCTGGCCATCTGGAGGCTCGAGGAGGCGGAGGACGGCCGGTTTGTGGTGGGCGAACTCAAGCTTCCGATGGCGGTCGGGATCGTCGGCGGGGGTGTATCGGTCAACCGGATCGCCCAGGCCTGCCTGAAGCTCGATGAAGGTCCAGAACGCATCGGATCTGGGAAGGATTGCCGCAGCCGTGGGGCTCGCCCAGAACCTGGCCGCGGTCCGTGCCCTCGCAACGGAAGGGATTCAACGAGGGCACATGTCCATGCATGCCCGAAGCATCGCCCTGACCCTGGGCGCGAGAGGCGAAGAGCTGCAGCACGTGGTTCGGGATGTGGTCAAGAAGGGGGAGATCACGACCGACGCCGTCCAGAGGGCACTGACCGACCTTCGAGGACCGGATGCGGGTTGACGCGGGCGATCAACAAGGCGCTCGGGTATGCACTGGACACCCAGGAGGCGAGCGGAAAATGGTCGGGCCTGTCCAGCCCCCGGATCTTCGAGACGGCCATCGTGGTCGTCGCCCTGGACAAGGCGGGCGAATACGAGGAGGCGGTGCAAAAGGCACGGCTCTGGCTCCGGGGACAGGCCATTCAGGATCATCACCAGGTAGCGAAAACGTACGAGCAAATGGCCTACTCCCTTGCCATGGAGCGGTTCGGCGCCATCGATCTCTCGGACCCACTCCTGTTCGATCCGGTCTTCCTGCGCAAGACCGAGACCCTGGCGGCTCTGGCCACGTTTGCCGGGACGATCGCTGAATGTCTCACGTGCCGAAGGAGAAGAATCCTGACAGGGCTCCAGGAATTGACGGACACCGAACAGAAGCGCGAGACGATCAAGCCATGGGCACTGGCTGATTTGCTCTCGGTGCGCGTCCTCCTGGGGGACCTCGAGGCCGCCGAACCCCTTCAGGCCCTTCAATGGGAAGACGGCTCGATCTGGAACAACCCCGTCTCGACGGCCATGGCCTTCCTGGCCTTCACCGAAGCAAGCCGTGTGGGGGAAGCCAAGCGGGCATCGTCCTACTTGCTCAAGACGCAGCAGGACGCGGGCTATTGGAACTATGTCCGCCTCGACATCTGGGGCACTTCGAGCTTCATCCAGGCCTTCTCGACGGATCTGGAGTTTCGGAACAATGGCCTGCCTCAAGCCCTGGCGTTTCTCCTCCGGAACCAGAACGAGGACGGCGGGTGGGGCTATTCTGCAGAAATCGTCTCTGACAATGAATCCACTGCCCAGGTGATCATCGCCTTGGAGCGGGCGGAGCGATTCGAAGAAGACGAAGAAGTGAGGGTCCAAATCCGTGAAGCGATCCAGGCAGGCCTCGAACACCTGAAAGGGAACCCTCGACCCGACGGGCTCTGGTCCACCTGGCAGTCCGCGGGTGATGTTGTTGTCGCGGATGTGCTCGGGCACATCATGGAGGCGATCCGCCTGTGCGGAGGGGATGAACCCTTCGACTTCAGCAAGCCGATCGAGTGGCTGAGCGACCGGCAGGATCTGGACGGCGGGTGGACAGGGGGCTTCTATCGGAATTTCCCGTGTGTTCAGTCTGCGGTACTCCGGGGCCTTCCCGCCCAGGAGCCGTGTGGCCGTCAAGGGGCGCGCCGCCCTGCTGGCGGCCGTCAACAGTGATGGAGGTTGGGGCATTACGCCGGGCGCCTCGTCCTGCGCGAGCGCCACGGGCATTGCCATCACCGAACTGTGTCGCTACGATGCGGATCGCTACCGGGGTGCGATCCGGAACGGTGTCGTCCATCTGCTTGGACCGACAAAAGGCCGACGGCAGTTGGCCGTGCAGGCCCGAGTTGTACGGACCGAGACCTCTCCTGTTTTACGTAGAGTCCGTGTCGCATGCCTTGACGGCAAGCGGGCTGATTGCCGCTCGTACCGTGGGGATTCATCCCTGACGATCTCCGACCATAAAAGGTCTCTTAGACGAGAACGAATCGATACGGGGTCCTGATCCAGACATGAACCTCACGGAAATCCGAAAGATCGAGCACCTGGACATATGCCTGAGGGAAGCGGTCGAGACGGGCGATCCGCTCTTCGATGACGTGCGTCTGGTGCATCAGTCCCTCCCGGAGACGGATCTTGTGGCGGTGGATACCTCCTGCGAGTTTCTCGGCAAGAAGCTCGGTTTCCCCCTGATGATCGCGGCCATCACCGGAGGCTGCGAAGAGGCCGGGCAAATCAACAAGGCACTGGCACAGGTTGCCGAAAAGAAAGGGCTTGCCTTCGGGGTGGGGTCCCAGCGGGCCATGATCGAAAAGCCGGAGCTGACACAGACCTTTTCCGTCCGATCCGTGGCCCCTTCCGTCCTGCTTTTGGGCAACATCGGGATCACGGCATTGAAGCAGGTTTCGCCCGCCCGGGTGGCGCAGACGGTCGAGGCGATCGAGGCGGACGGCCTCTGCGTACACATCAACCCTGCCCAGGAGATCTTCCAGGACGAAGGGGACGATGACTTCTCGGGTTGCGTGGACGCTCTGGCCAGGCTGTGCGACGCGGTCCGGTTCCCAGTGGTCGGGAAAGAGGTGGGAAACGGGATCAGCAGGGAGGCCGCGGAGCGTCTGAAAGGAGCCGGCGTGCGCGCCATCGATGTGGGCGGCCTGGGCGGGACGAGCTGGACCCTGATCGACAGCCTCCGGTCCGGAAAGGACTCCTCACTTTACAGGGAGTGGGGAATCCCGACGGCGGCGGCCATCCTCGAGGCAAAGGGGGTGAGTCTGCCCGTCATCGGCACCGGCGGTCTGCGGAACGGCCTTCACATGGCCAAGGCGATCGCCCTGGGAGCGGATCTCTGTGGGATCGCCCTGCCCTTTCTCAGGGTCCTCGCCAAAGACGGAATCCCCGGGGTAGAGAACTACGTGGAGGCCCTCGAGCGTGATTTTCGTCAGGCCCTGTTTCTGACCGGCTGCAAGAACGTGGAGGATCTCAAGAACACGAGAATCATCCTCGGGGCAAGGGTGAAAGAATGGGTCGACCAAAGGAATCTTGGCGGCTAACAAGGACTGAACATCCAGCCGAGGATTGACATTCCCTCTCGGTTGTGGCTATTTAGAAGGTTGTCGTAGAACCCGCCGTGAGGAGGCTTTGAGGAAGATGCCGTCAGAAAGCAAGCAAGCCCGGGAGACGCAGAAGCAACATTATCAGGGCGCCATCGAGAGTCGGCGTAACCTGCTGGTCAAGAGAGGGGTGGACAAGGTCCGGATTCCGAAGGACCCGCACCTCAAACACTTGCGGGCGAAGCTGCGAAAGACCACGAAACGGCTCACCGCCCTGGCGGCCCTCGAAAGGCAGAAGGAAGAGATGGTCCTCCGCAAGCAGCAGAAACTCGAGGCGAAAACAGAGGAGAAGCCTGCGGATTCCCCTGAGCAGGGCAAGAAGAAGGAAAAAAAGGCGAAGAAGAAGGAAGAAAAGAAGGAAGACTCCTGAGCTGCCTGCCCTCGCCCCGTATAGCGGACAGCACCAGAATTTGTACAGTTTGAGCCAGATCCCCCCTGAATTTCCTCTCCACCTCTCCATCCAGCGTAAGGGTGTCGTAGTGCGCATCCGACAGGTTGATATGGAGATGGGCTTACAACTATTTCTTCACCTTCTTCCGGGCCTTCTTCTTTGTCTTCTTCTTCGGCTGGGCTTCGGCTGCCAGTTTGAACAGGCCCGGCTTCGGCTTGCCGAACAACCCCCTTGTCGTTCCGGTACATCATCACCCGGACCTGTGCCTTGAAGTCCTTTGCCCTCGTCTGGTAGTTCTTCTCCTTGAGCAGGGCATCACAGATGTCGTTGATCTTCAGCGGCCTCTTCTTCTCCTTCAGAATTTCGACGATGAGGGATGAAAGAGAAGGCTGGGCGATTCTTCTCCGTCTCGCCTTCCTGACCCCCTTCTTCTTGGGTCGACCGGGCGACGTCACCGCCTTCGGCATGCCCAGGGACTCGATCTGCTTGACCACAGAGGCGAGCTCTTTCTCGAGGCTCTTCCTTCTCTTCTCGAGCCTTTCGATCTTTTCCTTCACCGGAATCGCGTTCTTCAGTTCCTCCACGGTCACGGCTTCCAGCAAGGCGACCAGTTCTCCCTTCTTCATGGTGTTCTCCTTTCCCGGCTATTCTTTTCTGGTGGTCGACTTGCCCCTTCCGACACTACAAGTCACCGACATATTCGCGCCTGTTAGCGCACATTCGTTAGATGTATCATCTCTATCGTCGGGTTGCAATCTTCGTGCACGTTATCGAAGCATTCTGTCGAAGCACTCTTTCTCGAGATGCATCGAAAGGTCCAACACCTGATTGACCATCCACTTCATATAGGCGTTCACCGACTTCTTTGTTCCACGAATCGCCAGGGTGCTCCCGGACACCAGTTGCCTCGCCCTTTCGCGGACGACTTCCATCAGTTGTTCATGGGGCACCACATGGTTCACGAGACCGATGCGGAATGCTTCCTGGGCATCGAGCATGTCCCCTGTCATCAGTAGTTCTTTCGCACGGTTCACACCCACGAGCAGGGGCCAGATGACGGCGCCACCATCCCCTGCCACAACACCCACCTTGACGTGTGTGTCTCCGAGCCGGGCCTTTTCGGACGCATAGACGATGTCGCAGAACAGGGCCAGGGTGACACCCAGGCCTGCAGCAGGCCCGTTTACCGCGGCGAGAATCGGCTTGTCCACCTCCAGGATGTTGACGATCAGCCTGCGCGCCTCCCAGAAGATCTGCTGCATGGCCTGTTCGAGATCCTCTCCCTTGAGAAGACCGCCGCCAATATCACCCCCCGAACAGAATCCTCTTCCGGCTCCGGTCAGGATCATCACGTCCGCTTCGTCGTCTCTTTCGAAATCAGCATACATCTCCACGAGCTCGGTATGCAGCTTCGCGTGGACCGCATTCAACGACTCCGGCCTGTTGAGCGTTGCCGTCAGGATCTTCTCCTCCCGTTCGAACTGAATGAATTCGTATCCCTTGTAGTCCACCATGTTCTCTCCTCCTTTCTGCTATCCCCTGTTCCGATTTCGATTTGTTTGGGCTCCGTCTCTCCCTCCCCCTACAAAGTCGCCCGGCACAAATCGAAATCGGAACAGGAGATAGCACCAGATGCCCCACCGCTCCCATCATCCACTTTCGCCGTCAGGGATTCGGTATTCGTGCTCCGGCTGGTTCTTAACAGCCCATAAAACATACAGGGAGTGGGGGGCGCATGACAAGCTCAAGAAGACCTAAGGAATCCTAAAACCTTTTGGTGCCTTCACCCGTTGTTACCTGCAAAAGGGGAACAAAGGAAGCTTTCCGGAAGGTTCCTGGGATTCCCATCCACGACAACATCGCAAAGGGAGGACAAAGAACCATGAAGATTCATCAAAGGACTTTCCGGTTGTTCTCCGGTCATCTGGCCGGTTCGGTTTCTGGCGGCTACGGTCTGTCTACTCTTGTTCTGTTCCGGGTTGGGCTTCGCCCGAGTCGGAATACGAAGAAGGCTCCGGACACATGATCGCCGTCCCTGAGGGAGAAGAAGACTCCGTGGTGCTGCCGTTGAAACAGACCCGCGTGAAGGCCCAGATTGCAGGCCTGGTTTCGACCGTTGTGGTCACCCAGGAGTTCGAGAACCCCTACACGACACCGATCGAGGCGGTGTATGTGTTTCCCCTGCCCCATCATGCGGCGGTCTACGGGATGAAGATGGTCATCGGAGACCGTGTCGTCGAGGGCATCATCAAGCCTCGAAGCGAGGCGCAGGAACTCTATCAGCAGGCAAAACAGCAGGGAAAGACCGCCTCCCTGCTCGACCAGGAGAGGCCCAACATCTTCACCCAGTCGGTGGCCAACATCCTTCCCGGAGACAACATCCTCGTGGAGCTTTCCTATTTCCAGGACCTCGACTACGAGAGGGGCAGGTCGAGTTCGTGTTCCCCACGGTCGTCGGGCCCCGGTACATCCCGGGCCGTCCCTCGGGACGAACCGGGGAACGGGTGGTCGGACGACACGACACGTGTGCCGGATGGCTCTCGGATCTCTCCGCCCCTGCTGCCTCCGGGCGTGCGTTCCGGCCACGAGATCGAAATCGAGGTGCACATGGACACGGGCGTGCCCTTCCGGGACCTGGAGACCCCGAGTCACGCCATCCAGGTGGACCGTCATGGGCCTTCCCGGGCGACCGTCACACTCGCTCGCCGCGACCGGATCCCGAACAAGGACTTCGTCCTCCGCTGGAAGACGAGCCCGGAGGGGCCCGTAGCCGGGTGGGTAACCCACCATGACGACCTGGGCGGCTATTTCCTGCTGATGCTGGAGCCCGAGGCCCGGATACCGAGGACGGAGACCGCTCCCAGGGAATACGTCTTCGTGGTCGACACCTCCGGGTCGATGAACGGGTTCCCTCTGGACCAGTGCAAGCGACTGATCGAAAGATGTCTGAAGGATCTCGATGAAGAAGACAGCTTCCAGGTCATCCTCTTCGCGGGCAGTGCCTCCACCTTCGCGCCGGCCCCGGTTCCTGCTACGGCTGCAAACATCCGCAAGGCCATGGAATACGTGAAAGGCGCCCGAGGCGGAGGCGGGACAGAGTTCCTTCCGGCCCTGGAGAAGGCCCTGAAACACCCGGTGGATCGAGACCGGTCCAGGATCGTCCTGTTCCTGAGCGACGGCTACATCGGCTACGAGGCCCAGGTGTTGAAGTACATGGACGAGAACCGAGGGGCCGCCAACCTCTTCCCCATGGGTATCGGCACCAGCGTGAACCGGTACCTCATCGATGCCATGGCCCGGATCGGCCAGGGCAAGCCCTTCTATCTTCGGCCGGACGAGAATCCGGAAGAGACGGTCGGCAAGTTCTTCGAATACGTGTCCCGTCCCTCGGTCACGGGCATCGAGGTCGATTTCGAGGGCCTGCCGGTCTATGACCTCTGGCCGGAGAAGGTGCCCGACCTGTTTGCGGGCAGGCCGGTAACGCTCGTCGGAAGATTCGACAGAGGGGCAAGCGGAAAGATCACCCTCACGGGTTGGCTCGCAGGAAGGCGATGGAGACAGACCCTGGAGGTGGAGTTGCCGGACGAAGAGCCTGCGAATCCCGGCCTGCCCCTCTTGTGGGCAAGGAAGCGGATCGAGGCAGTTGAGCGACCGTCTCGCGATCGGCGAACCTGCAGGAGGAGGAGGCCAAGGAACGGATCACGGAACTCGGCCTTCGCTACAGCCTGATGAGCGCCTACACGAGCTTCGTGGCCATCGATTCCGAGGTGCGCAACCCGGGTGGAGAGGGCCAGACCGTGAGTGTCCCGGTCCCCCTGCCGGACCAGGTGAGCCCCCTGGCCGCTCCGGGCCACGCATACGTCACCGGCAATGCCGTGAAGTACAAGGCCCAAGAGGCACTGAGCGGGTTCCTTTGCCGAAAGCAAGCCGTGCCACCCAGCGCAGGCATCGGTAGGGATGAAAGGGCCTGTCGCCCGGATCTTCGGCAGACGCAGCCTTGCCCGCTGAGCTGGAGGAAGAAGACAGCAAGGAAGACGACACAGAGCCCGGTATCCGGGAGATCCGAATCCGAGGAACCCTCAATGAGGAGGAGGTGCGAACGGTCCTCGAGGCCGCCCTCGAGGCGTGGGCCGACGACGAAGACCTGGCGAACATCATGGGGATCCGTGATGCTCGCCCTGATCGTGGACGCAGGACGGCAAGGTTGCCCGCGCATGGGTCCAGAACAAGGAGGCCTTGGACGAAGAGGACCTGCGCGTGCTCCTGGAACATGCCCGGGGGCTTTCCTTTCCCAAGACCGAGGCACGTTCGACCATCTACGTAGACCTCTCGTTCTGATGTGCGTGCATTCTGCTGCGGCACAAGCATGGTTAACCAAGCATCAGCCCCTCCCCTGAACGGCGAGGGGCTGAGGCCCATTCGAGGAAAGCCCTTGCAACGGAGTCCCGGTGTGACATATCTTTTCGGCTATCCGGAGGGTTCGCATGATGACCATGGACGCGCCCGCCCTCCATCACGATTTCTCTCATGGCTGGAGACCCGCGTTGGTCGAACGAAGCGACGAGCAACTCATGCTGGCCTTTCAGAAGGGGGACACCCAGGCCTTCGAGATGCTCCTGACGCGGCACGAGAAGGGCGTGTACGGATTCGCGCTGCGCATGCTGGGGGACAGCATGCTGGCCGAGGAGGTCGCCCAGGAGAGCTTCCTTCGGATCATCCAGTCGGCCTCGCGATACAGGGCAAAGGCAAGCTTTCGGAACTACCTCTACCGGATCGCCCGCAACCTGTGTGTCGACCTCCTGCGCAAGAGGCCCAGGGAACCTCGCACGCCCGACCTGGACGCAGGCTCCCCGGGCACGCCGGAGGGGATCCCGGACGGAAACCCGGGCCCGGAGAACTACGTCGAGGCGGCGCAGCTGCGATCCGCGATTCGCAGGGCCCTCGCCACCCTGCCGGCGGATCAGAGGGAGGCCTTCCTGCTCAAGGAAGTCAAGGGCATGAAGCTCCAGGATGTGGCCGCCATAACCGGTGCGAACCTGAATACCGTGAAGAGTCGTCTCCGCTATGCCCTGACTCGGCTACGAGAACATCTCCCGAGCAGGGAATCGGGAAGGAGATGGGGTCATGAAATGCAAACTCTGTGAGGACAGGCTCCTCGAGTACCTCTATGGCGAGCTCGGCGAAGAGGATGCCGCCGCCATGGAGCAACACCTGGAGGCATCGGAGGCGTGCCGCCGGGAATACGAGGGCTTTGCGTCCGTCCTGGACACCGTTGCCAAGGCGGACGAGGAAGGGCCGTCTCCCGCGCTGCACACCCGTATCATGGGACATGCGGAAGAAGCCCGCCCGGGAAGGCGCTCCTTTTGGGCATGGATGTTCCGGCCGGCAGTGACCACGGCCGTCATCGGGGCGATCGCCGCCGGCGTCTACTTCACGACCCTTCGGCACAAGCCGCCGAGCATTCTCGACGAAAGAACCCTTTCCGAGGAATCGTTTGTCAGGAAACCGCTGTCGGGAAATCGAAACAACGAAGCACGCCTCCGTCCTCCATGCGCAAAGGTCGACTCACCCAAGAAGGAGGCAAAGGATAAAGGGCTTTCTCGCCAGGCTTGCAGAGCCACCCGCCGTCATCGAGCAAGAAGAGGCGGCTCCGGAACGATCCGAAGACCCGTCGAAGAAGTCGGCCCCAGTGATGCTCGCACGCCCCCCCGAAGCGAAGAGCCAGTTCATGGCCGCAGGCTCGATGGACGAAGAACTCGCCCCGGCGCAGGCGCGCAAGAAACCGGAGACCTTACCGGCCGAGGAGGACCGCGCAGTTGCCGGGAGGAATGGAAGGAGCACCCGGCCCGACCTATGAGACCCGGGCCGTGCCCATGGCCCTTCGGCCTCCCCGGGCCGGGACCTTGCCGCTGAGAAGACACCGGTCCCCCAGGCGATCGCACGGGCCCTGGACCTTGCCTCCGAGGGGCAATGCGACGAGGCCGGGCAACAGGTCGAGACCTACACGACCGAGCATCCCAAAGAGAAGGCATCCGGCGCCGGCTGGCTGGAAGTAGCCCGCTGCTACGCAAAGAAGGGGACACCAAGGCTGCACGGGAGATGGCGGAAAAGGCTCTCGAAATCCCGCCCACGAATCAGAGGCCCGCACCTTCCTCGACCTCCCTCCCCTAACAGCCTGTTGAAAAAGCCTGTGGAGGCTGTTCAAAAAGTTCCAGATGCAAGGCAGGCGAAATCCGAGGAATGAGGCGTACTTCTCGTACGTCGAATGACGAGGGATGAAGCCGAACGCCGCAGACTGGTGACTTTTCAACAGCCTCCTAAGGACTCAAGGGTCTACTCTTCCGTAAGGTTGGGAAACGGCAATCTGACCGGTTGGCCGGCTGTCGATCCGCTCTTCGGATCGACTCTCTCTCATTGGGCGTGAGCGGCCGGAAACTCGAGGCCGTGTCCTTCAGCAAGGGGCGATATCGCTCAGGCGCCAGTCCGATGAACCGGTACAACAGTCCGCGATAGGCAACCCAGATGAATTGCATGTACACCGGCTCACCGCGGCCCTGTCCGTGTACGTGAGCCTGTAGGCTGGAAGATCTCCGATCTTCACCGACCTCGATTCGCTCGGCTGCATCCGATATTTCTCTCGAAAGAGCTCCTGCTTTTCCTCGAACTTCTCCGCCGAATCGTTCGGGTCCGTGGCCTTGTCGTCGATTCCCAGGGCCACCATCCCGTCTTTCTCCGGTGCCGAAGCAAAGACCGCCTGGGGCGTGTTGATCACGTTCCATCCTTCGGGGAAACGCATCGAGAAATCGAGCTCGGGGTGCAGGAATGCACGCCCCGAAATCACCCCCATGGCAGGGTCCTCGCCCACCAGGAGTCCGTCCAGGCGCCCCAGGTAGGCGGCCTGCGTCCCGGCCACGCCCTCCCGGCGCTGCCACTCGATCTTCTTCGCGTCCCGGAGAACCCGGGCCACTCGATCCGGGGTGCTGGGGTGGGTGTCGAAAAAACCGGGGATCCGCTTCCGACCGGAGTACTCCTCTGCGAACGCTTCCAGCCTCGCCAGAATGGCCGCCAGGGCAGACGGGTCATAACCGGCTTCGGCAGCCATCTGCTGGACCAAGCTGATCCGACTCGAACTCGTCCTGTCGGCTGTGCGATGCCAGATAGGCCTCGCCGAAGATCGCTGCCGGCGCCATCAGGAGCGTTCCGAGGTCCGAGTTCGTTGACCACGCCCCCGACGATGGCTCCCGGCAGGGCAAAGAGTAGCGGGACCGTGGCTTTGGCCGACTGTTTGGCAGAGTGCCGCCTGCTGACGTGAACGACTTCATGGGCGAGTACGTTGGCAAGCTCGTCCTCGCTGTTGGTCAGTGCGAGAAACCCGCGCGAGACGTATACGTATCCGCCGGGCAGGGCAAAGGCGTTCGGCTCGTACGGGTCTACGATGGCGAACGATATGTGAAACTCCGGTCGGAATGAACCGTTACCAGTCGCCGGGCAACCCGGTTCAGATATTCGACCTTCCCGGGATCCTGGTAGATGCCCATGTCGGTTTCCACCTTCTGGGCCGTTTCCCGTCCCCTGCTCCTTGTCCCTTTCGACGGACTGCAGAGTGACTCCGCAACCGGCGAGCAGCAAGAGGATCAAGGCGCTCTTTGCCGGGTGAATACAAAGGATCTTCAGGTGATTTCCAGGCATCGCGGATCTCTCCTCCTCTCTGTCGGGTTGGTGCTTCATATCATACTCGGACCTGAATGCCCATGCAATCTCGATCCTTCCGTGGAGATCAATCCGTGTGAACAATAATGAGGAATAGATACTCCCTTCCGGATGCGGGCCGTGCTGAGGTGTGCCGTCCCCGAATGCGTCAATCCGATTCTAAGGCAAGGGGTCGGGGGTGGGGAGACGGGCCTTGAAGAAGGGGGGAAAGGCATCTACAATGGGTCCCCGAAACCACTCCCAGCTTCCCTCCCGGACGATGAAAGGGACGACCATGAGCCAAGAACAAGACCAAATCGAGGCCCTGAAGAAGGATGTCTTCCTGGCCCACGCCAACCGCGCATTCATTTACACCGAGGTTCTGAGGGAGATGCGCAAGGAACTCGGGGAGGAACGATCGGCCGAGATCTTCAAGCGTGCCCTTCGCAACCACGGGGTAAACATGGCGAAGATGATGGCCTATCCGAAGGACCTCCCGGGCTTCAAGGATTGGCTGCTCGAGTTTCTGCCCGCCCGTGGGGCGTTGAACGAGCCGGAGGTCGTACGCTCGAACGAAGAGGAACTGGTCGTCAAGTTCCCCCGATGTCCCTTGAAGGAAGCGTGGCGCATGGCAGGGCTGAGCGACGCCGAGGTGGCGGACATGTGCGAGCACGCCGATGCCTTTGACCACGGGTTCTTCGGAAGCGAATTCGACTACACCATGGATCTCTGGTCCACCCAGCCGGGTGACGCCTGCGTCCTCACCTTTCGGCCCCGGAAGACGGCTGAGCAGGAGAAATAGGGGGCGACTCTATTCGACGCGTTCCGAACGAACGGGATAGATCACGTAGAGGGGTCGATCTCTCTTCCCCGGGTGACCGACACGAACATGAGATAGATCACGAGGAGGAGGAGGGTAAACATCAGGCTGAACCCCACGAACCGCGGGTTGTTCCAGGGGTTCATCAGGGGAACGGCGAGGTCCTTGAGCACCTTGTCGGGATGGAGGAACAGATCCCAGCTGTTCCAGCGTTCGAAACGCCCCAGGTAGACCCCTACTCCACTCAACCCGAGCGCGATCGCCACGAAGACCCAGCTCACGAACCCATTCGCACGCCTTCTGACCAGAAACTGCATCGTTCTCAACGAGGCGATCGCCAGGAAGCAGCCTGTCCAGGCAAAGGTTGTGATCAGGCCGATGTCATACCAGAGCGGGATGGGCGGGCGCTTCTCCAGGTGGTAGAAATCGGTCACGATGTAGGGAGCGTTCGGGAAGAAGACGAGCCACAGCACGCCGGGCAGCAACAGGATCCACCACCGATCCGGGTAAACCCGATACCACACGGCGGCCCACAGGCTGCAAACGTAAGGCACCCAGGCCAGGAAGAGATTCCACGGCAGATTGTCGTAGTACCATCTTCCGCTGTAGGCCACACGAAAGACGAAGAACCCGCCGGCAAGAAGGGTCGACAGCAGGAGCGGATAGAGGAACTGGTTTGACAAAAACCGATTCAGATCCGGTAACTTCCGAAGCATGGAGCACATCCGATCAAGGGCTTTCTCTTTGTGAACGCTCTATTGTATCATTTGTCGGTCAACTTTTCCTCAAAGGTGCATCCGAACGCGTGAAACAGGGGCGGAGGGGGATCTGCCTTGAGGTGCGCTTGAAGCACTGTGGATCGAACGAACGTCGCCATGTCTGCCGGCAGGGCTCGTTGCAGGTCCTGTCCTGGGTTCCGTCGGAGATTTGCAGCGGGCGAATTGCAGGGACGGAGATCGGAGCGAAGCACGGAGGAGAACCCAGGACAGGACCGAACAGTTGATCTCCGGTAGACACGATATTGCAGACATCGCACCAGGTGAAGACAAGCGGGCGCGACCTTATCGATGGACCGCCATCTTTAGGGATTGCTGAGACTGGTCGTAGTAGGAGACGTAGATCGTTCCGGTACTCGAGACCTCGATGGAAGTGAAGAGACCCGTGTTGCCTTCCGTCTCCACGGTCACGGTTTCCCACCCTGTCTGGGTCCGCTGGGCGACCCGGAGGTCTCCACCGCCCTGGCAATCGTCATCCGTGCTCCTGCCGCAGTAGTAGTAGCTTATGACCGGCTGCCCATCCGGACCGTAGGCGAGGGAACAGTACTTTCCCACCTGATTGTGGGATTCGACGGTCTCCCGAACCCAGATGCCGCTCATGTAGCTGGCGTATCGCAGATCCTGAAACCGCTCGTCGTAGTAGGCGATGCCAAACCCTCCGCCGGGCGTGTTGCGGGCGGAAAGGCTCCCTTCCGCACATTCGCCCGTGGAATCCACGGTGTGGATCTCCCACCCGAAGTCTCCACGGTGGGCGAACTTCACGGACTGATGATCATCGTCCATGTTGCCGCAGTAAGCGATACCGGGCTGATCGTCCTCATCGAACAGAAGATTCGTGTAGTAGCCGCCCCCGTCGAGGTCCACCGTCTCGGTCACCCAGCTTCCACCCGTGGAATAGGCATACTTCAGGTCCCTCAGATGGAAGTCGTTGTAGTCGATCCCGGTGCCGAGATCCTGATAGCTGATCGCCCGCGAGGCCGAACCGGTCGAAGCCGACGGAGGGCCAAAGGCCTACCACCCCTTCTTCGTCCGCAGCCTCGATCGCCCAGTCCGCACCGGTCCAACTCGCCATCAGCAGGTCGGACTGGAAGGGCCAGTAGTACAGGGGCGTCCGGTCTCCACCCACATAGGCGAGCACCGGCCTGCCGGTGGGGTCCATGGTCAGGCCGCAGCCCGTCATGGTGTCGGTCTCGTGGACCGTGTCGATCTCCCACGTCCAGCCGTCGTAAGCGGCGTAGCGAATCCAGTACACCGTGCCGGAGACCACGAAGTACGCGATGCTGGGCTGCCCCTGTCCGTTGAATCGAAGCTCGTTCAGCATGCCCACATTTCCGTTGTCGTCCACCACCTGGATGTCCCAATCCCCGGCTATGTCCCCGCCGGGGATCACGTAGCCACCGCCACCGCTTGTGCCATCACCCACCTCGCCTGTCAGGCTGCCCGTTCCGCACGAGGACAACAGCATCCCTACGAGCAATCAAAGAGGCGTAACGAACCTTCAGAGACATTCCGCATCGCCATGGCTGTTCCTTATTCTTGCTCCAGGGCTTCGATTTCCGAATTATCGAAGGCAACCACCTCCATCCGTCCGGCCGCAGCCCGGAAATCCGGATGCACATAGCGGGACTTCGAGGATTCGAGGGCCTGCCGATCCGCGATCTCCGACAGGGACTCCCTTGCCTTCTGGAAATTGCCGTATCCTTCGTTGAGGACCACCAGGTTCGCCCTCGCATCATCCATTCCGGGGTCGAGTTCCAGGGCCTTCTGGAAGAACCGATAGGCCTCCTGATCCTCCCCCTTTGAGAGCCGGATCAGGCCGAGAAGGTTCTGGCTCTCGGCGTCCTGCGGGTTCTTCTCCAGGATGCGGTGCAGCACGAGAGAGGCCAGGTCCATCTTGCCCTGATCTGCATAGGCAACCGCCAGGGACTCGAGGAGAGAAGGGTTGCCCGGGTCCGCGTACAGGGCCTCCAGCAGCGCCTTCGGGGACTGCTACCGCACCCCCTTCTCCGGACCGCAGCTTGAGGGAACCCCGTCCGATCGCAGGGGGCCGCGAACCGTCGTTCAGGACGGCGTAACAGGCGGTCACCTCCGGACAGAAGATGCCCAGGTGATAGGCCTTTTCGAGGGCCGCCTTCCTGTACTGCAGGGCCTTCTCGCGGTAAGGTCGCACCTTGTCCTCGACCAACTGCCGGTACTGCTGTTTTTGCGCCATGTCGAGCCCCTTCGGCTCGGGCGCCTCGAGGAAGAATCGCGAGATCTCGTCGTTCGCCTCGGCCGCCATCATGAGGGAGGCAATCGTCCAGCGGGGACTCGAGTACTGGGCCACCTCCAGCCCGGCCGCCTCGACGGCCTGGTGGGCCTTCAGCTTCTTCTGGATCAGGGCGTTCTCGATCTTGTCTCCCTTGATGGAGATCTTCTTGAATGCCGCCATCTCCTGGCCGGCCCGGTAGAACCGAGCCTGCGCGGCAAAGGCCCTCTCCTCCGGCGTCACGGCGGCGGGCGCGGAAGCGACCTTCCGGGCGAACTGCTCGTCCACCTTCTTGAATACCTCCATCGCCTCGCTGCGGCTTCCCTGCTGATAGAGGGTATCTCCGTACAGGAACACCCACTTCATTTCCTCCGGTTCCCGGCTCATCAGCGCACGGGAGCGGGAAAGGATCTGGGACGTGTCCTTGAGCTCCTCGTACTGATTCAGAAGTTCCTTCTCCACGTCCGAGCTTCTGCTGCGGGCGGAAGCAGGGGCATTGCCTTCTGGTAGTTCTTCACAGCGGCCACGTTGTCCCCCATCCACCCCTGGAGCTTGGCAGCCCGCATGAGGTAGTCCGCCTGCTCGTCGCCGCCGACCCCTTCGGCCGCCTTTTCCGAGTACGATGCCGCATTCGGGAAATCGCCTGCCTCGAAGTAGAAATGGGCCATCGTGGCCAGCACGTCCTGCCTGCGCTTCGCGTCCTGCGTCTTGGCCAGGATCTGTTTTCCCCTCTCGAGGACCGTGGGGATGTCTTCGGCTTCCTTGCTCACCACGAAAAGGTTGAACAGGGCAAGTTCCTGGAGCCCGCTGTCCTGGGCTTCGCTCCCCAGGGCGAGCAAGGGCCTCATCCGAGCCCTCGGCACCGTCCTTGACCTTGACCGTGAGCTCCTCCAGATGCCTGTGCTCCGCAGCCGCGAGGATGTTGCCCACTTCCTTCCGGAATTTCGGATCGGTGATTCGCTGGTTCGCCAGCATGGACCTCGCGTCCTTGATCAGGCCATCCAGGTCGTCCAAGCTCTTGTGGATGTCCAGGACGAGGTGCCCGGCCGCCGATGCCTCCTTGGACCCGGGGTACTCCTGGATGAATCCCTTGAATCCCTCGAGTGCGGCCTTGTAGTCCCCCTGTTCGTACGAGACCCAGGCCACGTTGAACGCAACCTCGGGCGCCTCTTCCGCGCCGGGAAAGGCGGCAAGATACTGGCTGCCGACCTGACGCAATCCCTGCCTGGCCTCGAGCTTCTGGAGATCATCCAGATCCTCTTGCTCCTTCAGGGCCTTGTAGAACGACGCGACCGAGCCGTACAGGCAATCCTGGGGCGACTTCTGCGGAGCCGGAGGCTCGCTCGCGGCAACCTGCTTCTCCTCGGGCTTCGGAGACTCCTTGGCGGCACCTTCCTTCTTCTTGTCCGGAGACGCCTCGGCCACCGTCTCCTCTTCCGGGCCTTCGGATCTCCTCGGCGGCCTCCTCTTCCTCGACCTCCGGGGGTTCGGGTGCGGCCAGCTTTTCATAGGCGAGGGCTGCCTGGAAATAGCGTCCACCCTCATACAGGGCCTCTGCCTGGTTCTCCAGGATGTCGCGCGCCTGTCTGCCCTGCTGGAAGAAGTCCAGGTAGTAGGCATAGGCATCCGCGGCCTGACAGAACTTCACCTTGTCCTGCTTCTCCGCGGCCAGCAGATGGAGCCGTGTGGCCATGTCCCGGGCATAGACCTCGAACTCCTTGTTCAGCCGCTCCTTTTCCGCCGGGTCGGTCCGCCAGGAGTATTCCACCTGCTCCAGGACCCCGACCAGTGCCTGAACGTTCTTCTCCGGGTGCTGCATGTCCTTCGCCCTCTGGGCGCAGGCAAAGAGCTTCTCTGCATACTCGATGTTCTTCTGCGCGTTCCGGGAAAGAGAAATCATCGTGCGGTACACGTCGGCCCCGGCCGCCCAGTTCTCCTTCAGGAAGTATCGATGTCCCAGCTTGTCGAGGACGGCGAGGTAGATAGACTTCGAGTCGCTCAGGTTCGCGAAATACTCCAGGGCCTCCTCAGGGGGCTTGACCTCGGTGTAGCAGTAGGCCAGGTCCATCAGCGCCTCGCGGCGCAGGTTGATCCGCTTGTAGGCATCGATTTCGGTCTTCAACTCGTCATAGCGAGGGTCCTTGACCAGCGTCTCGAGCAGCTCCAGGGCCTCCGGAAACCTGCTGCGGTTGATGTGACACCAGGCCATCTTGTAACGGGCCATCCCGTGCACATGGCTTTCGGGTGCGGCGAGGATCGTCAGGTACGATTCCTCCGCCTTGTCGAGGTTCATGGAGTCGAACTGGTAGTCACCGATCAGCAGGTAGGTCTCCAGCCTGTAAGGACTCTCCGGAAACCGTTCCACCAGGTCGGTGTAGGCGTTCATCATCTTGTCGAACTGGCCCATCTCGCGGTACTCGTGGGCCATGAAGAAGATGACCTTGTCCTGGTAGGCGTATTCGGGAAACTCGTCCAGGATCTTGTTGTACAGGTCGATCGCCTTGGTCTTGAGCAGGTTCGCCTCCAGGACCACGACCGCCTTGGACTCGGTCGGATTCTCGACCCGCTTCAGGTGATAGAGGATCCGTGATTTCTCGATGTAAAGGTCTGCCAGCCGAAGATAGAGATCCGGCAGGTAAGGGCGATGCATCGACTGCTGGATCAAGTCGCGCGTGCCTCCAATCGCGTTCTCCACGCTTTCCAGGTCTCGGGAAAGCTGCTGGAGCAGCCGTTCCCGGTCGGCTTCCTCGTCGGCCAGGGCGAAGGGCCTCACACTCGCCCATGCAATCACCAGGACAAGAACCAGCTTCCAATGCTTTCGAACCATATCACCCACGGCACACCTCGTTACCTTCTCGTCATTTTCCACTTGGCCTGCTATTGCCAGCGCTTATTCCGACGGGTCGTTCCTTGCCATCTTGCCCTGCTGCACCTTTCCGTCCTGCTTCGCGGCTTTCTCCTGCGCTGCGGCCTCTTCCTTCTCTGCTTGTTCCTGCTTCGCCGCCTTCTCCTGCGCCGCGGCCTTTTCCTTCTTTTCCTGTTCCTGCTTCGCCGCCTTTTCCTGTTTTGCCTTCTCTTTCTCTATGGCCTTTTCCTTCTTTTCCTGCTCCCGCTTCGCCGCCTTCTCCTGCTTCGCCTTCTCTTTCTCCAGGGCCTTTTCCTGCTTCGCTTTTTCCTTCTCGGCGGCCTTCTCCTCCTCCACCCTTTCCATCATCGCCATCCGGTCTCTCTCCGGCACCTCTTCCCCCAGCCACTTCTCCGGCATATCGCAGTAGTCCTCGATGAGGAAGGTGTAATCATCCAGCTCGTCGCTCCAGAACTCACCCTCGAAGGCGAAGTAGGTGCTCCTCGAGAACTTCGGGATGTTCGCTTCCTTGGCCTTGCCCTCCCCCTCGAGGCCTGTCGCTGTAGTACATCTCCTTGACCTTCTTGTACTGGTGCATGCCCGATTCGTAGGCCAGCAGATTCGCCTGCTCCTGGTAGTCGAATAGGATTCGTTTCAGGCGCTCCACCTCCCGGTTCCACACCTTCTCGCGGCGTCGCTCCACCTGTGCCGTCTTCAGTTCGTAGATGGGCCGGACGTACTCGAGGAAGGCCTCGGATACCGTCAACTCCCCGAGGGTGGCGTTCTCGTCGGCCAACTCCTTCAGGTAGGCGTCGACCCGTTGGACCGGTGGCAGGCCCCGCAGAATCCTGTTCGCCTGCGGGTTTTCGGTGAGATCTCCCCGTTGTCGGATACAGTGCAGCACGTCGCCGTAACGGTTCTGGAAGGCACCGAGTGCGCCCTGGGCCGCCCCGTAGTGACAGTACTGCATGTAGATGAGCGTCTGGAGAAGGTACTGCTCCGGCTTGAACAGGCGCTGGAAGGAGGGGGCCGTGAAGGCCACGAGCAATCCCATCGACTTCTTGTAGTCCTTCTCCCGGAACTTGGCCCAGGCTTCCTCCAGGATCACGTCCGCCAAGGTGTACTCGGGCGCCTCGATTTCACGGTAGAGGCGGTAGGCATCCATGAACTCGCCCTGTTCGTAGAGCACGCGTGCCAGCGCCTTCTTCGCGTCGTTCCTCACCGGCGTGTCCACGCCGGGGTTCTCGGCCACCGTCTCCAACAACCCGCGGCATTCTTCCACCTGATCCTCCTTCAGGGCCCAGAGGGCCTCGAGGATCATGGCGCGGTAGAAATACTCGTCCTTCCCTTCAATCTTCTCCACGTGGTTGGATGCCCATCGCGGGTAGCCGTTCCGGAAGTCCATCAAGGCCTGGTAGTAGTGGACGAAGTTGTTCAATTCCGGCGGAAGCGTGCCGAACTCCTTCTCGTAGAGGAGTTCCTCCACGATCGTCCGCTCGTCATAGATCTCCTCGTGGGTGATCTTCCTCAGGCCATCGAGCGCCTGGAGCGTGACGGCCCGGTCCATGGAGGACCGAACGATGTCTGCATAGTACTCGGTGGCGAGCTGTTTCAGGCCCAGTTCCCTCGCACAGGCGGCGGTGCTCAGCTGGGCCAGGGCGTACCCGTCCTCGTGACTCTGCCTCTCCGCCATGAACGCCCAGAAGCCTTCCATGGCCGTGTCGTATCTCTTCTCCGCCATTTCCCGGAGGGCGGGGTAGAGTTCCTCCGCTGCATCCGGAAAGGGGATGGCGTCTCCCTTTTTCGACCACGGCCATCCGCTCGCCTCTTCCAGGCAAAGGAAGAGGAGAAGCAGTGTCAAGAGAAAGACAATCCTCTGAATCTGAATTTGATTCGTTTCCTTCAATGTCGCATCCCTCTCAAGGCGCCTTCTCTGAGGCTCGGTTCATGCCCTTCCCGTCCCTCACTCATCCGAATACGAGAATTGGGGCATCTGGAAATTCCAGCTCAGGCCCAAAGAAAAATAGGCTGCGTTGTCGACGCCGCCGTCGATGAAGTTCATGTAGTCTCTCATGTCCAGCCGGACCGAGAACCGCTTGTTGATGAAGAAGCGAAGCCCGATTCCGAAATTCCCGGAAAAGTAGTACTTGCCTTCCTCGGTAGTAGCTATCCGCGCCCCTGGAGCTCGTACTCCTTGTACCGGGCAATACCGGGCCCGGCGGTCAGATAGAGTTCCATCTGGACAACCTGGCGGTTCAGCCAGCTCATCTTGCCGTAGAGGGGCACGAAGACGACGTTGCTGTTGGCCAGGAACTGGACCTCACGGAAGGATTCCGGCGTGGCGTCAAAGCTGTTCTGGAGGTCCTCCTTCAGGCCCGTGTCGATGTTGTTGGAATAGAGGAATTGGATCGCCTCCCACGCAAAATGGTGCGAGAAGTGGTAGGTATACCCGCCACCGAAGGTGACGCCCTTGTACATGGCGTCCATGGGCAGGACCCCGACGGCTCCGTACAGCTCGTGCTTCAGCTGGTAGCCCTTCTTCTGGACGGCGTACACCTTGCCCCCCTCTCCGTATCCGGTTTCCTCAGCCGCCGCGGACGCCAGGGGCGCAAGCACCAGGCCACACAGGACCATCCAGAACCCGATCTTCAGACATCGCTTGCTCTTCATCAGCTCCTCTCCCTCGAACTCGTGAATCAGAAACCCATGCTCTCGAACAGGAACGGAAAGGTCACGAGCACTTCCTCTCCGCCCTTCGGCCGTGGAAAGTTCCACGTCACGACCTGTGCCTGTAGACAAGTATGTAGATCGGAAGAATGGCCTATGTTCGTGAATTTCACCTTCGCGTATCGGACGGCGCCGTCGAGCTGAATCAACCACTCCATCAGGATCTTGCCCGAGATGCCGGGATTGTGGAGGAGTTCCCTCTCGTAGCAGTCCCGGACCTCGTCGAGATGGGCGTTGACCACCTTGAGCACGGCCTCGCGGCTCATGCCTCCCCGGATGGAGATCTTCGCCTTGGGCGGCTCATGGACGACGGCCCGGACCTCCCCGGAACCCTTCGAAGCCATGGCCCCGAGCGTACCGTCGCCGTTCTTGATCAGCTGCGCAGCCCCCACGGTCTCGATCACATCGCTCGTGGGCACCTGGATCTCCGAGGTTGCCAGCTTCCCGGCAACACCGGCCAGGTTGAAGGTGGTCGTGTCCGAGGGCACGGCGACAGCGTCCAGGTTGGTCACGGCCGCAAGGACAGAGAAGCCGTATCGCGCGCTGCATGAAACCACTTGCCACAACCGCGATCACAGCGCCAGCGCTCAAAATGCAAGCCCTTGGGGTTGAACCGCATGAACAGATAATCGCCCTGTTCAGCATCCGTTATGTTGGCCGGGTCAGATGTTGCCGGGCGTGCAATATGAGCCTGCCCGCCACAGTGGAAGTCAGTTTCGTCACCTTCAATCCCGCAAACCGGGCAATGAACAAACAACATGTCAGTATTCCTAGTGCGCTACGGCTGCAGAAACGCTCTCGTCGATGAGCCGGCCTTCTCTGAAACGGTTAAGTCCAAACGGTTGCGCAATCGGGTGCGGCCGGTCGTTGGCAATGGTATCTGCAAACACGAAGCCTGAACCGGGAATGGATTTCCATCCACCCGTTCCCCAGCCACAGTTTACATAAAGCCCGGCGACATCGGTCATGCTGATTATCGGTGAGCGATCACCGGTCATGTCAACAATGCCACCCCATTGGCGCAACATGCGCAAACGGGAGATGATCGGGAAGGTTTCAACCAGTGCCGATACGGTGTGTTCAATTGCCGGGAACGATCCGCGCTGTGAGTAATTGTTGTAAGGATCGGCCCCTCCGCCAATGACCAGTTCGCCCTTGTCAGACTGGCTCATGTAGCCGTGCACGGTATTGGCCATGACCACACAGTCGATCACCGGCTTGATGGGCTCGGATACCAGCGCCTGCAGGCACACGCTTTCCACCGGCAAACTTACACCTGCCATTTCCATGATGTTCGATGTGTGACCCGAAGTGACGACGGCAACCTTTTTGGCGCGAATCGTGCCGCGCCTGGTTTCGACACCGGTTATTTTCCCGCCGGATCGCAGCATGCCGGTCACTTCGCAGTTCTGGATGACATCCACGCCCATATCGTCGATGGCGCGGGCATATCCCCAGGCCAGCGCGTCGTGACGCCCGGTGCCGCCACGTGGCTGGTAGTAGGCGCCGAGAACAGGGTAACGCGCATCCGGGCTGTCATTGATGATCGGCACGATGCGTTTGACTTCTGCTGCGTCAACCATCCGGCAATCGAGGCCGGCCAGACGGTTGGCGTGAGCGGTGCGCCTGAAAGCCCGCAGTTCATGCTCGGTCTGGCACAACATCAACACCCCGCGCGGTGAGAACATCATATTGTAGTTGAGTTCCTGAGACAGCGTCTCGTACAGCGAGCGCGCCAGTTCGTAGATGGCGATAGAGGGATCCTGCAGATAGTTGGAGCGGATTATGGTTGTGTTGCGCCCGGTATTGCCGCCGCCAAGCCAGCCTTTTTCAATCACCGCCATGTTGCAGATGCCGTGGTTTTTGGCAAGATAGTAAGCCGTCGCGAGGCCATGACCGCCGGCGCCCACAATTACGACATCATACTCTTCCTTTGGGTCGGGGCTGCGCCACACCCGCTCCCAATCCTTGTGATAGTTCAGGGCGTTTCTGGCCAGCGAGAATATTGAATAACGTTTCATGGGCGGTTTTCCAAACAGGTTCCCAACACATGGTGAGCCGGGTCAGTATTCGGTTCCTCTGGTTTAACAGCAGCGCAATCTAGCAAACTGCCCCGAGGATCACCAAATGATTGCGACATTCGGGCCCGGAAGTGCGACACTGCCGCATGGCACCGCGAACCCGGTGACGTTAAACTCGCTGCTTTGTGAGTTGTATTGCTGTCGGCGTGATTGCTAAGTGGTATTATGGTGTTGTGGATTTCATTTGCCGTTTTGACGGCCCTGGTTTTGCTGGCGCTACTTTCGCCTCTGCGAAGCCGTTCCCGGAGCGGAGATGTTCAGGGGGCCTCTTTTGATCTTGCGGTGTATCGGGATCAGCTGGCTGAACTGGAACGTGACCGGAAGGCAGGCCTGATCCCGGAAGCCGAAGCGGATGCCGCGCGCAACGAGGTTTCGCGGCGTGTACTGGCCGCCCAGGCTGAACTTGCTTCAAAAGAAAAGGTTACTCTGCCTGTTCCAGCGTGGCTGCCGGTTGCTACGGTGGTCGCGGTTCCGGTTGTCGCGCTCAGCGGGTACCTGTTGATCGGTCGCCCTGACTTGCCGGCGCAACCCTTGCAGGCGCGTATCGACGGGGCCGTTGCCAATCAGGACATGGCTGCAATGATACGTCAGGTGGAAAGGCATCTGGAGCAGAAACCGGATGATGCGCGCGGCTGGACTGTGCTGGCACCGGCTTATAGCCGCATTGGAAGATTTAACGACGCGGCCAATGCATACCGCAAGGCACTTGCTTTGTCCGGTCCCGATGCAGAACTGATGACCGACATGGGTGAAAGCCTGGTGCTGGCCAACAACGGTTTGGTCAGCAACGAAGCCCAGGAGATTTTTCAGGCAGTTCTGAAAGCTGCGCCGAAGCACATGAAAGCCCGATTTTATGCAGCGCTTGCCCTGCAGCAGGAGGGCAGGAGTGCCGAGGCGCTTGCAGGCTGGAACGCCATGCTGGCAGAAAGTGCTCCCGATGCTCCGTGGCGGTCTGCGGTTGAACAGCAGATCAGTTCCGCCAGTGGTCAATTGCCCAAGGGCCCGGCGCTGACCGAAGAGCAGATCCGGCAGGGCCAGCAACTCAACGCCGGTGACCGCACCGCGATGATCCGGTCCATGGTTGAAGGCCTGGATGAGCGCCTGACGGCAGATGGTACGGATATTGACGGCTGGCTGCGGCTCATCCGTGCCCGCATGGTACTTGGCGAGAAGGACAAGGCAACCGACGCACTCAATCGGGCATCCGAAGCTCTCAGGAACAATCAACAGGCCGTGACCCGGCTTGAGGAAACCCGCAAGGCGCTCGGACTGTGATGACAGGAGCGGAGTAGCATGGCGATGACACGAAAGCAGCAGCGTGGGGCATTGATCGGAGCCGGTCTTGGTGTACTTGGCCTTGCAGCAGGATTGATCCTGTATGCCTTGTCGGACACCATAACCTTCTTCTACACTCCCACGGATGTTGTCGAAAAAGGGGTGCCGCCTGGAACGCGTTTCCGGTTGGGGGGCCTGGTGGCGGACGGCTCGGTGGTTCGCGGCCAGGGTAAGACGGTGTCGTTCACGGTAACGGATACTGCCGGTACACTGCCGGTGACCTATATCGGCATACTGCCCGACCTTTTCCGGGAAGGTCAGGGGGTCATTGCAGAAGGCGTGCTGGAAGCAGGCGGCAACTTCAGGGCCGACACCGTGCTCGCCAAGCACGACGAAAACTACATGCCGCGCGAAGTAGCCGACGCATTAAAGGAAAAAGGCGTCTGGAAACAAAGTGATGAACAAGCAAAAGAAGGTAACCAATGATCCCTGAGATTGGCCAATTCGCACTTATTCTTGCGTTTGTCACGGCGATTTACCAGTTTGCCGTTCCCATGTACGGGGCCTGGCGCGGCGACAGCCGCCTGATGGCGGTTGCACAGCCGGCGGCCATGTTGCAATTCGGCCTTGTTGCCCTGTCGTTCGGCTGTCTTACCTGGTCCTACATTTCATCGGATTTCTCGGTCGAGAACGTGGTCCGCAACTCGCATTCCGACAAGCCTTTGATTTACAAGATCTCCGGCGTCTGGGGAAATCATGAAGGCTCCATGTTGTTGTGGGTTATGATGCTGGCGTTGTTCGGATCTGCCGTAGCGGCATTCGGCAGCAATTTGCCGCCGGGCCTGAAAGCGCGTGTTATAGCGATACAGGGCTCAATATCCGTCGCCTTCCTGTCATTCATCCTGTTGACGTCCAATCCGTTCAGCCGTCTCGATCCGGCTCCGATTGAAGGTCAGGGTTTGAACCCGATCCTGCAGGATCCGGCATTGGCCATACATCCTCCGCTGCTCTATGCAGGTTACGTTGGACTATCGATCGCATTTTCTTTCGCAGTCGCGGCCCTGATCGAAGGCAAGGTTGATGCAGCATGGGCGCGTTGGGTGCGGCCGTGGACGCTGGCTGCCTGGATGTTCCTGACTGCCGGCATCATACTGGGATCCTGGTGGGCCTATTACGAGCTTGGCTGGGGCGGCTGGTGGTTCTGGGATCCGGTTGAGAATGCCTCGTTCATGCCCTGGCTGATTGCCACAGCGCTGTTGCATTCCGCCATTGTTGTGGAAAAGCGCAACGCTTTGAAGGTCTGGACCATCCTGCTGGCAATCCTGGCGTTTTCGCTATCCCTGGTTGGCACCTTCCTGGTGCGCTCCGGCGTGCTGACCTCGGTGCACGCATTTGCGGTTGACCCGGCTCGGGGTGTTTATGTACTCGCCATCCTGTGTGTCTTCATTGGCGGCGCCCTGACGCTGTATGCCTGGCGTGCCCCGGCTATCAGGACCGGCGGATTGTTTGCGCCAATCAGCCGCGAAGGCGCGCTGGTGGTAAACAATCTGCTGCTGACGGCTGCCTGTGCAGCGGTGTTCATCGGAACACTGTATCCATTGTTGCTGGAATCAATTACCGGGGCAAAAATCTCCGTCGGACCACCGTACTTCAACCTGACATTCGGACCGCTGATTCTGCCGCTTTTGCTACTGGTGCCGATCGGTCCGTTGATGTCCTGGAAAAGGGCTGATATGTGGGCGGCGATGCAGCGGCTATGGGCCACTGCACTTGTTGCATTGGCGGTGGCGGTTGCCGCCATGGCGTGGCAGTGGCGGGGGCCCTGGCTGGCGCCTTTTGGTGTGGCTCTTGGCGCATGGCTGATCGCAGCCAGTGTGCAGGAGATGCTCAGTCGCGCGAAGTTTGCATCGGTTCCGTTCAACGTTGCCTGGGCGCGCCTCAAAGGCCTGCCTGGCGCAGCCTGGGGCATGATGATTGCCCACGCCGGTGTCGGCGTCATGGTAATTGGTGTTGTCGCCATCACTTCCTGGAAACAGGAAATAGTGACGGTAATGAAGCCGGGCGAAACCATGGAAGTTGGCGGCAGAACCGTTACGTTCCTGGGTGAAATTCCGGTGACGGGACCGAACTATACGGCTGATAGAGCGCGTTTCAGGATATCGTCTGGCGGTATCGGGATATCGGAAATATGGTCCGAAAAGCGCATTTTCAAACCCTCCAACCAGCCAACCACCGAAGTCGGCATTGAACCGTTCGCCGATGGTGATCTGTACGTGGTGGCCGGTGATCGCGCTGCAGACAATGGCCGTACGGTGCGGTTCTATTTCCATCCGCTTGTCTGGATGATCTGGCTTGGTGCGGCATTGATGTTCCTGGGAGGTTGCTGTTCGATTTTCGACCGGCGGTATCGTGTCGGTGCACCGAAAAAGGCAAGAACGCCAATCGTGCAACCTGCGGAGTGACAGTCTTATGCTGCGCCGCCTTGTAATCGCTGTTGTCTTCTTGCTGTTCACACTGCCAGCTGCATTTGCGGTGCAGCCTGACGAAATACTCAGTGATCCGGCTCTCGAGGCACGTGCCCGCGTACTGTCGGCGCAGTTGCGCTGTCTTGTGTGCCAGAACCAGTCCATCGATGACAGCGATGCACCATTGGCCAGGGATCTGCGTTTGCTGATCCGCGAACGTCTGGTCCAGGGTGAATCAAATGCACAGGTTGTCGATTACCTCGTGTCGAGGTATGGCGAGTTTGTGCTTCTGAAGCCGCGTCTCAACTCGCGCACCGTGTTGCTGTGGGGTGGTCCGTTCGCAATTTTGTTGATCGGATCTGTAATGATTTTCCTGCGCAGGCGCAGAAATTCCGGCCTCGCAGTGCCGGAACAAGCCCTTTCTGCTGACGAACAGGCGCGTCTCGACGACATACTAAACCCGAAGGAGTAGCCCGATGGCCACCAGGTCAACGCGGATTGAATTTTCCGGCTCGCAAGGCGTTATGCTGGCTGCCCGGCTGGATTCTCCAGACGCGGTTGTGAGGGGTTATGCGCTTTTTGCCCATTGTTTTACCTGTTCAAAGGATGTGTTCGCTGCCAGTCGAATTGCCTCTGCCCTTGCAGGTCACGGCATTGCCACCTTGCGGTTTGATTTTACCGGTCTCGGTGCCAGCGAGGGCGAATTTGCCAACACCAATTTCTCGTCAAATGTTGCAGACCTGCTGGCAGCGGCAAACTGGTTGCGTGAAAATCATGCAGCGCCGCAGTTGCTGATCGGTCATAGCCTGGGAGGAGCGGCGGTTCTGGCAGCTGCCGGTGACATACCGGAACTCAAGGCTGTGGCCACCATTGGGGCACCTTCGGATGCCGATCATGTAGTGCGCAATTTTCAGGCCAGTCTCGACGCCATTGAAAGCAGCGGTGAGGCCAAAGTGTCGTTGGCAGGCCGCGAGTTCACCATAAAGAAACAGTTCCTGGACGATGTTCGCGGCACCCGCCTGAAAGACCGGATTGCGGCCCTGAAACCGGCCTTGATCGTGTTTCACGCTCCTCTTGATCAGACCGTCGGCATCGACAATGCTTCGGCAATTTTCTCGGTTGCCAGGCATCCGAAGAGTTTTATCTCGCTCGATGGCGCCGACCACCTGTTGTCACGCCGCCAGGATGCGGTATTTGTCGCAGATGTGCTGGCTGGATGGGCAAATCGGTTCTTGCCGGAGGCAGAACGCCTGCAACCGGCGCCTGCAGGGGTAATCAGGGTGCGTGAGACGCAGAACGGTAAATTCCAGCAGGCTGTTCTGGTTGATGATTATCAACTGCTGGCTGATGAACCGTCATCGGCAGGCGGCGATGGCACAGGTCCCTCGCCGTATGATTTTCTGTCGATCGCGCTTGGAACATGTACGTCAATGACACTGCGAATGTATGCGAACTTCAAAAGGCTGCATTTGGGTCGCGTCACGGTTGATGTAAGCCACGGCAAAACACATGCAGATGACTGCAAGGACTGCGGTGAAGGCAAAACCGGCAGGATTGACAGGTTCGAGCGCACCATTTCGGTGGACGGCAAGATATCGCCTGAACTGCGGGGCAAGCTCGAAGAAATTGCCGGCAGATGTCCGGTTCACCGCACTCTCGAGGCCGAAGCAGTAATCGTGACCAGGGTTACTGAATGATTTTTCGCGACATTAACGTGTTTTAACCCGCCGGACACACCCGTGTAATGTGGCATGCAGTAATTTTCCTTGCATCAGATTGTTCTGAAACCCCGCAATGGAGATTTTACTGATATGCCCACTAACATGAAACATGGCCCAAAGAGCCGCCGTGCTGTTTATGCCCTGATGATTGCCGGATTGCTTGGTGCGACCGCACTGACCGGCACAATCAGCCATGCCGGTGCAGAAGCACCTGCACAGGCAACTTTTTCCCTGAATAATGCACCAGCTTCGGGATTTGCCGACCTGGTGGACACTGTAATGCCGTCTGTCGTGTCGGTGCAAAGCAAGTATACTCCGGTTGCTTCTGATGACGATGAGGACATGTCCGGCAATAGTCAGCAGTTCCAGTTCGGCTTCCCGGAAGGTTCGCCTTTTGAACACTTCTTCCGTAATCAGCCCGGTCGTAACGGCGGCGTAGTTCCCCAGCCGCACCGCCGCAATGGGTCCTCTCAGGGCTCGGGCTTCATAATCTCCGAAGATGGCTATGCGGTCACCAACAATCACGTCATCAATGGCGCCAGCGAAGTTTCAGTCAAATTTTCCGACGGCCGTGAGTTTGATGCCAAGGTAATCGGATCTGACCCGAAAACTGATCTTGCGCTGCTGAAAATCGACACCACGGAAAAGCTCACCCCGGTAAAATTTGCTGCCGGCAAGCCTCGCGTTGGTGACTGGGTAGTTGCAGTCGGCAACCCGTTCGGTCTTGGCGGGACGGTTACAACCGGTATCATATCAGCATCCGGCCGTGATATCGGCGCCGGTCCCTATGACGACTTCCTGCAGATTGATGCACCGATCAACCGGGGCAACTCCGGTGGCCCGGCCTTTAATCTCAAGGGCGAAGTAGTCGGCATCAACACGGCCATCTTCTCGCCATCCGGCGGCAGTGTGGGCATCGGGTTTGCCATTCCGGCCTCAACAGCCGAGACAATCATTGCCGATCTGAAGGATGACGGGAATGTAACCCGCGGGTGGCTTGGTGTTCAGATACAGCCTGTTTCGAGCGATATTGCATTGAGCATAGGTCTGGACAAGCCGTCAGGTTCATTGATTGCTGCTGTTACCGAAAACTCACCTGCTGAAAAATCGGGCCTTCGTACCGGTGACACCATTTTGAAAGTGGACGGCGCAGACGTTAAGGATCCCAAGGAGTTGTCACGCGCAGTGGCAAAACTGAAACCCGGGACATCTGTTGAGTTTACGGTTTTCCGGAATGGAAAACAGCGCATGGTCGAGGTTTCCATTGGCGAAATGCCGAAGGGTAAACTTGCCGCCATGAACCCGGACACCGGCAACGAACCATCTGCAGACAAGAAACTCGGCCTGGCGCTGGCCCCTGCCGAAGATGGAGAAGGTGTGTTGGTCGCCAAGGTGATGCCCGGTTCGCCGGCAGCAGAACAAGGCATCCAGGCGGGTGATGTGATCCTTGAGATTGACGGCGCGCTGGTCGATCAACCCGAGGCCGCGGTGGCTGCAATGCGCCAGTCATCTTCCAGGTCCGGCAAGGCCCCGGTATTGCTGTTGGTAAAAAATGATCGTGGGCAACGCTTTGTTGCTCTTAACATTGCAAAAAGTTGATACTATATAGGTAAGACGGCGGCGTTATCTCTGCCCCCTCTGTACCAACGCCGCCTTCGTGCCTCCGTGTGCCTCACAGTATTGTTTTGGGTAGACCTCCCGCCCCCCCTGCCAACGGTCATCTGAAACAAGAGGAATGCGGAGGCACACTTGCTTTTCTCCGCCGAGAGACGCACTTGCCTTTCTCCGCTGAAATGTGCACGAACAACAGGTGATTGAGTTGTGGATTCAAATTGCATGAAAATTCTTGTGGTAGAAGATGATCGCGAAGCTGCCAACTGGCTTGAAAAGGGGCTGGTTGAAGAAGGCCATGTGGTAGATCTTGCCGCAGACGGGACTGACGGCCTGGCCGTGGCCCGTGAGCAGACCCATGATGTCATTATCATGGACCGGATGTTGCCTGGCATGGATGGTCTGGAAGTTGTCAAGACTCTTCGTGGAGAGAGAGTCACCACACCTGTCCTGATATTGTCAGCGCTGGGTGAAGTGGATGACAAGGTACTGGGGTTGCGGGCAGGTGGCGACGATTATCTTGCAAAACCATATGCCTTTACCGAGCTATTGGCGCGAGTCGAAACCTTGCGCCGCCGGCAGAACGCAACCCCGCATACAACCAAGCTGAAAGTTGCCGATCTTGAAATTGACCTGCTGGCTCGCACTGCCACACGTGGCGGAGAGGAAATCCTGCTGCAGCCGCGCGAGTTCAAGCTGCTGGAATATCTGATGCGCAATGCCGGCAGCGTCGTGACCCGCACCATGCTGCTGGAAAACGTGTGGAACTATCATTTTGACCCGCAAACCAATGTGATTGACGTCCACATTTCGCGCTTGCGGGCCAAGATTGACAAGGAGTTCGGTGAACCGCTTCTGCACACTGTTCGTGGTGCCGGATACAGTATCCGTGCGAGCCGCTCTTAAGCTTCTGCAAACCTCGACCTTTCGGCTGGCAGCTGTCTATCTGACTGTGTTTGCCTTTTCTGTAGGCGCTGTCCTTGCCTATATTTACTGGAATACTGCCATTTTGCTGGAACGCCAGACCGAGAATACGGTTGAGGCAGAAGTTCAGGGCCTGGCTGAACAGTACAGAATTCGCGGGGCTCGCGGGCTGCTTGAAGTCATAAACTCCCGCAGCCAGGAAGCAGATGGCGCGGTTTACATACTGACCAATGCGGTGGGCCGAAGACTTGCCGGCAATCTGCAGGCGCTGCCGGCAGAAGCAATCGGTGAGCGCGGCACCATTGATTTCAAATTTCCCTACGAGACGGGACGAGGGCTGGTTGACCACACTGCGCGGGCGTTCTTCATTCGCCTGGAAGGCGGATTCCAGCTGGTTGTCGGCCGTGATGTGGAGGAGCTCCGCCAGTTCAACCGGATTATCAGAACATCATTGTACTGGGCGCTTGGTCTGACGCTCGTACTCGGAGTTGGCGGAGGATTGCTGATGAGCCGCAACTTCCTGCGCAGGGTTGACGAGATCAACGGCGCAAGCCGCGCCATCATGGCCGGTGACCTGGGCGAACGGATGCCCGTGTCGGGCACTGGCGATGAACTGGACCGCCTGTCGGAAAACCTCAACGGCATGCTGGATCAGATCAGCCGGCTGATGACCGGCATGAAGGAGGTGTCATCCAACGTTGCCCACGACCTGCGCACACCGCTGACCCGCCTGCGCGCGCGTGCCGAAGATGCGCTACGTTCCAGTTCTGCTGATGATTACAAGTCTGCCCTGGAGGCCAATATTGCCGAAGCCGACGGATTGCTTACAACGTTCAATGCCCTGCTCTCCATCGCGCGCGCCGAAGCGGGTCAGATGCGGGAAGGGTTTCAGGACACTGACCTGGTGGCTTTACTGGATGATCTGGCGGAGCTTTACGCGCCAATTGCCGAAGATGCCGGCGGCACGCTTGTTCTGGATGCGCCGGAAACAGCCGTGGTCAGGGCGGACAGGCAACTGGTGGCCCAGGCCATTACCAATTTGCTCGACAATGTCATCAAGTACGGCGGAGATGTGAAGTCCGGTGCACCGGCGATTGTTTTGCGGATCACACCCTCGAAAACGAATGGCTGGACGGTTGAAGTGTCAGACACCGGGCCGGGAATTGAGGCCTGCGACCGCGAGCGTGTCAAAGGCCGTTTTGTCCGCCTGGACGCGAGCCGCGGCAAACCCGGCAGTGGTTTGGGTCTGGCGCTGGTTGACAGCGTCATGAAGCTGCATGGCGGTATTTTCGAGATTGCCGATGCAGACCCCGGCCTTGTCGCAAAGCTGCATTTTCCGGTAAGAGCATAAAGTGGCAGGGGTGCATGTGCACCCGTGGCCGTAACTGTCACTCCGGGGTCAATAATTACTTCCTTTGGTATAACTGGTTTTCATGAACAAGGCTTTGTCTGCAACCCAAGTATTGCTGCCCGTGCAACCCGATGAACCGGCCTTGCTGGCCGGGGTGGTGGAGCAGGCGGCGGCCCTGCAACCGTTGCTGGACCGTTCTGCTGCAGTTCGCTCGCTGATTTCGCATATCGCAGCCGGATCACCGTTTCTGTCCGGGCTCGTACGGCGTTATCCGGAGTTTGCCATCGAGGCACTGACAGAGCCGCCTGACCAGTTGTTTGCCGCCATTTGCACGCGTCTTGAAAAACAGGTGGCATCTGCTTCGTCCCAATCGGATCTGATGCGTCATTTGCGTATTGCGAGAAATCACGCGGCCCTGCTGATTGCACTTGCTGACATCGCTTCTTGCTGGTCGTGTGAACAGGTCGCCCGCGCACTCACGCAATTTGCCGATGTGGCGGTCGCGTGTGCATTGGACTGGTTGCTCGAAGACGCCATCGAGGCAGGCAAATTGACGCCGGTGAAAAATCAGAAGCCTTCTGACGGTTACACTGTTCTTGCCATGGGCAAGCATGGCGCCGGCGAATTGAATTATTCGTCCGACATTGATCTGATCGTGCTTTACGATCCTGAAAAAGTGCCGCTGAAACAACGCGACGATGCAGCGCAAGTTTATGTGCGCATCACCAGGGCGCTTGCCACCGTACTACAGGACCGTACCCAGGACGGATATGTATTCCGCGTCGATCTGCGCTTGCGGCCGGACCCGCGCGCCACCCAGGTCGCGATTGCCATTGGCGCGGCGGAAAATTATTACGCGTCCATGGGTCAGAACTGGGAACGTGCTGCCATGATCAAGGCGCGTGCCGTGGCAGGTGATCTGCAACTGGGCGAGGACTTCCTCAGGCAACTAAGACCATTTGTGTGGCGCAAGTACCTGGATTTTGCTGCCATAGCGGACGTGCAATCGCTGAAACGGCAGATGCATGCCCACAAGGGTCACGGTTCCATTGTGGTGCTGGGTCACAACATAAAGCTGGGGCGGGGTGGAATTCGCGAAATCGAATTTTTTGTACAGACCCAGCAGCTGATTGCAGGGGGGAAGAACCCCGAGCTCAGGGGCAATCGCACCCAGGCAATGTTGAAAAAGCTGGTGGAGGCCGGTTGGATAGAACAGGTGGCCTGCGACGAACTTGACGAGGCTTATGTGTTTCTGCGCACCATAGAACACCGGTTGCAGATGGTCGCCGATGAGCAGACCCAGACTTTGCCTGCTACCGACGCAGCGTTTGCCGGGTTTGCGAAGTTTTGCGGCTATGACGATGCGACCGAACTGGCTGACAGGCTGACCGCCACCTTCAGGAAGGTGCAGGGCCACTATGCCGGTTTGTTTGAAGGCGCCCCGGAACTGGGAAGTGATGCGGGCAGTCTGGTCTTTACCGGCGCGGGCAATGATCCCGAGAACTCTTGCGACGTTGACTGAAATGGGTTTTCAGCAGGCCCCGGAGATGTCTGCCATTGTCCAGAGCTGGCATTTCGGGCGATACCCGGCAATGCGTTCGTCGACGGCGCGGGAGTTGCTGACTGAACTGACGCCGGCACTGCTTACGGTTTTGTCGCAAACTGGCCAGCCTGATCGCGCCCTGATCGCTTTTGACCGCTTCATGGCAGGGCTACCGACCGGTGTTCAGCTGTTTTCAATGTTCAAGGCCAACCCCGTTTTGCTGGAATTGCTGGCAACGGTGCTGGGCTCAGCGCCCCGGCTGGCTCAGGCCCTGTCACGGCGTCCCCGGCTGTTCGAGGCCGTACTGGATCCGGCCTTTTTTGGGCCGATGCCGGATGAAACCGAGCTGGCCGATACTTTCGCGGGCCTGTCGGGTGACGGTTCAACTTATGAAGAGGATCTGGACAACACCCGCATCGCGGCACAGGAAATGGCGCTTCGCATAGGCATGCGCATTGTGTCCGAAACGGTCAGTGCCGATGAGGCGGGACTTGCCTATTCAAACTTGGCAGATGCAGTAATCAGCCACCTGCTCAGGATCTCGTCAACCGACATATCCGTGCGTCACGGACATGTCGCCGGCCAGGCAATGGTGATCGTTGCCATGGGAAAACTGGGTAGCCGCGAAATGACAAGCGCGTCTGACCTGGACCTCATCATGCTGTATGATTTTTCCGATGACGTTGATGCCTCCGACGGCCCCAAACCACTTTCTCCGTCCCAGTATTTCGCCAGGCTGACGCGCCGTCTGATAACCGCGCTCACATCGCAGACCGAGGAGGGGGCCCTTTATGAAGTCGATATGAGATTGCGGCCGTCAGGCAGCAAGGGGCCGGTGGCCAGTAACATTGTTTCTTTCGACGACTACCAGGAAACCCAGGCCTGGACCTGGGAGAAAATGGCCCTGACGAGAGCCCGCATTGTGGCGGGCGACCGGGCATTGAAGGCGCGGGCAGAGGAAATCATCCATCGGGTGTTGTGTGCCAGGCGGGATCCGGCGCAGACCCTGGCAGATGTGAAAGACATGCGGACACGCATGCTGCAGGGTCCCAGCAATGACGATCACTGGGATTTCAAGCATGTGCGTGGCGGATTGATCGAGATTGAATTTATCGCCCAGGCGCTGCAACTGGTTCATGCCCACGACACGCCCCAGGTGTTGCAGTGCAACACGATTGCGGCCCTTCATGCATTGCACGATGCAGGTCATTTGACGGCTGGCGATCACGAGGCGTTGGTTGCGGCAGCAAATCTGTATCAGGGACTGACCCAGATACTCCGGATTTGCTCTTCCGGCAGGTTCGAACTGCAATCGGCTCCTGTCGATCTCGTGGCAAAACTTCTACGGGCAAGCGGAGCCCCGGAAGTGTCGGTCATGCAGGCCATGCTGGCTGATGCAAACCGGCAGGTTTCGGGGATTTTTGACCGCCTGATTGGTGTTCCGGAGGAGTAACGGATTTTTTTAAAGATTCTTCGACGGATTACCCCGGGTGTTCTCGTCTTGTTCATGTGCGTTGGCCAACTCACTCCATGAACCGAGGTTTGCAGACCGAGGTTCCGGCAACATCAATGCTTAAGGAGATTGATCCGTTATGAATATTCGTTTTTTGGCCGCATTGCCGGCAGCGCTGGTCATCGCAGGCGCATCAGCAACCGCAGGTCTGGCACGCGAGCCGGGCATGCCGCGAGGCGAACACGCATTTGAAAGCCTTGACAGGAACAAGGATGGCGCACTTGCCATCGAGGAACTGGAAACCAGGTTGGTCCGGCAGTTCATGAGGCTCGATGCCGACAAGGATGACAAGGTGACCACGGCCGAACTTGAAAAATGGCTTGACCAGTTGGCTCAGCGCCGCATTGACCGTATTTTGTCGCGCATGGATGCTGACAAGGATGCTGCGGTCACCCGCACAGAGTTGCGCGGTTACATCGCCGGGTTGTTTGACGCCGCAGATGCCGACAAGTCTGGAGGCGTGACTTTGCAGGAATCGCGCGCCTATCATGTGGTGGCGCGCAAGCAACGGACCGAGGCTCGCAAGGCAAGGTCACAGGCCCGGCAATAGGAGGGCTGATGAACTGGCAAGTAGCGCGTCCGGCTTGGGGTATGGCAGGATACAGTGAAAACACAGCGGTTGATCCGGCTGCCGGAGATGCGTCTCCGGCAGTCGATGCCGTGTTGCTCGACGCTGTCGCCGCAGGTGATGAAACCGCGTTTACGGCTCTGGTGGACCGGCACTACTCACTGATTTTCAGGTTGTCTGCGCGGGTTCTGGGCAACGCTGCGGATGCTGAAGACGTGGCGCAGGAGGCATTCGTCAGGCTGTGGCGCAGTCCGCCGGACCTGCGCAACAAGGCGGCCCTGAAGGGATGGCTGGCGCGGGTGGCGCGCAATCTGGCAATTGACCGGCTGAGGCGTGCACGCAACACCACCGATAGTGAACTGGAACTGCTGGCCGATCCATCAACAGCGCCTGACGGGCACTTGCGCCACCGGCAGGCTGCAGACGAGGTGTCGGCGGCTCTGGCGCAATTGCCGGAACGTCAGCGGACAGCTCTGCAACTGACCTATTTCGAGGCATTGGGCAATCAGGAGACAGCATCGATCATGGAAGTCAGTGTTGAAGCGGTGGAATCATTGCTGTCACGGGCAAGAAGAACGTTGCGCGCATTGCTGGACCCCGTGTGGTCAGACCTGATTGATGAACTGGAGCAACTGAAATGACGTCAGGCAACAACAACACCAAGGGCAGCAGCAGCGCCCGTGACGCCCGCCTGGCCGCTGTACTGGCGGCATACGGTCGCAATCCATTGCGCTGGCCGGAGGCAGACCGCGTGCGCTTTGCGAACCTGTTGCGTGAACCGGAACAGTTGCCTGGACTTCTGAGCGCAGAGGCTGACCAACTGGACAAACTGCTTGATATGGCGGCGGCAGCCAGCATTTCTGAGCCGCAGGGGGCCCGTGATCGGCTGTTTTCCGCCATAAAGGCAACCAAAGGTATAACCCCTTCTGCGGCGGTGCATGATCGCAGGACATTCTGGAAATCGGGTATTTTGCCGCAACAGCTCCTGGTGGCCGGTACCCTGGCTGCGAGTGTCATGCTGGGCGTGTTTGTGGGGGTCGGAACGGAGGCAGGAGATCTGTTGGTGGACAGCCTGCAATTGCCTGGAGCGTCAGATGAGGTTCTGGACGTTGTGTTGATGGAAGACAGCGACGACGGGGACCTGCTATGAGCCAGGCACCAACTCCAAGGACCCGGCGCTGGTCATGGTTGTGGGTTGTGCTGATCGCATCGCTGGCCATCAATCTGGCGATTGTTGCCGCAATTGTTGCTCACCAGGCGGTTGGGCCGCACCGCCACGGCAGCATCACCGGGCCAGGATTTACCCAGATTCTGCCGCGGGCGTTCTTCAGGGAACTTGATCGCGACCGGCGCAATGAGCTGGTCGGTGAACTGCGTGAACACAGCAAGGAATTTCGTGAACTGCGCAAGCGGCTGCGTGAGAATGCGCGTAATGTTGCTGCGGCCCTGCGCGCAGAACCTTATGACGAGGCAGCGGTAACGAAAGCACTACAGGTGTATGAGACCGGCGCACAATCCATGGTGGTTAGCGGCCGCGATATTGCTGGTAACTTCTTCAAACGCCTGACGCCTGACGAGCGCAAGCAGATTGCCACAGAGATTGAACGCAAGACCATGTCGAAGCGGCAGTGGAAGCGCTGGAAGCACCGGCACGGGGAATGATTTGTACCAGATCCCATGAGCAGCGACCCATTTCATGGGATCATAGCGGATCACTCGGGCAGGCGCGGTGCAGCCACTCTGGCCGGTCTATAAATCGGATATTTTTGCATTCTGTAATGGTTAAACGGGGGAGCGCTGTTCCGCAGCAGTCTCGCCTGCGAGATAACCCTTTAAATGATCGGCCACAATGCCTGCATCGAGATCGGCGCCATCCATTAGTGTGGACTTCCGGGTCCGCAGATACGGCATACCCAGGACATAAAGCCCGGGGGGGTTCATGATGCCGCCATCGTGTATCAGTCTGCCCCTGGCATCAAAGGCCGGTACCTTGAGCCACGATAGGTCCGCATGATAGCCGGTCGCCCAAATGATGGTCTTGAATTGACCGGCCGACAGATCGAGTTCCAGACGGCGGTTTTCCGGGACGCGCGTCCCGTCCATACGATGTGGCGGATCTACTTCCCCGTTGATGCCATTTTCTGTCGCCCACTCGTCAATCGTATTGAGAAGGCGGTTCATCTTGAGGTCGGCGAGGGCGCATACGTTGGCCAGAGAGCCCGAAAACATCAACTTGCCGCCATTGACCCCGGCAATGCGGCCGGCGATCTCGACACCTGCATCTGTGAGCGCATTCAGATCCAGTGTGGATTTGTCCTTCCGTCCCGCCAGCTGGAGGGACGGCACGCGGCGGGCGCGGCGGATATCGTCGACCTCGTTGTAAGGCAGACCCAGAATTCCGGCGACATCCATCCACCATTTGATATCCCTGCCGCGATAGATCCGCGGCACGCGCACATGTTCGCCGGTGGCCAGCAGCACCTGGCGCCCGGATTCCTGGATTTCTGCGGCAAGCTGCACGCCGGTTGCCGAAGCTCCGGCAATGAGGACGCCGCCGTCGGCAAGCTGATCCGGATTACGGTAATGCATCGGCGTAACCACCTCGATTTCAGCAGGCAGGTCTGCCGAGAACCCGGGCACTGCGGGAATGTTGCAGTGTCCCGATGCAATAACCACGCTGCGGGCCCGCCAGTCCCCCTGGTCGGTGGCAACCACATAGCCAGCGTCATCAGGGGTAACGGCAGTCACATTGGTCCTTGTCTCGACGGGCGCCGAAAACCGCGCTGCATAGGTGTCGAGAAATTGAATCAACCGGGGCATATCCATGTAGCCGTCAGGATCATCTCCTTCGTAAGCGTAGTCCGGGAGGCGGCTCAGCCAGTTCGGCGTGAGCAGGGTAAGCGAATCCCATCGTTCGGTGCGCCAGGAGTTCGCGACCTCGCCGCGCTCCAGCAGGACGTGGTCAACAGAACGCCGGGCAAGATGACGGCTCACCGCGAGGCCGCAGTGACCCGCGCCAATGATGATGGCGGCGATATTCTTCAACTGGAAGTCCCCACGTTCCGTCGGATATTCAAACCTTCTTGACCGCAACCTCGACATTGGTTGGGTTTGTGATGCAGTCGAACACGGCTGAGCGCTTCTGGGACTGGGCCACCAGGGCCTTTATATCGTCCTCACTGGCGTCGGCATCCACATCGAAAGTGACACGTATAGTGCCGAAGCCATTGCGGACATTATCATCAATGCCGAGGATACCGGCCAGATCCATATCGCCCTCAACGGTCGCCTTGACCGAATTCAGTTGAATGTCGCGGTGCTGGGCGACTGACGCTACTCCGCCCATGAGACAGCTGGCAAGACCTGTCAGCGCGATTTCCGCGGGCGTCGGGGCATTATCCTCCGCCGCGAAAGCCTCCGGGTGATCTGCTTCGATGGAGAATGTCTTTTTTCGGCTCTGTTCCTCACCGAGACCGAAAAAACTCGTGATTGTTGAACGGCTGTGAGTGCCATTCACCCATTCGCAACTCGAGCGCCACTTGAACTGCGCCGCATCGGGCTGTGCTTCAAGCGCTTCGCGCGCACCCAGCAGATGTTCGACATTTACGCCATTGTTGACTTTTGTTTCAGTCATTTCGGGGTCCTCTGCGTATTGGCAAGTTGAACAAGATCAATGTAGTCCGTGGTCGATTATCGGACAGCCATAACTTGTGCGCAGCAAGTGTCCTCCTCAACACCGTGTCAGGTCAAGAGTTGAAATATGCCGTATGCGGCAACTTCGTGAGGCAAGCCGGAAAGTGGCAATCCGCCAGACCCGGGATTGCAAAACTTGAACAATGCCGCTGGTGATACGTTCGTGCGCCAACGCCATGTATGGACTGATCGTGCGATTTACCGGTAGTTCACCAAACAACCTGCGACAGGAAATGTCCTGTTTACGGCGTGCGGGCGCTCTCAGGTGCTGTAGAGAGCCTGATACAGAACCAGGCAGACATCACCCTTTCGGGCATGAACGGCCTGAAACTGGTCAAGCCTGCGACCCGGTGGCAATTGGCTCATTGACGACGTCGGATTCCACAATCCGTTTTGGCTGTTTGCCCTTGCGGGCAATCGGCAACTTTATGGTGACGGTGGTGCCTTCACCTTCTTCACTGGCAATGTGCAGCGATCCATCGTTCAGCCGGATCAGCGAATTCGAGATTGCCAGACCCAGACCGGAACCGGAACGGGTTTTGGTGAGCTGGTTTTCCACCTGCTCAAACGGGCGGCCAAGCTTGGAAATCTGATCGGGTGGAATGCCGATACCGGTATCCGCGATGACGATTTCAGCCATCTTGTTGACCCGGCGTGCAGATACTGTGAGGCTTCCGTTTTCCGGCGTGAATTTGACGCCGTTGGCGATGACATTTATCAATACCTGCTTCAGGGAGCGGACATCGGCCATAGCCCTGAGCGAATCCGGCAGGTCCTTGCGCAGGGTGACGCCGCCCTCCAGTGCCCGTCCTGAAACAATCCGCAAGGCTTCTTCAATCACGGCAGGTACTGAACACTTCTCAACCTCAAGCGTAATGCGGCCTGCCTCGATCTTTGACATGTCCAGAATGTCATTGATGACGTCTAGCAGATATTGCCCGGAACTGTGGATGTCGTGCGCATAATCAAGGTATTTCGGGATTTCGACCTTGCCGAACAATTGCTGCTCGATAACCTCTGAAAATCCAATGATTGCATTGAGCGGCGTACGCAACTCGTGGCTCATGTTGGCCAGGAATTCGGATTTTGACCGGTTTGCTTCTTCGGCGCGGGTCTTCTCGCGGGAGTATTTTTCGGCCAGATCGGCAAGGCGTTGCGACTGCTGTTCAAGCTCCATTCTAGATTTCTGCAGATCGCGTACCGTGTTCATCAGTTCGCGCTCAGACTCAAGCAGCTTTTCCTGATGCATTTTCAGATTGGAGATATCCGTACCGACCGAAACAAATCCACCGTCTTTCGTCCTGCGTTCATTGATCTGCAGCCAGCGGCCATCTTCCAGCTGCACTTCAAATGTGTTGCCGTCGCTGCCTTCGGGAATGCTGGCTGGCCGGACGGTATCCGATGAGGTCGCAGAGCGTTGCCGGATCACCGGTTCACGAGCTACCCGCGTGACATCATCATAGGACGAACCGGGCCTGCACACGCTGGCTGGAAGGTTGTGAAGCTGCTGGTACTTGGAGTTGCACATCACCAGGCGGTTGTCCGAGTCCCACAACACGAAGGCTTCGGATACATTCTCTATGGCGTCCTTGAGGCGCAGTTCTGCCTCCTGGTTGAGTTTGTCGAGGCGCTTCTGTTCCGTGATGTCGATGCAGATACCAACCAGATTGGGCGAATCCTGGCCTGGAGCTTCCGAGAGTTCCGCCCGCGCACGCAGCCACACCCAGTGACCATCGCAGTGCTTCATGCGGAATTCCTGATCTATTGCGGGACGCCCGCCGCGCAACATGACGTCCACCAGCTGGTCAATTGGCTCATCATCCGGGTGCAGGCGTTCCGCCACCTCGCCATAGGACAGAAACTCCCCCTTGGTCTCGAGGCCGAGGATGTCATACATGGATTTCGACCAGAAGATGCGGCCGCGAGCGATATCCCAGTCCCACAGCCCGCAATGGCCGCGATCCAGTGCCTTGTCCATGCGTTCGGTTGCAACAGCAAGTGTCTGATCAGCTTCGGCGGCCCGCGACGCTTGCCAGTGGAAGGCTGTTCCCAGCAGGACCAGCACACCCAGTGTCACAACAAAAAGTGTTGCGATCTGTGTTACGTCGGACCGCCAGTCCAGCAGCACCTGGGTCTTGGGATGGATAACCGCAATCTGGCCCAGATAGGGGCTGAGCGAACGCAGGCCGATATAGACTTCCTCATTTGCAGGCGTGATGGCCAGGATGGGTAAGCCAAGTTTCTGCCCGGCGGTCAAAATTCCCTCCTGGCCAAACACCGTCGAGAGATTTACGTCCTTCAACCCGGGGTCTTCGGGATAGCTCGTCTGCACATATCCATCTTCGTCCGCCACGACGAACAATCTGCCGCGAGCACCGGTGTCTGCCGGCAGGACCTCCGCCAGGTCTTCCGGTACCAGCGCGCGCACCGTTCTGCCACCGGCAAAGCCGGCGCCAAGGATTGCGCTCAGATCACTGGCGGCAGCGCGCAATACCAGTTCGGTATGTTTGGTTGAAGCAACTATGGAGCGTTCGCGGCTGGCCGACAGCTGCAGGAACAAGGCTGTGGCCAGTGTTATCAGGAACAGCAGGATCAGACCGGTGATCAGGTTGCGCAGGATGCGTTCGGAAATTGCAATTGACGGTACACGTCTGGAACCGACGCTGACCTTCAGCGCCCGTTCCTTGAAAAACAACTCGCCAAGTTTTGCCTTGGACACCTGATCATCCCCAATTTGGCCAACTGCATTGTGCAGCAGCCGTACAGGCAACACCCCTCATGACTGTGATGGTCTGCCGCCCCTGACAGTACTCTCACGTGGGCTGATACACCGCCCCCAAACCCCGTCGAATCATCTAAGGCCATTGATTCGAAATGCGGTTGATTTGGCAAGCCTGAAGGATACTTCCGGACCCGAAACGTCTTTAAAATACATCAAAACCGCTAACATTGGGATAAAATTCTTACGTTGCGTTGCAAATTTTTGCATAGGGCAATTTTCTCGGGTGTTTTCCCGTGTTCGCCTGGGCGAAGAACACTGCGGGCTGTGGGATAATATTTCGTATCCGAAACGATAGTGTGAATGGCAGAAACCTGATCGTTTCTTTTGTGATGGAGCAACTTTATGGGTTCAGGTGAGCCCATGCTGATCCAGCATTCTGGACACCATTTCCAGAGTATCGGCTGACAGGTTCTGCCTGTCCATGATGCTGGCGAGCGCAGCGTGAGCCTTGTCCTGCCGGACCTGATCCATCAACTGGTAAGACCGGAAAGCCGATACCATGCGCGCTGCTACTTGCGGATTGCGTTCATCAAGTGCGCCGACCACTTCGGCCACGAGATCATAACCATCGCCGGAAACGGTATTGAAGCCGGTCTGGTTCATGCCGGCGAACGTTCCGATCAGCGCCCGTACCCGGTTGGGACGGTTGATGTTGAAGGCGGCATGGCCCATCAGTTGGCGGACATGGCCTGCAGCGCCCGGGCCAGTGCGCATGGCATGCAGGGCGAACCACTTGTCGACAATCAAATGGTCATCCTTGAATTTGTCATGGAAACTGTCGAGCGCCCGGTCGCGTTCCGGTACGTCCAGGTCGGCGAGTATGTTGAGAGGCCCCATCATGTCGGACATGTGCCGGGCCTGCGAGAACCTGCTCAGCGCGACGGCCGCCGTCTCAACCGGATTTGCCGCGGCCAGCAGGGAAAGCGCGGCATAGGCCAGCGCCCGCCTTCCGGCAATCTCAGCGCTTGCCGAGTAGGGGCCGTCCGGCAAATCGCGGGCCAATACTTCAAGCTGCTCCGCCAGTTGTCGGCCGGTGGTTTTGCGGACGTGACCCCGAGCTTGGTGAATCAGGTCCGGATCGACATTGCGGCCCAGCATATTGGCGATATCCGCCTCTCCCGGCAGCGCCAGCATCTGGGCCTTGAAGGCAGGTTCCAGGTCCTGCGACGACAGGATGCCTGCCAGTGCATCGGCATAATCGCCGGCAGGACCGGGCTCGGCATTGTCCCTGATCGCCTGCATTGCCGACATGATGATGGATCGCGACAGGGTCTGACCTGCTTCCCAGCGATTGAATGCATCATTGTCATTTGCCATCAGGAAAAGCAGTTCGACATCACTTTGACCGGTAGTCAGGTTGACCGGGGCGGAAAACCCCCGGTTTATCGACAGGATGGGCCGTGCCGCAATACCGGTGAAGGTCCAGCTCTGGTTGGACTCGCGCAGTTCCACAATGCCGTTATCCACCTGGCTGCCGTCATCCAGGAGAAGCGGCATGTCGACACCATCCGGGCCAATCAGTCCGATCGCCAGCGGCATGTGCATATCCGGTTTTTCAGGTTGGCCCGGTGTGGGTGCGAGCGACTGTGAGACTGTCAGGGTTGCCGTTCCTGCTGCCTTGTCCCAGTCAAGCCGGGTTTTTACGAACGGTGTGCCTGCATGATTGTACCAGTTGAAAAACTGGCTCAAATCCCGCCCGGAGGCTTCTTCCATGCAGGCCGCAAAATCTTCGACCGTGGCTGCATCGCCGTCATGTCTTTCAAAATAGATGTTCAGCGCCCGCGAAAATTTGTCCGCACCAAGCAATGTCTTGAACATGCGCACCACTTCTGCGCCCTTTTCATACACCGTGGCCGTATAGAAGTTGTTGATTTCTATATAAGACTGCGGCCGGACCGGATGCGCCAGTGGACCGGCGTCTTCAGGAAACTGATGTGATCGCAAGGTGCGCACATCCTGAATTCTTTTGACCGCCCGCGAGCGCATGTCCGAGGTGAACTCCTGGTCCCGGAAAACCGTCAGACCTTCCTTCAGGCACAACTGGAACCAGTCACGGCAGGTAATCCGGTTTCCGGTCCAGTTGTGAAAATACTCATGGGCAATAATGGCTTCGATATTCACATAGTCCTGATCCGTTGCGGTATCCGGGCGGGCTAGGATGTATTTGTCGTTGAAAACATTGAGCCCCTTGTTCTCCATCGCCCCCATGTTGAAGTCAGAAACCGCGACAATCATGAAAATATCCAGGTCATACTCCCTGCCAAACGCCGTTTCATCCCAATCCATCGAAGCCTTCAGGCTTTGCATCGCCCAGTCACAGCGGTCCTGTTTGCCCTGTTCCACATAGATGCGCAATTCCACCTTCCGTCCTGACATGGTCGTGAAATAATCGGTGACACAGGCAAGATCACCAGCCACGAGGGCGAACAGATAGGCAGGCTTCGGCCAGGGATCCTGCCAGACGGCAAAATGACGGCCGCCGTCCAGTTTACCTGTTTCAACCGGATTGCCGTTGGCCAGCAGTACCGGCGCACTTTCCTCATCCGCCTTGATCCGAACCTGATAGGTCGCCAGAACATCCGGACGGTCCAGAAAATACGTGATGCGGCGGAAACCTTCGGCTTCGCACTGAGTGCAATAGATATCGTTAGTGCGGTACAGTCCTGACAGGGCAGTATTTGCATCCGGGTTGCACACGGTCGTGATGGTCAGTTCGAACGGGCCTTCGGGTACGTCACCGATAGTCAACTGGTTTGCGGAGACCGTGTAGCCGTTATTGCCAAGTATCCCGCCATTGATGGCAACAGATTTCAGTTCGAGTGCTTCACCATCCAGCGTCACCGGCGCCCCAACAGCCTTCGACGCCGGATTGGGCCGCATTTTCAGGGTTGAGACAACACTGGTCGCCGTTGGCCTGAGATCAACATCGAGTGAGACATGATCTATCAGGTAGTCTGATGGCCTGTAATCTGTCAGGCGAACGGTCGGTTGGGTTTCGGTGGGCATCTTGATCCGTTGGATTGTGTGTGTGGGAGGTGCTCCAGCTACATCTGCCTGTCGATATGGAACGGCGCGGGATCGGTATTACTGGCACGTTTCGTCATCATGTCACAGATCATGCGGCCCGTGGTTGGGCCCCAGCTCAACCCCATGTGGCCATGCCCGAACCCATACCACACATTGACCAGGCAGGGAGAGGGAGAAATCACCGGCAATGCGTCCGGCGTACTCGGTCTGCGACCCATCCATTTCGTTTCGGTACCGTTCATGTCGCGCAATTCCGGCAATACGCGCTTTGCATACAGATACATCTGGTCCGCCCGCCGCCAGTCCGGCGGGGCGTCGTTACCTGCAATTTCATCGGAACCGGCAATCTTGATGCCGTCATGATGCGGTGTAAGGGCACCAGGTTGTGCAGCATGGGTGACGGCCCGGCCAAGCCTGATGCCGGGGTCTTTCATGATGACATGGTAACCCCGCTCTGCCTGCAGCAACACCTTCGAGCCCAGCATTCTGGCAAGCTCATGCGACCAGGCACCGCCACAGACGCACAGGTTTTCGATTGCCTGTTCTCCTGCCTGCTTCAGATGCAGGGTTGTGGCGCGCCTGTCGTCGTGGTCTATCCGGGTGACTTCATCGCGAACAATGCTGCCGCCATCGCGTACCACCTGTTGCGCCAGTGCCTGGACCATCTGGAACGGGTCGGTTATCCGGTGCCAGCCATCCCAGAACACGGCCCGGTAAATTTCCGGGGTCAGGTCGGGTTCTATCTCGCGGGCCTCATCACCGTTGAGCTCGCGTCCTGCATATCCGTGTTCAGCGCGCAAGGTCCGCCAGCCGGCATCACCGTCATACTGTTTTCGGGTGCTGTAAAGATGCAGGCCGTCATCCATCGCCAGAAGTTCCCGCGCGCCTGCGTGAGCCAGGATTGTGCGGTGATCTTCCAGTGCCCGCATGCCGAGTAGGGCCCGCGACCGGGCGATCTTCTTCACACGCTCAGGCAGCGCATTGCGCCCCACGGCAAGCAGCCATGGCAGCGCAGCAGGCAGGTGCCGCCACTTCACTGTCACCGGGCCTTTCGGGTCCAGCAGCCAGCCGGGAATCTTCAAAAGCATGCCGGCATGCACGGGAGGCACGACATTGGACACCACGACGCCACCGGCATTGCCATATGAAGCGCCTTCACCCGGCGCGACCTTGTCGATTACCGTGACCGCATAACCCTCCCGCTGCAGGAAAACCGCCACCGACATGCCGATGATACCGGCGCCGACTATGGTGGCGTTGGGTGAATTGGATTTCAGCTTCGTCACAGTATTCTTTCTGCTTCGGTAAAACCTGCTTGTTAAGCAGGCTGTTTGTGGAATTAATACACGAAAAGCCAACAAGGAGAACCGGCCAATGCCTGTACACAAACGCATCAGACCGTTCAACACCAAGCAAACCTATCCCGAGCAGAACCTTTCCAATGATCTGTCGCAGGCTGTGGTGGCGCGTGGCACGATGGTGTTTCTGCGCGGTCAGGTGGCCCAGGACCTGGACAGCCGGAAAAGCCTGCATGTCGGCGATGCTGCGAAACAGACCGCAAAAGCCATGGAAAATATCAAGCTGTTGCTGGAGGAAGCAGGTTCTGAGCTCGCCCACATCTGCCGGATTGTCGTTTATGTGACAGATATCCGGTATCGCGAAGCGGTATACCAGGAGATGGGCAAATGGCTTGAAGGGGTATTTCCCTGCTCGACCGGCCTGGTGGTTCCCGGCCTTGCGCGGCCTGAGTGGGTGGTCGAGATCGAGGTTACGGCAGTAATTCCTGATTGATTGGAGATTGTTGACATGGCTCTTTTGGACGCTCTGCAGAAACTGCAGGACACGGCAGCGGGACCGCTCGAACAGGCATACAGTTCACCGCCGGAACTTTATACGAACCCGGACGTGCTGGAACTTGAACTGCGTGAAATCTTTGAACGGGAATGGCATTGTCCGGGGCTGGCGGCAGATATAGCTGAGCCCGGTGATTATGTGACGTTTTCCATCGCCGGCCAGCCGGTATTCTCCATCCGCCAGAAGGACGGTTCGATCCGGTCTTTCTCCAATGTGTGCCGCCACCGCATGATGCAGCTGCTGGAAGGGACAGGCAGCACGAAATCCATCGTCTGTCCCTATCATGCCTGGACCTACGGCCACGACGGTGCGCTGCGCGGCGCGCCGCAGATGGAAAAATCAGGAAGTTTCAGCAAAAAGGATTTTTGCCTGCCTGAAATCCGCACCGAGATCTGGAACGGCTGGATTTACATTACGCTCAACCGGGATGCTGCACCGGTGGCAGAGTTGCTGGCGCCGGTCAACGACCTGGTGGCCCAGTTCAGGATGGACAGATACATCCCCTGTGAGACCCAGGACCATGTGTGGCAGACAAACTGGAAACTGCTGACGGAAAACTTCATGGAGGGCTATCATCTGCCCGTTGCGCACAAGGCCACCGTCGGCCAGTGGATCGGGCTTGATGACACGGTGTTTCCGGACCAGGTGAACCCGCATTTTACCTGGCAGACCTTTACCAAGGGCGAAACCGCAACTTATGGCCGGGCGGCAAACGGCAATGACTACCTGGAGGGCCGCTGGCGGTATACCACCATCATGCCAACCGTGTTTCCGGCCCACATGTATGTTCTGGCTCCCGATCATGTCTGGTACCTCAGCCTCAGGCCAAAGGGCGTTGGCGAAGTGCATGTCCGCTTCGGCGTGGCGCTGGCGCCGGAACGCATCGATGCATTTCCCAACCGGCAGGCCGCCCTGAAGGATCTGGTTTCGTTTTTTGATCACGTCAACGAGGAAGACCGGTTCGTGGTGGAAGGTATTTTCAAGGGTGCACACGGTGTGCTGGCGAAAGCCGGTCCGCTGAGCTTCCTGGAACGCGAGATCCACGATTTCCAGAAATACCTGGCAGCCAGGCTGTGCCCGCAGAAAACCGGCGCTGCGAAAGTGGCGGCAGAGTAAAATCTTCGTTTGGATTTCTGTTGCGTGGACATTGCGAACCTTGGCCCGGGCCATTTTGGTAGAGACGGGCGGGAAGCGGTCGTTCGCCGTGATGCATTGTCACGACCGTTTTACCCTCGAAACCAGACTCATTTTGCCGCCCGTCAAACCGGTGAAAAAGTGCCACAAGCTGCCGTGGCGATGCCGGTGGAGGAACCGTCCACGGCGTCAGGATTGGAAGTTGCCAGATTGGGTTCATCACAAGGCGAAAAAACGGCCCTAGGTTTCCATAGAGCCGTTGCCTCAGTGTCATTACACCAATCCAAGCAGTCTTGGTTCGATTTCTATAACTTTCAGTGATCGCACGCTTGGAACAACATACGCGTTTCGAATATATCAAGTGATGCGCCCGAACGGTGCAATGCCATCACCGCTTCCCAACCGAAGTTTTGGTACAGCGCCGGCAATCAATGCAGCAGTGGCAAGGCGTTTCAGGTGCTGTCCCATCTAGCCTGAATTATTCACCGGGGTGATTGAACTGGCTGGCGGGTGTGGATCAAGTTGTTGAAATAGCGTATGATTTTGGTTCTTACACAAGATCATTCCATATCAACAGAAAATCCCACCCGCCATGACCGAAGATAGCCTGTTACTGCCCGGTTTGTCACCTGTAGAAGGCCTTGATGTCCACGCCCGGTTTGCTGGCGGAGCGCTGTCCAGTGATGGCGGCGTGGTTTTGCTGCGCGAACTTGAACGGGGTCTGAATTTCGCCGGCACAATGGCGGCCTGTCTGCACGACAGGCGAGACCCATCACGCACACTTCATGATTATGCCAGCATGATCCGTTCACGCATATTGGCGATCAGCTGCGGATACGAGGACTGTGACGATCTTGACGGGTTGCGCCACGACCCGGCTCTGAAAATCGCTTGTGACCGTCTGCCGGATACCGGTCATGCACTGGCCTCCCAGCCGACCTTGTCGCGGTTGGAGAATACCCCATCGTGGCGCGAACTGGCCCGCATGGGGCTGGCCCTGATTGATCTGTTCTGCGCCAGTTTTAACACGGTGCCGGGACATATCGTGCTTGATATTGACGATACCTCTGACCGTACGCATGGCGGCCAGCAATTGTCCTTGTTCAACACCCACGCCGGCGGTTACTGCTTCCAGCCGATCCATATCTACGATGCAGCGTCACAAAAACCGGTGTGCTTTGTGCTGCGGCCCGGCAAACGGCCTTCCGGACAGGAAGCAGCCCAGATCCTGCGCCACGTGATCCGGCGCATCCGGCAGAACTGGCCGCGCGTCACGATTACGGTGCGCGGTGACGGGCATTACGGCACCCCTGAGGTGATGCAGCTTCTGGAACAATCCGGCTGCACCTATATCCTCTCTCTGCCCGGTAACAAAACCCTGAAACAGCTATCACACCCCTGGTGCGAGGATGTTGCAACACGCCGGGCGGTTGGAGGAAAGCCCAAGGTCCGCCGTTTCTTCCAAACCCGGTATGGCGCAAAAAGCTGGTCGAAGAAGCGAAAGGTGATCGCCCGTGTGGAAGCTACAGAGCAAGGCAGTGATGTCCGGTATATCGTCACCAATCTGGCTGGGCGCGGCAAACATCTCTATGAAAAAGTCTACTGCGCGCGCGGCAAAATGGAGAACCTGATCAAGGAGCACAAGCTCTACACCAAATCTGATCGCACGTCCTGTCATCGCTGGCAAGCCAACCAGTTCCGGCTCTTCCTGCACACCGGCGCCTATTGGCTGTTGCTGTTATTGCGTGGGGCTGCTCCCAAACGCTCGCGCTGGCGCACTGCCACTTTCGAAACCATTCGCCGTACATTCCTGAAAATCGCCGTGCGTGTCGAGCAATTGAAAACAAGGATTACGATGGCCCTGCCTACTGCCTGTCCACACCAGAAAATGTTTGCCCTGCTGCTCACAAGGATCAAGGCGCAAAGTCCGTAACCGGCGCGGCAGCAGAGCCGCTGTTCAAACCAGAACGTCAACCCTCAACGCCTGCTCAAAACCCTCACAACATTCTCCCCGTCAACCCGGCCGATAACGCTCGCGCTCGCAAATGCATGACAGTCCGGTGAATAATTGGGGCTAGCCAAGATTTTAGCACTGCCGCGAGGCCACAGAAGTAACGTAACAGTATCGGGGTTTGGTGCTAGACTTGCATCAATCTCCAGCTTGCAACATACGCTGCTGAAGTGGCTGGGGACTGTGCCACATTTGCCACTGTGGCAAATATGCAACACTTTTCAAAAAAAGTACGCTGAATCCACGGTTGTTCCTGACAAAGTAGGCAAATTGTGTTCATAATATGTAGTCTTGTTTGAACCTCTGCAGGGGTAGGTCACATGAAAAAACTGATACTCGCAACATCTGTCGCTTTCGCCGCAATGTCAGCGTCAGCACAGGCTGCTGATCTGGAGATAGAGCGGGAATTGGGCCTCATCGTATCGGGTGTGGTGGACACATGGGCCGGCGTGCAAATTATAGATACAGACCACCCCAATTATGGCAGTGAAGAACCCTGTCCTGAGTTTGATAGTTGTGACGTCATTTTTTTCGATTATCCGATCGGTGAGGGTCCAGGCGATGAGACAGTGTTTGCCACTGGTGGCGAAGGCCTGTTGAGCCTGCCGCTGGCTGACAACCTCTCCATTCAGAGTGACGTAAAGTACGAATATAACAGCCAGGCGTTTGACCATATCTACAAGTCAACGGGACCGCGCTACTGGTACCAGGGTGCCGTACACGTCAGCTGGCGAGACCCGATGGCGGGACTGCTTGGTGCCTTTGGTGGCATGGGCGGGTCGTCCAATGGTTTCCCGCTGACGGGACGGAAGGACTATCGCTTCGTCGGTGGAGAAGCCCAGTTCTACACGGATATGTTCACCTTCTACGGCCAAGGTGGCTACATAAGCCTGGACATGCGGGATAGCGGCTGTGGCGGGCCAGTATGTTTGAAGGTGATTGGCAGCGATCCCAACGAGGAGGGGATTTTTGGCCGTGGCGTCGTCCGCTGGTTCCCCACATCGGAAAGCCGGCTTCAGCTTGAAGGCACCTACCTGAACCTGACGACAGATTTTGGCAGGGGATTTGAAAGTGACAATGATGTCTGGAGCTGGAAGGCGCGATATGATTTTGACCTTGGCGGCCTGCCGATAGTAGGGGACCTGCCGGTCTTTCTCGCCTACCGAGGAACGCTGCGCGACAACTGCGTCGGCATGGGATATATTGGCGGTGGCGGCAATGGTGGTGATTTGACTGATCATACGTTCATGGTAGGCACGAGCTACAGCTTCAACGGTGACAGGATTACCATCGACCGCCAAGGCGCAACAGTTGATACGCCCGACTTTGGAAACATGGTCGGATGTTCGGCCGGTTTTCAAACTTTGACTCTTCAATAGCCGGTATCAACCAAACGCGATTTCATGCGCCACGCATCTGGTTATTGAGCTTGTACGCCGTATCCCAGAAAACTAAAACCGGCATGGAACAGGTAGTCGATGCGGACTTCTTGCTTGTCCTTGGACTCAAAGAACACACCGTTACCAGCATGAAACGTCATCATTGTGTTCAGGTTTTGGAGAACCTGCTTAAGGACAGTTGACCGAAGCTTATCGCAGGAAGCAATCTCGGAATCTCGAAGCAAACGGCCATAGGCAAGCAGCCCCTCAGTCCCGCAAGCAAGCGATGTCAGCGATCCCAGGGTCCTATAGCGTTTGTCATTCATGATGGCGTCTGCAATGCGTTGGGCATATCGCCTGGTCTGTTCGCTCGGATCGGCCCGGTTTGCCTGCTCAAGCGCATACAGCATCCAGTGGCTTTTGGTGCGGACACCGATGTCTTGTCGACCGAGTTTCAAAACTGAATCCTTGACTGCAGCGATGACGGCCTCGTCGCCCGTGCGTTGCCAGTAATAGAGAAGGCCCATCAGCGCCTGACCCGTAAAGAAATTGGACCGGGCCGGATGTACTGCGCCGACCGGATATGGCCGGACATGTATGAAATCACCGTCCTCACGCTTCTGCTTGAGGATGAATTTGGAAATCCGCTTGGCCAGGTCAAGGTAGCGCTTCTGGCCTGTTGCATCATGCAGGCAGCACAATGCATTCAGAGCGAGGCCGGCGCCGCCTAGCTTTACGAATCCTTCATCCAGCACACAGAGCATGTGCTCGCTGCCGCCATACGGTGCGAAGAACTGCTCAATCATGTAATCTCCCGATTGAATGGCAGTACGACCAACCCCATCGATAGGGCCGAGGGCCTTCTCAATCTCCAAGAGAAACCAGACCGAGGCGATGTGGCGTATGTTGCTGTACAGGGCATCGGTCTTGACTGGGTCCGACAACAAATAGCGGTACACAAAAGTTCCGTCCGGCTTGCTCATCTTTACCAGCGCCGAGGCGCAGTCGCGAGCCAACTTCCTGGCCATCTGCGGTGTTGCGACGCGCATTGTGGAACCCTCAGAGACTATTTGAGCCAAAGACACTTCTCATGCTTAGGATGAAGGTCTTGATTGGTCAAAGAAAGTTTGGCCTTGTTGGCTGTCTGTGCTGGTACGGCGTCTACTTTGGGTCTTGGGTGTGTGGAAACGCCCGGCGATTGTGGTTCCATTGACAACTGGGTTCGGATTTTCGCCTTGGCGACATTTTTGTTGCCGATGGGCGTTCTGAGCGTCTTTTAAAGCGTTGTCGGTCCGTTTGGGGCATTCGATGGTCAGTTTGGCGCAAAATGGGCCACCCGTGCGCTGATCGCTGCTGTGGGTTCCTGACGGTCGGCGCTGTCCAGCTGATGCAGATAACGCGCAACGCTCTCCTCAATCTGCTGCAGCCGCCGCGCCATCTTGGCCTTGGTGAAGTTCCGGTCCCGGTTGTTGACCGCCTTGAACTTGCTGCCGTCGATGGCAACGCTTGCCACCGACAAAAGCCCAATCCGGCGGCACAGCTCGACAAACTGCGAACACACCTTGCTGATGGCAGGCCCATTGTCCTTGCGAAAGTCGGCAATCGTCTTGTGATCCGGTACCAGGCGGCGCGTCAGCCACATCACCTCCACATTACGCCCGGCCTCGCGTTCAAGTCGACGGCTCGACTGCACCCGGTTGAGATAACCGTAGACATAAAGCTTCAACAAAACTGCAGGATGATACCCCGGTCGACCGGTCGCTGCTGCTATGGCGCGCTCAAATCCCAAGCCATTCAAGTCGAGTGAGTCAACAAATGCGTCAATCACCTGAACCGGATTGTCTTCCTCAATCCAGTCTTCGAGCCGATCTGGAAACAGTGTTGCCTGGTTGCGATCAATGCCCTCAATAAAGCGATTCATAAGCCCCTCCGATTACTCAAAGGACTATACCTGACTCGCGCGTTTCCACACAGTCTGGGTCATTATCTACCGACTTGGGACCGGCGGCGGAGCCTCCGTTCCAAACCCAACAAACACCAGAAACGGCACGTCCTAGTTACAACCTTCATATCGCATACAGCCCCAGTAATCGGGACCACCGCTTCCCCAGTTCTCCGCACACAAATAACTCATACGTTCGCAATAGGCTGCACCAGTTCCGATGATCGCAGCCGTGCCGAGTCCAGGTAGCCACCATGCGCTGGAATAGCACCATCCGTAGCGACAATGCCGGTAACCACGACGCGCATGACGATAGCGATGGCCATGCCGATGACGGTTGTAGACATGGCGGTTATGGCGACCGCCACGGTGGGCATGGCCACGATTGCGACCGCCACGGTTGGCATTACCACGGTTTCGACCGCCACGGTTGGCATTACCACGGTTTCGACTGCCACGGTTGGCATTACCACGGTTTCGACCGCCACGGTTGGCACTTCCGCCTCTTCTGCCGCCGCCACGGTAGGAACCGCGACTGCCGCGCCCACCACGGGCGACATTCTCAATTGGTAGCTGCTCGGCGACATCGCCCAACATCTGGTTGATTGGCGTCATGCCCGGGGAAAGAGCTGATGCAGACTGCATGGGTGTCAAGGCAACCAATCCGCTGAAACACAAAGTGCCTGCAGCAAAAATTGATTTGAGGATGTTTTTCATTTTCAACTCCATAAACAAGTTCTATTACTCCTCCCACCTTTCCTCCCAACTTCCTTTGTCCGGGGAGAAAAGCCATTAATTCACACTCTGCTGCCAAGGAAGCTCTTGTCGGCTATTTCAGCGTAAGTTGTTGTATCAACGTACTCCGGTACCTTTGGTTCCAATTCGTCAGCACGATTAAAAGGCAACCGGGGCATGGTGGGCGGCGCTTTGAAGGGCTTTGCCGTCCACTTCTTTGTCGTTGGCGGCGAGGCCCAGGTCTACCTCGACAACCTAACGTTCTACGTACAAGGTGGTTACCTTGACTTTGAAGAATTTGACGGCGACCCGGGCGACGGTCTGCGGGAAGCGGGCTTCGGACGCGGTGTGATGCGCTGGTTTACAACGGATAACTCACGCCTTCAGGCTGAAGTCTCTTACGCCGATGGCTTAGTGAACGGCGGTGATGATGGACGGATCATCGAGTGGGGAGTTCGTTACGACACGATGCTAGCACTGCCTATATTGGGGGATAGTAACGTGTTTGTCGGTTACCGTGGCGCAGACTTCGACAACAGCGACAACGGCGCTCATTACATGGATCACACCGCTATGGCGGGATTCCGGGTCTGGTTTGGCGGCAACAGCATGCTTGAGTTCGACCGGGTTGGAGCAACACTTGACGCTCCGAACTTCGGTCGCTGGGCTGGTTCTGGTAACATCATAGACTAGGATCTAGGAATTGCTAACGATCGCTGACTGCATTGACAGTCTAGTGTGGGGTTGCTGCGCCGTCAGGCTGTTGCAAGCCGCTTGCGCCGCCATCGGAAGACCCCATCCCGCCGTGTGCTGACAGCAGTAACCATACGCCTGCGGGGAGCGGGACAGGCTTGCTAAAGCATGTTGCATTTATTCGGCCTCATATCCTGCTGCCTTGAAGAAGTTTCTGCATTCGGCGGGTGTATAGAGTTCGCATATATTGCCAAGCGCTTGACAGATTGCCTCGAAGTTGCGAGCTGCGTGCTTTCTCAAGAGTGTTTTGAGTTTTGAGTATGCTAATTCGATTGGGTTCAGATCTGGCGAATATGGCGGCAGGAAGAGCAACCATGCCTGACGTGCAGTGATCAGTTGTTCAACCTTTTTGCTTTTGTGGAAAGCAACATTGTCCAGAATAACGACATCGCCAGGTGACAGCGTCGGGGCAAGTTGGGTCTCGACATAAATCTCGAAGATTTGCCTGTTCATGGGCGCGTTGACGATCCAGGGCGCGGTCAGGCTATGGCACCGCAGACCTGCAATGAAGGTTTGTGTTTTCCATGACCCAAACGGCGCGTGAGTCCGGTATCGCTGGCCTTTCGGCGCCCATCCGGTCCGCTTGGTCAGCCTGGTGTTGGTGGAAGTCTCGTCGATGAACACCAGCCGTGACAGGGCCTTGTTGAAGAACCGGCGCCGGCGGTTGATCCACAAATCACGCTGTTGTCTGACATAGGGCCGGTTCTGCTCGCTTGCATGAAGGCTTTTTTTTATGACTGAGGCCAAGCCGGTGCAGCAACCGGCTAACATTGGAACGGTGTATCATCACCCCGCGCCCTGCCAATTCAACGCACAGTTCATCCAGCGTCAGATCACCATTTTCGCCAACACGCTGGCGGACCCAGGTAGCATGAACTTTCAACTTGCCGTGCCCACCATGGCCCTGCCGCATCGGCTCCAGTGCACCGGTCTCATGTTTCAGAATCACCATTCTGTTCACAAACCGCGGCGAAACGCGAAAATGAGATGCCGCAGCACGGTGGCTGTTACCTTCCTCGACAAATGCAATCACACGCTCACGCAACTCAATCGGATGTGGTTTGCCCATGACAATTCTCCTTCCATACGGAAAAAGAAACACAACTCAGGTGATTTGGGAATCTTAAATCACAAAAACCGCAACACGCTTTAGGATGGTGGTGCTTACATCCAGGGGACAAACACCTGTCTTTCAACGCAGCTGAAACAATGTCTCGAAAGGGCTCCAAGCTGTCAATTGTTGCATTGCAACCTGATGTCTGCAGGGGGTCATTTTTCCCCGTTTTCGACCGGGTCCAAGAACGTCCGAAGCATCCCCAACTGCGGACTTATTTCAGCGCACGCCAAAACGGTTTAAATGTGCCAGAAGTTGCCGGCCAAGCCGTCGTGGCGCTTGCCTGAATGAAGACCGCAACTTTGGCAAATCACGATGCCGGTGGAGGAGTTGCCTACAGCATCAGGAACAGCGAACTAAGATAAATCCAGTTCTGGGACTCATGATGACTGAGTAGTTGAAACGTGTTTATATTCATGTTCGCTCATTCAGGGAGCTTTCGAGTTATGAGCCTTCTTTCGTTGGAAAACCCGGTCTTTGTTACCTACGCTATCGCGGCGTCCATCATGGTGCTCAAGATCATGGGTCAAGGTTGGGTGACAGTTTACAGGATGCTCAAGAGCGATTCCGGCCTCGCCAGCCCCGAAGACCTGAGGCCAGGGCTTATCAACAAGAATCCGCGCCCGGAACAGTTGGAGTTGAACGACTACGTTGATAGGTCTCGACGCATGCACCGCAATGATCTGGAAAACATACCGGCATTTCTGGCAATAGGGCTGGTATTTGTCACGCTCGATCCGTCGACATGGTTGGCGAGTTTATTGTTTTACGGTTTCGTGGTTGCCCGCCTTTTGCACGCGATGGCCTATGGCACGAAACAAAGCCATGAGGTCAGGGCTACGTTCTACACGGCTGGAAGCTTTATCGTGATATTTATGGCATTGAACATCCTTTTCGTACTTCTGACCGCGTCAGGAAGCTGAATGTTTGGCCTTGTCTGAGTGGGGTCACAAGCGGATTCCATGAGGTCGACTCCAGAGAGTCCGTAGTCCTTGGACGGCTGAATTAGCCCCAGTTGAAACGCCATGCTTTGAATTGGTGGCGATTTCTACGCGTAAGGCCCCCAAAATCCAAGCAGCAGACTACCGCCCAGAACGATCATCGCCAGACCAGAAAGGCGACCCAGCAAGGCGCCGTTAGGTACGAGTTTCTCAATCAACACGAACACGGCAATCACAGCCACCCAAAACAAATTCATCACGCCCGCGATGAACAAGAGCAGCATGATTGCCCAACAGCACCCAAGACAGAAACCACCATGCTCTGCTCCCATCAGGAACGCTCCGGCGTTTCCCGGCCGCCAGTTAAACATAAAATATTGCAGGGGAGCACGACACTTCTGGAGGCAGGCATCCTTGATTGGTAGCAATTGATAAATCCCGGCAACCATGAGCAATAAACCACTCAACCAGGCGCTTTTCAAAACCATCATTTCAGTGAGCAGCGCAGTTTCCTGCAGCCCGAATTGCAGTCCTGTCGCGAGGGCGCTGAATGCCGTCCAAACTGCGAGATAGCCGAGCGTGAATAGCCATGCCGGCGCTATCGCGGAGCCAGATGCTTTGCGTTTTCTAGCCAGTGTTGAGTACATAAGAATAGCTGGAGAGGCACTGGGCAGCATCATCGCAACCATCATCACCGACCACATGACAAACATGAGCACCAACGAAAGCGGATCAAAGGGAACACCGTGCGAACGGGCATTCATGTCTCCCATGCCACCGGTGTTCATGCTCATCGATGCCATCCGGGAGGCATCATAGAACAGATACAGCCATGCCAGTCCTGCCACGCCCACCACTCCGGCGAGCGTTATAGCCTGATCACGGCTCAAGATTGATTTGAGTGCGCGCGCCAGCACAAGCCTGCATCCGGTTATCCACTCCAGGAGTAGGGTGCGAAGTGGCCATTGCGCGTGCCGCTGGCATCCTCCCAATCAATGCCGAAGGCATGGAAGCTGGAGTTTGTGGCGTGGGCTAGAGCAAGCTTTGACGTTACAGGATGCGCCGTGTTGTCCAGGTAAATCGGTTCACCTTCAGCCGACACGCTGGGCACACCTTGAAGAGACTGATCTATCAATTCCCCTGCGGTCACCCTGTAATTCATGCCATCTTTTTCGAATGTGATAGGCCGCTTTTCAATGCCGGCAATCTCACCAACCAAGGGTGCCAAAGCAGCCATAGGGCCACCATCCGAGCCCGTTGCAATTGCACCAATCGCCTCCACTTGGGCATCACTGGCCGATTCATCAACGATCAATCCAACTTTCATGTTGCCCTCCGCCATGACGCCAGGAGAATGCAAAAGGACAATAAAAGATGTGCCGTCGAGACTGACACCATCTTTCTCACCTTTATCGACCCGCATAGAAATCGCGGCCTTGCAATCGCCTTCTGTGGGCAGTGCTGCAAGGTTGGATCCAATACACGGGCAGACAAATGTGCAATTGCAGGTCTCCATGTACTGACCTTCAATATGCCAACTGGCCATCTTTTGCTCCTCCAAGTTTACTGAATAAGGCTCCATCGTGTTCGGTTAGTACACGGAAGTCAAATGCCTTACGGTGGTATCAAGGGACCGCTGCGACTAGGAGGCTATTGGGCGCCGAGCAGACAAGGATGCCAAGACACCCGAGAGTCCGGTTGGGGTCATTTTTCCCCGTTTTACGCCGGAAGGAAACACTTCTGGACTGCAACCGAGAGCGGACTCTTTTTACCGACGTCCAATAGGGTGAAAATGTGCCATTAACTGCCGTCGAGCCTCCTTGGCGATCCCTCAAACGACACCCCAAAATTGGCGCATTGCAATGCCGGCGGGGGAGGCGTCAAAAACATCAATAACAACAGGTACGCCACCACGAAGGGACTGCCAGCACCTCATTTTGCATTTGCGGCATTTGGTGCAACACTGCCGATGGTCGAGGCCACGGCATCACAGTTGTGCAACAGCAAAATACGCCGGTGCTGGAAATTCTACACTTCCTTTTTTGGTGACCCATTTGGCAAGGTGCTTACGCGCAGCCGTTTTCAGCGCTCTCAACTGCCTGGTATCGACCATTGAGGCCAATGTCCATCCTCCAATTTCGGTATCTAACCAATCATCTAACGAAGGTTGTCGCACTACGCCTGCAAAGTCGATGATCCTTGCATTGTGCAAGCCACCGTCCCTGAGTAATTCCCGAAGTACAGCGACATCGCCCAGGCAGAAAGGTGCCTTCAGCGCTTCGGCCGCATCAGAACCAACCAACTCTTCAATAAGGGGAATCAGGTCACAATAACCGGGTGAATTTTCCCAGGTGTCAAATACCGAAATGGCAACGCGACCCCCGGGTCTGGTAACTCGTGCCAACTCGGCCACCGCTTTGACCTTGTCGGTAAAAAACATCAGCCCAAACTGGCAAATAGCAGCATCGAACTGGTCATCACCAAACTGGAGATCCTCAGCAGCGGCCGTGATGAATTTGACGGTTGGTGCAAGACGCCGAGCTACAGAGCCCATGCCTTCATTAATATCGACCGCAACAACTGTCGCACCTTTGTCAACTGCTGCGCGGGCAACAATGCCCGTTCCTGTTGCCACATCTATGACGGAGTCACCGGGGCCTACGGCGGCTTCAGCCACCAGCGGCACAGCGAATTGACCGAAAAGTGCTGGAACAAACTTTTCCTCGTAAATCTCGGCGGCTGCATCTGTAACTTGTCCAGCCGTAGCAGCAACTGTCGAATTCATCACTAACCTCCAAAAGCTATTTCGCCACGCCTCGATCCTGTCATTGGCTGCCGGCCTAAAATAGTTCAAATTCTGTAGTATTATCCAAAATGAAACTATCTTCGGTGATTGGTGAGAGTAGGTATGATGCGTAGTTATGGCCAATTCTGCCCGGTGGCAAAAACTGCCGAGATCCTCTGCCAGCGGTGGAATAGTTTGATCATCCGCGACCTCGCCTGGGGTTCGGCACGCTTCAGTGAGTTGAACTCGTGGGGTTCCCTTGATGTCGCCGGCACTGCTCTCACAGAGATTGAAAGACCTTGAAAATGAAGGCGTAATCGAACGGCGCAGAGAGGGTAAGGGGCGAAGATACACTTACCATCTGACCGAGGCTGGCCAGGAATTTGCGCCGATAATTGAGGCTATGGGGATCTGGGGCCGACGCTGGACCCGCCGCGAATTGAAACCGGAAGAGATCGATATGGATCTTCTTTTGTGGGGCTTGGAAAGCACTGCGCGCTTCGACGCTTTTCGTCGCGTGCCAACACTAATCAGGATTGACCTGACGGATCAGCCAACAAATAAAAGGCGATGGTGGTTTCTGAATGATGACGGCCGCTGCCAACTTTGCCTTCACGATCCTGGACATGAGATCGATCTCTATCTTACTTCCACCACTGAAGACCTGATTCATGTCTATCTTGGCGACCTCCCTGTGTCGCGAGCGTTGGACAATGGAAGGTTGGAAGCAATAGGATCCCGAAACGACATCGCACACCTACCGGACTGGCTCAACCTCAGTTCCTTATCCAAGGTTGCTTCAATGCGAGAAGATTTCTGCTTGCAATGAGTCTCTAGCCCGCATTTCTCACCATAGAAGGTGCATCGGCCCCACGAATCTGATAATATTCCTTTAGAACAAAGAGTTATCAGTTTCGAAAGCGGGGTCCGATGCAAACACAGTGTATCTCTGATCAGTTTGAATTTGAAGCCTTTAATGGACGCCGTGTGGTTGCCGCTTTTGATGGCGGCGCAATCAGTTCCGATGCAGGTGCGTTGCTTCTTCGCCAAACTGACAACGCGATTGATCTGTTCTCACGGGTAGCGGCATGTTTTAGGGACCATCGCAACCGGCAGCGCACGGTTCATGGTCTTGAAAGCATGGTTGGCCAGCGCATTGCCGGGATCGCGCTTGGCTATGAAGACATCAATGACCATGACGAGTTGCGCCATGATCCTGTGCTGGGAGTTTTGTCCGGCCGGGTTGAGCCGAAACGTTCCGATTGTGCGGGCCTTGCCGGCAAGTCGACACTGAACCGGCTGGAGCATGCCCCTGAGGGCCTGCCCGGGCGCTATCACAGGATCGCCCATGACGAGGCTGCGATTGAACACCTGTTCGTCGATCTGTTCGTGGAGGCGCATGGCAGGCCTCCAAAGCGGATTGTTCTTGATCTTGACGCCACCGATGACCGGCTGCACGGCCACCAGGAGGGGCGCTTCTTTCACGGCTATTATGATTGTTACTGCTACCTGCCGCTATACATCTTCTGCGGCCGCCAGTTGCTGGCGGCCAAACTGCGGCCAGCCAATATAGATGGTGCAGCCGGTGCGAAACAGGAGGTAGAACGCATCATCACCCGGATCCGGCAGTACTGGCCGGATACCGGCTTCCTGCTTCGGGCCGATTCCGGCTTTGCCCGGGAAGAGCTGATGGTCTGGTGCGAGCAAAACAAGGTGGATTATCTGTTTGGTCTTGCCCGCAACAGCAGGCTTGTGCAGTCCATCGGGAGCCACATGGCTGAGGCAAGGGCAGAGCATCTGGAAACCGGCAAACCGGCGCGCCGGTTTGCAGACTTCATGTACTCGACCCTGAAAGGCTGGTCATGCCGCCGACGGGTCGTCGGCAAGGCGGAATGCCTGGCAAAGGGCGCCAATCCGAGGTTTGTGGTCACCTCACTCAAGCCCGGACAGGCAGGTACACGCGAACTCTATGAGGACATCTACTGTGCCCGCGGCGAGATGGAGAACCGCATCAAGGAATGCCAGCTTGATCTTTATGCCGACCGCACCTCGACGCGAACCATGCGCGCAAACCAGTTGCGCCTGTGGTTCGCCTCGTTTGCCTATGTGCTGGTTGAAACACTCAGGCGCCTTGGTCTCAAACACACAAGACTTGAAAACGCCACCTGCGGCTCCATCCGCCTGAAGCTGCTCAAGCTCGGCGCAAGGGTCAAGCACTCCGTGCGCCGCATCACTGTCTCCATGACCTCACAATGTCCCTATCAGGATGAGTTCGCACAGGCCCACGCCAGAATATGCGCTGCGGCGCCTCAAAGCCGCTGAACCTGAAACCCCTCACGTCAACAACATGAGAAAATCCAGCCCAGACAAAACGCCGAAGCCACGGCGCGCAACTCTATGCGCATCTGCCAAACCCCGGGCAAGACACAAATAATACACATCGATGAATTGATGAACCTATCCCTGGTGAGAAATGCGGGCTAGCGGGTCGTTTTCCCCGCTTTATGCCGGAAGGAAACACTTCCAGACTGCATCCGAGAGCGGATTCTTCTTACCAACGTCCAATACAGTGAAAATGTGCCACATTCAGGCAGATCAACCATCGAAGCTCAAGGCGTAAATCAGCGGGCCAATACCAGATCCCAGTAACAGCGACTCATTTCATGGGATCATAGCGGTTCACTCGGGCAGGCGCGGTGCGCAGCGCGATGTGGTGCATCGGGCAAGCGACGCAACGCACCCGATGGGCCGCTATGACCCACCCGAAGGGCCGGGCGCTTTTTCCCGCCAGCTACGTTGCGCGCCGCTTGTGGTACATGTACCACGGCGCGACACGCGCCTTGCCGGCGGAAAAAATCGCTCCGGTGAAATGGGTCGCTGTTACTGGGATCTGGTTGTCTAATTCCGTTGTATCCGTCAAGCCCTCCTGGGCAGGCATCCTTGCTGGGTCAGGGTTGTCTACGAAGTCTTTGCCAGTTTTGTGAGCTGGCTCGCTTCACGATAATGCCCTAAAGAGACGAAGCTTCCCAATGTATAAGACGCATTCTCAGAAGACATGACTTCCTTGCATGCACCCAGATGAACGGGTTTGACTTCGGCCTGTCGTCCCGGCGGGACGCCCCGCCCACCTTGTCAGGTGGCGCGGTTTCCGGCTGATTCTGAATGTTATGCGCTGAAAGCCTCCTTTTGATTTTCCTTCGGCCATCTGAAAGCCTCGCCGGTGATCAGCATGCGGTGCAGGATGATGGCCATTTTGCGGGCCAGCGCCACAACAGCTTTCTTGTGGCTGGACCGCCTTTTCACCCGGCGCGCCCAGTCCTTGAGCGGATGAGCCCGGTGCACAACACTCAGGAAGCTGTTGGCCGCACCATACAGCAAAGCCCGCAGCATTTTATCTCCATGCCTGGATATTCGCCCGCTATAGTCCATCTCGCCTGACTGAAGGCGCCGCGAGGTGAGACCAAGATAGGCCCCGACACTGCGCGATTTGGCAAAACGGGCAGGATCATCCATGGTCGCTGCAAAGGCCACAGATGCGACCGGGCCAACCCCCGGTGCACTCATCAGCAACCGGCACGCAGCGCTGTGTTTGGCCGCAGCGGCTACCGCCCGGTCAAGCTCTTCAATGCTTTTCTGCAAGGCCGCCATCTCATCCAGCATGGGATCAAAGATCACCGCCAGGTCGCGATGGTTGTCCAGAACCGCCTTAACCCGCCGGGCAAACTTGCCCGCACCCTTCGGCAGGCGGTGTCCCAGGCTGGCGAGCAGGCCGCGGATCGTATTCTGCCGGCTGCGATGCTGGCCAACCATATGATCGCGGGCCTTCAGCAGTACACGCATCCTGCTCGCCTTATCGCTCTTTACATGGATCTGGCGGCAGAATCCGGTGCGCGCCAGGTCAGCAAGAACTGCTGCATCATTGGCATCCGTCTTGTTATGCTGCAATCGCAATACCGCATGGGCCTGGCGCGCATCAATCACATCAACCTTCAGACCAAGATGCAAAAGTTCACGCGCAAGCCAGTTCGACAGGCTGCCGGTTTCCATCACAATCGTGTCCGGGCAAAGGCAATGCTCGCGCAAGCCTTCAAACAGCGCCTGTGGATCGCTGGCAACCTTGCCCGAAGCAAGGACCTTGCCTGCACAATCCTTCACACAAAAACTCGTCTCTTCCTTCGAAACATCCAATCCGACATACTCCATCATGGTCACTCTCCTCTTTGTCGTGGCCTATTGCGGCGCCTAAATCGCGGCCCCGTATTATAAGCCCAGGAGAGTGACCGCCGGAATTACGTTATGTATAAGCTGCCGTTAAAGCCAAAATGCTGAATCAGCACCTGAAACCCGGAAACTACTGCATATCTGAAGCACTCAGGGGTAAGGCCGGCGCGATAGCGTTTTTAGTACACAACACAGCATCTTTAACCAAGGATCGAGTGTTCAGCAGTTTCAATACAGCCAACAAATTGACGTGGCGTAGAAGTGCAGCTAAAGTTTCCCCGGTACTGAGGCATAGGCACTACCATTCGATGACTGGTATCGAGCATCCATTCCGGTTTCGGATTTCCCGGACCGGTGGTCAAGGTAGAGGAAGAGCCAACCAGATGCAGAAAACCGCACTTGCTTAAATAGCTCTAGCAACGTTGATCTTGGGATATGCGGCAGTAGGTCCCCATTCGGCGCGCGCTGCCGGAATAGACTTGGACGCCGGTTTAACCCTCCGCGCAGAATTTGACTACCAAAGCGCTGCGGTGTCGGGTCCGTATCAACATTACAATCTCGAAATAACCCTGATTGATGATCTCTAATCTGGCAGTCCAAGACGGCCAAGGTTGGCGACCATTCGATCCATGAAATAGGAAGGGAACACCATGGCTTCGCGCACCTTGGTTGCAGTCAGGTCAGGATATGAGGCCATAAGTTCCTTGAAGGCTCGTCCGGCCTTTTCCATGTCACCGTTTGCGGAAAGTGCAGAACAGTAGCTTCGATAAATCCATTTTGCTCCGGGGCGCTCTTGCAATGCCTTCTCGTAATATGCAATCGCTTCGTCATATCGTTCTGCCATTTCCAGAACAGAGGCCATCCCCACATAGGTGTTGAAGGTGAGTGGATCGTAGGGACTAAGCCGTATTGACTTTTCAAAACATTGAATTGCTTCCGGCGGATTGTCGTTATAGGCAGCAATCCATCCCAGGCGGCTCCATGCCCATGACGAATTCGGATCAATTGCCACTGCCTTATCAAGCAGGATTTTGCCAGTTCCGTAATTTCGCACAATTGAATGAACCACACCGAGCACGGTAAGAACAAGTGGATCATCGCCGCTGATTCCCGCCGCCTTTTCTCCAAGCCTGAGTGCCTCAGCCTTGGTGGCAGTGATGTCTTCAGTCCAATTGTAGACTGCATGTTGTGCAAGACACCAGGCCTTGAGCGATAATGCCAGCGGATAGTTGGGATCGATTTTCAACGCCCTGTCGAGATGATCGATCGCCAGTTTGGTTTCCGCTTTTTCCAACTGCCAGCACTGCGAAAACGCCCGCATGGTATGGTCGTAGGCATTGTATTCCTGGGGCCGCTTACGCACCACCCGCTCGGCTTCCGCAAGCTGGATCGAAGGTTGGAGCGCACCAGCTACCTGTTCGGTGATGCTGTCCTGCAATTCAAAGATATCGTCCAGTACGCCGTCAAAACGCTTCGCCCAAACATGCGCTCCGTTATCGGTCTCGATCAACTGGGCCGTAATGCGAACACGGTTGCCCGCACGTTGCACGCTGCCCTCCAGTGCATAGGCAACACCAAGGTCCCGACCTACATCACGCACATCAAATTGCTTGCCCTTATATGTAAAAGCAGTGTTGCGCGCGATTACGAAAAAACTGCTCACCTTTGAAAGGGCTGCAGTGATGGCTTCAACCATTCCGTCGGAAAAATACTGCTGATCCGGGTCGTTGCTGAGGTTGTCGAAAGGCAGTATCACCAATGATGGTTTATCAGGAATGACCAGTTTTTGCTCGCTCAGTGATGCTTTCGATCCCTCCGGCCACCGGTAAACCCGGATCGGCCGCTCTATATTCTTGAACTCCTGTTCCCCGGCATCGAAAAAGGATTCAGAAGCCTGGTTGACGAGGCTTTCCTTTACAATTGAAGAGATACAAATTCCGCCTGGTTCTGCAAAACTCTCCAGGCGGGAAGCTACGTTGACACCATCCCCGAAAATGTCTCCACCCTCGATGATGATATCGCCCAAATTGATACCGATACGCAGGCTGGGGCCACCCTTGCGGGCAGCAAGTGCTTTCTGCACAGCCAGGCCACATTCAACGGCATTTACTACTGAAGCAAACTCCAGTAACGCGCCGTCGCCCATCAACTTGACGAAACGTCCCTTATGCTGGTCGACCAGAGGCTGCACGATTTCCTTGCGCTGCCGCTTGATGGTGTCAAGCGCGCCAACCTGGTCTTTCTCCATCATCGATGAAAAACCCACCACATCCACTGCCATGATTGCAGAGAGCCTGCGCTCCATCGACTTCAACTCAATCGCTTCCGTTGCGATAACGATACAAGTAACGGCGGGTCCGCTACAACCCGATAATTCTTATCGCGACTACCTCTCGAACTGAACCTGCAACCGCGACTGAATCATTCGCAATGCAGCACAGGCAGCCATTTGCTGTACTGCCAGCACATGTCCGGGTTGGATCATACATCCCCGTTTTGAACCGGGTCCAGGAACGTCCGAAGCACCCCCAACTATGGACTCTTTTAGCGAAAACGTCTGAAATACCCGCGAAACCAGAGTTATTTTAGCACCTGTCTGACCGGTGAGTATCTGCCAATTCCAGTCGATTCAACTTTTGCGGCCCGAAGGTTGGCAATGCGGGACAAGGCGGCCATCTGACATAAAGTCGAACGACGATCGCGCGTGAGTTGGAAAGCGGGCGCCTCTTCCTAAGCGGAGATGCCATTCTGGCCCGGACCATGGATAGGTGGTTTTACCAACGTGAAAAAGAAGACGCGAACGAAGTTCTGCAGCTTGGAGGAGTACCTCGCAGCGATGTGGCAATTGCCAGCAACGTAACTGGCTAGCCTTTGCCTGCACGCGGGAGAGATTTTACAACGCGGTATAAAAAATGACGCTGGGGGTCATAAACTTCCTTGTTAAGCCGTAGCTAAACACTTCCGGGCCGCGGCTGGCCTGTCTACGGAACTGTTTCATTGACTGCCCTGTAGGCATCGACGAGGCTTGGGGAGTCCTTGCACATGGTACGCGGCAGGTCATCGTGAATATCGAGCCAGGGCATTGTGCTTTCGATTCCAAGATGATAGGTCGGCGGATATTTCTCCGGCTCATCCAGGGAGGCGGTGAAAATCATGCTCCACTTTGTCCACACGCCCAGAGTCCCCTGGTAGATGAGAGCTGTACCGCAGTCGCTACAGAAACCCCGCCGCGCAATCTTCGACGACACAAAGAACTTTGGTTCACCCTGGGTGAAGGTCAGAGCCTCCGTCAGAAAAGTTGTGCCACCAAGAATGGGAGCGCCGGAAAAACGCTGGCACATCCTGCAATGGCAAAGCATGGAACCAAGCGGTTTGGCCGTGGCTTGGTAGCGCACGTTTCCGCAAAGGCAGCCGCCGGTGATGAGCATTGGCTTATTGTCAGGTGGGTCAATGAACGGACGAATGGCGGTATTCTCGGCCTTTGCGTGGGCATCGCCACCGTAGTGATAGACGCGAACCGGGCGGGTTATGTTTTTCAGTTCATGAGCGCCCATGTCAGCGAATGCATGCTGTAGTTGATCTTCCAGGTGGCCCAGTACGACACTCGATATGGCAATGCCGTCAGGTTCTGCAATTTCCTGCAAGCGTGCTGCAATGTTGACCCCGTCTCCATAGACATCGTCGCCCTCGGACAGCACATCGCCAAGGTTGATGCCCATCCGGTATCTGAACCGTCGGTTTTCAGGGACGCCTCTCATTCGATCTGCCATGCCACGCTGGACTGCGAGCGAGCATTCAATCGCATCGTGGACACTCGCAAACTCAACAAGCAGGCCATCACCCATTGTCTTGATGATGCGGCCGTGGTGCTGACCAATCGTGGGGTCCACCAGGGAGAAGCGGAACTTTTGCATTTCGAGCAAAGTCGCTTCCTCGTCCGCACTCATCAATCGACTGTACCCGGCAATGTCGGCCACCAGGATAGCGGCCAGTCTGCGCCTCACTGCAGTTGAGACACTTTTTTGCATGAAGGATGAGGGCTGGTCGCCGTCCATAATATTGCCGGCCTACTTGTCGGGAACAATATCACACACAATAGCCGTTGCCGGTCTGTCGCTGCGGTTGAAAAACCAGTGCGTGGTGTTCTCGTCCTCAATAATGGCTTCGGTTTTTCCGACCGCAAAGCTGGCCTCTCCAGATGGTCGCCCCTCGATCCACTCACCTTCAATGACCTTGACGAGGCCCGGGCGTGTTTCGTGACTATGACTGGCAATCTGACCGCCGGGTTCGATGGTAATGGCACGGAGCTGGAGCTTGTGACCTTCAAGCCCGATCGTTGCGTCCATGGACTTTGCGGGAACAATCCCCAGTGGCTCAACCTTCAGCCCTTTGTGCTCGGTGGGAGCAGTCGCTGCCGCGATTGCGGCAGGGCCAATGACGGCAATGCTCGCACCACCAATCAGAATACCGGTCAGGAAAGCCATTGCTGCGTATTGTTTAGTGCCTATTTCAAAGACTGACATGCGGTTTCTCCCTGGTGATATGGTTGATGCCGTTGTTATGCTAAGCTTTCCCATGATGGACATTCAAACGAAGGTATTTCATTGACTGCTGAAAATAATTCATGTGCCGGCAATCGCCGCCTTCCTCCGCAACCTGCGTTACGCGCATTCGAAGCCGCTGGCAGGCGCTTGAGCTTCCGGGAGGCTGCGGTCGAGCTGTCTTTGACACCGTCGGCAATTAGCCATCAGGTGAAGTCACTGGAGGGTCTTTTGGGCATCTCGCTGTTTGTCCGTGAACCGCATGGTCTGTCGCTAACCAAAGCAGGCAGCGCTTACCTGAATGACCTGACGCCAATTCTCGATGCTCTTTACGCGAGCACCCGGCGTATCTCCGCAAACTATCCAGGAAGTGAGCTACGTGTATTGTCTACACCGGGATTTGCTGCGCGCTGGCTTGTACCACGCCTGCATCGCTACCCAGAAAGTGAGTGCATTGTTGTATCCGTGTCTGACGGGGCACCAAGCACGGACTTCTCACTCAACGGCGCGGACATTGTCATTCACTGGCGATCTGAGCCGGTAGCAGCTGCAATTGTTGAGCCTATGATGCGATCAGGTCGCTACCCGGTTGCCAGCCCTGAGTTCATCAAACGTGAAAATATTCAAAAACCCGCTGACTTGCTGTGCACCACATTACTGCATGACGAGGTTGATGATGGCTGGGCCGCCTGGTTTGCCGAAGCTGGAGTGAACCCGTCTGGTCTACCGCGTGGTCCCCGGTTAGCGCATTGCGAGTTAACCCTCACCGCAGCGGAAGAACAGCAGGGCGTCGCTCTGGCCTATGACGCAATGGCTCGCAACACGATTGCAGAGGGACGTCTGGTACGCTTGTTCAGTATCGAAAGTCCGTCGTCCGCTATTTATTCATTCGCGTATTCGGAGAGACGCAGGAAGCGTCCGGATATTGACAGGTTTAGGAACTGGATATTTGAAGAAGTTCGACTGGAAGGGCTTCTCGATCAGCCAAATCTACATTCTGCTGCAGAGTGAGCGCCATCTTTCTCCGTTCCGGCTGCACTCATGAAATCAGCAAACGTAACCAACCCGTTTTGTTGATGAAGCCGGAAAACTCTGCCCCCTGCTGAGTGTGCATTGGGGAGCGCCTCACCACATTTACATTAACGGACTCTCCACCTGATTGGCCCGGATCACGGGGTTAGGTCATATCGAATATCTTGAACGGCTCCAAACAAAGCCATTACCGATTGTGAGGCAACCTTCACAACCGCGCACCCAGCAGAGTTCCTTCCTCAATGGCGCGCTGGGCGTCCAGTTCACCGGCGAAGCTTGCCCCGCCGATAACGTGAACTGACCGGTCACCGGCCTTCAGTTCGCCGGCGAGGGCGTTGATTGAAACCTGCCCGGCGCACAGCACGATACTGTCGCAATCAACCAGCCTGTCCTCGTCGCCAACCGAAATATGCAGGCCCTGATCATCGATCCTGCGGTAGGCGGCATTGGCAATCATCTCGACCCTGGCGCGATGCAGAACCAGGCGGTGCACCCAGCCGGTTGTCCTGCCGGGGCCGCTGCCCATCTTGCCGCCTGATCGCTGCAGCAGCACGACTTCATGAGCAGGGGAGTGGTTCAGGGCCTCGGTCGCAACTCCCCATGTGGAGCGGAATTCTGCCGGGTCCAGGTGGCTTTTGAGGCCGCGTTCAACCAGGTGCACCGCGACATCAACACCAACACCGCCGGCACCGATGACGGCGACCCGCCTGCCGGGCCGGCGTGCGCCGGACAACAGCTGTTCATAGGTCATGACCGACGGATGGCCGATACCTTCAATATCCGGCACGCGGGGCCTGACCCCGGTTGCCACGACAACTTCGTCAAAGCCTGACAGCATGGCAGCGCCGGCGCGGGTGGCCAGCTTCAGGGATATGCCGGACGCGTCAATCCGGTTGCGGAAATAGCGCAGCGTCTCGTTGAACTCCTCCTTGCCCGGAATGTGGCGCGCCAGCAGGAACTGGCCGCCAATCTGGTCTGATGCTTCAAACAGGGTGACGTCATGGCCGCGCTGCGCCGCGGTGGTTGCGCATGACAGACCGGCGACACCGGCGCCGATGACGGCAATCCGGCGCGGTGTCTGTGCGGGTTGCCAGGTCAGCACGGTCTCGCGGCAGGCCCGTGGGTTGACCAGGCAGGTCGCGTCCTTGCCCTTGAAATAATGATCGAGGCAGGCCTGGTTGCAGGCGATGCAGGTATTTATCTCGTCAGACCGGCCGTCTTTGGCTTTTGCGGCAAAATCCGCATCAGCCAGAAACGGCCGCGCCAGGGAAACCATGTCGGCATGACCGCCGGCGATCACCTGCTCGGCTGTTTCAGGCGTGTTGATGCGATTTGTGGCAACCAGCGGGATTGAAACCTTGCCCATCAGTCTTGCGGTTGCCCATGTCCATCCGGCCCTCGGTACCGCCTGCGCAATGGTTGGTATGCGCGCTTCATGCCAGCCTATCCCCGAATTGAGAATATCCACGCCTGCCGCCTCGGCGAGTTTTGCCAGTTTGGCAACTTCTTCAAACGGACTGCCGTCTTCCACGATGTCGAGCACTGAAAGCCGGTACATGACGATGAACTGCGGGCCGGTTGCCGCCCGTACGGCCTTTATCACCTCAACCGGAAACCTGGCGCGGTTTTCAAATGAGCCGCCCCAGCCATCTTGCCGCCTGTTGGTGCGCGGCGCGGTAAATTCGTTGATCAGATAGCCTTCCGATCCCATCAGCTCCACACCGTCATAGCCGGCTGCCTGGGCAATCTGCGCGGTGCGGGCATAGTCGGAGATGGTGCGCCGGATGTCGCCTCGGGTCATCTCGCGCGGCGTGTTCGCGTTGATCGGCGAGCGAATCGGCGACGGCGCGACGATGTCACGGTGATAGCCATACCGCCCGGCGTGCAGCAGCTGCAGCAGGATCCGCGAGCCGTGTGCATGAACCGCGTCCGTGACCTGTTGATGGTGACCGGCATCGCTGTCAACGATTATGCCGCCCTCGGCGCCAAGCCGGCCCTCGGAGTTGGGTGAGAACCCGCCGGTCACCATCAGGCAACAACCGCCCCTGGCGCGCTCGGCATAAAACGCGGCAAGCCGGGCGAGTCCCGGTTCGCCCTGTTCCTCCAGGCCTGTGTGCATGGACCCCATCAGGATGCGATTGGGCAGGGTGTGGCTGCCGGCCTTCAACGGGCTGAACAGGTGCGGGCAGGCGGAGGATTGCGATATCACAGGCAGGGAAATCCGGATCAGTTGGTTTTGGGCAGTCTATCGTGTGTTGGGCCCGTGTGAAGGGCAGTGTTGCACAACAGCGGCGCACACTGGATAGTGTGGATCGGCTAACCTCGCCAGGACGCGGCAAAGGCCGAACAAGGAAGCTCATGAGGCGGGCAAACATGACGATTGCAGGGTCTGGACGGTGTCATGCAGGCTGACGACACGCTTGAACAACAGCTTGCCGCTGCTGTCGGGGCGTATGAAACAGGTGAACTGGACCAGGCCCTGGAAATGACCCGGCGCCTGTGCACAAACTACCCGGATGTTGCCATTGTTCACAATGTGCACGGTGTTGTCGCTGCCGGACGCGGCGACCTTGAGGTTGCGATTGACAGTTACCGGAGAGCCATCGAACTGGAACCCGGCAATTACGATGTTCACTTCAACCTGGGTAATGTGCTGCGCGACATGGGAGATTTGAACGGCGCGCTTGCCAGCTACCGGCTGGCGCTGCACTACAGGCCGAATGATGGGGATGTTCTGTTCAACCTGGCAGGTGTGTTGCGCCGGACCGGTGATTTAAGAAGTGCGGCGGAGATTTTTCAGGAACTGGTCAACGCGTCTCCTGAAGACCCTGCCGCTCACAACAATCTCGGCGGTGTGCTGTTTCGCCTCGGCAAGAGCGATGCGGCAACCAGGTGTTTTCGCCGTGCACTCGAATTGCAACCGCAGTATGTCACGGCGCACGACAATCTGTGCGAAGTGCTGGAAAAAACCAACCAGACTGACGAACTGAGAAAGGCAGTCACAGCCGCCCAGGCCCATTGCCCGCCGAACAATATACGCATTGCCATAAGACGGGCCCAGTTGTTGCGCCGTGATGACGAACCGGACAAGGCTCGCAAGGTGCTTGGGAAAGTCATCAGGTTTCACCCGGCACAGCCACAACTGAATTCGGCCTACTGGTACCTGATGGGCGATATCTGTGACCGGCTCAGGGATCAGAAGGCAGGCTATGACGCTTTTGTCGAAGCCAATAAATGGGCCGCGAAGGCTGCCGCTGAACGCAACCTGCAGCCGCAGGATTTCATAAAAAGACTGGAAAATCTCCAGACCGCCTACAGGTCAGTGCGCCGAAAACCCCAACAGCAGGCAACCGGTGCCGCAGGCGCGCCGCAGCTTGTCTTCCTGATCGGCTTCCCGCGTTCGGGCACGACGCTGCTGGACACGGTCCTGCTGAGCCACAGCCGGATATCGGTGGTCGAGGAAAAGCCGATGGTTCAGGACATGGTCAGGCTGGCGCGGGGCTGGCAGGCGGGACAGACACTGAACCACGAGGAATTGACCGGCGAGCAGATACAGGAATTGCGCGACGCATACATGACCAGGCTGTTTGAATACCTTCCCGGCGATGTTGCAGAAGATCAGGTGGTGATAGACAAGCTGCCACTCAACATCGTCGAGGCTGGATTGATCAGCAAGGTCTTCCCGCAAGCCGGGTTCCTGCTGGTATTACGCCATCCATGCGACTGCGTCCTGAGCTGTTTCATGCAGGATTTCAGGCTCAACAACGCCATGTCGAATTTCCTGGATCTGAAAAGTGCAGCGCATTGTTACGACAAGGTGATGTCCCTGTGGACGGTCTACCGGGAAGCCCTGCCGCTGAAGCTCCACACGGTCAAGTACGAACAGGTGGTCGCCGATCTCCAGGGCACCGTGAGCCAGGTCCTCGAGTTCCTGGGCCTGGACTGGGAAGAGGCAATGGCCGACTACAGGGCAACAGCACTTGATCGCAAGCGAATTGGCACTCCCAGCTATCATCAGGTCGTGCAGCCGGTTTACAACCGGGCCAGGGACCGCTGGCGGCTGTACCGGGCGCACATGATACCGGTCCTGCCAACCCTGCTCAGATGGGCGGCCATTTACGGCTACACGGAAGGCGCCGGCAAAGGGTCAGATAACGGGACTACAACCGAACCTGGTGCAATCGATGACGCAAAATGATGACGGATCTCAGCCAACTTGCCGATCATGATGTGTTCGTGAGATCAACTCGGGCGCCGTCGCGGGCGGACGCCTTGATGGCCTCAACCATTGCAAGTGATTTCAAACCCTCCCTTCCTGAAACAGCAGGCGCACCGGTGTGCCGGTATCCGGGTTCACTTTCAACCTCCCGGTGAATGACAGGCGTCGGTTTGTCCTGATCTCCAGGTTGTCACGCAGTCAAATCCGCCAGCAGATTTTCCAGCATCCTGTCGCAGGCGGCCATTTCAGCTTCTGCAATGTACTCGTCGGGTTTGTGGGCGACACCGATGGAGCCTGGCCCGCATACCACGGTGGGGATGCCAAGCCGTGTCTGAAACAGTCCGCCTTCGGTTCCAAAGGCGATCTTGCCGGTGGAATTGCCGCCGGTAAGCGACTTCACGTAATTGACAACTTCCGCATCCGGAGCAGTGTCCAGCGCCGGATAAGCCGTACCGGGGGAAAAACTGATGTCGGAACCGGGAAATACCTTGCGCGCCTCGACCACGAGTTCGTCCGCCGTGGCGTGAATGCGGTCTATCAGCGCTTGCGGGTCATCGGCGGGGAGATGCCGGATTTCATACTCGAACCTTGCAAGATTGGGTACGATGTTGAGCGTTTCACCGCCGTGCAGATTGCCCGCGTGAAGCGTCGTGTAGGCAACATCATAATCGCCGTCCCTTGTGCCGGTCTCGGCGACTTCAGCCTGCAGCCGCCTGATTTCATTGATCAGGTCTATCGCCAGATGAACGGCGTTGATGGCAGTTGGCGCCAGGCTCGAATGCGCCTCGAGCCCGGTACAGGTGACGCGTTCGCCGGCCTTGCCCTTGTGCGCGGTTACAACCTGCATCAGGGTCGGTTCACCGATGATGCAGTATCGCGGCTTCGGCGACACGGGCTCCAGCATTTCAATGAGGCGGCGTACCCCGACACAGCCGACTTCCTCATCGTAGGAAAAGGCAAAATGAATTGGTGCTGAAAGTTTGTCCCTGAGCCTGGCGGCGTGAGGCGCCATGGCAATACAGCACGCGATGAAGCCTTTCATGTCGGCTGTTCCCCGGCCATAGAGCAGGCCGGCGTCACGTCGCATGACGAAGGGATCCGAAGACCATGCCTGACCTTCTACCGGAACGACGTCGGAGTGACCCGACAACACGACACCCGGTACATCATCGGGACCAATGGAGGCATACAGGTTGGCTTTCCCGCCATCCTCGGATGGCACCAGCTGAATGCGAAAGCCCAGCGGCCGCAGTAATTCGCTGACATGATCGATCAGCGCAAGGTTGGACTCCCGGCTGACAGTGTTGAAGGAGATGAGCTTGTCCAGGTGGGTAATGCTTTGTGTCATGGGCACATTGCTAGAACATCTTTGCCCCAAATAGAAGCGTTGCCGCGCTGGTCCTGCTCTTTCCTCGTCACCCCGGCGAAGGTTCACTGCTGTCCGGGTTTGGCCGACAGGGTCAGGCTGCTGTGCGTTGGGCTGCGACAGCTTCGTCCCGCAACGGGCTTTTCACCCCGGGCTGAACAGTCGCCTCCGCATAGGGGTGGCGCGCAAACACCTTCCTGATCAGGGGCTCAAAGAACTCCAGTGGCAGCGTGTCATAGTCCGGATCGAAGCTCGCCTGATCCCAGAACTCGCAGAAATCGACACACGACCGGTAATAGGGTTGACCGGCGAATTTCTCCCGTTCAAACTGGTTCCAGTCATAGTGATGGGCATAATACACCATCTGAAATGCACCATGATGGTGCACACACCAGGTCACTTCCTCCCTCAGATACGGTCGTACGATTGCGGCAGCAAATTCATCATGGTTTTGCGGCGCCAGTCCGTCGCCGATGTCATGCAATACTGCCCCCACCACCCAGTCAATGTCGGCACCGTCACGCCATGCCCGGGTGGCAGACTGCAATCCATGCTCAAGACGGGTGATCTTGTAACCCTCTATGGTCTCATCCTGCTGGTCACGCAGGGCTTTCAGGATGCGGTCCGGTGTCAGCCTGACGTGGTCCTGTTCCATTTCCCGCAACATCAGGTACTCGTCACGCGTGCCATGTTTCATTTCGGTGAAATTGACGGTGGGCGTTGGCTTGTTCATGGCAATTTACATCCTGCTCGCTGTCTCGGCATATAATCCAACCTGCTGTGCAGCACCCTGCGTGAGGGCTGCTGCCTGATCGCGGCGAATTTGCTCGTAAAGAACTATTGAGTCGGCGCCGAATTCCTCGGATGGCGCGGCAATATTGATCCAGTTTTGTTCGGCATCGCAACCGCGCACCAGCATGGCATAGTCACGTTCGGCCACCAGTTGCCTGACGCCCGGGGTCACATAGCGGATGGCGCATCCGATGCGCCGGTCATCTGACGTGTTCGGTCCCGATGCGTGAAACATCCTGCCATGATGCAAGGACATCTGTCCCGGTTGCAGCACGATGTCGGTTGCAGCTTCCTCGTCGACGTCTACCGCAATTTCCTGGCCGCGCGACAACAGGTTGTCTTCATGAAACGTGTCGCGATGCGCCACGATGTGATTTTTGTGAGATCCCGCAACAAATTTCATACATCCCGATTTCGTTGTCGCCAGTGACAGGGCGATCCAGGCAGTCATCTGGTCGTCCGTTTCACCCATGCCCCAGTATGTAAGATCCTGATGCCATGACACGATTTTCCGGGTGTGGGGTTCCTTGATGAATAGCTCGCATGACCAGACCAGCAGGTTTGGTCCAAGGATGGACTGAACAGCATCCAGCACGGCCGGTGTGCCCGCAATCCTGGCCATCAGCGGAATGACGACATGCGCGCCTACCCGGAAATACTGTGATACCGGTTGCGGCAGGCAACCATCGGGATAGGTTTGTTCGATCTTTTCGACTTCGGCGCGCAAGGAAGCAGCTTGCCTGGCCGGCATGGCATCGATGGGAAACAGAAAGCCGTCGGATTGGTAGGCCTCGATCTGAGACGAAGACAGGCTGGCTGGCACGGCGGACCTCCGGCAATGTGAATACAAGAACAGTCAGTGGATTTGCCGGGCGGTTGTCAAGTGGCTTTGAATCCTCCTGAACAGTGCATTACATTGCCTGGTCAGAATCCTCCAGTCCAGAATATGTAGTCTGGCGTAGCGGGGAGTGCATGGAGAGGTTTGATGTCTGAACCAGACACGCCGGACAACTTCGCACAGTGGGTGGCGCGGATTTCTGATCCGTCAGGCGGCAAACTGTCATGGAACAACCGGAAAACCAGGCAATGCGTCATAACCGTGGCCACCGGGTATCCGTCTAACCTGTTGAGACCACTGATCAATTCATTGCGAGAGCACTCAGGCGCGCATCTGGTAATTGTCGCCAATCCTGACGCCACGCTGGCGGAAGATTTTGCAGATCAAGGCATTGTTGTTTACCCGGCAGGCAAGACGGACGGATACCGGCCGTACCCGGCACTGGCCCGGATTGAATTCTACCTTGATATCCTGAAGGACTTGCCGGCAGGTGTCGATCAGTTATTGCTGGTGGACAGCCGTGACGTGGTGTTTCAGGCAGATCCCTTTGCAAGTTTTCCGCACAATGACCTGACCGTATTTGCCGAAAATGATGATACTTCGAGCTGGACCCTTCGCACGATCAATGGCCGTTGGGCGTGGGCCATGTTGCCGGGGACATGGCGGCAAAACCTGAAGGGCAAACCGATTGTCAACGGCGGGGTAATTGCCGGAACGCCAGCGGGTATCGAACGCATGTGCCGGGCCAAACTGAATATAGCGCTTGCCACACATGAGTGGACAAAGCACACAACCGGCCTCGACAACATCTCCACTAACCTGATTGCCCATTCCCGGATGGCTGGTATGTGCTCGCTGGTGCCGAACCATCAGTTCGTGGCCAATGTCTACCGAGATACGGATATGGTGATTGATGCAGACGCGAAAATCAGAATTCGGGGCGGTCAGCCCTGCCCAGTTGTTCACATGTATGATCGTCAGGCCCGGTTGCTGGCTCATGTCAACAGCCGCTACAACGTTCTTGCCGACCCGTCCATGGTTGTCGGCCAGGACCGTTCCATCGGTAAATCGCGACCGCTTGCAGGCCTGTTTCACTGGTTGAAGCTGGCTCGCATCTTGGTTGCCGGGCGGGCCTAGGTTTCCGGCTCCGCAAGTGCGTGCAAAAAATTGCATGACTGTATTGAGGGTGAGGGGGCTTGTAAGCAGCCACCGGCAAGTCTACTTGTGTCACAATATCGGGTTCCGATGCATTCAATAACGTTCAAGGGTAGGTTTCACATGCTTCGCAAGACAGATTTTTACATTGACGGCAAATGGGTGGCGCCTGCCAGGGAGCATGAACTGGAGGTAATCAATCCGGCTGAAGAAACAGCATTTGCGACCATCTCGCTGGGCTCTGCCGCCGATGTGGACGCAGCAGTTGCTGCGGCGCGCAAAGCGTTCCGGACCTGGAGCAGGACCAGCCGCGAAGAACGTCTGGAATATCTCGAAAAGCTGCTGGCCGCTTACGAAAAGCGTTCCGGCGATATGGCAAAGACTATTTCCTGCGAGGTCGGCGCCCCAATCACCATGTCGACCCAGCAGCAGGCAGGAGCCGGCTGGGGCCATATCAAGTCGTTCATTCGCACGCTGAAGAATTTCAAGTTTGACGCTCCCCTGAGCGAAAAAGTGACGAGCGAGCACATTACCCATGAACCCATCGGGGTATGTGGTCTGATTACACCCTGGAACTGGCCAATGAACCAGATTTGTCTGAAGGTGGTTCCTGCCGTTGCCGCTGGTTGCACGGTCATTCTCAAACCTTCGGAAATTTCACCCATGTCCGGCATCGTGTTTGCTGAAATAATGGAGGAAGCCGGATTCCCGGCAGGCGTTTTCAATCTGGTGAATGGCGACGGCCCCAATGTCGGCGAAGCCATGTCGCGCCATCCCGGAATAGACATGATGTCCTTCACCGGATCCACGCGTGCAGGTGTCGCCGTGCAAAAGGCGGCGGCAGAAACAGTCAAGCGCGTGACACTGGAACTGGGCGGCAAGTCACCCAACATCGTGTTTGCCGATGCGGATATTCCGAAAGCTGTCAAGCGCGGTACATTGCATTGCTTCAACAACACCGGCCAGTCCTGCAATGCTCCGACCCGCATGCTGGTAGAGCGTTCGGTTTATGATAGTGCCGTGGAAATCGCGGCAGAAACTGCAAACAACTGCAAGGTTGGCGATCCGGCTGAAGAGGGCAATCACATCGGTCCGTTGATCTCGCAAATGCAGTTCGACAAGGTGCAGACGCTGATCCAGAAAGGTATCGACGAAGGTGCAAGACTGGTGGCCGGTGGAACCGGCCGTCCTGAAGGTTTCAACCGCGGATACTATGTGCGCCCGACGGTGTTTGCCGACGTTAACAACGACATGGCCATAGCCCGAGAGGAGATTTTCGGCCCGGTCCTTGCCATGATCCCGTTTGAAACCGAGGAAGAGGCCATCGAAATCGCCAATGACACGCAATACGGCCTGGCGGCCTATGTGCAGTCCGGCGATCAGGCGCGCGCCCAGAAGGTAGCCCGCGAACTGCGTGCCGGCATGGTGTTGTTGAACGGTGCCCAGCGTCCCGGCGGCAGCCCGTTCGGTGGCTACAAGATGTCCGGCAATGGCCGCGAAGGTGGCGATTGGGGTCTGGAAGACTTTCTGGAAGTGAAGGCAATCAGCGGCTGGGATGAGAGCGTAGCCTGAACTGCTGGTATTATCCCAGTGCCGTTGCGGTGTTGTCTGCTGCAATCACCCAGCCGCCGCCATACGGTGTCTGGGTAACCCAGGCGTCGCGCACGCCAACATGATCCAGTACCGCCCGAATAACGCCTGCGTGGGTGACCACCAGCGTGCTGGTGCCGGTTTGCCAGGCCCCGGTTGCCTCAAGCACTGCAAGCGCCCGCGCCTGCATCTGATGCACGCTCTCACCCCCGTGAGGCCGCGCGTAGAGCAGATCGTTGGCCCACTGGTTTAATTCATCAACCGGTACATCGTCCCACCGCAGGCCTTCCCAGACACCGAAATCCATTTCCTTCAGTCCATCATGAAATGCAAGTTGTGAGCCGTGTGTCGTGCTTATGTGCTCGGCCAGCCTGGCGCACCTGACAAGCGGGCTGGATAAAATCTGATCCGCCTTCCACGGCAGAATATCCAGGACTGCCATGGCTTCGCTGGCAAAATTGGCGCCGGGTCTCAGGTCGGTCACGCCATAACACGTGCCGTCTGCAATGTCGGGTCTGGTGTGGCGCAGCAGAACTAGACCCATGCCGCAAGCCCAAGATAGAAGCCGAGTTCGCCCGCCTGCTGCACCGCGCCAAGACAATCGCCGGTGTATCCGTCAAGTTTCTGCATAAACCGATACCGGACCACGATGGCGGCAACTGCCGATCCGGCAATGGCGCAGACGATTGCGCCTGCCGGCAGCACTGCCAGACTTCCGGCCACGATCAGCAACAGCGTTATCCCGGCAGCAAGCCAGCTTTCCCGCGAGGGTTTTGCCGCTACCGCGCTGGCTGTACCGCCTTCCGGACGGGCATACCGGGCTGTCGCCAATACTCCCAGAATAGCCGCACGGCTGGTCACATGTGCACCTACCAGCGCCACGACCGCTATTGCGGGCGTCAGGCTGGCCAGTGCGAATACCTTTGCCGCGATAACCAGGATCAGACCAAGGGTGCCATACGCACCAATGTGGCTGTCCTTCATGATGGCGAGGGCTTTTTCCCGGTTTTGGCCGCCGCCAACTCCATCGCAGACGTCTGCCAGTCCGTCTTCATGCAACCCACCGGTTACAAGGACGGCAGCTGCGACCGCAAGCAGGCTGGCGAGCGTGCCGCTGAAGATTTGCGCTGCCAGCCAGTAAACGATTGCTGCGATGAGCCCGATAACGGCGCCTGATGCCGGGTAATAGCCAACAGATGCGCGTTCACGCTCTTTCGACCATTCTGCGTTGTTCAAACCGGGCAGACGCGTCATGAACTGCAGGGCGATTGCGAAGCTCGACAGTTGTTTGCGAAAATTGTCGTTCATGCCTTGCCGGAAACCCCGGCACTTTCAAAACTCGCCATATCGCACAACATGGCTGCGGCGCATCTCAGCAATGGCCATGCCAGCAGGGCACCTGTGCCTTCGCCCAGCCGCAAATCCAGGTCAAGCAGCGGCCTGACCCCAAGGGCGGTGATCATTGCTTCGTGGCCAGCGTCGCCAGAGGCATGAGAAAACACCAAATATTCACGCACCGCCGGCAGCAGGTGAACGGCGGCCAGTGCAGCAGCCGTCGCAATGGTTCCATCGACCAGGATTATGCGCCCGGAAGCGGCAGCGCCCAGCATTGCACCTGTCATCATGTTTATTTCAAAACCACCGTACTCCGCCATGGTTTGTCCGGTGTTCAACGCACCCGGCGTTCGGGCGCCGGCTTTCTCCAGAACAGCCAGTTTTCGAACCAGCCCAGCATCGTCGACACCGGTACCGCGTCCCACAAAATCCGCCAGCGGCCGGCCGGTAAGCTTGTGTGCCAAAAGTGCCGCAGACGAGGTGTTGGCAATACCCATCTCGCCAAACGCGACAGCATCGCCGGTTGCCGACTTGCCAAGTTTGGCACCATGTTCCAGGCATGCAGACAATTGCTCATGCGTCATGGCTGGTCCATCCAGAAAACTGGCAGTACCTGGCGCCACACGGCGTGAAATCAGTTTCTCGTGGGACAGGGGTTCACCGGCAATGCCCGCATCGACCACGCGTACGGCGATGCCCTGTGTTTTGGCAAACACATTGGCGGCAGCACCGTCAGCGAGAAAATTCAACACCATCTGGCGCGACACTTCCTGCGGAAATGCGGAAACGCCGGCTGTTGCGATGCCGTGATCGGCGGCAAAAATGGTCAGCGAGCAGGTATCCATGACCGGCAGCAGTGTGTGCTGAACGCGGGCAATCTGAGCCGCCAGCGCTTCGATGCGGCCGAGCGATCCGGGTGGTTTGGTCTTGCTGTCGATGGCATGTGCAATCTGATCATCAAGTTGTGTGCCAACCGGATCGACTTGTGGCAGCCCTGGCGGATTCATGTATTCTGGTTTGGACATGATGCGGACGCTAGTTCATTTGTTTCTCAGATAGAAGTGTTTGACCACTTCATCACGTTCACGACAAGTTTCTTTTCGCCATCCTTGATTCAGCGTATAACCTGCACGACCTAAGACATGAACCGCCATGTGAACGACGGAAACCCAGTGGCTGATACGTCATGAAGCGATGGCCGATACGTCATAACCGGATGAAAGTGCTGCTCGCGTAATGTCTGTTTTTAAACAAATACTTGTCCTGATGGTGCTGAGCGCTGTCGCCTATGGCGGATATGCGGGGTATGATCACTGGAAGGCCAGCGTTGCCGCAACTTCGTCTGACGCGGCAAAGCAGGCAGGTGGCAAACCGGAACCAGACAGCAATCGCCGCGGTGGCGGGGAGACGGCTGTTGCGACAGCATTTGCGGAAATTCGTATACTTTCGCGCACTGTTGAAGCCGTCGGAAATACCCGCGCAGTTCGTTATGTCGACATAAAGCCCAAGGCAGACGGCACGGTCACTGCAATCCATTATACATCAGGCACCCGTGTCGAAAAGGGTGCTGTCCTGTTCACACTCGATGATGATATCGAAAAGGCAGACCTGGCACAGGCAGAAGCGGAATTTCTGAAAGCCGATCTTGCTCTCAAGCGCGGCGAACAGCTAAGCCAGTCACGTATCACCGCAAAGTCATCCGTTGAGGAGCTGCAGGCCGCCATGTCTGCTGCTGCAGCCCAGGTTGATCGCACCAGGGCCCGCCTGGCGGACCGGACAATTCTGGCTCCTTTCGGAGGCACTCCGGGATTTCACGCGGTAGATGCGGGCGCGCGGGTCACCAAGGACACGGTACTGACCCGTCTCGATGACCTGTCGTCGGTGCTTCTTGAATTTGCCGTACCCGAAGAATATTTCGCAATCGCCAGGGTCGGTCTGCATGCCAGGGCGATTACGGCAGCTTACCCTGATCGGGTTTTTGATGCGAAGATCACCCAGGTGGATACAATGGTTGATCCCGTCAACCGGTCATTCAGGGTGCGCGCGGAAATTGACAATTCAGATGGGGCCCTGCCGTCCGGCATGTTCATGCAGCTGACGCTTGAACTGGACAGCGAGGCCATGGTGATGGTGCCCGAAGAATCAATCACGGTTGAGGGCGCCAATTCACACGTGTTTGTTGTGGCCGATGGCAAGGCAAACAAGCGGAATGTTACAATCGGCGTGCGCGAACCAGGGTTTGTGCAGATTGTCAGCGGGCTTGCCGAGGGCGACGAAATTGTAACGCTTGGCACTTCGAAGGTACGTCCTGGTTCCGCAGTCAGGGTTGTGGACGCCAAGGCGCCAGGCGCAGCCCAATGACCCTGTCGGAACTCTCCATCCGCCGGCCGGTACTGGCAGCGGTCGTGTCGCTGCTGATCATCGTGGCCGGACTGGCTTCGCTCAATGCAATCTCGGTGCGTGAGTTGCCGGACGTGGATTCGTCCGTCGTGTCTGTTACCACTACCTACGTTGGGGCCGCGCCTGAAGTCGTCGACACGGATATCACTGAAATTGTAGACAGTGCCGTCGCCGGAATTTCCGGCGTCAAGACCATTACTTCCACCAGTCAGCGGGGGCGTTCAACCACCACCATCGAATTCGAGCTTGGCCGCGACATCGACCAGGCGGCAAATGACGTGCGTGACGCAGTTGGCAGGGTGCGAGGTCAACTGCCGGAGGAAGTGGACGAACCACAGGTGGTCAAGAGCGATTCCGACGCTGATCCGGTGATGCGTCTGGCTGTCTACTCCGACCGGCAGAGCCCGGAGGAGGTCACCGACTATGTGGAGCGCTTCATCAAGGATCGCATTACCACGCTTGACGGGGTGGCTGATGTGCGCATTTACGGCCAGCGTCGCGCCGCTATCCGCATCTGGCTTGACCGCAGGGCCCTGGCGGCGCGCAATCTCACCGTGGCTGACGTCGAGACGGCGCTGCGCCAGAACAACCTGGAACTGCCGGCAGGCGAAATTGAATCCAATACCCGGCTGTTTACCGTCCGGCTGGATTCCAGGCTGACCGATCCACAACAGTTTCGCGACATTGTGGTAACAGAAGCAGGTGGTGTGCCGATCAGGCTGGGTGATGTGGCGCGGGTGGAGAAAGGCGTCGAGGACGACAGCACCATCGTGCGCTCAAACGGTCTGAACGCCATCGGTATCGCGGTCCTGCGTCAGTCGCAATCCAATACGATCGCCATATCAAATGCGGTTCGAGAGCAGCTTGATACCCTCAATGCGCAGTTGCCGGAGGGTATGCAGATTTTCGTAGGCTCGGATGATGCCGTATTTGTCAGCGCGTCGATCAAGGAAGTGCTGATCGCGCTGGGCCTGTCGCTGATTCTGGTTGTCCTTGTGATCCTGCTGTTCCTGCGCTCTGTCCGGGCCACATTGATTCCGGCCATAACCATTCCGGTGTCACTGATCGGATGTTTCTTCCTGATTTACCTGCTGGGCTTCTCGCTCAACGTGCTGACATTGCTGGCATTGCTGCTGGCTATTGGACTGGTGGTTGATGATGCCATCGTCATGCTGGAGAATATTGAACGCCGCCTGGCGCGCGGCGAGACCAGGTTGCAGGCAGCCGTGCATGGGGCAAGGCAGGTGACGTTTGCCATTCTGGCAACCTCTGTCACGCTGATAGCAGTGTTCGTTCCGATCTCATTCCTGCAGGGCGCAGCCGGCAAACTGTTTACCGAGTTTGGTTTCGTGCTGGCCAGCGCCGTTATCATTTCCACCTTTGTGGCGCTGAGCGCCTGCCCGGCGCTTGCCTCGAAAATCCTGAAGGCGCGCGACGACGTCTCCCCTGATGAACTTCAACAGCCTGAAGGTGTTGTGTACCGCTGGTATCGCCGCGCAGTCACGGCCTCCATCCATGCGCCGCTGGTCGTTATCTTCGCCTGCCTGGTATTTTCCGGCGCCAGCTACTTCGCTTTGCAGAACACTCAACGCGAGTTGACCCCGACCGAGGACAGAAGCCTTGTTTTCGTGCCGATGACTGCACCGCAGGGCTCAACGCTGGCGTTCACCGATGCCCAGGTCAAGAAACTTGAAGAGCAGCTGATCAAGGTCAAGGACGAACTCGATATAAGGGTCATTTACACTTTTACCGGATTTCGCGACAGACCGTATCGTTCATTCATGGTGATCAGGTTTGCCCCCTGGGATGAACGCGACAGCTCGGTGGTTGCCGCGCGCCGCCGGATCATTCCCATGGTCGAGAGTGTTACGGGTGCCCGCGGTTTCCCCGTCATGCCGTCCGGCCTGGGGCTGCGCGGCAACTCCAGCCCGTTGCGGGCCGTTATTGGCGGACCGGATTATGAAAACGTCAAGGTGTGGGCCGAGGAACTGCTGCAAAAAGCGCAGGACAACCCCGGTCTGGCCAATGCGGAAATCGATTTCGAGCAGAACCAGCCGCAATTCCGCCTGACTGTAGACCGCAAGCGAGCAGACGATCTGGGCGTTTCGGTACGCACCATCGCATCTACCCTGCAGACCATGCTGGCTTCTCGCGAGATCACCAGCTATATCGACCGGGGCCGTGAGTATCCCGTGATCCTCCAGGCGGAAGATCGCCACCGGCAATCGCCGGATGATATTTCGAAACTGTTCATCCGCTCCGACGATGGCCGATCGATAGTGCCGCTTTCATCGGTGGTCAAGTTCGTGGAAACATCCGAGGCGCCGGCGCTGAAGCGATACAATCGTTTGCCGTCCATCACCTTGTCGGCAGCCCTGAATGAAGGCTATGCGCTTGGCAACGCAATTGACTTTGTACGCGATGAAGCCGCCAGCACACTGCCACCGGAAGCCAGCCTGAGTTTTTCCGGCCAGTCACAGCAGTATCTTGAGGCCTCGTCCGGAGTGGCTGTGACATTTGCGCTTGCCATACTGATCGTGTTTCTTGTGCTGGCCGGACAGTTTGAAAGTTTTGTACATCCGCTGATCATCATGCTGTCTGTGCCACTGGCTGTGGCGGGCGCGCTTTATGCATTGTGGGGCGCCGGACTGAGCCTCAATATCTACTCGCAAATCGGCATCATTCTCCTGATCGGCCTGATGGCAAAGAACGGTATCCTGATCGTCGAGTTTGCGAATCAGTTGCGCGATGAGGGCATGGAAGTCCGTGAAGCAGTGATAGAGGCATCTGTACTTCGCCTGCGCCCGATCGTCATGACCGTCATATCGACCGTTCTGGGCGCGGTGCCGCTGGTGCTGGCTTCCGGCGCCGGTGCCGAAAGCCGCGTCGCGATAGGCACCGTGGTCATTGGCGGGTTGTTGTGCGCAGGCGTGTTGACGCTGTTCCTGACACCGGTGCTTTATGACCTTATGGCGCGGTTTACCCGGCCGCGCGGATTCATCGAAAAGCGGCTGGCCGAAGAGCTTGATACGGCAGGTTCGGCTCAGGCAATCCCGCAACCGGGTGAATAAACCCGATGGCGCGTCGTAATCGTGTCTCGCGTGACAGGCAAACATCACGTACCGGTGTCCCGGCCTCTCCCTATATTCGCCGTGCAATGCCGTTCTTTGATGTGCTGGACGATGACAGGCTGGTCAAACTGGAAGAGCAGGTCGACTGGATCATTCAGGATGTGGGGCTGGCGTTCCGGGATGACCCTGAAGCCATTCGCATCTGGAAGCAGGCAGGTGCGAAAATAGACGGCGATATCGTTCGCGCGCCCGCAGACTGGGTGCGTTCGCTGTGCGCCACCGCACCGGCGCAATTCACCCAGCTGGCCCGCAACCGTGATCGCTCGGTGGTCATCGGCGGCAACAACCAGGTTTATGCGCCGATCTACGGAGCGCCCTTTGTGCGCGACCTGCACGGTGGCCGCCGCTATGGCGACATTGAGAGTTTTCGCAAGCTGGTAAAGCTCACCTACATGCATCCAAACCTGCATCATGGCGGGTTTGTCACATGCGAACCTTGTGACCTTCCCGTATCCAAGCGGCATTTCGACATGTTGTATGCCCACATGACGCTGAGTGACAAGCCGCATCTCGGCGCCATCACGGAGATGTCGCGGGCGCAGGACAGTGTCGACATGGCGGAGATTGTCTTCGGCAGGCAGGTGATGGATGAAAACTGCGTCATAATGGGTAACGTGAACACCAACTCGCCCTTGCTGGTCGACAAGGTCGTTACCGAGGCGATTCGGGTTTATTCCGGACGCGGGCAGGGCATCATTGTCGTGCCATTTATCCTGAGTGGTGCGATGGGGCCTGTTTCCACCGCTGCGTCAGTGACCCAGGCAATGGCCGAGGCCATAATGGTCTGCGCCTTCACCCAGCTGGTCAGGCCCGGTGCGCCATTTGTTCTCGGAAACTTCCTGTCATCAATGTCATTGAAATCCGGAGCGCCGACATTCGGCATGCCAGAGCCGGTCTTGAGCAACTACGTAATTGGCCAGCTCGCCCGCAGAATTGGATTGCCGCTACGCTGCGGCGGTTCCCTGACGGCGTCGAAAATAGAAGACGCCCAGGCAGCCTATGAATCAGCTGATTCCATGCATTCGACCATGCTGGCCGGTGCCAATTACGTGCTGCACGCAGCCGGCTGGCTGGAAGGAGGTCTGTGTACCGGCTTTGAAAAACTGGTCATGGATGCAGATCGTCTGGGCAGTTACCAGAAGATACTGGACGAGGCACTCGACACCAGCGACGAGGCCTTTGCCAGGGACGCCTACGCTGAAGTGGCGCCCGGCGGGTATTTTCTGGGTTGCGCCCATACCATGCGGAACTACCAGACGGCTTTTTATGAGCCGCGACTGTCCGACAGTGAGAACGTGGAAAGTTGGGAAGAAGCAGGCTCCAGCGATATGAGAATGCGCGCTTACGATCAATGGAACAATATGCTGAAGCAGTATCAAGCGCCGCCGATCGATGCCGGCATCAGGGAAGAACTGGACGCATATGTGGCCCGGCGGAAAGAGGAAATCCCGGATGCGTGGTACTGAGTGAACTGGGCAGCGGCTGTGTCAGTCAATTGCGGGCCAATGTGCGGTCGCCGGTGAAAGCTGAACCTTGTTGCGGGATTTTGATCAACTGGCCTTCAGGCAGTAACTCAGTGGAGATACCCGATTGTCCCGTCCACCATTCAGTGTCCACCAGCTCGGTGAAATTGCCATTCGATGTTCTGACATGGACGCCATGTTTGAGTTCTACCGCGATGTAGTCGGTCTGGAAGTGTTGCGCGATACACGCGATGCCGGGATTGCGTTCTTCCGGATCTGTGCCGGGTATGGCGGCCACACCACCGTTCTGGCGTTGTTTCACCCCACCGCAGGTCGCGCGAACCTGCACCCGCAAGGTTCCGATGCACCTGAAACCGGTGCATCCTCTTCACTGCACCATCTGGCATTGACAGTGGCCTATGACGAGCAGGAAGTCATAAAAAAATGGCTGGAAGATCAACAGGTTGAATATCAGGTACAGGTATTTGACTGGATCGGCTGGCAGGGGATTTTCATCACGGATCCGGACGGCAACACGGTTGAATTTGTAGCCGCTGAAAAATCACTTCTATCTGGGTCATGAAGTACTCTGATTGCGACCTGTCAGGGTCGCTCAATTGCTAGACGCTCGAAACATTCACGCTTCTTGTGGATCCAGGGTCACGACCCTCGGCAGTTGCGGAGTCTCGTCTGGTGTTTGATCGTTCATTTACCCTGCGGTTGCGCCGCGCCCCGGCCGACGACGTAAAGAAGTTTGCCTTGCTGTCGGGAATTGAGTCGATGGTCCGCGGCATTCTTCTCACAGTCATGCCTCTGTCGGTGTATCACGTGTTTCCGGACACCGGAACCATTTCACTGATCTACTTTGTAGTCGGGGTGATGTCGCTGGGTGCAGCCCTGATGCTGCCGCGCTTGGCCCGCCATGTTCCCCGGCGCTGGATGTTCTCACTGGGGGCAGGATTGTTCGTACTGGGCAATACACTGGCGATCGTCGGCGGGAATCTCCTGATCCTGGGGCTGCTGTGCAACGCCATTGCTACCGTGACCGTGTTCATCTGCCTGAATGCCTATGTTCTGGATTACATCGCCAAGGCGGAGTTGGGGCACTCGGAGACGCTGCGCATGTTCTACAGCGCTCTGGCCTGGACAGTTGGACCCGTAACAGGTGTGTGGCTGCTGGATTTCTGGCGGCCGGCGCCGTTCCTGGTTTCCGCGTCTGCCGCCATTGTGCTTCTGGTGGTGTTCTGGATCATGCGCCTTGGTGACGGAAAGATCATTGCAAAGGCCCGTGCGCCGGCGGCAAACCCGCTTTCGTTCGTTGGCCGTTTTTTTGCCCAGCCCCGATTGATCGCCGGTTGGCTTTTCGCCGTTATCCGGTCATGCGGCTGGTGGGTTTACGTGGTTTATCTGCCGATCTTTGCAGTGGAGGCAGGCCTGGGTGACAAAATCGGCGGGACCATGCTGTCCCTGACCAACGCCCTCCTCTTTGCCACCCCGCTGATGCTGCGCTGGATGCAGCGCCGGGGTGTTCGCACGGCGGTGCGCACCGGATTTTTTGCCTGTGGTGTGACGTTTGTTGCCGCGACCTTAGCCTCGCCGTTGCCCTTGCTGGCGATGGGTCTGCTGATGACCGGATCACTTTTCCTGATCCTGCTCGATATTGCCGCAGGACTTCCGTTCCTTCTCGCCGTGAAACCGTCGGAACGTACCGAGATGGCGGCGGTCTACTCCAGTTTCCGGGATGTTTCCGGCATCGCCACGCCGGGAATTGCGTGGCTGGTGCTGCTGGTCCTGCCTCTTGCCGGTGTATTTGGCGCCATTGGCCTGATGTTGTTCGGGGCATGGGGACTGGCCGGCCGGCAGCATCCGCAGATTGGTACCCGGGCCAGTGAACGGGTCCGGACAAAAATGATACTCAACAGGCCCTGACCCTGAATCAGACCACCGTCGCAGCCTTCAGGCAGCTTCGCGGCGTAGTGGCTGACACATGCAGTGAACCCCGCCGCCGGCCCAGGTGAACATCGTCATGTCGGGGTCGTAGACCTCAAACCCTGCGGCACGCATCTTTGTGTTCAGGTCACTGGCACCCAGGGTGGACAGTACCCTGTCGCCGCCCAGCGCCACGACATTGCAGCCTAACGCCATGGTTTCCTTGAAGGATGCCGGGATGATCTCGATCTTCTTTTCCTTCAGCCAGGCAACGATATCATCTGGTGTCGTGTCGAGACATACAGCGGCACAATTGTCATTGAGCATGCAGACCATCAGATCGATATGGACATAGAACTGGTCGATGGGCGCATACTTGATTTCCCAGCCTTCCGCCCTGAACCAGTTGGCCACCTGGGTGGCGGCGACTTCTTCCGATCGGTGGTCGGTATAACCGACCAGGGCAACACCGTGACGGATGATGTTGAAGTCTCCGCCTTCGAAGTTTCCCGCCGACACCATGTCGTAGACCGGTATGTTGTTCTCCAGGTAAAATCGCAACACGGGTGCATACTCACCGCGTCTGCGCGGGCTGGCCAACTGGCAGATCACCGCGCCATAAGGTGACATGAACGAAGAATCCCGCGCGTAGATCTGGTACGGTACCTGTTCATCTGCCGGCAGGAAATGGCAGCTAACCCCGGCGCTCTCATAGGCATCGACCATTTCCCGGTGCTGGCGCATGGCAAGCTGCTTGTCGAACCTCAGGCCACGGCGCAGGGTGTCGCGAACCAGCGATGACCAGGCGGCATTTTCCAGGCCAAGCCAGCGGAAAGTTTCTGCAGGACCGAGAAGTACATCCCGCAACACACCGGTTTCAGACTTCAGATACCAGTCCGACATTTCAGGAGTGCCACCGCCTTCAACACGGGCGCGCAAGGGGGGATTTTGTTTGCTCATTTCGGTACTCCTTCAGGACAGGACAGGTGAATGGAGCGCAGCATGATGTGACAAAAATTTTCGCACAAGTGAAATGTTGATGCATATTGATGACAAAAACTATCCGGTTAATGCAACGTGTCCGACCGGACCGGACGTGGAAATCTGGCAAATTCCTGATAAATGAGGCAGAAAGTCCACTGTCCGGTGTATAGTAAGCCATGCGGTATTTTAGCTCTGAACCCCTTCCACGTACCAGTTCATCTTGAGCATTTCCTCGTCGGTCGCGGTTGCACCGGAGGCATATTTCTCGACACCTGCCTGGTCGCTGATCGGTCCAGTGAACGGGTGCAGCGACCCATCGATGATGCCCTTGCGTACGGCTTCAGCGGCCTCAACGACGTTGGCCGGGATCACCTTGTTGTATTCGGACAGCTTTACCTCGCCCTCCTTGAACCCGCCCCAGAAAGAAGCCGAGGCCCAGGTGCCGTCCATGACGTCTTTCGCGCGCTTGATGTAATAGGGGCCCCAATTGTCGAGAATGGAGGTCAGGTGCGCCTTGGGAGCGAACTTCGACATGTCCGATGCCTGGCCGAATGCATACATGCCGCGCTGCTCGGCCGCCTGAAGTGCTGCGGGCGAATCCGTATGCTGGGTGATGATGTCACAACCCTGATCCATCAGCGCCTTGGCAGCATCGGATTCCTTTGGCGGATCGTACCAGCTCGACACCCACAACACCTTGGTCTTGAAGTCCGGGTTCACTTTCTGCGCTGCCAGAGTGAAGGCATTGATGCCCATCACAACTTCCGGGATCGGGAACGAGGCAATGTATCCGGCAACACCGGTTTTGGACATGTGGCCTGCAATGGTGCCGATGACCGCGCGGCCTTCGTAGAAGCGCGCATTGTAGATCGACATGTTGGCCGACTGCTTGAAACCGGTTGCATGTTCAAACTTCACATCCGGGAACTGCCTGGAGACTTTCAGTGTCGGGTCCATGATATCCGAACGAAGTGGTGAAAATCAGCTTGTTGCCGTCCTGGGCAAGCTGGCGAATGACGCGCTCTGCATCGGGGCCTTCCTTGACGTTTTCAACGAAACTGGTCTTGACCTTGTCGCCAAGCTCCTTCTCGATCATCAGGCGAGCCTGGTCATGAGCGTAGGTCCAGCCGTGATCACCGACCGGGCCGACATAGACAAAGCCGATTTTCAGTGGTTCAGCGGCAAACGCTGCACCATCAAGCAGTGACAGGGCGGCTGCCGAAGCGCCGGTTAATTTCACGAATTCACGTCTGTTGAATTTACTCATTTGGTCCTCCCGGAAAACGTCAATTTATCAGCAACAGCATATAGCGCGCACATTACAACGCAAATTGAATGTGGCAACTGTCCAGGCCAGATTTCGGGCATTTTTGACCGCAGATGGCCAATTTTCAATCAAGTTTCGGGCGCAGGGTCACCAGATCGGCAAAATAGGGCAATCGCCGGCGGGCTGCAGCCACCCGGGTTGCATCCAGCGTTGCCGAAATGACTTGCGGTTCTTCGCCCGCGCGCGCCTCGTCGCGGCCGTCCGGTCCGGCAATGCAGCTGGCGCCGGCATAGGTGATGTCGCCTTCAACACCGGCGTGATTGGCGTACAGTACATAACAGCCGTTTTCAAAAGCCCGCGCCGGCACAACCCGGTGGGCCACCTGATCCCACTGCACGCTGAGCGCGGTTGGCACGACGACAACTTCCGCACCGGCCAGGCAGGCGGCCCGGACGGCTTCGGGAAATTCGACGTCATAGCAGATCATCAGCGCACACTTCATGCCACCCAGTTCGAAACGGGTGAGTTGATCGCCGCCTGTAAAAAGCCCCTGCTCAAATCCGGGTGGAATGGTGAGCTTGCGGTGATTGGCGAGGGTTTCGCCGGAACTGGATACAACCAGCGCCGAATTATAGACGACCCGGCCATCGCGTTCGGGATAGCCATAGCAAATTGCCATGCCGGTCTGCCGGGCAAGGTCCGCAACGGCCCTTGCGAACGGTCCGTCTGCCGGTTCGGCTAGGTCATGCAGGCGGCTGCCGCCATTGTAGCCGGACATGAACAGTTCCGGACATACGACAAGGTCGAGTTGCCGGTTGCAAATGGCGGTGGCGAGACTGGCAAGCCGTTGCGCCGGGCTCAATCCGGCGCCATCACACTGGAAAACGCCGGCCTTTATCTGGCTCACCGGTTCACCACCAGCAATTGCCGCGGATAATCGGTCAGATACTCGCAACCGGTCCCGGTAACCACGATACTGTCACCGATCCGCCCGCCAAGTTCACCGTCAACACTGATGCCGCCGTCAACGGCAAAAGTCATGCCCGGCTGCAGGATCGTCCTGTCGCCGTGCTTCAGCTCGGGGCTTTCAAGGTAGGCCATGCCGATTGACCGTCCGGTGCGGTATCCGGTGGCGTAGCCGCGCTCGCCATAGACCTCGTCGGCGGCTGCAGCGATGGATTCTGCGGTTACACCCGGCCGGATGGCCGCTATGGCTGCCTGCTGGGCGTCGATCGCCGCCTGCTGGATTTTCGCGGCTTCATCCGACACTTCAAGAATGTGGAACATGCGGTCAAAGCCCAGCTTGTATTGCTTGAACTGCGCCATGTTGCAAAAACAGAAATACACCGGATCGCCGCGCTGCAGCTGTTTCACGCTGGCCCGGCGATGTACCATGGAAGTGTCCCGCCCAGACTGCATGATCTGCAGGTTGTGGATCATCGGCGAGACAAACTGTTCCCAGCCCTTTGCGGTCAGAAAGCCCGCTGCCTTGCGGGTGCCGGCATTGATCACCGCCAGGGCGGCTTCATATTCAGGCGCATTCTCGGCCAGTGCGCCTTCGGCGGCACTCATCATCGCGCCCGCAATCTGGCCTGCCTGCTTCATCACCTCGATTTCCAGCGGCGACTTGATCATGCGCATGGCCCCGATCAGGGGGCTGATGTCGCTCAATGCGACACCGGTGAGCTGATCGTCAAGCCAGTTGCGCACGATGATTGGCAGGCCGTTGCGCTCTATGCCGATGGTCCTGTGCGAACTTCCCAGGGTGCGGGCAAGAACGTTTTCCCAGCGGCTGTCACCGGCATCTTCCCAGGTGCGCACATCTGCAATCCAGGTCATCGCACCGACCATCTCGCTTTCCATCAGCGGCGTGATGACGATGGGGGCATCATCAGCGCGCACGATCAGGAAGGTCGGACGGCCGAACTCGACCGACAGGTAGCCCCAGAAACCGGCGAAATAGGCAATGCTGCTTTCATCCGTGATCAGCGCGATCTCAAGCCCTGTGTCTTTCATGCGGGCCTGGAGCTGGGTGGTGCGGGCGCGGGCTTCTTCGAGCATGCCGGGGTATCCATAAAGGGTTGACGATGGGCGAAGTCTTGAAGGTTGCCGCAGACAAAGTCTTTGCTGAAAACGACATTCCCGGCAGAGGCTTGACAATCGATTGTTATTTTTTCGCTGGAGTTTGGTCCGTCCAGGAAGTGTTGAAGTCTGGTAATTCCAATCTCCGTGATCTGGATCGGTGAAAGCTCACAGCGGCCCCACATACGTCTCGCGGCTGACCTCGAGGCCGTAGCGCTGGATGAACTTGCGCTTGATCTGGCGCACCAGGTTGGGTTCTTTGTCAGGTTTCAGGCCTTCAGCCACCAGCACCGCACGGGTGAAGGCAATAGCGGTCACCGGAGTTTTTGCGGCGATCAGCCCGGCACCTGTGAGCTCGTTGCGGTAGTTCCATTTCGCACACAGCTCGTCCAGGAACATGTCGAGGTCTTCATCCAGTGTTGCAGCACGTTGCTGTTTTAACGCCATGGCGTGTGTTTCCTAAACCGCTTTTGCCAGCACCAGAAGACCGGGCTGCGGTATGCCTTCTTCATGGCGCACCGTGATATCGCTCTCCTGCACCATGGTAAAGCCCGCCGTCTCCAGTGCCGTTCGGATATAAGCTGGCGTGTGCACGAAGCGCTGGTGCGGGCCAACCAGAAAATCGCGGCCTGCCATTGCCGCATCCGGCAGGACTTCAGTTGAAAACCCGAACATCGCGCCTGGGGTGCTGATGCGGCGGACACCGGCAAACAGCGCCGCCACGTCGCCCAGGTAGGGCAAAACGTCGGTGGCCGCGACAAGGTCCCATGGTTCATCCTCCACATCCTCAACGAAGCTGACCGCATCACCCACGTAGAGTTCGTCATAAAGCTCATGCTCTGCCGCCAGATCGATCATGTTGGCCGACAGGTCGATGCCGGTGCGGTGGTTTGCCATGTCGCACAGCGCCACGCCTGCCAGCCCGGTGCCGCAGCCGAGATCGAGCAGGCGCTGATAGGGCCCCGGCGCATGATCCAGCAATGCCTGCCGCACCAGCATCGGCACATGATAGCCAAGCTGATCGACCAGGATGTCGTCAAACACACTGGCATGCTGGTCAAACAGCATTTCCACGTAGGCTTCCGGCGCGCGTTTCGGCGTGTCGCCCAGCCCCATCGCCGCAAGCCTGACCGCGGCGCCTCCGTGATCATCCGGGTCGAGTGCCAGCACTCGCGCGTAGGCTTTGGCGGCAGCGGCATGATTGCCGGCCTTTTCCAGCGCCAGGGCTTCATTATAGGCTTCCGCCAGTTCGTCATCCGGTTTCATCTATGGGCCTGGTTGTTTGCGCTATCGTGCAACAGTGCCCATATAGGGCCGATCTGATCGGAAAGCACCACCTGCATTGCGCGATGCCAATAAACATGAAGGTCCTGTCCGGGTTCGCCTGACCGATGACCGCGAACTGGCCAGGGCCTATGCACTGACACTGACCGCCATGGAAATGCGCTCGATGCTGGCAGCCGAAGAAGGCGGTTACGGGGTCTACGTGGCGCCGGAAGACGAACTGCGCGCCACCTGGGAACTGGACCAGTATGACAGCGAAAACGCCACCGGGGCAGCGGCCGGCCGGCAGGTCGGTTCCAGACCGGCCATGGTGATTTCCTATTCGACAACCGCACTCGCCTATGCAGCCGTGCTGTTGTTCTTTTTCGGTGCCGCCAGAAAAACGGCCTTTGGCGTTGACTGGGCAGGGGAGGGAGCCATGGTGGGCCATCTTGTCACGTCTGACCTGGAACTCTGGCGCACAGTGACCGCACTGACCCTGCACCTGGATTTCGGTCACATTGCCGGCAATCTGGCCTATGGCATCATATTCGTCTGGCTGCTGGCCAAGGAAACCGGGCCGGGCATTGCCTGGGCCTCGGCTGTGCTGGCAGGTGCTGCCGGCAACTGGCTCAATGCCCTGTGGCAGGCGCCGGAGCACACCTCGATCGGCGCATCAACGGCCGTGTTTGCCGCTGTCGGACTGTTGGCGGCGCTCAGGCACAAATGGCGCCCTCCGGAATTTTCGCTGCGCTACTGGGCGCCCCTGGGCGGTGGTTTCTTGCTGATGGCATGGCTGGGCTTTGGCGAAGGCAACACCGATATCGGCGCGCACATTTTCGGTTTCCTGGCAGGTCTTGCCGGCGGCTACTGGATGTCGCGCAGGGACAGGACGTGGTTTGGCGATGCCCGGCGCCAGATCAATGGTCTCAAGCTGACCGGTGCGGTACTGGCAGGAAGCTGGGCCCTGGCGCTCATGGCCCGAGCAGTTTGATGGGGTGAACCTACTGCGATAATTCAGGGTCGGAGAACGGCCCGCCGTAGGCGGATAAGCTGTTCGACCACAAAAATAATTCGAGCGACATGATGCAATCCGGGTCCCGGCGCTCATGGCCTGGTCGCAATATCCTGTTTTATGGCGTCGCTCATGAATGTCATGAAAGTGTGGATGCGGACCGCGTTGGCGAGATCGGCATGGGTGACGATCCACAGGCCATTGCTGAACTTCTCGTATGCCACGTCGACCCGTTCGATACCGTCCAGCTGATCGCCGAGAAAAGTCGGCAGCATGGCCGCGCCAATCCCGAGTTGCGCCGCACAGCCCAGCGCCAGCAGGCTGTCTGCTTTCATGACGATCCTGGCTTTCGGCACGGCGCGGCGCAGCCAGCGGCCGGGCACGGACGTAGCCAGCGCATCACCAGGCGCCAGCCAGTCGAGCCCGGCAAGGCTCGGACGCGGCCTGTCGCGCAGGTAGCCGGCAGACGCATAGATCGCAAAGTGGAGATCACCGAGATAATCGCCCACCAGCGGTCCCGGCTTTGACTGCGCCGGGCGGATCGCAACGTCGGCATCGCGACGGGTCAGGGACAGAATGGAATTGGTCACCGACACGTCCATGACAATGTCAGGGTATTTCCGGTGAAACAGCGCCAGGGGTTTGCCGACAACGGTGTGCAGCAGCGTGTCTGTTGTTGTGAGCCTGATGGTGCCTTCCAGTTTCAGGTCCGTGCCGGAGATCTTGCGCTCCAGCCCCCATACCGCCTGTTCAACGGCCCTGGCGGCTTCCAGCAGTTGCTGGCCTTCAAGGGTCAGCTTGTAACCATCCGGGCGCCGGTCGAACACTGTGACCTGCTGCAGCGCCTCAAACGAGGTGACGCGGCGCTGTACGGTGGAGTGATTGACCTTGAGCGCACGCGCCGCCGCGGCCAGTGAACCATTGTTGGCAACAGCGAGAATGTATTGCAGGTCACTCCAGTCGAGCCTGTGCATGTTTGCACACCCTTGTTGCAAATTTCAAGAATTAATGATCATTCACGCATAGCCTATTCTGTCTCTGTGGCTGGATCAACCGGAGGCGTGTTCGCACGCGCGGGTTGGTCTGGATTTTTTAACCGGTGAGTTTTCAGACGAAGGAGCAGATGACATGAAACGGATGTTGGCAAGCACAGTGGTTGCAGCGGCGGTGATGGCAGGCGCCAGTGTCGCGATGTCGGGTGAAGCCGAAGACAAGGCCATCAAGGCGCGCCAGTCGGTAATGCAGCTGTTATCGTTCAACCTCGGCATACTGGGCGCCATGGTCAAGGGCGACATTGAGTATGACGCCGGCCAGGCAACGATTGCCGCCGACAATCTGAAGGCTGTCGCCAGCATCCGCCAGGATGCCATGTGGCCGAAGGGTTCGGCCATGGAAGATGATGGCATGAAAGGCAAGACCTGGGCCAAGAAGGCTGGCTGGGACACCTACCCGGAAGTCACCAAAAAGCATGAGGCGCTGGTAGCTGCCGCTGACAAGATGGCAGAAGCCGCCGGCGGTGGAGTGGATGCCGTCAAGGGCGCCATCGGCGCCGTCGGGGGCGCCTGCAAGGGCTGCCACGACGACTTCCGCGCTCCCAGGGAGTAATTGTCCGGCTATTGTTTCCTTCGGCACAGGGCGTGGGATAACAACACAAGTGTGGAAATCCCCGCCCCATCCCGGCTAAACTCCCCGGCATGAACCTCGACCGTTACCTCGGCCGCATCGGTTTCACCGGCAAGGCGCGCGCCGACAGGGCAACCCTGGCAGCCCTGATGCAGGCTCAGTTGCAGGCCGTGCCGTTTGAAAACCTTGATCAGCAATTGGGCCGTCCGGTTCCGACGGATGTTGTAAGCGCCTATGCCAAGGTTGTGGAGCGTCATCGCGGCGGCTGGTGTTTTGAACTGAACGGCCTGTTTCGCTGGGCGCTGACAGAAATCGGTTTTCGGGTGCAGACACTGGCAGCCCATGTCGGCAATAACGGTGAAAGCCGCAATGCGCCGGCCGACCACATGGTGCTGCGCGTGGATTGCGATGAACCGTTGCTGGTGGATGTGGGATTCGGCGGCAGTATGATCGCGCCATTGCCACTGTTTCGGGCGCAGACATACCAGCCACCCTACACCCTGTCGGTGACCGCACAGGATGATGGCTGGCTGCGGTTCTCAGAACGGCCGGTGGACGCAGATGTCACGTCGTTTGATTTCCGGCTGGCACCGGTCGGCGCTGCTCATTTCGATCAGATCAGCGAATTGCTGCAAACCGATGAGGCCTCATCATTCCGCCGCACGCTCAAGGCGCAGCGCCGCTACCGCGGCCGCCACGTGATCCTGCGCGGATGCGTGAGGACAACAATCGGACCTCGGGATAAAAGTGAACAGTTACTTACGTCATACACGGAACTGGTTGACTGCCTGCACAAGGATTTCGGCCTGGATGTTCCCGAAATCTCGTCTGTCTGGCCAGCTGTCAGCCAGCGCCACGAGGAATTGTTCGGTTGACGCTTGTCAGACAGTTTCTGCATGTGGTGCTGGCGGGAGTTGGGTTATACTGTTCGAGTCTGCTGATTGATTTCAGTCAGGGTCACATGTTCAATCCCCGCTGAAACTTCATCCACCATTTTGGAAAGCAGGTTGTCTCGATGCTGGAGCTTTACAGACGTATCTGGAAGGTGACGGGCAGGCAACAAATTCTGCTGATAGTTCTCTCGCTGGCTATTGCGGCGTTGGCTGCGGTACCCCTGCAATTCCAGAAAGACATTATCAATGGTCTCGGCGCGAACATGACCAAACAGCACCTCCTGATGCTCTGTGCGGGTTATTTCGGCGTTCTGCTGTTAAACAGCGGCCTCAAGTTTGTTGCCAATTACCGCAGTTCGATACTGAGTGAAACGGTCATCCGCAGAATCAGGAAGGTGGTTTACAATGACCGCGATGACTATATCGCATCGGGTGCGGATGAACGCGGTAAACTGGTTACCATAATTGCCGCTGAGGCCGAAGAGGTTGGCAAGTTCGCAGGTGAATCGATTTCTGCGCCGGTTCTGCAACTGGGTACGCTTGTGAGCGTTACAGGCTACATTGCCTGGACACAGCCCTTTCTTGGGCTGTTTTTACTTGGTGTGATTTTTCCTCAGGCTGTTATCGTTTTGACGCTTCAGAAGTTTGTAAATGAGCGTGTGCGCCAAAGGGTCAGAACTCTGCGCCACGCCACAAGCACCATCACCAACGATGACATAAAGCAGACGCAGCAAACCATTCTGGATGACTTCGACGAGATCTATGAAACCCGGCGCGGGACTTACGCACTGAAGTGTTCCATGAAGTTTGCACTTAATTTGATCAACGGTCTTGGGACGGTAGGCATTCTGGCTCTGGGCGGATTTCTGATGATGGCCGGGAAGACCGATATTGGCAGTATTGTGGCTTCGTTGTCGGCGCTCGGACGCATCAATGACCCCTGGCGGGAACTGATAGTATTTTACAGGCAACTGAGCGCGGTACGGGTCCAGTTTGACCTGCTTATGGAGAGATAATAGCAATGACAGAAGACCTGCCCTGACTGCAGACAACTGAGCCGGGTTGAGGTCTGAAAGCTTCGGCGACAGTGCGGATATGAGCCGGCGCCTCAGGCGCTGTGTTCGACGCCACCGGATTTGCGCGACATTGCAAGCGAGATTGCGCTGACACCGTTGCTGAGAAGCTCAATCGCAAGCATGACACCCAATGCGATAACGGCAGAGCCTGGAAGATTGGTCAGCACCATAAACCCGAGTAATGCCGAAATGACCCCTGAAATGACCACCGTCCACTTGAGCGTGTTGTCATGTATGCGGAAGCCGACAATCAGTTTGAAAGCACCGGATATCAGGAACATGATACCCAGCACAATTGTCAGGGTAACCATGCCTTCAAGCGGTCTGCCTACCAGGTTGACGCCGACAAAAAGCGCGACAACACCGAGCAGCAATGTCCATAGCTTTCCGCCCCATCCTTCGGCGCGAATTGCCTCAATTATCTGCAGGATACCCAGAAAGATAAATGACCATCCGGCAATCAGATTGACGGTTACCGATGCGGCGAATGGATTCAGCAGGGCCACAAATCCTGCAATTACTGACAACACACCGATGACGAGAAGTACGACCCAATTGTTCATTTTCATTCCCCAATGTACATTGCGTGTCCCGGGATTTCTCAGGGCTTCATAGCAAACAAGCTCAATCCATACAAACGGCAAATCCCGTCCTTCCTGCATCACGCTTACCGTTGGCGTGGAATTCGACCGAAATCCGCAACAAACTATGCGGGATTGTTTGTAGCCATGACCAAAAGGGTCAATAGTCAGCTTCGGTGATATCACTTGTTTTCATGGCTGGCTGACCAGCAGCGCCATCATTCGGGGAGATTGCAATGAGACGGAATTTTATTGAGCACCTGACATCTGAACTTGACGTGCTGAAAGATACCGGCCTTTACAAGACCGAACGGGTCGTTACCAGTCCGCAGGGCGGATCCGTCACACTGGAGGCCGGCCGCCAGGTCATAAACCTGTGCGCCAACAATTATCTCGGTCTTTCCAACCACCCGGAGCTGGTAACTGCCGCACATGCAGCACTGGATCGCTACGGCTACGGCATGTCCTCCGTGCGCTTCATCTGCGGTACCCAGGAGGAACACCGGCAGCTCGAGGCCCGCCTCTCGCAGTTCCTGGGTATGGAGGACATGATCTTGTATTCGAGCTGCTTTGATGCCAATACGGGCCTGTTCGAGACGCTTCTCGGACCAGATGACGCGATCATTTCGGACGCACTGAACCATGCCTCGATCATCGATGGCGTGCGGCTGTGCAAGGCGCAGCGTTTCCGGTATGCAAATTCCGACATGGCGGATCTGGCGGACCAGCTTGCAGCGGCGCGCGGCTGCCGCTTCAAACTGATTGTCACCGATGGCGTGTTCTCGATGGATGGCTATATCGCCAATCTGCCGGCGATTTGCGATCTGGCCGCGGCGCATGGTGCAATGGTGATGGTCGATGACAGCCACGCGGTAGGCTTTATGGGCGCTGCGGGACGCGGCACCCAAGAACATTGCGGTGTGATGGGCCAGGTGGATATCATCACCGGTACTTTAGGCAAGGCGCTCGGCGGCGCGTCTGGCGGCTATACATCGGGCAGGCGAGAGGTCATCGACTGGCTGCGCCAGCGTTCGCGGCCCTATCTGTTTTCCAACACTCTGGCCCCGGTAATTGCGGCCACCTCGCTCAAGGTGCTGGACATGCTGGAAGCCTCGCCGGAACGGCGCGACCTCCTGATGCGCAATGCCGCCTATTTCCGGGACGCGATGACTGCGTCGGGCTTTGACCTGCTGCCCGGCGAGCATCCGATCATTCCGGTAATGCTGCGCGATCCCAAACTGGCCCAGGACATGGCCAGGGGGCTTGATGCGCGCGGAGTCTTTGTCGCACCATTCAGCTTTCCGGTGGTTCCGAAGGGGCAGGATCGCATCCGCACCCAGATGTCGGCGGCCCATACGCTCGAAGAGCTTGACCAGGCCATTGCAGCCTTTGTGGAAACCGGCCGTGAACTGGGAGTGATCTGATGAGCAATGAAATGAAGGCGCTGGTCAAGGCCGAGCCTCGTGAGGGGTTGTGGATGCAGCGCGTCCCGGTGCCTGAACCGGGTCCCCGAGATGTGCTGATCAAGGTCCGCAAGTCTGCGATCTGCGGCACCGACGTACATATCTGGAAATGGGACGAGTGGTCTGCCAGGACCGTTCCTGTGCCGATGGTCGTCGGCCACGAATTCTGTGGCGAGATCGTTGAAACGGGTGCAGCGGCCGGCAAGTTCCGGATCGGCCAGCGCGTCTCCGGCGAGGGCCACATTGTTTGCGGCATCTGCCGCAACTGCCGGGCCGGGCGCGGGCACCTGTGCCGCAACACCAGAGGTGTCGGCGTCAACCGTCCGGGCAGTTTTGCCGAATTCCTGTGCATTCCCGAAGCCAACGTCGTGCCGATCCCCGACGATATCCCCGACGAGATTGCCGCAATCTTCGACCCCTTCGGCAATGCGGTGCACACTGCGCTGAGTTTTGATCTGGTGGGCGAGGACGTGCTGGTCACGGGCGCCGGCCCAATCGGGATCATGGGAGCGCTGGTGGCGCAAAGGGCAGGCGCGCGCAAGGTGGTCATCACCGATATCAGCCCCTACCGGGTTGCGCTGGCCAGACGGCTGGGCGTGCAGACCGTCGTCAACGCTGCTGAGGAAAAACTGGTTGACGTTATGGCGCGGCTGGGAATGACCGAGGGTTTTGATGTGGGACTTGAGATGTCCGGGGCCGCACCTGCCATGCGCGACATGATCCAGACCATGAACAATGGCGGCAAGATCGCGCTGCTGGGCATCGCGCCCACCGAGTTTGCCGTGGACTGGAACCAGATCATATTCAAGATGCTGAACATAAAGGGCATTTACGGCCGGGAAATGTTCGAGACCTGGTACAAGATGATCGCCCTGGTGCAGAGCGGGCTCGACGTCTCCGGCCTGATCACCCATCGCATCGCCATTGATGACTATGAGGCAGGCTTCGCCGCCATGCTGTCGGGCGAGGCCGGCAAGGTGGTGATGGACTGGGGATAGATCACGCTGCCACGCAGTCGGCAAAGTGGCGGACCACGCCATCGCTGCATTCTTCCTGGACCAGGCCATGGATATCGGTTTCAAAGCCCGGACATTCGCGTGCAAACTCATGCTCGAACTTCAGGTATTCCACGATCTTCCGGTTGAACACTTCGCCCGGGATCAGCAGCGGAATGCCGGGCGGGTAGGGCGTCAGCAGGCTGGTGGTGATGCGGCCCTCAAGCTCGTCGATCGGCACTCGCTGCGTGGTCCGCTGCGCAATGTGCGAAAACGCCTCGCTGGGTTTCATGGCGGGCAGGTGGTCGCTCAGGTACATGTCGGTGGACAGGATCGCCACGTCGTACTTGGCGTACAGCGTGTGCACGTGCTGGCACAGATCGCGCAGGCCCATTTGCTCGTAACGCGGCTGCTTGGCGCAGAATTCGGGCATGGTGCGCCACATCGGCTGGTTTTTGGCGTAGTCGTCCTTGAACTGCTGCAGCGCCGTCAGAAGCGTGTTCCAGCGGCCCTTGGTGATGCCGATGGTGAACATGATGAAAAAGCTGTAGAGACCGGTTTTCTCGACCACCACCCCGTGCTCGGCCAGGTACTTGGTCACGATCGAGGCCGGAATGCCGGTCTCCTCGAAGCGTCCGTCCAGGTTCAGGCCGGGCGTGATGATCGTGGCCTTGATCGGATCGAGCATGTTGAAGCCGGGCGCCATGTCGCCGAACCCGTGCCAGGAATCCTCGCCGTCCGACGGCTGCACGCCATCGGCGTCGGTTTTTTTCAGCACCCAGTCACGGGTTCTGCCGATGCCTTCTTCTTCCAGCGCATCCGGTCCCCAGACCTGGAACCACCAGTCATCCTCGCCGAATTCCTCGTCGACCTTGCGCATGGCGCGGCGGAAATCGAGCGCCTCCGCGATGCTTTCCTCGACCAGCGCCGTGCCGCCCGGCGGCTCCATCATCGCGGCAGCCACGTCGCAGCTGGCGATGATGCTGTACTGCGGGCTGGTGCTGATGTGCATCAGATAGGCCTCGTTGAACAGGTGGCGATCCAGCCTGGTGTCCTGGCGAGTCCTGCACCAGCACGTGGCTGGCCTGGCTGATGCCGGCCAGCAGCTTGTGAATCGACTGGGTGGAGTAGGTCACCGAGTGCCTGGGTCGGGTGCGCTTGCGGCCCATGGCATGGATAGCTGCCGTAAAACGGGTGGAATGCGGCGTGTGGCAACCAGGCCTCGTCAAAGTGCAGGTTGCTCGACATAGCCGTCCAGCAGGCCCTTGATGGTCTCGGTGTTGTACAGCACCCCGTCATAGGTAGACTGCGTCAGCGTCATGATGCGCGGCTTGACGGCGTCGGCATCGACGCCGGCAAGCAGCGGATTGGCGCGGATCTTGGCCTTGATCGACTCGATCTCGAACTCGCTTTGCGGGATCGGGCCGATGATGCCGTAGTGGTTGCGCGTGGGCTTCAGGAACACCGGCATCGCACCCGTCATGATGATGGCGTGCAGGATGGACTTGTGGCAATTGCGGTCCACCACCACCACGTCGCCCGGCGCCACCGTGTGGTGCCAGACCATCTTGTTGCTGGTGCTGGTGCCGTTGGTGACGAAGAAGCAGTGGTCGGCGTTGAAGATGCGCGCGGCATTGCGTTCAGATGCGCCGATGGCGCCGTTGTGGTCCAGCAGCTGGCCCAGTTCCTCGACCGAGTTGCAGACATCGGCGCGCAGCATGTTTTCACCGTAAAACTGGTGATACATCTGGCCGATCGGGCTTTTCAGGAAAGCAACACCTCCCGAGTGTCCCGGGCAGTGCCAGGAGTACGAACCGTCTTCGGCGTAGTCGAGCAGGGCCCTGAAGAACGGCGGCTGTATGGCCTCGAGATAACTTTTCGCTTCGCGGATTATGTGGCGCGCCACGAATTCCGGCGTGTCTTCGAACATGTGAATGAAGCCGTGCAGTTCGCGCAGGATGTCGTTGGGCAGGTGACGGCTGGTCTTGGTTTCGCCGTAGACATAGATGGGCACATCGGCATTCTTCCAGCGCACCTCTTCGATGAACTTGCGCAGGTCCAGCACCGCAGGATCGATGTCCGGGCCGGGACTGAACTCCTCGTCGTCGATGGACAGGACGAAGGCACTGGCGCGCGACTGCTGCTGTGCGAACTGCGACAGGTCACCATAACTGGTCACCCCCACCACCTCGAAGCCTTCGCTTTCAATGGCCTGCGCCATGGCGCGGATGCCCGAGCCGGATGAGTTTTCGGAGCGGAAATCTTCGTCGATGATGACAATGGGGAATCGAAACTTCATGCAGCATTCCTAGCGGGAAAAACACCCAGGGGCAACTCGGCCTGCCGGAACAGACCCCGCATCCTGTTACAGACCGGACCGGTCTGGAATCGGCCCGCGTATCTGGCGGTTTCTTTTTTCACAGTCAAGTTATGCTTCTCAGGAGAGAAACAATGGCCGATACATACGCGCAAATTGAAAATGGAGATTTTCAGTCCTTTTGTCCCATCGGGGATGGGGTGGTATCCGACATGAATGGCAGACCTGATTGCAGCAGCGGATGCCGACGTGGATTCCCACGATTACCAGCACTCGACAGGTAGGCAGTCACCGCCATCAGGTCCGCCCGTGTTGATAATTCATCCGCTGCAATAAGTTCACGCACAAGGTTTACTTGCGACCAATCAGACGCTGTCCCAAAAAATTGCGCAACAATCGGTGCAGCTTCGGGATACCGCCTGACAAGCCGCCTGACTGCGTCGTCGAGTGCGGTACGCAGTTTTACCCTGCCGCTGGCGCTATGTACTGACAACGCCCGAACGATCTCGACCAGTTGCTCGCGCGAGAGCGTGCGGTCAGAGCCCAGGAATTTCCGCTCAAGTTCACCTATGCCGTTGAGTCCACCGGTCTCGATGGCAGCAGTGATCCAGGCTCCGAGATTGAGTGTGCTGCCCGACGTCGCCATGCCTTGCAGCTGTTGGACGATGGCAACGTCGGCGTCGCGACCTCCAACGATGCCCAGAAGAAGGATTCTAACTGGTGCAAAGGCTATGCTATTCAGATCCGTGATGCTCGACAGAAGATCCTGTGCCGTGACGGGATATGTGCCGCCTCTCAAGACCACATAGCTCATTGCGTCGAGTTCCGTAAGCGAGATGTGCTTCATATCAATGATTGGATGGCCCAACAAGGCAGCAAAGTAGTCGCGCTTGCCGGCGTCACCAGATGGTGTCGCCCAGCTACTGGAATTGGACAGCACTTCCCCCGCAATGCGGCGTCTGTCCGCGTCCAGGAACATCAACCTCGTCCACTGACCATCTGATCCTCGGGCGAAGAGCACGGTATGGTCCAGGTTCTGCGCAAGCTGGCGCCGGGTGACGCTGTCAACAAGATGCGGCGGGGTGCTGCCTGACCTGGTCCCTTTAAGTTGGCCAACGGGCTCAAACTGGAAAGGGTTCTCCCGCGAAGGGCGAGCAGTGATGATCTCAACGCTGTCGGCCACCTGCCTGGACAGAGTATTCCCGGTAAGGTTCACATGAAAGCTGCATGCGGCAAGGTGTTCAGGTGTGGACAAAAGTACCAGCCCCGCCAGCACAAGACTGGAGGCGGTCAACCAACAGCGTCTGCGTGCGGGTTGTCGATGATGAGGCATCCAATCTGGCTCTCGATACCACCCGCCGTTATCAGCTTTCATTGTAAACCGAAATTGTTCATATGGTTACCCTCTTGCAACCTTGCCGCTTGCCTGGGCGCTGGTCAAGCTGAACTGCGCTCGTGCGGTTTCAGAAACCCGTCACCACACCAGCCGAAACCGTCCCTCCGGAATGTCATACCGGGCCTCAACCGCCGCAGCGGCTATCACCGTCAGCAGGCCGTTCGCCTCGTCCGGCACGTTCAGTCCGCCCCTGACGGCGGTGACCGTCACCGTGCCATAGGGCAATTGCTTCGCCACGGCGTCCGTGTCCACCTGGTCCGGTTTCTGTACGCCGATGGTGAGGTTGACGATCATTTTTGCAGGGTCGAGGTCGAGCGACCTGTACAGTGACAGGGAGGAATGGTGCTGGCAGTCCTGCACCGCGCGGATGGCGGCCTTGGTGTAGTCTTCGCCGTACAGGTCATTGCCGGTGCCCATTTCCAGGATCAGGCGTTTTTCAGTCATTGCGTTCACTTCCTTCAGCGATATCGAAGTAAACCACTGCTGCCGCATTGGCCATCACCGTGATGTCACCATTGTCGTTTGCAATGTCGAGGCCGCCCTGCTCGACGATGACTTTGGCAGACCCGTAGGGCAGCACGGCGGCGACCTGCGCCTTGTCCACACTGTCAGGCCGGGCAACGCCGATCAGCACGTCCACCTGCATGGCGTCGCGCGGAAACCCGAAGGCGTCGGCCATCGACAGCGAGTTGTGCCACAGCGCGTCTTTCAAAGCGCGCACCGCCGCCTTGGTATAGTCCATGCCGTGCAGGTCTGTGCCCATGCCGAATTCCATGGCAACGCGTTTTAAAGTCATGCTTTTTTCCCTGGTCGCGCAATTTGTCTGAAAACCGGTGTCCACTTTTCAGATTGCGCTCTGGTCCTTCAATTCTGCACTAACCCCGCGCCGCCAGCACGCATTCGCGGATAATGCGGCCGATCAGGTGGCAGTCGTCCAGCGAAAACGTCAGTGGAAGGCGCATGTCCAGCAGGGTTGAAAGAACCTGATTGGTCTTCGGCAATAACTGGTTGCCGGCGTACGTCCAGCTGTCATGGCGCGAGGTGAAGCCCACCGGTTGTTCAGCGCCAAACCATTTCAGTTCAACCCCGCGTGCCTGTGTTGCCTTCAGCAGATTCTCTATCTGGCCGGCTGAATAGGCCGGTACATTGAACTGGAACGAACTCGCGACAAACTGTTCAGCCTCGGGCCGGTGCGGCAGGCGCACATCACCGACGTCTGAAAGTTCAGACGCCACCGCGTCATACCGGGCGTTCCAGCGCCGGCAATTGTCGTCCAGCAGTTTCAGTTGCGGTCGCAGGATGGCGGCGCGCAGATTGTCCAGCCGCCCGGAACAGTTGGGCGTTTTGAGGCGGACTTTCAGAAACACCTCTTCCGGCGGCGAGGCCAGATGGCGGCCATACAGCATGTAGGAACCCGACAGGATGGTGGCCCGCGCCATCAGTTCCGCGTCCCCGGAAATCAGAAGACCGCCTTCGCCGGAATTCATGTGCTTGTACGTCTGGGTGGAATAACACGCCGCCAGCCCGTGCCGGCCGGACTTCACGCCCGTCCAGGAGGCCCCCATGGTGTGGGCGCAGTCCTCGATCACCGCCACACCGGCCGCGTCGCATATCGCCATCAACCTATCCATGTCAGCGATATGGCCGCGCATGTGCGACAGCATCAACACCCGCGCACCGCTGGATTTTATCTTCGCAGCAAGGTCATCCAGGTCGATGACCAGGTCTTCGGTCACCTCCACCAGGACCGGATGCCCGCCGGCACCCGCAATGGCGCCCGGCACTGGCGCCAAGGTAAAGCCGTTGGTCAGCACCGCCTCGCCGGGCCTGAGGCCGAAGGCGCGCAGTGCGGTTGTCAGGGCATAGCCGCCCGACGTCACCGCAAGGCAGTAATCGACGCCCATATAAGCGGCGAATTCCTGCTCCAGCAGGGCGGTTTCCGCGGTTTCGCCGGGTGCGGTATTGTAGCGGTGCAAACGGCCGGAGCGCATGATCTCAATGGCGCGGTCGATGGCGTCGCCGGGGATTGGTTCCTGCTGGGTGAAACTGCCGGTGAAAGTGTCTGTCATCATGCCAGCATAGCCGCAATCAAACCCCTGTGCACTAGATCAGGACCCAGTATTCCCGCACTTTTGTCATCCCCGGGCTTGTCCCGGGCATCCATGAACGGTTTCGGCAAGTTGCAGCGGATGGATCCTCGGGACGGGCTCACTGGTGTCCGGTTTAAATTATTGGACAAGTTGCATGGCATTGATTCTACTGATGTTCAGGCGTTTCGCGACGATCTGGACACGAGAAGGGAACCAAAGCCATGCGGCACCAAAATAGCGTATTTCATCAGATAACCAAGTTTATTGACTGGCAAACGTTTGACGTGCTTGTGGACAAGCACAAGGCTGACTTCAGGGTGCGGCGGTTGACGACAAAGGATCAATTCCTGGCATTGTTGTTTGCTCAGCTTTCAGGCTCGGTCTCTCTGAGAGAGATTGATGCAGGGCTTAAAAGCCATAGCAATCTGCTCTATCATTGTGGTGCCACCCAAGTGGCGAGGTCCACGCTGGCAGACGCCAATGCCAAGCGTCCCTCAGCTGTGTTTGAAGAACTGTTCACTAGTCTGATTGCCCGGGCCAACCGGGCCGTGCGCCGCAAGATGAGCGACGTAATCCGGCTGCTGGATGCAACCCATATCAGCTTGTCCACGACATCTGCACATTGGGCGAAGTTTCGCGAGCAGGACTGTTCGGCCAAGCTTCATGTGGTTTATGACCCCGGCGCCGGCCTGCCGCTAAAAGCTGACATTACACCAGCCAATGTGAATGACATTACACCGGCCAGAGGCTGTGATGGTGAAACTGGAGCGACTTATGTCTTTGATTTGGGGTATTATTCCTTTCACTGGTGGGCTGATCTTGATGCACAAGGCTGCCGCTTTGTGACCCGTCTGAAAACCCACACAAAACTACGCGATGTTCACGAACAGGATGTTCCGCGCGATGGCAACATCCTTTGTGATCGGATCGGGTATCTGTCAAAACGCCTGAGTGGATCGCGCAATAACCCATTCAGCAAACCCGTGCGCGAGATTACCGTGCGGCTGGATACCGGCAAGACAATCCGCATTGTCAGCAATGATCTCGACGCATCTGCATGTGAGATTGCAGACTTGTACAAGCTGCGTTGGCAGGTTGAACTGTTCTTCAAGTGGATCAAGCAAAACCTCAAGATCAAACGCTTTCTGGGCACTTCAAAAAACGCTGTGAGCATTCAGATCTATGTGGCGTTGACAGCTTATGTGCTGATCCGGCTTGCACATAATGCGCAACACCAGGTCGCAAGGCCGGTGGCTTTCATGCGTCTGGTACGCATAAATCTCATGCACAGAAAATCCATCAACGCCCTCAACAAACCCAATATTCCACCTCCACTACAAACAGACCAGATGAGCCTCCAGCTCACATGAAGTTAAACCGGACACCAGTGGGACGGGCTCGAGGATGACAGGCGGGGTAATGGCGGCTCATTCGACATCAATGACGGCGCTGATCTCTTCGGCTGAAAAGCCCGCTTCGGAGAGCACTTCTGCCGTGTGTTCGCCCAGCAGAGGGGCAGGGCGCCTGACGCCGGCAGGCGTCCCGTGGAATTTCACCGGCGCGCCGATGGTCTTGACCCGGCCCGCCACCGGGTGGTCAACTTCCGTAACCATGTCGCGGGCGATGGTCTGCGGGTCAGCATGCATTTCAGCGATAGACAGAACCGGGCCTGCCGGAACACCTGCGGCCTCCAGCGCCTGCAGCCAGTGCGCGGTGGGCTGCGGCGTGAAATAGGGCGCCAGCGCATCCGCCAGTTCGGCGCGGTTTTCCATGCGGGTGCGGTTGCTGGCAAAGCTCGGGCTTTCAGCCAGGTGCTGCGCGTCGATCACTTTCAGCATGCGCTCCCAGTTGGTCTGGTTGGCCGCGCCCAGGTTGAGCCAGCCGTCAGCGGTCCGGAACGCTTCATAAGGCGCATTCAACGGATGCGCCGAGCCCATCGGTCCGGGTGCGGTGCCGGTGGCAAAACAGATGGCAGACTGCCAGTAGGTATGGGTGATACCGGCTTCAAACAGCGATGTATCGACCCGCTGCCCCTCGCCGGTCTTCAGTTTGTGGGCGTAGGCCGCAGCAACCCCCATGGCGCCCAGAATGCCGGCTGTAATGTCGGATACCGGCGCGCCAACCTTGACCGGTGGACGCCCCGGCGCCTCGCCGGTGATCGACATCAGGCCTGACATACCCTGGGCAATCAGGTCAAAACCGCCGCGTTCCCTGTAGGGCCCGGTGCGGCCGAAGCCGGATATTTCGCAGTAAATCAGGCCGGGATTGATTGCCTTCAGTTCGTCATAGCCCAGCCCCAGCTTCTGCATGGTATCGTGACGATAGTTTTCGATCAGGCAGTCGGCCTGTTCGATCAGCCGGACAAGTGCTGCCTTGCCGGCCTTGGTCTTCAGGTCCAGCCGGATGCCTCGCTTGTTGCGGTTCATCATCATGAAGGCGGCAGACTCGCCTTCAATGTCCGGCGGCAGGAAGCGGCGGGTATCGTCACCGTCTGGCCGTTCCACCTTGATCACGTCGGCGCCCATGTCCGCCAGCATCAGGCCGGTCACCGGGCCAGCCATGATGTGCGCCATCTCGATGACCTTCATGCCCTTCAAGGGCCCGCTATTGGGAACTTGCCCCATGTCAGCTCACCTGCCTTTCCACTCAGGTTTGCGCTTGGCCAGAAACGCCTCGATGCCTTCGCGGAAATCCTCGCTCATGTAGCATTCGACAATCAGGTCGTGATTATCTCCGTCGTGGCCTGTCCGCAACCGCCTGAGCGCTTCCTTGGTGGCGCGCATGGTCAGCGGCGCGTGGCCTTTCAGGGTCTGCGCCAGTTCATGGGCGCGCGCCAGCACGACCGCCTTGCCGTCATGCAGTTCCGACACCAGGCCCAGCGCCAGCGCCTCATCCGCCCCGATCAGGCGCGAGGTAAAGATGATCTCCTTGACCCGGTGCGGACCCAGCATGGCTGAAAGCCGCGCCAGATTGTTGTTCGACAGGCAGTTGCCCAGCGTGCGGGCGATCGGAAACCCGAAACGCAAGTCCCGCGCGCCGATGCGCAGGTCGCAGCACGCCGCGATGGCGGCGCCGCCGCCGGTGCAGGCGCCGGATATGGCGGCAATGGTCGGCACCGGTACCGCTTCAAGGGCCGCCAGCACCCTGTCGATGCGTGCCTCATAATCCAGCGCGTCCTGCGGTTTTGCGAAGCCACGGAAGGACGAGATGTCGGTGCCGGCGGCAAACGCCCTGTCACCGGAACCGGTGATGATGACAGCGCGCAGGTCCGGACTTTCCGTCGCGCCTTCGCAGATATCGCGGATAGCCTCGTACATGGCAAAGGTCAGCGCATTGCGCGCCTGTGGCCGGTTCAGGGTGATCACGCCGACACCGTCATCTTCACTCCACAGCAGGTCTTCAGTGTCAGTCATATGCGGCAGAGCTCATGATTCCAGTCCATCATCAATTTCCTACTTTTGTCATCCCGGGCTTGTCCCGGGGATCCATGAACGGGCGCGACAGGTTGAAGCCGATGGATCCTCGGGACAAGCCCACTGGTGTCCGGTTTAACTTCATGTGAGCTGGAGGCTCATCTGGTCTGTTTGTAGTGGAGGTGGAATATTGGGTTTGTTGAGGGCGTTGATGGATTTTCTGTGCATGAGATTTATGCGTACCAGACGCATGAAAGCCACCGGCCTTGCGACCTGGTGTTGCGCATTATGTGCAAGCCGGATCAGCACATAAGCTATCAACGCCACATAGATCTGAATGCTCACAGCGTTTTTTGAAGTGCCCAGAAAGCGTTTGATCTTGAGGTTTTGCTTGATCCACTTGAAGAACAGTTCAACCTGCCAACGCAGCTTGTACAAGTCTGCAATCTCACATGCAGATGCGTCGAGATCATTGCTGACAATGCGGATTGTCTTGCCGGTATCCAGCCGCACGGTAATCTCGCGCACGGGTTTGCTGAATGGGTTATTGCGCGATCCACTCAGGCGTTTTGACAGATACCCGATCCGATCACAAAGGATGTTGCCATCGCGCGGAACATCCTGTTCGTGAACATCGCGTAGTTTTGTGTGGGTTTTCAGACGGGTCACAAAGCGGCAGCCTTGTGCATCAAGATCAGCCCACCAGTGAAAGGAATAATACCCCAAATCAAAGACATAAGTCGCTCCAGTTTCACCATCACAGCCTCTGGCCGGTGTAATGTCATTCACATTGGCTGGTGTAATGTCAGCTTTTAGCGGCAGGCCGGCGCCGGGGTCATAAACCACATGAAGCTTGGCCGAACAGTCCTGCTCGCGAAACTTCGCCCAATGTGCAGATGTCGTGGACAAGCTGATATGGGTTGCATCCAGCAGCCGGATTACGTCGCTCATCTTGCGGCGCACGGCCCGGTTGGCCCGGGCAATCAGACTAGTGAACAGTTCTTCAAACACAGCTGAGGGACGCTTGGCATTGGCGTCTGCCAGCGTGGACCTCGCCACTTGGGTGGCACCACAATGATAGAGCAGATTGCTATGGCTTTTAAGCCCTGCATCAATCTCTCTCAGAGAGACCGAGCCTGAAAGCTGAGCAAACAACAATGCCAGGAATTGATCCTTTGTCGTCAACCGCCGCACCCTGAAGTCAGCCTTGTGCTTGTCCACAAGCACGTCAAACGTTTGCCAGTCAATAAACTTGGTTATCTGATGAAATACGCTATTTTGGTGCCGCATGGCTTTGGTTCCCTTCTCGTGTCCAGATCGTCGCGAAACGCCTGAACATCAGTAGAATCAATGCCATGCAACTTGTCCAATAATTTAAACCGGACACCAGTGGGACAAGCCCGAGGATGACATGTCGGGTTTTGGCGGTTCATTCCATTTGGTGCGTCCTGTCCCATGGCCATCACGATCTGTAGAAGTATTCCACCAGGAACATGGGTATGGCCGGAATATAGGTGCACATCAACAGCACAATCAGCAACACTGCGATGAACCAGATGTTGACCCGCGTCACATCCCAGATATTGGCCCTGGCGATGGAGCATGCGGTGATCAGCACCGATGCCACCGGCGGGGTCTGCTGGCCGATGGCCAGGTTGAGGGTCACCACCAGGCCGAAATGCACCGGATCAATGCCGGCCTGCACGATCAGCGGCACCACGATCGGAACTACCAGGATGATGGCCGCTGCCGAGTGCAGGAAAAACCCGATGATCAGGAAGAAGATGTTGAGAATGAGCAGGATGACATACTTGTTTCCGGTGATCGAGAGCAGTTGCGCCGCCAGTTCCTGCGGCACCTGGGCGCGGGTCAGGAAGCCGCCGACCAGCACCGATGCGGCCACCAGCACCATGACCACTGCCGTCTGCATGCCGCCCTCCAGCATGGCGTTATACAGCTCCTTCATGTTGGTCTCGCGGTACCACACGCCGATGGCGATCGACACCAGCACGGCAAGGCCTGCCGCTTCTGTTGCGGTTACAAAGCCGCCGAAAATGCCGCCGAGGATGATGATCGGCAGCAGGAAGGTCGGCAGCGCCTCGATGAAGGTCTGGCGGAGTTTTTTGAGGTTGAAGGCCTCCTCGACGGGGAAGTTGTACTTGCGGGCAAACACATAGGCTACCAGCATCAACCCGAAACCGCCCAGGAAACCGGGCACGAAGCCTGCCACGAACAACTGTTCAACGGACGTGTTGGCCGACGCGGCATACAGGATCATCGGGATGGACGGCGGAATGATCACGGCGAGCGAGGCTGATGACGAGGTGACGGCGGCTGCAAACGGCGCGGAATAGCCGCGCTTCTTCATTTCCGGAATCATGATCGAGCCCATCGCAGCTACGTCGGCGACGGCGGAGCCGGAGATCTCGGCGAAGAACAACGACACCCCAATATTGACCATGGCCAGTCCGCCGCGCACGAAACCGATCAGCGCGGTGATGAAGTTGATCAGCCGGTAGGTGATTCCGGCGGCATTCATGATGGCCCCGGCCAGCACGAACATCGGTATGGCGATCAGAGAGAATTTCGTCGACCCGGCATACATGTCAAGCGCCACGGTGACCAGCGAGCCGGGCCCTTCGGTCAGCAGCAGGCCGGCGACGCCTGCAACGGCCAGTGCAACCGCAATCGGCACGTTGATGCAGATCAGCGCGATCAGGACGAGGAAGATGGTGAGAACGACCATTGCAGCACCCTAATGGTCAGACGACTGGCCGGCAGCGATCTGCCTCCAGTAGTCCGGCAGGCTCAGCAGTTCACAGGCAATGAACAGGATGGCCCCGATCGGGATCACCGACTGCGTCAGTTGCACCGGTATCCAGGTCAGGCTGTCCAGCGTGTCGCCGTGCAGCACGTCCAGTACCTTCAGCCCTGCCCAGGCCATCAGCAGGAAGAAACCGACAATGACAGCTTCACCGAAGGCCACTGCCCACATGCGGGCCGGCATCGGGATGGCCAGCAGCACTGTATCAAAGCCGATATGCTTGCGCCTGAGCGCAGCCAGCGCCGCCCCGTAATAGGTAATCCACGACAGCACGATGGAGGCAACCTCGTCATACCAGGACAGGGAGTTGCCGAGCTTGCGATACACCACTGCGACGATGACCAGCGTGGTCAGCGTCACCATCAGGGTGATCAGTATCCATTCGAGTGTGCGGCCTAGCCCGCGGCCAAAAACGCCGGTCATGCCAGTTGCCCCCGGTTTTCAATAAAAGTGTGGGGACCGGATGCTTCCGACGCCACAGGACAGCGGGGGGATGGTGAACCATCCCCCAAGAAGATGTTTGGTCTCTTACGAACCGGCGGCTTCCGCCTGGACCTTCTCGATCAGTTCCTTGCCGCCTTCAACCGAACCGGCAAACTCGTCGTAGATCGGCTTTGAGGCTGCGATAAAGGCCTCCTTGTCGGCTGTGTTGACCGTGATGCCGCCCTTCTGGAGGTTGTCCAGCAACTCGGTTTCCAGATTGGCCGCGGTTTCATAGACAAAGCCCTGCGTATCCGCGGCTACTTCCATCAGGGTTTTCTGGACATCTTCCGGTAACTTGCCGAAATGCTCGTCAGATACCACCACATACGCAGGTGTATACACGTGCCCGGTGATCGACAGGTACTTCTGCACTTCCTGGAACTTGGCCGACCAGATCTGGGCGTAAGGGTTCTCCTGGCCGTCAATCACGCCGGTCTTGAGCGCGGTGAACACGTCGGAAAACGCCATCGGTGTCGGGTTTGCACCATACAGCGTGAACATCTTGACGCGCCAGGCGCCCTTTGGCGTACGCAGCTTGATGCCGGCCAGATCTTCAGGCTTGTTGATCGGCCGGGTGTTGTTGGTGATGTGGCGGAAACCGTTTTCGAAATAGGTCAGGATGCGATAACCGTTGTCAGTTGCGGCCTTCTGGAAAGTGTCACCCATCGACGCCTGGACCCGCTTCATGTGATCGCGGTCCTTGATGATATAGGGCATCTCAAAAATCCCGAACGTATCCGACACCGACGACATCACCGAAGACGGCAGCGAAAACGTGATCTGGCCAAGCTTCAGTTTCTGCAGGAGTTCCTTGTCATTGCCAAGTTGTGAGGATCCGAACACCTGGACTTCAGCCTTGTCGCCGAGCGCAGTATTGGCGCGCTTGGCAAATTCATCAACAGACGCTGAAAACAGCGAACCCGGATTGCCCACGTGGCCAAATTTCAGGATCAGTTTTTCTGCGCTCGCGGCGGACACCATTGCGGCCAGAGCGGTGGAAAAGGCCAGAATCTTGATAATGCTTTTCATTTTGGTTTTCCTCCCAAGGAAATTGCAGCAGTAGGTTTTTTCTATCCCGCAACAGCGCTGCTTGTGTCTGTTGCGGCAGTCTTCAGATACTCCATGGCGCGTTGCGCGCCGCCAGTCTGGTGCGGAACGCCGGCCACGCCAAGCCCCATTTCAACACCGGACAGGGTTCCCATCAACATCAAATCGTTGAAATCGCCGAGATGGCCGATGCGGAACACCTTGCCGGCCAGCCGTGACAGGCCGTTGCCGAGCGACATGTTGAAGTGTTTCAGCGTCGTGGCGCGAAATTCATCGGCATTGTGACCGTCCGGCAGCATCACCGCGGTCAGCGCATGCGAGTAGTCCTTCGGTTCCTCACACAATACCTCCAGGCCCCAGGCCTGCACGGCCCGCCGCGTCGCTTCGGAATGGCGCCTGTGACGGGCAAATACATTGTCGAGGCCTTCCTCGTTCAGCATGTCGATGGCCTCTGCCAGCCCGTACAGGAGGTTGGTGGCAGGCGTGTAGGGGAAATAACCGGTCTTGTTGGGTCCGGCCATTTCATCCCACGCCCAGTAGGATTTCTGCATCCTCGAGGACTTTGCCGCTTCCAGCGCCTTGTCACTGACCGCGTTGAAGCTCAGGCCGGGCGGCAGCATCAGGCCCTTCTGCGAACCTGCAACGGTGACATCAACCCCCCACTCGTCATGGCGATAGTCAATCGACGCCAGCGACGAGATCGTATCGGCCATCAGCAGCGCAGGGTGTCCGGCAGCATCCATGGCACCGCGCACTTCATCCAGCCGCGACGTGCATCCGGTCGAGGTTTCATTGTGCACCACGCATACCGCCCTGATGGCGTGCGCGGTGTCTGCATCCAGCGCTTCGCCAATGGCGTCGGGCGCCGCGCCGCGGCGCCAGTCGGTTTCAATCAGCACTGGTTCCAGGCCAAGCCGGCCGGCCAGCCTGCACCACAGCGAGGCGAAGTGGCCGGTCTCAACCATCAGCACCCTGTCGCCCGGCGACAGCGTATTGACAAGCGCTGCCTCCCACGCTCCGGTACCCGATGCCGGGTAGATCACCACGGCTTTCTCGGTTTTGAAGATCGACTTCATGCCGGCAAGGCACTTCAGGCCGATTTCGGCGAAACCCGGCCCGCGATGGTCCATGGTCGGATAATCCATGGCGCGCAATATCCGGTCCGGCACATTGGTAGGGCCGGGAATCTGCAGAAAATGGCGCCCTGGAGCGTGCATGGAGTCAAGCCCTTTGAACTTCGCAGGTGGCGGAATTTGCCTGACCGTCCGGCCTTGCCACCTCGACAGGAATACGTATATTTAATTTTGCATTCAAAATTATGTCAAGGCAAATTGCGTGAACACACTGGCATTATCCTCGCTTGCAAGACGCCTCAGCGCCTGCGTTGAAGGCGAGGTGATGGATGATGTATTCTCCCGCGGGCGTTACGCAACCGATGCCTCGATCTACCAGATCATGCCGCTTGCCGTGGTTGTGCCGGCCTCATCTGACGATGTCAGGAATGTCATCGCGCTGGCCCGCGCAGAGGGTGTCCCGGTGCTGCCGCGCGGTGGTGGCACCTCGCAGTGTGGGCAGACGGTCAACAGGGCAATCGTCATCGATGCATCGAAACACCTGAACCGGCTGCTCGAGCTGGATGTCGATCAACGCACCTGCATTGTCGAACCGGGCCTGGTGCTGGACGAGTTGAACCGTCTGCTGAAGTCACACGGGCTGTGGTTTCCGGTTGATGTATCAACCGCCTCGCGCGCCACCATCGGCGGCATGGCCGGCAACAATTCCTGCGGCGGCCGTTCGCTGCGCTATGGCATGATGCGCGACAATGTGCTGGCCATCGACGCCTTTCTGGCTGACGGGTCTGCCGCGCGGTTTGCCGAGGCGGGTTCTTCAGGTGAGCCCGGCTTTGTGGCGGATCTGCTGGCGCTCGGGGCACGCGAGCAGACCGAGATCGCCAGCCGGTTTCCAAAAGTCATGCGACGCGTTGGTGGTTACAACATTGACGCGCTGGTGCCCGGCGCAGCACCGCGCAACCTGTCATCGTTGCTGGTGGGCTCGGAGGGCACATTGGCCTGGTCCGACAGGATTACGCTCAAGCTGGCACCGCTGCCGGCGCGCAAGGCCATGGGTGTCTGTCACTTCGCAACATTTCATGCCGCCATGGATGCAGCCCAGCACCTGGTGAGGCTCGATCCGGTCGCGGTTGAACTGGTCGACCGCACCATGATCGAACTGGCGCGCGGCATCGACATCTTCCGGCCTACCATCGAAAAAGTGGTCAGGGGAGAACCGGATGCGCTGTTGCTGGTGGATTTCGCCGAGGATGACTGGGACGAAAACCTGCGCCGCCTGCAACAGCTGCATCAGGTGATGGGTGACTTGGGCTTCGACTGGTCTCGTCAAGGCGATCATTTCGGCGGCGTGGTCGAGGTCAATGAGCCGGGCCTGCAGGCCGACCTGGCCGAAGTGCGCAAGTCCGGCCTCAACATCATGATGTCCATGAAGCAGCAGGGAAAACCGGTCTCCTTCGTGGAAGACTGCGCCGTTGAACTGAAGGACCTTGCCGCATACACCGCGGGCCTGACCGGAATTTTCAGCCGTCACGGCACCACGGGCACCTGGTATGCACATGCATCAGTCGGTTGCCTGCACGTGCGTCCGGTCCTCAACCTGCGGCTAGAGCACGATGTGAAGACCATGCGCGCCATTGCCGAGGAGGCGTTTGAACTTGTGCGCAAGTACAAGGGTTCGCACTCCGGCGAGCACGGCGACGGCATTGTGCGCTCCGAGTTCAACGAGGCGATGTTCGGTCCGCGCATGATGGCGAGTTTCCGGCAGGTGAAGCAGGCTTTTGATCCTGACGGCATGTTCAACCCCGGCAAGATTATCGATGCGCCGAAAATGGATGACCGCTCGCTGTTCCGTTACAACCGGGATTATGCCGTGCCGGACGTGACTACCGCGCTTGACTGGTCACAGTGGCCCGGCGCCGGTGGTGGTTTTCAGGGCGCCATCGAGATGTGCAACAACAATGGCGCCTGCCGCAAGCTGGCAGGCGGAGCCATGTGTCCGTCCTACCGGGTAACCCGTGATGAGGCACACCTGACACGCGGGCGGGCAAACTCCCTGCGGCTCGCCATCTCCGGGCAGCTGGGACCCGATGCGCTGACCAGTGACGAGATGGCGGACAGCCTGAAGCTATGTGTCGGCTGCAAGGCATGCCGGCGGGAATGCCCGACCGGCGTTGACATGGCCCGTATGAAAATCGAGGTGGCGGCAGCCCGGGTGGCAAAGGCAGGACTGCCGCTGCGTGACAGGCTGGTGGCTCACCTGCCGCGCTATGCGCCATATCTTGCCCGTGTCCCCTGGCTGGCAAACGCCCGCGACACGGTTCCGGGGCTGGCTCTGTTGAGTGAAGCATTTGCCGGCCTGTCGAGCAGGCGAACCCTGCCGAGATGGCGATCCGGGCCCTATCGTCACGGCGGAAGCGCCGGCCCTGCCGGGGGCCGCAAGGTGATCCTGTTCGGTGACACGTTCAATACCTGGTTTGACAGCGAGAACCTTCAGGCAGCCCGCAGGGTGCTGGCGGCAGGTGGGTTCAACGTGGTTTCGCCATTGCCCGAAGCATCGTCGCGGCCACCGTGCTGCGGCAGAACCTATCTGGCAACGGGCCTGGTGGATGAAGCACGCGCCGAGGCCCGCCGCCTGATCGCGGCCTATCTGCCGCTGGTGCGTGACGGGGCAAAAATTGTCGGCCTTGAACCATCCTGCCTGCTGACGCTGCGCGATGAACTGACCGCCATGAAACTGGGCCCGCAGGCCGGTGAAATAGCCGCTGCGGCGATGATGTTCGAAGAGTTCGTGGTGGCCCATGCCGAAAGTTTCAAGTTTGTGCCCCTGGATCACAAGGTGCTGCTGCACGGCCATTGCCATCAAAAGGCGCACAATGTCATGGACAGCGTAACTGGCGCGTTGAAACTCGTGCCGGGGCTGCAGGTGGAGACTGTTGAGAGTTCATGCTGCGGCATGGCCGGTGCATTTGGCTATCAGGCCGAAACCTGGGCCGTATCCAGGGCCATGGGCGAGTTGTCACTGCTGCCGTCGGTGCTCGCGGCAGAATCGGATACAATGATCGTGGCGGACGGCACTTCATGCCGTCACCAGATTGCAGACGGCGCACACCGCGAGGCCATACATGTGGTCCGGGTGCTGGAAATGGCCATCGCAGGCAACAGGAAGGGAACGGCCGCATGAACATTTCTATGGATGAGGCGATTGTTCGGCGTTCCCTGCATGACGAACTTGTGGTTCGCCTGCAGCGTCTGATCATTGAAGGTGAACTGACGCCTGGTGAAAAGGTGCCGGAAAAGGAGTTGTGCGAACGCTACAACGTGTCCCGCACGCCGATGCGCGAAGCCCTGAAGGTGTTGGCTTCGGAAGGCCTGGTAACGCTGACCCCCAATCGCGGCTCGTCCGTCACCGCAATAACGGTTGAAGATCTGGAAGAAGTATTTCCGGTGATGGGCGCGCTGGAGGCGCTTTCCGGCGAACTGGCCTGTGAAAAGATTACCGATGCAGAGATTGCCGCCATCGGAAAGTCTCATCGCGAGATGATCGCACATTACAGGGCGCAGCGCCTGCCGGAGTATTTTGCCGTCAACGAGGCCATCCATAACGCCATCCTGAAGGCCGCCCGCAACGAAACCCTGGCCGCCCAGCATCGCACGCTGTCAGCGCGTGTGCGCCGCGCCCGCTATCTCGCCAACATGACGCGCGAGCGCTGGGACAAGGCGGTGGCTGAACACGAAGAAATACTCGCAGCCCTTCAGGCCAGGGACGGACGAAAGCTCGGCATCATCCTGAAGCAGCATCTGCGCAACAAGCTGGAAACCGTATCGGAATGGTTGCGTTCAAGTGACTAGATCTGGATGGAAACAGCGCAGTTTTATGCCGGCAATGCGGCGTTTTCAGACGCAATCTACCATCGGGTCAATAATCTTGCGCTGTAATTTTGCTGATTGATGATTGCCTCGATGGCTTGTAAATTTACCAAGAAACAAGAAGGGTTTTGACCTAAAAGTAAATAAAATATTAAATTGGAAATACCAAAGTGAGTTAGTGAGGTTGTTATGGCTATCAGTAAACTGGGCAAGTCAGCCTATTCACACGTTGCCATGTGGTATGATGAAAAAGATGGGTCCATTCACGTGTCCATGCCTGATGTAAAGGGCTTTCATACAACCGTCGCCAGCTGGCAGCATCCGGACCTTTATGAAAAACTGTCCGATTGCCTGGAAAAGGTGGGCGAGCATCCGGCGGGCAAGCTGAATGTCGTCGAAAGCCGCTCGCAGCAGGCCTGATCAGAACCGATATTTCAAAGCGCGTCGAAGTCCAGTATCAGTTTTTCAGTCTCAGGCCGTGCCTGGCATGCCAGAATGAATCCTGCTTCGATTTCCCAGGGCTGCAGCGACCAGTTCTGATCCATGGTGGCTGACCCTTTCACCACCTTGCAGCGGCAGGTACAGCACATGCCGCCGGCGCAGGAATGGGGAATTTCAAGACCTGCAGCCCTGGCCGCACCCAGCACGGTTTCGGCTGAAGGGTCGACCCGCAGCTTGCGGTGGGCACCGTCCAGGATTATCTCGACCTCTGATCCGGTCAGACCAGGTTTCGCATGTGCGTGTTCACCACCCGGCTTGCCGTAAGGTGTCGGCGTGAACACTTCAAACCTGATCCTGTCGAAGGCAACCCCCAGGTCCGTCAGCGCCGAGCGCAGTGCCTTGATCATCGGCACCGGCCCGCACAGATAGACCGCATCGTAACGCGCCGGGTCAATCAGGCCGCGTTCATTCATGGTCCTGATTTTTTCCGCATCAATCCTGCCCGACAGGATTTCGGCGTCCTGACCTTCCTCTGAAATCACATGCAGCAGGGAAAGCCTCGTGAGATAGCGGTCCTTCAGGGCGTCAAGGTCATCACGGAACATCACGCTGTCGAAATTGCGGTTGGCGTACACCAGTGTAACAGTACTGTCCGGCTCATCGCGCAGCACGGTCTTGACGATGGACAGCACAGGCGTGATGCCGGAGCCTGCGGCAACCAGCAGATAGTCATGCCTGCCGCCGGTTTCGACAACAAAACGGCCTTTCGGCGCCATCACTTCAATTCTGTCGCCGGACTTCAGGCCTTGCGCAAAGCTGGAAAATAGCCCGCCTTCAAGATGCTTCACGCCAATCTCGAGGCCATCACCGGGCCTGCAGCAGATCGAATAGGACCGGCGCACTTCCTCGCCGTTGAGCCTGGCGCGTACGGTAAGGTACTGGCCGGGCTTGAACTCAAACTCGGATTTCAGTGCATCCGGCAGGTCAAACCGGATCGCTGTTGCCCTGGCTGTTTGCGCCCGTACACTGGCAACTGTCAGCTCGTGAAACTGGTCCTGCGCCATTGCCTGATCCTCAGATGCACTTGAAATAGTCGAACGGCTCTGCGCACGCCTTGCAGGTGTAGTGCGCCTTGCAGGCGGTTGAGCCGAACTCGGAGATTTTCTGCGTGTCGGAGCTGCCGCAGCGCGGACAGTTGATGACGGTTTCGCCAAACAGCGCCATCTTTGAACTGCTGCCCCTGACAGGTGGAGCAATACCGTAGGCGCGCAGTTTCTCGCGGCCTTCCGGGGTTATCCAGTCGGTGGTCCAGGCAGGTGACATGACCCGTTCAATGCGGGCCTGAAATCCGGCATCCAGCAACGCGGCCTCGATGGCCAGTTCGATGGCCAGCACGGCAGGGCACCCGGAGTAGGTTGGTGTAACACTGGCTATGGCCACGCCATCCCTTATGGTGACATCGCGCAGAATGCCAAGTTCCGCCACGTTGACACACGGTACTTCCGGGTCCGGTACAACGGACGCGGCAGCCCATGCCCGGGCAGCATCTGAACTCTGGCTGGTGGCGGACCTGGTCATCAACGCTACCACTGCAGATTGGGGTAGGTGCGCTGCATGTACTGCAGTTCAGCCAGAATGTGCCCCATTTCCTCGCCGTGTTCGCCCATGCGTCCCCCGGTTTGCGGGTGGGCCACCTCGGGCATTTCAAGCAGCCCCTGCGCAAACACATCTGCAATAGTTGAAGTCCATGCTGGCCGCAGTGTTGCGACATCAGGAAGCACACCGTCTTCAGCACAGGCGGCAAGGGCGGGCGAGCCCTGGAACAACTCATCGGTATAGTGGTGCAGTTCGGCAATTGCATTTTTCATGCGCACGGCACTTTCTTCGGTACCGTCGCCAAGCCGCACCACCCATTCGGCGGAATGGCGAACGTGATAGGCCATTTCCTTTTCCGCCTTGCCGGCGATGCCGCGCAATGTCTCGTCATTTGAGCTGGCTGCAACCTTTTGCCAGAAAGGGTGCATGAAGGCAGCGAAGTACAATTGCCGCAGTATGGAGTGGGCAAAGTCGCCATTGGGCCGTTCTACCAGCAGGCAGTTCTGGTACTGGAGCTCGACACGCAGGAAGGCCAGGTCGTCTTCACTGCGGCCGGCATCCTCGATCTGTGCCGCATAGGCATAAAGTGCGCGCGACTGGCCCAGCAGATCCAGCGCCATGTTGGCCAGGCCGAGATCCTCTTCCAGCATGGGAGCATGTCCGCACCATTCACTGACCCTGTGGCCCAGGATCAGGTGGTCATCGGCAAGTTGCAGGACAGCGTCAAACAGATGTGAGTGGAAGATTGCAACCCGGGTCATCACATGTTGCCCACTTCATCGGGAATAACATAAAAGGTCGGATGGCGATAAACCTTGTCATCAGCTGGATCAAACATCTCCTTGCCCGAGGAAGGGTCCGATGCCGAGATCTGGGAAGACGGCACCACCCAGATGGAGTTGCCTTCGCCGCGCCTCGTATAGACATCGCGCGCCGACTGGATGGCGAGGCTGGCATCTGCTGCATGCAGCGAGCCGACATGTTTGTGGTGCAGGCCGTTGCGCGGCCGGATAAATACTTCCCACAGCGGGGTCATGGTGTCAGGCACAATGCAGCTCCATCGATAGTTTGAGGTTTGTCATGGCTTCCATGCCAGGAATTTCATTACTCTGCCGCCATCTTGCGGGCTGCCCGTTTGTCTGCGTGGGCCAGTGCCGCGTCACGCACCCAGGCGCCATCGTCCCAGGCTTTCCTGCGCGCCGCGATGCGATCGCGGTTCATGCGGCCACCGCCTTTCACCACGCGCCAGAATTCGTCCCAGTCAATGGGTCCGTGGTCATGGACACCGCGTTCCTCATTCCATTTCAGCTCCGGGTCCGGCACGGTGAGACCGATGAACTTGGCCTGCGGCACCGTCGCGTCGATGAATTTCTGGCGCAGTTCGTCATTGGTAAACCGCTTGATTTTCCACGCCATGGACTGATCACCATGCTGGCTTTCCGAATCGTGTGGGCCAAACATCATCAGCGACGGCCACCACCAGCGGTTCAGTGCATCCTGCGCCATTTCCTTCTGGGTCCTGGAGCCGTGGGCCAGTTGCATCATGATTTCATAACCCTGGCGCTGGTGGAAACTTTCCTCCTTGCACACTCTGATCATGGCACGGGCATACGGTCCGAATGAACAGCGGCACAGCGGGATCTGGTTCATGATGGCGGCCCCGTCCACCAGCCAGCCGATGGCGCCAATGTCAGCCCAGGTCGGGGTCGGATAATTGAAAATCGAGGAGTATTTGGCCTTGCCGCACAGCAGTTCCTCAGTCATCTGCTCGCGGGAAATCCCGAGCGTTTCGGCGGCTGAATAAAGATACAGCCCGTGCCCGCCTTCGTCCTGAACCTTTGCAAGCAGGGCGATCTTGCGCCGCAGCGTCGGCGCGCGGGTAATCCAGTTGCCTTCCGGCAGCATGCCGACAATCTCAGAGTGCGCATGCTGGCCGATCTGGCGCACCAGCGTGCGGCGATAGCCTTCCGGCATCGGGTCATTGGGCTCGATTTTTTCTTCCGCGTCTATACGCGCCTGAAAGGCGTCGAGAAATTCCTGTGTTTCTTCAGTGCGGCTGTCAGCGCCGATCAACCCCTGGGAATACATGATTGTCCTCCATGTTGATCAATATATGTAACAAAAATGTTCCTAATTTGCAATATTTTGTAACACGTTAAATCTCTGCTCCATGGCCCCCGGTTCCGTGTGATCCGGTAACCCATTGTCATTCAGCCAGTTTTCGCTGCCCCGCAGCAGGCCATGATACCTTTTTCGGACCAGTTTTCGCGCTTTCCGGCCGATCCAGTCCGCCGGCAACAAGGCATCCGGCAGGGCAGGATCGCGCAACACAATGCGCCGCCAGTCATGAATCAGCAAGATACGTGCTGACATTGCTTCGCAAGGCGACAGGTTTTCGGCTGTGTCAAACCCCTGCCAGTTTTTGATAAAGGCGCTGTAGCGGGCGGCCTGATCGTCGAGCTTCCACAGGGACAGCAGGCCAGCCGGCAAACCGGAACCGCTTCCAGATACCACCAGCAGACCGGCGGGCAGAACACCGGGATTGCCACCAGCGCGAAGCCAGGCCCTGCCACCCAGTGGCACAAAACCGGCTTCGTGCAGACAGGTGGAACTATCGCTCGCATCAATGGCCACCGTCCATTCGCCGTCCCAGTGACCTGCAGTGGCGCCGTAGATGCGCCTTGTCGGTTCATCAAACGTGGCCTGGCCCTGGGCTGTCAGCCTGTAGAAGCTCAACCGGCCCTTCCGCTCCCGCTCAACCCAGCCTTCACCGGCCAGCCGTGACAGGGCGGTACGCACCGCGCCCGGTTCAATCTTCAGCAGGCCCATGGCATCCTGCAGGGTACTCAATGCGACCCGGCCCCCACGCAATGCCACCACGTCACCAAAAAAGGTGATGATGAGCGACCATACCCGCAATCGGCCATTGCCGTGCAGGCGCGAGATATGGCGTTCGAGTTCACTGGCAGCGCTGGACATTTCACACCTGTTGCCGTGGCTTTATCGTCATCATACTGTGTGGCGCATTCAACCAGCAGGAACAAGACCATGAATGATGCACCGTCGCCTCACCACAGCCATGAGACGGAAGAAGACGCCCGCAACCGGGACATCAGGATCTGGGTGAACGGCGACATTGTGCATCGCGATGAGGCAAAGGTGTCGGTCTATGATGCAGGCTTCCTGCTGGGCGATGGCATGTGGGAAGGCATGCGGCTGTATGATGGCAAGTGGGCCTTCTTTGATGAGCACATGGACCGCCTGTTCGGCAGTTGCAAGGCGGTGGGTATTGATATCGGCATGGACCGGCAAGCCGTGCTGGATGCCCTGACGCAGACGGCCGCCGCCAACAACATGGCTACCGACGCCCACTGCCGCCTGATGGTGACACGTGGCATCAAGGACAAGCCATTTCAGCATCCCCGGCTGTCACGTTCCGGGCCGACCATGGTGATTATCATCGAGCATTCCAGACCCAAGCAGGAGGTCCAGGACCATGGCCTGGCGCTGGTAACCGTTCCGCAGGTGCGCGGCGCACCGATGGCTCAGGACGCCAAGTACAATTCCCATTCCAAGCTGAATTGCGTGCTGGCCTGCCTGCAGGCAGAACGGGCCGGTGCCGACGAAGCCCTGATGCTCGATCCGCACGGCTTTGTAAACACCACCAACGCCTGTAATTTTTTCATTGTCCGCAAGGCTGAAGTCTGGACGTCTACCGGCGATTACTGCATGAACGGCGTGACACGTCAGAACATAATCAATCTGTGCCGGGCCAACGATATCCCGGTATTTGAGCGCAATTATTCCCTGTTCGATACCTATTCGGCCGACGAGGCCTTTCTGACCGGCACGTTTGGGGCTCAAACCCCGGTCGCGTCACTGGATGGCGTGAAAATCGGTGACCATGCAGGTGCCGGACCGGTGACGCGGCAATTGCGCCAGCTTTATGCTGACCTGGTGAAGCGGAATGTAAGTTAAACTACTGTTTTCATTGTAAACCCCGGAGCATAGATCAGCCGTACGGCGGTAATTGCCTGATCAACCACAAAGGTGCTGCGGTTGACGACAAACAGGGCCGCATCTTGCGCACACTCGAGCAGGCGGGCTTCCGTGATGCTGGCATTGCTGGCGGAAAAGGCGAATTCGCCGCGTGACAGGGGCGTGTTGCGCACCAGCCATTCGTTTGCGCTGAGGTTCTCAAGGTCGGCTTCGATGATTTCCGGCACCACGGCCAGATTGATCCAGCGCTCTTCATAGGCAAACGGCGCACCATCGGCCCGGTGCAGTGTCCATAGTCCAAGCAGGTGAGTTGACGCTGCCAGGCCGTATCGGCGCTGCAGTGTCACTGCCGGAAACAGTTCCTTGCGGTCCAGGACGACGAAACTGTAGACCTTGCCACGCCTCTCCACATCCTTTCGGATAACCGGAATTTCAACCGTCGCCTTGCGCACCGGATTGAGCGCAACGCGCGTGCCGGCCTTGCGCTTGCGATCCAGCAGTCCACTGTCCGCCAGTTCCCGCAAGGCCCGGTTGACCGTGGCGCGGGCGCAGCCGAATTCTTCAGCAAGCTCGACTTCACCGGGGATCAGGTCACCAGGCTGCCAGTGCCGGTCACTGATCCGGCGCATCACTTCCGACTTGATGCCTTGCCAGGAATTTGTATCCAGAATTGTCACAACAAGTTGTCTAGTTCACTGATTGTTTCGATATATCGCTGAATGATACGCCCGCGAGCCACGTGGTTGCCTTCATGAACGCAGTGCCGTCCGGCCGACCACACGTCTGAAACCAGCCCGTTTCCGCCAGCAAAGACGAAGCTGTCGAGCACAGCGTCGCCGGTGCGTCCGGCCAGATTGGGATGGCCGGCATCAAGCGCCACAAGATCTGCCAGTCTGCCCGGCGCGATTGATCCTGAAGTGCGTCCTGCAGCCCTGGCGCCTCCCTCGCAGGCCCCTTCAAACAGCACCCGGCCGGTGGACTTGTCCGGTGTTGCCAGCATGGCGCGGCCCTTGTCGCGCAGGCGCTGCGAATATTCCAGTGTGCGCAATTCTTCATCCAGGGAAATCCGGATGTTGGAGTCTGAACCGACACCAAAACGCCCGCCTGCTGCAAGGTAGCGCACGCCATCGAAAATGCCGTCACCAAGACTGGACTCGGTAATCGGACAAAGCCCCGCTACAGCACCGGTTGCCGCCAGCGCGGTAGTTTCATCAGGCGTCATCTGCGTGCAATGGATCAGGCACCAGCGCCCATCGACATTGTGATGCGACAAAAGCCAGTCGACGGGCCGCCTGCCCCATGCCGCCTCGACCTCCTCGACTTCGGCCACCTGTTCGGCCAGATGCATGTGGATCGGGGCGTCAGTCGCAATCCACTCGGCAAATTTCAGGCTGTCCCGGCTGACGGCCCGCAGGGAATGCGGTGCGACACCGACAACTGTATCTGCGGGCAACCGGCTTGCCGCTCTGGCCGCAGCCTGCTGCAATCTCGCATACATGTCAGGTGAATTGCCGAAGCGCCTCTGACCCGGCCCCAGTGGCCGTCCATCGCAGCCGCCGTGCTCATACAGAACAGGCAGCAGTGTCAGGCCGATACCGGTGTCTGATGCCGCAGAGCAGAAATTCTGCCTGAAAGCTCGGCTATATCATCATAGGCGGTGCCGTCAGGCTGGTGATGCAGATAGTGGAATTCAGCCACCGCCGAATAGCCTGCTTCCAGCATTTCCATCTGCACAAACGCAGCAATGGCCTCGATGTGGTCCGGGTCGAGCTGATCCAGAAACCGGTACATCAGTTGCCGCCAGGTCCAGAAGCTGTCTGACGGATCTGCTCCGCGCCCTTCGGTCAATCCCGCCATGGCGCGCTGAAATGCGTGCGAGTGCAGATTGACCGGTGCCGGCAACAGCACGCCGGTGCGGTCGCCTGCCGGCCCCGCATTTGCTTCAACCGACGCAATGGTCCCGGATTTGTCCAGTGTCGAGCAGTACGTGGTTTTGCCAGCCATCGGCGGTAAGTGCGGTTTCAGCCCAGATTTGTTGCATGACAGGAAATTCCGGCATTGACTCGTAAATTGACTCGTAATATGTCTGCACATAATATCCGAAAAAATGAAACATACAAGGGTACTCGCGTGTCACCGTCTCCGGAACTGCTGACAAATCTGAATCTGGCAAGCATGGTTGCCGGAAGCAGCCCATATGGTCTTGTCGGGAACGCAGCCATTGCCATCGAGTCAGGCCGCATTGCCTGGTGCGGCGCGGTACGATGAAATTCCGCCGGACTATGCCGGGTGGCGGCAGCACGATCTGGAAGGGCGCCTGGTGACGCCGGCGCTGATCGATTGTCATACGCATATCGTGTTTGGTGGCAACCGGGCTCGTGAATTCGAAATGCGGCTTGCAGGGCGCAACTTATGAGGAAATTGCGCGCGCTGGCGGTGGTATCGTTTCCACGGTCACGGCAACCCGCGCGCCAGCGAGCAGGAATTGCTGAATTCTGCCGTTGCCCCGGGTCGATGCGTTGCTGGCGGAAGGTGTTTCGACGATCGAGATCAAGTCCGGTTACGGGCTGGACATTGATACTGAACTGGCAATGCTGCGGGTCGCGCGTCGAATTGCAACGGCCGCGCCGCGTGCGTGTGAAAACGAGCTGTTCTCGGCGCTCACGCCGTTCCCCCAGAATACCGGGGCAGGGCAGATGCCTATATTGACGAGGTGTGTATTCCGGCGCTGGAAAGCGCTCATGCCGAAGGTCTTGTCGATGCCGTGGACGGGTTTTGTGAAGGCATTGCTTTTATGTCTGCACAAATAGAGCGAGTGTTCAGCGAAAGCCGCGGAACTTGGACTGCCGGTAAAGCTTCATGCCGAGCAATTGTCCAATCTTGGCGGGCGCAAAACTGGCTGCCGGTTACATGGCCTGTCGGCCGATCACCTTGAGTATCTGGATGAGGACGGGTGTCGAGGCGATGTCAAAAGCCGGCACGGTCGCCGTGATCCTGCCCGGCGCTTTCTACACGCTTGCGCGAAACCAAGGCGCCACCGATTGATCTGTTCCGCAAGCACGAGGTGGCCATGGCAGTCGCAACCGACTGCAATCCCGGATCGTCGCCCATGACATCACTGTTGCTGACCATGAACATGGCCTGCACGCTGTTCCGCATGACGCCGGAAGAAGCGCTGGCTGGAGCAACGCGACAATGCCGCGACAGCGCTTGGCCTGACAGATACCGGTACGGTCGCACCTGGCAGGCGCGCTGACCTGGCGGTCTGGAATGTCGGCCATCCAGCAGAGCTTGCCTATCGCATCGGCTATAATCCATTACACAGCCGCATTTTTGAAGGCGTAGCGCAATGACCAGACTCACCCTTAAGCCCGGTAACGTACCGCTCAGTCAACTGGCGCAGTTGTATCGTTCAGAAACTGCCCCTGTGCTGGACAAGTCCACCCGCGCCCGGGTGGACGCAGCTGCCGCCCGGGTTGCAACGGCGGCGCAGGGCAACGATGCGGTTTATGGCGTCAACACAGGTTTCGGCAAGCTGGCGTCAGTGAAAATCAGGCCGCAGGACACCGAAACACTGCAGCGCAACCTGATACTGTCCCATTGTTCAGGCGTGGGTGAGCCGATACCGGAAGTAATTGCCCGCCTGATGATGGCATTGAAACTTCTGTCGCTTGGACGCGGCGCCTCCGGGGTGCGCTGGCAGGTGATCGAACAGATACAGGACATGCTGGCCAAGGGTGTTACCCCGATTGTCCCGGCGCAAGGATCAGTCGGCGCGTCAGGTGATCTGGCGCCGCTTGCCCATATGGCCGCCGCCATGCTCGGTGAGGGCGAAGCAGTGCTGGATGGCAGAACAATGCCCGCCGCCGATGCACTGAAGGCTGCAGGCCTCCGGCCCATCGTGCTGGGTGCCAAGGAAGGCCTGGCGCTGATCAACGGGACCCAGTTTTCAACCGCATTTGCACTGGCGGGATACTTCGATGCCCAGCGCAATGCCGAAGCGGCCATCGTGGCCTCGGCGCTCAGCACCGACGCTGTCATGGGCTCCACGGCACCCCTGGAGCCGGAAATCCACGCACTGCGTGGCCATCGCGGGCAAATTGACGTGGCAGCAGCCCTGCGGACCCTGATGCAGGGGTCCGAAATCCGCGAAAGCCATCGTGAGGGCGACACCCGCGTGCAGGACCCGTATTGCATTCGTTGCCAGCCACAGGTGACCGGTGCAGCCATAGACCTGTTGCGCCAGGCGGGCCGCACTCTGGAAGTCGAGGCCAATGCCGTCACCGACAATCCGCTGGTGCTTGCTGAGGCCGGGCTGATTGTCTCCGGTGGCAATTTCCATGCTGAACCGGTGGCTTTCGCTGCCGACCAGATGGCGCTGGCCATCGCTGAAATTGGCTCCATTTCCCAACGCCGCACGGCGGTTATGGTCGATCCGACACTGAGTTTCGACCTGCCTCCGTTCCTGACCCCTGATCCCGGACTGAACTCCGGCTACATGATTGCCGAGGTCACCACGGCCGCCCTGATGAGCGAGAACAAGCATCTCGCCACCCCGTGCTCAACTGATTCCACCCCGACCAGCGCCAATCAGGAAGATCACGTGTCGATGGCTGCACATGGCGCCCGCCGCCTGATGCAGATGAATGCCAATCTGTCGAACATCATCGGGGTTGAACTGTTGTGCGCAGCACAGGGCGTGGAATGCCGCACACCGTTGAAAACCAGCCCGGCGCTGCAATCCGTGCTGGCCCGTGTGCGCCGGGACGTGCCTTCCCTGAAGGACGACCGCTTCATGGCGCCTGAACTGAAACTGGCTTCCTGTCTGGTGGCCAGCGGCGAAATTACCCGCACAACCGGTAATGAACATCTGATTGACTGGAAGGACTGACGTCATGACCACCAACCCGCGGCACAATCTGCGTGATGTGTTTCCCGCTACCGGCACCGACATTACCGCCAGATCATGGCTCACCGAGGCGCCCATGCGGATGCTGATGAACAATCTGCATCCTGATGTGGCGGAAAATCCCCATGAACTGGTGGTCTACGGCGGTATAGGCCGCGCCGCGCGCACCTGGGAAGATTTCGACCGCATAGTCGCTTCCCTGAAAACCCTGGAAGACGATGAAACCCTGCTGGTGCAGTCCGGCAAACCGGTAGGCGTGTTCAGGACTCACGCTGATGCACCGCGTGTGCTGATCGCCAATTCGAACCTGGTGCCGGAATGGGCCAACTGGAAGCATTTCAACGAACTCGATCGCAAGGGCCTGATGATGTACGGCCAGATGACCGCAGGCTCATGGATCTATATTGGCACACAAGGCATAGTGCAGGGCACCTATGAGACATTTGCCGAGGCCGGCCGCCAGCATTATGGCGGCGACCTCAAGGGCAAGTGGATTCTGACTGGTGGACTGGGCGGCATGGGGGGTGCACAGCCACTGGCAGCGGTCATGGCAGGCGCGTGTTGTCTGGCGGTGGAGTGTGACGAGACCCGCATCGATTTCCGCCAGCGCACCCGTTATGTCGATGAAAAGGCGCATACGGTGGATGAGGCGCTCGGCATGATCGAGCGCTGGACAAAGGCGGGAGAAGCCAAGTCTGTTGGTCTTCTCGGCAATGCTGCCGACGTGTTTCCCGAACTGGTACGCGCGCGGGGTCAGGCCGGATATCGTGACCGACCAGACCTCCGCCCATGACCCGATCAACGGCTATCTGCCGCAGGGCTGGACCATGGCGCAGTGGCGTGACAAGCGCGACAGCGATCCGGCAGCGGTGGAAAAGGCAGCGCGCGCGTCCATGAAAGTGCATGTAGCGGCCATGGTGGATTTCTGGAATGCCGGTGTGCCGACGCTTGATTACGGCAACAATATCCGGCAGGTGGCCAGGGACGAAGGACTGGAAAACGCCTTCGCCTTTCCCGGTTTCGTGCCGGCCTACATCAGGCCGCTGTTCTGCAAGGGCATCGGCCCGTTCAGATGGTGCGCATTGTCCGGCGATCCGGAAGACATCTACAGGACCGATGCCAGGGTCAGGCAACTGATTCCGGACGACGGGCACCTGCACAACTGGCTCGACATGGCGCGCGAACGCATAGCGTTCCAGGGCTTGCCGGCGCGTATCTGCTGGGTCGGGCTGGGCCAGCGCCACCGGTTGGGGCTGGCGTTTAACGAAATGGTCAGGTCCGGCGAACTGAAGGCGCCGGTAGTCATCGGGCGTGACCATCTGGATTCAGGCTCCGTCGCCTCGCCCAACCGGGAGACCGAAGCCATGAAGGATGGTTCTGATGCGGTCTCCGACTGGCCGTTGCTCAACGCCTTGCTCAATTGCGCATCCGGCGCCACCTGGGTATCGCTGCACCATGGCGGCGGCGTCGGCATGGGCTATTCGCAGCACTCCGGCATGGTGATTTGCTGCGACGGGTCAGATGATGCAGCACGGCGCATCGGGCGCGTCCTGTGGAATGATCCGGCTACCGGCGTCATGCGCCATGCAGACGCCGGTTATGAAACAGCTATCGAGTGTGCCCGTGAGCACAAGCTGAACCTGCCGGGAATTCTGGACAGGTGAGTTGATACTGCGAGTAGTCCGACCAATTGGAGCGTCAGGCGAGTATTGTGAATCATTTTTTGGGATTTCCCATTTGTGCAAACAATGATTCCATATGGCAGGAGGTTCCTTATGGGAAAATCTGTGTCGAATGATCTTCGTCTTTGGATGGTGCGAGGCATAGCGCCGGGCAAGTGGTGCCGGGAAGTGGCGGCCCCGTTTGAGGTGGCACCATCGACGGCAATCCATATCCAGGCGCGCTATGCGGCCACCGGTTCTGTCGAGCCCGACAGGCAGGGCCGTCCCATAGGGTCTGGCAAGCTTGCGCCTCATCGCGAAATGATTATCGAAAAGGTGATGGCCGGGCCTGACATCACTATGCCCGGTCTCGCTGCCTGGCTGGAGACGAAACTGATATTATGGTTGACCCCGCGAGAAAATTTAGTCTGTGGAAACGCTACTACACGTGGTGATAAACGGACCAGAGGCAAAACGCGTGCGTGCTAACCTTGTGGGAGCGACACGCTTTAGATCGCTTCGTTCTTTGTCTTTTCAGCCAGAATGCGTGCAGCAACGCTGAATGCATTGAACTGTTCATCCCGCTTCTTGCCCTCTACGCGCTGGTACTGCCCGAATTTCGAGGAAAAATGCCAGGTATTGCCTGACGCGTTCGTCTCGAGCACAAACAGGTTGCCAGTCTTGTCTTCCCGTATGATGTCCACACCCAGCAAGGGAATCTTCGGAAAGGCACGGTGAACTCTGGATGCCAGCGCCATCACGTCTTCTTCATAAACGAACCTGCGAGTGCGTTTCACTTTGACAGACGTGATAACGAATGTCTTCAGCGTTTCCTCATTGATTTCAGTTGGTGCCGGCAAGGGCTCTTCAGAGCGAATTTCTTCTGCGTACAGTACGTGTCCAAACAGGGTCAGGACGCGGATCTGTGGCCGGAACGGACCGGTATCGACAAACCGCTGGACAATCCTTTCTGCAGATATGCCTTGTTCCCGGGGTTTAGACATGACCCATTCATGGGTGACGTCTTCGGGGCGCCTGACCTCAACACCCAGGCTGAAGCTGCCGAAAAATGGTTTGACGACTACATAAGGTCCCCATTCCCGCTCGGAAAACCTGCTGCCGGGCTTGACAATTGCGGTGTTTGGAACCGGAATGCCCTGCTGCCGCATGATCTTCATCTGCTCAATCTTGGGTACATACTTGCCGCAATAGACTTTTCCCCTTGGCATCAGGTAGGCTGGGAACTCCCACGGCGAGAAAACCAAAGTCGGCCGGCTGTTAAGCTCGCTGAACAAACCTTCACTATTGTTCCGGGGCCGGAGGACAAATGCTTTCAGGAAAGGGTCTTCCTTTTCGGCAATTTCGCCTATTGACTCGAAATCTGCCGGTTTCATATTCCGGTTGCATACCAAGACCAGATTGTAACGGGGCTGGAAAAGCATGGCAGGTTCTTCGCAGGTCAATCCTTCAATTCTTCGCTTCGTTCAGGCAAAAATGGCGCTTGGCACCAGAAGTCAGGGGCAGGGCACATTCCGATACCTCAATTAGCCTGAACTCATCATCGCGCAATGCCTCGTAAATCAGTTCTTCAATTTGTTTCCACTTTCCTGGCGACATGTCTGTCTGCGAATGTCGAAACTCGACGGTCTTGCTGTCAATTTGCACAAGCTGCCAGGTCTCCTGGCCTGCCAGATCGCTGGTCCTTACCCGATCAATCCCGGGCACCTCTTGCCGGCCATCACGAAAGTGAAACATGTGCTCTCTTCGGCCAACCATTTTAGCAATTGTCGGCAGTCTTGCGCCACACGAACATTGATGCCCCTTGACGACGTAGTCACCGGATCGATAGCGAATTATCGGAAAGGCATAATTGTAGAGGGCCGTGACCACCAGCTCTCCGACTTCACCTTCCTGACATGCTTCTCCGTCATTGTTGATAATCTCTACCACAACGGATTCCGACTGGATGTGGTACATCCCGGATTGCGGGCACTCGATGGCGATAACCCCGGCTTCTGAAGACGACAGCACATCGATGACCCGGCTTCCCATCATATCCTGCGCGAGCTTGCGCACTTCCGGGGCAAGATACTCGGCTACCGAGATAATGAACGGTATCTCAGGTGACAGATTGTGCTGGTGGGCAGCGCAGCCCAACCGCAGAATATTCGATGGCAGGGTATTGATGTAACAAGGATGCCTTTCCAGCAGCCTGGCGATCTGGGTCTCGCGCGGCGTGGTGATGTTGACATGGACACGATCTCCGAGCTCTTGTTCCGGCAGCCAGGGATACGCCCATTTGCGTTGCCCGATGCCGGTTCGGTCCTGGCTGCCCGCCTGTGCCTTACGAAGCATGAACATTGGCAGGGAGGGGTCCAGGCCCCACTGGTGGAAAGCCCGAAAGGTGAGCACCGTGCGTGCAAACTTTTCAAGGACAGTCAGGTCCAGACGAACCGGCGTCCCTGTGCTGCCGCCGCTCTGCACGGCAAAAACCTCACCATGCTGGGACGGAAGCTCGCTGGGCTTGAACTGCGCCGGGTTCCGGGCGACATCTGCTCGCGTCGTGAACGGAATTTGCTGCCAAGAGGGATTGCCCGGGTCAATACCGTCCTCCAAACGCTCGCGATTCTTGTAGAACGGCACATGTTCGATGGCATGGCGGTAGAGCGGACCAATAAGGCGGCTTTGATAGGCGCTCATCTCATCTTCAGGCAGGAATTGGCTGCGAAGAACAGATTGGTAAAACGCCTCAGCGAGCCTGATTTCCCGGTTCATGCACGGTCCATTTCTGGAAGTTGTGTTTTGGGAGGGTTGCCAGCCGCGCCTGTGATAGCACCGAACAGATATCCTTGCCAGCTTTGGCGGATTTGAAACTCTACTCGCAGCAGTTCACCGAATCCGATGCTCTGACTGCGGATGCGTTGAAGTGCCATACTGCACAGCATGCTGAAACAGGTCATCTTCCATCAGCCAAGGTGCAAGTTACCTTGGACTGAAGGATCAAGCGCTGACCCCTGTCCCAGTGGATCCTTGCCGGCTAGACAAACGGTACGTCAGCGAGTAGGCGGGCGGAGGGGACTTGTCGTCGTCGCCCACACATGGACCGAGGACCTTGGCAGCTGACAAACCTGGCTCTCCATCTGGAAAATTGTCATCGCCGACGCATGGTCCGCACGCGTGAGTTTCCAGCCTCATTCCGGCTTCCAGCAGCTCAAGCAAATTGTTCGCTTCGGTCATTCTGATGTTCTCCCCTTTCGCAGTTAAATTTAATCCAGTCTTACATTCCCCGGCTCCCGTTGTCAGCCTATACCCAACCTTCGATGGTGCGTTGCCACAGACCCTTTCCATCCCGCCGATCTTGCTAAACACTACCGCCGGTAACATAGGGATCCGGGTATGCTTGCACCAACAAACCATGGCATATGACGGAAAATGCAAGCGGTGTTAGTTGGCAGGAACGTCTTCACCGTCGTCGAAATCATCGCCGACGCACGGCCCGATGTCAAACTTGATCATGTCAGCTGCCGGGTCTACCAAATCGTCTCCCAGACAAGGCCCGAGATCGACTATGACGGTTGCCGGCCCAGTCGGGTTTTCATCATCTCCCACACACGGACCAAGTTGCCCGTGATCAACGGGCAGGCCGTTCCCGGCGAGTTCAAACAGGTTCGGAATCTCTGCCATTCGCACCTCCATGCAGTCGCTTCACCTAGACCTACCTTTATTTTTGCTCGAACTCAAATGAAAACTGGAGTTTTACCCCGGTACAGTGCAGCAAAAAAGCGCAGGCAACGCGCCAAGCCACCAATGTATCGCTTCACGTTCCAAATGGAACACAAAGAAGCGCATTGGGCGTATCGTCTGTTGAGCAAACCCCGAGACTGCGATGGTTGAAGCGACTGGAAGTGGTGCTTTTTTCACCGTTTTGACGGGTGCTGAAACGAGCCTGGTTTCGCGGGTAATCCGGACTCCAGATTGAGACTGCCGGTGGCATCGCCGGTTGCCGTCTGCCTGAAATTAGACGTTCGACAAGTGATTCAATTTCCGCCAAAGTAGGGCTATCCATAGGCCGCAATAATTGGTAATGTTATTTTACCAATTTGAATGACCCGTATGAAATCGCCTGGCGTTCAAGCATTTGCGCCATTGCGCGGGTTGAACGGGCAGAAAGGATACCCGATATGGAAATGCCGCTCCCGGATCAGGGTGTGCTGGATCGCAAGGCATCCATTGTAGCCAGGCTTGAGGAATTGCTGCCCGGTGAAGCGGTCATATCCGATCCCGTTGAAACCCGCGCCTATGAGTGCGATGCGCTGACGGCCTATCGCTGCCAGCCATTGGCAGTTGTGCTGCCGGGCACGACGGAAGAAGTCGCAGCGTGCCTGAAGATCTGCCATGAAGAAGGCGTGCCGGTTGTGCCGCGCGGTGCAGGCACATCACTGGCTGGCGGGTCACTGCCGACCGCAGACAGCATCATCATTGGCGTGTCACGCATGAATGCTGTGCTGGAAACCGACTATGACAACCGTTTCATCAGGGTCCAGACCGGGCGCACCAACCTGTCGGTGACCGGCGCGGTTGAGCAAAACGATTTTTTCTATGCACCGGACCCGTCCAGTCAGCTGGCCTGTGCCATTGCCGGTAACATAGCGATGAACTCCGGTGGCGCTCATTGCCTGAAATACGGGGTGACCACCAACAATCTGCTGGGCGTCAGAATGGTTACCATGGAAGGTGAGATCGTCGATATTGGCGGTGCGTATCTTGACGCTGCCGTCTATGACCTGCTTGGTGTCATCTGCGGCTCGGAGGGCCAGCTTGGCATCGTTACCGAGGCCACACTGCGCATTCTGAGAAAGCCGGAAGGAGCACGGCCGGTATTGCTGGGTTTCGATCACTCCGAGGTTGCCGGCGCCTGTGTGGCGGATATCATCAAGGCAGGCGTGTTGCCGGTAGCCATAGAATTCATGGACCGGCCCTGCATTCGCGCCACGGAAGACTTCGCCCATGCCGGCTACCCCGACGTTGAAGCACTGCTGATTGTCGAGGTTGAAGGCTCGGAAGCCGAAATCGTCGAACAGCTGGAGAAGATCAAGTCCATCGCCCGCAAGCATGATCCGGCCGAGCTTCGCGAAAGCGCCAGTGCAGAGGAATCTGCCGCCATCTGGAAGGGCCGCAAGGCGGCTTTCGGCGCCATGGGTCAGATCAACGACTATATGTGCCTGGATGGCACCATCCCGGTCAGCCAGCTCCCCCTTGTGCTGCGCCGCATGCAGGAGCTGTCGAAGGAGTATAGGCTGGACGTCGCGAATGTGTTTCACGCCGGCGACGGCAACCTGCATCCGCTTATTCTGTTTGATGCCAACAAGCCGGGCGACCTGGAAACCTGTGAGGCCATGGGCGCGGAGATTCTCAAACTGTGCGTTGAAGTGGGTGGCTGCCTGACCGGCGAACATGGCGTCGGCGTGGAAAAGCGTGACCTGATGCTGACCCAGTACAATGAAGGCGATCTCGAAGCGCAGGCCCGGGTCAAGGATGTGTTTGACCCCAGGTGGCTGCTCAATCCGGCCAAGGTGTTCCCGCTGATCACGACCAGGACGCGGCGCGAGGCAGCATGAAACCGCGATCGGAAAAGGAGCTGGCTGACGCCATCAGGGTGTCGGCGGCAAAAGGCACGAGACTGCAAATCCGCGGCGGTGGTACCAGGGCAGGACTGGGTCATGCTGTAATCGGTCAGCTTGTTGATATGACCGGCCTGAAGGGTGTTTCCCTGTATGAGCCAGGCGCGCTGACGATTGTGGCCGCTGCCGGTACGCCGTTGGAAACAATTGAGAAAATGCTTGCGAAAGAAGGTCAGAGATTGCCGTTTGAACCGATGGATCATCGTGCCATGTATGGCAAGAACGGCAAATCGACAATTGGCGGTGTTGTGGCGGCAAATATTTCCGGTCCGCGCCGCATTCAGGCCGGCGCCTGCCGGGATTCCCTCATCGGCGTGCGTTTTGTCGATGGTGAAGGCACCGTGATCAAGAACGGTGGCCGCGTCATGAAAAACGTCACTGGTTATGACCTGGTCAAGCTGATGGCAGGCAGCCACGGCACGCTGGGCGTGCTCACGGAAGTTGCATTCAAGGTCTTGCCCATGCCTGAGGCCGCAGCAACCGTCATTGTCCATGACCTCGACTATCAGAAGGCCGGTGCGGCCATGAGTGCAGCCCTCACCGCACCTTATGATGTCAATGGCGCGGCACATCTGCCTGACGGGGCAGGCCAGTCTTCGCGCACCTGTATCCGCGTGGAAGGCTTTGAAGGTTCCGTCAGATACCGGTCCGGCCGGTTGCAGGAATTGCTTGCCACGTTTGGAGATGTGAGTATTGAGGCAGAACCGGCAACCTCCCGGAAACTATGGCAGCAAATCCGTGACGCGGAAATCGTTGCCGCCGGCAAGGGGGATGTCTGGCGCATTTCGGTCAAGCCGTCAGACGGCGCAAGGCTATCTACTGCCCTGGGCCACGCTGCGCGGCTTCAGTTCGACTGGGGAGGCGGCCTGGTTTGGGCCTGTGTTTCGCCAGCCACCAATGTGAGAACTCTCATGCATGGGATTGAGGGTCACGCGACATTGATCCGGTCTGGCGAGGCAACAGCCGGCGAACTCGGTGTGTTCCACCCGGAACCGCCACCACTTGCCAGGATCAGTGCCGGGCTTCGGGCCCGCTTTGATCCACATGGCATTTTGAACCCCGGCCGGATGGGTTAGACCAGGAAGGCTCCAGGCGGCGATGCAGACCAATTTTACCATCGAACAGATGAAGGACCCGGCGATCAGACGATCAAACGAGGTTCTGCGCTCCTGTGTCCACTGCGGGTTTTGTACGGCAACGTGTCCGACTTACCAGGTGCTTGGTGATGAACTGGACTCACCGCGTGGCCGCATCTACCTGATGAAGGACATGCTGGAGAAGGGCCGTCCGGCGGATTCCAGGACGGTCAAGCATATTGACCGCTGCCTGTCGTGCCTGTCGTGCATGTCAACCTGCCCGTCAGGTGTGCACTACATGCACCTGGTGGATCATGCGCGTGAATATATCGAAAAGACCTATACCAGGCCACTGCCCGAACGGGTGTTGCGCTGGCTGCTGGTGCAGATCTTGCCGTATCCAGGCAGGTTTCGGCTGGCCATGTTCGGCGCGAGGTTTGCCAAACCGTTTGCCGCGTACCTGCCGGGCAGGCTGAAGGCGATGGTGGCGCTTGCGCCATCCACCCTGCCGGGCCCGAGCCCGATGGACCAGCCACAGGTATTCAGGGCGCAGGGCGAGCTCCGCAAGCGGGTTGCCTTGCTGACCGGTTGTGCCCAGCGCGCCCTGAACACCGACATCAATGAAAGCACCATTCGCCTGCTGACACGGCACGGTTGCGAGGTAGTTATCGCCAGGGGTATCGGATGTTGCGGTGCGCTTACCCATCACATGGGCAAGACCAGTGACAGCCACGCTTCTGCGGCGTCCAACATCATGGCCTGGATGAAGGAGTATCGTGATCAAGGACTTGATGCGGTGATCATCAACACCTCCGGCTGTGGCACAACGGTAAAGGATTATGGCCACATGTTCCGCAACGATGGTCTGGCCGAAGACGCCGCAATTGTATCGAAACTTGCAAAGGACATTTCGGAAGTCATGGTGGAGCTTGGTCTCAATGATGCCAAAGTGCCTGAAATCAAGGTCGCCTACCATGCCGCATGTTCCCTGCAGCACGGCCAGCAGATCAAGACGCATCCGAAAACCTTGCTGAAGGCTGCCGGGTTTACCGTGCTGGAACCGGCAGATTCTCATCTGTGCTGCGGGTCTGCAGGCACCTACAATCTGATGCAGCCGGATATTTCCGCCGAACTGAAAAACCGCAAGGTGGCAACACTGGAAGCGCTGACGCCGGACGTGATTTCTGCCGGCAACATCGGCTGCATGATGCAGATTGGAAATGGCACCGGCATTCCGGTTGTGCACACCGCAGAATTGCTGGATTGGGCCACCGGCGGCCCCGTGCCGCCAGCGCTTGCGGCACGCCCGGAGCTGGCAGCAGAATGCGCGTCGAGCGCCTTCCAGACTGCCGGATTTTTCGCGAATGGTTCATAGACGATAGAACTTGCCAAACGAGCCAGTTGCTAGAATCCCTTGTGTTCATCCGGCGACAGAGCCTCCTGCAATTTCAGGCAGCAAACTTCCATCTGCCGTGCAAAATACCAGTCCAGAGCCCGTAGCCTTGACGCTCGTTGGGGGTCGCTGGATTTTGCCTGATGCCGTCCCCATCGAGTTAGCATGATTGCCCACTGCATCAGCATGAATACATCACTGTGCGTCGGCGTATCAGTTCCGGAATATGCGGACATGAACGCGTTCATATCGCTACGCAGTAATTTAAAAATATCATCAAAAATATTGTTACAATAAAAAGAAAAATACATAATACAATGACACATGTCGTAATAATATGGACCATTTAGATCTAAAGAAAAATCTATAATAGTAATTTTATTATTTAAATAAAACAAGTTTTCAGGTGAGTAATCGCCATGCGCCCGGCAGTGAGGTACCAGAACATCTTCGAATCTCTTCGAAACCCTAATGAAGCATTTGAGGCTTTGGTTCCAGGACGGGGCGGAGACGCCGGAACGCTGCGCAGTCGCAATGTATCTGGCGAAATCGATAGGACGATCACATTCTGCAGTGGTCTGATGAATCAATTTCAGTCCACGTGCCGCTGCCTCCAGGCAGGAGAGCCGTTTTGGCGAATTGAAGCGCCCCCAAATCAGTTGCGACTTCATGCCCGGCAGGTCAACCCAATCGACCGCATACGCATCCCGGACTGCATGCACGGGCCTTGGAACAAGATCCTTGTGTCGTGGGGAAAGCGAGTTGAAGACCTGCTGCAAATGTTCATAGTCACTTTTTAGACAACCATGCACTCGGTCGTTCAGCTTGTTAACGACGTATTTGACAGCCAGATCCAGTTCGCCATTGGTGGCGCGAAGCACAATGTCTGCGCTCGCCTCTGATTTTCTAAATCTTACTCTGACGTATTTATACCGCCAAATATCAGTAGTTTCGAATTTTATAGAGATCTCACTCAGAAATAATAAAATTTTTTCATCAATGAAATCTATCGAATAACCATTTTTACGGATGTTTTTCTTTATAGTATTGTCAGAGTTTGTTAAAATCATTTCAATAATTCGTCATTCTCCGAAACTACGGTCAAAATTTGTATGTTTGTGGGAAAATCAGCTTTTGCGTCTCTTTTAAATGATGACGTGTATTATCGGAAATGAAATTCATTGCAGCGCTGTGTGTGCGTTCAAAACCGGCCGAATGAGATTGCTGTCGTAAACCTAGTGGCAATCGATGGCAACACTCCCGTCATTGCCGCGAACAACTCACGGACGTGGAAACTGGTTGTGACCGGGCGCGAATCTGATCTAGACTGTAGTGGTCGGTGCCGTGCTGCCGGGTGAGATAGGCAGGAACGGCGCATATGCGGGGCTGTTCGTCGATCTCTTGAACATTGGTTCACGTTGAGAAATCGATGATGATGATTGGTCCTGGATCACGGGACCAGTGGGGCAACAGGCGGTTTTCAGCTTTGAGCCTGGCGACGAACCGGGCTGGCTCTGTAAATGCGGGTGGTGTGACAGGTCTTACAGACGGGTCTGCACTACCTCACATAGGCATGTTCCGGGAAAGCCTGAGCGGTTTTGCATACAGGGGCATGGTGAAACTGAAATCTTGGAGCACTGGTTTTGAAACGGTCAGAACCTGAACTGCTTCGATTGGCTGGGGAGCCTTGTTATGAAAAAATCGCTGTTGATTGCCCTGGGTTTGGCGGGTGTCTTGTTGCCACAGAAAGTCCTGGCTGAAAACTGGATGTCAGATGGTGACATCATGAAAGAACTGGTTGGAATGGAACTGTCTTTCCGGGGCAGGCGAAGCGGAAGGATAATTTATCGCAAGTCGGGCGAGATGCGGATGGTGTCAGCCAAAGGCCGTCCGGTTTATGGCGAGTGGCGCATCGATGAGGAAAACGACAGCATCTGTTCGCGCATCATTCAGCGCAAGCAGCACAAGGAAGTCTGTTATCGCACGCGGCACGATGGTTTCGGCTATCGCACTGATCAGGGCTACAAGCTGATGCCGCTGGGTTTTTAGCCCGCATTATGCATGGTCATGAGCTTTCCGCTGCGCCCAGCGCAGTTTTTGTATAACTTTGTACGGGTTTTGGGGCGCACAGACATGCCTGTTCGTCTCTGGTAGCAGCCAGAGTTAGGGTTGAATGTGTTTGCGGGTTAAAGGGGAAGGGTGAAGTTTGAGGGGCTTTATGCCCCGCCATTCAGGTGACGAGGCGCGGGATTCGATCCAGGGCGAAGCGCAGCATCTCCTGGCCGGGACACGCTGTCGGCAAGTGAACCCGGATCATCGTCTTCATCTCGACAACACGGGCAGCGATCTTGACGAGCCGCAGACGCAATGTATCGAACTGGGCGACGCGCCACATCGAGCGTCGTGGCATCGATACTGCGCAGGCCCCACATCAGCCAGTAGGCGCCGGCGTGCAGGAACAGCCGCAACTGGTTGGCCGTAGCCTTCGTGCATGAGGTGCGGTCCGCCGCCAGATGCGTCTTCCAGGACTTGATGTGATTTTCAGCTTGGCCACGCCGGCAGTAGACATCCTCGTAGAGCGCACGAGCATTGCGTTTGTTCAGATTGGTGACGATGAAACGTGTGTCGGGTCCGTCGGCGCCGACTTCGACGCGGGCAATGATCCGCTCGACACGGCTCCAACTCGCGGCCCCGTCGTGGAACTCCTTGAAGCGGCGCGCTTTGCCGTTTTTCGGCGCCGCCTCGAAGCGCGCTTTCGTGCTGGCCTCAAGATCCCCGATATGCGGGCGCAATGTCGGGGTCGGAGCGACGCCAAGGATGTAATCGAGGGCGTTGACACGACACCAGTCGAGAACTTCGGGGCAGCAATAGTGACTGTCGGCGCGCAGCAGGATCTCGACCGCGGCCAGTTGGCGCGGATCGCCCGCAACAAGCGGCGCAGGAAGGCGCGTATCTCCCTACCGCCGGGCCGTTTGGCGGGGCGCAGCATGGCGGTGATGAAGCGGCCCTCGCCGTCGAACACGACGATCGGCTGAAAACCGTATTCGTCGTAATGGGCATTGAACAGCCGCAGTTGCTGGCCGCCATGAACCGCGTCGAACGTATCGTCGATGTCGAGCGTGATCCGTTTGGGAACCTGGCGGAAGGTTTCGCAATAGAGATCGACCATGGCGCGGCCCATGCGCAACAGGGCGCGAGCGTCGGGTAGGTTTTCCAGACGGGAGATCGTCGACTGCGAACACAGCTCGCGATCTGACGGCGCCAGATCAAGCGCCATTTTGAAGATGGGATCGCTGCGCAGGGAATGGCGTCGTTGCCGTCTTCGTGACCGGCCGCGATCATCAGCAGCCGAAAACCAATGATGTCGGCGAGACTGTGGGTGATCTGTTCGGGCGCACGCGGATCGAGGATGCAGGCGGCCAGACGATCGGCGACGCAAAGACGCTGCTCGATCTCGCGCAACGCCAGAATGCCGCCGTCCGACGACAGCAGGCCGCCGTCGAATTGGACCACAACGTTCTTACCGGAGACAGGTGACAGGCCGGGCAACATCGGTGTAGAAATGGTCATGGCGGGTGTCGCTTTCCTGAAATCGTGATGATTGGCGTCAATAACCAAATCATAGGTGATTCCAGTGCTTTAAGCTACATCCGCCTGCTCAGGATGAATAGTGCGGGTTAGGTAATTGCATTACGGACATTCTGACTGCATCACCCGATATTGCTGGATCAGCCGCCTTCGGTTGTACCCGCTTGCAGGACGCCTGCCGTTGGACGTACGGTGGCGCGATAGCGGGAGAATTGAATAATGGTAGACCTACTTGCGGGCATTTTGGGGGGCACCGGAACCCTGTTACTGACCATTGTCATCCTTTGCAGCTTCGTTGTTTACGCGGCGGTCAACTATACAAAGGGACTGAAATTAAGGGCATTGTTTGTTCTGGTGGTTGGCGGTTTCCTGTTCCTGTTCGTGCCGTCACTACTGGACTGGATCCGTCACCTGGGTGTCGATTCGTTCGTGGAAACCCAAGGTTTCGATTATAACGAGGCCTTGTTCCTGTTGAAAACGGTCGGCCGGATTTTGAGACCGGTGACACTCCTGGAATCGATTGTGACAGTTGTGGCAACCGGATTTGTCTTCTGGGTGCTGGTCGTCATTTTCAGCAAAGGCCTGGTGAAACTGAATGTTGGAACACATGCAGCGATGCTCGCCGGATGGGGTGCATTCGGCATTCTTTGTATCCATTATTCCGCTTCGTATTTGAGCCACACAGCCTTGTTCGAGGGTGTGAGATCAAATTTTGACAACCAAATGGAGGTCACGGCCGCTGGCCGCCCGGAGTTGAACGTCTATGTTTACATCGGTGAATCCACCACTTCCGCGAATTGGCAGCTTTACGGTTATACACGCCCGACAACACCGCAACTCGTGAAAATTGCATCACAGGACGATAAACTGCTGACGTTTCACAATGTCTTGTCGACTCACACCCATACCAGCCAGTCGTTGTTACGCGCACTGAGCTTTTCTGCCGAAAGTGCCAGAAAAACTTCGCCGGTACCCATCTACCGTAGCCAGCGCACGTCCATTGTTTCCGTACTCAAACAGGCAAACGTAAAGACCGATTGGATTAGCAATCAAAGTCAGACGGGCAGCTATAATCTGGTATCGTCCATTATTGCCAGGCACGCCGACACAACAAAGTGGAGTATTGACACGAGGTATGCTCCCAACTCCGACAAGGTGTTGCAACGTCCCTACGATCACGAGTTCTTCTTTCCCGAGATTGATCGCCTCGTAGAGACAACCCCTGCAACGGGCCAGGCTGTTTTCCTGCACTCCTATGCTGGTCACGGCCCCTATGAAAAATGGGTGCCCGGGGACCGTCGGGAAATCGTCGATGAAAAATTTGAACAGATGGCCAGCGAAGGCGTTATTGGTGATCTGCACCAGCGGAGTTTTCTGTTTGGCGGGTATGAAGACAAGGAAGTCATATCCGAGATAGAGGCTTATGACAAAGCCATCAGATATATAGATTTCGAGCTTGCTCACATCATAGAGCGGTTAAGCGATACCCGGTTTCCCTCTGTTCTGGTCTATTTTTCGGACCACGGAGAGTCAGTCTTTTCAGGCAAGGGCCATACAGCCTCACGGTATATCCACGAAATGGTTCGGGTACCATTCCTGATGTATTTCAATTCAAGTGCCGCCGAGATGTATCCGGATTTGTTCCGGGAATTCAGCGCTCTCGCTGCCAGCCGGAAAATTGCGACGCTGGCCCAGTTTCCCGAGACATTGATGAAGTTGTTTGCAATCAACCATAGTGCCCCTTCGACAGGCGTGGTCGGTGAAGGCCTGAACGACGAAGTTCGCCACATTGTCAACCGGGAAGTGTATGGCGAAGTTGCAGGTATTGACCTGCTTGCCCCGGTCGGTGAATTGAGCAATCCGAGAATCGACATCGCCACCAAGGTTTTCCTGCAGACCCGGCGCGCACAGAACCAGGTAGATCCATATATTTGCTATCACCGCTCCAACAGTTTTGCCAAGGCATGGCGTGGCGCATTGGTCTCATCCTGCCTGGAATTTGACATAGTGACGGACGAGGGTGGAAAGCTGAACGTCGTTCACCCACCGAAACAGGCCACCGGGTTCGATATAGGCGAAGTCATGCAGATCGCCCTGAATGCAAAGGTGGCAGTATGGATAGATGCGAAAAACATACATGAACCGAAAAACTGCGCCGTGTTGCTGGATTATCTGACAGGATTGTCCTCCCTGCCGTCAGCCACTCTGGTGGAGTTCCCCTCGAAAACGAATGAGTCCAGTGAAGATCTGCTGCAGTGCGTCTCGAAGCTGAAGCGTTTGGGAGTTTTCACCTCTTACTATGTGCCCACCAAACTGGCAGTTGAATGTGCAAACGAGTTGCAGGAAAGCAACGACTGGAGTCAGTTCGAATCCTGCTCAACCTTGCAGACAAAACTGCTTGCTGTGGCCAACAGCAAGGTATTCACCGATTTTTCATTTAGCATCAAGACGTTGCTGGCCATGAAGACGTTGCCAGCCGGAGCCCTTTTGAAATGGAACACGTGGGGAATTGGCATCGAAAATCTATCGGATTTTGAAACTCTCGGATTCCGCTACGTAATTATCAATACAAAAACCGATCCGAATGGATACTGATGCGCGCTGGACAAACCTGTCCTGAGTTTGACATGCAGTAGAAGAACGATCAGCGAAAGATGACACGTTTTTGATGAATTCTCCGTCTGCCAGCAAGTCCATTTTGATGATTTACGGGCACAGCACCAAACCGCAGTAAGCTTGGAAAAAGGTAACTTTTATGCCAGCATTTTTATGAAAGCCGGAAACATTTTGTACAAAACGGCTTAGAGTATTCACCGGTTTGAATTAAGGGTCATTGAAGTGTTCAGGTCGGACCTGTCGCCAACAATCCTGGTTATCGTTGCCTTGACGATTACCAGCCTGCTCGTATGGTTGAGCCTTAAGGTATACGGCGCCCGGGAGCCGTTGCCGCTTGACCAGTTTGTCTATCATGGCTTTGCCCGAATCCAGTCACCGGCTGTCGAGAATTTCTTTTGGATGGCGGGCCGGATGGGAAGTTCCGCGGTTGTTATCGCCATCGCAGCGGCAATGGCCTTGTTTCTCACGGCAACTGGACGGTGGTACCACTTGCTGGCGCTGGTTGTAGCAATCGCCGGCACACAGCTTACCACCCACTTCGGAAAATGGCTCATCCACCGCCCCCGGCCCGGTGCATTGCTCGATGCTGCCAGTTCCTTCTCTTTCCCCAGTGCCCACGCTGCAAGCACCATGGTCATCTGGGGGACGGCCGGTTACCTGATTGGCAGCAATTTCACAGGCTGGCCACGCCTTGCCAGCCTGTTGGTTGCCGGCGCGATTATCATTTCAGTTGCCGTTTCGCTGATTGCCAGAAACGTGCACTACCCCTCCGACGTGGCCGCAGGGCTCCTGGTTGGCGCATTCTGGCTCATTGCGGGAGCGGTGATTTCTAAATGCGCAACATGGACCGTAGTCTAACGAGCTTCGCGCCGTCGCCGTGCTGAAATGGACAAGTGAACATGTCATTGATTCAAAAAACCAAAGGCCCCTTCTATGCATCATAACCGAGTTCAACAAAATCCCGCTCATAGAGCTCCCGGATAATACCTAACTCGCGACGTGACAATTGTTGCAGCATTTCGCCGGACGCCGTTCTATGCCGGTCAATCGTGAATGTTTCAGATGGTCTTGAGAAAATTTCTGAAGTGATATGTTTCAGGTCGTTATCGAGGTTTTCAAGCTTGCCTACATAATCGTATTTTTTGAGATCGTAAGGCAGTATACTCGTCTGCGGAGCCCAATGGATATCACGGAACAAGAGGTCCTCTCCCAGTCTGTGAAGGAAATCCTCAAACGAAAACACCTTGTCCTCATTCGTATGATAAAGTCCGAACTTCCTGCGGTATTTTTCCTGGGCCACCTTGTGCAGATAGGTCGACAGTAGACGCGTGACAGGATTTCGTACGACAGTGAATACGAACAGGTCGGCCATATCGTTCAGATGGGGAACGCCGTGCAGGGCGCTCTTCGGAAATTCCGCTTCGGAACCAGCGGATGCGGGTCCCATATTGGCCTGCAGTGTTTGCGAGATTGTCGAATTTGCGGCTTTTGGCACCCGAAAATAGCAAAATCCATATTCGCGCGAGATTGATACACGCCGAAATACAAGATGCCGGAGTTCCGGTCGTATGTCCGCAAAAATCGGATGCCGCGAGAGTGAGCCATAGTTCCAGACCACTTCGGCATAACCTTTAAAATATCGCATCCCTGTCCTCGCTCAAGCAAACAAAATACTCGTCGTCCGCGTTTGTCATCTCAAATCGTAGCGTCAGTGCGATTGGCGATTCCAGTAAGGAGGCACGAGCAAACGTATTACGAACCCTGCGGCATAACTGAAGTTGTAATGTGTTTGTACCGATGGTAGTTTTGCTTCAAGTGGAACGCACAATCCGGTTCACCGTTACTCAACTTTGCTGTGGGGCTTTGCCAATTGAGATGGCTACAATATGCCTGTCATGCTGCAGCCAGGACAACTATCCTGGCGGTTGCGTTGGCGATCGGTGCAGTTCCGGCGTGGTCTGCTGACGCTGATTATTCTGCATCCTGGTTTCAGATATACGACCACTATGTAACGGTTTATGGTGGAGCTTCATTTCTGAATGATGACGATGCCATGCGGGCACCCTACGATCAACCCGGCAATAACTTCCACTCAGCTACCAATCCCGGCTTCGTAGTCGGCGCAGCCTATGGCGTACGGCTCAACAATTATCTCAGGACAGAAGCCGAACTTTCTTATGCACGCTCGACGCACGATGTAGTCGATACCTTCCTGTGTCCGACTGCGGACAAGAAATGCAAGTGGCAACAGTCGGTAGATCGACAGCATGTTGGGTCTGGCGGAACGACCAATTCAGTAAACGCGTTTGCCAATGCCTGGGTGGACATTGGACTGGTATCACAACTGTCGGTTTACGGTGGGGGCGGTCTGGGTTTTGCCATTCTCGCCTATGAGGACAGCTCTTTCGATGTTGATCAGGTAGACGTCACATATGCGTGGCAGTTTGGCGGCGGCGCCCGCTGGCAACTCTCGGAATCAATGTTGCTAGATGTTGCCTACAGGATGCGTGGCCCGATAAATCTCGACTACGGACCCGTTGTTCCCAGTGACTTCGAGATGACCGCGAACCAGGTTACACTTGGGTGGTCCTACGGGTTCTGAGCGGCATTTGTCGAGTAACGCTGACAGACACGCCTCATCATTTATAAGAGCCCAACCGAAAATTAAGTTGAGTGATTTCAGTGGATTGTGATTCTCTTGAATTGTTCTACGATTTTTGGAGATCAACATGCCCTGGACTGAAACCACCCGGCCTGATTATGACAGACGCTTTCTGCGCTATGCAAGCGATTGCAGCGATAACGAGTGGGCACTGATTGCACCATTCCTGAAACCCGCTTCCAATGTTGGCCGTCCGCGAGAGCACTCGATGCGCCATATCTGGAATGCCATTTCTTATATTGCTGCAACCGGTTGCCAATGGGCAATGTTACCGAAGGATTTTCCGCCTTTCACCACCGTGCAATATCACTTCTACAAACTGCGTGATTGCGGCATGCTGGACATTGTCAACGAAGCGCTGGTGTGTGCATCACGGATGGTGGCCGGGCGCAATGCTGAACCAACCGCTGCCATCATCGACAGCCAGTCGGTCAAGACTACCGAAAGCGGAGGAATCTCAGGCTTTGACGCAGGCAAGAAGGTGAAGGGACGCAAACGTCACATCATCACTGACACGCAAGGAAACCTGCTTTATGGCAACGTGCATCGTGCCGACATTCAAGACCGTGATGGCGCGCCTTTGGTGATAGAGGCTGCATGTGATAGCTGGCCAACGCTTTCCTGCCTGTTTGCTGATGGCGGCTATGCGGGATGGAAGCTGGAACTGGTCTTGTTGCAGCAGATGGAAAACCCGCCAGTTCTAGAAATTGTCAGGAGGCCAAACGCAGCGACAGGCTTTGTCGTCATTACAAGGCGGTGGGTTGTCGAGCGCACTTTCGCATGGTTCGGACGTTGCAGAAGACTTGCAAAGGACTGGGAAAAGTCGATATCTTCCTCCAACGCATGGCTCACAATCGCAGCTATCAGACGCCAATCCAGATTCATCGCAAAAATAATAAATTCAATGACTTAATTTTGAGTTAGACTCTAAGGTCAAAGCATCTTGAAATCGAATAGATTGAAATCTTTTCTATAAACCCTGTTTATCAAATCTATTCTATCATTGTGATTGAGTATATCTTTTTCGAATGTAATAATTTTCGGACTAATATTTTCTCTTTTTATGGAATTAATTGATAAATTGTAATTAGTATTTAATTTTTCATACAAGTCATCCATTCTATCCAGTTTAAAGACCTCATCGACGATAAACTGGTTTTTCTGATCAATAATCCAGTCCGCCTGGGGGTTGGCGTGGGATATGCCATGAGTATTGTACAATCCAATCGGGGGCCTGTTATTTTCAACTTCATATAAGAACCGATCAAAATCCCAACCTTTAATCCGGCTGCCCTGAGCAAGATAGTTATACAGTGAGGCTACCCGATCATATGGATTTCGAACAATTGAAAATTTGTAACTGTTTTCATGATACTGTTTACTGACAAAACCGCACCTTAATAGCGACAAATAATGAACATGAGCGAATGTAACAACGCCTTTATTGTCGAAATTCACGAAATCATTCGTTCTTTTTAATAGCCGCATCCCGGAGTGATCTGAAAGAGTTCTGAAAACAGATGTTCCAGCAGCTTTTGGTATCCAAACAAAGCAAATATCGAAATTTTTGTCTTTATTTACTTTTAAATTTCTTGCGTAATTGTAAAAATCCCAAATTTTATTTTTAAGTTTGAACACCAAGGCAATACTCCCAAACGTAGTTACCTTTCTGTTGAAACCGCGTCACCAACGCTCCTGCAAGGCGCTGGATTATGCCGCCGACAACGTAACCAGGTAACAGAAAATCGATTTTCTGACTTACAGCAAATAGCACAAGTCTGGGGTCAGAACTCCAAGTTGTAGCCTATCACTATACAGTTTGGCGTCCAACAAGGTTTGATGCGTCTGTAAAATCTGAAACCCGACGCGGGCCCCAAAGTGCGCCAGAACTGGTGTAGCAACAAAGTCTGCTCGAAAACAAAACAGCTCCAGGTACCTGCAGCAGAAAATGGTCGCCCATGCGAGCCCCTTGTTTACTTCCTCCTGACTGGATCATTTCTCCCTTCAAGGAATGGCTTGTGTTTCCAGTAACCGGAACACTTCCTTCCAGTATGGGGTCCCCATATCAGCCTGCCAGTTGAATTTGTGCAGTGGAAATTTGTCGATAGTTATGAACCGGCGAATGTCATCCGGGACAACAGCAAGGTTCTTGTTGTGCTTGATTCTCACAAACAAACTGGAGGGCAGTGAGGAAGTCTTCGACCAGATATCGGCAAATTCGGGGTCTTCAAGGGCCAGCTTGTTGAACATGTAGTGCAGCGTGAAGTACGGGTAAAGCTTCAACACGTCGGTAAACATTTGCGAAAACCAAATTCGTGTGGTGTTTGGAGTTATCTCAAGAGGCGGTTTCAGAGCGGTTCGCAATATTCTGCCATACCAGGTCCCGTTCCCGGTAAAGCGCCGGTCCTGGAACATCTCCAGCAGCTTGCTCAACAGTCTGGATGGAATGATGTTGCCTTGCTCGGCGGCCATGAACGGACTTCCGATCATCCGGCCGCGACGTATGCCTGCGAATGCGAAGAAACCCGATGGCATGCGTTGCGGCAACCAGTCATCCAGCGGTTGCGAACAGAAAACGCTTGCATCAGCCCAAACTCCGCCATGCCTGCTCAGTAATGCAACGCGGATCATATCCGACAGAAATTGCAGGCTGATGTCCGTTCTGCCGGTGAACCATTCCTGTGACAGTCCGGCAGGACCTTGCACCGAGCCTGCATCAAGCACGCGTATTGACCAGCCTGGATTGCGAATCCGCCAGGACGCAACACAACGCTTGACTATCTCCGGCGCATTGTCTTCGCCTTGTTGCCAGTAGATCCAGACTACTCTTGGAAGAACCGTCATGCTTGTAAATATCCATGCAACCAGGAGTTATGAAAACCGGCGGTGGTAGGCCGGAACAACTGCCTCAGCAATTGTGTGACCGGCATGTGCGGGCTCATCTGCAGTGTTTGAATGAAGGTGAACAGGCTGTATGTCAAGAAATCGTTCTAAAGCGCACTTAAGGACGCCATTCGCGGCCCGATGCCCCTGGGTGTCTGCTGCAAGCTTCACCTGGTATGCCGGACAATCTGTCTGCTCAGGCCTGCAGGTTTGTCGCCGTGACAGAAATTCCCCAATGAATTCAATCTTCCCGGCAAAAGTGAACCGAAGGAGAGCAATTATTGTTGTTGACTTGCTGCGGTATTGATTGGTTTAAGCACATTTGGATGGAGGCATCAGGCAGCTATTTGAGCCGGCGGTACAATCGGCCAGGAGCGACAGGGATTCACCTGAACCCATAAAGTTGCTCCAGAACTTTGGAAGTGATCAGTATGGCTTTTATTGGCTTGATCAAAAACCATACTGATCCGGCAAATTGCGAATACCCTGTGCCCTGGATCAAACCGGGAACCGGACAGCGTCAAGATGATTAGTTTCAGAAGGTATCTGGACTTCGGTTCACGACATGCCAGCTTTGCCGCACGCAATGAACTCATCGCTCATGGGATCTCCAAGCCACACTCGTGGATTCTGGATATCGGATCCAACCTCGGGGAGACTTCCAATTTTCTGGCATCGCAGGGGCATCTTGTTGTTGGTGTCGAGAAATTTGAAAAGGAACACAGGATTTCCTGTGCCAGGGCTGCAGACGGTACCGCATTCATGCGTACATCCGTGACCCCTGATTTCATAGGTTCAACCTTAAACTGGAATGCAATCTTGCTGTTGAGTGTTCTGCATCGGATTTATGCGTTTGAAGGTGAAGAGTTCATGAGATCGGTACTGAGAGCATGCGGTGAAAAGACAAACCATTTGTTCATTGAAGGCAGTACCCGGTGCGCCAGGTATACCGACCAGGGAAATCCACCCCCGCCGTTCACTGACTTTGACACCGCAGATGCCGAACGGTGGCACCAGGCGCTTTTCCTGTCTGAGCTTGGAGACGGGTGGCAGATACCCGAAGCCAAAGTTCTTGCCCACAGCAGGTCAGAGCCACATCGATTGTTCTTCCACGCCGTAAAAAAAACCGGGTGAACGTTTGCCATGGGGCAGGAAAACAAAAAACTGCGGTTGTTCAGGAGCATCGTGCGCAGACGCTATCAGCGCATCAGCATCAACCCTGTAAACGTCAATTACATCCAGTATCCTGAATTCCGTGATTTACACCGTATATTCGTGAGGCCCAGAACCAGGCAACTCGCAGGTAACTGGGATCAGACAATTGACCACGAGGTTTTCTGGTGTTCGATCTACGAACCGGCGCCGGAAGATGTTGCCGGAATGGTGCCAATGCACAGCTATGTGTTCAACCAGTCACTCGAAGCTCATTTTAATGATGGCGAACCATGGCAGGTCACCAGGTGGTACCGCTGGATGATTGCTCAACAGCAACACAACCCGGTAAGGCGCTATAGAAACGAGGAACAAGTTGCGGAGCGTCTGGCCTTTCTCGATGGGTTGTATGCAGATTTCAGCTCAGACCGTTATCGGGACGATCCTGTTGACCGGCCGATAATCAATATTGGTCGCAATGGAAAAATGGCAGTTGAAGACGGACGGCATCGACTTTGTGTTGCGCGTATAGTCGGTCTGAAAGAGTTTCAGGTAGATGTAAACGTCGTTCACGCCGATATTCAGCTGAGCAGTATATGACCGCGCGAAGGGGAGATGACATATCAAAGACAAGTGGCAAACAGGCTGATCCGTTACATTTTGCGCGGCCAGGGGTGATGAACCGTTCTCTCAATATTTTGCTCACGCCTCTAAAACGGCAGACCGTCGGTACACGGACACATTCCATCACAAATTGACCCAGACATTTCCTTGCTGCCTGCTTTTCACTGCCGCAATGACAGGTCACTTTCTGTTTCGTGGGCGGCAGCTACACGATCTTTCTGGCTGCCTGAAAAGACAAGCCGGACGGGTCGCGACAAGTCTAACTGGAGAGTAAAAAATGAAAAAGTTCCTCGCTATTGTTCTTGCAACCGGTTTTGCTTCAACCGCAGCTTTGGCTGCAGACTTCTCGGCAGTAGATGCAGACCAGAACGGTTCTGTGTCCATGGAAGAAGCCAAGGCCGCCATGCCTGATATGGCTGATGATGCCTTCAAGGCAGCAGATGGCGACCAGAATGGTGAACTTAGTGCAGAAGAGTTTGCTGCAATCCAGGGCTAAGGCCACACGCGATCAAAAGTTTGCCAGGTGACCAGGTTGCCTGAAAGCTAGTTGACCTGTGGTCGAGCTATCCCAGGTCATTTGGCCGCTTCCCCCCCCCTGCAAACCAATGGCCCCACCGGTTTTCCGGTGGGGTTTGTGTGTGTTACTGTTCCAGGTCCCGCGCCAGGATCGCCATCATGTTTTCCACCCTGTTCAGTTCCCGCCGGCGATCAAACCGGTCAATCAGGGTTCGCGACTTATCCCTGGAAAACAGGCTGAGGAATGGTGCCCTGGCCAGCAGCGCCCGCAGTGCGTACCAGGTAAGCCACCGTCCGGGGGGATGATCGGGAACACCAAAATATCCCAGTGAAAATGCTTGCCATTGCGGTGTATGACGCAAGCGTTTGTGTGGAGATCCAGTCTTCAACCGGGCCTCCAGCCTCACAGTCCTGTTGAGCAGAAAGTGCGCAATATCGATCTCTACAGGAGCTACCTGCGGATTTGAAAAGTCAAACGAACGCAAGTCCATTCTTTCATTGGCTATGACCAGGTTGTTGGGACTGAAATCTCCATGTTGAAGGCTCGTAATATTTGGCTCGCCGGCAAGTTTCAGTACCCCGGCTTCAAGTACCTCCAGGTACCTGAGATGTGCATCACGCCGGTCCCCGGAGTTTGACTGAATTCGGTCTTGAATCTCCTGCAGGAACTCAGATGTATCAAAGCCGGTGGTTGTGCGCCCCAATGCATCGTGCAGCCTGGACAGCCATTTTCCGGCGGCTGCAATCCCCATATTGCGGCGGCGCTCCGAAAACCTGTTCAGATAAAAATGTTTCCGAAGGTTCCGGCCTTCGAGCCATTCGGTTACCAACAGCCCGCTGTTGGCATCGGCCAGATGAAGGCGTGCCGTCAGTCCGGGGTGAGCCTGGCCGCGTTTGCCAGCAAATGTTTCAAGCACGCCGGCTTCACGTTCAAACCACAAGCTGGCGTCCGGTTTCGACTCCGTGTCGACAGCCTTTATCGCCAGGACGTACGGCAATGACGGACTGGTGCCGCGAAATATTCTTGTCGCCGGGTGAAGGCCTCCATTGTGAGGATTTGAGTGCACCGGTCCCGACACAGCGAGATCTTTCGGCAGGGCTGAATTTGCCGCTTGCAAATTCTCCAACTGAGCTTTGACTGCATCGGCGGTCATCTCGTGAAAATTCATCTGTGATGCAGACCTTGAATTAACTGTGGCCGGTGCGATTGAGTATCGGTTTTGCGTCCCGGATTACGGCGCAATCGCCAGCCAGGTGACATCGCAGCAGGCCATCCATTCGGTGACTTCACCCTATCTATTGAACTTACCGGCTTTACGCAATCCGGTGAACCGGTTATTGCAGGCACGGCTTTTGTTCCACGGAGTGTTTTGACATGAGCAGCGCAAAGAAGATCCGCGTAGGGGTGATCGGAGCATCAGGCTATACCGGCGCTGATCTCGTGCGCCTGGCGTGGGCTCATCCAGACATGCAAATCGTGGCGTTGACAGCCAGTTCACATGCCGGAAAACCGCTTGAATCCGTGTTTCCGCACCTGAGCGGATTGGGTTTGCCAAACCTTGTCACCAACGAGGAAGTTGACTGGGCGGGTATTGATGCGGCGTTTTGCGGTTTGCCGCATGCCACAAGCCAGACTGTCATCAAGGCGCTGCCGAAGCACCTCAGGATAATCGACATGTCGGCTGACTTCCGGCTGCGCGATCCGCAAACCTACAGGCAATGGTACGGCAATGAACATGCGGCCCTCGAATTGCAGGCTGATGCCGTCTACGGGTTGACCGAACATTACCGCGAAGACATTGCCAAATGCCGGCTGGTTGCCTGTCCCGGCTGTTATCCAACCGCTGTTTTGATGTTGTTGTTGCCGCTGGTTGCAGCAGGGTTGATTGACGCGTCTGACCTGGTGATTGATGCAAAATCGGGCGTGTCCGGGGCAGGACGCGCCCTGAAACAGAACACCCTGTTTTGTGAGTCAGGTGAGGGCATGGGGCCATATGCAATTGGCAAACACCGGCATGCACCGGAAATCGAGCAGGAACTTTCAATTGCCGCAGGCCGGCAGGTGATTGTGAACTTCACGCCGCACCTGGTTCCCATGAGCCGTGGGGAATTCATCACGGCCTATGCCAAGCTCACATCCGGCACGACTGCCGCAGATTGCCAGGCTGTCCTTGCCAGCCGCTATGATGGCGAACCGTTCGTCAATATGGCGCCTGATGGCGTAATACCTGCGACACAATTTGTACGGGGCTCAAACCGGGTGATGCTGGGAGTGTTTCCGGATCGCATTGAGGGCAGGGTTGTTCTGCTGTCGACGCTGGACAACCTCGTGAAAGGTTCTGCCGGGCAGGCGGTACAAAACTTCAATCTCATGTTTGGATTGCCAGAGGTAACCGGACTGGAACAGGTAACCTTGTTCCCGTGACGCTGCTGTTTTCGCCCTATACCATCAAGCGGACCACACTCACCAACCGTGTGGTCATTGCGCCCATGTGCCAGTATTCGGCCCACGAGGGCATGTTTTCCGATTGGCATTTTGCCAACTACTCCAAGTATGCGCTGGGCAGGCCGGGCGCCGTCATTCTTGAGGCCAGCGCCGTGCAGGATGTTGGCCGCATTACCCATGGCGATCTTGGCATCTGGTCCGGCGCTCATGCAGATGCCATGCGCGGGATTGTTGCTTTTATCAGGCGACAGGGTGTTGTACCCGGCATCCAGATCGGCCATGCGGGACGCAAGGCCTCCATCCAGCGCCCGTGGCATGGCAATGGTGCGTTGAACGAAACCGATGCGGCGCGCGGCGAGAAGCCCTGGCAGGTAATCGGTCCAAGTCCGCTGCCTGCCGGCAAGGGCTGGCTGGTGCCGCGCGAAATGACCCGGGCCGACATAGCCCGGGTCACAGCCGATTTTGCCGCAGCGGCAAAACGCGCTGACGACGCCGGAATGGAAATTCTGGAACTGCATGCAGCGCACGGCTACCTGCTGCAGCAATTCCTGTCACCATTGTCCAATATGCGAACCGACAATTATGGCGGCAGTCTTGAAAACCGCATGCGGTTTCTGCTGGAAGTAACTGCAGCGGTGCGCCCGGTCTGGCCGGACGCCAAACCCCTGTTTGTGCGCATATCTTCTGTCGACGGGTTTGAAGGTGGCTGGAGTATCGAAGACTCGGTAATACTTGCAAAGGCGCTGAAAACTGCAGGCGTGGATGTAATTGACTGTTCATCCGGTGGCAATGCGGCTGCTGGTGCAACTGCATCGACCGGTTATCGGGGACCCGGATTTCAGGTGCCCTACGCCGCACAGATCAGGCGGGAGGCCGAAATCGCCACCATGGCGGTTGGACTTATCCTGGATGGACCGCAAGCCGAAGCCATCCTGCGGAACGGGCAGGCGGACCTTGTTGCAATCGCCCGCGAGGCCATCAACGACCCGTTCTGGCCTCGCCATCAGGCCCAGGTTCTGGGTGTTGATCTGGATTTCGGCGGCTGGCCCGAACAGTATGGCTGGTGGCTGGATCGCCGTGCGCGGGGCCTGCATCAGCTTGCCAAGTCAGAGAAATGAGTCATACCAGATCTCAGTAGCAGCGACCCATTGCATGGGATCATAGCGGTTCACTCGGGCAGGCGCGGTGCGCAGCGCGATGCTGGTCGCATCGGGCAAGCAATGCAACGCACCCGATGGGCCGCAATGACCCACCCGAAGGGCCGGGCGCTTTTTCCCGCCAGCTACGTTGCGCGCCGCTTGTGGTACATGTACCACGGCGCAACACGCGCCTTGCCGGCGGAAAAAATCGCTCCGGTGAAATGGGTCGCTGTTACTGAGATCTGGTATCAGTCCCTCGGATCAATGAAGCAGTGGCGCGCTAGAGGCAATTTTGTTATTGATGATTTGTGCTGCGGCGCATGTCAGGAGGACAATAGCCATGCTCGACATTTCTCCGGAAAAAGTCGCCCATGTTATCGTGCGGGCCCGTGAACTGGACGGCAAGGTTGCATCCTGGGACAACGGCGGCGACGAAGCAGACGCCGACAGCATTCTGCAATCGCGCCGCGATGATCCTACAGAAGCAGAGTTGCGGGAGTTTATCGTCGACCTGAACGTCGATGAACAGGCAGCACTGGTTGCCTTGATGTGGATCGGGCGGGGAACCTATGACCCGGAGGATGTTGAGGAGGCCCTGGAGACCGCCCGTTCCGAACGGGTCAACAGAACCGAGGATTACCTGCTAGGTGTACCCCTGCTCGCAGATTACCTGGAAGACGGTCTGGACCGGATGGGTATTTCGGTTGAAGTTGCCGAAGACGGCATTCTCTAGATGTGAGCCTGCAACAAGTCCTCCTGCCATTGCCGGGTCTGACCGGCGGCGAGGTCGATGATGACCCCGCCGGTCCGGCCATTTCGAATTCTGTTACTTCTGCAACTCGAACTCACCCGGCTTCCAGGACTTGTCGAACCAGCTCTTCTCGGGCCCATACAGGCGAAGCAGCACACCCCATCCCCTGCCGGGAACGGTCTGGACCCAATTCTTTTCATGCCCCTTGGGCGGCGTCGGTCCGAACCAGACATCCACCGAACCATCGGCATTAATGACGATGCCTTCGTTTTTGCTGCCTATGCTTGGGAACTGCTGGTCGGTCTGCAGCATTGAGCGGGTCTGGTTGTCATACGCGACGAAGGACCAGAAATCCTTGGCCGGGATGTTCGGTGGCAGCTGGATCTTGTAGGTCTTGCCACCGTCCAGCGCCTTGCCCTCGGAGTCGGTGCTCGCGAATACGTACTGCGAGCCGATGCCCACCATTTCGAACGCCATCGCCGGGGTTATGCCGGTGTAATTGTAGTGGAACAGGTCGCGTGCTGCCAGGTTGCGCACGCCCGGTTGCGAGAGGAACTGGTAGCTGCCGCCGACAAAAGTGAAGAACCATGCGCTGCCCGGATGAAGGTATGCGTCCTTCATCCGCGGCTTGAATGCGATGGTGCGCGCGGTGGCATTGCCCACTGCCACGGCTTCGGTAAGCGTCTTCTTCAGTTTTTCGTCCGGATTGAAGGGTTTGCCCTTCTCAATGCCGATGGCGGCGAGCATGCCGAGGATTTCCGGACTGTAGGCCTCGTTTGGTTCTGCCTGGATGATCTCGTTGATGTCTTCGAAGAAGCTGAAGTCGTTGCCGCCGATAGTATTGAACGCCTTGCCGGAAACATCGATAAATTTCATCGGCGGCGGGTTGCTGGCGTCGGCCAGCGGGTAAACCCTGGCGTACTTCCTGGTGTTCTCGACCGCGGTCGCGGTGCTGCCGTCCTTGATGAATCCACGCCAGAAATACAGGTTCTGGTAAGTGGGGGAGTGGAGCACGTAGTAACCCTCCGGCACCTCGCCCTTGTATCCGGGCGGCAGCAACAGGTATTTGCCGCCCTTGCCCTTGTCCGGGCCGGCGTTGCCGATATCTCCGACATAGCGGAACCAGTGGTCGTTGATGATCCCCAGGATATCGGGTGGCAACTCGATCACCAGCGGGCCGTCTTTCAGGTCCAGCCACATCATGCTGTAGATGCTTTCGGTGTTGGCGGTGAGGAACAGCGACCTGGAGTCCATCAACTGCTCCATGATCAAGACCGTCTGGTTGTCTCCGCCCTCGCTCTTGATGCCTCTGCCAGCCGCGTGGACCGACGCACCGGGCAACGCGTAAAGGAATGCTTCCACTCCATGCATGAATTCCAGATGTTCATAGATTTTTTCGGCAGTGCTGTCGGTCGGGTAGCCCTGCGGAAATTCGAGGGTGCCGAGCCGGGATTCGATCTTTTCGGGAGTAGTGATCGACTCCGGGATCGGGGTTGTCATCTTCATCTTCGGCAATTCCTGGGCATAGGTCGCCGAGCAGATTCCCAGGGTAACTAGCAGGGAAAGAATGGTGAAGTGTGTTTTCATCGGCATATTCTTCATAATTCGTGGCCTTGTCTGATGTTTCCAGGATGCCAGGGGGCAGTGGTCTTTCGCGATTGAAAGCGTGGACCGCTCCCAGAAGGGACCGGTCCACGTTGCTCAAAATCGAAATGCGATTACTTCACCAGCTCGACATCGCCCGGCCGCCATGTTTTGGCGAAGAAGGGCTCGAGCGGGCTGTAGAGGCGCAGACATGGTATGAAGCCTTTGCCTGGCATGGTCTGGATCCAGTTGCCACGCGCCACTCCGTCAGGTTGCTGCGGTCCGAAGTAGATCGTCGTCGTCCCGTCAGCGTTTGGCTCTGCGGCCGGCGATGGGAAGCTCTGGCTGCCGGCGCGCGGATAGCGCTGTGGCGTGTCGAGCATCGACCGGGTCATGGTGTCGTAGAGCGTGAACGACCAGAACTTTTCGGCCGGGATGTCCTTTGGCAGGCGTGACCTTGTAGGTCTTGGCGCCATCGAAGTAGTTGTTCTGCGCGTCAACCATGGTCCACAAATACGTGGAGCCGATGCCGGGCAGTCGCATGGCCATCGCGGGCGTGATCCCAGTGACGCCATAGAAGAAGGCCCGGCGCGCATCCAGTTGGCGATAGCCGGTCGCAGGGAAGGGTTTAACGCCGTCCTTGGTGATCATCGGAATAGGCGTCTCGAACTCGTAGCCGGTGGCAAACAGCATGTTCTGCCAACTCGCATCGTCGTAGTAATACCATGACCTGTCGCGCGGGCTCATGAAGAGACTGCGTGACGTCGCGTTGGCCACCTCCAGCGCTTCCGTGAGAATCTTCTTCATGCGCGCATCAGGAGCGAAGGGCTTGCCCTTGACGATCCCGATGGCTGCGATTGGCCCCATCAGCTCGGGGTCGAGGCTGGTGGCCGGTTCCTGCTGCACCACCTCGTTCAACATTTCGAAATATGAAAAGTCGTTCGGCGGAATGGTGTTCATCACCTTGCCGCTGCCTTCATGGAACACGGTCGGCGGCGGGGGGGTGATCCGGCCAAGCCTGGCCTTGCCCGCCAGGAACTCGGCGATCGGTGTGCCGACTCCGCCTGCATTGTAGGGATAGACCTTGGTGAACTTCTTGACCCTTTCGACCACAGGCTTGGGGTCGTCCTGGTTTTCGATAAATGCGCGGGCGAACCAAACGCCGTGGGTGGTCTTGGAGTGAGCGACGTTGAATTCCCCTTCTGGCAAGGGGCCCTCGTAGCCCGGCGGCACAATCAGGTATTTGCCGCCTTCGCCGCGGTCAGGCCCGGGCAGGCCCACGTCGATGACCCAGCGGAACCAGGCATCCTGGACCGTGCCGAGGACTCCCGGCGGAACTTCCACCACCATTGGCCCCTTCGTGAGGTCGAGGCCGCCGATGATGTAGATCGTGTCGGCGTTGGCCGTCAGGAACAACGACTTGGCATCCATCAGCTCCGAGAAGACGATCACCTCGTTGTCCTTCACACCGATGTCCTGCAGACCCTTGCGGATGGCGTGGATGCTGACGCCTTGCAGGGTGTCCGCAAACGCGCGGGTCGCGTGCGAGAAGTCCAGGTGATCATAGACCTTCTCGAGGGTCGCCTTGTTCGGCTGACCGTCCTTGAACTCCAGTGTGCCGAGGCGGGATTCGATCTTGGCGGGCGTAGTGATCGACTGCGGGATCGGGGTCGTCTGCGCGGATGCGCTTGTAGCGAACAACAGGCCGGTAATGACGGCGCAGGCGGGGCCGATGGTGGTGCGGGGGAAAGTATTCATGGGGGTACTCCTGGTTTGTGCTTTTTCTTGTGTGTGTTCGGGCTGCTCCGGATGGTTCTCAATCCGGGGCAGCTTCAATGTACGGGGCGATTACCGGGTCCGCATCACTCCGCCCTGTTCAGCTTTGGCTTGGTCCACGAACCATCCAGTGCGGCTTCTTTCGGCCAGTAGAGGCGCATGTACGTTGCGAAAGGACCCGTCGGCGCCGGCAGCCAGTTGGGCTCCTTGTCCTTGCCAGGCGATTCGTGCTGGATGTAGATGGTGAGTCCGCCATCGGCGTCTTGCTTCATCTGCGGCAACATCGGCGAATTGATCAGGTAGCGGTTGATCGGATTGGCCACCAGCAGGCTTTGTGGCAAGTCATACATGGTGAGCGACCAGAAGGCGTTGACCGGCGGGTATTGGCCCGGGGCGAAGCGCAGCGTGTAGCGATTGACGCCGCTGAGTGCATTGCCTTCGCTATCCACGCGATAGATCGGATACATCGCTTCCTCTTTGGCGTTGCCGTAGATGCCGATCGTGCCGAGCCAGCGGTTCAGGTAGTTGTCCTTCAGGAATTCACGCGAGCCGAAGACATCACCGGAAGTAAGTTTTCCTTCGGTCAACTCTTTCACGCCTCCGGCAAAAGCCTCCCAGGCGTCGGCACGGCCCTGCTCGATGGCCGTCTTCATTTCAGGCGAGAGTTTGGCGGGATCGAACGTCATGCCGCCTCCGACACCGATCCTGGCGAAGCGTTCCCTAAGGGCCGCCTCGCTCGGCACCGGCGGGCTGTAGCCCAGCACGAAGTTCATGATGTTGAAGAACTCCAGCGAAGTCTTCTGTTCTTCCTTGGTGAGTGGCTTGATGAAATCCACGTCCGGTGCTGCAGGGGGTGGCGTGGTTCCCAGGAACGCGGACAGCGGCTGCATCTTGTACTGCGCCTGGATCTTCTCGACATTGCCGATGTCGGCAGGATCGAACAACTGCGTGCGAAACACGACAACGCCGAAGTCCGTATCGAACTCGTACACCTTCTTTATGCCTTCGGGCGTCTCGCCTTTCCAGCCCGGCCCGACCAGCATGAAATTGCCGGCATCATTGCCGGTGGTTCTCGAACCCGCGTATCCGGCAATAAACGTATAGGCATCCCACATCTCAACGTCGTAGTACCGCTCCTTCTCGATCGCCGGCACGGAAATCACGACCGGTTCGGCGCGCAGATCGAGTCCCGCCCAGGAATAGGGCGTGTCCGAATTGGGCGTCTGCACCGCAGTATCAGCCGGCGTAAAGACACTGTTGATATTCTTGATATGGTTCCAGGGCGCCTTGAAATTGGGATTGTTCCTGTCCACGTAGTAGGCGTACTGGATGCGGTAGTTATCCACCAGCGGGTAGCCGTAGATGTAGGCTTCCCTGGCAATGGCGCGCGCTTCTTTTGGGGTGACATCTTGCGCGTAAGCTGCGGGCGCAAGCAGTATTGCGCCCATCACAAGGGCAGCAAGCTTGAGTAGCAATTGTTTCATTAAAACCTCACGTTGGAATTCCTCTGTTCCTCAGCCGTCTGTATAGCCTGCAAAGATGTCAATCAAGCGAATTTCAGCTAGCGCGGCCCGTCAGGTTACGGCGCAACGGAAGCCGGATTTCCGCGGTTACGGCGATCACAGAGCCAGTGTGATACGTCACGAGGGGGCGCGCGAACTGGTCATTGCATCCAACCAGATTGATGGGACCTGACGCTAGTTTCCCTTGACCTTCACGTACGACCCCGGCGCAGGCTCAATCGGCTGCAGCTTGCCAAGTTCCGGATCGCGGGCCGGCACCTTTTTTCCTGACTTGTCGGCCTGCCACTTCATCCAGTGCGGCCACCAGGAACCGGGATGTTCTTCAGCGTTCGCCAGCCAGTTTTCCACGGTGTCGGCGCTGTTTTCATTGGTCCAGTACTGGTATTTTCCACCCTCGGGCGGGTTGACCACTCCGGCGATATGACCGGAACCTGCCACCACAAGCTGCGTGTCGCCGCCCAGGAATTCACCGATCTTGAACACCGATTTCAACGGTGCGATATGGTCTTCCCGCGCACCCAGGTTGTAAACCGGGATTTTTACCTTGCTCAGATCGATACGCACCTGGTCGAGCGTCATCCGGCCCTGGCTGAGATTGTTGTACAGGTAGCACTCGCGCAGGTAGAACGAATGGGTGGCTGCCGGCATGCGCGTCGGGTCAGCATTCCAGTACAAGAGATCAAAGGGCATCGGATCCTTGCCCTTCAGATAATTGTTTACGACATATGACCAGATCAGGTCATTCGAGCGCAAAAGATTGAAAGCGTTGGACATTTCCTTGCCATCAAGGAAACCGTCCTTTGCCATGCGCTGTTCCACCTGCGATATCTGATCTTCGTCGGCAAACACTTTCAGATCACCGGCATAGGTGAAATCCACCTGGGTAGTGAAGAATGTTGCCGACTTTATGCGCTTGTCATTCCTGGCAGCCATGTAACCCAGCGTCGAGGCAAGCAGGGTGCCGCCAATGCAGTAACCAATCGCGTTGACCTCGGCCTCGCCGGTCTGTTTTTCAATCTGGCTGACAGCTTCAAGGATGCCGTCATGCATGTAATCGGCAAATCCCTTTTGCGCCAGTTTGGCATCCGGGTTGACCCAGGAGATCACAAACACTGTCAGGCCCTGTTCAACACACCAGCGAATGAACGATTTCTTCGGGTTGAGGTCGAGAATGTAAAACTTGTTGATCCATGGCGGCACTATGAGCAGCGGCGTCTGGTAAGTCTTTTCCGTTGCCGGCGAATACTGGATCAGTTGCAACAGTTCATTCTGGAAAATCACCTGTCCAGGTGTCAGCGCCATGTTTTCACCCAGCGCAAACGCACTCATGTCGGTCTGCTTGATGCGCAGGGATCCGTGACCTGCTTCAATATCCCGGGCAAGATTGCGCATGCCGTCCAGCAGGTTCTGTCCGTTTGAGGCGAGGGTCTGTTTCAGCACTTCCGGGTTGGTCACGGCAAAATTCGACGGCGACATGGCATTGGCGATCTGGTCGAAGTAGAAACTCGCCTTGTGCCGCGCCGCTTCATCGATGTCTGCCGTGTTGGCGATGGTGTCATGGGCCCATTTCGCAGTCAGCAGGTATGCCTGTTTGAAAAAATCAAACACCTGGTTGCGTGACCAGTCGGGATCCTTGAAGCGTTTGTCGCCGGGTTCCGGTGTGACTACCGGTTCTGTGGGCTCACCCATCATCCGCGTCCATGAATTTTGCCACAGCCGGGTATAGCCCTGCCAGAGTTGAAAACTGGCTTCTGCCCAGCGCTCGGGGTGTTGGGCGTAGGACTGGGCAATTTCGGTGAAGGATTTCAGGACCGGTTCAATGGGTTTGAAGGGCGCGCCATCCGCGTTGCCGGCATCTTCCTGTTTTTGCTCAGCCATGTTCTGGGCGATGGCTGCCCCGACCTGAAGTGCCTTGGACAGATTGTCCATGAGCTTGATGGGATCAGGCAGGGTAAAACCGGCGGGGTCCTGAGATGCTGGGCTTTTTGACATGCGTTGACCGTCCAATCGAGAATGAGCCAATTATACCGTCAGAAGTAATGTCGTTCATGACAGTAAAGCAAGTCTGCAGCATGACAAGTGCGGGTTTTGTGTCGTTGAAACCGGATTTGTGGCACCGTGAGTGCATGACGGGACAAACCGAGTTAAACGACGTCATGTAGTCTGTACTAGACCCTGGCTCTTTGCACCATGCCATACAGATCACGCGGATCGTCCGGATCGGCAATCATGTCAAGTTCGTCATAGTGCCCGGTGGCCTCGAGCTGGTCGTGGATATAGCGCAGCGCAGAAAAATCCTCCGTGGCGAAACCGACGCTGTCAAACAGGGTGATCTGGTCGCTTGAGGTGCGTCCGCTGGTCTTGCCGGCAATCACCTGCCAGAGTTCGGTCACCGGGTGGTCGGCGTCCAGTTGCTGGATTTCGCCTTCGATGCGGGTTTGCGGCGGATACTCGACAAAAATGCTGGAACGCAGCAGGATGTCCCTGTGCAATTCGGTCTTGCCGGGGCAGTCGCCGCCAATGGCATTGATGTGGACACCGGAACCAACCATGTTGTCGGTCAGGATGGTGGCGTATTGTTTATCTGCAGTGCACGTGGTGATGATTTCAGCGCCGGTCATGGCGTCCTCGGCCGAAGTGCAGGCAATCACCTTGAGGCCGGTACCGGCCAGGTTGCGGACCGCCTTTTTTGTGGCGGCAGCATCAATGTCATACAGCCGGACAAGTTTCGATGCCGACAATCTCCTTCATCGCCAGCGCCTGAAACTCGCATTGCGCGCCATTGCCGATCATTGCCATCGTTCTGGCATTCTTCGGGGCCAGGTGTCTGGCCGCCACCGCAGAGGTTGCGGCGGTGCGAAGTGCAGTCAGCACAGTCATTTCCGACAACAGGATCGGGTATCCGTTGTCGACCCTCGCCAGCACGCCGAAGGCTGTTACGGTCTGGAAACCGCGTGCCATGTTGGCGGGATGGCCGTTGACATACTTGAAACCGTAGGTCTCGCCATCACTGGTCGGCATCAGCTCTATCACGCCTTCATGCGAGTGCGCTGCAATTCGGGGCGTCTTGTCAAACTTGTCCCAGCGCACAAAGTCGGCCTCGATATAATCGGCCATTTCGGAGATCATTTTCGCTGCGCCGATGGTGTTGACGATACGCATCATGTTTTCGACGCTGACAAACGGTACGAAAGCGAGCTTCGAAGGGGCGGGCGGGAGTTTGGTCATGGGTTTCGGCTTTCTATCGGTGGGAAAGGTGAATGCCGGCCAGCATGCAACGCACTGAGCCACCGGCCATTTCGATTGTGGGGATGGCAATGGGCAGCAGGGTTGCCGATTGCCGGATGCGGGCTTTCTGATCCTGCGTGAGGCTCTGTTCCGCACGCGCCGGCAACGCCAGAACATGCCCGTTGCGTCCCCTGAGTTCGAGGGCGTTGCCGGCTGCCGTTTCCAGGTTGGGCGAGAAACTGTGCGGTCGAACCATGACCACTGCTGCCGGGGCTTGCACGCTCACGGGTCAGTAGCTCCTGGTAGGCCGGTCTAGTACCTTGCGTCCCAGCAGGCTGGCGCACAGATCGACCATCAGTTTGGCTGTGCGGCCGCGATCATCAAGGAAGGGATTGAGCTCAACCAGGTCGAGCGATGTAACCAGGCCGCTGTCGCACAACATCTCCATGATCAGATGCGCCTCGCGGAAAGTGGCGCCGCCCGGTACGGTTGTTCCAACCGCAGGCGCGATGCCGGGATCCAGGAAGTCGACATCAAGACTGACATGCAGTGCTCCGCCGGCAGCTTTCACATCTTCAAGAAATGCCCGCAAGGGGTTGGCCACTCCGTGCTCATCAATTGCCCGCATGTCAAAAACCCGGACATCGCTTTCAGCCAGCAGAGCCTTTTCAGCCCCATCCACCGAGCGCAGGCCCATCATGCAGACATTTCCAGGCGTTATTCTGGCGGTCAGCTCCGGGTAGCTGTCTTCAAATCCGCCGTGACCGGTCAGATACGCCATTGGCGTACCGTGCAGGTTGCCGCTCTCGGTGGTTTCAAGCGAATGAAAATCGGGATGTGCATCGAGCCACAGAACAAACTGTTCGCGACCGGATTTCTTGGCGGCCCTGGTGACACCGGACACCGACCCTATCGACAGGGAGTGATCCCCTCCCAGGAAGATCGGAAAGTCAGATCTTTCAATGGCCGCGCAAGCGACTTCGTTCAATGCCAGGGCCCATCCGACTGTTTCATTGAGATGATGTACCGCCTTGTTTTTGGGCAGCGGCCGCTTGGCGTCGAGAGGGGCTACATTGCCATGGTCGCTGACCTGGTGACCCAGTTTCTCAAGAGTGGCGGAGATACCGGCGGTTCGAAATGCATCCGGTCCCATCAGGCATCCAAGCTGGGTTGTGCCTGATTGAACCGGCGCACCGACAAGATAACAGTTGAGCGGCATGGAGTTTAGTTCCTGTTGTTTCAGGAATGCAGTTTCCAACATCACTCCATAAACATATAGTTGGAAAATTGCGCATTTTGAATATATTAATATGCATAGTGATAATATGCTATTGCAAAGTGATAATTTGATGAATGAACTTTCCAGCACAGACAGGCGTCTGATCTATGCGCTCAAACAGGATGGACGCGCATCGGTTACGACGCTGGCCGGGTTGTTGGGGGTATCGCGCGCCACCGTGCAAAGCCGCATGGAGCGCCTGATTGACACCGGCGTCATCCGGCGTTTCACCATTGAAGTGGATGCATCGGCAGAAGCCGAGGTGATTCGCGCGGTGATGATGATCGAGCTTGAAGGCACATTGGCCAGATCGGTTACCGGCTCCCTGAAACGTCTGGCAGAGATTGTTTCCCTGCACACCACGAACGGTACCTGGGACCTGGTTGCGCACATCGAAACGTCAGGGCTGCCGGAGTTTGACCGGGTGTTGCGAGAAGTCCGTGAAATAAAGGGTGTGCTGAACAGTGAAACCAGCCTGCTCCTGAACAAGGCGGTTGCGTGATATCTTGCACGTTCATTTCAGAAGCAGGCCACCATCGACCACGAGGTCAATGCCGGTAATGTAGGACGCACCGTCCGACAGCAGGAAAACCGCTGCCGTTGCAAGCTCGCGCGGCGTGCCGATGCGGCCGAGCGGCACGTGACAGGCTGCCGCGGCAAGCTTTTCCGTCGTGTCCCAGCGGGCCTGCAGGGGCGTGTGGGTCAGGCCGGGGTAGATGGCATTGGAGCGGATATTGTCGGCGGCAAGTTGCATGGCGAGCGAGCGCGACAGTGCGCCAACACCGGCCTTTGCCGTGGAATATGCATCCTGGGGAAGGGGGTCGCCCCGCAGGCACTGGGTGGTGGAGAAATGAACCATCGCACCACCTTTTGCCTCTCGCATGTGCGGGACGGTGGCGCGGACCGTGTAAACCATCGATTTGAGATTGATATCGAACACCCGGTCCCACACATCCATGTCCATGTCGAGGAGCGAGCTGTCCCGGTCAAACCACAAAACGCCGGCCACATTGGCAAGATAGTCAATCCTCAGTACTAAGTGTCATAGGCGATTAAGGTTTATCAGGAGAACTGGCTAAAAAAGTGCGTTTACACTTATCCACCTATCAGAGCTTGTCATTGCTTGTCATATCAAATCAGCGTAATATGTGGTATGAAATGTGGTATGATTTGGAATTGAAGATATGGCAAAGCCTAAGGGGCGTCATCTAACAGGCAAGCTCTCCGACAGGGCAATAAAGGCAATCAAGAAGCCGGGCCGGTATGGCGATGGCGGCGGGCTGTATCTGCTTGCAGACAATGCCAGCGCAAAACGTTGGGTGTGGCGCGGCACAGTGCAAGGCAACCGGACTGACTATGGATTGGGTAGTTATGGGAGTGTAACCCTGTCTCAAGCTCGTGACTTGGCCCGTGAGTATGTGAGGCTCGCGCTCGCTGGCGATGATCCACGAACAACATTACGCGACAGCACTGGAATCCCAGACTTTGAAACGGCAGCCCGCGCATACCACAAGCAACATAAGGATATATGGCGGAGCCGCGAACACACTCAACAGTGGATAAATACCCTGGAACAATATGCTTTCCCTGTCATTGGGAAGCGGCCAGTTGACAAAATCACTACGCCTGAAATTGTCGCGTTACTCTCTCCAATCTGGTTTGAGAAGCAGGAAACAGCCAAGCGAGTAAAGCAACGCATTGCAACCGTGCTTGACGACGCCAAAGGCAAGGGGCATTTGAGCGGGGAGAACCCCGTTGCAGGTGTATCAGCCTCATTGAAAATCAACAAACGTTTGCGCCCGAAACACTTCAAGGCAATGGACTATCGGGACCTTCCTGATTTCATTCAATGGTTGCGTGACACTGACAAACCGACAATGGGCCGCCTTGCGCTTGAGTTCACGATTCTCTGTGCAGCACGCACAGGTGAAGCCGTCAACGCGAGGTGGAGCGAGATAGATGCCGACAAGGCGCTTTGGACTATCCCAGCAAAGAGAATGAAAATGAACCGTGAGCACCGGGTGCCGTTAACAACCCGCTGCATGGAGATTTTGGAAACCGTACGCCCAATATCAGAGGCAGGGGGATGGGTGTTTGAGGGGCAAAGTGCGCACAAGCCAATGAGTGACGAGACAATGAGGGCATTTCTCAAGCGACACAGTATCGGAGTGACGATTCACGGATTCCGGAGCACATTTCGAGACTGGTGTTCTGAGCAAACCGGGTTCCCTTATGCTGCGGTTGAACGTTGTCTTGCTCATGATTCAGGGAACAAGACAGAGGCCGCATATGCCCGTTCTGACCTGTTGGACCGCCGCAGGGGAATCATGGACGTTTGGCAGGCGTATGCGCTGTCAGAGGTGAACGATGCTCAGAACGTGGTGCACCTAAAGACAGGCAGGTGACAAGAAAGCGGGCGTCAAATACCATTAATTGTTGATAATGATTATCAGTATCGTTGACGAATCAACGCAAACATGTAATGTCTTTAATGCAGGGTAGAATTTCCCCTGCATAATATATGCGCTGCATCCCGGACCCGCCAGTTGGCGGGTTTTCTTTTGACCAAGAGGATGTAGCGTTCACACAACAAGGGTGACGGACGCCCAAGCACACCCCATCCGCTCCAGCTTAATTGCTCGGGCGGATTTTTTGTTTGCGTTTTTCAAATTACCTCAACTGTGCAGTGCGATCCGTCCCGCACGAAACATTCAACTTTGACACTATTAAACTGAACCCGCCTCCCGGCGGGTTTTCTTTTGACCAACAGGAGAATGAATTAATGGTTGGATCGACAACTGTGAATACCAACACGCCTGAGCGGATGCTGTCCAGCAATGAGACGCTGGAATTGGTGGGCATTAGGTCCGTCAATACACTCAAACGCTTGATTCGAGATGAGGGGTTTCCAGAGCCTTACAGGCTCATGAAAGGGCGCAACTCATTCTCAGATTGCGAAGTGAGGTCATGGCTTCATCAGCGCATGGCAGATCAGCGCGGGGTTGCCGCCTGATGTCCTCCAAACACAACAACACCCACAAAAACCGAAAGCCGCCAGGTCACTACCCTGACGGCTCCCAATCAAACTTGTTCAGCAACAAGTACCAAAACCTCAATTCAAGAAAGGCTGCTTCGGCATGTCCGCAAACATATCAACAGCACACATTGATTTCAAGTTCTACCTTCACCGATCAGGTCGGCTCTACCGAACCGACAGACAAGGAGACCGACCAGCCTCTGCGCTTGACCTCGCATTGCTCAGTGCCGTCAGAAACCGGCGGAAGGCAGGTGCAAATGACTGATACACACACAATTGCGAACAAGCCCGTTTTCAGATCCAAACTGCGCAGGCAACGTTTGCGTCAACGGGTCCACAAGCGCACGGTGTTTGATGTTGCGCGGTATCATGAAATCAAAAACAAGTGCCGTGCGCTGGCCAGAACCGTTGTTGCGACACCAGCGCCGAAATGCAAACCGCTGCCTGAACTGTCCCGGCTTCAGGCTCTGCTGGACGTTGATTTTGAAACTGGCGTTCTGACTGCCCGTGTTCGACGTCAACAATTGCAGCCCGGCGATATACTTGGCGCGAATTGTAACGGCTATCTTCAAGTTTACATCGACAACGAACCGTACCGGGTACACCGCCTGATCTGGAAACTCTGCTACGGCAAGGACCCAGACGGGCATTTGGACCACCGAGACGGCAACCGCAGCAACAATGCGATCAGCAATCTGCGCGATGTGACACCCCAGCAAAACGCTCGTAACAGGTGCAAGGCTTCGGCAAACAGCAGTGGCCGTCTTGGCGTCTCCAAATGTTCAACAACGGGTTTGTGGGTCGCTGATATTGGCCTGAATGACCGCAGTGTGCACCTGGGAAAATATAAACGCCTGGAGTGCGCAGTATCAGCGCGCGAATGTGGCGAGCGGTATTTGTTCGGCGTCATCTCTCAGGACCGGGAGGCGGCATAGATGGCTAACAAACCAAACCACACCGAGCTTACTGAAACATGGCCACCAACTGCGCGTGTGGCTCGGCAGGCCGGACATGTACGGATGTCGCCCATGAAAGCAATCAGGCACAAATGTTTTGATTGCTCCTGTGGCCAGACTGCTGAAATCCAGAAATGCACCTGCACCACGTGCCCATTGTGGCCCTTCAGGTCCGGCAGGCACCCCTATACCAGCAAGGCGCGTTCTGCGCCGGGAAGTGCCTCCAGCAGCACTCTTGATGGCAACGACGCACTGTTTGTCGTCGATGGTACATGGCCGTCATGAGGGTGTCCCCAACTTACGGTGCAGGCACCGCAATCCGGCGCAGGGCCTCCAAATTAGAACTAGCCCAGTTGCACGATCAGATAGTCACTGTGCTGGCTGACGACCATCCGCAATCAGTGCGCCACGTCTATTATCGCATGACGGACCCACGCCTGTTATTTCCAGTGCCAAAAACTGAGAACGGTTACCGGCAGGTCGGTCGAGAATTGGTGAAGTTGCGACAGAACGGGCGAGTCTCGTATAGCTGGATCAGCGACAGCACCCGCATGGGTCACTTCGTCAGCACCTTCATCGATGCTTCAGACTTCATATCGAGCATTGCTGGCATGTACCGTGCCGACCTGTGGCGCGACTTGCCTGCGTACCCGGAAGTTTGGTGCGAGAGCCGGTCAATCGCCGGAGTGATCGGGGGATTGTGCCGAGAGTATGGGATTAGCCTGTACCCGGCTGGCGGGTTCTCGTCCGAGACGTTTATCTGGGAAGCGTCACAGCAGATCAACCGGGCCTGTAATGGTCGGCAGCTTCGGGTGTTCTACATCGGCGACTATGACCCGGCAGGCGTTCTCATTGACAAAGACATTGAACGGAAGATGCGCCTGCATCTCGACCCGAGTGTGAACATGACGTTCATGCGGATCGGAATAACCGAAGAGCAGATCACGCAATATGACCTGCCCGCGAAGCCGCGCAAGCAGAGCGACAGACGCGTTCTGGATTTGAAGAAAACGGTAGAGGCCGAGGCCATGCCCGCAGGTATTCTGAGGCAGCTTCTTCGCGACCAGTTCGAGGCGCTGATCCCTGATGGTCAGCTTGATGTTGTCCGGGCCGCAGAAGATAGCGAACAGGCATTACTGCAGAATTTGGCAAATCTGGTTGGCGACGATGATGGAAGACGTTCTGTAAGGGATTTTTGCAACGGTGCACTTTCTGACGGCGGTGGTGCGTAACATGGCGAACAAGAGAAAATCTAAGCAGCCCAATTCGCCGCCTCATGGAGAACCATGGGTTTGGATCACTGCCAACCTACTTGCGTCATGTGCCTGGCGCGGAATGACAGTCAACGCGAGGCGTGTTCTGGACCGCATTCTCCTGGAACACATGGCGCACGCCGGCAAGGAAAATGGATCACTCCAGGTCACCCACCGCCAGTTCATAGAGGCTGGTGTGAGCCGGGACTATGTAGCTGACGCAATCGACGAACTAGCACACTTGCGGCTTATCAAAATTACCATTCGCGGACGTGGTGGTGTGGGCGTAGGTCACAGTAATCGGTTCTTGCTGACGTGGTTCCCAGAGAAGGGCAGCAGGTATTGTGACGACCCGTGGAAGACCGTTGATAAAGCACACGTCAAAAAGTGGAATGTGCTCCGGCTGACGGCAAAGAAAGCTCGTAAACGCAAGGTGCCCAAACGGTCCAATCCAAAGTCAGGGGATTATTTCGCTGCTCCTGAAATGCGGAGCCGCCCACTCCGGGAATGCGGAGCGGAACAACACCAAAAGAGGCAAAATCGCGACTCAAATGGACATATCTCCGCTCCGGGAATGCGGAGCACTATTAATATCTTCACGGGAACCGACGTTTCAGCAGATGGAACGCTCAACCATATCTCAGAGCTAATGCCTGACGGGTGGTGCAAATCAAAGGCACAAGCCCGCTCAGGCATGGGCAACAAGGTTGTTCATCTATCTGTTCAAGACGAACCTCAATCCACTGAAGCTGAGCCATTTCAGCAGGCCGTTGCCGGAGGACAATCTTCATGACCACACCTGATAATACAGGCCGGAAACAGGCCGATACGCAATTTAAGCCCGGCCAATCGGGTAACCCGAGGGGCAGGCCGAAAGGTGCGCGGAACAAACTGTCTGAGCAGTTCTTTCTGGAACTATATGAATCCTGGCAAGAACACGGCAAGGCAGCAATTGAGAAAATGCAACAGAACAAGCCAAGCGAGTATGTGAAGCTGGTCGCTTCACTGGTTCCAAAAGATTTCAACCTCAACACTTCCGACAGCGAATTCGATCATCTGACTGATGAACAATTGCTTCAGAGGGCAAGGGCGCTTGGGGCATACGTCGATGACCTGGAGATTGTTGATGGGAATCTTGTACAGAAAACGACCCCTGACACGAACTGAGTGACTTGACCATGAATACAGAAGCAGAACGCAACAGTGGCCGCTTTGTGCAGGGCAGGTCCGGCAATGCAAACGGACGCCCCAAAGGTTCACGCAATCGGGTTACGCTTGCCGTAGAAGCTTTGCTTGAAGGTCAGGCGGACCAACTCACCCAAGCGGCCATAGACAAGGCCCTTGAGGGCGATACAGCAGCGTTGAGGCTCTGCCTTGACAGGATTGCACCTGTTCGCAGGGGCAGGCCGGTATTGCTGGATTTGCCGGACCTGTCAAATGCTCGTAGCCTTGCTGAAGCAGGGCTTGCGGTGGGCGAGGCATTGGCTGACGGCGAATTGTCACCGGAGGAAGCGGCAGGTGTTCTCAGCACGCTGGACGGTATTAAACGGCTCTATGAAACAACCGAGCTTGAACAGCGCATAGCAGTGCTGGAAGCGGCAGCGATAGGTGGCAAATGAGCAAACTCAAAGCACGTGTAAGGAAACTTGAACAGCCCAACGATGCAGGCGGTTACTGTCTTTTTTACCCTAGATCCTGGAGCGATGAGAAACTGGCGGCAGAGGTCGCGATGCTCGAAAAAACACACAAATCAATTTTGGCAATCGATGTCGACGATGCCGCCAAACCGAGGCTGGTTCAAATGAACACCAGGCACGAGGATGCCCTGAAAATGCTTGATTGACGATGCCCACGGAAAGGCAATGACCATGAGTAGCAGACTGTCAAACAGAGTAAACAAGCTGGAGCAATCCAACGGACAAGGTTTTACTTTCCTGTTGTACACAGACGCATGGAGCCAGGAGCGACTGGACGCAGAGATGGCGAGGCTCAAAGAAACCTATGATTCTGTACTGCCAATATTGCTCAATGAGGCTGACATGGCGGCATGAGCACCGGAGCAAAAATACTCGAAGGTCGTGAGTGTATCCGGCACGCTCAATACACGCAGTGGGGTAGGATCAAGGGAAACCCTTCGACGAGTTTCGCGAGATTGTGACGGTTGGCTCTACGCTCCCTTGAACAAACAACCGAACGCCAGAATCGCATATCCGACTCCCATGATCCAGACGGAAGCAATGGAGCCGATCGAAGGGACAATACCCAGCGCAACGAGCGCGGCAAGCACTGCGATCACGAGTGATATGATAAAGAACAAGTTGGTTGGTCTGTTAAGTGTAAGTGTCATGGATTCGTTCCCTCTGGTTGCGGCCCATATGTGGACCCACGATCACCAGACACGAATTGGAGATTGATTCATAGATGCATGCTGATTTCGTACCGGCAGAAGACAAGGTTGTCTCGCGTTGTTTCTGGGAAAGTCCAGCCTTGTTTGCTGCGTCGGTCATGGACACTGGCGTGTCTAAACTATTGCCCTCAAGGGTAAGAGTTTCAGATGGTCGCCCGCCATCCGACTTGAACAACAACATCAGTTCACCAGTGCGTCTGATAGCGCGGGCCTTGATGCGCATTGCTGTTTTCAGCAAAGTCTCATCGTCTGACATGCGCGCGTATGTGCAAAGCGCATGCCTCCATCAGCGCGCGAAACGGCTTGCTAAGTCCCACGCACCGGAAGCGGCATAAGTCGCGCTAGTGAATCGCTCAGTCGCTTGTAGTGTTGACTCAAGTCCAGCGCCGGGCCTTCAATACTGCTAGCGTTACTCCATGGGGCTTTGCTGGAGTCCTGAAATGGTGGCTAGAAGGGACGGCATATGAAACGCCTCGCAACCGCTGCGCTGTTTGCCGGCGCTGTACTCGCGACATCGGTTTCGACGGCGATGGCTGCGACTTATTCGCTGGTTGAATTGCAACCTTTGTCGGGGGCAAGGCCGCCAGCCATTAGGTGTAAAGCGGCTTGGAGAGGTATCGGTGCAATGCCATATGCCGTACCACAGCCTCTAACCTTGTGAACGTATCTCTAACGACATCACCGTCAGACACAAAGAAATTGCGCTTGACGGTATTTGCAAAAAGGACCAGATTTCTCAGGTTGCGTACCAAGCAACTCCCGCAAGCTGCGCCGGGACTTCTTCGTTTTCATTTGAGGCGAAACTGAAAGTCCACTTCTGAGGGAGCGACAAATGTCGAAGACAATACAATTTCTAGCATGCGGCCTTGCTATGTCTGCAATTGTCGGGACTGCAAGTGCCGCACCGGTTACCTTTGGTACAAATGCTTATGAGTTTATTGCCGTATCAGACCCTTATACTGGCTCTAACAACTCGTGGACGACAGCGAGTTCGGCAGCATCGGCGATGTCATACAATGGAATAAGTGGTCATCTTGCTACGGTGACATCAGCGGACGAGAATGCCTTCTTGACGAGCCTGGTTTCAGGTCTCTACGACAATCTCGAAGTCGGCGCATGGCTTGGCGGCAGCAATTCGAGCGGCTGGCTCGCTGGCCCTGAGAATGGCTCCGCATTCATCTTCACCAATTGGGTTGGTGTCGAACCCAACAACAACAGTTACGTCTACATGAGCATCGGCACAGGTTGGGCTTATGCACCACTGGGCAAGTGGCTCGATGACGATACCGCCAATGGAGACCTACCCAGCATAAGTGATGCTTCCGGCGCTGGTTATGATCCGGTAGTTGGTTATTTCGTCGAGTACGAAAATGGCGCTGTTGTGCCTCTGCCCGCAGCCCTGCCGCTGCTTGCATCTGCACTCGGTGTGTTCGGTTTCTTCGGATGGCGGCGCAAGCGGCTTGCAGCTGCCTGACAGCACAATCACTGACCACAGTATAAGCGGGCGTTTCTTTGAGAGCGCCCGTTTTGTTTTGATGGTGGCAAGGTAGCGGCACTGGCTGCAACCACCCTCACAAGCCATTTTAGAGTCCACCAACGCGCGAAACGGCTGACTTGAGTCAATGATAACCGAACTCAATTTCACGCCATCAACTTTGACTTTAGCGCCACCGGTGCCTCTCCCAGCAGCCCTGCCTCTCCTGTTGTCAGCCCTTGCCGTATTCGGCTTTTTCAGTTGGCGCAGGAAGCGGACGGCAGCAGCCTGATGGCAGTCATGTTAGCTCTCGATCACATGAGCCACAGTTACATAGGCCTGTGAAAGCCAGCAAGATAATCGAGGGTTACAACCTTTTTGCGGATGTCACTCGGTGGTTTCCATTCCAGTTTTTTCCTACCTTTCAATGCTGCTTCACTCGCAGTTTTGGCCAACTGTAAGGTTGGGTTGGATTGTCCGGTACGTAATTCCGCTTTGATCATTGGGTTCCTCACAACGGCCTTTTGACTTGTTCATTTTCCGAAGTTTCGAGTTCACGCAACGATTGATTCGCGCCATGAGGAATCATAGTAGCACACACGAGTTACCCAAAAGCCCGTTCGAATATCTGCCATGCATTGATGTTCTCGCCGTGAAAACACGAAAAATCAAATGTCATAACCTTTTGACTGGTCGATAATCTGGCCGGATACAATGGTGTAATTTCTGCGTCCGACGAATTTTTTGCCATCAGGACCTGGGCCGTTCGGATCTCTGTAAACGGTAGTGTAGCCAGTTTGAAATTTGGCATCTGCAGAAACGACCGCCCCTTTTGGCTGGTTAGAGCCAAACAAAATGGGTCCGACGAAACCGTTTCCCACAGCAAAACCACCAACGATGATCGTTATCATCACTAGCAGACGTTTGTATAAATAAACTGTTTTCATCATTCCAATACAACAAGCCCAGGTGGTCGTTCCCAGGCGAGTAGTGCATTTCTTCTAACTTATTTGAGCAGGTTGAGCGTTGATTGACTGCTTTCGTGCGCTTTACGCCTGGGCGCTACTGACTTGAACGCTCAAGTGTGACATTGAGATTACTCTGCCAATTCACGTTGTATCACGCCTGCGTGATGTGTCAGCCTGATGGTATGTGCAATCTCTACAGCCACACAACCAACGTTGATGCAGTGAGCCGCCTGTTCGCAGTAGACCGGATAGACAGCAGCGCCGGCAGCAGGTGTGTGGTTTGATGTATCCAGTGATTCAAACAGTCATCAATATGTGGTAATATAATACTGGTATGTGACCAGATGCTGTGTGTCCGCATGTCGTCGCGGTGCCTGCATCCATTGAAACAACAACCGGGATACAGTTGATGCCCTTTAAATCCGGACAGTCCGGCAATCCACAAGGCCGCCCCAGGGGAGCGCGCAACAAAACCACGTGCGCAATTGAAAGCCTGCTGGATGGTGAAGCCGAAGCCCTTACACGGAAAGTCATTGAAAAAGCCGAGGAAGGCGACATCGCAGCCCTGAAACTGTGCCTGGACAGGATTGCACCTGTTCGCAGGGGCAGGTCGGTATTGCTGGAATTGCCGGACCTGTCAAATGCCCGGAGCCTTGCTGAAGCAGGGCTTGCGGTGGGCGAGGCATTGGCTGACGGCGAATTGTCACCAGAGGAAGCGGCAGGTGTTCTCAGTACGCTGGATGGTATCAAGCGGCTTTATGAATCCTCTGAACTTGAACAGCGCATAACAGCACTGGAACAAGCTAGAGGTGCCGATAAATGAGCAGGCTGTCAAACAGGGTGCAGAAGCTTGAGACGGGTCATGGTCTTGTCGATCTGGAGCAACTGCAGCGCGATAATCCCGGTGTGGATTTGTCTGTGCTGTCACCACGGCACCTATACATGTTTGCTGAAAATCACCGCGATACTACTCCACGAAGTTTGCGGGAATTTTCAGACCAAGAATTGAAAGAATCGATCGCATTTTCAATTTTGTTCATAGCCCATGCGGAGGGAGATGAACCTGCAAAGGCTAGGGCAATAGCGGTTCTGGATGGTGAGCGAGAGTTCAGCACAGATGAGCTGCTGTCCATCGTGCATAGGAATCGAGAGCAAGAGGAACGCGGCCATGGCAACTGATCTTGGAGACAGACCCTTCAGGGCAGCATTGACTGACGTGTTGCATGAGGAGAAGGACGGCAAGCCGAATTGGCAGCATTTGCTGGAAACGCTTCAGAGAATTGAGAAACAGAAGGGTGCAGGCAATGAGCATTAGACTATCAAACAGAGTGAACAAGCTGGAGCAATCCAACGGGCAAGGTTTTACTTTCCTGTTGTACACAGACGCATGGAGCAAAGAACACTTGGAAGCGGAGATTTCCCGGCTTGGGCAGACGTATACAACAGTGATGCCACTGCTAATGCATGAAAAGGACCTGGCGCTATGAGCGGTAGATTGACAAACCGGGTGGACAAACTTGAACAGTCTCAGGGTCGAGGCTGTCACTGCCTTTTGTACACCGACGCTTGGAGCAAAGAGCTGTTGGAAGCTGAAGTAACCCGGCTCAAGCAGACTTATTCGTCAGTGCTGCCGATATTGGTTGATGAGGCTGATTTGGCGGTGTGAGTAACTGGTTACCTCCACAAGCCATTTTAGACTCCACCAACTCACGAAACGGCCCGCT
>CAVOZJ010000002.1:0-480615 GCA_963700885.1 uncultured Alphaproteobacteria bacterium
TTTGGCGATCTACAGCGTGTCTTCGAGGAGGCTGGTATCGAATTCATTGATGCTGAGGGAGACAAGGGCCCAGGTGTGCGGCTGGCGCGGCCAATCGCAGAGTCCTGATGCGCACCAGGACTGATGTCGGAAGCACCAGCGGGACTTGTTCAGGAAATGGGTAGGTGAGCTTTGATGCTGTTGGATCGTTTGAGGGCGTTTTCGATGTGGCTACGCCATTTCGGGCCTCGCGCAACAGCATCGTTGTAGGCGTCTGCCAGATCTTCCGGCCTGTCCTCAGCCAAAACAGCGATCAGAAACTCAGCCTGCAAGAGGTCCTTGCGCGACTTCAGCGCATCAGGTCCTCCCAGTCGCCGCTGGCTCACAATCAGTTTGTGGATCGCAAGGCGTTCGGGTCTTGGCACCTGAACCAGAACGCCACTGCGATATAAAACCGCAGCAGGTATGGGTTCGGCTATAAGATAGTTCAGATGATGCAGGGACTGCGCGTCGACGCCAAGTGCCGGCAGGTGGCGCAAGTCTTCATCAGCCTCGAATGAAGGTGTCAGAAACTCAACCAGCTGACCACTTCTGCCTTGTTTCCAGCGCCACACCTTATCCGCGTCAAGTGCTGGAACGGGGTCGAAATCAAAATCTGAGAGGACTTTAGAAAGGGCAGGTGATGCAATATCTTCGAGCGCCAGCGAGAGATGCTCGAAGCTTGCAATATCAATATCGCGGGTCTGGGCAAGCTGATCAAAACGATAGCGGATGCCCAGTTCGCCTTCGATAAAGCCGAAACGCATGCGTGCCGACAATGGTGCCGCCAAGACGAAAAACGCCTGCCTTGGCCATTGCCGACATGAGGCTGCCGGTGCCTGCATCGACACTCATCAAGCCCTCAGCCCGCAGGATACGCACCAGTCGTGTCCGCTCCTGCAGTCTGGCGTCCTTTTCCTCAGCTAGTGCCCGATGCCTGGCGATCCTGTCCTGCATTGCCGCATTGTCTTCACCCAGGTAGCGCTTGTGGACTGATGAGCCGATACGGTAGGTATCATACCAGTAGCCGCGCCCATTGCGGGCAAGCCGTGTAGGCGTACCGCGCAGATCCGACACCTGGTCATCAGTCAGAAGTCGAAGCAGGTCGTGATAGGCCGCGTGGGCTATAGGGGAGTGGCGTAGAAACATCCTGCCTTCAATTGCTCAACGAAGTATATTTCTGTAGAGCATATACTGTATTCAACAAAAATCAAGTTTGTTGAATACATACTCTTGCGGCAGCGGCAGTTGCTCTGTTGTGAAGTGGCAAGGTGTATTGGTTGCTCTGCTCGTCAACGTTCCTGCGTTGACGGTTTGCTCGGCGGTAGCACAGGGCGGTTCCAACTATTCGCATTCAGGGTTTTTTCAGAAGTTCGCCCTAATCTCGCGGCCTGTAATCAGGTTAACGATGATGTGGTCTCAATAAAGGGTGCAGCTACGTTTGCCGGATCAGACTGGCAGACGGAAGGGCAGCACGATGACCAATAACGCGGACAAAGTTCCGGTGCCATCAGCAGCATCCTCGCGCGACCTGCAGGCGAAGGAACAATCGTTGGCGGCGCTCCGACATATAGGTGAGCCTGCTCTTCTGGCCTATGAATCACGCGACGAATATCTGGCGCTTCGAGATGCATTCTTTGCAGAACTGCAACCACAAGGCCCACTGGAAGCACAATTTATAGAGGATGTTTTGTACACTACGTGGGACATAAGGCGTTTTCGCCAGGCAAGAACAGAACTGATCCGAGTTTGCGTGACTTTGATTGCCCAACCATATCTTGAAAAGCGGCTGCGTGACGATCCGGCGTTTGAGGATCTCGACGAACCCAAAAGGGCCGCTCATGCTGCCACGAAGATCAAATCTGCCCTGACCGGCAACTGGCAGGATTTCAAGGAAGTTGAAAGGCTCCTGGCAACGGTCCATGTCACTTGGGCGCAGTTGTACGCGAGTGCAATTGAATCCAAGCTTCCACTGCTTGAGCGCATTGATCGCCTGTTGGATCGCGCTGAACGTTCGCGACAAGCGACACTTAAGGATTTCGGTTTTCTACAGGCCGCCAAGGCATTGGCCCTGGAAAAACGTAGTGATAAGGCTATTGAGGATCTTCCACTTGATGCGATTGAAGCGAATTCAAAGTGACTGGCAACCCAGACGCAGGAGACAACAATCGCAACGCTAAACACGGCGGTCCGCGTACCGCAGCAGGCAAGGCCAAGGTTCGCTTGAATGCGCAGAAACATCAGCTGTTTTCAAAGTCCGTGCCGTCTCATCACATGTCATCCAGAGTGAGCGAACTTGCAGCTGGCTATCAAGTGAATGCAAAAAGTTCTGAGGAGCGTGGCTATCTGCAATCGCTGGCCGAAGTCCAGGCGCACATTGAGCATATCCGCCGGGTACGAACGGCTTTATGGAACGAGGCGCTAAAAACCGCGCAAGCCTGCCTGGACGAGATGTCAGATTTGACGGTATTCAAGCCGCAAACTGAACATCCGTCCGTTCGAAAAATGAGACTGGCATTGGACCTGCCGGAAGTAGTCCCAGACCCGGTTCTGGAGTTTGTGCCAGCCCGTATCCGATGCATTGCACTGGAGAAGGTCGCCAAACAACTTTTTACTCTTGCTGGTTATGAGCGGCGGGCCCAGGGGCTGTCGGCGCAAACTCATGCGGAAGATCATGCGGATCCGCGTCGATCATAAATGGAACAGCACTTGATCGATAAGGTCTGACCGAAAAGCGGTACCGCAAGTCCGATCATGCGGTTTCTTCAGCTAGGTGTCATACCAGTATCCGCGTCCATTGCGCTCAAGCCGTGTCGGCGTGCCGCGCAGATCTGACACCTGATCATCAATCAGCAGTCGAAGCAGATCATGATAGGCTGCATGCGCTATAGGGGAATGACGGTGAAACATCTCACTTTCATATGCTCAACAAAAATAATTTTCGTAGAGCATAGCTGTTGTGCAACAAAAATCAAGTTTGTTGAATACACTTTGCTCTGACTTTGTCGAGTAAGCGTTTTCCCTTACAATCGTTGATACACTACAACATGTCGGGCCAAAGCTGAGCATGATGGAGTACACGCAGTATCTCAACCTGGTCGACGGTGGCCCGATAGGCAATGGTGTATGGCAGTCGAGTTAACACCAGTTCATAGGTGTCAGATACTCGTCCTTGGCGACCTCTGTGTGAGAATGTGGCCAGATCCTCACCTATAGAAATTATCCCGGAAACAACCTGAGTGGCAGCGGTTGGATTGTCTTGCGAAATGTATTTGTAAATGTTGTGGAGGTCCTGGGTCGCTGCGTTCGTCCAGACGACACTCATAAAGGATTTGTCTTTGATGTTGGCAACGGTAGCTCAGCGTCGATCCCCAAATTCTTCGCCCACTCTTTAACTGCTGAGTGTGGCACCACTTCGCCACGGTTGGCTTGCTCAAGCCCCACTTCAATCGCTCGAACTTGGGCGGCTTCGAAGGCGAGGCGGTCGCGCATCGCAAGTTCAACCATGTAGGCAGTTGAACGTTCTTCACGCTCCGCCAGCTTGCTAAACGCCGCTTTCAGATCAGCATCGATACGCAAATTAAGGGTTGCGGTCTTGCTCATTGGTTTCTCATCTATATCTAGTGCTTCAAATGCAATGCATTGTATCACAAGTTGAGCTGGCGTGCCAACAGGTGGTTGAGAGAAGTCCTGCTTGGTAGATTGGATGCGTAAACAGTAGATTTTAGTCCAGTACATTTGTGGCGAATGGGGATGCGGCTGCAGGTAGGACATCAGCAAAAAAGTCTTCTGTATTCTCTGGGACTTTTCCGTCCTGATAAATCGGTATTTCTCCTCCGGTTACTGGATCCATCGTGCAACTCGCCAATCCACTGAGTAATCTGCAGGCAACAACAACCATTAGCGCAATTGCATCAATTATCTTATCACCCGGCAATCTCCATTTCCACCTCACGTCTGACTATTGCTGGCAGATGCAGCCTTGCCCGCCCGACAACCCCGGATCAGAAGATCAACTGATAGCGCGTGCCACGGCCTGCGCCGAGGCGCTGAACGAGACCAGTTTCGACCAGGGCGCGCAGCGCATTCTGAACGGTTCTGCGCACCAGCCCGGTTTCGGCCATGAGGCCCGCCGGTGTCAGGCGTCGCTCTGGCGAGGAGCGGAAACAGGCTAGCACGCGTGTAGCGCTCTCGGAAAGTCTTTGCTCAGCGGCATAGCGATCGCGCAGCACGGCGATGTCTGCGAGGGCAAGATCCATCATCTTGAGGAAGAACCAGGCGAGAGGCTCAAGCTGGTAGTCATGCGGATCGGCACGGAATTTACCGTTCGAGGCCTGCTGCAAGGTTGTATAATACAGGGCGCGGTGCCGTTCGATCTGCCTGTCGATCGAGATGAAACGCACAGCGCGCTGCAACGCTGGATCGTCCCCATGCATGAGGGCCAGCAGAAACAGCGCACGGCCCAGACGGCCATTGCCATCCTGGAAGGGGTGGATTTCTGGAGCCTTGGCCGCCATCTCATGGGCCTGGTCAGGTGAAGATGAATGGGCTTTACCTGCACCTGAGGCTTCGCGGGATGATAGAGGTGTCACCCGCCTTCACTGTCACCCGGATACCTTAATGGTTGCAACCTGAACAAACCTCATCGAATGAAGAGCAGGAAGAAGCTGAAGGGCCGCGATTGGCTGTGGCTTGACGGGAAACCGACCATGCTATGAATGCAATTTATTGATGTCAATTCTACGATTATACAATTTTAAGTTGTATTTGTGAAAAACAGACTTCAGTACCTTTGCAACGCGCCAAATCATCTTCCCGGGAGCACAAAGGATCAGATGACCAACGATGTTTGCACACGAACAAATTGCATTCTTGTGACTTTGCTGCCAACATTGCGCCAGCTTACGTTTTGCACTCACCGGATGCTGTTGATGTCTGACAAACCTGCTCTTGCAAACAATACTACCGGTCAGCCCTACCGGCTGGACAGCCAGGTGGGGTTTCTGCTGCGCCGCGCCCAGCAACGGCACCTGTCGATCTTTTCCGAACACATCCCGGATTTCACACCGACCCAGTTTGCCGCAATGGCCAGATTGCATGAGGCAGGAGCGCTGTCACAAAACGAACTTGGCCGGCAGGCAGCCATGGATGCGGCCACCATCAAGGGGGTGATCGACCGGTTGCGCAAGCGCGGGCTGGTATCCACGCGCCGTGATGACCGCGATCAGCGCCGCATCTATCTTGACCTGACAGCGGAAGGGCGAGACCAGTATCTCATACAGGCTGCCCGGGCGGCAGCGATTACCGAACATACGGTTTCAGCTCTCAGCGACATGGAACACGAGCAGCTTGTCAGCCTGTTGAAAAAACTCGTCTAACCTGGAAAGCGAACACCATGACTATATCCGGAAAACTTGTCATCCAGAACATCGGGCTGATCCTGTCCGGCAAGATTGAGCAACCCATACTGGATGGCGACTGCATCATCGCCGTGGATGGCAGGATTTCGGAGACTGGTTACGCCAGGGATCTTGACCTTGATCATGCCGGGACGCTGATTGATGCTCACGGCACGTGTGTATCACCTGGCCTGATTGACAGTCATGTTCACCCGGTGATTGGCGACTACACACCGCGTCAGCAACAGTTGAACTGGATCGACAGCACGCTGCACGGCGGCGTCACCTGCATGATCTCGGCCGGTGAGGTGCACGCACCGGGCAGGCCGAAGGATATCGTTGGTCTCAAGGCCATGGCGATAGCCGCACAGCGCTGGTATGAGAATTTCCGGCCCTCGGGCGTCAAGGTGCTGGCCGGTGCTCCGGTGCTTGAACAGGGCATGGTCGAGGAAGATTTCAGGGATCTTGCCAACGCCGGCGTGAAATTGCTGGGGGAAGTGGGGCTGGGCACCGTGAAGGCTGGTGAAACGGCCAGGGACATGGTTGCCTGGGCGCGCAAATACGGCATTCAGTCCACCATCCATACCGGTGGTCCGTCGATTCCCGGTTCTGGCCTGATTGACAAGGACGTGGTGCTGGAGGCCGATGCGGACATCATCGGTCATATCAATGGCGGCCATACCGCACTGCCGGACAGCCAGATCACCTGCCTGTGTGAAAGTTGCCAGCGCGGCATTGAAATTGTTCACAACGGCAACGAACGTGCGGGCCTGCTGGCCATGCGCACGGCGTTTGAACTGAAACAGCCCGAACGCATCATCCTTGGCACCGACGGGCCCGCCGGATCGGGCGTTCAGCCACTGGGTATACTGCGCATGATCGCCATGCTTTCCAGCCTGGGCGATGTGCCCGCCGAGATTGCCTGGTGTTTTGGCACAGGCAACACGGCACGCATGCGCGATCTTGACTGTGGCATTATTGAAGCCGGCAAATCTGCCGACCTGATCATCGTTGACCGGGCCCAGCATGCTCCCGGCAAGGACATGCTCGACTCCATCCGCCAGGGCAATCTGCCGGGTCTCGGCATGACCATAATCGACGGAATTGTGCGTTCGCACCGTTCACGCAATACACCGCCTGCCGAAACACTGCCGGAACTGCTCAGGGCGCCGCCTGCCGCTGCCGGCGGCGGACATTGAAACCCGGTCAACCGGTCATTCTGAAAACTGCGTAAACAGCCACGGCAACTGCAACTGCAATTGCGGCGATAATACCGTAGGCACCCCTGGTCAGATCGGCGATTGTCTTCTTGACCGCGGCCCGGTCGTTCACATTGGGAAACTCACCTTCCGGCTCCGGCACATCGAGAAACCTGCACAGCGGCTGCCAGCCCTGATCGGCTGAAAATATCAACAGCCGTTCGGCAGGGACTGCCGCTTTCACGTCCTCGATGTGCTGATTATAGTGGGCGATGGCTTTCGCCCGGTCGTTCATGGTGGATTTGTGCGAACGCTGCCAGATCAGTTTACGTGACATATCTCCCATTTTGCGGCCAAAGGGTGTGAACCACTCTATGACCTTGAACTGCCAGAGGTTTTCGGTGAAATAAATTGTATCGACTGTGCTGTCGTACCATGCATCAGGTCCCTTCGGGTGCAGGGTGAGAAGTATTTTTGCATCAGGGTAGGCCTGTGCAAGTTCGCGCCAGACACATGCGGTCGGGTTGTCCACCGCTGCCGTGTAGTTGCCGAGAACCTGTTCCCAGTCGTGCTGGGTACCTGCTGGGGTGTTGGCAACCTTGCGCCAGAAATCCAGATGGTTCCTGTTGGCGGGGTTATGAAGCACCTCCAGCATATGATAACAGGGGAAACCCAGCTGATTGAGGGCCGTGAACGTTGACAGTGTTCCTGTCCGGCCAAAGCCTGCACCAATTATTTTCAGAACCATAAAGTCCATCCTCCATGCAAGCCGGCAGTGTGAAACCGGTGGCAGATCATATTTGACACGACCATCCAGGGAAACCAGCAAAATTGCGTTGCCCGGGGTGCGTCAGTTGTGCGTGAATATACCCTTGTTGCTGCACTTCTTGCGGCTTACAAGGGCGGTCCATGAGCTTGTTTCCGGCGGTGCCGGTGTATTTGCGGGAACTTTGTCATGATTGATAATTCTTCGGCGGTTGACCCTGATGGCCTGATGGAATTTTCGGTGGTATTCACTGATCGTTCCCTGAATCACATGTCGGCTGCCTTCCGGAAAGTCATGACCGATATTTCAGGGCTGTTAAGGGAAGTCTATAACGGCGATGCAGCGGTTATTGTACCGGGCGGCGGTACTTATGCCATGGAGGCGGTTGCACGCCAGTTTGCAACCAACCGCAAGACCCTGGTTATCCGCAACGGCTGGTTCTCCTATCGCTGGACGCAGATTTTTGAAGCCGGTGATATTCCCGGTGAACAGGTCGTTCTGAAAGCCCGCCCGGCCGGCAATGATCTTCCGGCTCCCTATGCGCCGTGTCCAGTTGATGACGTGGTCAAATCAATCCGCGAGGAACGCCCCGATGTAGTTTTCGCACCTCACGTTGAGACATCGTCAGGCATCATGCTGCCTGACAGCTACATGAAGGCTGTTGCAGAAGCTGCGCATGAGACCGGAGCGCTGTTCGTTCTGGACTGCATAGCATCAGGGACAGTCTGGGTTGACATGAAGGCGACCGGCGTCGACGTGCTGATCTCTGCGCCGCAAAAGGGCTGGAGCGCGTCGCCATCGGCCGGTCTGGTTATGCTGAATGAGCGCGGGCTGGCAGAATTGCAGGAAACCAGGAGCAGCAGTTTTGCGGTTGATCTTGGCAAGTGGCATCAGATCATGCAGGCCTATGAAAATGGTGGCCATGCCTACCATTCAACCATGCCGACCGATGCGCTGGCCGGGTTTCGCGATACCATGCTTGAAACCCAGGCAATCGGTTTTGAAAAACTTCGCGGGCAGCAACTGAAACTGGGCAGGGACGTCAGGAAGCTGCTGGCCGAACGCGGATTCAGGAGCGTGGCAGCTGCTGGTTTCGAGGCACCGGGTGTCGTGGTCAGCTATACGGATGATCCAGGCATACAGAACGGCAGGAAATTCGCCGAGCACGGAATGCAGATTGCAGCAGGTGTTCCGATGATGTGCGACGAGCCGGAAGGATTTCTCGACCTTCCGTCTGGGCCTGTTCGGTCTCGATAAACTGGCCGATACAAATGCGGCGGTTGGCAAGCTTGATAAGGTCCTGTCCAAAGTCGCAAGCATGTAGTCCGTTCACTTTCCCCGATGTGCCGCGCCGGACAAGTGCCCAGCCGGATGAGGGGACCTGACATTCAGGCTTTCGCTTCCTCGATCAGCCACTTTCGAAATGCCTTTACCTTGGGCCGTTTCAGATTGGCGTGCGGACATACCATGTAGTAAGCGTATTCGCCCGGCAGTGCGATATCGAATGGCTTTACCAGCCGGCCCGCATCGAGGGCGCCCTGTACCAGCACACTGCGTGCAAGAGCGACACCGTCACCCTGCTCAGCGGCCAGTATCACCAGATTTGAATGCTGGTAACCGGGCCCCTTGCTTGCATCGATGTTCTCCTGGCCGGTTGCCATCAGCCACATCCGCCAGTCCTCGCGAAGATCATCATGCAGCAATGTGTGGTTTTTCAGATCGGCCGGACAGTTGAGCGGAGGACCTGCCTGCAGCAATGCCGGCGCACAGACCGGAAACACCTCCTCTGTCATCAACCGCTCAACACTGAGGCCGGGCCAGTTGCCGGCGCCATAGCGAATGGCCAGATCCACGTTGACCCTGGCAAAATCGACGCGTTCATCGGAGGTGGTAATGCGAACGTCAATGCCGGGACTGGATTTGCGGAACCGGCCGAGCCTGGGAACCAGCCAGGTGGCGGCAAAAGAGTCCATGGTCGTCACGGTCAGTTCACCGGCGTTATCCTGATGATGCAGGCTGTCGACAGCCGATGTCATTATTGCCATGGCTTCACTTATGGAGGGAAGCAGGGCCTTTCCGGCGCTTGTCAGTATCAGGGCACGGTTCAGGCGACGGAATACCGGTATTCCCAAATCTTCCTCAAGCGACTTTATCTGGTGGCTGACCGCAGCCTGGGTGACGTGAAGTTCTTCTGCTGCACGGGTGAAACTCAAGTGTCGCGCCGCGGCTTCAAAAGCACGCAAAGCATTCAGGGAGGGTAGTCTGCCCGGCATTATATTTTTATAAGAAAAAATAATCCAAAAATCAATATGTCATCATTGCATTTACATTTATTGCCTGAATATGGCGAATTTCAGAGTTGTTACCTGTCTTTTGCATTAGAAAATATAATTCGAAAAACAAATAACCTCGTTTGTCACGAGAGGTCCGGTTTCCTACAAATACTCCATACACAAACCGCTTTCAATTGCCGAGGAGCAGTTGAAGCAAGCAACTCGGAGTAGTGACATGAAGACTTCATCTGATACCGCAATCCCCGGCGTATCTGTTTCCTGCCGTGCTTCCGGTACCAACTGGCAGACAGCAGCAGTCCAGAACTGGTCAGAAAAAATTCTTGACAGATTGGTGCAGTGGCGCGAACGGGCAAGACAACGCCGCCAGTTGCTCGAACTGAACGACAGATTGCTGCGCGACATCGGCATTGACCGCATCAATGCTGTGCGGGAAGGCACCAAGCCTTTCTGGCGCGACTGAAAACACAAGACCTTGCCGGAAGATGTGTGAGAGTACACAAGTACTCTCACTCCCGTCAGGAGTAATTGTCATGACCGGTTTCCGTCACTCATCTGAGCTGTTCCCGGACAGTAGTGAGCGATGGCCGGGGTCAATAGCGGCAAGGAGGTGCTGTGCAATGCGTGCTGAAACAGTAGTGAACCTTAACGCCGGGCGGCGGTGATATCGATGAGATTGACTGCATCAGTTGATTATCAACTTCTCACCACCGATCCGGCATGAGCAGCACATCACGCGACAGATCATTTACATCTCGCAATCCGCACAACGCCATCGTGGTGTCCAGTTCCTTCTGGATGATTTCAAGCGCCGTGGTTACCCCCTGTTCACCCATGGCGCCGAGACCATAAAGAAAGGCACGGCCGATATAGGTTCCGGCAGCCCCCAGCGCCTTTGCCTTCAGCACATCCTGGCCGGTACGGATGCCGCCATCCATGTGAACTTCGATCTTGTCTCCAACCGCATCGATGATTGCCGGCAGTGCCGAGATGGAGGAGATGGCCCCGTCAAGCTGGCGGCCACCGTGGTTTGAAACAATCAGGGCGTCTGCACCGACATTCAGCGCCATTTTCGCGTCTTCAGGATCGATGATGCCTTTCAGGATGATCTTTCCGCCCCAGCGCTTCTTGATCCACTCAAGATCTTTCCAGTTGAGCTGGGGGTCGAACTGTTCATTGGTCCAGCTGTGAAGTGATGAAAGGTCACCGACACCTTTTGCATGTCCAACAATGTTGCGAAACGTGTGACGGCTGGTCCCCAGCATCCCGATACCCCAACGCGGCTTGGTTGCCATGTTGATCATGTTGGCGATGGTCAATTTTGGCGGCGCGCTCAATCCGTTCTTCAGATCCTTGTGACGCTGACCCAGCAGTTGCAGGTCAACCGTCACCACAAGGGCAGAACATCCTGCGGCCTTGGCCCGGTCGATCACGTTTTCGGAAAACTCCCTGTCGCGCATCACGTACAACTGAAACCAGAACGGTCTGGTGGTGTGTTCAGCAACATCCTCGATCGAACAGATGGACATGGTTGAAAGCGTAAACGGGATGCCGAATTTTTCGGCCGCCTTGGCGCCCAAAATCTCCCCGTCGGCGTGTTGCATGCCGGTCAGCCCGGTTGGAGCAATTGCAACCGGCATGGCCACGTCTTCGCCGATCATTTTTGTTCTGGTGGTGCGATTGTCCATGTTTACCGCTACACGCTGGCGCAGTTTGATCCTTGAAAAATCAGTTTCGTTGGAACGGTAGGTTGTCTCGGTATAGGAACCGGAATCCGCGTAATCATAAAACATGCGCGGAACGCGGCGTTTGGCCAGCACACGCAGATCTTCAATACAGGTTATAATGGGCATGTTCACTCCACCGTCACATCAGGTTTGCCAGATTGGTAAAATAGACTGACCGGAAAAGCTAGTTGTTTGACGCGCCGGTCTGGTCGCGAAGCTGGATGTACCGCTGCATGGCCTCGCCAAAAGCCTGGAACAAGCGAACAGAGTCCGGATTGTCCTTTGCCCGGTACTCGGGATGCCATTGCACAGCCAGAACAAAATTGTCCGTGTCTTCCTGAAACCGTTACGGCTTCGATCACTCCGTCCGGCGCACGGGCCATGACTTTCAGGCCGCTGCCCAGTTTGGCGATGGCCTGACGGTGAACCGTATTCACCATCGTGCCGGACTTCTTCAGGATCGAGTGCAGCAAGCTGGCCGGTTCGATGGCGATCGGGTGGGCGGGAGCGTAGCGCACCTCGATTTCACTGCTGTCTGGAGCGCGATGGTCGAGATTGCCGGACTTTTTCTGAACCTCGGTATCAAGCGTGCCGCCAAACACGACATTCAACTCCTGAAAACCGCGGCAAATGCAGAACAGTGGCATGCCCCGTTCCAGCACGGCCCGGATCAGCGGAAGGGTCAGGCTATCGCGAAGCTGGTCATAGGGCTCATGATCGGAAGTTGGTTTGGCTCCGAACTGCGGTGGATGGACATTGGAGGTGGCACCGGTGACCAGGACGCCATCAAGCCTGTCAAGCAGTTGATCCAGGTCCAGTCCGCCGTCCATTGCCGGTATGATGACGGGTAATGCCCCCGAACAGTCCATGAGAGCCCGGATATACTTGTCCCCGGCAGAGTGAAAAAGCAGCCCGTCCTTGTCCGATACATCGGCGGGCACTCCTACAAGAGGTGGTCTGCGTGTTGCTGGCATGGGCTTAGTCCTGACAACGAATGTGGCTTTGGTAGACTGGTGACAGCCACCATGTCCAACAGTTTTTCCATGCTGCCACTGGCAATTGAATTGCCAGTTAACCCGTTCACGATATTGCCGGAATGTAATCTCGAAACTGCATCTTGCTGTTGTATCTGTGAATAGTTTGGGGTTTATTCATGTCATGCAGGCCGCAAGGGTCGGCAATCATGATCGCGCAGGTCACGACAGGACCGGCCAGATCATTCAATTAAGCCTGTTTCAAACAAACAGGGTACATTCGAAAACAAGGGAGTAACCGAATGGATCGTCGTAAGTTTATCAAGTCTGCCGGCATCGCTACAGGTGCTGCAGCAGTTGCAACAACACTGTCAGCGCCCGCTATTGCGCAGGCCAAGACAGACATGGTCATTGTCTCCACATGGCCGCGGGACTTTCCGGGTCTGGGTACCGGCGCGCAGCGTCTTGCCGCCCGCATCGGCGAACTGACCGAAGGCCGCATCAACGTGCAGTATTTTGCTGCCGGTGAGCGCGTTGGCGCGTTTGACTTGTTCGACGAAGTCGCATCAGGCAACGCGCAGGCCTATCATGCGGCTGATTACTACTGGAAGGGCAAACACCCTGCCTGGGCCTATTACACCGCAGTGCCGTTCGGCCTGACCCACGTTGAGCAGGACGCCTGGATCAACTATATGGGCGGTCAGGCGCTTTGGGATGAGGTCGCGTCCGGGTTTGGCCTCAAGTGCCTGATGGCCGGTTGCACCGGTGTCCAGATGGGCGGATGGTTCAACAAGGAAATCAATTCGGCTGATGACCTGAAGGGTCTGAAGATGCGTATTCCGGGCCTGGGCGGTGACGTCATGGCAAAGCTGGGCGCATCTCCGGTTTCCCTGCCGGGCGGCCAGATTTATGAAAATCTTGTTTCCGGCGCCATCGATGCAACCGAGTGGGTTGGCCCCTGGAATGACTATTTCATGAAGTTCTATGAAGCTGCCAAGTATTACTACTACCCGGGCATGCACGAGGCCGGCTCGACCCTGTCACTCGGCATGAACGAAAAGTGGTGGTCAGACCTCGGCAAGACCGACCAGGAAATCATCAAGGCTGCATGTGGCGAGGAGCACTCACGTTCCATGTCCGAGTACAACGCAAACAACGGCACATACCTGACCAAGCTGATCAAGGAAAATGGCGTTGAACTGCGCGAATTCAACGATGAAATCTATGACAGCTTCGGCAAGGCTTCCGATGAAGTGTTTGCAGAAACAGTGGCGCATTCCGACCTGGCCAAGCGTACCCATGAAAGCTTTGTTGCAGCGCGTGCAGATGTCGGTGGCTGGATGAAGTTGTCTGACCAGGCCTACTACCAGCAGCGTAACCGCGTTCTCGGCCTGTAATCAGGATTGTGAGAAGTTGTAAACAACAATCCGGGTGGAATGGTCGTTCCCGTTCCACCTGCACGTCAGCCAAGACCCATGCAAGAGGACACGGCGTGATGAAATGAGGGTTTCGCAGGGGTGATCAAGGGCGGGTACTGACAGTGAGCGATCAAACATACGAGGTGTCGGCATCGACACTGGGCTGGCGGATGTTCTCATGGGCCGTCACGATCTTGATGTTCATGTTTCTCCTGAACAATTTTCTGACCTATTGGCTCGACTGGCCGGGAGCCACCTCGGTTTCGTCGAATGGCGGGACACTTGCCTGGCTTCAGGTGGCGCTTTACGGGCTGGGACTTGCCGGTGCGATCTGGTACGTCCGCAACTCGCGGCAATTGCCGTTGCGTACCGACGCCAGCCGGCTCTACGGGCTGACAGCCTACATCATACGCTGGGCGTTCTTTTCGGTTCTGCTGGTCGGGCTTGTCGATGGGTTCATTTCGTTCTTGCGGGTAGAAGGCTTTCTTGAATACTTTGCCGGAAGCAGTCTGACTGCAGAGCTCGGCAGGCCGGTGTTCCGTGGCCTTTGGGTGCATGTTCCACTGTTGATGATTGCACTTGTCATTGCAGGTTTCACCCGGACCCTGGGGTTCACATGGCTGGCATTGCTGGTGGTGATTGCCGAACTGATGATTGTGTTTACCCGGTTCATCTTTTCATATGAGCAGGCCTACATGGGCGACCTGGTGCGATTCTGGTATGCTGCCCTGTTTCTTTTTGCCAGTGCCTACACCCTGATTGAGGAAGGCCACGTGCGCGTGGACGTGCTCTATGCGGGCTTCACCGAAAGGCAAAAAGGGATAGTCAACCATATCGGATCGATACTGCTGGGCATGTCCCTGTGTTTCACCGTTTTGTGGTTCGGCATGGAAGGCAAGGCCAGCGTGATCAACTCGCCCCTGCTCAATTTCGAAGTCTCGCAGTCAGGTTTTGGCATGTATGTGAAGTACATGATGGCAGGGTTCCTGGCAGTTTTTGCCGTGACCATGATGGTGCAATTTTCCGGATATCTGCTTGATGCGGTGGCTGACCAGCGCAATGAACCGGGCAGGCGCGATGTCGCCGATGCCGGCGGACACTAGATACCTGCTTTAGGGGCGAATCGGATATGGAACTTTTCTTTCTTGCAATGCTGGTGCTGGTTATGGCAGCGGCGCTTGGTTCGGGGTACCCGGTCGCCTTTGCGCTGCCGGGTGCAGCCATCCTGACTATCAGCGCTGCAGCTGTTTCCGGTTATCTGTTTGCCGGTGACAGTGCCGCCTATTTTGCGCAAGGCTCTCCTTCGCAGTGGTTGAGCGCCGGGGTCACCAATTTCCGGGGAATTTACTGGGAGGTCGAGCGCGATACGCTGATCGCCATTCCGCTGTTCGTGTTCATGGGCATCATGCTGCAGCGGTCAAAAATTGCCGAAGACCTGCTTGTCACGATGGCGCAGCTGTTTGGCCCGATTCCCGGTGGTCTGGGCATTTCGGTTGTCTTCGTAGGTGCACTGCTGGCGGCCACGACCGGGATTCTTGGTGCAACGGTTGTGGCGATGGGATTGATTTCGCTGCCGGTAATGATGCGCAACAACTATTCCCATCCACTTGCCACGGGTACGATCGCCGCTTCGGGAACCCTTGGGCAGATTATTCCGCCATCGATTGTTTTGATTATTCTGGCCGACCAGCTTGCCAGTGCGGTTGACCAGGCGGATACGGCGCGCAAGGCCCTGTACAAGGATACCACCGGCGAATTCTCGATGCCGTCGGAATTCGCAGTCACTTCCACCAGTGCCGGTGACATGTTCCTGGGGGCGTTTGTACCGGGACTTGTGCTGGTAGGCCTGTACATGTTGTTCATCCTGGTGCTGGCGCTGATCAGGCCGAAGCTTGCACCGGCTGTGCCACTGGAAGGCGGCTATGACCGCACCCTGATCGCCAAGGCGCTGATCACGCTGGTACCGCCGCTGGTGCTGATCTTCATCGTGCTGGGATCCATCATTGCCGGCGTTGCAACAGTGAACCAGGCCGGCGCCATCGGTGCTGCCGGCGCCATGATCATGGCAGGCTACAGGTTGAAGGAAGGCCAGCCGCGGGCCTACTGGCCGGCCATTCTGGCGATGGCGGCGGTCATCTGCATTTTCGTGTTGTCGTCGCAGTTCAGCATGAACGTGAAGAACATTCAGACATCGTCAGATGCCCTGGGAATTGGCCTGGGTGCGGTGGCGCTTGGTGCCTTGATCGTGGCGCTGCTGTGGAGCGGCAAACGCACCCTGCAGATTGACAGAACGCTGCATGGCGTGATGCTCGAAACAGCCAAGACAACGTCGCTGGTATTCATCATTCTGCTGGGCGCTGCCATGTTGACCGCGGCGTTCAGGGCCTTCGGCGGCGAGGAACTGGTAAGGGAATTCCTGACCAGCCTGCCAGGCGGTTTCTGGGCCCAGTTCATTATCGTCATGGCAGTGATCTTCCTGCTCGGCTTCTTCCTCGATTTCATCGAAATCGCGGTGGTGGTGGTGCCAATCGTATCACCGATCCTGCTGGCTGATCCCCAGGCGAACATCACTGCCGTGTGGCTTGGCGTGATGATCGGCCTGAACATCCAGACGTCTTTCCTGACACCGCCATTCGGTTTGCGTTGTTCTATCTGCGCGGTGTGGCGCCGGGGGAAGTAAAGACAACGTCAATCTACAAGGGCGTCATACCTTTTATTGCCTTGCAGCTGCTTGCGCTGGCGATCGTCGGTTACCTGCCGAGCCTGGTCAACTATCTGCCGACCAGACTGTCGCTGCTGGGTCAACAGGCGCCGCCACCGATCAATCCGAAACTGCAGACCTGCATAGAAGAAACGGTGTTTACGCAATTCCAGTCCGATGGCGAGCGCATCAGATCGGCCATTGGCGAAGCAAAGACGCTCAACCTGTCGAATTTGCCGCCGAAGCTGGCAAAATCGTTCAGCGACGGTCTTGCCAAAGCGGAAGATACCTTCAAATTGCTGGACGACATAAAGGCAACGGAAGCCGACCTTGACAAGGCGGTTCCAGAGTACTCACCGCTGCATGTCCAGGTACGTGAAATCCAGCGCGATATCCGAAAGGCCGAGGAGGAACAGAAACGGCTTCGCACCGCGCTGAGCCGGACCCGGGGCGATGACGACAAGGCAAAAGCTGCGCGTGAACGTCTGCAGGCAAGAATAGACATGGACACTGCCAGTATCGAGACCCTGAAATCCCGGGTACCCGCCGACTGGGTGGACAGAAACAAGGCTTTCAAGTTGTTGCTGAATGCGGACAAGAAAGCCCGCACGACCTATCGGCGCAACACCGACCAGTCCTATAAACCGGTCCTTGATCTTGTTGAAATTTTTGAGACCACCGGGGCCCTGGCTGAACTTGCACCTGACTTTGCAGAATTGATGAAGCATGCCGATGCCGGCGATCCCAAGGCCGTTTCTGAAGCCGCGAAGGCGCTGACCGTAAAACTTGGCCCGATAGCCGACACAAATGAAATAAACCAGGCCCTGCGCAACGTGTCACGTCATGCCGACAGGTCACCTGACAATCTGCCGGAACTGAAAAACCTGCTGGTGGAGGCAAATCGTGTGTATGACGAACAGGCGAGGTGGCGCACCGCGGCCAAGGCCGATCTTGGTGAGGGTGTTGCCCAGTACGAGGCTGCGATCAGGGACACGATTGGCCTGCGCTCACTCAGGCGGTTGCCGGAAGACACGGCTCTCAATGTTGCCGCCTGCATGTCGCATCACACCGACGTGTCGCTGAGTTTCTGACGGAGACAACATGCACGCCAGCGAATTGTTTGATCTGTCGGGCAAAGTGGCTCTGGTGACAGGCGCGTCTTCCGGACTGGGAGAGCGGTTTGCCGAAGTGCTGGCGGCACATGGCGCCAGGGTTGTGGTGGCTGCGCGGCGGGCCGGCAGGCTCAATTTGCTGGTTGACCGGATTGCAGAAGCAGGTGGCAAGGCTCACGCCATCGAGCTGGATGTCGCCGACCAGGGCGCAATTGCCGGCGCGTTTGATGCGGCTGAAGCGGCTTTCGGTACAGTTACAATTCTTGTCAACAATGCAGGTGTTGCCGGTAACAAGGCGGTGTTTGATGTAACGCCTGATGACTGGCGCAAAGTCATGTCTGTCAACCTGGACGGCGTGTGGTTTGTGGCCCAGGAAGCAGCGCGGCGCATGAAGGATACCGGCCGTGAAGGAAACATCATCAATATCGCTTCGGTGCTTTCGTTCAGAGCCGCGCGTACGGTTGCTGCCTATGCCGCATCAAAGGGTGCTGTACTGCAACTGACCCGCAATCTGGCTCTGGAGTTCGCACGCTACAACATTCGCGTCAACGCCATAGCGCCTGGGTACATTCTGACGGAGATCAACAGGCAGTATTTTGAATCAGATGACAGTGCGCCGATGATCAAACGCATTCCGCAGCGGCGCATCGGAGATGTATCCGATCTCGACGGTACCCTGCTGCTGCTGGCTTCAAACAAGGCATCCGGTTACATGACCGGAACCACCGTGGTGGTGGATGGCGGGCATCTCCTGCCGGTGGACTAGTGCCGCATCAAGCGCAGAATGCGTCAGAACCTGAAAGGCAGAACAATGGATTTCAGAATTTCGCCGGAACTGGACAAACTCAGGCTCAGGGTACGGGACTTCATTGCCGGAGAAGTGTTGCCGCTTGAAGACAACAAGGACAATTTCAACGAATTCGAGAATATCCGGCTGTCGTTGCTGAAGCCAATGCGTGAAAAGGCCCGCAAAGAGGGTCTGTGGGCGCCGCAAATGCCGAAGGAACGTGGTGGCCTGGGACTGGGCGTTGCCGAGTGGGCGGTGTTTTACGAAGAAGCCGCCCGTTCGATTTTTGGCCCTGTTATCCTGAATTGCCAGGCACCTGATGATGGCAACATGTCGGTTCTCAACAAGGTGCTGGCAAGCGAGGACATGAAGGACAGGTGGCTTCAGCCGATCATTGACGGCGATGTGCGATCTTCCTTCGTGATGACAGAACCGGCGCCGGGCTCGGGATCTGACCCGGCAGGCATGATGCTGACAAAAGCCGAGCGCAGGAATGACCGCTACATCATCTCGGGTCGCAAATGGTACATCTCCGGCGCTGCGGTTGCTTCCCACTTCATCCTGGTGGCGCGGACCTCCGATGATCCGCGCAACGGCCTTTCGGCATTTCTGTTTCACAAGGATGATCCCGGGTGGCGAATTGTCCGCCGGATCGGAAACATGGGACCGGACGAACATGGTGGTGTGTGCGAGCTTGAATTCGATGGGCTCGAAATACCAATGGCCAACCGGCTGATGGAAGAAGGTGATGGGCTGCGGCTGACCCAGATACGGCTGGGCCCGGCCCGTCTTACCCATTGCATGCGCTGGCTTGGCATGGCGAAACGCTGCATGGAGATCGCCAACGAGTATATCTCAAAGCGCGAGGCTTTCGGGTCGAAACTGGTTGAACGGGAATCCATTCAGATCATGATGGGTGACGTGGCAGCCGGCATACAGACCGGAAAACTGCTGACCATGCACGCGGCATGGCTGATAGACCAGGGCGACAAGGCTCAAAAGGAAGTATCGATGGCGAAAGTCCATGTTGCCGATACACTGCATCATGCAGCTGATACGGCGCTGCAGTTGCTGGGAGCCAGGGGGTATTCCGAAGACAGCGTGGTGGAATGGATTTACCGGTATGCCCGGTGCGCGCGGCTGGTGGACGGAGCATCGGAGGTCCACAAGATGGTGCTGTCACGGCATTATCAAAAACGCGGCAATACCTTCTGGGACTGGCCGGTTAATAGCTAAAATTGTATCTACCGGATTAAGCGGGGCTTGGTGACAGGTGCGCTATGCTGCTTGCAGGATTTCCACAAGGGATTTTGCAGGAAATGGTTCTTGGCCGAATGATTGACATTGTGCTGGCGGTGGCCGCAGCGACCTGGATCGCCCTGGCCGGCGTGACCGGCGAGGTGCGTGCTGCTGCCTATGACACGTCGCGGCTGGACAGAATGCCGGATTTTTCACAAACCGACCGGCGGCTGGGTCTGCCCGATGGCGGCGGCAGTTACTGTGTTCCGGTTGCGACGGCAAATGTTCTGGTCTGGCTGGCGGAGCAGCGTGGATACAAGAACCTGTTGCCCGTCAGGGGTATGAGCACAATCGAAAAGGTTGCCAGCGTTGCAACTGAACTGGGCAGCAGCAGATTGATGTCCACCGCGCCGAAGGGCGGAACGAACCTGCAAAAATTCGTCGACGGCCTTTCGTCATTTGTCGAACAGTCGGGTTACCGCGCATCAATAGAGGCACATGGCCCCGCGCGATTTCGCAATGTGACGCGCAACAATGTCGGCGCACCTGACATGCACAAGATCAGGTCCGAGTTTGCACAAGGGGCAGGTGTGTGGATTTCGGTCGGGTTTTTCAGGGAAGGCAACCGGTCAGGCGATCTTGAGCGCATCGGCGGGCACATGACCACAATGGCCGGTTTCGGGGTCAACGAGAAGGGCGTAACTGATCGCGACGTGATCATTCTGCATGATCCGGATGATGGCGTTAATGCAAATGTCCAGCGCCGCTATCTACACCCGGAACGTATCCGGAATGCCTTTTACATCGACAGCTCAGGCAGGCAGATCGTCTCCCTTGATGATTATCTGGACGTGTCGCGTGCCTTCAGTATGCGCAAAGGCTATCGTGCCATCCTGATGCATGTTTTCGTACTGGATATGTGAGTCCGGAGGCGGCAAACAATGCCGCCATTTAACGAACAGGTTTTCGCTGACTGCATCAAGAACGCAGGTGGCGGGTTGGTTCTGCCGCAAAGCACCTGAACACAAAATCCGGAAGGATATCATTCAGTACAGGTTGATAATCCATGCGGAGATGGCCAGGTTGGCTGAATTGCGCGCATGTCCCGGATCAGGCCAGTACTCCGGCCGCTGCTCCCAGCACCGCACACACAGCCAGCGTTTTTGCCAGTCCTGCGTGCAGTTTCAACAACATTACAGCTGATACCACAAACAGGCCGACCGCTGCGGGACTGATGCTCGACCAGACCGGCCAGGTCATTGTTACCGGGCCTGCCTCGATTCTTGTCAGATCGCCAAACAGCACGTGCAACCCGAACCATAGTGCCAGGTTTGCGATCACACCGACGACACCGGCTGTAATGGCACTGAGAGCGCCTGACAGCCTTGGCATGTTGGCCAGGCGTTCAATGTAGGGGGCACCGGCGAATATCCACAAAAAGCACGGCGCGAATGTCACCCACAAAGCCATCAGGGCTGTTGCCAGCCCGCCCGTCACCGACCCTTGCAGTCCGCTTGCGCGAAACCCGGCCATGTAACCCACGAACTCGGTAACCAGGATCAGCGGTCCGGGGGTGGTTTCCGCCAGGCCCAATCCGTCCACCATTTGCGGGGCAGTCAGCCAGCCGTGATTTTCCACTGCCTGCTGGCCCATATAGGCCAGGACCGCATAGGCGCCACCGAACGTTACGACTGCCAGTTTCGAAAAGAACAGTCCGACGGACACCAGCAGATGGTCCGGATAGGTTGCCAGGGCAACGATGGCGACCGGCGCAAGCCAGATGACCAGCCAGGTCAGTATGGTGCGCACGGTCTGCAACACCGGCACTGGCGTGACCTGCTGCAAAGCAGCGCCTGCCTCATTGCCCCTGGTCATCAGGTATCCGGTGATACCTGAAACCGCAATCACGGCGGGAAACGGTATGTTGAAAACGAACAGGGCAAGGAAAGCCGCAACGGCAATCATCCAGTGCCAGGGAACTTTCAGTGCCCTGCGGGAGACCTTGAGCAGGGCTTCCAGCACGATGGCCAGAACGGCTGCCTTCACACCGAAGAAAGCCGCCTCGACCAGGGGCAGTTTTCCAAACAGTGAGTAAAGCACAGAGATGATCAGGACGACTGCCGCACCTGGCAGGACAAACAGCAGTCCTGCCATCAGCCCGCCACGAACACCGTGAAGACACCACCCGGCATAGGTTGCCAGTTGCATGGCTTCCGGGCCGGGCAGCAGCATGCAGAAATTCAGGGCGCGCAGATATTCCTGCTCGCTCAGCCACGGGCGCTGTTCAACCAGTTCACGGTGCATCAATGCTATCTGCCCCGCCGGGCCACCAAATGACAGGCAGCCTATGCGGGCAAAAACCCGCATGGCATCGCGAAACGAGACTGGAGTTTTGTCTGACATTGCTGTTGCCCCTCAATCCGACATCGGCTGCCAGCCATGGGTTTCACCACCCGACAGCCTGAGACGTGCATAAAGTGCGTCGTAGACCGGAAACCCCAGCCGCATGACATGATGATCAGTTTTGCCCAAAATCGAATTTCCCAACATGATTGACAATAGCCCTGCTGCCTCGGGCGCCAGATCGTTTCTGTTGGTATCGGCACCACGCACGATGATCGCCAACTGTGCGAGAACCGGATCATTGAGATCAAACTCGCGCAGCAAAGTGTCGAAGCTGCATAGCTCGCCATCATGTTCAATGACGGCGCCCGGCGTATCAAAGGCAATACCACCAAGTTCGTCCGCGATATCCAGGACCCATTCGGCTTCTGCAAACTGGATCACTGCATCAGGGTCAATGAAGCGCGATATCAACCACGGGCAGGCAACGCGGTCAATCTTGGGATTGATGCGGGTCACCCATCTGCCCGGCTTGGCGTCAACCGGGCAAAGTGGGCTCTGGCCGATAGTCGGCAGGCCAGCCTCAATCCATCCCGCCACTCCGCCTGCCAGTGCGCGCGCATTGTAGCCTTTTTCCCTGAGCAGGGCGGTAGCAATCTGCGAAACATTGTGCCCGTGCATGCAGTTGAGCACGATCAGGTTTTCGCGAGACATGGCTTTTGCCCAGTCAGGCGCTTCGGTGTGGATGCGCCAGCGGCTGCCCGGCAGAAACCTTGAATCCGGTTCGATGGCAGGTGGTCTGCGAACATCAAAAATGCGTACCGATCCGGCGGTCGCCAGACGATGTGAAAGCTCTTCAGCGGAAATGAAAAAATCGCCCATAATGCGTGTTCCCTCCATGCAGAGTGAACGGCGCTTGGGCGATCTGCCTGACGGGGTGGCCAGTAGAACCCCGTGATGCGATGTCTAGAACATTCGCTGCCCTGCGGCAAGAAATTTCGTCAGCCGGAGCAGGTGCTTGCCGAAACCCCGGCTTTCGCACACACTTGTAATGAAAGTTGAATTGACGCGTGAAGAGAAAATATGTCAGCATTGCTGACCTTTTCGAATTCCATGGAGAATGAGTAATGGCACTGAAGCCGGTAAAACTCGACGATAAATTCGACCTTTCGAAATCGCAGGTATTTCTGACAGGCACGCAGGCAATTGTTCGACTGACCCTGATGCAGCATGCCCGCGATCAACGTGCAGGGTTGAATACGGCCGGTTATGTGACCGGCTATCGCGGTTCGCCGGTCGGCGGGCTCGACCAGCAGTTCATGAAATCCGTAAAGTATACCCAGCCTGCCAATGTCCGGTTTGAGCCGGGGATCAATGAGGATCTGGCCGCGACCGCCATCTGGGGAGCCCAGCAGGCCGAGATGCGCGGTGAAGGCGCCTATGATGGCGTATTTGCAATCTGGTACGGCAAGGGACCCGGCGTTGATCGTACTGGCGATGTATTTCGCCACGCCAACTCTGCAGGAACGTCCAGACACGGCGGCGTGCTGGCGCTGATGGGTGATGATCATGGAGCTGAAAGCTCGACGATTCCTCACCAGTCGGAATTTGCCATGATGGATGCCATGATCCCGATCCTGCATCCTGCCGGCCTTCAGGAGATACTCGATTACGGGATCTACGGATTTGCACTATCGCGCTATTCCGGATGCTGGGTGGGTCTGAAGTGTGTACATGACAATATCGAGTCTGCCGGCATTGCCGACGGGTCTCCGGATCGCATCAAGATAAACCTGCCGGGGGATTTCGAAATGCCGGAAGGCGGGTTGAATATCCGCCCGTCTGATGATCGTTTTGAACAGGAATACCGGCTGCACACCCACAAGCGGTATGCAGCTGTCGCCTTTGCCCGTGCCAACAAACTCGACAAAATTATCCTGTCCGGCGGCAAAGCACCGAAACTCGGCATTGTGTCAACCGGCAAGAGTTATCTGGATGTGCGTCAGGCGCTTGATGATCTGGGTATCGACGAAGTGGCTTCATCAAGACTGGGCCTGCGACTGTTGAAGGTGGCCATGGTCTGGCCGCTTGACCCGCAGATTGTGGATGAGTTCACCGAGGACCTTGACCTTGTCATCGTGGTTGAAGAAAAACGCTCTTTGCTGGAGTCGCAACTTCGAGAACAGCTTTGCAATGATGCCAAGGCGCCAATCGTCATCGGCAAGAAAGACGAAACGGGAAAGACGCTGTTTCCGGCCTGGGGCACGCTGGAACCCAACCAGATTGCCATGGCGATTGCCGAGCGGCTGTTGAAGAAACGCAAGTCGAAGCACATTGAAGACAAACTCGCTGTCATCAAGGCCTCCATGGGCAAAGTCAGCAATTCCCCGAACCTTGCCCAGCGTATCCCCTATTTCTGTTCCGGTTGTCCGCACAATTCGTCAACCGTGCTGCCGGAAGGTGGACGTGGTTATGCGGGTATCGGTTGTCACTGGATGGTGCAGTATATCCCCGAGCGCAACACGGAAGGAGCCACCCACATGGGCGGCGAGGGCGCCAACTGGGTGGGTGAAGCACCATTTTCGACCCGCAGGCACGTGTTTCAGAACCTTGGTGACGGCACGTACAATCACTCCGGTTTGATGGCCATCCGGGCAGCCGTCGCATCCGGTGTGAACATGACCTACAAGATCCTGTTCAATGATGCTGTTGCCATGACCGGCGGTCAGACCCACGAAGGCGGCCTGACCGTGCCGCAGATCGCCCGGCAGGTGCGGGCCGAAGGTGTTGACCGCATTGCCATTGTAACCGATGAGCCGTGGAAGTATCCGTCGGATGTGGGCTTCCCCGAACACGTCAGTGTGCACCACCGGTCGGAACTGCAGACGGTCCAGAAAGAGATGATGCAGGTGAAGGGCATCTCCAGCATCATTTACGACCAGACATGCGCTGCGGAAAAGCGCAGGCGCCGCAAGCGCGGCACTTTTCCTGATCCTGACCGGCGAGTGTTTATCAATGAACTGGTGTGTGAGGGTTGCGGCGACTGCGGCGTGCAATCAAATTGCGTGGCAATTGCACCCAAAGAAACCGAGTTTGGCCGCAAACGCCAGATCGACCAGTCGGCATGCAACAAGGACTTTTCCTGTCTGAAGGGATTCTGCCCAAGTTTCGTAACCATCGAAGGTGGCGAACTGATCAGGGGTTTATCGCAACCGGTAGATGCACAGGCCACACCGTTTCCGGTTTTGCCGCAACCCGGGCAGGTTACGCTGGACCGGCCCTGGGCGATTATGATTACAGGCATTGGCGGCACCGGGGTTGTCACCATTGGCCACCTGATTGGCATGGCGGCGACACTCGACGGCAAGGGTGTCGCGATGATCGACATGGCTGGCCTTTCCCAGAAGAACGGCGCGGTGGTAACCCACCTCAAACTGGCCGAAACGCAGGCCGAGATTGCGTCCATCCGCATAGCCGCAGGCGGTGCGGATGTTCTGCTGGGCTGTGATATCGTTACCTCCGCATCAGAGAGGATCCTGTCAGCTGCCTCGCGTGCCCGCACGCATGCCGTGGTCAATTCGCATGAAGTGATGCCGGCGCAGTTTACCCGCGACGCGGATTTCAAACTGCCGGGTTCCCAGATGCAGGTGCAGATAGAAGCCCGCACAAAGCGAGACGCAACAGAATTTGTTGACGCCACGCGCATTGCGACCGCATTAATGGGAGATTCCATTGCGTCCAACCTGTTCACACTTGGATATGCCTGGCAGAAGGGATTGATCCCGGTATCTGAAGAAGCCATCAACCGGGCCATTGAGCTCAATGGCGTGGCCATCAGGATGAACCAGCAGGCGTTTTTGTGGGGCAGGCGCGCTGCGCAGGATTTGCCGGCCGTGGAGGCGGTGCTGGCGGCCGGTTCCGTACAGGCCGGGAAAAAGCCAAAAACCCTGGATGACGAAATCAACCGGCGGGCAGATTTTCTGACGGCCTATCAAAACGCCAGCTATGCACAGGACTATCGAAACCTTGTCGAGCAGGTGAGAATCCGTGAAACTGCCATAGTCAAAGGCTCTGAAAAACTCACAACAGCCGTGGCGCGCTATCTCTTCAAACTGATGGCCTACAAGGATGAGTATGAAGTTGCGAGGCTTTATTCAGACGGCACGTTTGCGAAATCCGTTGCTGCAAAGTTCAAGGGTGATTACCAGGTTCGTCATCATCTCGCGCCGCCGCTACTGGCCAAACGCGACCCGGAAACCGGACACTTGCAGAAGCAGGAGTATGGTCCCTGGATGATGCAGGTATTTTCTGTCCTGGCAAAACTCAAAGGCTTGCGCGGGACGGCGTTTGATCCGTTCGGACGCACGGAGGAACGCCGGATGGAACGCCAGTTGATCGCGGACTACCGTGATACAATTGCTGCAGTCTTATCGGGTCTCAAACCGGCCAATCTTGAACTTGCCGTTGATATAGCGTCTGTGCCTGAACATATCCGCGGCTATGGACACGTGAAGCAACGCCATGTTGTCGATGCCAGGACACGCGAAGCGGCGTTGCTTGATGCGTTCAGGGCCGGCAAATCGCGGGCTCCGGTGTTCCTGGCCGCTGAATGAGCGAAGAGGTTTATACAACGACAGCATGACACCACACGAACTGGCCGACATCGCGGTCTGGGCCGATGCCGTCACAAGGGATGAACTGGCCCATGCGGCGGCTGGCGTCAGGATGAAAACTTTTGAACGCGGCCAGCATGTGGCGCATTTTTCCGATTATGTGGATGCCTGGCACGGTGTGATTGCAGGTGTCTTGCGGGTCGGTCATGTGTCTGACTCCGGTCAGGTGGCAGGTGTATCGGCCATACTGGGCGGAGGGTGGTTCGGAGAAGGTTCGATACTCAAGGACGAGGCTCGCCGCTATGATGTTGTTGCGGTCACAGATGCCGATGTGGCAATCATGCGCGGTGACACGTTCCGCTGGCTGTTTGCAAACTCGGTTGGCTTCAATCGTTTCCTCGTGCAGCTTTTGAATGAACGGCTGGGGCAGTTTATTGCCATTGTGAGCCGTGACCGGACCAGCAGTGCCGTGGTCAGGCTGGCGCACACCATAGCGACAATGTATAATCCGGTATTGTTTCCCCGTACGCCTGCCGAAATTGAAATGCCGCAGGAAGACCTGGGACTGTTTGCCGGAATTTCGCGTCAGATCACCAACAAGTCGTTGCAAACTCTTGCCGGCCATGGCCTGATTACCCTCATGCCTGGCGGGTTGAAAGTTCTGAATATTGAGGGATTGAAAGATTACGGCGGGTGACGGGTCATGCACCAAAGCGCTTTTTGAGCCCGTACAACACAAGAATATGGGCTGTCTGTCAACTCAGTACTGGTGCGCAGCTTTTTTTTTCGGCACACTCTCGTCCAATTTCCGGCAGGAGACCGGAAACCGGAAGTGAACATGCAGCTTGCCGAGAGCTGCCTGTCAGGGTGGAAATGACATATGACTGCTGCAGCGCATGACGCGTCGGTGCACGACACTATTCCAAAACTGTTGTTACGAAATGCCCAGATGCGTGGCGCACGTCCCGCAATGCGTGAAAAGGATCTTGGAATTTGGCAAACCTGGACCTGGGCTGAAACACTTGAGGAGGTCCGGGACCTCGCCATGGGACTTCGGGCATTGGGTCTCAAGCGCGGCGACCGCATTGCCATTGTCGGCGACAACCGGCCAAGATTGTACTGGGCGATTTGTTCGGCTCAGTCATTGGGCGCAATTCCGGTACCGGTGTATCAGGACTCGGTTGCCGAAGAGATGGGCTATGTGCTGGATCATGCGGGTGTAGAGTTTGCCGTAGTTGAAAACCAGGAACAGGTCGACAAGCTTCTTGAAATCCGTGAAACCTACAAGGACCTGAAGGAAATTATTTATGATGAGCATCGTGGTTTGCAGAACTACGATGTTGAAGGCGTGCGTTCCTACGAAACAGTTCAGGAACTTGGCCGCGAGAGCCGCGATTTTGATCAAATCTGGCGAAGTGAAATTGCCAAGGGCAAGAGAGATGATACTGCCATCATCCTGTATACGTCAGGCACAACCGGGCGGCCCAAGGGCGTGGTGCTGACACAGGGTGCGTGTGTGTGGGCTGCCGAAACGGCTGAGGATTTTGACAAACTGAGTGAGACGGAAGAAGTCATTGCCTATCTGCCAATGGCGTGGGTTGGTGACCATGTTTTCTCGTACGCCCAGTCCTATGTGACCGGTTATTGTGTAAACTGCCCCGAGAGCCCTGCAACCATCATTGCCGACCGGCGCGAAGTTGGAACGACGTACGCATTTGCGCCGCCGAGGATTTATGAAAACCTGATTACCCAGACCACTGTCGCCATGGAAGATGCCAGCGCGATCAAGAAGAAAATGTTCGAATATTTTCTGGCCATTGCACGACAATATGGCGAAGACATCCTCAACGGCAAGCCGGTGCCTTTCACGGCCCGATTGAAATACTGGCTCGGCAGTTTCATGGTGTATGGCCCTCTGAAAAACCGCTATGGCCTGAGCAAGGTCCGGATCGCATACACGGCAGGTGAGGCAATCGGGCCTGAAATTTTCAAATATTACCGGGCGTTGGGCATCAACCTGAAGCAGCTTTACGGGCAGACCGAGGCGGCGGTTTATATCACCGGCCAGCCGGACGGTGAAATTTATGCCGACACGGTCGGAACCCCGATGGGCGGTGTCGAGATCAAGGTGGCTGACAGTGGCGAGGTGATGTACCGCTCACCCGGCGTCTTTACCGAGTACTACAAAAACCAGGATGCAACCCGGGAAACCAAGACCGCGGATGGCTGGGTGCACTCGGGAGATGCAGGTTTCGTGGATGAAAATGGCCACCTGAAAATAATCGATCGCGCGAAGGATGTGGGCAAACTGAATGATGGCACACTGTTCCCGCCAAAATACATAGAGAACAAGCTGAAGTTCTTCCCGAATATCAAGGAAGCAGTTGCGTTTGGCGATGGCCGCGATTCAGTGACCGCGTTTATCAACATTGACCTGACATCGGTTGGTTCCTGGGCGGAACGCAACAACGTCGTCTATGCGAGCTATCAGGAGCTTGCAGGACATCCTGACGTTTACAGGATGATCGAGAGCCATGTCGACGAAGTGAACCGGGAACTGTCTCAGGAAGAACGCGTCGCAGGAGCCCAGATTTCGCGTTTTCTCATCCTGCACAAGGAACTGGACCCCGATGATGGCGAGATCACCCGCACCGCAAAGGTGCGCCGTTCGCTGGTCAATGAACGCTATGCAGTTCTGATCGATGCGCTGTATGACCCGGCCAGGAAACGCCAGAAGATCAAAACGGAAGTCACCTTTGAAGATGGCAGGCGCGGCGACATCGAAGGAGATGTGGAAATCCGGGATATGAAACTTCACGCCATTGACCGTGCGGGTTTCAGGGAGGCTGCTGAATGAATATGGCAGTGAAACCGGCTGATGCGAGCAACAGTCGAAGCAATGCTCCGGAAGTGATGCTTGATATCAACAACATATCACTTTCGTTTGGCGGTGTTCATGCCATCAAGGACGTGAGCTTCAACATCCACAAGGGTGAAATTCGGGCCATCATCGGCCCCAACGGCGCCGGCAAGACCTCGATGCTGAATGTCATAAACGGTTTCTATCATCCGCAGGTGGGTGAGATTACCTTCAAGGGCAACACCCGCACACAGATGCGTCCGTATGAGGCAGCCACCCAGGGGATAGCGCGGACATTCCAGAATGTTGCGCTGTTTCACGGCATGTCGACACTGGACAACATCATGTCGGGCCGCACACTGAAAATGCACAGGAATTTCCTGTGGCAGATGTTGCGTTACGGACCTGCCATGCAGGAAGAGGTTGAACATCGCGAACGGGTCGAGGAGATTATTGACTTCCTGGAGATCCAGCCTATCCGGCGAACGCCGGTTGGCCGGTTGCCGTACGGCTTGCAGAAACGGGTTGAACTGGCGCGGGCGCTGGCCATGGAACCGGAACTGCTGCTGCTTGACGAGCCTATGGCGGGCATGAATCTTGAAGAGAAGGAAGACATGTCACGCTTCATTCTTGATGTGAACGATCAGTTCGGTACCACGATCGCCCTGATTGAACACGATATGGGCGTGGTGATGGATTTGTCGACACGTGTGGTGGTGCTGGACCATGGTGAAAAAATTGCTGACGGGACACCTGCTGAAGTGAGTTCCAATCAGGATGTGATTGATGCCTACCTTGGCGTGGCACACTGACGGGCGAGGGAAACAGGAACAGTGGATATACTTTACAACATTCTGATTGACCCGTTTGTGCAGATGGGCTCCGCGCCTGACTTCTTCCTGCAGGTGCTGTGGTCGGGGTTTGTGTCGGGGACGCTTTATTCGCTGATTGCACTTGGCTTCGTACTGATCTTCAAGGCTTCAGGGGTTTTCAATTTTGCACAAGGCATCATGGTGGTGTTTGCAGCACTTACCCTGGTAGGCCTTTATCAGGCCGGAGTACCTGCCTGGATTGCGTTGTTTATGACCATTGGGGCGATGTTTGCATTGGCCTGGCTGGTCGAGCGCATTGTCTTGCGCAACCTGGTGAACCAGGAAGATATCATATTGTTCATGGCGACCATCGGGCTGAATTATTTCCTGATCGGGTTTGGCGAGTATGTGTTCGGTGGTGAACCTAAACCGATGATTGCTGCAGAGCTTGGCCTTCCGACCGGTTCAACGACATTTGAACCGTTCGGAGGCATTGTCATCATCGAACACCTGGACGTGGCGGCCGTTGTCATGGCGATTGTTCTGGTAACGGCCCTTTCCATCTTCTTTAACAAGACCCGCATCGGGCGCGCGTTGCGTGCGGTCGCCGACGACCATCAGGCCGCCCTGTCGGTTGGTATTTCGCTCAATCAGATCTGGGTCATCGTATGGTTTGCCGCCGGCATCGTCGCACTTGCCACGGGCATCATGTGGGGTGCAAAATCTGACGTGTCCTTTGCATTGCAGGTTGTTGCATTGAAAGCACTGCCGGTTTTGATCATTGGCGGGTTTACCTCGATTCCCGGTGCCATCATTGGCGGCCTGATGATTGGCTTTGGCGAGAAATTGTTCGAGATTTACTGGGGCGGTCTCCTCGGCAGTGGTGTCGAAGGCTGGTTTGCATATGTCATGGCGCTGATCTTCCTGCTGTTCCGTCCGCAAGGACTGTTCGGCGAGAAGATCATCGAGCGAATTTAGGACGAGGCTGGGAACAGGACATGTTTTATCGTGAAGTAGGCCAGTACAAGACGAACTACACTGCCGACAGCCAGGTGTTTCCGATCCTGCAGGACAAGATCGGCATCGCCGCCATGCTGGTGATTGCCTACCTGGTAATTCCCCTGGCCGGAAATGATTTTTTCATCACCACGGTGATGATCCCGTTCCTGGTGTTTACGCTGGCGACCATTGGTCTGAATATACTGGTCGGATATACCGGCCAGTTGTCACTGGGAACCGGCGCTTTCATGGGGGTGGGAGCCTATTCGTGTTACAAGCTCACCACCTTTTTCCCGGATGTCAATATCATCATCATGGTGTTGCTGTCAGGGTTCTTTGCGGCTGCTGTCGGTATGCTGTTTGGGCTGCCTTCGCTGCGTATCAAGGGCTTTTATCTGGCCGTGACGACACTGGCTGCCCAGTTTTTCCTGGAATGGGCCTTTATCCGGATCCCGTGGCTGTACAATTACAATGCCTCCGGTGCCATCGAAGTGCCGCAACGTGAAGGATTTGGCGGGGTCATCCTGGCGGGTGCAGCGGCAGAACCTGTCACGCGTTACCTGGTAGTGCTGTCAATTGTGCTTGCCATGACATGGATTGCGTCAAACATCATTCGCGGCCGCATTGGCCGTTCCTGGATGATGATCCGCGACATGGATATCGCCGCTGAACTGATGGGTGTGCGGCCGTTGTATGCCAAGCTGTCCGCCTTTGCGGTGTCATCTTTCTATTGCGGTGTGGCAGGCGCCATGACTGTGTTTTTCTGGCTTGGCGCGGCCGAGGTCGAAAGTTTTGACATTAATCATTCATTCCTGTTCCTGTTTATGGCAATTATTGGCGGGCTGGGCTCTTTGATAGGATGTTATATGGGCGCAGCCTTTATCTGGATACTGCCGATCATCATCCGGGCGCTACCGGGAGCTTTTGGACTGGACATCAATGCCGCAACTGTAGAGCACATCAATTTCATGATGATTGGAGGTATGATTATCTTCTTTCTTATCGTCGAACCACATGGACTTGCCCGATTGTGGCAGATTGCCAAGGAGAAACTCAGGACGTGGCCGTTCCCCTACTCCTGATCTGAGAAATGAGGCATATATCGGGAACAACAATGTGAAGTGTCATCAATCCGGCAGTACGGATCAGATGGCGGAACTTTAGCAAAAGCAACCGGATCCACGATGGGACGGTATTCAGGGAGGAAACCAATGAAGAAGCTTTTGATGACTGGTGTAGCCTTTGCCACCTTGGCAGGTGCTGCATTTACCACAGCCCAGATGGCACAGGCCGAAGACACGATGTTCGTGCCTTCACTGAGCTATCGTACAGGCCCATTTGCCAGTGGTGGCATACCTTTGGCGAACGGCTTTGCCGACTATTTCAACATGCTCAATGCGCGTGATGGCGGAATAGGCGGCGTCAAGATTGTCGTTGAAGAATGCGAAACTGGCTACAATGCCCAGAAGGGTGTTGAATGTTATGAATCCACCAAGGGCAAGGGCGCGCTGGTGTACAATCCGTATTCGACCGGTATTACACTGCAGCTGATTCCCAAAGCGCCGATCGACAAGATTCCTGTCCTTTCGATGGGTTATGGCCTGTCGGCTGCCGCTATTGGCGAGAAGTTCCCGTGGACCTTTACCTATCCGGCCAGTTACTGGAGCCAGATGTCTTCAATCCTGAAGTACATCGACTCAGAAGGTGGAATCAAAGGCAAGAAAATCGGCTTCATATATCTTGATGCCGGGTACGGCAAGGAACCGATTCCGCTGCTTGAACAGTTGGCCAAGGACCAGGGTTTCGAGGTTTCGCTGTTCCCGGTTGGCGTCAAGGAAATGCAAAGCCAGGGTTCACAATGGCTGAACGTCCGCAAGGAAAAACCCGACTACATGATCATGTGGGGCTGGGGTGCGATGAACGCCACTGCCGTCAAGGAAGCAGCCAAGATCAAGTATCCTCTGGACCACTTCATTGGCAACTGGTGGTCGGGTGCGCATTCTGACCTGCGCTCGGTCGGCGAGGAAGGCAAAGGCTACAAGTCAGCCAATTTCTCCGGCATCGGGACGGACTTCCCGGCGATCCAGGACGTGATCAAGCACGTGGTCGACAAGGGCGGCAGCCAGGTTGCCAGCAAGGACCTTGTCGGTGACGTGTTGTACAATCGTGGCCTGTTCAACTCGGTACTGATTGCTGAAGGCATTCGTGCGGCTCAGGCCAAGACCGGTAAAAAAGTCATCACGGCTGCAGAACTGCGTGATGGTTTCGAGACGTTTGACCTGACTGAGGCCCGTCTGAAGGAAATCGGCCTGGAAGGCTTCACGGCTCCGATCAAGGGTTCCTGCAAGGACCATGAAGGTGCAGGGTCGGTGTTCATCCAGCAGTGGGATGGCAAGAACTGGGTGAAAATCTCGGACCCGATTGCGCCGGATACCGCGGTTGTTCGTCCGCTTCTGGAAGAAGCAGCAGACCAGTATTTGTCTGACAAGCCGGAGTGGGAGAAGCAGACCTGCGGTTGATTGCCCAGATTTAGTCTGACGTTTCGCAATTTTGCCCCGCCTGCCCATGCTGCGCAGACGGGGCCTGCAAATTCACCTATTCAATCGAAAGCCTGTCTCAATGGCCGATATCGCCGCTGCCCGGCAGCCTGTAGTGCAATCCGCAGAGCCCGTATTGTCGATCAACAATATTGAAGTGATCTACAATCACGTCATCCTGGTTCTGAAGGGCGTGTCGCTTGATGTGCCTGTGGGCGGAATCACCGCCCTGCTGGGCGCAAATGGCGCGGGTAAATCGACAACCCTGAAGGCGGTTTCAAACCTGTTGCGTGCAGAGCGTGGTGATGTAACCAAGGGCAGCATTCAGTTCAAGGGTGCGCGGGTTGACAAGCTTTCACCGAACGAGATGGTGAAACGCGGCTGTATTCAGGTGATGGAAGGCCGTCACTGTTTTGAGCATCTGACCATTGATGACAATCTGCTGTCTGGCGCGTTTACACGCCGCGATGGGCGTGCGGCGATCGCCAGGGATCTGGAGATGGTCTATAATTATTTTCCGCGGCTGCGCGAGCGCCGCACGTCTCAGGCAGGATACACGTCCGGTGGCGAGCAGCAAATGTGTGCCATCGGCCGTGCGCTGATGTCCCGGCCGACGACTATCCTTCTGGATGAACCTTCCATGGGGCTGGCGCCGCAACTGGTTGAGGAAATCTTTGAGATCGTCAAGAAGCTGAACGAAAACGAGGGTGTGTCCTTCCTGCTGGCTGAGCAGAACACAAACATTGCACTGCGGTATGCCAAGTATGGTTACATTCTGGAAAATGGCCGGGTGGTGCTGGACGGTAAAGCATCTGTCCTGCGTGACAATGAGGACGTCAAGGAGTTTTATCTCGGCGTGTCAGGCGAAAACCGGCGTTCGTTCAAGAATGTAAAGGCCTACAAGAGGCGCAAGCGCTGGTTGGCCTGATGACGCGGCGCATGAATTACTTCCATTGGAACAAGGCCGTGCAGGGCGGGTTGGAACTGACGTTATGAATGTGTTCTTTGATGAACTCGAGACTCGTGATCACCAGCAGCGCGAGACTGACCTGTTCAGGGATCTGCCCGGGCAAATTGAACATGCGATGACAGCGCCAGGCTGGAAGCGCCACCTCGGAAAGGTGCAACCCCGCGAAATCACTTCCAGAAAAGCATTGGCCGAACTGCCGGTTCTTCGCAAAGCTGACCTGAAGGATCTGCAGGCAGCCGAACCCCCGTTCGGCGGATTTACTCCGGGCGGTGCAGAAACCTGGGGCAGGGTGTTTATGTCTCCGGGCCCGATTTTTGAGCCCATGGGTCTGGCTGCGGATCCGTGGCGGGGAGCACGCGCACTGTTTGCCGCAGGTTTCAGGCCGGGCGACCTGGTGCACAACTGTTTTGCCTACCACCTGACACCGGGCGGGTTTATTCTGGATGAAGGGGCCCGCGCGCTGGGGTGTGCGGTGATCCCTGCCGGTGTTGGCAATACGGAATTGCAGCTGGATTACATTGAGGCCCTGAAACCCGCCGGGTTCACCGGCACGCCGGATTTCTTGAAAATTTTGCAGGACAAGGCCGCAGATGCCGGCCGCGACGTGTCGTCGATCAAGCGTGCGCTGGTTTCCGGCGGCGCCCTGTTTCCCAGCCTTCGAGAAGAGTATTCCAGCCGCGGTGTCAGTGTATTGCAATGTTATGCCACCGCTGACGTTGGGGTTATCGCTTATGAAAGCGAGGCACTTGAGGGCATGATAATCGACGAGGGCGTGATCCTGGAGATCGTGCGCCCGGGCACCAGTGAACCGGTTGCCGAAGGCGAGGCCGGTGAAGTGGTGGTCACCAATTTCAACCACGCCTATCCGATGATCAGGTTTGGTACCGGCGATTTATCTGCACTCATGCCTGGCCGCAGTCCATGCGGGCGCACCAATCGCAGGATCAGGGGCTGGATGGGGCGTGCTGATCAGACCACCAAGGTCAAGGGCATGTTCGTGCACCCGTCGCAAGTGGCCGAAATTGGCAAATCCCACCCGGAGCTCGGCAAGCTGCGCCTGGTGATTGGCCGCAGCAATGAGCAGGATACAATGTTGTTGCAGGCCGAATGCGCGCGACCGGCTGAAGGACTATCTGAGGCGGTTGCGCAAACCCTGCAGAAAATCTGCAAGGTTCGCGGGCAGGTAGAGCTGGTTGCAACTGGCACGCTGGCCAATGACGGAAAGGTGATTTCGGATGATCGGCCTGCTGCCACCTGATCTGCTATCTGGCAGGCAGCGTAAGCCGGGAACAATGCTATACCCGAAAAATCAGGACAATCATGCCGGACAAGACCGACAATCGCGAGTTTGTACTTCCTGCGGATCACCCGCCAGTTACGGGCGGCAGGGTCGGTGTGCTTATCATGAATCTGGGAACCCCCGAGGCCACCAGTTACTGGCCGATGCGGCGGTATCTGAAGGAGTTCCTGTCTGACCGGCGGGTTATAGAAACAAACCGGGCCTTGTGGTGGGTAATCCTGAACGGCATCGTGCTGACCTTTCGTCCCAAAAAATCGGGACATGCCTACGATCTGATCTGGAACAGGCAGCGCAACGAATCTCCGTTGAAGACCATCACGCGGTCGCAATCGGAGAAGCTGACTGAGTTGTTTTCCGGAAACTCCAGAATTGTTGTTGATTGGGCCATGCGCTACGGTTTGCCACCGGTGAAGCAGCGCATCGGGCATTTGAGGAGCCTGGGCTGTGACAGGATCGTGCTGTTTCCACTCTATCCGCAATACTCCTCGACTACCACGGCAACAGCGCTCGACAAGTGTTATGAAGCGCTGCAGGAGATGCGCTGGCAGCCAGCCATTCGCACGGTGCCGCCATACCACGATGATCCTGCCTACATCGATGCGCTCGCAGCCAGCCTGAAAGCGCACCTGAAATCCATCGGCTACAGGCCGGACGTAATCGTGGCCTCGTTCCACGGCTTGCCAAAATCATACCTGATGCGCGGGGACCCCTATCATTGTCACTGCCAGAAGACGGCACGCCTGTTGCGTGAGCGGATGGGCATGAAGGAGGGCGAGTTGATCATTACCTTCCAGTCGAGATTCGGGCGCGAGGAGTGGTTGCAGCCTTATACAGACGAGACAATTGAAAAACTGGCCCGAGATGGTTTCAGGAAGGTGGTTGTCATCACGCCGGGGTTTTCGTCTGACTGTGTTGAAACGCTGGAAGAGATTGCCATCGGCGTCAAACAGACGTTCGAACAAAACGGTGGTGAGAATTTCAGTGTAGTGCCCTGTCTCAATGACAGTGATGTTTCGACGAAGATGCTCAAGCAATTGATCAATCGGGAGCTTTCCGGCTGGGTTTGAGGTACACTTTCATCTTCGCCCGATGAACCGGCGAATTTGCGCATTGGTTTGTGCGAATCAAGCTAGATTTCAAGCAAATCGGGCCAATCTGCAGCGAATGCAGACAGGCGCATCGGCTGAAACGAGGATTGGCTTCATGTTTCCAGGTTTTCTTGAGGGCTTTAGTGTTTTCGTACTGGTGCTGCTTGCGCTGGCGATCATTACCCTGTTCAAGGCGATCACCACCGTGCCTCAGGGCTTTGAGTACACGGTCGAACGATTTGGCCGTTATATCAAGACGCTGGGCCCCGGCCTTGGCATTATCATGCCCTTCATCGACCGGATCGGCTCCAGAATGAACATGATGGAGCAGGTGCTGGAGGTGCCGAGCCAGGAGGTCATCACCAAGGACAATGCCATGGTGCAGGTTGATGGCGTGGCGTTCTACCAGGTGCTGGACGCTGCCAAGGCGACCTATGAAGTCAACCGGCTGGAAAATGCCATTCTCAACATCACCATGACCAATATCCGTACCGTGATGGGATCGATGGATCTGGACAACCTGCTGTCACAACGCGATGAGATAAACCATGCAATTCTGGGTGTAGTTGATCAGGCAACCTCGCCGTGGGGTGTCAAGATGACCCGGATCGACATCAAGGATATCAATCCGCCGCGTGATCTGGTTGATTCCATGGCGCGGCAGATGAAGGCAGAACGCGACAAGCGTGCCGCCATTCTGGAAGCACAGGGCGCGCGGGAATCGGCAATTCTGAAAGCCGAAGGGGAAAAACAGGCCATAGTGCTGGATGCCGAGGGCAGACGCGAAGCAGCGTTTCGAGATGCCGAGGCGCGCGAACGCTCCGCCGAAGCCGAGGCCAACGCCACGCGCATGGTTTCCGTGGCGATCGCCGAAGGCGATGTTCAGGCAGTGAACTACTTCGTCGCCAACAATTACATCAAGGCCCTGGAAAGCATTGCAAAGTCGCCAAACCAGAAGTTGCTGATGCTGCCGATTGAAGCATCAAGTGTTATTGGCTCCATTGCCGGCGTTGCCGAAATCGCGAAGGAAGCATTCGGTCAGGGCGGCGGCGGTGCGCAGCGGACCGGCAGCGCGCAGCGCAAAACGACGGTGCCGGGTGTGAGGCAATAGGGGCGATGGCTGATGGCTGAAATTCTGGGCATATTCGGCGGCTGGACCTGGTGGATCATTGGCGGTGTACTGCTTGTCAGCGAGCTCCTGGCCACGAGCATTTTTCTGGTCTGGTTTGGCCTGGCAGCGCTGAGTGTTGGCCTGGCGGATGCCTTGCTTGATCTGAACTGGCAGACGGAGATTATCCTGTTTGTTGTTCTGAGCGTAATTTATGTTCTCATCGGACGGCGCTACATGAGGACCAGGGCCACCGGCGAGGCTGATCAGCCGTACCTGAACCAGCGGGTCAATGCGTTCGTTGGCCGGACAGCCGTGTTGCACGAGGCAATTGTAAACGGTGAAGGCAAGGTGCGCATCGATGATGCGCTGTGGCGGGTTACCGGAACCGATGCCCCTGCAGGATCCAGAGTACTGATTACCGGTGGTACCGGCATGGTGCTTGAAACCAAACCTGCATGAATTCGTTCGCAACAACGCGGATACTGATCCAGACAGCTCTAACCCAGCCCACCCCGTTCAGCGATGATCTGTTTCAGCACCTGGGTAAATAGCGGGCTGATGTCCGGACGTGACAGGCCCAACGCGACATTGGCTGCCAGAAAGCCGACCCTGTCGCCGCAATCATAGGTGGTCCCTTCAAATTCCAGGCCATAGAAAGCCTGTTTGCCCATCAAGGTCAGCATGCTGTCGGTTAGCTGGATTTCCCCGCCGGCGCCAGCGGCCTGTGTATCCAGCAGGTCAAAGATTTCCGGCTGCAGAATGTAACGGCCCGAAATGATGAGGTTTGACGGTGCATTTTCGGGCCTTGGTTTTTCGACCATGGAGGTAATCTCAAAACCCGCGCCTGCATCACGGCCTACCCCGACAACACCATACTTGTGTAACTGGTCGCGTGGGACGTCTTCCACTGCAACAACGTTTCCACCATGCGAATTATACACGCTCATCATCTGCGCCAGGCAACCCGGTGAGCCATGGATAAACATGTCAGGCAGCAGCAGGGCAAATGGTTCATTGCCGACCAGTTCGCGCGCGCACCAGACCGCATGGCCAAGTCCAAGCGGTTCCTGCTGCCGGGTGAAACTGGTCTGACCGGCACCCGGCAGGTCTGAGCGAAGTGCTTCCAGTTCGGTATTCTTGTTGCGCCGCTTCAGCGTTTCCTCGAGCTCAAACTGCCTGTCAAAATGATCCTCGATGACCGCCTTGTTGCGTCCGGTCACAAAGATGAAATGCTCAATGCCGGCTTCGCGTGCCTCATCGACTGCGAGCTGGATGACCGGCCGGTCGACGATAGTCAGCATTTCTTTCGGTACCGCTTTGGTTGCCGGCAGAAACCGTGTTCCAAGTCCGGCAACCGGAAACACCGCTTTCCTGATTTTGCTGGTCATTGTTGTGATGTCTTCCCCTCATTTGCCGCTGTGTTGTGCGAGCGCACCCTGAAATTGAGGTCCGGTAAGTAAAGCTTTTTAAACGGTTTGTTTGGGTTTTGTTAGCACAATCAGCCTTCGACTTCAGCGGCGTGGTGATTTGGGCCCAAACCTACGAAAGCAGTGTGGCATGAATGTTCTGGTTACCGGGGGAGCAGGTAATGCCGGCTCGCATGAGGTGAATACACCGTGTAGCGCCGGGCACGACGCCGTTGCATTGAAAAATTTACAGAAAGCTGCCGGGAGGCAGGTGAGGCAATGAACGGGCTTGGAGGTTATTTTCGTGGATTGGCGGCAGCGTCGGTTTTGTTGGCTGGTCTCGGGTCCGGTGCAGGTAGTTCGCGCAGTCTGGATATTGGTGCACTTGAGGCGCTCAGTCGCAATGCGGCCTTCGACCAGTTTGTCGCGGACCTGTGGCCGGAGGCGCGCCGCAACGGTATATCTGCCAACCTCTATCAGGACGCGTTTGCCGGCGTGACACCTGATCCACGTATCTTTGAGCGCCAGTCCAGTCAGGCGGAGTATGCCACTCCCATCTGGTCATACATTGACAAGCGCGTGTCTGCAGACCGGATCTCACGTGGGCAATCGATGATGCAAACCCACGCCCGGGCCATGCACGCCGTGGAGCGGCGCTATGGTGTCGATAGACATGTGGTAGCGGCCATCTGGGGCATGGAAACCAATTATGGCAGCTATACCGGAGAGATGAGTGTCATCCGGTCTCTGGCCACAATGGCGTTTTCCGGTGGCCGGAAAGACTACGGCCGCAAACAATTGCTGGGTGCGCTTGACATTCTGCAAAGCGGGGATGTTTCGCCGGACCAGTTCAAGGGATCCTGGGCCGGCGCCATGGGGCACACCCAGTTTATTCCGCTGACCTACAATGCCTATGCGGTCGACATGACCGGCGATGGTAAACGCGATATCTGGAATTCAGTGCCGGATGCACTCGGATCAACCGCCAATTATCTGAAAAAACGCGGCTGGAACAGCCATATGCCATGGGGCTGGGAAGTCAGATTGCCCCGCAACTTCAATTACCGCATGACGGGCGAGAACGCTGCGCGTTCAGTAATGCAGTGGCGCGCGATTGGCGTACAACCGGCCGGACAGGATGATTTCGGAGTCGGTGATGTGCGCGCCAGACTGCTTTTGCCAGTAGGCAGGCATGGACCGGCATTCCTGGTGACGCAAAATTTTGATGCCATACTGGCGTATAACAAATCCAACTCATATGCATTGGCCGTAGCGCATCTGGCGGACCGGTTGGCAGGAGCAGGTCCGTTCGTCGCCAGCTGGCCAACGGATCTGCGACTTCTGTCACATTCTGATAACCGGGAACTTCAGAAACTGCTGAGTGCACGTGGGTATGATACCGGCGGCACGAGCGGCACGATCGGTCCACGCACCCGCCAGGCAATCAGCAGCTATCAGCATCGAATTGGCGTCACACCGGACGGGTATGCAGACGCAAGATTACTTGAGCGATTGCGCAGGGGACTGTAGACTGCCGGACATGAAACGATTGACGAAAACAGGTTTGCTATTTTTGGCGGCGTTGGTAATGGCCTGCCTTGCGGGGATGCCTGTGCGTGCCCAGCAGGCTGATGATGCTCCGGTCACGGAGTATACTTCCCCGTCCAGTTACATTCCTACGCGAAAACAAACATACGACATTGTCATTATGGGAGATGTGCTGGGTACCGGTCTTTGGGCCGGCCTGACCCGGTTCGTTGAATCGGAAGAGCGGGTTACCGTCACCGGCCGCATTCAGGAGAATTCCGGACTTGCCCGGCCAAAACTCTACGACTGGGCCTCGGCTGCGGACAAACTGCTTGAATCACGGCCATTCGACATTGCGGCCATCATGTTGGGGGCCAATGATGCCCGCGATATCAACAGCCCTGAAGGATTTCTCAGGTTTGGCAGCGATGGCTGGCGCAAGGCATACGGCGAACAGATAAGATCCCTGCTTAATGTGCTCAAGAAGCATCGCGTCGCGGTCTACTGGTTTGGCGTGCCGCCGATGGCGCGCGAATCCTATGATGATTCCATGAAGGTCATCGCCAGCGTCGAGCGTCAGATAATGGAAGAGTATGGTGTGCGTTTTATTGACTTGCGACAACTGCTTGCAGACAGCGACGACAAGTATACAGATCGTGGCGATGACGGAACGGGTACTATTGTCCGGCTTCGTTCGCGCAGCGGTGTGAAATTCATAGCCGCCGGCAATGACCGGCTTGCAGTCGAGCTGATGAAACTGGTGAGGGCTGATATTGCGGCAGCCGACGGTGCGACTGGATCTCCAGCTGTTGCTTTGCAGGAGGAAATTATATTGACCCCCGAGGAGTTGGCGGCAATGCCGGCCTTTGTGGCCGAACGGCCGGGCGGGGAGGTTCCGGTGAAAATCGAACCGGCCAATATGCCTGGCCTGAACTATACCGAGATTGCCCGCGTTACCGAAGATGCCATCAAGCGTGCGGCCAGGGAGGGTCTGACCCTTTTCGACAAGGTCAGTAGTTCCACGGAACCTGACAGCGCTGCGCACAGACTGTTCAGCGAAGGCATATGGCCCGAAGCGCCGGCAGACCGGTTTGACGCGTTTGGCGTTGCCGGCACACCAGCCGGCAGCTCGCAATGAACCGCTGGAGCATAAAGTTGCTCTACCACTTTGGGAAGAGATCAGGTTTGTGACTTTTGGTTGATTCAACCAAGAGTTATCCTGATCTGATATTACCTGGGCAATGTGGACGAACCCATCAGGAATTCGTCGATGGCGCGTGCAGCCTGGCGTCCTTCGCGAATTGCCCACACGACCAGTGACTGACCGCGCCGCATGTCACCTGCGCTAAACACTTTCCAGCGGTTTGTCTGGTAGCCTACCGTGTCAGCTTTCACATTGCCACGAGCGTCGAGCGCGACGGACAGTTTCTTCAACATGCCTTCGTGAACCGGGTTCACAAAACCCATGGCGAGCAGCACCAGATCTGCAGGCAGTTCGAATTCGCTGCCGTCTATCGGCTTCATGCCCGCATCCACCCGGATACCGTGCAGCGCCTTGACCTTGCCATTGTCGCCCGCGAAATGCGTGGTCATCACGGCAAAATCCCGCGCAGCGCCTTCTGCCTGACTGGATGAAGTGCGCATTTTCAAAGGCCAGTGGGGCCAGCTCAATGCCTTGTTTTCCTTTTCCGGCGGAGCCGCCATGATCTCGAGCTGGGTAACCGAAAGTGCTCCCTGCCTGAACGATGTACCAATGCAATCGGAACCGGTATCGCCACCGCCGATAACCACGACATGCTTGCCGCCAGCCAGAATGGGGGTGACATCGCCGAGGTCTTCGCGGCCGATGCGCTTGTTTTGCTGGCGCAGAAAATCCATCGCAAAATGAACGCCGTCCATGCTGCGGCCGGGAACAACAAGATCGCGCGGGTCCTCGGATCCGCCGGCCAGCAGCACCGCGTCGTGGCTGCGCTCGAGGTCGGTAACATCGGTGTCCACGCCGACATGGCGATTGCAATGAAAAGTTACACCTTCTGCTTCCATCTGTGCGATCCTGCGTTCAATCAGGTGCTTGGACATTTTGAAATCCGGAATGCCATAGCGCATCAATCCACCTGGTTTGGCCTGTTTTTCGTAGACGTGAACGCTGTGCCCGGCACGGCCAAGCTGCTGGGCGGCCGCCAGCCCTGCAGGTCCGGAACCAACAACTGCAACCTTTTTGCCGGTCCTTTTTTCCGGGACTTCAGGAACGACCCAGCCTTCTTCCCAGGCCTTGTCAACAATGGCGCATTCGATCGTCTTGATGGCAACCGGGTTGTCGTCAATATTAAGCGTGCACGAAGCTTCGCACGGAGCCGGACAAATCCGGCCGGTAAACTCCGGAAAGTTGTTGGTGGAATGCAAATTCCGTGAAGCTTCTTCCCAGTCAGAGGCGTACACCAGGTCATTCCAGTCAGGGATCAGGTTCATCACCGGACAGCCGCTGTGGCAGTAAGGTATGCCGCAATCCATGCAACGGGCGGCCTGGGTCTTGAGCTCGGTTTCGCCGAGAGGAATGACAAATTCGTCAAAATCGGAGACACGGTCTGCAACGGGCCTGTATGCGCGATCCTGGCGTTCAAACTCCTTGAAACCGGTTATCTTGCCCATTTTACTTGCCCTCTCTGACGCCGATCAGCATTTCACCGGTGGCGTTTTGTGCTTCCATCTCTTTCAGCGCGCGACGATAGTCGACCGGCATTACCTTTACAAATCGGGGCAGATAGGCTTGCCAGTTGTCGAGTATCTCGCGGGCGCGCCCGGACGCGGTATAGTGTGAATGATTGCTGATCAGCTGAAACAGCCGTTCAGCATCATGACTGGTCATGTCACCCTGCACATCCACCAGCCCGTGGCTTTCCAGATCTCCCGACTGATTGGCGATGCGCTGTTGCAGTTCTTCTTCCTCCGGCACTGGTTCGAGATCGACCATTGCCAGGTTGCAGCGCTGGCGGAAGTCGCCGGCTTCATCCAGTACATAGGCAATACCGCCCGACATTCCGGCTGCAAAATTACGCCCGGTCTGTCCCAGGACCACGACAATTCCGCCGGTCATGTATTCGCAACCATGATCACCGGTGCCTTCGACAACCGCCAGAGCGCCGGAATTGCGAACTGCGAAGCGTTCTCCGGCAACACCGTGGAAATAACACTCGCCCGCAATAGCACCATACAACACCGTGTTGCCGACAATGATGGAGTGTTCAGGCACGATTGCAGCGTTTTGCGGCGGACGAACCACCAGCCTGCCGCCTGACAGGCCCTTGCCGACATAGTCGTTGGCTTCGCCAACAAGATCCAGTGTTACACCCCTGGATAAAAATGCCCCGAAACTCTGGCCGGCTGTTCCGCGCAAGGTAATGGAAACTGTGTCGTCAGGTAAGCCGGCGTGGCCGTAGCGGCGGGCGATTTCTCCCGACAACATGGCTCCGGTGGACCGGTCCGTATTGCGAATTGGCATTTCGAAACTTACAGGTTTCTTGTTTTCGAGCGCCGGTGCCGCCTGTTCGATCAACCGACGGTCGAGAATGGCGTCGAGATGATGATCCTGCTTTTCGCAATGGCGAATGGCGACATCCTTGGAAACGGATGGCTTTGCGAAAATTCTCGAGAAGTCGAGGCCGCGGGCTTTCCAGTGCTCGATTGCATGGTCCTTGTCGAGGAAATCAGTGCGTCCAATCATATCGTCCAGCGTTCTGAAGCCCATGGCCGCCATCAGCTCGCGAACCTCCTCGGCCACGAAGAAGAAATAATTGATGACGTGTTCGGGCTTGCCGGTAAATCGTTTGCGCAGGTCAGGATCCTGGGTGGCGACGCCGACCGGACATGTATTCAGATGGCACTTGCGCATCATGATGCACCCGGCTGCTATCAGCGGGGCTGTTGCAAAGCCAAATTCATCAGCGCCCAGAAGGGCACCAACGACCACGTCGCGACCGGTGCGTAAACCACCGTCAACCTGAACAGCGATACGGCTGCGCAGTTCATTGAGAACCAGTGTCTGCTGGGTTTCGGCAAGTCCGATTTCCCACGGGGATCCGGCGTGCTTGATGGAGGTGAGCGGGGATGCGCCGGTGCCGCCTTCAAAACCGGATATGGTCACATGGTCGGCACGTGCCTTGGAAACACCGGCGGCTACTGTTCCCACACCGACCTCGGATACCAGCTTGACCGATATGTCGGCCCTGGAGTTGGCATTCTTCAGATCAAAAATGAGCTGCGCCAGATCCTCGATTGAATAAATATCATGGTGTGGCGGGGGAGAAATCAGACCCACGCCGGGCGTCGAGTAACGCACTGCGGCTATTGTCTTGTCGACCTTGTGGCCGGGCAACTGGCCGCCTTCACCGGGCTTTGCGCCCTGCGCCATCTTTATCTGGATCATGTCGGAGTTGACCAGATACTCCGTCGTGACACCAAATCGGCCCGACGCAACCTGCTTGATCGCAGAGCGCATGGAATCGCCGTTGGCCATGGGCCTGAAGCGGTCGGGCTCCTCGCCACCTTCACCAGTGTTGGACTTGCCGCCGATGCGGTTCATCGCCCTGGCAAGCGTGGTGTGGGCTTCACGCGAGATCGAGCCGAACGACATCGCACCAGTGGCAAAGCGCCTGACGATTTCCGCAGCAGGTTCAACCTCATCCAGCGGAACCGGCTGCCTGCCCATTTCTTCAGCGGGGCGCAATCTGAACAGACCCCTGAGCGTCATCAGCTGGTTTGCCTGCGCATTGATCTGTCTGGAGAACGCCCGGTACTTTTCCGGAATATTGCCGCGCACAGCGTGCTGCAGGTCTGCGACTATTTCAGGCCCCCAGACGTGTGATTCACCCCGGAAACGGAAAGCATATTCACCGCCAACATCGAGGGCACTGCGGTAAATGGGAGCATCGGAAAAGGCCAGCCGGTGCCGCTCAACAGTCTCTGTTGCGATTTCTTCAAGCCCGACGCCCTCAACCTGCGTGGAAGTGCCGGTAAAGAAGCGATCGACAAATGACTGCCTCAACCCGACTGCATCAAAGATCTGTGCTCCACAATAAGACTGGTATGTCGAGATTCCCATCTTGGACATGACCTTCAACAGGCCCTTGTTGATCGCCTTGATATAGCGTTTTGCTGCTTCTTCGCGACTGACTTCCTCTGCCAGTTTCGGCAGCATGTCCTGGATGGTTTCAAATGCAAGGTACGGGTTGATGGCTTCAGCGCCAAAGCCGGCCAGCGTAGCGAACTGATGTACCTCGCGAGCTTCTCCGGTCTCGATAACCAGACCGACCGATGTGCGCAAACCTTTGCGGATCAAATGGTGGTGCACGGCCGATGTCGCCAGCAATGAGGGAATGGGGACCTGGTCCTGCGACGTCATACGGTCCGAAAGGATGATGATGTTGTGGCCTTCATGGACCGAGCTTTCCGCCCGGGCACACAGATGTTCCAGTGCCTGCTGCATGCCCAGAGCACCATTGGCTGCCGGATAGGTTATATCCAGCGTGATGGTCAGGAAATCATTGTCCTTGATATCGCCAATCGCCCGGATTTTTTCCAGATCCTCGTTGGTCAGTATCGGTTGCGGCACTTCCAGACGCATCTGGCGGGAGGTGCCTTTAAGGTCGAGAAGATTTGGCCGCGGACCGATGAATGACACCAGCGACATGACCAGTTCCTCACGGATCGGATCAATCGGCGGGTTGGTTACCTGGGCAAACAGCTGTTTGAAATAGGTGTGCAGCAGTTTCGGTCTGGATGAAAGGGCTGAAATCGGTGTGTCGGTTCCCATGGAGCCGATGGCTTCCTGACCTGTCTGGGCCATTGGCGCGAGCAGGAACTTCAGGTCTTCCTGGGTATAACCAAATGCCTGCTGGCGGTCGAGAAGAGCAACATTTGTTCGCGGCGCGCGCTGCCTCGGGGCAGGCATGTCCCTGAGAAGGACTTGCGTGTTGTCAAGCCATTGCCGGTAGGGATACTTGGCGGACAGGGTGTCCTTCAGTTCTTCATCGGAAATGATGCGTTTTTCTTCCAGGTCGATGAGCAGCATTTTGCCGGGCTGCAAACGCCATTTTGTTGTAATGCTATCCTCGGCAAACTCCAGCACGCCCATTTCCGATGCCAGCATCACAAAACCATCGTTTGTGACCAGATAACGCGCCGGGCGCAAACCGTTACGATCCAGTGTTGCGCCGATCTGACGGCCGTTGGTGAATGCAATTGCCGCCGGCCCGTCCCACGGTTCCATCAAGGCTGCATGATATTCGTAGAAGGAGCGGCGGTTTTCATCCATCAGCGGATTGCCCGCCCAGGCTTCGGGGATCAGCATCATCATGGCATGTGACATCGGATAGCCGGCAAACTGCAACAGTTCCAGCGCATTGTCGAAGCACGCAGAGTCTGACTGGCCTTCATAGGAAATCGGCCACAATTTCTCCATGTCTGCACCAAACAGGTCTGAACTCATGGTGGCATAACGCGCTTCCATCCAGTTGTAGTTGCCGCGCAATGTGTTGATCTCGCCGTTGTGGCAAATCATGCGGTAGGGATGCGCCAGCGGCCATGACGGAAAGGTGTTGGTCGAAAATCTTTGATGCACCAGGGCAAGTGCGGACGTAACCTTCGGGTTCTTGAGATCGGTAAAATAGTCACCCAGGCTCACGCCGAGCACGAGACCCTTGTAGACAATGGTCTCAGGCGACATGGACACGACGTAATATCCCGAACTGTCGGTATCGGTAATGGAGGTAACGCGGTTGGAGACCACCTTGCGCATCACAAACAGCTTGCGGGCAAATGAAAGCGGGTCGGTGTCCCTGAAACCGGGTCCGCGAGCCACGAAAACCTGGCGGTGAAAAGGTTCAGTGGGGCGAACCGATGCGCCCAGAATATCCGGGTTGACCGGAACATCGCGCCAACCCAGGACCTGCAGGTTTTCCTCCAGCGCGGCCTTGGAGAAAATCTGTTCAATCCTCTCACGCACCGCCGGGTCACGCGGCAGGAACACAAAGCCCACTCCATAGTCACCTGCATCAGGCAGTTTGAACCCGAGCCGCTTTGCTTCCGATGCAAAGAAGCCGTGCGGAATTTGCAGCAGGATGCCTGCGCCATCGCCGGCCTTCGGGTCGGCTCCCACTGCGCCGCGATGTTCAAGGTTCTGAAGAATTTTGAGCCCGTCGGCAATGATCCGGTGGCTTTTTTCGTTGTTGATATTGGCGATCATGCCAACACCGCAGGCGTCATGTTCGTTGACCGGATCATAAAGACCGGCTTTTGCAGGCAATCCGGCCTGTGTCAAAGCCTTCGAGCGTGCAGAAACTTGGTGTGTCATGTCCGGCCATCCTTGCCTGTTTTGCCCATGGTGATCGTTCGTGCCAGACGAAGACCGCACAGTGCAACTGTAGAGCTCAAATTTCAGGGAATACAGGAGAATGTCGGGTGACCAAACGGTTCCGGATCAAACAGATACAAAATCCGGCCCATCGCTCTTCAATGACAACGTTCTACCTGCAAATCCCTCCGCTTTATCGGGAGAACTGCGTGGTTGACGTTCTAGTTGCGTTTGAGCGTCGTGCGTTTTCCCGGTACCGGGCAGACCGTGCCCTGACGTTTCTGTCTGGTTTTTGCCGTCATCGCGCCTGCTGCTCGATCATTTTTGGTGGTCTGCCTGAATTTAGGTCAGTTTTGCTGACCTAAACTGCGAATGTCTTGCCAGAAATCTGTCCAATATGCAAGCGGTCTTGGTGCCGGAGGGACAAGCCTGTTTGCAATGTTCCGGGTGGGCCGGGATGGATTACTGTGATAGTCAGATATCGAAAACAGCATCGGGCAGGACTGCAGGGATCATCAGATGAATTTTGGAAGTGACAATGTGTATGGCGTCCACCCGGTGATCATGGATGCGATCGTGGCGGCCAATGCCGGAACACAGGGCTCTTACGGAACAGATGTCTATACCCGCAAGGCTCTCGAACAGCTGTCTGCGGTATTTGATTGTGAACTCGACGCGTTTCTGGTTGCCAATGGCACTGCGGCCAACGGGCTGTGTCTGTCCGCAATGTCCCCGCCATATGGTGCGGTTATCTGCCATGGCGAGGCCCATATCCTGGTGGATGAGTGCGGATCGCCTGAGCTTCTGACCGGGGGCGCCAAGCTGATTGGCAGCAATGACCCGATGGGAAAACTGAAACCCGAAAGTCTTGAGAAGGTGCTCAACGGCTTTACCCGCGCAGAACACGACCCGAAGCCGGCGGCGGTCTCCATTACCCAGGCCACGGAGCTTGGCACCATTTACACCGTGGATGAAATTTCTGCTATCGGGAAACTCGCTCATTCGCGAGGCATGAAGCTGCACATGGATGGTGCGCGCTTTGCAAATGCGCTGGTTTCGCTGGATTGCACACCGGCCGGGATGACCTGGAAATCAGGGGTTGACGCACTTTCGTTCGGATGTACCAAAAACGGGGCCATGATGGCGGAGGCCGTGATTTTCTTCGACAGGACACTCGCAGCGGATTTTTCCCACCGGCGCATGCGCGCTGCGCAGTTGCTGTCGAAGGGCCGCTATCTCGGAGCCCAGATGATTTCATACCTGGAAAACGGTCTGTGGCTGGACAATGCCCGTCACGCAAATGCCATGGCCAGCTATCTCAGTTCTGCCCTTGAGGCGACCGGCAGGGTGCGAATGCCATTGCCCACTCAGGCCAACGAAGTGTTTCCGATCATGCCAGTGACATTGTTTGAGCTGTTATTGTCCAAGGGCGTGGTGGCTTATCAGTGGCCAGGTCAGGGTCCGGGCAACGATTGCGCCGGAGAAGGTGAGGTGTTTGTGCGCTTTGTGTGTTCGTTCATGACCGGCAAGACAGACTGTGATGCGCTGGTGAGGGAGGTCGAGGCATGGAACGGCGCTGTCTGACGTTGTTGCTGGCGGGACTGGCAGGTCTGGTTGTACTGCCGCAGTTGCCGGCAGTCGCGGGTCCGGACTATTTCTATTATGGCAACCCGGGTTACAATCCCTACAGATATCCGTTTCCTGATCGCAACGGGTATGCGCGCTTTGATCTCAATTGTGTCGATGCGGCCCGGTTGCTGCGTCATGACGGGTTTCAGGTGATCGATGCCATACGTTGCAAACTGAGTTTGCCGTTCGTTTACCTGGCTGTTCGCGACAAGACGCGCTACCGGGTGACAATCAGCCAGTTTGATGGCGAGATTTTATCAGTTGTCCCGGCAGACCCTACATCCCGCAAGGTTTCCAAACAGAAACGCCGCAGGCAAAAAAAGTAACGGAGCGCCAGGGACTTTGACAAGTCAGTATGGCTTTTGACTGAAACAATCAAAAGCCATACCACTGCTCGTTTCGAAGGTGCTGGAGCAGCTTTACGGGTTCATGCGAACCTGCCATTGCTCCAGCGCTGCACTTCATCAGGAAAGCCTTGCTGTTCAGGCGGCTTTCTGTTCTTCAATCAATTTTGCCGATTTGCCGGCACCCTTGATCTTGATGGTGCGTGGTTTCATTGCTTCGGGGAGCTCACGCTTCAGATCAATGTGAAGCAGGCCGTTTTCGATTTCGGCTCCGGTTACTTCAACATGATCAGCGAGCTGGAAGCGGCGGTCGAAATTGCGCGCCGCAATGCCCTGATGCAGGAAGTTGACCTGATCGGAACGCTCTGCCTTCTGACCCGTAACGGTCAGGGCCTGGTTCTTTACCTCTATGGTCAGCTCGTCCGGGGTAAACCCTGCTACGGCCATAGTGATGCGATAGGTATCGTCACCGGTGCGTTCGATATTGTAAGGCGGGTAGGTTGGTGCATCCACACTATTTACCTCGTCAAGCATTTTGGCCAGACGGTCAAAACCAACGCCGGTGCGATAAAGTGGTGTCAAATCAAACATGTCAGTCATCCTTTCCATAAGCGATGTCATTTGTTCAAGCACCCTCCCGGTAGGCGGGCAGGGTGGCTTTCAGTTCCGTGGACCCGGTTTGGCATCCACAATTGTTATTTAGGAAACCTGTTTGCGGTTTCAAGGCCCGTTTTTGCAAGCACCTGCTTGCTGCAAATCACTGCGTGGGTTACCTACTGAGTACAGGACCGGTTGTGCGAAACGCGATGATTCTAAAGTGATAGAGCAACGTTATGGGTTCAAGTGGACCCATTTTGCCCTAGGCGGGGTTATGAACAGAGTAATGGCAGCCAACATGAGTGAGGGGTTTGTACTGGTTGCCGGCAATCCCGTGCCTGCAAATGCCAGCTGCGGGTATCTGGAAGTTTCACCGAAGCTGCAAGTCCGCTATGGCCTGTTTCCGGCGCAGGGCAACGCGGTCGGCACGGTTTGCCTGTTGCAGGGCCGCGGCGAGTGCATGGAGCGCAACTTTGAGACCATCTGGAACCTGACCGAGCGCGGATTTCAGGTGGCTTCGATGGATTGGCGCGGGCAGGGCGGTTCGCCCGCGGCAACTGGTGGCCTCAGGCACGGACATGTAAGCAGTTTTTCGTTGTATCTTTCTGATTTCACAAAATTCATGACCGAGGTTGTGCTACCGGATTGCCGCCCGCCTTACATCATGCTTGGAAATTCGATGGGTGGGCATATTGGCCTGCGCATAATTGCCAGGCACAACTGGTTTGCAGCGGCTGTCATGGTGGCGCCGCTGGTTGACATACCAAGTACCAGATTGCCGCGATGGTTCAAGACCGTGCTTGTTATGGCGATGACGCGACTGGGACTTGGCAGGCTGAAAGTTCCATTTCATGGCTATAAATTGCCGACAGCGGAAGATTTTGCCAAAAGCCCGTTGACCACAGACAGGATACGGTTCATGCGAAATATGAGATTGTGGCAGGAAGCGCCGCAACTTTCCGCCATCGCCCCGACGGTCGGTTGGGTGCATGCGGCGCTGGTTTCCTGCAGAAAACTCAGATCACTGAACGATACTACGCCCTTGCGTTGTCCAGCCCTGCTGGTTCTGGCCGGAAATGATACCGTGGTGGCAAACGAGGCAATACAGCAGTTTGCACGGTATGTGCCAGGCGCTGTCACCCTGTCCATCAATGGTGCAAAACATGACGTACTGGCGGAAGGCGATACGTTTCGTGACCAGTTCTTTGCCGCATTCGATGCATTTGTGGCGGACAGTCTGAAATAGTTTGGCGCTTCAGACCAGGAGCGCCATTGCCTGCTCATGCAATGCCGTGTTGCCTGCAACCAGAATGTCGCCGCCGTTGCAGGCGTCCTGTCCATCCCAGGTCGTAACGATGCCACCGGCGCCTTCGATGATCGGTATCAGCGCGGCGATATCGTATGATTGCAGGCCGGTATCAAGGCTGATGCCCAGCTGGCCGGCAGCAACCATGCAGTGAAAATATGAATCAGCGTCGAAACGCAGGCTCTGAACGGTGTTTTCTATGCGCATCAGGCGTTCCTGGTGCCCATGTTTTCGATAAAGTGACGGCGCGGTTGTGCCTGCCAGCACCCTGGCAAGGTCGGTTTCGGTCGTGCAGCGCAGTTCAGACTGCCGGTTTGCGCGCAGCAGATGCGCGCCCTTCTTGCTGCCTGCAAATATTTCATCGGTGAACGGTTGTCCGGCGGCACCGGCAATCATGCGGCCATTGTGCTTTACTCCGGCCAGGGTCATCCAGGTTGGCGTGCCGCAGATAAAGCTGCGGGTTCCGTCAATCGGGTCCAGTATCCAGGTGAAATCGCTGCGGCCGGGTTTCTCGCCAAATTCCTCGCCGAAAATACCATGATCGGGATATCGCTCCTCAATCATGGAACGCATGGCCTTTTCTGCAGCGCGATCAGCCTGGGTGACCGGATCAAAGCCACCGGTCTGCTTGTTGTCTACTGCCATGGCGGTTCGAAACAAAGGCAGCGCTATGGACCGGGTGGCCTGCGCCAGCTCGACAGCAAACGCCAGAAGAGCCTCCGTTGATGTTTCGGCACGATCTTCATCTGGCTGCATGCAATGGGCTCCTATTTATGTTGCAGTTGCACACTAAGTGGGCATTTTCTAGGTTTTGAGCTATGCAGCTGGTGCATCTCTGTAATGCGGATGATCGGCTCAAAATTGCACAAACCCAGAGTGTGCATATTTAAATCTTTTTAATTCAGCTGCTTATTTGAATTCAAAATTTTTTGCTTTTCTCAACAGCGATGAATTTTTTTCTCGAAACAGGCTTGAACTTTTTACTGTGCAGTGCAATATAGCCTACAGTGATTACGAGAGATTATTCCCTCATTCTCACTCGCCCGTTTGGGCGTTTCCTCCCTAGACTTGGGCCGCCGTGCTTTTGTACGTGCGGCCTTTTTTGTGCCTGACGGCAGATGGTCAGACCTCCCTGACACTTGCAATGTGCAACGACATCAGATGATAGCGGCTGCGATCTTCAAATCCGGCCCGGATGTAGAACGCCTTTGCCGCCTTGTTGGTTCGTTCTACTTCCAGATGCAGTGCACACAAGCCTGAACGGCGTGCCCATGTACAAACAGCCGTCAGGGCGGCACTGCCGATGCCCTGGCCGCGACAGGGCTCCGCGATGAACAATTCATCCAGAAATGCATCCCTGCCACCGAATTCAAGGGAAAAACCGAACGCCAGCACCGCATATCCGGCGATCCCGGTCTTGTGAGTCTGCACCAGAAGGATGCGTCCCTGGGCAGGGGCTCCAAGCAGGCTGTTTATTGAGGCACGGCGTGCATCTGATGTGACCTTTACGCCTTCATGGCGGTGAAAAGCTGCGACAAGCCCGTCGATGACGGATGCATGCCCGGGACCTGCTTCAATCAGCTGAACTGGCGGCGGGCCGGGTTGTGCAGCCATCATTCTGCAGCGATGGAACGCGGGGGTGCTGTATCGGCTGCGCGCGCAATAAACCGCGACATGACATCGAGCAGCAGTGTTTGCAGCCGCGAAAACCCGCGGGTTTTCTTGAGCGTGGTCTCGTTCATGTAAAGGCCGCGATTGATTTCAATCTGCACAGCATGAAAATCCTCGCGCGGCCGGCCATATTTCTGGGTGATGAAACCGCCGGCATAGGGCCGGTTGCGCGACACTTTCAGGCCATGGGCGCGCAGCTGTTCTTCAAGCTGGCGGACAATCCAGGATGAACAGCTGGTTCCATGCCTGTCGCCGAGCACGATATCCGGCCGCCCCGAGCCGGAAAGCCCGGCAATAGACGGCATTGAATGGCAGTCAACCAGAATTGCCAGCTGGTGTTTCTTGTACGTGGTTGTCATGAGGTCTCTGAGCGCCTCATGATAGGGCATGTAATACTGGTGGATTCGCCGGTCGGCGTCTGACCAGCTCAGGGTGTTCTGATAGATGTTTTCGCCTTCACTCACAATGCGCGGAATGGTGCCCAGGCCACCTGCCACTCTTGCTGAAGCGGTGTTGACATGAGCCGGCAGCGGATCATGAAACATGTCAGGGTCCAGCTCAAACGGCTCCCGGTTCACATCAAGCCAGGCGCGCGGGAACCGGGCTTTCATCAGGGGCGCTCCAAGCGAACTGGCGGTTGCAAACAACTCGTCGACGAAACAATCCTCCGAACGGCGCAAACTGTGCAGGTCCAGCCGGGAAGACGTCTGGAAAGTGGAATCATAGACACAGCCGGAATGCGGGGAATTGAAAACAACCGGCGAAGTCTGCACACGCGGCGCATCAATCTGGAAACCGGGCTCGCCATGATCTGATGTGGTTTTGCGTGTCATGAGCTGGATAAATCAATATGCGGTTTGAGGGACGTCCGGCAGTTGCGGAAATCACAATGCCCTTGTCACGGCTGAAACGTCAACGATGTTTGTGTGAATGGATGATGGTATTTCGCCAGCCGAAGCATTTTTGCAAAAATTGATAGTTTCCGGACGGACCGGCCTGGCGAAAACAGCCGGTTTTGCGATGAATTCAATCATATTGCGTTAAGCATCTTCACAGGAGGTTTACTCTTTGACAGTATGGTGCTGCGGTGTGGGTGGGCAGTATCAGTAACTGGCCATTGTAAATTGCTGGAGGCTGGTAAGCGGCAATGGCGCGTATTCTACTTGCTGAAGATGACAATGACATGCGGGGGTTCCTTGCGCGTGCGCTGGAACGGGCCGGTCATGAAGTGCATTCGTTTGCTGAAGGTGTCAGTGCGTTTGAGGAATTGAAGTCACGCGAGGTCGATCTTCTGCTGACAGATATCGTCATGCCCGAGATGGATGGCATCGAGCTGGCCAGGCGGGCAGCGGAGCTTGATCCGGCCCTGAAGATCATGTTCATAACCGGTTTTGCAGCCGTTGCGCTACACCCGGACTCCGATGCGCCGCGCGATGCCAAGATATTGTCCAAGCCGTTTCATTTGCGCGATCTGGTCAGTGAAGTTGACCGGATGATTGCTGCCTGACGATCAGGCGCAGCCGGGCCTTGCGCAGGGCTCATCAACCTTATATAGAAACCTTCGCGTTTCCGGACGCACTGATCTGCTGGCGGCATCACACAGGGCTGCCTGACCAGGCAGTTGTCGGGCGGTTAGCTCAGTGGTAGAGCACTACGTTGACATCGTAGGGGTCACTAGTTCGAACCTAGTACCGCCCACCATTTTTCGTAAGTAATATCAAATACTTACAGGTCTTCCTCTTCTGAATTGAACTGCTTGAAATCTCAGCTGTCACACCCTGGTCACAGCAAACGAGGTTTCTTATGTCTTCTATCCGTAAACGTGGAGACAAGTGGCAAGTCCATCCGAATGCTCACTTGGTTGCGATAGCGCCGGTTGCAACCAGTTCGTTGATCAGCGCCAAGGTGGCATGACCGGAACAGGTGAATGGATCCAGTTCCGGTCTTTCATGGTATTTCAGCAGTACCGACTGGTTGATCCTTGTCAGGTCGATTTCGCCCATCTTCCAGTTGCCGAACAGACGCTCGCTGATTTCCCCGTAAACAAGCATCCGTACTTGAGTATGGCGCTCATCCTTAACAATGTCGTTGTAAAGTGCGCAAACCTCGTCGCGCCCGCCTTCGAGCACCTGAATGAATACGTCCTGGCCGTAACACAACAGTCCGGTTATGCCGCGCTCCGGATTGTTCCTGCGAGACTGGGCCAGGATGGCTTGTCTGGCATCTTTTCCAGTCGCATTGACGGCGCGGCTCGCATACAGGCATCGGATCAGCATGATGGTGGTCAGTCCTTGAGATTCAGAAGCGACAGGAATTCGCGTCGCAGTGCGGAGTCCTTCAAAAATGACCCTCGCATCACGGAATTGATCATCTTGGCGCCGGTGTCCTTGACACCGCGCCAGTGCATGCAGAAGTGATCGGCTTCCATGACAACCGCCAGACCGTCTGGCGCGACCTTTTTCATCAACAGGTCCGAGAGCTGTGTGATCCCCTCCTCCTGTATCTGCGGCCGGCTCATCACCCAGTCGGCAAGGCGGCTGTACTTGGAAAGTCCAATGAGATTGGATTCCTCGTTGGGCATCAGACCTATCCACAGCCGACCCATGATCGGGCACAGGTGGTGGCTGCAGGCACTGCGTATCTTGATCGGCCCGACAATCATCAGCTCGTTGAGATACTCCGCGTTTGGAAATTCGGTAATCGGTGGTGCCGGCGCGTAACGGCCACGAAACACTTCCGTGAGATACATCTTGGCCACCCGTCGCGCCGTGTCATGCGTGTTGTGGTCGTTCTCAGTGTCGATAACGAGACTTTCCAGAACGCCCTGCATTTTATGAGCAACCTCTTCGATCAGTGCGTCAAGTTCGCCTGGCTGGATGAATTCGGAGATATTGTCGTTTGCGTGAAAGCGCTGCCCGGCCTGCTTCAGACGCGTGCGAATTGCGTCGGAGACCGGGGCAGACGATATCTGTGTGTTGGAGTCGCGAGTGTCGTTCATGATTGTCGGCACCTTAGTGTATCATCGCAGTGATGGACATGACTTCTTTGCCGGCTTTTCGTGACAGTCACTGGTTTGCAAGTGTTTTCATACATTGTTGGTCCGTCCCGACTTTGAACCCACAGCCCATATACGCAACAGCCTTGCCGGGCAACTAGCCGAGGACCGGATGACCGCGCCAGTTTATCCTGCGCGATCCGAGACCTGCGATGTGCCGTGCCTCAAGACCTGCACAGCGCATCAGCTCACCGGAACCTATGACTCGCTGAAGACGTGCCTGAATGATAGTAGCTCGCCTTCTACTCGAAGGACTTCAGCATCTTCCTGCAAGGGTCATACAAGTACGACACCAACGTCTGTGGGGATCACCCGACCTTGTCGCGGTTGGAGAATACCCCATCGTGGCGCGAACTGGCCCGCATGACCGGCTTCAGCAAGGTGAAGGCTCTGGCTTTCGACTATTTCGGAACAATTGGCAACAAGCAGGGCCTTGCATCCATGGTTGATCAGCATTTCCCGGGCAAGGGCGCGGGGTTCACCAAGCTCTGGTTTGCAACCATTCAGCGTTACTGCTTCCAGAACGGCATGATGGAGCGCTACACGCCCTGGGAAGATCTGACCAGGGCGGCATTCAAGCTCGCGGCTTTCGAGTTAGATATGGATATCACGGATGAACTGCGTGATGAACTGATAGCGGCGGACGAAAAACTCCCGGTCTATGACGATGCTCACACGGGTTTGTCCAGGCTTGCCAGCAAGTATCAGCTTTATGTCCTGTCCATGGGTTCTCCATGGATGATCCGGAAATCCCAGGAAAATTCGGCGATCTCAGAGTTTTTCGTTGATGTCGTAACAACACAGGAAGCAGCGGTCTACAAACCCGGCAGGCGCGCCTACCAGGTTGGCGTTGAGGCCATCGGACTGCCTCCCGAACAGATCGGCTTCGTCTCCGGCAACTCATTCGATGTGCTGGGATCAAAGAACTTCGGTTTTCCGACCATCTGGGTCCGCCGCTACGGCCAACCCCTCGATGACCTCGGTCCTGAGCCTGACCTTATCGTGGGCGATCTGGTGGAATTGGCGGGCAAGCTTGAATGTTGAGGCCCGGGGCTCGCTGTTACCGGGATCCGGTATCACTGACGCTGGCGGCGCGCCTTTGCCTCTTCGGCAGCATCAGTCCCCATGGCGAGCTTCGAGACCTGTCCGAGGGTTTCAATGATTGTCGGGATTGAGGGCTTGTTTGCCGGCACATGAGCTTCAAGAGCCTGCCGCATGGCGGCAATGTGAGCCGGTGTCGTACCGCAGCAACCGCCTATGATCCTGACGCCGGCATCGCGGGCCAGGCAGGCATAATCCGACATAAGTCCGGTTGTGCCGGTGTATTCAATGCCGGCGTCGGTCAGTTCCGGCATGCCGCAGTTTCCCTTGGCAATGAGTATCGTTTCGGGCGGGGCTGCCTCCGATATGCCGATAACGGTGGCGAGCAGTTCGGCCGGGCCGACACCGCAATTGGCGCCGTAGGCCGTCAACGGCGAAGGCATCCTCGCGGCGATGGCCGGCCAGTCCGCCGGTTTGATTCCCATCATGGTGCGGCCGCCTGAGTCAAAACTCATGGTGACGATGATCGGCAACCCGGTTTGCGCGCATGCCTCGACAGCGGCTTCAACCTCGTTTTCGGCGGACATGGTTTCGCACCACAGAATATCGACCCCGCCTTCTGCCAGGGCAAGCGCCTGATCGCGGAACGCATCCCTGGCTTCATCGCGGGTCAGCATGCCCAGTGGTTCGAGCAGGTCTCCGGTTGGTCCTATTGATCCTGCAACGATGACCGGCCGGCCGGCTGCATCGGCGGCGCTGCGGGCCAGTTGAGCGGCACGGAGATTGATTTCATGCACGCGGTCCTGCGCGCCATGCATCATCAGCCTGCGGCAACTGCCGCCGAAACTGTTGGTCAAAATGATATCCGAGCCGGCGTCAATGAAGGCTGTGTGCAGGTCGCGCACCTTGCCGGGCTGGTCGGTGTTCCAGTTTTCCGGTGGTTCGCCCGACTTGAGCCCGGCTGCGAAGTAATTGGTGCCGGTCGCCCCGTCCCCAAGCAGCCATTCGCGTTCGGCCAGCATCTCGCTCAGCTTGTTTGCCATAACAACCCTTTCCGGCTGACCTGTTGTGCAAAGTGATAGACGCAATTTTTCGAGTTCAGGCGAACCCAACCTGATCTAGTGCTGATCTGCATCGGGTGCAAGTCTTGCCAGGAGCCGCTGGATACCGCCGCCGATCAGTGCTCCAAGAAAAGGGGCAGCCACGTAGACGGTCAACCATCCGCCGCGTGGACCCGGAATGGCGATTTCGCCCCAGCCCAGATAAAATGACACAATTCTCGGACCAAGATCGCGCGCCGGGTTCAACGCGGCCTGGGTGAGCGGGGCAACGATAGATATGATCCCGGCGACCGTAAGTCCAATGATTATGGCGGTAAAGGCGGCCGGGGGCCGAGCCATGTTTTTCTCGCTGGTCAGGGCACCGACCATGAAGGCCAGTACTGCCGTACCCACCATCTCCGCAATAAAGGCGCGTTTTTCCGAAACCACGCGCCACGCGGTCTCATCAGTGCCGAACACTGCCGGGTTCGGGAAGTATTCGCCGAACATCATGGCCGACAACTCGCTGCCCGGCCCGCCGCGAAGCAGGCCGCGCTGGCGTTCAAACTCCAGGATCGCTTCGGAAAACATCGAATAAAGCACAAGTGCCGCCAGCATAGCGCCGATCAACTGGGCGATCATGTAGACAATGCCCAACGGGATCGACATCCGGTCATAGACAACAGCGACCAGCGTGATGGCGGGGTTGATATGTGCGCCTGAATAGGCGGCGGTGGCATAGATCGCCAGGCTCACCCCGATGGCCCAGACGACCGCTACCTGCCACAGTCCGGCCTGAGCGCCGGTGGCGACCGCGGCCTGAACCGACCCGACACCGAAGAACACAAGAATAAACGTGCCGAAAAGCTCCCCGGCGGCGGCGGTCATGATGGACGGTTTACTGGATGCCTGCTCGACGGGCATATCGGCAGGAGATGATTCGGTAGTCATTTAATTCCCCACTTGAAGAGACGTGCTGCCAACAGCACCACCGGTGCGAATGTTTTCCAGATCAGCATTCAGGAAATTGGCGTTTGTCAGATTTGCCATGGTCAAATCAGCGCCGGTCAGCGACGCGCCAGTGAAGTCGGCGTTCGAGAAGTCGGTGCCGGCGGCACGCAACAGGGACATGTCGGCCTCCGCAAGGTTCGCATTTTGAAACCGTGCCCCTTTCACGATCGCACCCGACAGGTTGGCCCTGTTAAAATTGCTTCCCTGCGCGTCGGCCCAGCTCAGAATGGCCAGCGCCAGATCAGCACCCGAAAAATCCGCAGCGGCGAGCCTGGCCTCGCTGAAGTCGACACTTTTCAAATCGGCGCCTACCAGGATGCCATTGGTGAGATTCACCGCCCTCAGCCGGGCCGCAGCAGGCGCGTCATTGCCGGGCGCAAGCGCTCCGAGCATCGCGCCGGTCAGGTTGGCGCCACTGAGATTGGCCTGAAACAGATTGGCATCGCGCAGCATTGCCCCGCTGAGATTGGCCTTCATCAACCTGGCCCGCGTCAGGTCGGCGCCGGGCAGGAATGCGGCCCTTAGATCAGCTCCTTCCAGCTTCGTTCCTGTCATTTTGGCCCTGGCCAGAAAACTGCCGGCCAGGTTGGCGCCGGTAAGGTCGGCAAATGTCAAATCTGCATTGCCGAGGTTGGCTCCGGCCAGATCGGCGCCTGACAGGTCGGCGCCGCGGAAGTAGGCCTCGCGCAGATCAGCACCGCGAAAGCTGACACCGGCCAGGTTGGCCCCGGAAAAGTTGGCGCCGACAGCAGACGCCTTGTCCAGTTTCTGATCGGCAAACCGGTGTCCCTGGTACTCGCCGCCATCCACGATATCCTGGGCGGCCAGGGGAGAAATCGCCAGCAGAAATGCAAGAAAGACTATTCTGATCATTGGCCTATCCCGCAAAATTGGTCGGTTTGAAAGATACGGTCGCAGACAACTCCGGAATCGGTCCTATGCGGCGGATATCGGCCCACACGCCCTTGTACCAAGGGATCGTGGTGTCGGGATCGACATGGTCGGAAACCAGGTCACCGGCGGCCCCGCGCGGCTGTCCGAACAGCATGAAGCAATGCCCCGGTTTGACAGCATCGGCAGGATAGGCCATCGCCTGAACCGATCCCATATCATTGTACACCTGCACCAGATCGCCTGATTCTATTCCCATCGCAGCCGCGTCCGTGGGGTGAATTTCCAGATAGGGGATTGGAGCCCGTTCCCGGTAAAATGCCAGGTACTTGTGATGATAGGCCGTTTGCCAGATGTGGTTGGAGCGGCCGTTATTGATCCAGAACCTGTGGTTCCTGCGCTGGGCCTCGACAACCGCAGCATAACCTTTCCATGGGGGAGGTGCCGGGATGAACTTTGCCTTGCCTGAGGGCGTGCCGAATTTCCTGTCTTCATACAGACGTTCCGTACCGGCCAGTGCGCCGTTGACCAGCCGTGTCGGGGTCTGAATGCCATTGTTGCCCAGCGCGCGCAGCACGTCGTAGTCAACCCCTGCATAACCTTCCATCGGATCGCCCGATTTGCCGGAAAATGTGTACCTGGCGTCTATGAAAACCGCCTCGTCATCGGCCCAGTCGAAATCCAGGAACCGGTTTGCCATTTCCGGATTTCCGTCGGCGGTATAGAGCGTGTGCAACCGGCGGGCGAACCGGGCTATTATGGCCCAGTCCGGCAATGCGTCGCCGGGCGGATCCATGAATTTCTGGTAGAGGCGCAATCTGCGCTCCCCGTTGATCGACGTCATGTCAAACTCGCCCCAGGTCGCCGCCGGCAGAACCAGGTGAGAAAGCTCGGTTGTCGAGGTCGGATAGATGTCCTGCCCGATAAGGAAAATTCCACCCTGTTTAAGGGCCTCGACCACTGCAACGACGCGTTCGCCTGCCGGGCGGCCGCGGGTCTGCGCCAACGCATCAGACACCAGCTTGCCGCGATCCTTCAGGCTGCCGGCGAGGGCTTCGGCACGCAAGGTTGTCTGAACCGGATTGCAGCCCCCGACCCAGAACACCTTGGTTTCGCCGCGCCTGACGGCTTCGTCGATATTACGGGCAGGCCTGGCCGCAGGCGCCGGCGGGCGAACATAGCCTTCCTGATGGCCGCCCAGCCGGCTGCATCCGGTGCCGGGACGGCCCAGATTGCCGGTCAGCAGGGCCAGGTCGATAATGCTGGCCACGTTTTCATAGTTCTTGTAGCCCCAGATCAGACCCTTTTCGTAATGGAACAATGTCCGGCGCCGGACGTTCCGGGCTTTGGGTTCTGCAATCCATGCGGCGGCCTTGACGATGTCTGATACTGCAATGCCGGAGCGTTGCGACGCTTCGGCGAGAAACTCGTCCAGGTCGCGCTCCAGCATCAGAGTGGAGCGCTGATAGCTCTCATAGGTCTGGACCTCGGTATGTTTGCGGATGAAGCCGCTGTCCTGCCACTTGCGGTCCTGTATGACGCGGGCAATGGCGTTCAGCAGCCAAATGTCCGATCCCGGCTCATTCTGCAGATGCAGAATGTTTTCCGCTCCTGCGGCCTGCTCGGCGGTGGCGACGGTCATGGTCCGGCGCGGATCGACGATAATCATTCGGCCGCTGGCGACCGCTTCGCCGGGAAAGGCGTTTTCTTTTAAATTCAACGAGGTCCCGGCGAGGTTCATGACCATGTGGTTCAGGAAATAATTGGTCTGGGTCTCATACGGGTTGGCGCCGACGATGACGATGGTATCGGCTAGCTGAGCATCGAGATAGGCGTTGGTCAGCGGCGCAATGCCGGCATCGCCTGCTGCATGCACTTCCGAATTGTAGGCAGGCCGGTTGTGAATCGAGATCGTACTGGTCCTGATGCCGTCAAAAAAGAAACGCCCAACCGCCCAGTTGTTTTCAAACCCGCCGCCGCCACCACCGTGATCGAAGAATTTCATACCGACCGAATCCGGTCCCCATCGATCAACGACGGCCTTGATGATACGTGCGCCCAAGTCAGCCGCTTCGTCCCAGCCGACAGCCTCCGAGGATCCGCCTGACCGGATCGCAGGCGACGCCAGCCTGGTTTTGGTCGGGCCGTCCGGCCGGTAAAGACTGGCAGCCAGGCCCGCACCGCGCACCGATGCCAGACCCGAATTCACATGGCAGGCATCATCTGGCAGGATGGCAACGTTGTAACGTCCATCTTTTTGGGTGATCACCGAATGTGCCAGCGGCGCTACCCAGCTGCCAAGCGCCGGCTGTTGTGCACGAAAATCGACATTCAGGGCGTTCTCATCAGGAGCTGACCCGCCATCGCGCCCTTCCGGCCACTTGAAAACCCTGTATCCGCACCCGACGATGCAAAACTGGCAGACAGTATTGAACGTTTCAGCGTCCATTGGGGGCAGCGGGGTGTCGGTCATCCGGCTATATCACGTTTGTCTGGCGACCATAGATCAGGCCGGATACGCCCGTTGCTTTAACTTTTCCGTTTTCGACCGCCAGGGTGATCTGCGGTAACCCGGAGCTTGCCTGGCCAATGATCACTCTACCTTTCTTGGCAGGATCGAAGCTGGACCAGTGACACGGGCAGATCAGCATTTTCTGATCCTTGTACCAGGCCACGTTGCAACCCTTGTGCGTACACAATGCTGAAAAGGCGACGATATTCTGATCGGGACCGATACCGTCTTCTACGGGTCCGTTCATGGCAAGCAGAACTGCCGGTGAATCATCGTCAGGATAATGGAAATCGAGCTCAGTACCCGGCTTCAGATCAGCCAGGTCGGCTATCTCCATGACCGGCATGGTCCTGGTCTGTGCCTGTGCCGGGCCTTGCATCCGGGATCCCAGGCCGGCAGCAAGCCCGGAAGCTGCACCGATCGAGAGAACCTGGCGGCGGCTTACCTGTGACCGAAACTTGCTGGTTTTCATGCTTCTACTTTACCTGCGCCCTGTTAATTTCTGCGGTTATGATCTTACCTTGAAGCCTGTCCCGTTCAGTTCGAACTCGCCGTCACTTACGGCAAAGCTCCATTCAGCGGATTTCTGCAACCCTCCGAGCGGGTACATGTGAACGCCCTCTATACCACACTCCGGATCAGTTGCCATGTAAAGGGCCAGTTCGCGGACAAGCTGGTCAGGCTCTTGCTGCATAACCAGCCTGGTGACATTGCTCGCCTGTTTCTTGAGGAAATTCATGGAGTTTCCGACGCCGCAGGCAATCGCGTATTTCAGAAGGGTCTGCAACTTGGCAATGCCCGGGATACCCACCCTGATAGGCAGCTTGTTCCCCGCTGCGCGCAGGGCCCTGTCCCATGCCAGTATCGGAGCCGCCTCGAATGCGAACTGGGTGACAATATGCATTGTGGCACCGGTCCGGTCACTGTAGGCATTCTTCCATGCCAGGGCATCGGCGATGGCCTTGTCCGTCATGTCCGGGCTTCCTTCAGGATGACCCGCCACGCCGATGTGTTTTATGCCGTGTTTGTCAAACAGCCCGCTGTCCAGAAGCTGGGTCGAGTCCGAGTAGGGACCCAGCGGCTTGTCCAGGGCGCCGGCAATCGCCAGGACATGATCCACCCCGGCCTCACCTGCCGCACGTGCAAGATAGTCTTCAAACATCGAGGCGCTTGCAATAGAACGCGCCGCAAAATGCGGAGCCGGTTCAAAGCCTTCATGGCGCAGACGCTTCGCGGTGGCGACCGTATCGTTGTAGTCGGAGCCAGGCAGGAAAGTGATGTAAACCGTGGTTCCGGGACGCAACATGGCGCGGAAATCCGGAATTTTTTCGGCGGATGCCGGGGTGGTTTCAACAGTAAACCCGGACATCAGATCGACAATGCCGCGAGCTTCGTGCGTGACGTCAGATTGGGCCGGGAGCACCTTGTGCATTGTGCTGGATCCTGGAATTGCCGGGTTAATACGCTATTGCGGCCAACTGACCATCAAACAGGTGTCGTGAAAGTTGTCTCCGCCCTTGTCGCACCCTGCCAGTATCCGGTAGCCGGCCCGCCCGGCTCCGGGAGACCAGCCGGTGTCGATCATCACGCGATTGCCGCGGTCCTCGTCTTCCAGAATGCGTCCGCTCAGCAGGTAGATGACCTGCCGGTCCAGGGATACGCCGTCATCAGGGCCAAGCCGTGTGTTGTGGGTCCTTGGCGTGCGCCATTCATGTATCACCTGCGCATCGGGAGAATTGGCGTCCAGTACATAGGCGCGTTGATTATACCATGCCATTGACCGGCCGAGCAGGCGGCAGCCGCCAGCCGGAAGGATGCAAAGGATCATCTGCTGATGGTCACCGTTGAACGACAATCGTTCAAGCAACTCTGCATTCGGCTCGACCCCATAGGCTCCCAGTCCCGACTGATCGCCGGACAATGCTGCAGCTACCAGGCTGTCTTCTTCGGATTTTGAGATCGTTTCCGGGGGTGAGTATGTCAACCCACGCAAGGATCGATGATCAAACTCCGGAATCGGAAATCGTTTCCAGGCCATGAGGTCCCCGCAAAAATAGCCATTTTTATTGTTGGGAAACTTCGTCACAGATTTGTTGAAAGGACTAGACGTATGGCACATGCCGGGTATGCGTCGAATGAATGTTCGGCGATTTCAGCATGCAAACACGCACCGTCAATCTTGGAGATACCTCAAATTCCCGGGAGACAGGCAGCTCATAGGCCTTCAGGCATGTCATATCGGACCGGGGCCGGAAGGAACGGCCAGCATCGCAGAACAAGGCGGTACATCCCGTCTCACTCAACCGGGCCAGGCATCCGGTTGCCAGCCGTCCGGTAGCCCTGTCATACCAAAGGTCACCTGCACAGACCAGATCGCCGGGCGCCGGCAGAAAGTTCCTCAGATCAGCCCTTTCGGTTTCGATGCATACCTTGTTGAGGGCTGCATTGTGTTCGGCAGAGACCAGGGCGTTCGGGTCAATATCGATTGCAAGCACTGATTGCGCGCCCGCCATCGCGGCGGCGATTGCAACCAGACCGTTGCCGCATCCCAGGTCAACAACCCGTCTCGTCCTGACCAGCACGGGCGTGTCAAGGAGATACCGCGCCAGTGCCTGGCCGCCAGGCCAGGCGACAAGCCAGAAGGGAGTAGCGGCTCCGATAATTTCGTGGTGTTGTGCCCGATACGTTTCAAAGGTGTGATGGCCCGGAATGCCTGCCACTGAAATTTCCGGCACCAGACACGGCGACACGTGTGCAGCGATGGTTCTGAACTGGTCTGGTGTCATGGGAGCAATGTAAAGGGTTCACAAAATATATAAAATATATATAATGCGGCAAAATGACAATCTCACTGGATGGAAAAATGACCAAACTTACTCTCTTGTGCTGGCAGGAAATACCTTCGGTTGTTGAGGCCCGCGACGGGCCGGCGAAACATAAGGTCGAGTTGAGCATGCGGTTTCAGGAATTGATTGACATGATCGCGATGAGGCGGAAGCTGGATGGGTCAGATGATTATCTTCTGCATTGGGTCAAGCAGAAGCAGCCCGATTCTGAAGCTGCGCCCGAGCAGGCTGCGGCGCAACTGGCGGCTGAAATCGAAACCAGATACGATGACATCAAGGCAGCCGCCATTGCCAATAGTTGAGTCCTGTCCCAGCAAGTGATTTTGTTTCATGATCCCAAATGATGTTGTGACTTCCTGGGTGTGCCCGGCGCCGCCGATTGACCCGTCACGCATTCTGCGTGTGCACAAGTACCGCGATCTGTCAAAGATCCGGCCAATCATAGTCAAGGCTGCAGAGACTGCCTGTGAAAGCGCACATTCGTTGGCCGTTCCAGATGCCAGGTATGTAGTTTCGCCCATTGAATCGCTGAAAAATGGCCGAATGGCTGTGTCTGGCGGGATCGAGTTTCAATGCGAGGCGTTCGACAGGCATCTTGGTGACTGCGACTATCTGGCGGCCTTTGTCATGACCATCGGGCCCGACCTGGACAACCGGGTAATCAGTCTCGTGGGGGAGATTTTCGAACCTCTCGATGCCCTGTTTCTGGAAACGGCAGGCTGGCTCACAATTGAAAAGGCAACCCGGCAGTTCTCCCAGCATCTGCAGCGTGAGTTTGCCGCAAAGGGATGGAATGTGACATTGCGGATGGGGCCGGGCTACGAGTATCCCAGCCCGGACGGAAGTGGGCGCGTGAGCTGGGATCTCTGGCAGCAAAGGCAATTGTTCGACATGTTTGGTGATGCGGAACTTCCGGTTTCGCTTTCGCAGATGTGCGCCATGTCGCCAAAGATGTCGCGCTCAGGCGTATTTGGCTTAACGCAGAAAGTGAACTGAAGTGAATTAGGTGTTGTATTACTCTCGCGGTGTGCTAACAATATATAGTCAATATATTGTTAGGCTCGAGAGGATCAGTGCCATGAAGGAACTTTCACCAAGGGAACGCTTTTCGCGCGCGGTTCGACGAGAACCGGTTGACCGCGTTCCGGTCTTGTACAGAATGAAGGCGGAAGCCAAGGCCAAGCTGGCTCGCATCTACGGAATCAACGACGCAGGTACCGGCCGCAAGCACAATCCCGAGCTGGAATTGCGGCTTGGAAATGATGCGATCATCTATCAGATTGGAATCAACGCGGATTTCTCGCACCGTCACATTGATATCGGCGAAACCTGGCACAATCACTTTGGTGTCGGCTACGGCAAGTCGGGCCTGGAGGGACGTACCGCCGAAGAAGAAGTGGAATTCGCCAAGACGCAGGAGTTCTGGGGTCCGGCAAAAATCGTGCCGGAAAACTTTCCGAATTTTCACCCCATCAAGTCTGAGGAAGATCTCAGGAACTATACCTGGCCGGACCCTGCCGACCCGGTGATGCTGGCTCCGATCAAGGAGCTGTGCGACAAATACCAGAAAGATTATTTTATCATTGTCGATCTTTCGTCGACACTGATTGAGGCAGCTTATGCTCACATCGTCGGTACGCAGAATTTCTTCCTTATGACCTTCGACAAGCCGGAACTGATCAACCAGGTCCTGGACGGGTTGACGGAGTACTATACCGAACTTGGCAAGAATGCGATTGCGATGGGAGTCGACATGATCCGTGTGGGCGATGATGTCGGCGCCCAGCAGGCGATGATGATTTCGCCGAAGCAATGGCGCGAACTGGCCAAACCCAGGTTTGACTACATGTTCAAGGAGTTTCGCAAGGCCAACGACGACCTGTTCATCAAGCTGCATTCGTGTGGCGATTACTCTCCCATCATCCCGGATATGGTTGAGCTTGGCGTAGACCTGTCAGGCCTTATGCAGCCCACCGGTGGCAACAAGGATCAGGTGGGCATCAAGCGCAAGTATGGCAATGACCTGTCGCTGATCGGCGGTTTTGACGTGCAGAACCTGCTGCCGCGGGGGCAGGTTGAAGCGGTCCGCAATGGCGTCCTGGAAACCATGAAGAATCTGGCTACCGGAGGCGGATACATTTTCTCGCCATCCCACTACATTCTCGCCGATGTGCCGATCCAGAACATTTTCACACTGATCGAGGCCCAGCGGGAATTCGGGACCTACGGCAAATATCCGTTGAATTAGGAGAAAATTATGAGTGAACCTGAGCTCGAAATACCAGCTGGCTGGGAAGAGCGGGCCGTCGAAGGCTGGGAATGGGCTACCTTGTGGGAAGCCGTTGAAGAAGGCGACCACGGCTATACCCATGCACGTGTCCAGGCGGCTATCGAAGCCGGGATTAATCCGCGTGTGATTTTGGACGATGGGCTGTTCCCGGGATTTAACCTGCAGGGCGACCGGTTCTCCGAGCAGATCATTTTCATTCCGGAAATGCTGATTACGGCCCGCGCGATGAAGGCCGGCCTGGCTCTGATCAGGCCACTGCTGGCGGCCAATGACGAAAAGCCGCTCGGCACATTTGTGATGGGAACCGTTCTGGGCGACATGCACGATATCGGCCAGTCCATCGTGACCATCATGCTGGAAAATGCGGGGTTCAACGTGATCAATCTTGGCACCGATGTGCACCCGGACAGGTTCATAGAAACCGCCGCTGCCGAAAAGGCCGATATGATCGGATTTTCTGCGCTGTTGTCGACGACCGTCTATTATCAGAAGGTTACCATCGAAGAGTTCGAAAAGGCCGGACATCGCGACAAGGTTCACATCCTGATCGGTGGAGCACCTACGACCCAGGAATGGGCCAACGAATGCGGCGCCGATGGGTGGGGGCGCGATGCCATGGAAGCGGTCAAGCTGGCTCGCCGGCTGATCACCGAGCAAAGGGGAGCATGGGCATAGGTCCATCAGATGTCTGACACAGTTCAACTCCGGATCAAGCGCGATGATGGGCAAGACCGGTCCATCATAGCCAACCGTGGCGAAACCCTGCTGGAAGCCGCGCACCGGTCCGGTGTTGAAATCACCGCGACGTGCGGCATGCGCGGACGTTGCCGAAGCTGCCGCTGCAGAATCGTTGATGGAACCGTGCCGCCGCCAACCGTCGCTGACACCGTCCAGCTTGGCCATGAGGAAATCCGCGAACGGTTCCGGCTGGCATGTCAGACACGCCTCGTTGCAGACACCGTGATCAAGCCGATGCCGCCAAAGTCGGAGTCCGGTCATCAGCTTTTGGGCGGGCACGTCGAGACCGCGTCGCTTGAGCTTGTGTCCGGTGTCGAAAAGATTGCCGTTACGGCAAAGGCGCCGGTGTCCGAGCATCACCAGACCAGTGACATTGAAGAAGTGTTCATGGCGGTTGGTGCGCCGTTGAAATCGCGCAAAGTGCCCGGCTTTTTGCTGCAGGACCTGCCGTCAAAACTGCGTGAAAAAAAGGGCGCACTGACAGTCACCCTGTTCCGCGGTGAAATTGTCGATATCGAGGTCGGGGACACAACCGGAAAATCTTATGGTATGGCCATTGATATCGGAACCACATCCATTGTGGGATCCCTGATGGATCTTGAAACCGGCGAAGAGCTGGCCGCTGTTGGCATGCTGAACCCGCAGGCGCCGTTTGGTGCCGACCTGATGTCACGCATCGCCTACGCACAGTTCAAGCCGAAAAACCTGGCACAATTGCGCGGGAAAGTGCTCGGCGGCCTTAACGATCTGGTCAGACAGGCTGCTGAAAAGGCAGATGTATCGGCCGCGCATATCTACAAGATCGTAATCGTCGGCAATACCTGCATGCATCATATCCTGTTGGGGATCGATGTCAGCTACCTCGGGCTTGCGCCCTATGCACCGGCGGTGCGCGACGCCCAGACCATTGCCGCGGCCGATCTGCCCCTGAAAACAGCGCCGCGAGCCCATATCTGCACGTTGCCGATCCTGGCAGGATTTGTCGGGGCCGATGCGCTGGCCTGTGTGTTGTCAACCCGGATTTACGACAGCGACACAGTGCGCGGACTGGTCGATATCGGCACCAATGGAGAAATGGTGCTGGGTTCTAAAGACAAGCTGATTGCCTGTTCCGCGCCTGCAGGACCGGCCTTTGAGGGCGCGCAAATCCGCCACGGCATGCGTGGCGCAATCGGTGCTGTTGAGCGGGTGAGCATTTCAGACGACGTAACCTGCCGGACCATTGGTGGGGAATCGGCAGTGGGGATATGCGGCTCCGGCCTGATCGAAGCCTGCGCGCGAATGTCGGATGCAAGGGTTCTGAACCGGATGGGATCGATCAAATCCGCCGATGATCTGCCCGCAGCGGTCGCTGCCAGAATCCGCAAGGGCGACCACGGTCAGGAATTCGTGCTGGTCTGGGAGACCGAAGGCGGAAAGGCTGAGGATATCTCGCTCACCCAGGGTGATGTGCGGCAGTTGCAACTGGCCAAGGCGGCGATTTTTTCCGGCGTGATGATGCTGATGAAAGCCATGAATGTAACCGCTGACGATGTCGATGAACTGCTGCTTTGCGGCGGCTTCGGAAACTACGTGGATATTGAAAGCGCAGTCCGAATCCGCCTGTTGCCGGAAATGAGCACGCAGCGGATCACCTATGCAGGCAATGCCGCGTTGATGGGCGCGCAGATGGCTACATTGTCAGAGGCCGAGATTCAGCGCGCCGAGAGCCTGGTGGGAAAGATTGAACATGTGGCGCTGGCAGCGCGTGCGGACTTTCAGGAGCTGTTCATTGACGGCATGAACTTCGGTGAACCGGGCATACAGGTTGTTTCGCAGCAGGATGAGGCAATTGCGGTATGAAAAAGACACGCGTGGACATGCTGTTTGGGTTCCTCGGGTCTGGCAAGACGACACTGGCAGCACGAATTCTGAAGGAATACGGGGCAAAGCGGCGTCTGGCACTTATTGTGAACGAATTCGGTGACATTGGTGTCGACGGCGATATCCTCAAGGGCAACAGCATAGATGTGGTGCAATTGTCCACGGGATGTCTTTGCTGCACGTTGAAAGGTTCACTGGAGGCTGCAGTTCTTGAACTGGATGCTAAGTCTGACATTGACCATATCATCATCGAAGCAACCGGTGTGGCTGAACCGGAGCAGGTAATGGCCTCATTCGCAGCTGATGAATTCGCGGAACGGTTTGAGGTCGGGCCGATGGTCACGGTGGTTGATGCTCCGAAATTCATGAAGATCCGGACCATGCTGGGGCCGTTTTACGAAGCACAGATCGAGAAGTCGGACTATGTGATTCTCAACAAGCTCGATATGGGCGATGTTGATCTGTTCAAACAGGTCAAAACCGAGATTGAACAGTTGAATCCGGATGCGGTAATACGGTTCGCCGAGAGATGCGATGTTGATTTGAACGAGGTTCTGGATGGACCGCCGAGCACGGCGCTTCAGGACTGGGAGGCGGACGAACAGCAACAGACCCATGACCATGACCATGGCCATGACCACGCTCACGATCATGATCATGATCATGCATTGCATGCACCAGCCAATTCGTTTGTTCTCGAGGTGCCTGATGATGTTGATCGCGATTTGCTGATAGAGCTTTATGCCAAAGCGCCTGAAAGCCTGTGGCGTTCCAAGGGGTTTGTGAGGATAAAGGGCCAGGACCACCTGGTTCAGGTTGCAATGGGAAACGTGGAAATTACGCCGACCGAGGCACGCGACCGGCACTATCTGGTTTTCATCGGGGACGGAATTGAGCCAGGTTTTTTCACAGACTTCCTCAGGAATTCCAACCTTGGCGAGGCTGCGTCGTCATGATCTCAACGGCAACGCAGGACGGACCCGCCCGCTCGCAGGCAGAACTCGCCTACTGGCTGCTGGCAGAACGGATCATTCGGCTCGAATTGCCGCCGGGCGCGGTTCTGCTGGATCGTGATATCATGGCCGAAACCGGAATTGGCCGAACACCGATCCGCGAAGCGATACAGCGCCTGGCCACCGAAGGGCTGACCGTTCACTATCCCCATCGCGGCGTTGTTGTGTCCGAGATCAGCGCAAGCAGCACCCGCAGTATTTATGAGTTCAGGGCACTGATAGACGGCGAGGCTGCACGCCTGGCAAGCCTGCGGCGATCTGACGAAGAATCCGGCACACTGACGGATATCGCCAGGGACCTGGAGACACTGGCCAGCGGGAAAGATGTCGACAAATATGTCAGCGTCGACCGCAGCTTTTACGACGCGCTGGGCGCGGCATCGAAGAACCAGTACATAGAAGAGACCATTCCCCGGATTTTCAATCTGCACTTGCGGCTGTGGTTCTATATTTCACAATTACGCGGTGACTGGAGCGCACTTGCCAAAGCCCATTCAGAAATGGCAATCGAGACTGCCGATGCCATTCGCTGCAAGGATTCTGATGCGGCAAATCTCGCGGTGCGATCATACATTGCGCAACGACAGAAAGACATGCGTAACCTGATCTAGATTTTTTTGAAGGAGGAAACAATGAGCCGTGATCTGACCAAGGAAGAGCAACAGAAGTTTGCGGATATGTATGGAACAGGCACAAAGTGCGTTTCGTGCGGGAATGCGGACGTGACAGTCAAGATCTGGGAGAAGTATGGAACCAACGCGGCTGAAATCGGTGGTGATATCAGCCCGAGTGGAATTGTCGGCGCGCTGGTTACCTGTGACGCCTGCGATCACGCAGAGACGGTGGCGCGTGCAACCTTGCTAAAGGCCGGGTGAAAAAACGGCAAATCAGGTCGCCGCGTTCAGGCAGCGACCTGGCCTCTCACATACTTCAGAAATTTCAAACCGTATTCGTCTTCTGCTGTCATGACAGCAGCCGCTCTTTCGAATTCACCTTGATCAGCTGGCGGCATCATGATTTCCGACAATGGATTCATCAGCGGATCAATCATCAGCGCATCGCAGCCGGCTTCCATGCACAGGCGAATGAAGGCATCGTTCAGCAGTTTTCGCCGTGGCAGACCGAAGGAAACGTTGGAGAGGCCTCCAAAAATGTGCACTTCCGGAAACTTCTCGCGCAGGCCCTTGACTGCATTCAGGAAATGAACCCCGAACTGAGGTCCTGCACCAACGGGGAAAACCAGCGGATCAAGGAATCGGTCACGCATGGGAACGCCTTTGTCATCCATCATTCCCATCAGCTTGGTCAGGTTTGCAATGCGTTCATTCTCGTCCTGCGGCATGCCGGCATCGCCTGATCCATTGGCGAAAATCAGGGCGCCGGCTTCCTTGCCAATGTCGATGACGACATCGCGGCCGGCTTCCAGGCTGACCGAGTTAATGGCCGGGCGCGACAGCGACATGTCGTAGACTTCGAGACCGGCACGCAATGTATTGGGATCCGAACTGTCCACGGCAAAGGAAACATCCGGGCATATTTTCTGAGCGGTCCTGACAATCCACCGCATGAATTCGTGGCGCTCTTCAGGGTAAACCGACAACTCATCGACACACAGGTCAACGATGTGGGCACCGGCATTGACCTGTGCCTTGATGGCCCAGGTCAGAAAATCCATTTCCTGGTCCCGAACGCCCTGCCGGATGTGGCCGATGCGGGCGGAGCGAACCTGCTTTTCATCTTCGGGGTATTGTTCCGTGACGTCGAGAAACCCGTCGCCGCCATCCAGTGCCGGGTAACGCCAGTAAACCTTACCGTCCTTCTTCACTATGTTCTTGGAATCGGCTCGAATGCGGCGCGTCGTGTTGATGTTTTCACCGATAACAATCGGATTTTCGTCTTCAAAATTGAGCATATTTCCCTCTTTAATCGCAGCGCCTGCATGTTACAATTCATGTTGCCCGCGCAGGTCACCCTGCGAGTTGCCGGGAAACCGTAGCATCCATGTTTCGATGGTAGTCATACCGGGTGTGAAGGGGGGGTATTCGCTGCATGTGTGACCGGCACATGCGCGAGTGTATACGGTTTACCTGTCGCCAGAAGAATGCTGTTTCTCAGACCCTGGGCCGGTCATGCAATAATATTCGGCCATGCATCGTGAGCCGAAACCAATCACAAGTGGGAGGTTGCTTTGTCAAATCCGGGCATGAAGTTATCAGACCGAATAGCAAAAATTAAGAATGCAAAACTCGTCAAGAGTTTCTGCTACTCCTGCCCGTGGAACTGTCCAACAGAGGTCTACGTCCGCGACAACAAGGTCGTCTATGTCAAAGGCAATGAAGACGCACCCAACAATATTGGCACCCGGTGTTCAAAGGGCATGGCCAGTTGGTGGATGACGCAAGATCCCGACAGGTTGAAGTTCCCGATGTTGCGCACCAACCCAAAAGGTCAACGCGGCGAGTTCAAAAGGATCTCCTGGGATGAAGCGTTCACCTTCATTGCTGACAAACTGAAATCCATCGCGGAAAAATACGGACCCGAGGCAGTTGCACTGACTTGCCATCATGATCCCAACACGCAGTTTTACCGGCACCTGCTGGGTGATCTTTATGGCTCGCCAAACATGTATACCCACACCTCGGGATGCGAAATGGATCGCCGTTCTGCGTGCCTGACCCTGTTTGGACACGTGTTTCCAATGCATGATTTTGCCAATTCCAGGTACGTTGTGCTTTGGGGCATGAACATGCTTGGCGCCAATCAGGGGCTTTTTGAAAGCCGTGCCCTGCTTGAGGCGAAAAAGCGGGGGGCAAGGGTCATTGTGATCGATCCCGCGTTCACCGAAACTGCGCAGAAGGCAAATGAATGGATCCCGATCAACCCCGGTACCGACGGTGCCATGGCATTGGCCATGTGCCAGTACATCATCGCCAACGGGTTGCATGACAAGGAATTCGTCAGGAAATACTGCGAAGGCTTCGACGGATTTCGGGACCATTTGAAAGACAATGGCTATACCCCCGAATGGGCGGCGGAAAAGTGTGGAGTGGATGCCGGGACGATCAAACGCCTGGCGCACGAATTTGCTACCACGAAACCTTCCATGTCGGCAATTTTCAAGGGTTCGGGATATTATACCAACGGCAATGATGCCGGCAGGGCCTGCTACATTCTGGATGCAATATGCGGGCAGGTGGATGGACCAGGAAACCTGCACCTGAAAGACTGGGCACCGCTCGGCGCGCCGCTTGATATCCCGGAGAAGGCCAGGCGCAAGCCTGAAAAACAGCCCCTGCATGCGGCAATGGGTTATCCCATTGCCCCTGACTTGCCCAACGCACAGTTGCCAAAAGCTGTCATTGACGGTGATCCCTATCCTGTAAGAGCGTTGTTCGTGCAATCCACCAATCCGGTGATGAGCGATCCAGATCGCGATAAAATGCTCGAGATGTTCAAACATCTCGAATTGGCGGTGGCATGTGAAGTGCTTATGAGTGAAACCGCACTTGAATGTGACATTGTTCTGCCCGAGACATCGTTCTATGAAATGGCCGAAGTACGCCAGGGACTTTGGCTGGGTGCTGAAGCAATCATCTGCCAACCGGCCATTGAGCCGATCGGTGAATCCAAACCGCCATACGAGATCGCCAAGGGAATTGCCCAGAAGATGGGATGGGGCGAACATTTCGCCTTCGATCATTGGGAGGACTGGGCCAAAACCGCGACTGCAAATTTGCCCGGCGGACTGGAGAAGTTGAAACAGCTTGGGTTCTGGTCGCAACCGCCCAAGTTCAACAAGTTGCCTGATTGCCTGGCGACCAAGTCGGGCAAGATTGAAATCTACTCTCATGCCTATGTGGATGCGGGCTTCAATGCCTATCCGGAATACACTGAACGCAGCGTGCTGCCTGATGATGACTATCCCTTGCAGGTGACGCACTCAAAGCTTTCGATGCATTGCAATATCGTTACGCAGAACAACCCGCTGCTGATGGAAATCTGCCCGGAAAACTGGGTTGAAATCAATGCCGCCGATGCTGCGAAATACGCTATCGAGAATGACCAGATGGTCATCATCGAAAGCCCCAAGGACAACATCACGATACGTGCCAAGGTCGTGCAGGGACTGGTTCCGGGAGCTGTATCGATTCGACACGGACATGGCTTTGGCCATTGGGCCATGGGATCTGTCGCCAAGGGCAAGGGCGCCCATTCCAACAACCTGATGGACATTCATACCAATCCCGTCACGGGGGCCAATTGCTACAACGAATGCAAGGTGCGAGTGCGCCCGGCCTGAACTAGGAGCTGATACATGCAACATGGATTCTTTTTCGCGGCCGAGCTTTGCGTCAAATGTCACGCCTGTGAGATTGCCTGCAAGACCTGGAACGAAGTTGAGGTTGGCCCGAGATGGCGTGAAGTTGTCAAGGTGGAAACCGGCGAATTTCCGGATGTCCAGGCGATGAACGTTTCCATGGCCTGCATGCATTGCGGTGATGCACCGTGTCAGACTGCGTGCCCGGTCAGTGCAATCAGCAAGCGAGGCGACGATGGCATAGTGCTGGTCGATCCGAAAGTGTGCATTGGTTGCGGTTTCTGCGCCTGGGCATGCCCGTTCAATGCGCCGCAGCTGACTGCAATGGCCGGCAAGATGGAGAAATGCAATTTTTGCCAGACACCCGGCAGCGAACGTCCGCATGACATGCCGCGCGCGTGCGAGGAAGTGTGTCCGACTGGCGCTATCAAGTCCGGATCACTTGCTGAACTGGCGCAGCAAAATCGGCAGAAAGTCGCGGGAAAACTGGCTGGAAGCAAGGGCATGCAAGGATTTCCGGGCGTCGTAGTTGATGGCGCCGAGCGTTTTGGCGGAAACAAATGATCGGTCCATTGGCGGCAGTTCATGTCGATTGGACCGGATCGGTCAAAACCGGACCGGTACAGGCTTTATACTTTTTCAAGAAGCGCCAGTACATCCGCTGGGACATTGAAAAAGAGCAGTTGTGGCCAGGTTATCCAAAGGATATTGCTGACGGCTGGCCCGGTCTGCAGGACAATTTTCCGGACGTTGACCTTTCCGGCGCCATTCATGTACCGGGTTGGCAAAACAAGATCTGGTTCTTTTTTCAGGGCCGGACGGAAGCTGTCAGCTGGGATGTGGCAAGCAATAAAGTCGATGAAGCCACGACCCCGGTTCAATCTCTCTTACCGTGTTCAGCCAGCGCCGGCGGCCCGTTTGCCCCCATCTATGTAGACCGGGGTGACAGCCAGGTGGTCTATGTCTTTCGCGGCGACGAATATACTCGCTTCACCGTCGCGGACGGATCGTTGCCAGAGAAAAGTGATGACGGGTATCCGCGAAAAATAGGGCAGGGCTGGACCGGTGGCCTGACCGTTGCACCAAGATGCGGTGTCAGCGTGAACTGGCCCAACAGGAGCTCCGCTCTCAAGAACAACAAGCTGTATTTCTTCCTGGGCGATCTTTATACGCGATGGGATATCGGCACGCACTCGAGCAATTACCGTCTGGATATTCCCGCAGGATGGGTTGGCTGGCCCAAATTTGAGTAGAACGAAATGGCTTCACTATAAACTGATACGGATCCAGGTCCATGATGACTTGACTTTGCTAAATATCTCGATATCTTTGGAGGAATGGAGAAGAAAATTGTCCTGGATCGCCTGGCTGCACTTTCGCAGGAAACCCGCCTGGATATTTTACGATATCTGGTGCGTGTCGGGCCTGATGGTGCGATCGCCGGGCATATTGGCGAAAAACTAGGACAAGGATCGGCGACATTGGCTTTTCATCTGAACATCCTGACGGCAGCAGGCCTGTTGATGCGTGAAAAACGCGGCCGTCAGAACCTGTACCGGGCAAATATCAGCGCGGTTTATGCATTGAGCGCCTATCTTCTGGAAAATTGCTGTGCCGGGGCTGAAAAGGTGGCTTCTGATGTCCCGGTACAATTTGTCAACCAAGCCTGATAGTAAGGAACCCCCATCATGGCAAGTATTAGAGTTTACGATCCCGCGCAGTGCTGTTCGACCGGCGTTTGCGGTCCTGATGCAGATGACGCCATAGCGCAATTTTCCAGCGCCCTGGAAAAAGCCCGGAAATCCGGCGTGTCCATTGATCGTTTCACGCTTGGTCACCAGCCAGGTGAATATGTCAAGAATGCCAAGGTGAAGTCTCTGCTGGAGAGTGAAGGCGTGGATTGCCTGCCGATCGTATTCGTCGGCGATGACGTCCTTTCAAAGGGCGACTATCCAAGCCGGGCCGCGTTGCTTGCATCGGTGGGTATCAGCGATGACGGTGCGCAGGTTGCACCGGAAAGTGGCGCTGCGGCTCCAAAATCAACCAGCAAATGCTGCGGATAGGATAACTGATGACATTCCTGGAAAAATCGACTCCCAATCTGTTCTTCACCGGCAAAGGCGGGGTGGGCAAGACCTCAACAAGCTGTGCGGCTGGCGTGCGTCTGGCCGGGCTTGGCAAAAGGGTCCTGCTGGTTTCGACCGATCCTGCCTCCAACCTGGAAGAGGTTTTCGGCCAGTCGATTGCGAGTGAGCCGACCGAGATTTCGAAGGCTCCGGGTCTGTTTGCCTTGAACGTTGATCCGGAAGCTGCTGCCGAAGCCTATCGCGAAAAACTGATCGGACCGTATCGCGGACTTCTACCTGAAACCGCGATTGCTGCAATGGAAGAGCAGATGGCGGGAGCCTGCACTGTTGAAATTGCGGCCTTCAACGAGTTCGCGCGGCTGTTGGGAGATCCTGATGCGATTGCCGGGTTTGACCATGTCATTTTCGACACGGCGCCAACCGGCCATACACTGCGCCTGCTGACGCTGCCGACTGCATGGTCGGGGTTCATAGAGAATGCCAGTGCCGGTACCTCGTGTCTCGGCCCATTGCAGGGTCTGGTTGAACAGCGCGACCTTTATGCATCGACGGTTGATGCCCTGTCGGATTTCAGACAGGACAACCGTTGTCCTGGTATCCCGCCCGGAACGCTCGGCCCTCGACGAAGCAGCCCGCACAGCACAGGAATTTAAGGAACTGGACATCACCAATCAGCAACTGGTGGTGAATGGCGTTTTCAAGGCGAATGACAGGACTGATGCAATTGCAGTTGGCCTGGAAGCGCGTGGTCAGGAAGCACTTGAGACAATTCCAGCGGTCCTGGCAAAACTACCTCGTCTTGATTTGCCGCTGCGTCCGAGCCAGGTCGTCGGGCTGGAGGCATTGAAGGGCTTTTTCGACCCGCATTTTGAGCTTCCCGAAATCGCCGCGCGAGCCCCAGATGTAAGCGGATGGTCAAGTTTTGATGAGCTTGTGGACAAACTCGATGGTGACGGCGGGGTCATCATGACAATGGGCAAGGGTGGCGTGGGCAAGACAACCATTGCCGCCGAAATTGCCCGAGCGCTCGCCGATCGCGGACGCAAAGTGCTGCTTACAACAACCGATCCAGCCGCACATGTTGCAGATGCAGCCGGTGATGTGCCGCCAAATCTGAAGGTGTCGCGCATCGATCCCGAGCAGGAAGTGGCCAATTACCGTGAGCGGGTTCTGGCTACAACCGGCAAGAACCTGGATGCGGATGGCCTGGCCCTGCTGGAAGAAGATCTGGCATCTCCATGCACCGAAGAGATCGCTGTGTTCCAGGCTTTCGCGGAAGCTGTGAACGAGGCGACAGGCCGGATCGTTGTAATGGATACGGCGCCGACCGGCCATACGATCCTGCTGCTGGATGCTGCGCAATCCTACCACAAGGAGGTGAGCCGCCAGGCCAAGTCGGTGTCGGATTCAGTCCTGAAGCTGCTGCCGCGTCTTCGCGATGCCAGTTTCACCCGGATTGTCCTGTGCGCCTTGCCGGAGGCGACCCCTGTGCACGAGGCTGCACAGTTGCAGGCCGATCTCAGGCGGGCGGGAATTGAGCCGTTCGCATGGGTTGCAAATCAATCCCTGTCGCCGCTTGACGTTACCGACCCGGTTCTTGTCGCCCGGCGTGCGCAGGAGAACCGGTACCTGACTGAAATACAGAACGAACAATCGACCTATCCGGTACTGATTGAACTGAAAACAACCATGCCCGTTCAAAGGGAATGGAGGCGATCAGCCTGATCAGATCAGATCCTTTGTTGTGGGGGCGGATAATTTCCGCCTGCTTCAGGGGCTCGCATTTTGCCCGGTTCTGACGGCCGGCAAGCCTCGGCACCGTGTCTGCTGCACCTGTCGGTGAACCAAATCCTGCGCATGCTGGATCAGGATGAATTTTGGTTGCTCAATTGTCTATCGGGAAATACGCATGTAATGTATTATTCCCGGAATTCTGCCATGTATCTCGGTTCTCCCGGGTTTCAAGCTGCAACTTTTACATCTTCATTGCAGGAATTTGACAGGGGGGGCCGATTCTGGGGAATGCAACGTTTGGCAACTTAGCTGCACTTTTTGCAGATGCCTTGGACACCGAGTCGCGGCATTCCAACGGAACCAGTCGGTTTGACGTCCGCAGGCAAACTGACCCATAAAAGTGGGCAGCGAAAATTAGGGAGGAGCCATGCTAGGCCAGCAAATACTGAGCGGGCTTGCGACAGGGAGTCTTTACGCCCTCACGGCAATCGCGGTGGTCGTCGTGTTTCGCAACACACGCACCATAAATCTCGCGCAAGGTGATTTTGCGATGATCGGTGCGTTCCTGGGGATCATTTTCCTCAAGGAGTGGGGCCTGAATTATTTCGCCATGCTGCTTCTGGTAGTGGCCTGCTGCATGCTGCTCGGCTTTTGCGTAGAGCGGATCATCATGCGGCCGGTCGCTGATTCTGACTGGCTGACGCTGTTCACTACGACCATAGGCGTCTATTATATTCTGCATGGCTTTGCCGGGTGGATCTGGGGGCGTGACACCAAGGCTTTTCCTGTCAGTTTTGATCCGACACCAGTCGACCTGTACGGCGCCCTGATCAGCAAGGGCCACCTGTACAATATGGCAGTTGCCCTGCTGATTGGCGGGATATTGTGGTGGTTTTTCACCAAAACCAAACACGGTATCGCCATGCGTGCGGTCACCGACGATCCGGAAACGGCGCACCTGATGGGAATTCCGGTTAAATTCATCGTCACGCTGACCTGGTGCATGGCCGGCGCAATTGCAGGCTTTGTCGGTGTCCTGATGGCTCCGATTATCTATGTATCTCCAGAAATGATGGATGAAATCCTGATCAAGGGATACGTGGCCGCGGTTTTTGGCGGGCTGTATTCCTTCCGTGGAGCCGTCATCGGAGCACTGATGATTGGCGTCGCTGAGAACCTCGCCGGTGGTTATCTGGGTAGCCACTACAAGACCTCGGTGGCCTTCATTATGATTGTTGTGCTGCTTGCATTCCGCCCACAAGGCCTTGTGGGCATTCAACAACGGCGCGAGATATGATGGACAGGCTGGTTCACCAGGACAATGTGCCGGATGCTCAGATCGGCCCGTCAGCGATCTCCAGCAGCAGGACTCAGGCGGTCAAGGACCTGAAGCGCCGGTTCAGGCGCAATGACATCCTGTTTTCGGCAGTGTTCTTTGCGGCCATGCTGGCTGCTCCGCTGTTCCCGGACGTCAAGGGCTGGATGCTCAGCCAGGCGTCTCTGGTGATCATTTATGTTATTGCCGCCCTGGGGATTTTGGTGCTTGTCGGGTTCACCGGACTTGTCTCGGTTGGCCACGGAGGCTTCCTGGCGATCGGCGCCTATACGTCGGCGCTGCTGTCGCTGCATCTGCATGTTGATCTGGTTATCGGCATTGTAGCCGGTATGGCGATGGCAGGGGCTATCGGGGCTGTGCTGGCGCTCATCTTCCTGCGACTGTCGGGTGCTTTCATGGCGATCGGGACACTTGGCTTTGCCTTTTTTGTCGGAACCGTTCTCAACAATGTTCCGTTTTTCCAGGGCCGCGACGGCATTCTGCTCGAGTCCAACCACATTTTCGGTATAGAGATCGGTGATCATGGTTTCTACTATGTTGCAACGGTCTGCCTGATTCTGGTGACACTGTTCGTATTCGCGCTCGTAAATTCGGGAACGGGCCGTGCTTTCATGGCTTTGAGGGATGCTGAAAAGGCGGCAATGGCCAGTGGCGTAAACCGGCTCAAATACAGGACTTTGGCGTTTACCCTGAGTGCTGCCATCACCGGAATTGCCGGTGTATTGAACGCCCATGTCGTGAACTATGTTTCGGCGGAGGTCTTTGCCGACATCTGGTACTCGGTCGACATTCTGATGGCTGTTGTCGTAGGTGGTTCGACGGTCATATTCGGGCCCTTTCTTGGCGGCTTTTTTGTTGTGATGTTGCCTTTTTTCTTTGAACAACTCGCTGATTTCTCATTCATCCTGAAAGGCGTGGTCCTGATACTTGTCCTGAGGTTTGCCCCGGCAGGAATCATGGAACTGGTTCTTCGACCTCTCAAGAATGCGCGGCGGCGCCTGCTGCGCAAGACCGGCGGATCGATGGCTGCCGGGGAGGCTGACTGATGAGCGAACATCTACGCTGTGAAAACATTCGCGTTACATTTGGCGGCGTGGTTGCGTGCGATGACATCTCGCTGACGGTTGAGAAGGGAAAGATCATTGGCCTGATCGGACCGAACGGGGCCGGCAAGACGACTTTGTTCAACGTGCTTACCCGTTTCCAGCCCTACGAGGCTGGATCGGTGTTTCACAACGGCGAGAAAATTGATGCAGTGCGGCCCCATGAAATGGTACATCGCGGCCTCGCGCGGACTTTTCAGAACATCAATCTGTTCAAGGAACAGACCACCTGGCGCAATATCATGACCGGTGGGCATTCGCTGATGGGTAACCCCATCCAGGCCATGTTCTGGACCCCTGCAGCGCGGGAAAAGGAGCGGGAAATTGAAGCCCGTGCCCTGGAAATAGCAGAAACCCTGAATCTTACCGCAGAGCTCGAGAACGAAGTCGGAAACCTGCCATACGGGTATCAGAAACGTGTGGAGCTTGGCAGGGCCCTGGCCTCAAGACCGTCGATCCTGCTGCTGGATGAACCGGTCGCCGGCTGCAACGATGATGAAACCGCAGAACTTCAGGAAATCATTCAAAAGGTAAACACGGAACTGGGTGTCTCGGTGCTTCTTGTCGAACACGACATGAAGATGGTCATGAAGGTGTGTGACTACCTTTACGTCATAAATTTTGGTGCAAACCTAGCGGAAGGAACCCCGGAGGAAATTCGCAAGAACCCGGAAGTGATCAAGGCATACCTGGGTGAGGAGGAACACGCATGAGTTCTTTGCGGGTCGAAAACCTGAAAGCCAATTATGGTCCGATCACTGCACTCAGGAGCGTGTCAATCGATGTTCCCCGGAAGGGCATAGTTGCGCTTCTGGGCGCGAACGGCGCGGGCAAGTCAACGACCCTGAAATGCATTTCCGGTGTGGTGAAGCCTGTTGCCGGGTCGATTCACTGGGACGGAAAAGGCATAACCGGCCAGACACCGAATGCCGTGACGCGCAAGGGCATTGCGCAGGTACCCGAAGGCAGGCGCATATTCAAGGACTTGTCGGTTACCGACAATCTTGAAATGGGCGCCTACACACGCTCGGACCGCAAGGAGATCGAGAAAGATCTGGAAGACGTTTTCCATCTGTTTCCGCGTCTGAAGGAAAGACATGCGCAACTGGGCGGGTCCCTGTCCGGCGGTGAACAGCAAATGCTGGCAATTGGACGAGGTCTCATGGCGGCGCCGCGACTGTTGATGCTTGACGAGCCTTCGCTGGGGCTTGCTCCGATCGTGGTCTCGCAAATTTTTGAAACACTGCAACGGCTTGTGGCGGAACGGGAACTGGCCATTCTCCTGGTCGAACAAAACATGAAAATGGCCTTGAAAGTTTCGAGTTTCGGCTACGTGATGCAGTTGGGGAAAGTGATGATCTCCGGCTCTTCAAAGGAGTTGCAGGACAACAGGGAGGTATATGAAACTTACTTGGGAATTGCCTGATTTCACCCATCGACCGGGTGAAACGGCACATCGCGCAAATTGCGCTCAACTTGGGAGGAAAATATGAAAAAATTAGTCAAACCGATGTTATACGGCACATTTGCTGCGGCGCTTGCAGCAATTGCCACACCCGCTGTCGCCGAGAATGGTCCCGGCATAACGGACGATAGTGTCCTGATTTGCTCGTACCAACCGATGACCGGCAAAGTGTCCAGCTATTTTCGCATGGGCAAGGGCGCGGATGCCTGGTTCAAGCATATAAATGACAATGGCGGAATCAATGGTCGCAAGATCGAGTTCCGGATGATTGATGACAAGTATGAACCTGCGCGCACGACGACCGCGGTGAAACGCTTTGTCGAACGCGACGACTGCTTTGCCATTGTATCGCCGCTGGGATCAGCACCGACAAGTGCCGTGATTGACTATATTGTTGAAAATAATGTGCCATTGATTGGCGCAGGCACAGGCGCTGAGAAGAATCTGACAATCGAAAGCAAGTGGGTGTTTCCACTTTATCCAAGCTACTTCACCGAAGGTGTACAGTTGGTCAAATTTGCCAAGGAAGTCTTTGGCGCTTCAAAAGTCGCGGTGCTGTACCAGAACGATCCGTCCGGCAAGACACATATGTCGGGCATCGAATCCGTGCTCAAGTCTGAAGGGGTGGAAGTAGTCGCCGCCGAAGGGTATGAGCCGAAAGAAGTGGACGTTTCTTCTCAGGTCATCGCCATGAAAGCCTCAGGAGCGGAAGCTGTGATCTGTTCCTGTGCCCCTGAACCGGCAGCCAAGTTCTACACCGAGCGAGCGAAGCTTGGATGGGATGTTCCGGTTATCAACGTGTTCTTTGGCAAGAGCCCCAAAGTTGCGGAACTGGCCGGCAATGATGCCGTGAACGGCGTTTACTTTGCGACCATCTTCCGTGACTTCGATTCGCCTGCTCCGCAAATTCAGGAAGCCAAGGAAATTCTGGCCAAATACTATCCCGAAGAACAGCCCGACGCGATTCACCTGTGGGGTTTCGCAGGCAGCCAGGTCTTCACCGAAGCGCTGCGCCGCATGGGCGATGGTCCGATCACACGTGATCGTCTTGTCGAGACCCTCGAGGGTATCGACGACTGGAAAGACAGTGTGGTGCCAAGCGTGACCATTGGCGAAGGAAACGCGCCAAATCACTTCATCATCAAGGACATGTCCTTTGTGAAATTCAACGACGGCAAATTCGAGGAATTTGTACCGCCCTGGATGAAGTAAGCCAACCTGTGAACGGGGCCGGTCACGGCCCCGTTCATATCCATGAGCACCAGGCGCCGGGGGACCGCGTCAGCCAACTTCGAGCGCACGGTAACTGATGATATGCTTTTTCACGAAGACCCTGTTCGAGCAGAGATGCGTACGAATTCGGCCTTGGCTCAGGGTGACTGCCGGTTGAACCGGCCAAAGTCACTAACCTGATGGATTTGAAAGTGATAGCAACCTTACGGGTTCAGGCGAACCCGTGTCGGTCGAGACAAATTACGGAGGCAACATGACAGCAACAGTTGGAAGAGCTATCCCGCCTCAACGCCAGAGAACGCTCGATGCATTGAATTTGAAAGAGCCTGACCGTGTGCCAATCGGACTTTGGGGCACCGTCGAGGGCTACCAGCATCTGCGCAGGGGCCTGGGAATGGGCTACAACGAGGACTTCAAGAATTATCGAACCGGGTCGACCACGTGGACAACCGACGTCGCGTTCGAGGTTGATCTGGCCGAGAAGCTGGATGTTGATTTCCTGCGGGTTTCGATCGGACCTCCCGGAGGATCACCGGGTTTCCGCATTCTTGACCTGGATGCCATCCCGGTTCCGCTGCAGGTGCCGTCGCCGCCCGATAATGCTGAAATAAATATTGATGAATGGGGCGTGGTGCGTAAATGGACCCCCCATGAAAACGGCGGTTACTACGAAATGATCGGCTATCCGCTGTTTGACGCCACCAGTGCTCCGCTCAAGGAAGGGCTGGAGATATTGCGTGAGTTTCCCTGGCCGGACCCGTGGGACGAAGCGGCGTGGCAGGACAGCCCTGTGCCCGGCATGTCGCTGCGTGAATATTGCAAGTACATCCGGGAAGAAACGCCGTTCGCACTTATGGGACAAGGCGGACGCGGCGGGTTGTTCGAGCAGGCGAAATACATGGTGGGTTATGCGAAGATTTTCTCGGACTTCATTGAAAGCCCCGAATTTCTGGACGCCATGCTGATCAAGCTTGTCGACCTGGAAATCGAGCACAACAAGGCGTTTCTTGCCCAGTGCGGAGAATATATCGACTGGCTTCGCATGAGCCCCGAGGATCTGGCCTCTGAAAAGACAGCGTTTATGTCTCTACCAATGTTCGAAAAGCAGTTGGTTCCACACTACAAACGCGCGACGCTGGCGACCAAGGAATTTTATCACACCAAGAACCCAAACGGGAAAATCCAGTTTCACAGTTGTGGCGCCATTCCCGAACCGTTCATGCGTCATCTCATTGACTGCGGAGTTGATGGCTATGATTCGATGCCGCCCAAAGTAGCCCGCCATTCAAATCCGTCTGCGAAGAAACGTCAGCTTGGCAAGGAGATGTTTTTTTACGGCGGTATTGATGTGCAGGAGACCCTGCCGTGGGGAACGGTCGAAGATGTTCGCAAGGAAGTGCGCCAGCGTATCTGGGAGGTTGGCCACGGGGGTGGTTTCCTTCTGAGTTCGTCGCACCGGCTGGAGCACGATGTGCCGGTCGAGAACACATTGGCAATGATTGAGGAAGCGCATGAATATGGGAAGTACCCGTTGCCGGAAATGCCGCCCGAAGGGGCCGATGACGGCACGGATTACGAACCTTGGGATCCAAACCCGAAGAAGAAAAAGCGGCGGCCTAAGCCGACGCTTGCGACATAACAGTGGGGTATCAACTCAATGCCATTGAAGATTGACACAGAAATCGAATTCGATCTGGAAGATCTCCAGTACGATTTTGAAGATTCCATGGAAACGGACCGCTGGAACGATGCGCCCGCTGAACTGAAAGAGTTGTTCCACAGACTGGAATGGAACATCATTGATGGCGAACATACCGATACTGTTGGTTTTATAAACCAGGCGCTTGAAGGTGACATCAGCGCCCGAACATTGATTTCCGGACCAATGGCCACTGGCATTGCCGAGGTGGGCCGCAGGTTCAAGATGGACGAGTATTTCCTGCCGGAAGTCATGATGTCGGCAAAGTGCATGCATGAAGCACTTGCGCGGCTGAAACCACTGATCCTGGCAGAAAAAAGCGAAGAAGTTGGCACCGTTGTCATCGGGACAGTGCAGGGTGATCTGCATGACATCGGCAAGAAGATCGTTGCAATGATGATGGAAGCTGCCGGTTTTACCGTGCATGATCTGGGCGTGACGGTACCCCCGGAAAAATTCGTCCAGGCGGTGCGCGAATTCAAGCCGCAGATTGTCGGGTTTTCGGCCCTGTTGACTACAACCATGAATATGCAGTGGGAAACCCTGAAGGTGTTCGCGGCCGAGGGACTGCGTGAAGATTTGAAAGTCTTCGTTGGCGGCGCCCCTATCAGCCAGGCCTGGTGCGATAAAATTGGCGCGGACGCCTATGGCATGGATGCGCTGGTGGCCGTTGACAAGGCAAAGGCGTGTGTGACGCGGCTGAAAAATCTGAAAGGCGGTGCTCCGGAACTTCACGAAGCAATGCTGGAGATTGACCGTGAACGCGAGTCCGCGAAAGCAGCGGCGGCGGAATAGGATGACGCAACCGGCAGAGGCAACTGGCAAACCTGGCTGGCTCAGTATTCGCACGATCAACTGTGTCCTGGCGGGCCTGCTGATCGTTCTGGGACTGGCTGGCCAAAGCCATGCTGCCATCGGCTACGCCCTGTTTCTGATCGCATCTGTCCTGATTTTGTGCGGCGCGGTCCTGCTTGGCATTTTCGCGCTGACCAGATGGTTTGATACCGCTTCCCTGCGGCGAGCATTTACTGCCGCGTTCTGGATGGGAGCGTGGGCTTATGTATTCGCGGTAGCAAGCTTTATTGGCTATTATGTTCATGAAGCTGCGATGGGAAACGTACCGGTTCGATACATCCTGTTTGGCCCGGCCATATTGGCTGCCATCGTGATCCTGGATGTCGGTATCTATCGTGTGATTGTTCAAAAAAACCTGCCGACCTTTAATCGTTTCGGAAATCTGTGGCACCGGGACAGCCTGGATCAGGGCGCACTGGCTCGCACACTGGTCGATGAAGTCGTGCTGCATCGCACGCTGTTTTCAGTCAGCCCTTTTCGCTGGGTGCGGCATCAGCTGATTTTCTGGGGATTTGGGCTGATGTTTCTCGTTGAGATGGTGGCGGTCGTGTTTCGCGAAGCTTTCCCGGCCTTCGGATGGATTGACATCTGGCACATGCCTGAACACCCGTTGAAACTGGCCTTTGACCTGGCTTATGATCTGACAGGACTTATGCTGCTGATTGGCTGCCTGCTCGCGCTGGTTTTCCGGGTCATGGTCAATGGTAAATCCGAGCAGAAATTTACCGATACCCCAACAACCGTTTTCCTGCTCGTGGTAGCGGTCACCGGGTTCATGCTTGAAGGCGCACGGCTGGGACTTGAACCTGCCGGGTCGGGCACCGGGTGGGCGTCTTTTGTCGGGCTTGCCTTTATCCCGATTTCTCCCACCGGGGCCAGCGCCATCAATGCGTTGTGGATATTTCACGCTCTGGCAGTGTGCGGCTTCATTGCCTATATCCCGCTTAAACGGATGATACATTCCTGCGCTACTCCACTGGGCCGGCTGGCGAACTCGCAGAAAGATCTGTTGACGGCCAAAAAGGCAAAAGTTATAGCAGGGTTGAGTGGCCGGTTTGGCCGGGGTTGACGCCTCGGATTTCTCCTCGAAAATTTAATACTAATGACAAATGCGCCGGAATGCGGCGTAATCACCTGCAATGAAAATATAGGGAGAGGTCGGGTTTTTCATGCCGACATTAAAAAAACTGCTGGATGCCGAATGCCCTGGTTGGCCAACTGGACTGGTGCGGCAAAGCGAGCTTTGCCAGCAGGTTGACGAGCTCTACATCGTACCAGGTGTTGAATGGACACTGCACCACGACATCTACAAGCCCTGGCCCGGTCACAACGACCGTGTGTTCCGCTGGTTCGTTCTGGAAAATGGAACGGCAATCGGCATTACCGGTACCCTGGATGCGCCGGACGGTGTGGCCCGGGTGCCTTTCCAGAAGGTATATCACCTCGACTGGAACCGATTGAGGAACTGCCTGATTGTACATGAGGCGGGCAGTTTTACCAAAGCTGCACAAATCATGAATATCACGCAATCTGCGGTCAGCAGGCAGATCGGTACCTTGGAACAGGAACTGGGCTACGATATCTTTTTCCGAAATCGCCAGGGCCTTTTGCCAACCGAGTACGGCGAGTATTTTCTGGATTCCATTCAGAAGATGTGGGATTCGCTGGAACTTGGCCTTGCGCGCCTCAATGAAATGCACGAGACGCCGGTTGGGCCTCTCTCGCTAACGACCACAGAGGCATTCGGTTCGGCATGGCTATCATCGCGGCTCGGCAAGTTTCATGAAATGCATCCGTCCATCGAGGTATCGTTGCTGCTGGTGGACAATACGGTTCTGGACCTGTGCAAGAGAGAAGCAGATTGTGCAATCCGGTTCAGTAAACCGGAACAACCCAATCTGGTCTTCAAGTTCATTGAAGAGTTTTCATACCATATTTATGGATGCCAGGAATATCTGAAAAAACACGGAATCCCCAAGTCGGTGGAAGATCTCAATGCACACCAGTTGATTGTTTACGGTGAGGGCGTCGGGCAGCAACCCATCAGAGAGCTGAACTGGCTGTCCCAGTTTAATCGTCCTGCAGCGCCCGGCTACGTACCGGATATTTCCATCAACAACATCTACGGCATTTACAGGGCGGCAGAGAACGGACTGGGGCTGGCGGCGTTGCCATTCTATCTGAGCGAACGATCCAGCAAACTGGTCAGAGTATTACCGGATGTGGCCGGGCCAAAAATCCCGATCTATTTTGTCTATCCGCAGGAACTAGGCCTTTCGCAACGCATCTCGCTGCTGCGCGACTTCATAGTAGATGAAATCCGGGTCAACTGGGGTGAACTGCGAAAACAGAAGATGGCTTGAAGTATATGGTCAGGGGGGGCATGTGCTCGCGGCATGCTTGTGACTTCTTCTGGACCATATAATTGATCGATGTGGATTCCGAGGATAGATTACCGTCAGTTTACACAATGAATTCAAAGGCAAAACTAGTATTCATGCCATCCGGCAAACGCGGGGAGTTTCCGATCGGGACGAGCCTGCTGGATGCCGGCAGGGCACTTGGGGTGGATCTGGATACCGTCTGTGGCGGACGCGCGGTTTGCGGGCGTTGTCAAATTGAACCTTCATTTGGTGAATTTGCGAAACTGCAGATCATTTCCGACCCTTCGCACCTGTCCGAATCCGGTCCGACTGAACAGCGTTACAAGAAGATCAAGGGTCTGGGCGAAAAGCGCCGGCTTGGCTGTCAGACCCAGCTTCTGGGCGACCTTGTGGTTGATGTGCCGGAAGAAAGCCAGATTCACCGGCAAATGGTGCGCAAGAGTGCGGACGAAATCCGCGATCTCGTCGTTGATCCGGTTGTCACGCTTCACTATGTCGAATTGCCGAAGCCCAGTATGCAGGATCAACGGTCCGATCTTGAGAGGATCAACGGCAACTTGTCCCGGGAGTGGGGGTTTTCCGATCTGAAATGGGACATCAGCTGTTTGTCGGAACTGTCTGCGGCACTGCGTGCCGGCAAAGTTTACGGAGGAGAGTTCAAGGCAACAGTGGCAGTTCGCGCAGGCCATGAGGTGATCGCAGTCTGGCCCGGCTTTAAGGAACGCGTCTTCGGGATTGCCGTTGACGTAGGCACGACGACTGTTGCCGGTCACCTGTGCGCGCTCGACAATGGAGATGTCATGGCCAGTTCTGGCCTTATGAACCCGCAAATCCGTTTCGGCGAAGACTTGATGAGCCGCATATCCTATCTTCAGCAAAACGAAAACGAGGCCCCCAACCTGACGGCCGCGATCCAGACGGCATTGGCGGACATTGTGATTGACGTCTGCAAGGAGGCCGGCATTTCACCCAGGGATGTTGTCGAAATGACCGTTGTGGGCAACCCAACCATGCACCATCTGGTTATGGGTATTGACCCGACACAGTTGGGGATGGAACCGTTTCCCCTGGTGGTGGATCAGGGCACAAGCGTACATGCCCGGGACCTCAACATTCCGATCGGCCGTGCCGCCTATGTCTGGTTCCTGCCCTGTATTGCCGGGCATGTCGGTGCGGATACTGCAGGTGTGATCCTGAGCCAGGCACCGCATCTGAGCGAAGAGATGACGCTGGTCATCGATGTCGGCACCAACGCCGAAATTGTCCTGGGCCACAAGGAACGTCTGATTGCGTGTTCCTCGCCTACTGGTCCGGCATTTGAGGGCGCGCAGATCACCTGTGGTCAGCGTGCGGCGCCGGGAGCGATTGAACGTGTGCGCATTGACCGCAAGACACTCAAGCCCAGATTCAAGATTATCGGGGTCGACCAATGGTCCGACGAAGATGGCTTTGACGAGGCTGCCGAAGGTATCGGGGTCGCCGGCATCTGCGGTTCAGGGATCATCGAGGCGGTGGCCGAGTTGTTTCTCAGCGGCATTGTGGATTCATCGGGCCGCATGCAGGCCAGGCAACTGGATGTCTCGGATCATCCCAACTTCGTGGCCAAGGGCAGGAATTATGAATATGTGCTGCACCGCGATGGCGAGCGTGTCATCTATGTGTCTCCGTCCGATATCCGGGCGATCCAGCTGGCCAAATCAGCGTGTTATTCGGGCGTGCGGCTGTTGATGGACCGGATGGGCACGGACCATGTTGACCGAATTTATCTGGCCGGAGCCTTTGGCAGCTACATCGACGTCGGGTATGCCATGGCGATCGGTCTTATTCCCGATTGTGATCTCGACAAGGTTTCTTCTGCCGGAAACGCAGCAGGTACGGGCGCGCGTATTGCTCTTCTGTCGGCAAGTTCAAGGGTCGAAATAGATCGCGTATGCCGCATGGTCGACAAGGTGGAAACCGCGATAGAACCTGCGTTCCAGGACTACTTCGTTGCCGCGATGAGTCTTCCGCATTCAACCGAACCTTTCCACAAACTGAACGACTGGCTGGTGCAGGAAGGACTGGCAAGTTGATGAACAGCAAACGGACACTACCGGTACAACAAAGTGGTGATCCCGTTATGTCGAGACGGGGTCCCTACATTGTCCAGGTCAAAGCCGGTGAATCCTATCTGTGGTGCAGTTGCGGCCTGTCGAAAACCCAGCCCTGGTGCGACCAGTCACACATCAGCACGAAGTTCGAGCCCATTGAATTCGTTGCGCCAATTTCCGGTGAATTTCACATCTGTGGCTGCAGGCAATCGGAGAACAAACCCTTTTGCTTCGGAACCTGCCGTGGTCACACGCCGGAGAATTCAAAATGGGACCTGTTCTGATCATGTCTCCAGATGCTTTCAAGGTTCAGGTGCGGAACAATATGGTACTGAGCATCACTGGAGTTGCGAGTGATGAAGTCCCTTCCGGGCTGGATATCAACAACCCGCTTGCAGTTTCGACCCTGCTGGCAACCAATAACAAGAAAAATGCGAAGCTGGACGGCGATTATTTTCTCGGCACATTCATCGACGCGCGTGAGTTTGCCTGCCTTTGCATCGGCTTTCAGCAGGCGCTTTGCGAAAAAAGCCATGAGTCGGTTCGAAACGCCGGCAACGATGGATCACTCACCTGGACCAATAGCTTCGTGCCGAATGCAGATGCTGTGTGTGATGAATGATGCAAAAGTAATTCTTGAAGTCATACACTTACGAAAACTGAAAACTTAAGAACAACTATTCGGGCGGGTTTTTTTCCGGTAAGGAAACTTTATGTGGCGCATTGGTTTCCTGCCTCGGCACAATGTTCCAGGAAGCGATGGCATTCTTCATCTGGTTCGAACGGCGTCTAGCAGGCCCAAGCGCCATCCTGAAAGCAGATACTATCAGTACTGAAAAGAAGATTGCCGCCTGAAAGTACATGAAAGCGTCCGGACCGGAGCTTTGCATCAATGTGCCGACCATCAACGGTCCGAGAGATGATCCAAAACCGTAAATCACAAACAGGCGGCTGGATGCCGACAGCATCTGCAGGCTTTTCATCTGGTCGTTGATATGTGCCAATGCGACGGACCGGGTCGGAATGGCCAGCGTGCCGAAAACGGCAAACATCATGATCGTGATCTGGAGGCTGTCCTGCTGAACGGCAGCCAGCATTGCAGCCAGTGCCGCAAACAGGCTTACCGTCAGCAAGACCAGCCGGCGATCCACCTTGTCCGCGAGCATCCCCAGGGGATACACCACAATTGTCACTCCGATGGTTGGCAATGCGATCATTACCGATATCCACCAGACCGGGATACCCTTGATGACGCCATAGGCCGATCCGAGACCGAAAAGCGCACTCTGGGCCAGGCCGTTGACAAAAATGGCGTAGGTGGCGAGCGGCGAGGCTCGAAAAACCACTCCCAGAGACACCGGCGGCGTCCGTACAACAGCCGGCACCTCGATCCTGAGAAGGGTGATTGGTACCAGAGCGAAAGACAGGATGACCGAGGCGAGCAAAAAACGCACATAGCCACTGCTGTCTTCGACGTTGAGAAGGAATTGCCCGGCACCCATCATGGAATAGGTCACCAGAAGATAAAGTGCCATCACCCGGCCCCGGGTGCGGTTTGTTGTGGAGGCGTTCAGCCATGCCTCGCAAATGATATACAGTCCGGTGGTCGAAATACCCGTCAGAACACGCAGAACAAACCACCATGTCGGTTCGGCAAAAAGCGCCAGAAGAAGTGCTGTTGACGAAGCAAGCGAAGCAAGACCCGCGAATACCCGGATGTAGCCAACTTCTTCGATCATGCGGGGCACCAGCCAGGCTCCCAGCAGGATGCCGACAGGATAACCAGTCGCAATATAGCCGATCGCCATGCCGCCAAACTCCGCCTGCGAAGCCAGAAGACCGACCAGCGATCCCTGCAGCCCTGTTGCCAGCGCGAGCAGGGCGATGCAGAACAGCAGGATCGCAATGCTGAATGTCTGTGTGTGGGTGCTCAAAGCGTGATGACCATGCCGTCGAAGGCTGTTTCTTCGGGAATGCCGCCAGCAGCAGCAAGCATGTCCGGGCCCATATGGGTCAGCACAATGCGCCTGGCGCTCAGAGAGCCCCGGTTGGCCTCAATATCGGGATAGTTCAGATGATACTTCACAGGCTTACCATATGCGTAGCACTCCATGATCAGCAGGTCGGCGTCTTCTGCCAGCGCCATCATGTGCGGATTCCATTCGCCATCACCGGTGTAGGCGATGATTTTGCCGCTGATCGTCAGTCGCAGTGAGGCAGGCAGTGTCTCAGGCGTGTGAATGGCGGGCATGGTCTCGATTGCAAGCTGGCGATGATGGTGTACCGAGGTGTTCGACAGCTCCACGAACTCCACGGCGAACCGGCGTTTCATGTTGTCAGAACCGGGGAACAGCGTGGCGGTCGCCTGTTGAACCCATTGCCGGATACCTGGCGGCCCGATGATTGTCAGCGGATGCTGCCGCCTTGCGCCGAGCATTGCATCCATCAACAGGAACGGAATGCCGCCCGCGTGATCGCCATGCAGGTGAGTAATGACAATGGCCTCGATGGAGTTGTGTTCAATTCCGACCCTGTTCAGCGCGACAAGGCTTGAAGCGCCGAAGTCGACGGCAAGGCGCATATCCGGCGCATCCACGACAATACAGGTATTCAGCCGGCCACCGGAACCAAAAGCATCGCCTGAACCGGCGAATGTCACGGTTACATTCTTCACCACATGACCTTATTGCATCGCACTATCAACCAGCCGCACCTATTGAAGTTTTCCGTCAGGCTCCGGCACTATACACGTTCAGTTATAGCGCCCTTCAGGTTGCCGCAAGCGCAATGTTCGACACTAGATCGGTGCCGGCACGACATCAAATGTACTGGCTTCAGACGCGATTCTGGCGATGTCCCTGATCAATGCCTGTTCCCGGTCCTTACGGTAAACGGAAGCAAACTCTATTGGATTGAACTGCGGCGAGGTTTTGATAACCATCAGTTCGTTGCGTTCAATTTCTCGCTGGTAGATGCGCGGCGGCAACAAGCTGATGCCGAGGCCCGAAACGGTGAGAGCCAGCACCACGCCGAGACTGTTGCAGACATCCATGCGCCGCGGTTCGGCCCGGTTACCGAGAAACCAGTTCTCGATAATCTCATGCAGAATTGAGGCTTGCGACAGGGTTACTATCGGCCAGGATTCAAGGTCTTTGGGTGTCATTGTCCGATCTTGCGGTATGCCGAGCTTCGGGCTTGCCAACCAGGAATATTGCGTAGTGCCGAGATGATTGACGACTATGTTTGCGCGATGAGCGGGACCCGGGAGTAACAACAGATCCATCTCACCTGAGTCGAACTTTTCCCACAGTCCGATCGTCAGATCCACGACTGACTCAACGACCAGACGAGGATAGGTTTCGTTAAGAGTGGCGATAAAGTCCGGAAGCCAGGTAAGTGCTATGGTTTCGCCAACTCCAAACCGGATGCGCCCGGTAACCGCTTCTGCGTTTCCAATGCGGGCCTGGGCTTCCGAGGACAGCGCCAGAATACGTTGGGCGTAGTCCATCAAATCCCGCCCCTTCAGGGTCAGGCGGGTTGCGCGTCTGGGCTCCTCGAAAAGTTCGGCGCCTAGCGCCTGCTCCAGGTCCTGGATACGCATGGAGACTGCCGGCTGGCTTGAGTTCAGTCGTTTGGCCGCAGCACTGAAGCTGTTGAGCCGCACTGTCCAGACGAAGGCTTCCAGCTGTTTCAAGTTCATTGGCCTGTTCCCGTCCTGACATTCTATAAGAATAACTGATGAATTACAATTCGTTATAATAATTTGAAATGATCAAATAAATTTGCCACGGTTGAACGGGAGCCAGGTCAGACTTCAAGTGGCCGCACGGCAGAAAGGTCATGTCGTGAATCGGCTCCGTTGCCAGTTGGACAGTGGTGGCAGGAGGAGGTAGTGATCGTGTCGACGGGCCGGATTCACGGTGATCAAGTCAACCTGAATGACCTCCGCCGCATTTTGGGCGGTGATCCAGGTTATGCTTCACTGGTGGCGAATTTTCACATTCCACCCCTGGAATCTTACAACATGGCGGTCGATACGGTTGACCGCCACGCTCAAGGCGACAATGCCGACGTAGTGGCCCTGATCTGCGATCCAGAGGGTGGACCTTTCCAGTCTTACACCTATGCTGAACTTTGCCGTCTCTCGAACAGTTTTGCGGCGTACCTGCGCACTGTGGGAGTGGGCCATGGCGATGTCGTTGCCTGTTTTTGCGGGCAAGGGCTGGAGACTGCACTGACTTACCTGGCTGCGTACAAACTGGGGGCGGTTGCTGCCCCGCTGTCGCAGCTTTACGGCCCGGATGCCATAGCTCATGTGCTTGATGACTGTCAGGCAACGGCTGTTGTAACCCAGCGACCGCTCTGGGACCGGGTTGCCGACGTTCGCCATAGGCTGGCGCAAGACTGTGTGATCATCGTTTCCGGCGGATGCATTGAAGGTGAGGTTCCTTTCGAAGCGGCACTGGACACAGAAGCCGCCGATTTCGTTGCCGAGCCTACAAAAGCGGATGATCCGGCGTTGCTGCTTTATACTTCAGGCTCTACCGGCATGCCGAAAGGCATTCTGCACCGGCAGGCCATTCTGCGTGGCTACATTGCTTCGGTCTCCTTGTTCTATGAAATGGACATGCACGAACGGGGACGCGTGCTATGGACGGTTTCCGATTGGTCATGGGTGGCCGGAATCTTCAACGTCATGCTGACAGGATGGTATTTCGGCCAAACAGTGGTTGCCGGCCCGACGCGCTTTGCGGCCGATTGGGCGTTCGACTTTATGGTCCGGCACAAGGTCACTCATTGTTTTCTGACCCCAACGGCGCTGAAGCGAATGGCCGCCCACAAGGACCCGCTAAAGCATTGGCCGAACCTGGCAATCCGGGCCATTGGAACCGGAGGCGAGCCCTTGCCAGGTGCCGTCCTGGACTGGGCTGACAAGTTTGGTGTACCGATAAATGAATTCTACGGCCTCACCGAAGTCAATCATCTGATTGGTAATTGCAGACGGCTCTGGCCGATCAAACCTGGATCCATGGGGCGGGCATATCCTGGCCATAGTGTGGTGGTGATCGACGAAAATGGCAAAACTGTTGCCGATGGGACGCCTGGCGAAATAGCAGTAAGCGACGACGATCCTACGCTGTTTATCGGCTACTGGAGACAGCCGGACCGCACCAGGCAGATGCGTTGCGGGAGCTGGATACGCACCGGCGATTTCGCTTACCGAGATGAAGACGGCTATTTCTGGTTCAAGGGTCGCAATGATGACCTGATCAAAAGCGCCGGATTTCGCATCGGTCCCGCCGAAGTTGAAGATGCACTCATACACCACGAAGCAGTGGCGGAGGCGGCCGTAATCGGCAGCCCGGATGAGGACCGGGGCCAGGTCGTCAAGGCGTTCATAAGGCTTCACGACGGTCATGTGGCGAGCGACGAACTGGTGCGAGCTCTTCAGGATCACGTCAAGACCAATCTTGCTGTTTTCAAATATCCCAGACGCATTGAATTCGTTGACAGTTTTCCGCTGACAAGTACGGGGAAAATCAATCGTCGGGCCCTTCGGGAACAGGAGGTCCCAGCCGGGTTGTGAACAACCCGATCAATTTCAAAATGTGGTGGCGAATTCCGGGCCGGCCACCAAATGACAAAACAACGATTGTCCGGATAATTGCGTAATAATACACAGGAGGAAACCAAGTTATGACGCTAAGAAAAACACTGCTTGCCGCGGCCCTGCCGCTCGCAATGCTGTTGGCAGCAACAAATTCCGCCATGGCGGAAATGACCCTGCGAATGAGTCATCAGTGGACAGAAAACAACGCTGGCTCCCAGATTGACAAATGGTTCGCCGACGAAATTGAGAAGCGCACAAATGGCGAGGTGAAGATCAAGATTTTCTGGGCCGAAGCGCTCGGCAAGGCGAAGGAAAACCTGGCGTTGCTGCAGCAGGGTGCAATCGACATGGCCGCCATGTCTCCCGGTTATTTCCCGGCAGAGATGCCGTTCTATGCGGCTCCCAATTCCATTCCCATGACCATGGATGAAGTGCCTCATGCCACGGAACTGATGAAGCGGCTGATGCTGGAAGTTCCGATCTATCAGGAGGAGACGAAGCGCAACGGCATCAAGGCGCTGTTTTTCCACCATCTCAATCCCTACAAGCTGGTCTGCAAGGAAGCAGTTACGACTGTGGAGGGGATGAAAGGCAAGAAGATGCGCACCTGGGGCAAGGACATGCCGCGGATGGTGGAAGCCGCAGGCGGCACCCCGGTAACCTTGTCGTTGCCCGAGATTTATGAAGGTCTCAGCCGTGGTGCCGTCGATTGCGCGCCTTTTGCCGTCGATCTCGTCGTCAACTACAAGATATACGAGGTGGCCAAGAACATTTCGAACATAACCTTGTGGCTTGGCCCTTCGACAGGCATCTGGATTTCGCAGTCCGCGTGGGCCAAACTGACCCCCGAGCAGCAGGACATATTCGTCAAGACCGGACTTGAAGCTGCCGAACGTGACCGCGAAGCCGTGATCGCGGCTGGCGAGGAAGCGATCGCGACGTTGAAAGCCAAGGGCGTCACAATGCACGATTTTCCTGCTGAAGAGGCCGCCAAGTGGCGCGCAGCCAATCCGGACTTCTTCGCTGACTTCATTGCAGAGATGGAGGAAAAAGGATGGGGTGATGATGCCCGCAAGACAGTCGTTATCTGGAAGGAAGTGACCGGCAGGTAACCTGCTTTCACTTGTCTGCCCTGCTTTCCGGCGCGGGCCATCCGCGCCGGGGAGTGGAGGTGTTTCCCCGATTTTGGAGTAGCGCGATGGCCAGGGAACGATCAGTCGCAGTAGACTGCCTAATGTATGTCAATCTCGGTTGCGCTTTCCTCGCGGGCATAGCCCTTTTGCTGATGATGGTAGCCGGCGCCGTCGATGTTGTCGGCACAAATCTTGATATCGCCGGCCTGTCAAGCCGGCCGGTCCCGGCAGCGTTTGAGTTCATGGCGACAATGATGGTCGTCAGCGTGTTCCTCTCCATTTCATTGGGACAGGCGAGGCGCACCCACATCCGGGTGGAAGTTATTGTCAATGCACTGCCGCGTTGGGCACAGATGGTTGCAAATCTGATCCGGCACGGACTTAGTGCTGCGTTTTTTCTGGCGATAGCGTGGTTCGGCATCGCAGGTGCGATCCACAGCTTCAGTGTCGGAGAATACACTCCCGGCAGCATAAATTTTCCGGTCTGGCCAGCCAGGTTTTTTCTCGCTGTCGGCGCGTCGCTGATGACGGTTCAATGCATGTTTGATTTTCTCAGCGTCTTCTGGGGCTGGTTTGACGTCAAGCGTCATGATGGGTCAACGTCAGCACCGCTGAACGTATCGTGATTGGAGAAAGCTGACATGGATCCGTTATGGATCGGGTACATTGGCGCCGGCCTGCTGTTCGTGTTTCTGGCGCTGGGAATCCCCGTCGGTGTTTCGATGGGGGTGATAGGCATCGGCGGCATGCTGATCGGCGCCGGTCAGGCCCTTACCTTCGGCCAGTTGCAAACATTGCCTTTTGCGGTCGTTAATAATTACGGCTTTGCCGTTCTGCCCATGTTTGTCCTGATGGGTGTGCTGGCGGAAGCTGCTGGTCTGACCAGCCAGGTCTTCTACGCTGCCGACCTCTGGCTGCGGCGTTTCAGGGGTGGACTGTATCAGGCGGTCATCATTGGTTCGGCGATGTTTGCAGCCATTTCGGGTTCGACGATCGTCAACGCGGTTGTGTTTACGCGCATCGCCTTCCCGCAGATGATAAAGTACGGCTACTCCAGGAGGTTGTCTATCGGCGCCATTGCGGGCGCCGGCAGCTTTGCCGCGATGATCCCGCCGTCGATCACCATGGTGATCTACGCAATCATGACCGACCAGTCCGTCGGGCAGTTACTGGTTGCAGGTGTTATCCCCGGTATCCTGACTGCGGTGGTCTATCTTGCCGGCGTTTACGTGATGGTGCGGGTTCGCCCGGCCCTGGCGCCCCCGATTGCGGAGAAGGCAGATCCGGTGGAGCGCTGGCGCTCGCTGGGGAATATTTTTCCTGTATCGCTTCTCATGTTACTGGTTCTCGGGGGTATCTATTCGGGGTTGTTTCCACCGTCAGCGGCCGGCGCGGCCGGTGCGTTCGGCGCTTTTTGTATCGTTGTCTATCGCAAGCGAACACTCAAATCATGGCTGATCCCGTCTCTGCAGGATGCAGTATCAATCAGCTGCATCATTTTTGTGATCCTGATCGGCGGACTGCTGCTGTCGCGGATGCTGGTTGTTGTGGGTGTCATTGATGATCTTGTCCTGCAGATCACCAGCATAGCCACGACACCGATAGCCTTCATGATCATGGTATCAGTTCTGTACATCATCCTTGGCTGCTTCCTCGACACCACGTCCATGATGGTGGTTACCCTGCCGTTTCTCTATCCGGTAGTTGTCGCCCTGGGAATTGACCCGATCTGGTTTGGCATCGTGCTTGTGAAGCTGATCGAGATTTCGGTCGTAACTCCACCGGTCGGAATTAACTTGTTTGCTGTCCTGGGTGCAGCGGGCAAGCAGGCTGATTTCAAGGACGTTTCGCTGGGCGTAATTCCGTTCATTGTTCTGGACCTGATCGTACTTGCCCTGTTGATTGCTTACCCGGAGCTGGCCACCTGGCTGCCTCAGAGGATGATCTCCGGATGATAGGCAGCAAACTGAACTCGACGACCAGACATGACCGGGTTCATCCAGTTGTACTGGGGACGGGCGTTTTTCCGTTCAGCCGCCGTCGCGACGGCAGCCATTGGCGTGACTGGGTGCGTCGCGCCGCACTTGATGCCATTGGTGATGCGGAAATCGACTTGAAAGACATCGATTCGGTTGTTGTCGCAAGCGAGACCGACTTTTGTTCTCTCCAGGTCAATCCGGCACCGGTTATCCTGGATGATCTGATGTTGACGGGAGTGCCTGCAGTGCGTGTCGAAGCCGGCGGGGCAAGCGGTGCTGCCGCCCTTCGCGCCGCTGTCCACCAGATCAGGGCAGGTGCAGCCAAATGTGTACTTGTAGCCGGTTTCGATGCGGCTGCCGGGCATTTGCGGGCTGAAGATGTACAACTTGTCTACTCCATGTCTTTCGACGCTGAACTTGACGGTCTGGCAGGTGCAACCGCTGTCACACTGTATGCGCTTTCAATGGCTGAACACATGCGCATATACCACACAACGCCAGAGCAGATGGCAGCCGTTTCGGTCAAAAACCATGGCAACGCCATCGGTAATCCGTGGGCTCACAAGCCGATGGATATTACGATTGCGGATGTCCTCGCATCGCCAATGATCAGCGTTCCATATCACAAACTGGACTGCAGCATGGCGAGCGACGGTGCGGCCGCCATCATCCTTGCGCATCCCGATGGCGCACCCGGAACAACTGAACCGCGTTCGCGCATCATTGCCAGTGCAGCCGCGACAGATCGGGCAAAGCTCGGCGACCGTGCCAAGCGCCATCAGTTTTCCGCCAAACGGCAAGCTGCGCTCACAGCCTATCGTGAAGCCGGCGTCACTGCGCCGGCACGCCAGATCCACGTTGCCGAAATCTATGACGCTTTTACGGGAGCCGAGATCCAGGGCATCGAGGCGCTTGGGCTTGCTGAACCGGGCAAAGCCGGTCCCGCCATGGCGGTTGGAGCCTTTGACCGGGAAGGCGAATTGCCGGTGAACCTGTCCGGCGGACTGATCGGTCAGGGCGGTGCGCCAGGAGCCGTGGGCATTGCGCAGGCAGTGACCATCGATCAGATTCTGACAGGACGATACCGTCCCGATACAACGCCAGCCAGGGATTACCGGCTCGGGCTCGTCGATACCCATGGCGGCCTTTGTACGACGAGCTTCGTGCATGTGATGGAACGGGTGGAGCCATGACCATGGAAACCGAAAAGGCGACCAGCGAGTTAAGGCTTGAGTTGCAGTATGATCATGGTGCGGGTCGCTTCAGGCGGTATTTCGACGGCCTGTTGGCGGGACAGGCGATTGCCAGCCACTGTCCGGCCTGCGGCAAGGCATGGTTTCCCCCGCATGCGGTTTGTCCGGATGATCTGACGGAAACGGGCTGGCGTCGCATCTCAGGCAACGGAACCGTATTGGGTGTGACCACGACGCGGACAAAACTGCCGTTCACGGCTGCCGCCGAGGTTTACTCGTTTGTACTTGTCGCCATGGACGGAGCGGAAAATGCGGTTTTTGGACGAATGCAGAATGAAGCCCACGACGTTGCAGCCGGCACACGTGTCGGGCTTGCAGCTCCGGTTGTTGAACCGGGTCATCCCGCCCAGGCTGCGCAGTTTGTTGTAAAGGCGGTGTAATCGATGACAGGCCGGAACCGGAACGGCGGAAAGGATTGTTATGGCTTATGTGATTGATCCAGATTTGCTTGGCAAGATGAACCTGCGCAAGGCCACGGATCCTGATGTGACTGGCCCATACGAGATTGTCATTCCTGAGCGGAGCAACATAGCGGCCGACACTGTCGGCAGATACGCAAGGGAGTTTCCGGACCGCCTGGCACTGGTTTTTGAAGAAGCCGATATGACGAGCCGGACCTGGACATTTGCGGAACTGGACAGCGTTGCCAGCAACCTGGCGCAATCGTTGAAAAACCTGGGCGTAACGCGCGGCGACCGTGTTGCCGTTCACACCGGCCTGCGGCCTGAAACCGGTATGTCGCATCTTGCGATTTACAAGCTGGGTGCGGTGGCTGTCACCCTGTCGCAGCTTTATGGCCCCGATACCCTCGACCACATCCTTAATCATGCCGAGGCCAGGGTCATCATCACGCAGGACAAGGCGTGGGACAAATATCGCAACAGCCGTGAAAAATTTCCGACGCTGGAGCGGGTTATTATCGTGGGACATGCGTGCGGTGATGAGATTTCCTTCGATGATTGCCTGTCGGCCGATGGCTCAACTCTGCAACCGGTCGATACCGCATCGGACGAGCCTGCGCTGTTAATGTACACGTCGGGCTCTACCGGCATGCCAAAGGGCATGCTGCACGGCCATCGCGTCCTGCAATCCTATATTCCCAGCCTCACGATGGCGTTCAACCTTGACCGGGATGACCCGGAAGCCGTGTTCTGGTCGCCGGCTGACTGGGCCTGGGTCGGCGGCTTGCTGGACGCGCTGCTGATCGGCTGGGCGTTCGGCCACACGGTCGCGACAAGCGAGCACCGGTTTGACCCGGAATGGTGTTTCGGCTTCATGGCCCGGCAGAAGGTAACGCACACATTTTTGACACCTACCGCGCTCAAGCGCCTGGCTCAGGTCGAACAATCAGGAACGCGGCGGGACCTTGCATTGCGCGTTATCATTTCCGGTGGAGAGCAGTTGCCGGCTGCTGTTCTCAACTGGGCAGAGGACGAACTGGGCGTTGTGTGCAATGAGTTCTACGGTCTCACCGAAGTCAATCATCTCATCGGCTGTTGCAAAGCACTGTACCCGGCGCGGCCGGGATCTATGGGCCTTGCCTATCCCGGACACGGAACCACAATTGTCGATGAGAAGGGGCGCGAACTGGGGGATGGAGAAGTCGGCGAGATTGTAACCCGCGGCGATGACGCCACGCAGTTTCTCGGCTACTGGAAAGACAAGGAAAAATCGGCCGGCCTGCGGCTTGACGGGTGGTTGCGGACCAGGGACCTCGCCCTGAGGGACAAGGATGGTTATTTCTGGTATCGCGGGCGATCAGACGATCTGATCAAGAGCGCCGGCTACCGCATTGGCCCCGCCGAGGTTGAGGACTGTCTGGCCCGCCATCCGGCAATCGCCGAGGCGGCAGTGATAGGCAGTCCCGATGCCGAACGCGGCGCCATTGTAAAAGCCTTCGTGCGCCTGGTGGCAGGTGTCGAGGGATCGCCGGCGCTCACCAGAGAGCTGCAGGCGCATGTCAAAAGCCGGCTCGCCGCCTACAAATACCCCAGGGAAATCGAGTATGTTGACGATCTGGAGACGACCACCAGTGGCAAGCTAAATCGCAAACTTCTGCGTGAACTTGAAGAGAAGCGGAAGGCTAACGTCTAGATCAGGCACAGCCGTCATATTTCATGCACAACCAGAAAATGCCATTGCCGTAGCCATGACGCAGTGTGCACTGTCCGCTCACATAGGAACACCGTTCAAGTGATGGTCCAAAGCCTCCAAAGACAACTGTATCGTCGATCTGCCACCATGCGCTGCGATACCAGTATTTACCGTCATAATAGCTGTAGCCAGCTCGGCGGTTCAGGTAGCGGGGTCCGTGAATGTCACGATTGTACCGGGCATAACCGTTGCGGTTGGCGCGGCCATTGCCTGCTCGCTGAGCCACCTTTGTGACAGATACCTCAACCTTGTCACCCTGGATCAGTTGCTGGATGGGCACACTGGAAACCGGTGCAGCAGAAGCCGGCCCCGTTGGCGCCAGCATTGTCAAACCACCGAATGCAAACAGTATTGGTACCAGGATTGGCCTGACCAACTTTTTCATGGATATCTCCTTCAACAGACGGCTAAACGCGACTCGCAAGCATGGTTGCTGATTGAGACCGGGGTTTCAACACCAAATTCCCCTTGCGTTCTATTTTGCGGTAAGGCATTTGCAAAAAAATCGGCGATCTCTGGAATTGAGCAGTTTTCCAGCATTTATACCGGATCCAAATTTGACGTGCTGGAATGTGTGCGTAATAGTATAGCGACGCCAGAATAATGCAGGAAGTCCCGGCGTCAGACGCCCGATTTGAAGGCCGCCGGTATAAGCTGTACACCTCATCTCAGGCCGGACGTAGAATCCGTGTTCGATGTCATGCGGGCGAGAAATGTAGATGCACAATTATTCGAAGATACACGCGATGCTGACGCCTGGTTGCGGCAAACCTGAGGCTGGAAACCGGTTTGATACCGATCACTTGCCCAAACCGGACTTTACGCGCGGTCCGGCGCGGCGGTTTTGCCGGGTTCGGCCCACACTGGAATTGCACACCAGCTACATCCGCATGCCAAGATTGCCGATGATCCACATTGTGCCGCCTGCCATGATGGACAGCAGCAGGATCGAAAACAGGATCAGCAGCAGATCCTCGCGCTTCTGGCGGGTCAGGTCTATATGCAGGAAGAAGCGAAACTGCACTGCCAACTGCGCCAGCGCGCAGATACCAAGGATGCCTGCGGCTGTCGAATAGCCGGCTTTTCCCCAGAAGATCAGCGCGAACGGGCAGAGGGTCAGCCCGAGAGCAAGAACAAAGCCGGCAAGGTAGCCGCGCAACTCGCGCCGGTAATCCAGATCGTTCATCGCGCCAGCCCTCCAAGATAGACGATGGTGAAAATTCCGATCCAGATGAGGTCGAGAAAATGCCAGAAAAGACCCAACCGCAGGAGTCGCGTCTTGACCAGTGGGATCATTCCGAAAATCCGTATCTGGACCAGCATGACGATGATCCATAGGCATCCTGCAGACACATGCAGACCGTGCAGCGGCACCAGCCCCCAGAAGGCCGACAGGAAACCGCTGCGCGCAGGTACAGCGCCCATGCCCATCATGTTCGTGAAGTCTCGCGCCTCCAAGGTCAGAAAGCCGAGTCCGAGGAGGAGTGTTATGCCAAGCCACAGTGTGATCTGCCCGCGGCCGTGCTCATGGCGCAAGGTCAGGGATGCCATGCCGAAGGTCAGGCTGCTGGTGAGCAGGATCACAGTCTGCAGGAACACACTCGCCAGATCGAATATCTGTTTCGGTCCCGGCCCTCCCGCCATTCCGGCCGGATTTGCCATGGTGACATAGGTGGCGAACAGCAGCCCGAAGATAATGAGATCACTCATCAGGAAAACCCAGAAGCCGAACACCGGTCTTTCGGCCTGGTCATGTGCTTCGCCATGGTGAGTGCCAAGATTTATGCCGGGATGTTTCATTGCGCAGCCGCCAGCGTCCGGGGCGTCTCGAGGATGGCAACGCCCTGATTGATGGCATCAGTCTCGCGGTCCCGCTTGACGGGTTGCGCTGCATTGATCCGGGCGAGCCATTCACGATGCTCGCCTGCTATCTCTGCAGCCGGGATTGTCTGTGTCGTATGGAGCAAAAAGGTACGGGCGAGGAACGCGGCCAAGATTGCCAGTGCCGACAGCACAGCCAGCCACCAGACATACCAGACCAGTGCCAGGCCAAGCGCCGTCGCGGCGATGCATATGACCATGCCGAGTGAGGTGTTTTTCGGCAACGTGATATCCTGGTAATTCGCTGCTTCGGCAAAGGCGCGCCCGCCCGCCTTGGCCGCTGCGAAGTCATCCCTTGCCTCCACATTCGGGACGACAGCAAAATTATAGTGCGGCGGCGGTGACGCGGTTGCCCATTCCAGCGTCCGGCCGTTCCATGGGTCACCCAGGGGGCAGGCCAGCCTGTCGCGATTTTTTACGCTGACCCAAAGCTGGAAAACCAGCGTCAACAACGCCGCCAGGATCAGCACCGCGCCGAACACCGCAACCTGCGTGAAGGGGACGAATGCCGGGTCGGCAAAGCTGGCCGAGCGGCGCGGCATCCCCATCAGCCCAAGGATGTAGAGCGGAAAGAAGGTGAATGAAAATCCGAAGATCCAGAGCAATGCCGTGACGCGCCCCCACCCTTCGTGAAGGCGAAATCCGAAGGCCTTGGGAAACCAGTAATGATAACCCGCCAGCACGCCAAACAGCACACCTGGAATGATGACGTTGTGGAAGTGCGCAACCAGGAACAAGGTGTTGTGGACCTGGTATGAAATTGTCGGATTGGCGAGAACGACACCGGTTAGCCCGCCGATCACGAACAGGACGAAAAAGCCGGTCGCGTAGATCATCGGCACAGTCATCCTGATCCGTCCGCGAAACATCGTCGCCATCCAGTCATAGACCTTTACCCCCGTCGGCACCGCGATGCACATTGAGGCAATGCCAAAGGCGATATTGACATTGGCGCTTTGTCCCATGGTGAAGAAATGATGCAGCCAGACCGTGAAGCTGAGGACCGAAATCGCCATTGTCGCGCAAACCAGGGACACATAGCCGTAAAGCCGCTTGCCTGAGAAAGTCGCGATGACCTCGGAGAAAATGCCATAGCAGGGCAGGATCAGGATATAGACTTCAGGGTGACCGAACAGCCAGAACAGATTGGCGTAGTTCATCATGTTGCCGCCAAGGTCATTGGTAAAGAAGTGAAAATCGAGATAGCGGTCGGCGGCCAGCATCAGTGTGACGACCGTCAGCGGCGGCATGGCGAAAACCATGATGATCGCTGTGCAGAGCACGGTCCAGGCAAACAACGGCATGCGAAACAGGAACATGCCCGGCGCGCGTTCCTTGAAGATCGTAACGGCAAAGTTGATACCCGTCAGTGTCGAACCGATGCCTGCTATGGCGACACACCAGATCCAGTAATCCGGCCCCGGACCGGGATTGAAGGCATATCCGGTATAGGGTGGATAGGCTGTCCAGCCGCCGGTCGAGAATTTCCCGAGAGGCAGGCTTATCATGACAAGAGCCGCGCCGGCGGCAGTCAACCCCAGACTGATCTGGTTCATCACCGGGAAGGACATGTCACGCGCGCCAATCTGCAATGGCAGGACGTAATTGATCAGCCCGGCGATAAATGGCATCGCCACGAAGAAAATCATGATCGTGCCGTGGGTGCTGAACAATTCGGCGAAATGGTCCGGTTTCAGGAACCCCCCGCCCAACCCGGCGGCCTGCTGCGCGCGCATGAGGGCTCCCTCGAGCACGCCCCGCGTCATCATCACAAGCGCCAGGACGCAATACATGATGCCAATGCGCTTGTGGTCGGTACTCGTCAGCCAGTCCGTCCACAGGGACTTCCATGCGCCCAGCCAGGTGATGAAGGCTGCTACAAAAATGGCGCCGGCGATCACCGCCATGCCGGCGCCAGCGCCTATCAACTCGCTGGCTGTCGGGTTCTGCATCGCCTGCCAGACCGGCAGCGAGGACAGTTCGAGGCGGCCGAAAAACCAGTTGCCTGCCTGGTCGGAAGTCATTGGCTTTCTCCCTTGTTCGATCCTGATGGGAGGTAACCCACGGCACCGGGCTGCCGGGCTGGAGGCACAGCGACGCCGCCGTGATAGCGATGAATGATCCTGTCAAAAAGCTCTGGTTCAACCAGATTGAAGTAGACAACGCCTGCAGGCATGTCCGGCGACCCGAACTTTGCATGCGCCTGCGCCCCGGTAGAAGGCGCTGCAAGGCGGCCATAGGTCTGCGCATCAAGCGGCACACCGTGCGATTTGACCCTGGCCACCCAATCAGCAAAGGCCTGGCGCGTCATGGCTATGGTATCGAATTTCTGTTCGGTGAAACCGCTTCCGTTGAACTGGGTGTTTTCGCCTTCGAACCTGCCGGGTGCGCCGGCAAGAACATGAAGCTTTGTCCGCATCCCCGGCATTGCATAGATCTGGCCAGCCAGTGCGCTGATCATGAAAGATTGCATCACCGTGTCAGTGGTCAGATCCAGCGACACGGACGCGCCCGCCGGAAAATTCAGTTGATTGACAGTGGCGATGTTAAAATCGGGATAGATGAACAGCCATTTCCAGTCGAGCCCCACCACCTGGACGTTTACAGGTTCCTCGGGGGACGCCAGGGGTTTGTAGGGATCGAGCGCTCTCGTACTGTGCCAGAGCTGGGTCGAAAGCACCGTGACAAGCAGGAACGGGACACCCCACATCACGATATCCAGCCAGCCCGAAAATTCCCAGTCCGGTGTGTAGCGCGCCTTGCGGTTGGCGTATCGATAACGCCAGAGCAGGACCGGTACCAGCACAAGCACCGGCAGCACCGCAATCATCGTCAGGGCCACGACTTCGCTCAGGTGCGCGCGCTGTGCAGCAGCGATGGGTCCTGCAGGATCAAGGAAACTCGCCCGTTCCTCACTGCATGCTGCCAGAAAAAGACAGGCAAAGCTCGTCATTACGGCGGATCCCCTGGCGAACTGGCATGGCTTGCTGTTGTCCGGGCACATCATTCAGCCTCCAGAGTACCGGCGCCAACCGGTGCCGACTTTCACACAGTTCGGATCGTTCGACCAGACTTAAGCTGTTCAATCGACTGAAATCGCGTAATTGCAGTGAAAACGAGCGTGACCGAGCAGGCTCCGGCGAGAGCCCGGTCCACCCTGCTTTCTGGAGAGTTTCAATCTGCGAAACCACAGCTGCCATGGTATTTTCTCTCCTGCCTGACCTGCTTCTGCCACCTTTTTGCAGTACGGGACATGACATCGCCAATTTCCATTGTCTGGTGCCGAAGAATTAATTGCCCGGCAGCTTGCGTTTTTGGTTTTTGGCTATGGCCATGCGGATTTTGATGGGGTAAATCATGGGTCATCTGCAAGGCGTTTTGCCTGGTTTTTTGAGGCTTGCAACGGAGGGGATATGTTGAACAAGTTGTCATGCAATACTGCATTTGGCGCCGCATTACTGGCAATGTCGTTGGGTATCGGTTCAACCACTGCCTCGGCCGATGACTCAGAACTGACAAAACAGCTTGCCAACCCGATTTCATCGCTTATTTCCGTCCCGATCCAGATGAACTATGACACCAATATCGGCCCGGACGAGACAGGCGACCGGTTCCAGGCCAATGTGCAGCCGGTTATCCCCTGGGCGATCAATGACGACTGGAACGTGATCTCACGCACCATCGTTCCAATCACCTGGCAGAACGACATTCTGAGCGAAACGTCAGGACAGCAGTATTACCTGGGCGACACGCTGCAGAGCTTTTTCTTTTCTCCACAGGAGGCCGGTCCGCTCGGCATTATCTGGGGAATTGGTCCGGCTCTGCTGCTGCCGACCGGTACAGATCCCCTGCTGAGCCAGGGCCAGGTTGGCCTGGGTCCGACCTTTGTTGCACTGAAGCAGGGCAATGGCTGGACAGGTGGCTTCCTGATGAACCATATATTTGGTCTGGGTGATCATGCAACCAAGGACACCATAGACTCAACCTATGTTCAGCCCTTCCTGTCATACTCGCAGGCAGGGTGGACCTATTCGGTGAACACCGAACTGACATACAACTGGAATGATGACCAGTGGACTGGTCCGGTCAATTTTCAGATTGCGAAGCTCATGATGATGGGTCATCAACCGGTTCAGCTTTTTGGCGCCGTCAAGTACTGGGCGCTGGACGCAGACTCCACGCCGCATGATTTCGGGGCACGGTTCGGGGCAACATTCCTGTTCCCGAACTGATACCAGATCTCAGTTCTTCCTACCCTTGCGAACTTCATTCAGTGTCTGATAGATCGCGATACTGTCGGGGTTTGCCTTGCCCGCCTTCTCGAGGATTGAAATTGCTTCGTCTGTTCGTTCGAAGGCGGCCAGGATGCGTGCCTGCATGATCCAGGCCTGTTCCAGCTGCGGGTCCATTTCGGTCGCCTCGCGAAACGCCGCACCGGCCGCCTCGAACTGCCTGGTAGTCAACGCCACACCGGCCAGAGCCATTTGTGTTTCGGGAAAGTCCGAAGTGGCTTTCAGGCTTGCCCTGTATTCGCTCATGGCCGTCTCAAACCACCCGGAGTAACGGTCGGGAAGACGGGCAATCGGTGCATCGAGCAGGTTGCGTGCAGTTTCGATCCGGACGGACCGCACAGGGTCATCCAGCAGTTCGATAAGTCTCACAACGCGGTCCTGCGGATTGGCACCGCGCTGCACACCGATGGCAGCACGGCGAACCAGGGGATCAGCATCACCGAGATGGACTGCCGCCGCCTCGGCGGAGGCTTCAGATGAAACTGCTGCCAGTGCAGCCAACGCGCTTGCCCTGATAATTGCAGGCTTTTGCATGTCGGCTGCCAGCGCCAGCAGCTTGCCGGGAACCGGAATGCCTTGCCAGGCAGGCGCCAGCACATCGGCAAAGTGTGGCTGGCCTATCCGGCTTTGCGGAAACCGCGACCTGATCTCATCTGCAGCCCATTTGGCTGTCTTGTCTGCATGACAGTCCGAGCAGGCATTGGGAACACCGTGTTTCTCGCTCAGATCCGGCCGGGGAACCTGGAAACTGTGATCGCGGCGCTTGTCTATGCCCATGTAGGTTTCAGTGCGCATGTGGCAGCTCACACAGGCAGCGCCCGAAGATCCGGCTTCATGAAAGTGATGATCCCTGCTGTCATAATTTGCCTTCGTGAGGCTCGGGAACGCGGGATTGCCGGCGGGCGAGTGGCATTGGGTGCACACTGCATTGCCCTCGGCCTTCAATGTTGCTGAATGGGGGTCGTGACAACTGGAACATCGCACACCCTTCTGGTTCATCTTCGATTGCAGGAACGATCCGTAAACATAGACCTCGTCGCGGACCTGTCCGTCCGGGTGGTAAAGCCCATCACGCAGATGCGCCAGGCCATAGTGGTTATCATAGTCAGATCCCGGCACCGGCATGTCCGGATCGATCTGGGACCGCCTGGAGTGGCATACCGCGCACTGCTCCATTTCCGGAGACGCTCCTGCTTCAGTAAAGTTCATCGTCAGACCGGTCTTGCCGACACCTGTCCAGGCTGACGGATCAAAACTTCCGGGCTTGTCTGCCCAGCCGGCATGTGCCTCGCCCGGACCATGGCAGGCTTCGCAACCAACTCCAATTTCTGCCTGTGTGCTGGCATAGGTTTTCTGCTGGGGAAGGTAAGCCTTTTTGAACCCGGTGGCGTGGCACTCGGCGCAGCGGGCATTCCAGGATTTGTAGGGTCCGCTCCAGTGCAGGCCATTGCTGGAGGGCAGGTCCTGGTCCGGATAAAGATGATACCACTGCTTCTTCAGCACATCCCAGGCGGTATCCAGTGCCTGTACCCCCCCGGGCCGGGTTTCAACCAGGTACTGTTGCAGTGGCGCAATCCCAACCACGCCCTTTACATCATAATCGGTTTGCGCGCCATCTGGTCCATCCGTGGAAACCCTTAGCCTGTCACCGTCGCGATAGAACCGGCTGACCACGCCCTTGTGGGAAAAAGTCTCGCCGGAAAACGGAGCAAGCACATGACCGTCTCGAGGAAGAGTCCACGCCAGGTCATGGTGCGATCCCTTCCAGGCGGACAATTCTTCCTTGTGGCATGCACCGCAACGCTGTGAGCCGATAAAGGCGGGTTCCTGCGCTGCAGCGGCATCTGCTCCGGTTAACAGGAGTGACAACAGGGTCCCGATTATTGCTGAAGCGATGTGCATGGGTAAAGAGAGCGTTTTCAATCTCATTCCTGTTCGTTTCATCCAAGGCTGAACAAATTTCCTGAGGATATGAAAATCACTCAGCTGCAAGCCACTGCCTTGCACGCTCGATATCGCTGAAATTTTTACACGGGATATCTCTATTCCTGCAATATTCCAGTGTTTCATGAAAACCACCTAAATCATGAGGACTGAAAATTGCCAGTTTTTTCAGGTATTTGATTGTTTCGAGATTGAAAGTTCTTACACGGTTCATGGCCTGTTTTTCTTTATCACCTGCAAATCCGGTATACTCAATCAGCATTTTAGGATCGTGAAATCCTGAAATTACGGACATCAATTCGGACATGTTCCTGCCAAACTCCTCATCTGTTGCCTGTATACCGGTTTTAATGTGGATTATTTGCTGTTCTTCATCCACTGCAGAAATAATTGACATTTTACCCTCCCGATCCGCTCTGATCTCTGAAAATGCAGCGCATCAAACCACAGGTTTTCTCATCCAGAAACCCCCTTGGGTAATGACCGGAATCTTTCACACATTTTTAGGGCGACTGGTTATCCGCCATCATCCTATCAGCCTGGCTCCAGTCGATCACGGCCTAAAGCGCATCGAGACCGTGCGGTTGCCTGCTTGGTCAAAGCAAAATTTCAATGCCGTGGTGATGTCAACGTGATATGTACATCGCACTGTATCAATCCACAACGCAAACTGGTGCATTTCCTTTCGGCATAATTGTTGGCTTCGTTTGCTTGCACTGAACTATACTGTGAGCGTTAATTTTGAAATCATCGCATAATTTCATGGACGGCGAAAAATGGAAGAAAATAACGACCTCATCGTGTTAACGGCGGAAATTGTATCGTCATATGTTGCAAACAATTCCATGCAGTCAGACGGCATTCCGGCTCTCATTGCGTCAGTTCACAGGGCGCTGGCTGATGCAGAGGCCGGCGCTGCCGAACCTGACAAACCACAGTTCGAACCAGTCGTTTCTGTCCGGTCATCGATCAAGCCGGATCACTTGATTTGTCTTGCATGTGGTGTGAAGCAGAAGACACTGAAGCGGCATATCAGTGCCAGCCACGGACTGTCTCCAGCGCAGTACAAGGACCGGTACAGTCTTCCAGCCGATTATCCGATGGTATCTGCCGAGTATGCTGAAAGACGGTCCAGGCTGGCAAAGAAGATTGGGTTGGGTCGAAGAAGGGGTGGTTGAAGGAGTTTACATATGATCTGTGTCATGCACATCGCTTTAGTGTTTGTATGACGGGCCTTTTGGTGCGAGGACCATTTTAGGTTTATGAACCTCCTTCTGATTGCAAGCATCTATGATGCATCGTCGATGTAATCCTGACTAAACGTTGTTTTGTGCTTCGCACCGGGTCACAGAAGCCTTCAAAGCTTTTGGCGAGTTCGGTCCATAGCTACCCCGCCGCCAGGGGCTCACTGTTTTCGTCCGGTATCGTCGACGGGCTGATCATGGTCGACTTGCTCCGCGTCCTGCTGCATCGAAGTGTCCGACAGAGGCTCGCCGCCCTCGGCAAGTTCTTCCTGCGTTGCGTAAAAGTCGGGAGATCCCCGGGGCGGATAGTGTATCCGGCCGCGAAGCCGCTCCAGCCACGAGTTGTGGAAGTTCGGGAACGGCAATTGGCCCTTCCGGCGCCAGGAAGCAACTTCCTGTCTGGCCTTTTCTCCAAGCTCCGGATCAAGCCCGGTGTCCTTGCCCATATAAAGGGTCTGGGAGGGGAATGCGAAGCCGCTGCCGGACTCTCTCACGATATCGTTTATGCGCAGCAATATGTCTTCCCTGATTGCGAAAAAATCGTTCCATTCGCGGGTCTTCGCATAGACACGGATTTCTATGTTCAGGGAAGATGGATCGAAGTCCACAAATCGTACCCGGATGGTCTCGCCGTCAATTCTCGGGTGCGAGTGAAGCATTTCGCGTATTTTGGCTGAGACAAACCTGATCTGGTCGGAATCAGTTTCGTAACGCAGACCGATGTTGTGTTTCATCATCATCTGATCGCATCGCGCCCAGTTGGCGATTTGCATATCGGCAAATTGCGAATTGGGGATATAGATCAAGGTGCGATCCAGCGATCTGATCTGGGTCGAACGGATGCCGATTGCCTCAACGGTTCCGTTCTGTCCGCCAAAGGTACAAAAGTCACCAACGCGGACCGGTCTGTCGATGTAGAGAATCAGTCCGCCAATCAGATTTTCCAGGGTCGGGCGAATGGCCAGCGCGATAGCCAGACCTCCGATACCGAGGCCTGCAAGGATGCTGAGTACGGGCAGGCCCATATTCTGCGCACCATAGGCGACAATCGCGACCATGCCGATTATCCCGATTATCCTGGCGACCAACCGCAGCAAGTTGGCGTCAAGGCTCTGGTCGGGAAACTTCGGATCGACCAGCACCAGTTCGAAGAATGCCATGACGACGAGAAAGAAACACCAGGCAGCCGTAGCGTAGAATATGATCTGAAATATCACCTCGACTATCCTGGAAAACAATCCGGCAATATTCAGCTGGAAGGCAAAATAATAATCGAGTGTCTGAACCAGGATCAGCATTGCGACAGGAACCATGATGCGACGCAGTTGATGAGCCAATCTGTGTTCCCGGATGCCAGCCTGCATCGCGCGGCGCCAGAAAACCAGCAACAGCACCGCTACCGCGGAAATCAGGACGACAACCATTTCCTTCCAGATCGGAGTGCCCAGCAACAAGGTGGTCAAACTCCCGGGAATGTTTGAAACCAGTGCTGCAGGAACCAGCGGACCCGCCAGTTGGGGCAGGATTTGAGACCAGCTTTTGATCGGACCAGTGGACTGTACCAGCAGATTTTCAATGCCACGCAAAAATCGCGGTGCAATCTCTATCGACTGCTCATTGAACAGGAACTCGCCGGTGCGAGAGCCCTGTGAAATCCTGACAAGCTGGAGTGGTGTGCCCGGAATATTGTAGAGGGCCGTGCTTTGATTTTCCAAACTGTTGCCATCGGGTATGTCGTCGAGCTTCGGAATTTCGATACGCGCAAAGATATCAAACAGGTAGCCCAGTGTCTCATTGCCGATTTCCCGCCGCAAAACCTTCGGAACCGAGGAAAGGTCGATCAATGACCGTAGCTGTTCTCCTAACAGATAAACATGTACTGCATGTTGGACATCCCGTTTCGTTTGATAGGATATCAACACTTGCTCCAGTTCGTCTTTCAACTGGAAAAGACTGGCAAGTGTCTGCCGGGGACCATCGGTACGCACCGGATGCATGAAAATTCCACCGGCCCCGGATGGCGATTTGACGGTTGCTGCCTGGTTGCCCAGTTGAACCGGCTTGCCCTGCGCAGCAGCAACCGTACTCAATAACCCCAGCACGAACAGAATCGACAATAAAAAACGGGGTACCCGGAAGACAGTCCCGGCAAGCCCTGAGCGTAAATGTGGACAAATACGATCCATCAGAAAATTACCTCATTGTATTTGCAAGAATGGAAATGCTTTCCAGTGGGAGACTGTTCAACGGGTTCCGGCCACTCCAGCGGCCAGCCGCCACAAGAAAGTTGAGATGAGAAACTTGCAATGCATAACCCAATTCCGGCGTCACTCTCCTGGACCTGTGACACGGGACCGACTTAGGCGCCCCAATAAGTCACTACAAATTGCAGTGTAACCATGATGGAGTATGTCGGATTGGATGTTTCGAAGAAAGTCACAAGTTCTTGCGTTAAATTACCTACCAATTTTATGTGGACTGGGGCAGGGTAGCCCCCGGACCAGTCAAAAGTGATCGGAGTAATTCGCAATGAGAAGATGTATCGGTGGTACAAGATCAAAATCGAGAGTGGGGGTCGCAGTCACTTCAATCGCCCTGGCAATTTCCATGTTCGCCGCACCTGGAATTGCCGATGAAGCGGATGCGAAGAAAATATTCCAGTCGATGTCAGACTATCTTGTCGCTCAGAAGTCGATTTCCTTCAGATATGATGCAACCCTGGAGCTCGTGACGGATGAGCTGCAGAAAGTGGGATTTGCCAGTTCCGGCGAGGTTACCCTCAATCGTCCCGACAAACTCCGGATGAGCCGTACTGGCGGTATTGTTGACATGGAGTTTGCCTACGATGGCAAGTCTCTTGCCATCATCGGCAAGAACCTGAATGTCTTTACCAAAATTGCAATGACCGGTTCGGTTGATGAACTGATTGATACGCTGAGGTTCGATTATGACGTGGAAGCGCCCGCTGCCGACCTGTTGTCTGAGAACCCGAATGAAATCATGATGTCCAATGTGACAGATGTGAAGGATCTCGGTAGTGGTATCATCGGTGGCAAGGAGTGCGATCATCTTGCATTCCGGACACGGTCAACTGACTGGCAAATCTGGATTGCACATGGCGACACGCCCTATCCATGCCGGTTTACCATTACCAGCAAGCTGATGGCGCAGGCGCCATCCTATAGCATTGAAGTCAGGGAGTGGAAAACAGGCGACAGCGTCATGAGCGATGACTTTCAACTCAACACCGGCGATGCCAAGCAAGTCGAGATTACAGAGTTTTCCGGCCTGAGTGAAATACCAGGCGATTCCGAATGAGGAGATGCACAATGAGAATGTCTACAAAAGCAGCGATGATCGCTCTGATCTTCATGTTTGGCGCCAGTGACGTTGAACTGGGTGGAAAGCAGGTGGGCGTGGGCCTGTTCACACTGGCCACCGAGGCAGAAGCCCGGGTTGGCAGACCACTGACACCTATCAGCGGTGCCGGTGTTGCGCGCCGCACCACTCGCCGTGTGATCCGTCGTGGAGCATATATTGCTGTAATTCCAGCCGGCTGTGCTTATGGCACATACTATGGTTATCAACTGTACCATTGTGGCGGGGTGTACTATCAGAGATCCGGCGGCGGATACGTGATCGTCAACTTCTAGGTGGAGTGGCCGGGTAGATTTGGCCGGATCAGCCTGCCATGTTGTACCGGCGGTGTTCTGGGCGGGTTTGTATTGGTTGAATGATATCGGCTGCTGACCAGTCAACAGCCGATACACTCAGCGTGAAATCAGCACTGGTATCCGGCTGTCATTCAGAATGGTCTCTGTGGTGCCGCCAAACACATACTCCCTCAGGCGCGAGTGGCCGTAAGCGCCCATCACCAGCAGATCGGCGCGGAATTCCTCGCATTGCGCCAGAATTTCCGTACCTGCGTCGGAATGCCTTCCAGGCAGTGCCCTTACTTCCGGTTGAATACCGTGCCGGGCCAGTGCTTCGGCGAAGTCGGCGCCCCGCGGCAGTTGCGGTGGGCTTTTGTCAGGCACCGGCGGGCATACAAGGCGAACGCTGTCAGCAGACACATTCGTCAACAATGGCAGGCTGTCAAAGGCGGCCCGGGTTGCTTCGGGTGTTCCGTTCCAGGCAACAACGATCCGCTCAACCGTATTCCGGCCATCATAACCATGCGGTACTACCAGCACCGGCCTGCCGCTTTCGAACATCAATTGCTCCAGCGTCATGTCAGGGTCTGTCAGGCTTGAACCGCTCTGCAACCGGTTGATCAGCACGAGGTCAGCGCACCTGGCCAGATCCAGTGCCATATCTCCGCTTGGCATCTGGCTGGCATCGACCCGCCGCCATTCCCAGCTTTGCCCGGGAGTTGACGCGAAACGCTTGAAGATGGCTTTCGTGTCCGCTTCGTGTTCATCAATGGACTTGCGCTTTTCATCGAGCCATTGCCTGAGAGCGTCGCCTCTCAAGCCTACAGTTACAGAGACACCGGGCCTGGCGTGAAAGCCGAGCACATGAGACTGCCAGATGCCGGCCAGGTTGCCTGCAAGCAGGCACAAAGCTTCTGCTTCCTTTGGCGATCGAAAGACAATCAGGATGGTTTTGTAGCCGGTCATCGGGCTTTCTCCGCTTATTTTCCACAGGGAACATTGGCAGTGATTCGACCGGTGCGACTTGATGGAGGTCAATGCCGGCTGTTGCCGACCATATCATCTGGCTATTGCTAAACTGTGGGCCGTTTCGCCGGGCCACCGGGCTTGAGGCTTTCAAACATTCAGAAATTTCCAGCCTCGTGGAAAATGCAGTCGTGGCAAAGGCTATCGGTATGCTTGTGGGTCACGAACGGGACCCTGATGTACTGCCCTCGGATGAGTGCTGTTGGGCGCAACACATTAGTCGATCTGTTCCACCGCACCACCTGCGGACATCCACGCCCGGAAGCCGCCTGGAATGTGGGCAATGTTTGTGATGCCGTGCTCATCGGCAATCTCGACGGCAAGTGTCGAGCGTTCGCCGACCGCGCAATATATCAGCAGGGGCATGTTTGCGCTGAGACCGCGCAGTGTTCCGGATGCAGCGCACTGCGATGCGAAGCCAGTATAGGGCAGATGAATCGAGCCCGGTATCGCCCCATATCGCCGACGCTCGTTTTCTTCCCGGATATCTATCAACTGTACCTTCCTTTCCGGCCAGGTTTCGAGCAATTCCTCAACCTCGATTGACGGAACCCGGTGCTGTGCTTCCAGATGGAGCCCAATCCTGAGGTTTTCCGGCACGGCGACATCCATCATCTTCGGATTCGGGAGATTGAGATTGTTCATGATTTCCGCGTATTCGTCGGCTGAACTCACCCTGAGGCGCGGGTTGAAGGCCTTTTCTTCCGAGATGGTGCTGACGGTGTCGCCCTTGTAGTCATGTGCCGGGTAGACAAATGTGTGATCCGGCAACTTCAACAACCGCTCAAACAGCGAATGGTACTGGTCGTACGGGTCGCCGTTTTGAAAGTCGGTGCGCCCGGTCCCGCGGATCAGAAGCGTATCGCCGGTGAATACCCGGTCATCCATAAGGAAGCTGTAACTTTCGCTGGTGTGGCCGGGCGTATGCAGCGCGGTGAGCGTCAGCCCCTCTATGGACAGTTTTTCGTTGTCGCTGACCCGCATCGAGACCACTTCGGCAGGAGACTGTTCTCCCATCACGGTTACGCACCGGGTGGCGTCCCTGAGCTTGCCCATCGCGCTGACATGATCGGCGTGAATATGGGTATCAATGACCTTGACCAGTTTCAGGTCGAGTTCTTCCAGCAACTTGAGGTAACGCACGGTCTGCTCGAGCACGGGATCGATCAGTAAAGCCTCACCGCCGGACCGGCTGGCCAGGAGATAGGTATATGTGCAGGACACCTTGTCGAACAGTTGCCGGAATATCATGTCGGGCACTCCACAAAAACCTGTGCATGCGAAGAATTCTGTAACAGTACAAGCCTGTCCGCGAAAAACCTTGCGCCGCTGCTTGTACTGGCACGGCGCCAGCGAACTGAATCCGCTTGCGGCAGTTGTAATGACAGCCGGAGTGTCCCTGCCTACACCATTATCAAACGCCTGCAGTCAGCGGGAGTCCACAGGTGACAATACCGCTAGGTGGGATCATACAGCGTGTGATAGCAGCCGTTGTTAAAGTTTGGCGTGTCAAGCGTTGCTCCCTGGCGATCTACGGCGATGAGCCCGCCTGAGAATGAATAGGACGATCCAATCATGAACGCGTGATCGACTACGTCAGACATGCCGGCTTCCCTTGAGCCGACGCAGGAATCCCTGAAAGTGCCGCGGTAAGCGATAAAGAGCGGCAAGTCGCCAAAAACCGGAAACCCTGTCAGACTGAAATCGTAACGGGCACCTGCTGAAAAGATGTCCAGATCGCCGTAATCGCCCGAAAAATCGGGGGTCAGATAGGTGCCTTCCAGTTGCAGACGGCTTGCATCATCAAGAAACCAGCGCATCACGCCGCGAACAAAGTAGCCATTGTCCAGCTTGCCCGATGTCTGACGATCACGCGGATCGTAGTTGATGGTCCCGCCCTGCGCATAGAGGGTGACATCGTTCAGGTATACCTGGCCTTCGAGACCGACAAATCCGTAGTCAAAATCGGTTGCTCCAAAATTGCTGCGACCTCCGCCGCCAACTACGCCGAACAGGAACGATGAGGGATCCCGCCAGGTAAAATGGATTGCACCCTGGCCACCATAACGGGGACCAGCCAGGTCGTACCCGTCGGTAAAGGCATTTGAGTTATACTCGTACTTGAAATCTGTCTGGATGGAAAAAGTCTCAGCCAGCGGCAGGCTTAGCCGGCCCTCGCTGCCGGTCATAAACAGCGCGTCGTCGTTGTGCCCGTCGTCGATGAACTGCACACCTGCCCAGGTGTCCACGACGCCAGATACGATCAGGCCAAGCTGACGCTCGTATTCGAGGTCCGCTGCCTGCACCGGCTGAACCAGCGATGCGGCAAACAATCCCGCTGCAAGAACTGTGGTCACGCGGCGTATCATCAGAAATCCCTTAAAATCAGTCACACTGCCATCTGACTGCACCCATGGGACATATAAATAACCGGCAGCCGTCCGGGATTCAACCAAAAATGAAACAAACTGTCAGTCATATGAGCATATTCCCCGTGATGGATCGGGGCAAAGCGTGAAAAAGGGCCCGCGGACGCCTGCATGGATTGCACTTGCGCCTTCCGTTTTCATTGATTCGTTGCCGCACGGTTGAACCGGTGTGAAAAAATGTCCATTGTGGTTCGCCAGCCAATGTGGGTTGCAGCCAGACCGTTGTATGGACTGTCAATTGACAGCGGTCATGGTTGCTACAGGAGCAAATTTCAGGTTTGATCTAACTCAAAGCTGCAGTTCCTTTCCCGCATAGTGTACGGCCGCCTCAATGTCATGAAGCGAAGATATGAAAACGACTGTGCAAGCAATAAAGCTGAAAACTGGCCGCTACCTGTTCACTGCATTACTGGTGGCGATCACTTTCGTGCTGATTGGTGCTGGCGCCAGTCACAGTGAGCCGCTTGTTGCAAAATTCCTGGACAAGGTTGATGTCTCGACCCTGGTGCCGGGAGCGGACAGCTTTGGCGAGTTGCGAACCGACATTCCTGTTGTACCGGCACTCAAGGGCGGAAAGATAATTGGCCATGTTTTTCTGACGTCCGACTTTGTCACGACGACCGGCTATTCCGGCAAGCCCATTCATGTGGTCATGGGCGTTGACGGCAACGCCAAAGTGACAGGTGTAAAACTTGTCAAGCACTCTGAACCGATCGTGCTGATCGGTATCCCGGAATCCAAGATTTGGGCAGTGACGGAAAAGTATGCCGGGCTTGATCTGATCAAGGAGGCCAAGTCGGGCGGGTCTGCACATGAGCTGGATATCGTATCCGGCGCCACGGTGACCATCATGGTTATCGATGACTCGATCGTGCGTGCCGGTTTGAAAGTTGCCCGGTCGCTGGGCCTTGGCGGACTGAAAGCAGAACTGCCGCAGGCAGGCCCGGTGAAAAAATTGTTGCGGCCGTCAGGGAGATAATGTTCCGGTCTACAGACTGGCAGACGCTGGCTGGCGATGGGTCTGTCCGGTCGCTGCGCCTGGATGTCGGGCAAGTCAACCAGGCCTTCATTGACACCGGGGATTCCCGGGCCATTGATCGGCCGGAAAGCGGTGACCCCGAAGACACCTTCATCGACATGCATGTTGCCCTCATCAGTGCGCCGGAGATTGGCCGCACCCTGCTTGGCGATGCAGAGTATAAAAATCTGGTCGAATGGTTGGGAGACGGCGAGTAGGCCATCCTGCTGCTGGGGCGCGGCACCTATTCGTTCAAGGGCTCCGGGTATGTGCGGGGTGGAATTTTTGACCGCATCCAGCTCATACAGGGCGACGCATCGGTAAGGTTCTTCGACAAGCAGCATATGCGTCTCGGGCGGCTTGCCCCATCTGACGCGCCATCGTTTACCGAACTGGACATGTTCAGGATTCCCGCGGATATGGGTTTCAATCCAACCGAGCCTTTCCGCCTGCAGTTGCTGGTGCAACGGGCTGTCGGCGCCATCGAAAAGTCATTCATCACGTTTGATCTCGGTTACCGCTGTACCGGACCGTTTTGTTGAGGTACCCGCCGCGGCACCTGCGCCTGCGGCAACGCCTCAGGTATCGGGCCGTCTGGCTGCCTCAAATCCGGACGAGTTGAGCCACCTGTGGCAACGCATCTGGGATCAGAAACGTGTTGAAGTGGGATTGCTGGTCGCTGCCATAGTCGTGCTGACGGGGGTGTTTTTCTTCCAGATGCAGGTGACCAGGCACGAGCGTTTCACCTACTGGTTCCGCATCGGATTTCTGACCTTCACCCTGTTCGTGCTGGGCTGGTATGCCAATGCGCAATTGTCTGTAGTCAACATTCTGGCCTTTTTCTCCGCGGCGATGACAGGACTTCTCGTGGTCAGCCTTCCTCATGGACCCGCTGATCTTCATCCTGTGGTTTTCCGTCGCAGCTTCATTGCTGTTCTGGGGGCGAGGCGTGTTCTGTGGCTGGTTGTGTCCGTTTGGCGCCCTGCAGGAACTCACCAATCAACTTGCGCGGCTCTGCAAAATACCGCAGATCCGGGTGCCGTGGGGTGTGCATGAACGACTTTGGCCTCTCAAGTATATGATTTTCCTTGGACTTTTTGGTATCTCTCTATACTCGCTTGAACTGGCGGAACGCTATGCAGAGGTTGAGCCGTTCAAGACTGCAATAATTTTGAAGTTTAATCGCGCCTGGCCGTTTGTTCTGTTCGTGGGTGTCCTGCTTGCTGTCGGCCTGTTTATCGAACGTTTTTACTGCCGGTACCTGTGTCCGCTGGGCGCGGCGCTTGCCATCCCCGCGCGCATGCGAATGTTCGACTGGCTGAAGCGGTACAAGCAATGCGGCGATCCGTGCCTGCGATGCGCCAATGAATGCATGGTTCAGGCCATTCATCCGGAAGGTCATATCAACCCGAACGAATGTCACCAGTGCCTGCATTGCCAGGTCCTCTACCAAAGCACAACGAAATGCCCGGTATGTATCAAGAAAGCAGCCTCGCGCGCCCGAGGAGGCGCGCCGCGGCCCAAGCCGGTCACCACCATTCCACCGACGGACCAACAATCAGGAAATGTCCGACTACAGGCAGAGTGAATTCTGCCTCAACAACTTGAAAGGAGTAAGCGATATGTCAGCTGAAGAAACCAGAAAGAAAGGGTTTTCGCGCCGTGCCGTGATGACCGCAACCGCTGCAGGTGCTGTTATTGCAGGCACAGGTGCTGCCACAGGCCTGTTTTCAAACGGGGTAACACGAGCCCGCGCGGCAGGTTCTCAAAAGGTCAATCTTGCCCCGGGTGAGCTTGATCCCTACTACGGCTTCTGGTCCTCGGGCCAGACCGGTGAGCTTCGCATTCTGGGCTTTCCGTCCATGCGCGAACTGATGCGCGTTCCGGTATTCAACCGTTGCTCCGCGACCGGGTGGGGCCAGACCAATGAGAGCCTGAAAATTCTCACCGAGGGCCTGACAGAAGAAACCCGGGACTTCCTTGCGGCCAGGGGCATGAAAACCTACGACAACGGGGACCTTCACCATCCGCATATGTCCTTTACCGAGGGAACCTATGACGGCCGCTATATTTTTGCAAATGACAAGGCGAATACCCGGGTTGCCCGCATCCGCTGCGACGTCATGAAATGCGACAAGATCATCGAGATACCCAATGCCCATGACATACACGGTATGCGCCCACAAAAGTTTCCGCGTACCGGCTACGTGTTTGCGAATGGCGAGCATGAGGCACCACTGGTCAATGACGGTGAGATTCTCGATGACCCGTCGAAGTACGTGAACATTTTCACGGCGATCGATGGCGACGAGATGAAAGTCGCCTGGCAGGTCAAGGTAAGCGGCAACCTCGACAACACCGACTGCGACTACCAGGGCAAGTATGCCTTCTCGACGAGTTACAATTCAGAGATGGGCATGAACCTGGCCGAGATGACCGAAAACGAGCTAGATCATGTTGTGGTATTCAATCTCAAAGCCATCGAGGAAGGTGTAAAGGCCGGTGACGTCGAGGTCCTGAACGGGGTCCCGATCATCAACGGACTGAAAGGCGAGAACAAGAACTACACGCGGTACATCCCGATTCCAAACAGCCCGCATGGCGTCAATACCGCACCGGACAAGAAGTACATTGTCATCAATGGCAAACTGTCTCCGACGGTGTCCATCATTGATGTTGAAAAAGTGGATGCGCTGTTTGCAGACAACGCCGACCCACGATCGTGCATCGTCGGTGAACCGGAACTGGGTCTTGGGCCGCTTCACACCGCATTTGATGGCAAGGGCAACTGTTTCACCACGCTGTTCCTTGACAGCCAGGTGGTCAAATGGAACCTGGAAAAGGCGGTAAAAGCGTTTGCCGGTGAAAAGGTTGACCCGATCATCTCAAAGGTCGATGTGCACTATCAGCCCGGTCATAACTCCACGTCGATGGGGGAGACGGCTGAAGCCGACGGCGCATGGCTGGTTTCGATGAACAAGTTCTCAAAGGACCGGTTCATCAACGTAGGCCCGCTAAAGCCTGAAAATGAGCAGTTGATCGATATTTCGAGCGATGAAATGAAGGTAGTCCATGACGGTCCGACATTTGCGGAGCCGCATGACAGCATCATCGTGCGGTCTGACATCGTGAAGCCGGTCAATGTGTGGAAACGCGATGATCCGGTTTTTGCCGATGCCGTCAAACAGGCTGCGGCAGACGGCGTGGATCTCGAAAGCGATGACAAGGTTGTTCGAGACGGCAACAAGGTGCGTGTCTACATGACATCGGTTGCACCTCAATTCGGGCTTGAGAAGTTCAGTGTCAAGCAGGGTGATGAGGTGACGGTCTATGTGACCAACCTGGATGACGTGGATGATGTTACCCACGGCTTCTGCCTCTCGAACTACGGTGTTGCCATGGAGGTTGCGCCGCAGGCGACGGCGTCGGTCACGTTCACCGCTGACCGGCCCGGCGTCCACTGGTTCTATTGCCAGTGGTTCTGCCATGCGCTGCACATGGAGATGCGCGGCCGCATGCTGGTTGAACCGCGAGCAGCATAGGACAGCGCAACATGAAATGGATGGCCCGGACCATACAAGGTGTGTTGCTGACGGCATCGCTTGCAACATCGGCGCTTGCTGCCGATGTCACGGTGATGCCCGGCAAGGACACACTTTTCCGGGCCATCCAGTCGGCCCAGCCGGGAGACCGGCTGATACTGGCTGCCGGCGCCTATGCCGGTGGATTGCTGATCACCAAGCCGCTGGAGATTCACGGCGATGGAGACGTGCATGTTCAGGGCAGGCAACACGGTTCGGTTATCAGGATTGATGCGCCCGATGTTGTTGTCTCGGGGTTGCGGCTGACAGGTTCAGGCGCCGACCACCAGACTATTGACAGTGGCGTGCAACTGACAAAAAGAGCAACCAACGCGATTGTTCGCAATAACAATATCGAAGGCAATCTATATGGCGTGGATATTCACGGTGCACGAAATGCACTGGTTGAGGGCAATACCATCACCGGGCGACAGGACCGGTTGATGAACCGCCGGGGCAATGGTGTTTACGTCTGGAATGCGCCGGGTGCGCAGGTTCTCAACAACAAGGTGCGTTATGGCCGCGACGGTATTTTCGTCAATTCCAGCAAGCAGAACACGTTCCGGAACAACAGATTTTGAGAGCTTAAGGTTTGCGGTGCACTACATGTATGCCGATGACAGCGAAGTCTCCGGCAACATGTCGATCGGCAACCACCTTGGCTATGCGATCATGTTTACCAGCCGAATAAAGATCATCAACAACACATCCATCGGTGATCGCGATCACGGCATCATGCTGAACTACGCCAACGATGCGATCCTGGAAGGCAATGTTGTCCGGAACGGCGGCAAGAAATGCCTCTTCATGTACAATGCGAACAGGAATGTCATGCGCAACAATCACTTTGAAGGCTGCCCGATCGGCATTCACTTTACGGCTGGCTCCGAGCGCAACACGATTGTGGGAAATTCCTTTTTCGGTAACCAGAGGCAGGTTAAGTTTGTCGGATCGAAGAACCATCACATGGCCGGGCAATTACTGGAGCGATCACGCTGCCTTTGATGTGAACGGCGATGGATTTGCCGACCAGGCCTTTCGCCTGAACGATACGATGGATCAGATCCTGTGGACGCAACCGGCTGCGAGACTGCTGCTGGGCAGCCCCGCAGTTCAACTGATCCGCTGGGCGCAGAAAGAGTTTCCTGCGTTGTTGCCCGGTGGCGTTGTAGACGACAGGCCGCTGATGAAGCCAGCGCCCAGGCCGGAGGCGGTGTCCGGAGCAGAGGTGATGATGCAATGAGCATGGTGTTGCATACCGAAAATGTCTCCCGTCGCTTCAAGGACGTCGAAGCACTGAGAGGTGTGTCGATGGATGTCGGATCCGGTGAAAAGGTGGCATTGCTGGGTCACAACGGTGCGGGCAAGACCACCTTGTTCAGAATAATACTGGGATTCCTGCGCGCAGACGGTGGCCATGTCCGCATCAATGGCCAGCCGCCAGGAAGCCGGCTGGCGAGACGCGATGTTTCGTACCTGCCCGAAAGCGTTGCGTTTCCGAAAATGCTGACTGGCCGCGAAGTTGTCTCCTTCTATGCAAAGCTGAAGAACGCTGATGCAGACGAGGTTGACCGGGCCCTGGAAAAGGTCGATCTGGCCGTGGCCGCTGACCGGCGGTGCGGCGGTTACTCCAAGGGTATGCGACAGCGGCTGGGATTGGCTCAGGCAATCGTCGGCAACCCCAAATTGATGCTGCTTGATGAGCCGACATCCGGGCTCGATCCGATCTCGCGGCAGCGCTTCTACAGACTGATTGGCGAGATTGCAGGAAATGGTACAGCTGTGCTGCTGTCGTCGCACGGATTGAGTGAACTGGCGATGGAGACCGACCGGGTGGCAATTCTGCGCAAGGGCAAAGTGGTCGCCAACGGCTCACTGGCCGAACTGCAACGATCGGCTAACCTGCCGATCCGTATTCGTGTGCGTTCAACTTCCGATCACGTCGACAGTGTGCACAGCCGGTTTGGCGGTGAGCGGATCAATGGGGAATCCGTTGAGTTCGATTGCGCGGGGCCGGACAAGATGGACCGGCTGTCGGCGATTTCCCAACTGGGCAGCGCGGTAAGTGATGTCGAAATATCGTCACCCAGCCTTGATGAGGTCTACCGTCATTTCTCCGGCGAAAATGCAGACGGAGGCATTGAAGCATGAAGGCAATCGCGACAATCGCCCAGACTGAAATCCGCATGGGAATCCGCAACCGGTGGGTTCTGCTGGCCTCGATCATCCTGCTGGTGTTTGCGTTGCTGCTGGCGCTGCTGGGCAGCGCTCCGTCGGGCGCCACCAAGGCAGACAGCCTGAGCGTAGTGGTGGCCAGTCTGTCCACGCTGTCAGTCTACCTGGTGCCGCTGATCGCCCTGCTGCTGTCGTTTGATGCAATTGCAGGCGAGATTGACCGCGGAACACTGCAACTGACGCTGGCAACCCCGGTTTCGCGTGGACAGGTGCTGGTTGGCAAGTTCCTTGGCCACGTTATCGTGTTGTCCGTGGCCATTGTGCTCGGCTACGGCATCGCCGGCGCAGTGGTATATGCCGGAGCACAGAACACGGGGATGAACGGCATCCTTGATCTGACCCGGGTGATTGCCACCAGCCTGGCGCTGGGTGCAACCTTTGTTGCGATTGGCTATGTGGCAAGTGTCAGTGTGCGCCAGACCGGGACCGCAGCAGCGCTGGCCGTTGCAATCTGGCTGTTCGCTGTCGTTCTTTACGACCTGGCGCTGCTGGGCGGATTGCTGGCCAGCGCAGACGGGTTCTTTGCCAAGGTCCTGTTTCCCTATTTGCTGCTGATCAACCCGGCCGATGCTTTCCGGCTGTTCAACATGGCGGCAATCGATGCAGGCGCATCCACAGGACTTGCTGCCGGCGGCAGCGCAATGCCGTTCCTGCCGCAACTGGCCATCATCAGTCCGTTCGCCTGGATGGTGATTGCACTTGGTCTGTCGACTGTAATTTTGCGGAGGGTTCAGCCATGACGGGCAAATCCGTTTGTATCGCAGTTTCTGTGACGTGTCTTGTGCTCCTGTCAGCCTGCAACGAGAAAAGTGCGCAGCAGGTTGTGCCGGCGCCGGTCGCCATGACGGAAGAGGCATTGGGGCACTATTGCAGTATGAACATACTGGAGCACGCCGGTCCGAAAGCACAGATACACCTCAAGCAGCTGTTGTATCCGGTCTGGTTCTCGCAAGTGCGTGATGCAATTGCTTTCATGCGCTTGCCGGAGGAAACCCGGGAACCGGTTGTCATATACGTCAACGACATGGGTAAATCAGCCCAGTGGGATTTTCCCGGGGACAATACCTGGATCGATATCCAGAAAGCCTTCTTTGTCATCAACAGCGGCAGAACAGGTGGCATGGGTGCGCCTGAAACAATCCCGTTCGGCACTGAAGAGGCAGCAAGGAGTTTTTCTGTCAAGCATGGAGGCGAGGTTGTGCGCCTGGCAGATATCCCCGATGCCTATGTGCTTGGCCCGGTTGAATTGAAACGCCAGGGACAAATAATCTCGGAGTCGATCAGATGATGCTGTCCCGCCGCCGTTTCATGACTATTGCAGCCGGTACCGCATTGGCCGGATCAGTCCTGCCGGCTGCCGCGACGACCGTCTCCTGGCGCGGGATCGCACTGGGAGCAGAGGCAAGGCTGATCATTAGCGGCCTGCCGGAAGTGGAGGCCAGACGTATCATCACACTGGCGCGCACGGAGATCGGGCGGCTTGAAAACATCTTCAGTCTCTATCGTTCCGGCAGTTCGCTATGCCGGCTCAATTCAAACGGCGTGCTGCAGGCGCCGCCTGCGGAACTTTTGCTGCTGCTGTCCCGGGTGGCAGGCGTGCACGCTGCAACCAGCGGGCTCTTTGATCCGACTGTACAGCCGCTATGGCGGGCTTACGCCGAGTACGGGGGAAGACCTGACGAGGGGCTCGTTCGCGATGCCCGCGAGAAGGTCGGGTGGGGCTTCGTGAAGAACAGCAGCAGGGAAATCAGGTTTGCCAGACCGGGCATGCAACTGACGCTCAACGGTATTGCGCAAGGTTTCATCACAGACTGCGTTACCGCGCTGTTGCGTGCCGAGGGCCTGGCGAATGCCATTGTCAATGTTGGCGAAATTTCCGCCATGGGCCGCAAGCCGGACGGTGATCCATGGCATGTTGGTCTGGTGACAAATGGTGACGATGCAGCGGCGGATTTCATTACGGTGAACAACAGGTGCGTGGCGACTTCAGCGCCGATGGGCACCACATTTGATGGCGTCACCAGTCATATATTCTCGCCACTGAGCGGGCGTCCGGTACAGTCAGGCTGGCAACGGGTAAGCGTCGTTCACCAGTCGGCCGCCATGGCCGACGGGCTTTCCACTGCTGGCGTCCTGATGGATGAGGCGCAATTGACCGAGTGTATCAGGGCGGCAGGTGAGGTAGTCCTGAATGCCAGGCGGGCCGACGGCTCACTGCTGGTTATCCGGCAGGAATGACAGTGAATTTCGACAACCCATTGCATCTGCTGGAAATTGTGTACAGCATTTGCCGCAGACGGGAGTCTTGCTGAAACGCAACTGCGTTCAGACACCGGCTGCTGAGCAAATGGACCCAATACCAGATCTCGGTAACAGCGACTCATTTCATGGGATCATAGCGGCTCACTCGGGCAGGCGCGGTGCGCAGCGCGATGCGGTGCATCGGGCAAGCAATGCAACGCACCCGATGGGCCGCTATGACTCACCCAGAGGGCCGGGCGCTTTTTCCCGCCCGCTGCGTTGCGCGCCGCTTGTGGTACATGTACCATGGCGCGACACGCGCCTTGCCGGCGGAAAAAATCGCTCCGGTGAAATGGGTCGCTGTTACCGAGATCTGGTATAAACTGTGCAAGACACCACATTGACCCCCAGGGAGCGTGAGATTGCCCACGCTTATGCTAGTGGTGAAACCTATCACCAGATCGCCGGACGATTGTTCATTGCACCTTCAACGGTTCGAACCCATCTCACCACCATCTACCGCAAGCTTTCGGTTTCATCAAAAATCGAGTTGCACAAGGCCATCAACGGAGAATCGCACTTGCAGATTCCGGACGGCGAGGAAAGCGCAGCGCTGATTTCAGAACTGGCACTGAGCCTGGAGGAAGCGATAAGCCGTGAGCGGGCACTCGGCGCAGTGCTGAGGATCATCAGCCGGTCAAACGGAAAGATCGATGAGGTTATTGCCGCGGTGCTGGGACATGCACTGGAATTATGCGATGCGGAATTCGGGATCCTGTTCGAGCATGATGCGAGGTCCGGCATCAGGGCTGCATTCATGCGCGGTATCCCGTCTGCGTTTGCCGAATGGTTGTCCGAACAGGGCAACTTCCATGTTAGTCCGCAAACCGGATTGGGCCGGCTAATCGCCAGCCACGAGGTCGTCAATATCGCAGATGTTCGATCAGAGGCGATCTACAGGACCGGAGACCCGTTGAGATCTGCCACGGCTGATCTGGGCGGAGCCCGGTCATTCGCTGCCATACCCATGCTGGCCGGCGACCAGCTCATCGGCGCATTCACGATCTATCGCCAGAGTGTGCGTCCGTTCGACAGCAAGGCCCTTGAAGTGGCGCAGATGTTTGCGGATCAAAGCGTAATCGCCATCGAAAATGCGCGATTGATCAGCCAGCTGCGGTGATACCGGCAGATGTAGTAACTGCCTTGCTTGCGAGACCCGTGCCGCTGCGGGCCGGTTCAGGACATTTCGCTGCAAATCGCATACCCTTGTTCGTATGCAACCGCCGGACACCACAGGAGCAGGCCCAGTGAACAACGACAAACAGATGGGAGCCGTCGTGAACTTCTACGATACGCACCCGATCAACGAGCGGCAGATCATCGGCAAACTGCAGCATGACAACATTGACCTGGACAATGTGACGGAAGATATCCTGCAGAATTACGACCAGGATCACTTTGGCGGTGTGGCGGCAAACGACGCGCTCGCGTCAATTGCCGGTATTGACCGGAACTGTCATGTTCTTGACGTGTGCTGCGGCATGGGTGGCCCGTCGCGGTACCTGGCGCATAATTACGGGTGCCGTGTTACCGGGATCGATCTGGCAGAAAGCCGCATTGACGGGGCAACCCGGCTGACGAGCATGACCGGTCTCGATGATCGCGTCGAATTCAGAAATGCCAATGCGCTGGACATGCCCTTTGCCGAGGCAACTTTCGATATCGTCATCAGCCAGGAGGCGTTCTGCCATGTACCCGACAAGGATCGCCTGATTGCGCAGTGCGTTAGGGTTCTGAAACCGGGCGGCCGCATTGCCTTCACCGACATCCTTGTGACCGGCAGCACGCGCGGGGAGACCCGGGCGCGACTGCAGCAGGAGATGACGTTCCAGGAGTTGGCTTCGGTTCAGAGTTACCGGCATGCGCTGGAGCGCGAAGGTTGCCCTGTGCTGAAACACCGCGACCTCAGCGATGAATGGCGGGTCATTCTGGCCGACCGGCTGGTGATGTACCGCAGCCTCAAGGACCAGACCATTGATCGCTTCGGTGAGGCCCACTTTGCCAGATGGGACAACGCATACAGTTTTTTCGTTGGCCTCTACGAGACCGGGGAGCTGGGTGGGGGGCGGTTTCTGGCGCGCCGCAGCGGCTGAGACGCGCCGTGCCGGCAGCAAATCCAGTGGCGCTACAAAGGAAACAACATGAGCGGTGAAACGAACCTGAGCGAGCTCTTAAGGACACTTACGGCAACACTTGCCGAGGGAATCTATGTGTTTGCGACGATCCCGGATGGTTCAGTGCCGGGTGACATCAAGCCCCGCATGATGTTCAGGGAATCCGAAGGCGTTACCCTTGTTCTGCTTAGATCGGATGCCGAGGCGCATGGGCTTGCCTGTGAATTCCCCTGCCGGATGATCACGCTGGAAGTGCATTCGTCGCTCGAGGCGGTTGGTTTCATTGCCCGTATAGCAACCGAACTCGCCAGGCACGACATGGGGATCAACCCCGTTGCAGGCTTCTTTCACGATCACCTGTTTGTTCCTGACGGGCGGGAGCAGGACGCCTTGCGGATACTGGGCCGTCTGGCCGAGAAAAACTCCACCGGCGGATGACTGGTCTAACTTTCAAAGTGCGTGGCACCGCGACGGTTTTCATCAAGCGGCAGGTTCGAATAAAACGGGTCATGGGCTCTTTGTTCACATTGCTTGCGCGGGCAGAGGCGGCAATTCACACCTATTTCGGTAACTATCCTCGTCGCCTTCGGATCAATGGTGATGCCGTATATTGTCTCCTGTGAATACTCTGTTGAACACCCCAGAGATATCGCCAGACGCTTGTCCTCGGTGGAGTATCTTGTAGTTGGCCTGTCAACGGTTCGGTTGATGGTCAGATACCGGCTTTTGTCCGGCATCTCGACGATCTGGGTCATGATGCGGCCCGGTACGCGAAAACAGTAATGCACATCCAGACGCGGACAGGCACCACCATACCGGGCCAGTTGTATTTGCGTCACGTTGAACCGCTTCGATATGTTTCCGGCCCGATCAACCCGAAGGAAGAAGAACGGAATGCCCTTTTTCCCCGGCCTTTGCAATGTCGTCAAACGATGGCAGACCTGTTCGTAGGAAACCGAGAACAAGGCCGACAGTCTGTCGATGTCATACTTTGCCTGCACTGCTTCCTTGAAGAAATCACTGTAAGGCATCATTAGTGCCGCGGCAAAATAGTTGGCCAGTTCCACGCGGCACCGAAACGCCATGCGTTCATTGGAACGCAATTTGTCCGAAAGCCGGTCGCTCAAAAGTCCAGGGAACTCTATCAGTCCGATCATATGAGCGAGTTGAAAGACCCGGTTATTGTAATCCAGTCCATCTGACAACAGGATCTGTCTTTTGTCCGGATTGTAATATCGCAATGAGATACCGAGCAGTTCGGCTCTAACCTGTTTGACATCGATTTTCAGACGGTCTTTCAAATGCGCCTTGAGTGCGCCGTACATTTCCTGCCGGTCCGGAGCGGATTGTCCCCAGAACTGCTCCGCACACTGCTCCAGCTCATGGAAATGATTGTTATTCCTACGAAAGAAGTCATGCACACCCTGCTCGATACTGAAGGATGCATCCATGATATCCGACATGGCTTCATTGTGCTCTGCCAGCCGTTCGCCGTACGTGCGGTAAGCATTGAATATATTCAGCATGCCGCGAACCAGATTGGGTGATCCGTCAAGTGCGCTGCGTAACTCCTCTACGTCTGGCGCCTTGCCGGCGAAGGCGGGGTCCCGTGTCAGTTCACGCAGTTCACCGAGCAACATCCCGCTATCAGAATTGGTGAAATCGCGCCAGTTGATCCCGAAATTGTCCGCCAGGCTGATCAGAAACTTCAACGAGGCACTACGCTGGTTGCGCTCCACGAGGTTGACGTAACTGGGGCTCACGCCCAATGCCCTGGCAAGATCAGCCTGTGTGAGACCGCTGTCCTGACGCATTTCGCGCAACTTGGGCCCGATGAATACTTTTTGTCCAGCCATTGTATGATGGAACCCGCAACTGCGAAATCAGTCAAGTTCGTAATTCAATTGGTTGACTAATTGACGGAATTGAATTGTTGTACCTGATCGCCTGTAAAGGGTCGAGCGACGTGTGGCCTCACGTGAATCCATGCCGCTTCATGCGGCGCGGTCACAGGGTTTGCGGCCTTCAATGAATTCAACCAGATTGTCAATCACTCGGTGACCTATCGCCTTGCGTCGTTCCCTGGTGGCGTTCCCCGTTCGAGGCAGAAGGACAACGTTTTCACAACCGAGAAGGCGCTGGTTGACTGCCGGTTTGTTGCGAAAGACGTCGAGTCCTGCACCGGCAATGGTGTCGTACCATAACGCGTCTGCCAGGGCTTCCTCATCCACCAGTTCGCTGCAGGCGGTGTTTATCAGGTAAGCGTCCGGTTTCATGTTGTTCAACCGGAGCGCATCAATGAGATGGTGATTTTCAGCACTGGCGGGGCAATGCAGAGAGACGAAGTCCGACTGAGCAAGCAATTGGTCAATGTCGCCGACCTGTTCGGCTGCAACCTGACCAAGAATGTCACCGGTAACCGTTTCGCGATCATGAACCAGGATTTTCATGCCAAAACCAAAATGGGCTTTGCGCGCTGTCTCAAGCCCGGCAGCTCCAATCCCTACTATGCCAAGGGTTTTGCCGGACAGTTGTTCACTGTCCAGGTGGGCCGATGAGCAACCGTCCCGTCCGCCCGGCCGCAATTCACGCTCTCCCTGTCCGGCTTTTCTGGCGAGCATGAGCATCAGCGTAATGGCAATCTCCGCTGTGCATTCACCCGGCTCTTCAGGAGTGTTGGTCACTACAATGTTTTTGTGACGAGCGGTATCAACATTGGTGTGATCTGTTCCCGCCCCAAAGTTTCCGATAGTCTTTACCCTCGGGTTCTTCAGGTTCAGAATTGTTGAAATGACTGTGTCGGTTAACGTTGGGAGCATGGCATCATATTCTTTCATTGCGGTTTTCAGCATTGTTTCGCTGGTGGGTTTCCGGTGGAATTGAACACAGGTTGAAACAACTTCGATAACCTGTCTTCAAATTCCCCCAGCCAACGGCTGGTTACAAAAACGCGTGGCTTTGTCATGGACAATTCCTCATGCAGCCCTGCATTGCGCTTCATGTACGGTTGAACCAATCTCAGATGGATTGGGTACAATTGCAACGCCGACTTCGCGCAGCAACTCAACCTTTTCCGGAGCGCTTTCTCCAAAGGCTGAAATGATAGCACCAGCATGTCCCATGCGCTTTCCCCTGGGCGCGGTGAGGCCCGCTACATAGGCGATAACCGGCTTGGTCATGTGGTCGCGGATGAACTCGGCAGCTTCGGCTTCCTGCGGTCCGCCGATTTCACCAATCAGAACAACCGCGGTTGTATCGTCATCGTGTTCAAACAATTCGAGAATGTCCCTGAATGAACTGCCATTGATCGGATCACCACCAATTCCAACACTGGTTGATATGCCTATACCAAGGTGTTTCATTTGCGAGGCCGCTTCATATCCAAGAGTGCCTGAACGGCCAACGATGCCAACTGAACCAGGAAGATAAATGTGACCCGGCATGATGCCGGCAAGCGCTTCGCCCGGCGTGATGATGCCCGCGCAGTTGGGTCCCAGCAGCCGCATGCGCTTTTCCTGCCGGTATCTGCGCATAAACCGTTTGACACGCATCATGTCCTGAGCGGGAATACCGTCGGTAATCGATACGCACAGGTCGATGCCGGCATCGGCGGCTTCCATGATTGAGTCCGCTGCAAATGGCGGCGGTACGATGACCAGACTTGCCGTCGCTCCGGTGGCGGAAACGGCCTCCTTGACGGTATTGAACACCGGCACACCGACTGCCGTTTCCCCACCACGGCCAGGGACAACACCGCCGACAACATTGGTGCCGTATTGGATCATTTCCTGAGTATGGAAACTTCCGATGCGTCCTGTAATGCCATGGATGATTATTGGTGTGGATTTATTGATCAGAATGCTCATGACACAGCCGCCATGGCTGGTGGGCTAAGGACTGCATTGCATACAGCCACTGCCTTTTCAGCAGCTTCGGCGAGTGTGGTTGCCGTGGTTATCGGCAAGCCGCTGTTGGCCAGTATCTCCATACCTTTGTCCACATTTGTTCCTGCCAGGCGTACAATGACCGGAACGTCCACGGCGCTTGACCGGAGCGCCTGCACAACACCTTCTGCGACCCAGTCGCAGCGATTGATGCCGGCGAAGATATTGACCAGAATTGCGCTCACCTTGTCATCGGAGTGAACCAGGCGAAACGCCTTTGCCACCCGCTCCGGCGATGCGCCACCTCCGATGTCGAGAAAATTGGCCGGTTCCCCGCCTGCCAGCTTGATCATGTCCATGGTTGCCATGGCAAGGCCGGCGCCATTTACAATGCAGCCTATATTGCCTTCCAGTCCGACATAACTCAGCCCCTGGTCGGCTGCCCTGGTTTCCCTGAAATTTTCCTGGCTCTTGTCGCGCAACTCCAGTATCTCCGGGCGGCGGAAAAGCGCGTTGTCGTCAAATTCCATTTTGGCATCAAGTGCCATCACCGAACCATCGGAGGTTACAACCAGCGGATTGATTTCCACCATGGTGGCGTCAAGATCGCGAAATGCGCGGTAGCATCCCTTGATGGTTGCCACTGCAGCCTGCACATGTATTGCCCCCAGTCCCAGTCCGAAGGCAATTTCGCGCGCCTGGAATTCGGTCAGACCTACAGCCGGATCAACGATGCTACGGATAATTGTTTCCGGCTTGTCTGCAGCAATTTCCTCAATTTCCATTCCGCCTGAGGCAGATGCAACAACCATGATGCGTTCCGTTGAGCGGTCGAGGACGCAGCCGAGATAAAGTTCACGTTCAATTTCGACACCGCTTTCAATATAGACGCGGGACACGATCTTGCCGGCGGGTCCGGATTGATGTGTGACGAGTTTCCTGCCGAACATTTCATTGGCGGCGTCATAAACGTCGTGCTCGCTTTTGCATAACCGCACTCCACCTGCCTTGCCGCGGCCGCCGGTGTGCACCTGCGCCTTGACCACCCACTTGTTACCGCCAATATCATGAGCCCTGAACGTCGCCTGTTCCGGGCTGTATGCCATTCCGCCGGGTGGTGTCTTTACGCCGAACTCGCGAAGGATATCCTTGGCCTGATATTCGTGAATGTCCATGGCCCGGTTTCTTTCAGGTTGCAGAAGGTTGAGGGAATACAGCCCGGCTGGATTGCAGAATCTGCAGTTGTGGAACGGCATCGATGCTGTCGATATGGCCGGTGGGCATTTCAGGAACATCGATGCTGCGGCAAAATTCACTCACTGCCTCTGGCTGATCGGTAATGACAATCAACTGGTGCAGGTTTTCCGCCATATGGCGCATCAGATAGTTCTTGCGCCAGCCGAGAGGTCTTTCCATGTCGACTGGCAGTTGATCGTAGTTCATGCGCAGATTTTTCAGTCGCAGGAGAACTTCTTCCTCGATGGCCCGAGCGCTGCCCTGTTCATTGAATCGCAAATCCAGTACTGCGATGTATGGCATATCGCCGGCATGCTGCATGCCCTGCAGAGCTAGTTCACTGGTTATCATGATGCCGGAGTAATGCTGCACTGTTCCGTTCCCTCGTTGTCGTTCTGGCTGGCTGAAAAATACGCAGCTCAGCGGCCGCAGGAAAAGAAAATTCACGTCAATATGTGCGTCTTGTAATTTCAAAATTTACTTTTGTAACTTTTGTAATTTTATGAATTTAACTCTTGACAAGGGCTTGTTCGAACCGCTTTTTTGGCCATCAATCTTCACATCAGGAGCATCAGATATGAGCTTTTTTACCATTAGCCAGGCCCCCGCCCGACTGAACCGGAGTGAATTGGCCGTTCCGGGAAGTCAACCCCAAATGTTTGAAAAAGCTGCGCAATCTGACGTGGATGTAATTTTTCTTGATCTGGAAGACGCGGTTGCGCCGGACGACAAGGTGCAGGCCAGGAAGAACATTATCGAGGCTCTGAACGACATTGACTGGAATATCAAGACAATGTCAGTGCGGATCAACGGGTTGGATACCCATTACATGTATCGCGACGTTGTTGACATTCTTGAGCAGGGCGGTGAGCGCCTCGACCTGATCATGATCCCGAAAGTCGGTACGGCTGCAGATGTTTACGCTCTGGATATGCTGGTAACCCAGATAGAAACCGCCAAAGGATCGAAAAAGCGCATTGGCTTCGAGCTCATCATAGAAACCGCCCTGGGAATGCAGAACGTCAACGAGATTGCTGCTGCAAGTCCGCGCAATGAGTCGCTGCATTTTGGCGTGGCGGATTATGCAGCTTCAACCCGGGCCCGCACGACCATCATCGGTGGTGTCAATAAGGACTACTGCGTCCTCACAGACCCGCTGCCAGACAGTGATCCTGTGCGCGAACGCCACTGGGGCGACATGTGGCACCATGCGCTTTCAAAGATGGTCATCGCCGCGCGCGCCAACGGCCTGCGGCCGGTTGACGGACCTTTTGGAGATTTTTCAGATCCTGAAGGCTACACGGCGGCGGCAAAACGTGCTGCGGCGCTGGGTTACGAAGGCAAGTGGGCTATCCATCCATCCCAGATTGAACTTGCCAACCAGGTAATGAGCCCGGGCAATGAAGAAGTGGAACGGGCACGACGCATTCTTGCCGCCATGAAGGAGGCTGCCAGGCAGGGCAAGGGTGCCGTGTCACTGGATGGCAGGCTGATCGACTATGCCTCGATCCGTCAAGCTGAAGTGCTTGTGGAAAAAGCCAATCAGATTGCGGCAGCTTGATCATTGATCGGCGCTGGCGATGACAGGTGGGACAGCAATCTATTGCTCGTCATCCACTTCCAGTTCAAACACCGACTGTGAGGTCTTGGGAAGTGCGGCGAATGGGCTGCGCATCAGCCGGTCATAGGCGGGACCAAAGATCAGGCGATACACGATGAATATGGCAAACATCGCCAGCACTGCCGAGATAAATACAAACAGCGCGCTTTCGTCGCTGTATTCGATCAGTTGCGCGGCAATGGTCGGGCCAATGGCAGCGCCGATGGAGTAGATCAGCAGAAGGCCGCTGCTTGTCTGCACCAGCTTGTCGTTGGCGACATTGTCGTTGGCATGTGCCAGGCACAGGGCATAAAGCGGTACCATCAAGGCGCCATGCACGCTGGCGAGAGCCAGAACTGCCCGCAAATCCGACAGCGGCCAGAAGGCAATGAGGAGGCCAGTCACTACCGTTCCCAACGCAACCGGCAGGATGACCAGCCGCCGGTCGTAGTGATCCGACAGCTTGCCGAGCGGCCACTGCGACAGCGTGCCGCCGAGAACAAAGGCCGCCATCAGCAAGGTGATCTCGAACACGCTCATGGCGCGCAGCTGCCCGAATGTCGGTCCGAGGGTCCAGAAAGCGCCTTCGACCGCGCCTACCAGCAGACACCCGATTGTGCCGACCGGGGATATCGACAACAGTCCCTTCAGTTCCAGCCTGGCAGTCGGGATCGGTTTCGGTTCGCTGGTGGGCGTAAGGGCTACCGGAACCACGGTCAGGCAGAGCAGGAACGTAACGAGCGCAAACAGTGTCTGGCCGGCGGTGCTGGCGACATTGACCAGCAGTTGACCCGCCATCGTGGTGACATTTGCAACGATGATGTAGATCGACAGAACCCGGCCGCGCGTGGTGTTGTCCGACTGGTCGTTCAGCCAGCTTTCAATCACCATGTAGGCAATGGCCAGGGCCGCGCCTGAAAAAAATCGCAGGAGCAACCATAAAAACACATTTGGCCACAGCGGGTAGAGCAGGGAGACCGCGGCGGCAATCGCAACGACGCCGGAGAATGTGCGGATGTGCCCGACTGCCTTCACCACCGCCGGACCGAAGATACAGCCGGCAATAAAGCCGGTGGCGTAGACCGTGCCGAGATATCCGACCAGCCCCGGTGAGAACTGCTCGATGCCGGCCCTGAGCGGCAGAAGCGTCTGGAACAGGGCCACTGCGGTCAGCAACAGCCCGGCGCCAACAAGCAGTGTGGCAATGGTGCCGCGCGAGTTCTTCACAACTGTGCTCATGAGACCTGGCCCCGACTTCTGTCCGGACTGGATATAGCATAGCCCGGCTGGCACGTAGCGCACATATTGCCCCGGCGGGATGCCGCCCGTCGCAACCCGTTTTCAGGCAGCGTTTCACGAAACCCGGTTCTCCGAATTCCCCAGTATGCAGGGTTGCGGAAAAATGCTTTCATGCGTCATCCGCCTTAATCGGATAAATTGTCAGTCTGTAAAACAGGGAGAAGACAAAGATGACAAAATCGAAACTATTCATGGCGACTTTACTGGGCGCGACCATGCTGGCTACGGGCGCAGCTCATGCAAAGACACTGGTTTATTGTTCTGAAGGATCACCGGAAGGTTTTGACCCGGCGCCGTTTACTGCAGGTACGACGTTCGATGCCTCGTCCAAGCCGCTGTACAACCGGCTGGTTGAATTCAAGCGCGGCACGTCCGAAGTGATCCCCGGCCTGGCGGAGAGCTGGGAAGTTTCCAGTGACGGACTGGAGTACACATTCAAGCTGCGCGAGGGCGTCAAGTTCCAGAGCACCGACTTCTTTACCCCCAGCCGGGATTTCAACGCCGATGATGTGGTGTTCACGTTTGAACGCCAGCTGAAGAAAGACCATCCGTGGAACCAGTATACCGCCGGTATCGCCTGGGAGTATTTCGACGGCATGTCGATGCCGGATCTGCTGAAGTCGGTGGAAAAGGTCGATGACCTCACGGTCAAGTTTGTACTGAACCGGCCGGAAGCACCGATGATCGCCAACCTGGCCATGGATTTTGCCTCGATCATGTCGACCGAGTATGCCGCCAAGCTGGAAGCTGACGGCAAGAAGGAACTGCTCAACCAGCAGCCGATCGGTACCGGTCCGTTCAAGTTCGTGGCCTATCAGAAGGATGCCGTCATTCGCTATGCTGCCCACGAGGGATACTGGGCAGGCAAACAGCCGATTGATGACCTGGTGTTTGCGATTACCACCGATGCATCGGTGCGCCAGCAGAAGCTGAAAGCGGGCGAGTGCCATGTGGCGGCATATCCCAACCCGGCAGACCTGGCTGATCTGAAGGCAGATGCCAACCTGCAGGTAATGGAGCAGGAAGGCCTCAATGTCGGTTATCTCGCCTACAACTCAATGGTTGCACCCTTCGACAAGACGGAAGTCCGCAAGGCGCTGAACATGGCAATCAACAAGCAGTCGATTCTGGATGCTGTTTTCCAGGGGGCCGGCAAGGCGGCGAAAAATCCGATACCGCCAACCATGTGGTCCTACAATGATGCCATCGAGGACGATCCCTACGATCCTGACGCAGCGAAAAAGATGCTGGAAGATGCAGGCGTCAAGGACCTGAAGATGAAGGTCTGGGCCATGCCGGTACAACGTCCGTACAATCCGAATGCCCGGCGCATGGCGGAACTGATCCAGTCGGATTTCGCCAAGATCGGTGTCGGTGTCGAGATCGTGTCTTACGAATGGGGTGAGTATCTCAAGCTATCCAAGGAAAAGGATCGTGACGGCGCCGTGCTGCTGGGCTGGACCGGAGACAATGGCGACCCGGACAACTTCCTGGCCGTGTTGCTTGGCTGTGACGCTGTAGGAGGCGCAAACCGGGCGCAGTGGTGCAACAAGGAATTTGAGGACCTGATCCAGAAAGCCAAGACCGTGTCTGACAAGGCCGAACGCAGCAAGCTTTATGAAGACGCACAGGTGGTTTTCAAACGCGAAGCACCGTGGGCCACCATTGCCCATTCGGTGGTGTTCATGCCGATGTCGAAAAAGGTTTCAGGCTACGTGATGGACCCGCTGGGTGGTCACTGGTTCGACGGCGTCGACCTGGCAGAATAAGCCGGGACACCTGATAAACAGGAACACCCGCCGTGTTGTGAAACTGCAGAACACGGCGGGCCAGATGCGGGGCGCTCAATGCTTGCATTTCTTATCCGGCGTATCGGCCTGATCATCCCGACCTTCATCGGGGTAACCATCGCTGCATTTGCCTTTATCAGGGTGCTGCCGGGAGATCCGGTGTTGTTGATGGCCGGTGAACGCGGTGTAACGCCCGAGCGCCATGCCGCGCTGATGAAGCAGTTCGGTTTTGACCGGCCGGTCTATGAACAGTATTTCGATTATCTTTTCTCCGCGCTGGGAGGTGACCTGGGTAATTCCCTGGTTACCAAGAAACCGGTGTGGGATGATTTTTTCACCCTGTTTCCCGCCACCCTGGAACTGTCGCTTTGCGCCATGGTCTTTGCCGTCGTCCTTGGCGTGCCAGCGGGCATTTATGCGGCGACCCGGCGCGGATCGTGGCCGGATCAGACTATCATGGGAACCGCCCTGATCGGCTATTCAATGCCGATTTTCTGGTGGGGACTGCTGCTGATCATCCTGTTCTCGGGCATCCTCGGCTGGACCCCTGTGTCAGGGCGCATATCGTTATTGTATTTCTTCAAACCGGTGACCGGTTTCATGCTGATTGACAGCCTGCTGTCGGGTCAGAAGGGTGCATTTTCTTCTGCGCTGTCACACCTCATCCTGCCGACAATCGTGCTGGGAACCATTCCGCTGGCAGTTGTGGCGCGCCAGACCAGGTCAGCAATGCTGGAGGTGTTGAGTGAGGATTATGTCCGCACGGCCCGTGCCAAGGGCCTGTCGCCGCTGCGCGTCGTCGGCGTGCATGCCCTGCGCAATGCCATGATACCGGTGATCACCACCATTGGCCTGCAGGTCGGCGTGCTGCTGACCGGCGCCATTCTGACGGAATCGATCTTTTCGTGGCCGGGTATCGGCAAATGGATGGTGGACAGCATATTCAGGCGTGATTATCCGTCGGTGCAGGGCGGCCTGCTGATGATCGCGGTCATTGTCATGACGGTGAATCTCATCGTTGACCTGCTGTACGGCCTGATCAATCCGCGCATCCGGCACGTGAGGTGACATGCCATGAGTGAACTGACCATTGAAACCCCGGCAGATACCAGACGCTCCGGTGTGCGTGCGCTGTTGAGGGAGTTCTGGCATTATTTCAGCGAGAACCGGGGTGCTGTCATCGGCATGTGGTTCTTCATTGGCGTTTGCCTGGTCGCACTGCTGGCGGGTCTGATCGCGCCGCATGGCGCCACAACGCAGTATCGCGATGCACTGCTGGTGCCACCGGTCTGGCAGGAAGGCGGCGACTGGCGGTTCCTGCTGGGCACCGATGCCGTCGGGCGCGACATGCTCTCCCGGCTGATTTATGGCAGCCGGTACTCGTTGTTTGTCGGCTGCATCGTTGTGACCGGCGCCATGGCCGTGGGCGTAACGGTCGGGCTGATTGCAGGTTTTGCCGGTGGTGCGGTAGATACGCTGATCATGCGGCTGATGGATATCATCCTGTCATTCCCCAGCCTGCTGCTGGCGCTGGTGCTGGTTGCCATACTTGGCCCGAGCCTGACCAACGCCATGGTGGCGATCGCGATCGTGCAGCAACCGCATTACGTAAGGCTGACCCGGGCGGCAGTGCTGGGCGAGAAAAACCGGGATTATGTAATGGCAGCAAGGGTAGCCGGCGTCAGGCCCCTGCGGTTGATGTTTTACACCATCCTGCCCAACTGCATGGCACCGCTGATTGTTCAGGCAGCGCTGTCGTTTTCCACCGCCATCCTGGATGCAGCCGCACTGGGCTTTCTGGGCATGGGAGCCCAGCCGCCGACGCCGGAATGGGGCACCATGCTGGCGGAAGCCCGGGAGTTCATCCTGCGGGCCTGGTGGGTGGTGACACTGCCGGGGCTTGCCATTCTGCTCACGGTGCTGGCCATCAACCTGATGGGCGACGGATTGCGTGACGCGCTCGACCCCAAGTTGAAGCGGAGCTGATGCCATGCCCGGTTCGTCGATTGCAGGCCCGGCATTCATAGCAGCCGTGATTGCGGCGCTGGTGACCGTGATTGGCTGGTACGTGGCCTATCAGCACGAACGCAGGCTGGAAAACGGGCGGCGTGCAGAGCGAATCCGGGATTGCAAGATTGCGCTGCGGGCGGAAATCAGCTGCCATGTGCCGCGCTGGATCATGCAGGATGAAGCCGGGCACGTTGAGGAGATGGCGAAGCAGATAATGGCTGGCGCGGACAGGATGCCGCCGTTTACGCCATTTGTGCCGAAGGAAACACCAAACCCGGCGTTTGAAACGATTGTCGGAGAGATACAGATCCTGCCCGGCGATGTCATTGAGCCTGTGATACGCTATTACCAGCAGGTCGATGTCATAGCGCAGCTGGCCGAGGATATGCGCGGAGAGCGCTATGCTGCGCTTGAGGCCGCGCGCAAGATCGATGTCTACAGGGATTTTATCGAATTGCGCAGCGAAGCCGGCCGCCTGGCAATCGACGCAATTGATGCACTGGAGCAGTCAAGTGACGACACCTGAACGTGTTGCCTCAATAGCCGGGCTTCGGGCCCGTCGGACCATTGATTGGCCGCATTGGCGGCATTGGAAGCGGTTTTGTGCTCATGATCTGTCTCCGTACTTCAGATAATACTCCAAAGGTGAAAAATCAACAACCATGCCGCTTCTCGAGATAGAAAACCTGACAGTTGAGTTTGCCACGGCGGGAGGTGCGTTTCGTGCCGTGGACGGCCTTTCGGTGAACCTGGAACTCGAGCGATGTGCTGGCGATCGTGGGGGAATCCGGGTCCGGCAAGTCGGTTGCCATGCTGGCCATGATGGGGCTTTTGCCATGGACTGCAACAGTATCTGCTGACCGGCTGAATTTTGACGGCAGGGATCTGCTGACGCTGTCGGCCCGCCAGCGCCGCGAGGTAGTCGGCAAGGACATTGCGATGATCTTTCAGGAACCCATGTCGAGCCTCAACCCGTGTTTCACCGTCGGTTTTCAGCTGGGCGAAGCGCTGAAGGTACACCTTGGCATGTCAGGGGCCGAGTGCAGGGCGCGCAGCATAGAGTTGCTGGACCTGGTCGGCATTCCGGCTCCGGAAAAACGCCTGCGCGCCTTTCCCCATCAATTGTCCGGGGGCATGAGCCAGCGGGTGATGATCGCCATGGCCATATCGTGCAATCCGAAATTGCTGGTTGCCGATGAACCGACAACCGCGCTCGATGTTACCATCCAGGCGCAGATTCTCGACCTGCTGCTGAAGCTGCAGCAGGAAACCGGCATGGCGCTGGTGCTGATCACCCACGACATGGGGGTTGTGGCGGAAACCGCGCAACGGGTCAGCGTTCAGTACGCCGGTCAGAAGGTTGAGGAGCAACCGGTAGTGGATCTGTTTTCAAACCCGCATCATCCCTACACCGCGGCTCTGCTGGCGGCCCTGCCGGAACGGGCAAGGTCCAGGACCCTGCCGTCCATACCGGGCGTGGTTCCGGGCCAGTTCGACCGGCCCGGCGGATGCCTGTTTTCGCCGCGATGCACCTATGCGACCGATCATTGCCGCAGCCAGCCGCCGGAACGCGCGCCAGCCCGGCTGGGCCTGGCATTGTGTCACTATCCGCTGGTTGCGGGTGTACCCAGCAATCATCCTGAGACCGGAGTGAGTTCATGAAGGATGAAGTCGTCCTCAGGGCAAGGGATCTGAAAAAGCACTATGGGTTGCCGGGCAGCCTGTACAGCAAGGCAGCCACCGTAAAGGCGCTGGACGGGGTAAGCTTTGAACTCATCCGGAAGAAAACCCTGGCGGTGGTAGGTAAGTCAGGATGTGGCAAGTCCACGCTCGCGCGCGTGGTGACCATGATCGAGGAACCCACGGCGGGGTCGCTGCAGGTTGCAGGCGAGGAACTGGCGGACGGCAACAAGGCGGTTCGCCGCAAACTGCGGCCCAAGGTGCAGATGGTGTTTCAGAACCCGTATGGCTCGCTCAACCCGCGCCAGAAGATAGGCTCGGCGCTGGAGGAACCGCTGCAGATGAACACGCCGCTTTCAAAAGCCGAAAGAGGCGACAGGGCGAGAGCAATGATGCAGTCGGTTGGCCTGCGTCCCGAACACTATGACCGCTATCCGCACATGTTTTCCGGTGGTCAGCGTCAGCGCATCGCCATTGCGCGCGCGCTGATGCTCGACCCTGACATCCTGGTTCTGGATGAACCCGTATCAGCGCTCGATGTATCGATCCAGGCACAGGTATTGAACCTGCTGGGTGAGCTGCAGGACAGGTTGCAACTGGCATACCTGTTTATCTCCCACGATCTGTCGGTGGTCAAACACATCGCCGATGAGGTGATGGTGATGTACCTCGGAAAACCGGTAGAGCAGGCGGCGCGCGGCGTATTGTTTGACAATCCCTGCCATCCCTATACGAAGGCGCTCCTGTCAGCCACACCGGTGCCGGATCCGGGCCGGAAAAAAGACCGCGTGCTGCTGACGGGTGAACTGCCGTCACCCATTGACCCGCCAACCGGCTGCGCCTTCCATCCACGCTGTCCGGTCGCCTTTGGCAGATGTCCTGTCGAAACCCCGCAATTGCGGCTCTACGGCAACTCCCGCGTTTCCTGCCACCTGATGGAAGAAGAACAAATCCAGGCCGCTGCAGGACAGGGCTGATCAACCCAGGGTCCGCCTTACCGCGTCATCCCATCCGGCGATTTTTCTGCGCCTTACCGCCTCTTTCATCTTCGGTCTGAAGCGGCGATCAAGCGCCCAGGATTTTGCAAAGCCTGACGCATCCGGCCACAGGCCGGCGCGCGAGGCAGCCAGCCAGGCGGCGCCCAGTGCCGTTGTTTCGAGAACCTCCGGGCGGTCGACCGGTGCGTTCAGAATGTCGGCCAGCCGTTGCATGGTCCAGTCCGATGCAACCATGCCGCCGTCAACGCGCAACACGGTCTTGCGGGCTGTGCGTGACTTCCAGTCCTTTTGCATGGCCGCAAGCAGATCATGGGTCTGGTAACACACTGCCTCGAGCGCAGCATGGGCAAGTTCATCGGGGCCTGTTGCCCGGGTCAGTCCAAAAATTGCGCCGCGGGCATCTGTGTCCCAGTGCGGTGCGCCAAGGCCGGTGAAGGCAGGCACAAGGTAGACATCCTGTTGCGGGTCAGCGCGGGCGGCCATGGCGCCGCTGTCGCCGGCGTCTTTCAGAAAGGCCATCCTGTCGCGCAGCCATTGCACGGTCGCTCCGGCCATGAATATGGATCCTTCCAGCGCATAGGTCGTCCTGCCATCGAGGCGATAGGCGATGGTGGTCAGCAGGCGGTTTTTCGAGCGCACCATGTCAGAGCCCGTGTTGAGCAGGGCAAAGCACCCGGTTCCGTAGGTTGATTTCATCATGCCCGGCTTGAAACAGGCATTGCCCATGGTGGCAGCCTGCTGGTCGCCCGCTACCCCCAGAACCGGTATCGCCGCACCCAGGATGGAAGGATCGGTGACACCAAAATCTGCAGCACAGTCGAGCACCTGTGGCAACACGTTTGCCGGAACATCCAGCAGTTTGAGCAGGGTTGCATCCCACTTGCCGGTCGTGATGTTGTACATCAGGGTGCGCGAGGCGTTGGTGGCATCGGTGACGTGCGAGGCTCCTCCTGTAAGCCGCCAGATCAGGAAACTGTCAATGGTGCCAAAGGCAATGCGGCCAGCTTCCGCCTTCCGGCGCAGGCCCTTCACGTTGTCGAGCAGCCAGGAGACCTTGGTTCCGGAAAAGTAAGGGTCCAGCAGCAGTCCGGTTTTTGCAGTGAAGCTCTTCTCGTGCCCGGCGGCTTTCAGTCTTGTGCACAAGCCAGATGTGCGCCGGTCCTGCCAGACGATTGCATTGTGAACACATTTGCCTGTGGCGCGGTCCCACATGAGTGTGGTCTCGCGCTGGTTGGTGATGCCGACTGCAGCGATGTCTGACGCCTCGATGCCGGCTTTGCGGACCGCCTGCCTGCAGGTGGCGACAACACTGGACCAGATGTCCTCGGGATCATGCTCCACCCAGCCGGACCTGGGGAAATGCTGGGCAAACTCCTGCTGGCACACTGCGACTATTTTCTGGTCGCGATCAAAAACAATGGCACGCGAAGAGGTCGTGCCCTGATCAATGGCCAGAACGTAATTGCCCATCGCTGCGCCCCTTGCCGGTGCCTGAATGATTGCCGAAAGTACGCGTTTCCATGGCCCTGGCCGTGCGATCCATGAAGGCCTGCAAAACCTGTATCTGCCCTGCGTCGTAGCCGATGCCCAGCTTGGTGCGCCTGAACAGAATATCCTGCGCCTGCAAGGCCCATTCATGGCGCATCAGGTAGATGACTTCAGCCTCGTGCAGTCCATTGCCAAAGTCCCCGCCGAGATCAGATGCCTGTTGCGCATCCCCCAGAACGTTTTGCGCCCGCGTGCCGTAATGGCGCACCAGACGGGTTATCAGCCTGCGATCCATGCGGGGCCGGCCGGCCGCGCAGGCTTCAACCAGCCCGGTGAATTCCTGCGCTTCAAAATCTCCGCCGGGAAGGGCGGCGTTCGCTGTCCAGGAAGGCCGGCGCGCGCCAAGGGCTGATTCAACGATTTTCAGGATTTCTTCCGCCAGCACCCGGAAGGTTGTAATCTTGCCGCCAAATATGTTGAGCAGCAATCCGGTCTCACTGTCTCCGTCTTCACGTATCACATAGTCACGGGTGGCCTCCTGGGCCTTGCTGGCGCCATCGTCATACAGCGGCCGCACGCCGGAATAGGTCCACACGACGTCTGATCTGGTGACGGGGGCGGCAAAATACTCACTCGCCATCCCGCACAGATAATCTATCTCGTCAGCCGATATTTCCGGTTTGTCCATTGCATCACCGTGCTCGGCATCGGTGGTGCCGATCAGGGTGTAATCGTCTTCAAAGGGAATGGCGAAGATGATGCGGTTGTCGTCATTCTGGAATATGTAGGCCTTGCCGTGGGCAAACTTGCGTGAAATGACAATATGGCTGCCGCGCACCAGGCGGACATTGCGGGCATCATCCTGGCCAAAAACCTGTTTCAGCACCATGTCGACCCACGGTCCTGCCGCATTGACGATGATGGCGGCCGTCACGGTGCGGCTGAAGCCGCTGAGCGTATCTTCAATCTCCACGCGCCACTGGCCGCCTGTACGCCGGGCGCCGGTAACCTTCGTGTGCGGCAGCATGCTGGCGCCACGGTCTGCCGCGTCGAGCGCGTTGAGCACAACCAGGCGTGAATCGTCGACCCAGCAGTCAGAGTACTCAAATGCCTTTTCGAACGCCTGCTTGAGGGGCTTGCCGGTTTCGTCACTGCGCAGGTTTACGCTTGTTGTTGGCGGCAGGAGCTTGCGGCCGCCAATATGGTCGTACAGAAACAGTCCCAGCCTGATCAGCCATGCCGGGCGCAAGCCGGAATGGTGGGGCAACACGAACCGCATCGGCCAGATGATGTGCGGGGCGATTTTCCACAACACCTCGCGTTCCCTGAGGGCCTTGCGCACCAGCAGGAACTCGTAGTGCTCCAGATAGCGCAGGCCGCCATGGACCAGCTTGGTCGAGGCAGACGAGGTGCCGCCGCCAAAATCACCCGCCTCACACAGGCAGACTGAATATCCCCGGCCAACCGCATCGCGGGCGATGCCGCAGCCATTTATGCCGCCGCCGATTATCAACACGTCATAATGGGGGGCTATGCTGGAGGACTGCGACTGCTGGTTCATTCAGCGGCCTTTTGGCCTGTCACGGGGCCGGTGGCGATTTCCAGCCGGATTTTTGCGGCCGCGCAGATTTTCTGGATGCTCTTCGGAGGCCGCTCGTCGGTCACGAAGACATCGATGTCCTCGAGCTGGCCGATCTGCACCGGCGCGCGCCGCTCGAACTTGCTGGCGTCTGCCGCCAGTATGCTGGTCCGGGCCTGGCCAAGTATGGCCTGTGACACACGGACCTCGCGATAATCGAAGTCGAGCAGCGAGCCTTCCGCATCGATTGCCGATGTGCCGATCACGGCGAAGTCGACCTTGAACTGCCGGATGAGATCAATCGCGGCGGCGCCGACGATGCCGCCGTCGCTCTTGCGGACCATGCCGCCGGATACCACCACTTCAACACCGGGCGCCTCGGCCAGTATGTAGGCGACGTTGAGATTGTTGGTGATCACCATCAGGCCCTGGTGACGGCGCAGGGCATGGGCCACCTGCTCGGTGGTGGTGCCGATATTGAGGATCAGGGATGAATTGTCGGGAATCATCGCGGCAATTGCCCGGGCAATTCGCGCCTTGCCGTCCGCCGCAATTTCCCGGCGGGCCTGGTAGGCCATGTTGACGGTGTTGGACGGAAAAACCGCGCCACCATGCACCCGGTTGAGATTTTCGCCATCACACAGATCATTGAGATCCTTGCGGATGGTTTGTGGTGTAACGTCAAAGCGTTGCGCAAGCGTCTCCACATCCACGCGCCCCTCGCGGCGTGCGATCTCCAGTATGTCCATCTGTCTGGGCGGCAGTGCCGTCACAACGCATCCCTTCGGTTATTTTCGTAATAATTGCGATTATTTTCGAATAAATCAATTTAAAAACCATTGACTTTCGTTTTTATTCGTTATGTCCTGTCGGCGTAACGCACCGCCGTCGTGAATGAGTGCGTACGCAATCAGTTGGAGGAGAAACTATGAAAAAGCTGCTTTTGGCGTCAGTTGCGGTGTTTGCACTGGGCGCTGCGGCTCTTCCTGTGCAGGCAGACATGGCCGCGGCAGAGAAGTGGGTCAACGACGAATTCCAGCCATCCGCGCTCACCAAAGACGAGCAGTTGAAGGAAATGGACTGGTTCATCAAGGCCGCGGAACCGTTCAAGGGGATGGAGATCAACGTTCTGTCGGAAACCATTCCGACACATGAGTACGAATCGAAGACGCTGACAAAGGCGTTTGAGGAAATCACCGGTATCAAGGTCAATCACCAGCTGCTCGGCGAAGGCGAGGTCGTACAGGCGGTGCAGACCCAGATGCAGACGAACCGCAACCTGTATGATGCCTACATCAATGACAGCGACCTGATCGGCACTCACGCACGGCTGCAGCAGGCGGTGAACCTGTCCGACTGGATGGCGGGCGAAGGCAAGGGCGTCACCAATCCGGGTCTCGACGTGGAAGACTTCATCGGCAGGTCGTTTACCACCGGCCCGGACGGCAAACTGTATCAGTTGCCGGATCAGCAGTTCGCCAATCTGTACTGGTTCCGCAAGGACTGGTTTGACAAGCCGGAACTGAAGGAAAAATTCAAGGCCAAGTACGGCTATGACCTCGGCGTGCCGGTCAACTGGTCGGCCTATGAAGACATTGCGGAATTCTTCAGTGAGGACGTCAAGGAAATCGACGGTGTCCGTGTCTATGGCCACATGGACTACGGCAAGCGCGCACCCGACCTTGGCTGGCGCATGACAGATGCCTGGCTGTCCATGGCCGGCTCTACATCCCCGGCCTGCCGAATGGCCGGCCGATTGATGAATGGGGCATTCGCATGGAAGCCGACAGCTGCAATCCGTCGGGCGCCTCGGTTGCCCGTGGTGGCGGCACCAACGCTCCGGCATCGGTATTCGCCATTGCCAAGTGGGACGAATGGCTGCGCAAGTATGCACCTCCAGGTGCAGCAGATTATGACTTCTACCAGTCGCTGCCGGCACTGGCCCAGGGCAACGTGGCGCAGCAGATTTTCTGGTACACGGCGTTTACCGCATCAATGGTTGCACCGAAATCTGACGGCAACAACACGGTTGATGATGATGGAAACCCGCTATGGCGCATGGCGCCCAGCCCGCATGGGCCGTACTGGAAGGACGGCATGAAACTTGGCTACCAGGATGCCGGATCGTGGACCATCCTGAAATCCACACCGGTTGACCGGGCCAAGGCGGCATGGCTGTACGCGCAGTTTGTGGTGTCCAAGACCGTGGACGTGAAAAAATCCGACGTCGGTCTGACTTTCATCCGCGACAGCACGGTGCGGCATGACCATTTCACCGAGCGTGCGCCAAAACTGGGCGGGCTGATCGAGTTTTACCGGTCTCCGGACCGGGTCAACTGGACGCCGACAGGTGTCAACGTGCCTGACTATCCGAAGCTGGCGCAGTTGTGGTGGCAGAACATCGGTGATGTGAACTCCGGCGCGTTTACGCCACAGCAGGCTATGGACCGGCTGGCTGGCGAGATGGACCAGGTCATGGGCCGCATGCAGGCGGCAGATGAACAGGCCAAGGTCTACGGTGGTTGCGGTCCGCGCCTGAACGAAGCCAGGGATCCTTCCGAATGGCTCGGCAAGGAAAATGGTCCGGCGGCAAAGCTGGCCGACGAGAAAGAACCGCCCAAGACGATTGCCTACGAGGAAATCGTCAAGCGCTGGGCGCAATAGGGTAGCGCATTTTTCTCCCGTGCGTGACGAGCGGTCCGGCAGATTGACTGCCGGGCTGCTTCCCCGCAGTCTGCAAGTTCCCGAAACGATCCGGCGGCACGACACGTAATGGCGCTTGAACTGAAAAACGTGACCAGCAAGGCAGGGGCGGATGTGCATATCCACCCCACCGATCTGTCATTCGAGCCGGGCAGTTTCAACATTCTGCTGGGCACGACACTTGCCGGCAAGACAACCCTGATGCAGATGATGGCGGGACTGGAGAGGCCAACTTCCGGGCAGGTGTGGTTCAACGGCAGCAATGTTACTGGCGTTGCGGTTCAAAAACGCAACGTATCCATGGTCTACCAGCAGTTCATCAACTACCCGAACATGTCGGTGTTTGACAACATCGCCTCGCCGCTGCGCGTCGCCGGATTGCCGGCGCAGGAAATCCGCACCCGGGTCGGCGAGATGGCCGAACTGATGCACATATCGGCCCTGCTGGATCGCCGGCCGTCGGAACTGTCGGGCGGCCAGCAACAGCGAACGGCCATGGCGCGGGCGCTGGTCAAGGACAGCGACCTGATCCTGCTGGACGAACCGCTGGCCAATCTTGACTTCAAACTGCGCGAAGAGATGCGTGATGAACTGCCCAAACTGTTTGCTGAACGAAACTGCGTGGTGGTTTATGCAACAACCGAACCGACAGAAGCCCTGTTGCTGGGCGGGAAAACCGCGGCCATGCACGAGGGCAGGGTCGTGGATTTCGGGCCCACCGCGGAAATCTACCGGCATCCTTCCTCACTGACATCTGCCATGGTGTTTTCCGAACCACCCATCAACCTGGCCCGCGCATCGGTAAAATCCGGCTGGGTGCGGCTTGATGAAGGAGTTTCGTGGCAGGCTGACAAACGCCTTGCCGACGGGGCCTACACCATAGGCATCCGCCCGCATCACGTGTCGCCGGTGCGCCAGTCCGAAAAGTCGGTGGTCATCGAGGGCAAGATCAAGGTGGCCGAACTTACCGGCTCTGAAAGCATCATTCACTTTCAGGCGCATGACCATCCCTGGGTGTCGCTGTCGCATGGCGTGCATCCGTTTGAAGCCGGCCGGTATGCCAGGTTCTACGCCGATATGACCCGGTGCTTCTACTTTGATGAAGACGGCAGGCTGATCGATCCGGAACCTGCCGGAAAGGCCGCGTGAGATGGCGCGAATAACCCTGAAAAACCTGAAGCATGCCTATATGAAAAACCCGGGCCACGACGACGACTGGGCACTGAAGGAACTCAACCTGGACTGGGATGACGGCGGAGCATATGCGCTGCTGGGGCCGTCGGGTTGCGGCAAGACAACCCTGCTCAACCTGATCTCGGGATTGCTGACGCCGTCACATGGCAGCATTCTGTTCAACAACGAGGACGTGACCGGCCTGCCGACGGAACGGCGCAAGATCGCCCAGGTTTTTCAGTTTCCGGTGGTTTACGACACCATGACCGTCTACGACAACCTGGCGTTTCCGCTGCGCAATCGCGGTGTGGCCGCGGCAACCGTCGACAGGCGGGTCCGCGAAGTGGCGGAAATGAATGATCTGACCGCCACGCTCGGCAATCGCGCATCCGGGCTGACGGCTGACGGCAAGCAGAAAATCTCGCTGGGCCGCGGCCTGGTGAGAACCGATGTCAATGCGATCCTGTTTGATGAACCGCTGACGGTGATCGACCCGCATCTGAAGTTCCAACTGCGTTCCAAGCTGAAGGAACTTCACACCCGTGTGCCCAACACGATGATCTACGTGACCCACGACCAGACCGAGGCGATAACATTTGCCGACAAGGTCGTGGTCATGAATGCCGGCGAAGTGGTGCAGGTCGGGACGCCAAGGGAACTGTTTGAGGAACCACACCATACGTTTGTCGGGCACTTCATCGGTTCGCCGGGCATGAATGTACTGACGTGTGACCTGAAGGACGGACACGCCTACATTGCCGGCAACAGGATCGCCACCGCAAACACTGCTGCCGCTGCGGCAGGCAGGTCCGAAATAGGGGTGCGTCCCGAGTTTGTCAGCTTTGCCGGGCAGGGTCTTCAGGCCCGGGTGGTCAAGGTGTCCGATGCCGGCAGGTTTTCGATAGTGGAGGCAGACAGCGCCGGTGGCAGGGTGAGACTGCTGGTCGAGGAAGGCGGCGTTATTCCGTCAGGGACGACCCACCTGGAGTTTGATCCCGCCGCCACCAGAATTTACACTGACGGCTGGCTGGCCGGCCGCGAGGAGCGGTCATGAACAAGACCGTCAACCAGAAAGCCTGGTTCTTCGTGCTGCCGGTTCTCCTGCTTGTTGCCTTCAATGCCATTGTTCCGCTGATGACCGTGGTCAACTACTCGGTCCAGGAAACCTTCGGCGACAACGTGTTTTTCTGGGCCGGATTGCGCTGGTTCGAGGAAATCCTGCGCTCGCCGCGGTTTCATGATGCGCTTGGCCGGCAGCTGTTCTTCACAGGCACCATCCTGGCGATTGAGATTCCGCTTGGCGTGATCATAGCGCTTGCCATGCCGCGCAAGGGTCCGTGGGTGTCGGTCTGCCTGGTGCTGATGGCCATGCCGCTGCTGATCCCGTGGAACGTGGTTGGCGCCATGTGGAATATTTTCGGCCTGCCGGAACTGGGACTGCTGGGCAAGACGCTGAACACGATCGGCTTTGACTACAACTACACCCGCCAGCCCGGCGATGCCTGGTTCACGCTGATCCTGATGGATGTCTGGCACTGGACGTCGCTGGTGGTGCTGCTGGCCTATGCGGGGCTGGTGTCCATACCGGACGCCTATTACCAGGCAGCGCGCATCGACGGGGCAAGTTCATGGGCAATTTTCAGGTACATCCAGTTACCAAAGATGAAGCGCGTACTGACGATTGCGGTTCTGCTGCGGTTCATGGACTCGTTCAATATCTATACCGAGCCATCCGTGCTGACCGGTGGCGGGCCGGGCAATTCAACGACACTGCTGTCCATTGACCTGGTGAAGATCGCGCTTGGCCAGTTCGATCTCGGGCCGGCGGCTGCCATGTCGCTGATCTATTTCCTGGTGATCCTGCTGTTCAGCTGGATTTTCTACACTGTCATGACCAGAGGAGACGAACGCTGATGACAAGGGTCAAATGGCTGATACCGGCGGTCTACATCATATTCCTGATGCTGCCGATCTACTGGCTGGTGTCGATGTCGTTCAAGACCACCAATGAAATCCTCGGGTCATTCACCCTGTGGCCGCAGAATTTCACGCTGGAAAACTACCGGACCATCTTTACCGACCCGGCATGGTACAACGGCTACATCAACTCCATCATCTATGTCAGCATCAACACGGTGCTGTCGGTGACGGTCGCATTGCCGGCGGCCTATGCGTTTTCGCGCTACCGGTTCCTGGGCGACAAGCACCTGTTCTTCTGGCTGCTGACCAACCGGATGGCGCCGGCAGCGGTTTTCGCCCTGCCGTTTTTCCAGCTGTATTCGGCCATCGGCATCTTCGACACCCACCTGGCGGTGGCGCTGGCGCACACCCTGTTCAACATTCCGCTGGCGGTGTGGATCCTGGAAGGGTTCATGTCAGGCGTGCCGAAGCAGCTTGATGAAACGGCTTATGTGGATGGATATTCGTTCCCGGCGTTCTTCGTGAAAATTTTCCTGCCGACCATCGCTGCCGGCATTGGCGTCGCCGCCTTCTTCTGCTTCATGTTCTCGTGGGTGGAACTGCTGCTGGCCAAGACACTGACCGCGGTTGCAGCCAAGCCGATTGCCGCGACAATGACCAAGACGGCCTCGTCATCGGGGTATGAACTGGGGCTGCTGGCGGCGGCCGGCACGCTGACGATCATACCGGGCGCAATCGTGATCTACTTCGTGCGCAATTACATCGCCAAGGGCTTTGCCCTGGGCCGGGTCTAGAGCAACATGGGTTCTCTTGAACCCATAAAATTGCTCTAGCATTATGGAATCGTTCAGTTTTATGGCTTTTGATTGATTCAATCAAAAGCCATACTGATCTAGACAGAAAGGACATCAGCCATGGAAGATGTTGTCATGTTCTCCGCCAAGTGGTGGACCCTGCCGCTCGGCATGACCTGGATGGCCTGGACGCGGGCTACGGCGAGCTTCTTCATTTTCATCGTGCTGGCGATATCGGCCATGGGCGTGTGGGAGTATTTCCGCCCGGGCGGAGCCCCGCGCAGCGGCGTATTCGCCCTGGACACCACGCGCGGCGACAGGCTGTTCATTTCGCTGCTCGGCAGCGCCTTTATCTTCATCGCGTGGCTGTTTTTCGTCGGCTCACCGTTGTGGTGGCCACTGGGAATTGCGCTGTTCTGGTTCGTGTTCGTGTTCCGGTATGTGTGAGGCGCTACTGCACCACCACCGTCATCTCAGAACACGATTGAGATCAGCCTCCCGCAGGCGGCTTTCAGAGCGTTCGCGCCAGGCGACGTAACAGCCGGAACCGGCAATCATGGCCATGCCTGCGAATGACCACAGGTCCGGAACGTCTGCCCACATGACGACGCCCCAGAAGGTGGCAAAGATGAGATAGGTATAGTCAAACGGCGCCAGCCAGCTCGACTCGGCGCTCTGATAGGCTTTCGCCAGGCCGATGTTTGCGATCAGGTTGAGTATCGAACAGACAAGTATGATCACCGCAGTTTCAAGCCCCAGGGGCTGCCACCCGGAAAACAGGTAAGGCCAGCTCTGCGCCAGCAATCGAGGTTTTGCGGTTTCCATGACCACTATACCCGCAATGCCGACGATGACGAAGGCGACCGACACCCCCAGCGCCAGGGTTGCGGGGCTTTCATCCCTGCACAGCTTCCGGGTGCTCAGCACGGTAGCTGCATAGAACAGGCCGGCCATGACCGGCACAAGCGACACCCACTGAAACGCCGCGGAAGCCGGCTTGAGAATCAGCAGCGTCCCGCCGAACCCGAACAGCACCGCCAGGATACGGCGGGGACCGACCTGTTCTCCCAGGATCACGGCCGACAGGATGGCGACAAACAGTGGAAACACGTACAGGCCTGCGGCGACTTCCGACAGGCTCAGGAACGGAATTGCCCCGAAGAAACACGTCATGGCGCCGATCAGAAAGAAGCTGCGCAAGGCAACCGCCCACAACCTTTTGGGATAGACGGCGGTGTCGCCCCAGATGAAGCGGGCCAGCATGAACAGCATGGCCAGGTTGCACACAGAGCGCAAACTCTGGAACTGCCACAGGGATACATCCGCGCTCGCCAGCTTGACGAGCGAGTCCTGCAGGCTCAGCATGCACAGGGCCGCTACCATCAGCGATGCCGCCAGCGCGGGGCGGTCCTCAGGCATCGGCCTGTGACCCGCGTTCCAGGTGGCGTTCCGGCAGGCAATCAGGCATTTGGGACCATCTCTAGTTTTTCGACGCGCGAAGTCTGAGTAGTGCAGCAGCAAACTGTCCGGATCAAGCGCTGACAGGTGCAGGAAATGCACGGCTTCCATGCTGCCTGCGCAGGCACGACTCATACTTCAGCAATTTCCTGTTTGCCCTTCGCCTCAACTTGCAGGACGATAGCTGCATGGCGAAACTGCAAATCATCAATGCACAAACAATCGTGACAATGGACGCCGGCCGGCGCGAACTGTCCGGCGGAAACGTGGTTGTCGAGGACGGCGTGATTGTCTCGGCCGGAGATACCGCTCCGGCGCCTGATTGCGACGAGACAATTGATGCGCGCGGGTGCGTGGTGACGCCGGGCCTGGTCAACACCCACCACCATCTGTTCCAGACCCTGACGCGCGCGGTGCCTGCCGGGCAGGATGCACTGTTGTTCGACTGGCTGCGGGCGCTTTATCCGGTCTGGGCGCGGATGCAGCCTGAGGACATGTTCGCAACGGCACAACTAGGACTGGCTGAACTGGCGCTGTCGGGCTGCAGCATGAGTTCGGACCATCTTTACATCTTTCCCAATGGCGTCACGCTGGAAGACACGGTTGAGGCGGCCCGCACAGTGGGCCTGCGCTTTCACCCGACGCGCGGCGCGATGAGTGTCGGGGAAAGTGACGGCGGCCTGCCGCCGGACTCCCTGGTTGAGAACGAGCGCGATATTGTCGAGGATTTCATCCGCACGGTGGATGGACTGCATGATCGCGCAGACGGCGCCATGGTGCGTGTTGGCCTCGCGCCGTGTTCCCCGTTCTCGGTCAGTACCGGCCTGATGAAGGACGCGGCGGAACTGGCGCTCGACAAGGGCGTCATGCTGCACACCCACCTGGCCGAAAACGACGAGGACATTGCCTATTCGATGGAGAATTTCGGCTGCAGGCCCGGCCAGTATGCCGAGGATCTGGGCTGGGTGGGTGACCATGTGTGGCATGCCCACTGTGTCAGGCTGGATGAAAACGAGATTGATCTTTTTGCCAGGACGAAAACCGGCGTGGCCCATTGTCCCTGTTCCAACTGCCGCCTGGGATCCGGCATCGCCCCGGTGAGGGAGATGCGGGATGCCGGCGTCCGGGTGGCACTGGGCGTGGACGGTTCTGCCAGCAATGACGCAGGCCATCTGTTGTCCGAAGCCCGCCAGGCCATGCTGCTGCAACGGGTCAAACATGGCGCAAACGCATTCGCGGCCCGCGAGGCGCTGGAAATCGCCACGCTTGGCGGCGCAACGGTTCTGGGCCGGGCAAGTGAGCTTGGTTCAATCGAGGCGGGCAAACGCGCAGATATAGCCATATGGGATGTGTCGGGCCTGGAAGCAGCCGGCGCCTGGGACCCGGTAGCAGCGCTGTTGTTGTGCGGTCCGCTAAAGGTGCGCGACCTGCTGGTGGAAGGCAAGCGGGTGGTCAGCAATGGTGAGTTGACCGGCGTTGATGCACGCAAGGTGGCGGAACATGCGCAAAAGCGGGTTGCCAGGTTAATGTCGTAACTGCATTGAGCCCATCCGAGGCTGTCGCTGCAATGCACTCAATGACGCCAAAGGGCGGTGGGCTCAACAGGTGGACGCAACACTTTAATCTTTGACCAAAGATGGAGTGTTGGACATGAAGTATCGTCGCCGTATTTATTATTCAGCCGCTCAGCGGGCCGAGATTTGGGATCGTTGGCAGCGCGGGGAGTCAATGAGCTCGATTGGGCGGGTGTTTGATCGGCAGTCATCGTCAGTGTTTTCGGTGATCTCTCCCACAGGTGGCATCCGTCCTCCGGACCGCAAGCGCGGCAGGCAAGCTTTGAGCCTGAGTGAACGCGAAGAGATATCTCGCGGGCTCAGTATCAAACAATCCTTGCGTGCTATTGCACGTCATTTGGGCCGCGCACCATCGACCATAAGCCGTGAAGTCTATCGCAATGGAGGACGTGCGGCATATCGTGCCACTGCTTCCGATCAGGCTGCATGGGACCGCGCCCTGCGTCCCAAGACATGCAAGCTGGCTTGTCACCCATCTTTGAGCCGCGCAGTATCGGCAAAGCTGCGACGTAAATGGTCACCGCAACAGATTGCTGGCTGGCTTAAACGCACCTTTCCGGGAGAAGCGCACAAGCAAGTGTCACACGAGACGATATATCGAAGCCTGTACATACAGGCGCGTGGCGTGCTGAAGAAGGAACTTCTGGAACATCTTCGGGCCAAACGCACGGTTCGCCGTTCCAGGCACGCCAGTCTCAAACGTAATGGATTGGGACAGGTCAAAGATGCCGTTTCGATTAGCGAAAGGCCCGCATCTGTGGAGGATCGAGCAGTACCGGGTCATTGGGAAGGTGACCTCATTGGCGGCTCCAGGAACAGCTACATTGCGACACTTGTCGAGCGACAGTCGCGCTATGTCATGCTGGTCAAAGTGGCCAACAAGGATACGGAAAGTGTGATCACTGCGTTGATCAAACAGTCCCAACGGCTGCCAAAGGAACTTTACAAATCCCTGACCTGGGATCGCGGCAAAGAGCTGGCAGATCATCCACGCCTGACAATGGCAACAGATGTCGAGGTCTACTTTTGCGATCCACAGTCACCTTGGCAACGCGGGTCAAACGAAAACACCAACCGTCTGCTCCGACAGTACCTGCCGCGCGGAACCGATTTGTCGGTGCATTCCCAGGCAAAGCTGAGCGCAATTGCAAGGCAGTTGAACGAACGGCCACGCAAGACCTTGCAATATCAAACTCCAGCTGAGAAGTTCGCAGAGTGTGTTGCGGCGATCAGTTGAATCCACAGCACAATGCGGACTTTCACTGCGGCGCAGTATCACGACCGTTATACCTCCGAAAGCGGTCGCTTTGCATAGTGGCGCGGAGAGTTCGGAATGTGCCAGAAGTTGCCGTCGACCCGTTTTGGCGGTTCCGCAAAAGACATCCCAAATGTGGCACATCGCGATGACGGCGGAAGAGCCGTGCGTAGTATGATGACGGCGGAAGAGCCGTGCGTAGTATCAAGTGCCGATAGCTGGTCCACAGATGCGTTACAGGCCCGTAATTGGACAATCCGCGTAGAAGTGTTTTAGGCTGGTTTCCTAATCACAAAATGGAGGAAGCTGTGAAACACTTGGAGGAGAATATTTCAACTGATATCCCTTTACGGGAGAACCTGGTCGGTCCAGAGCTAGCTGATGCTGCAACGAATGTGCAATCAAGCCGTCGCCGGTTTCTCAGGAACGCAAGCTTGGCCGGAATGTCAGCATTGGTTGGCATGAACATTCCATTCCAGGGAAATCTGCCAGCAGGCTTTGTCCCCGCCGCGATGGCTCAGGACAGTCCCCTAACCGGCAAAGATGGTCTTACGCTGCTGAACGACCGTCCTGTAAACGCAGAAACCCCACCGGAACTGTTGGACGATCCGATTACGCCAACAAACCGGCACTTCGTACGTAATAACGGAAAGGTTCCGGACAACACCTCGGCGGAAGGCTGGATGTTAACAGTCGATGGCCTGGTGGATAATCCAATGGACTTGAGCATTGCCAATCTGCGCGAGCAGTTCGACGTTGTGACGATGGCCTTGACCATCGAGTGCGGCGGCAATGGACGGGCTTTCTTCGAACCCCCTGCAAGTGGTAACCAATGGACCCTTGGTGCCGTCGCGTGTTCGGAATGGACCGGGGTGCGGCTCAAGGACGTGTTGGAAAAGGCAGGTGTCAAACCTGGTGTGGTGTACACAGCTCACTATGGCACCGACCCGCACCTTTCTGGCGACCCGGACAAGTTGCCAATTTCACGCGGAATTCCGATAGCGAAGGCGCTAACAGATAATGTCCTGATTGCCTTCCAGATGAATGGCGCTGACCTGCATCCACTCAATGGCGCACCGATCCGGCTGGTGGTGCCGGGCTGGCCCGGCTCGTGTTCGCAAAAATGGCTGCGCCGCATACAGTTGCGCGACAAGGTGCATGATGGGCCAAAGATGACTGGCACCTCTTACCGAGTGCCCAAATACCCTGTCGCACCAGGACAGGACGTGCCGAAGGAAGACTTTGAGATCATTGAGCGCATGCCGGTGAAATCACTCATAACCTTCCCCGCAAATGCTGCGGACATCGGTCGAGAAACTGAGGTTCGGGGACATGCCTGGTCAGGTGATCGCAACATTGATCAACTCGACATCTCGATTGATTTCGGCGCCACTTGGCAAAAGGCTGATCTCGACAGTCCCGTCAATAACGGAGCCTGGCAGAACTGGCGTTCGAATGTAGCCTTTCCACAGGCTGGGTATTACGAAGTTTGGGCCCGCGCTACCGACAGTGAAGGTGTCATGCAACCCTTTGCCATCAATTGGAACCCGAAAGGCTACCTCAACAACACGATGCATAGGGTTGGCCTGCGGGTCAGCTAACCGATAGCGATGAAGGGGCTCACCGCCCCGTCTTCGTTCATGATTATCCGAATGGAGAAGTACATGCGTGCAGTCATCGCTAGCGCGGCCATCTCACTTTTGTTGATGAAGGGCGCTGCGTTCGCACAGCAAGATTTAGAGGACCGCCTGCAGGCATCCGATCCACAAGCCGGTGCGAAGGTGTTCCGCAAATGCAAAGCGTGCCACACAATCGAAACAGGTGGACGAAACCGGGTGGGTCCCAACCTTTATGGCACCGTCAACCGCCCAGTCGCCGACATTGAAGGTTTTCGCTACTCGAATGCGATGAAGAACTACGGAGGCGAATGGACCTTTGAACGACTAGATGCTTATCTCGAAAACCCGCGTAAGGTGGTCAAGGGTACAAAGATGGTTTTTTCTGGCATCAAGAACGCTGAAGACCGTGCCAATCTGATTGCATACCTAAACGCTCAAAGCGACACACCAGCTGAACTTACGCAAGCCGGCAATTTGCAAGACGATCAATCCGACGACTCGCACGACAGTGAGGAAGATTTCGGCCAATTGGTGGTCGCAGAAGGCGTGGAGCACACATACTATGCCTGTACCGCCTGTCATTCGGAGATGATCGTCGCTCAGCAAGGCAAGACCCGCGAGGACTGGGACGAAATGCTGGTATGGATGGTCGAGGAACAGGGCATGCCCGAACTGCCAGACAAGGATCGAGAGATAATTCTCGACTACTTGGCCAAACACTACAACACGGACCGCCCGAACTTTCCTAGGTAAGGATGCAGCTTGTACAAGGGGCTAGATTTCCGTTCGGGGTCACAAATCTCCTTTTTGAACAGCGTCGAGGAATATCCGAAGCACACCCGATAACGGACTCTTCGTGTTGGTTGAGCGAACGTCAGCTACGGGCGGGAAGCGGCATCGGTCAAGATTGCCTGCGCGGGTACCCCGGGTCGGGAAATACCAGATCCGATTTAGGACACGCTGAGTTCCTCTGCGAGCCGGGCGAGAAACCTGTCGCACTCTGCCAGTTGGCTTGTGGCGACAAACTCGTCAGGCTTGTGCGCCTGGTCGATGGAGCCTGGCCCGCAGATCACCGTCGACATGCCGGCAGCCTGAAAATGTCCCGCTTCGGTTCCGTAGGACACTACGCCAGTACGGTTTGAACCGGTCAACCGCATGGCAAGCGATTTTGCTTCGCCGTCCGGTTCAGGTTCCAGTCCGGGTACATTAACATAATTGTCCGTCTCAATGCCGGCAGCCGGGAATTTGGCGCGGATGATCTCGTTGCGGGTTTGCGCAAATCCCGCAATCCGGTCGCGAATTTCGTTCTCGTCCTGATCCGGCAGTAACCGAGCCTCCCAGGAGATGATTGCCTGGTTGGGTACAATGTTGACTGTCGTGCCAGAGTGAATAGCGCCAACGTGCACGGTGGTGAATGGCGGGTCGAACGGGCTATTTCCGTCGCCCTTGTCGCGCATTTCCTGCGCAAGCAGGTTGATCTCGCTGGTTAACAGCACAGCCTCGTTCAGGGCGCTCCAGCCCAGGTGCGTTCTGACGGAAGGATCACGGGTAGATTGGAAGTGGACATAAAAAGGCGCGCCAACTCTACGATTGACACAAATGATGTGGGCATAATCTATGCCAGCACTATTCCTATAGTCCCAGTTCGCTCAAACGCCTTGATTGTCGAGCAGCCAGCGCATCAATTTCAGCGATGGTTTCAACCGTCAGACTGACGCCCGGTTTGCGCAGCGTTGGATGATGGATAATCCCCTGTTGGGCGAGCGAGTGCTTTCGGATTGCCAGCCCCATACCTGGCTGTGCCTCATAGCGGATCATTGGCAAATATGCGTCGAATATATCCCGAGCCCGGTCAATGGCGTCGACCGCAAAGGCATCCAGAACCTGCCGCATCATTTCAGGGTATCCGAAGCCTGTCATCGCGCCATCTGCCCCGCGCAGCAATTCTTCAAGCAGATACATGCCGCCGTTGCCACACAAGATTGATATGCGACGTGATCCTGCATCGGAGGCCTTGCGCAATGCTGAGATCTTTTCAAGACCCGGCCAGTCTTCGTGCTTGAGCATCACGCAAGTGGGGCAATCTTCGACGATCTGCAGCACGACCGAGGGTGAAATCTGCACGCCCGTTGCAAGTGGGAAATCCTGCAATACAAAGGGAATATCGCCCAACGTATCCGCTGTGTTGTGGAAATAGCTGACGATCTGTGCATCCGTCTGCAAGCCCATCGGCGGGGCGACCATGACGCCGGCAGCGCCGGCATTCACCGCTTCGTTGCTGAGCGCTTTGATCGCCGCGAATCCTGCGGCGGAAACTCCCGCAATCACCGGAACCGAGCAACGTGACGTCACACGCTTAACAACCGACAGGGATTCCGCAGCTGACAGTTTGCCTGCCTCACCCATCATGCCGAGGATGGTCAGACCATTGGCGCCTTTTTCAATATAGGCGTCAATCATTCGGTCAACGCTATCGAAATCAAGTGCTCCATCGGGCAGGAACGGCGTGGCAGCGATAGTGAAGACGCCCTTGGTGGTTTCATCAAGCATGGTCGGCCCTTTGCAACTTGTGAGACAGTTTCAGACTGATTTGCCCTAACGCCATGCTCACCGCCGCCTGGGTGGGTTCGACGACCGGCAAGCCGGTCGCCTGCTCCAGGGCGTTACGATAGCGCGCCATGCCGGCACAGCCCATGATAAGAACATCGGCACCGTCTTCGTCTTGCAACTGTCTGCCGGTCGCAATCATGGCATCAAGGCTTTTTCGCTCGTCAACCAAATCTGCGACACCCAGACCCAGCGGGCGGTCGCCAGCCAGTCGGTCCAAAACTCCCATGGCGCCAAAGGCGCGCAGGTGACGTGGAACCGATCCGGGCAAGATCGCGATCACGCCAAACTTGTGGCCCAGCGTCAGGGCTGTCATGACGGACGCTTCCTGGATGCCGACCACCGGTAGTGACGTCTGGTTGCGCAGCGAATGCAGCCCTGGATCGCCGAAACAGGCGATCACGTAGCCTGCGGCATCTTTCTGTGCCGCGGCCATTGCCAGCATCGGAGCAATGGTAAGGTCTGCCTGTCGCTGATTTTCTATTGCTGGTGGACCCTCTGCCAGGGTGAGGCAGCGGATGGGAATTCCGAAACTGCGCAGAGGATCAACTGCCGCGTCGATACCATCCGTCACCGTTTGTGACGAGTTTGGATTAATAACGACCAGGGAGTTCATGCACCTGGCCGTGTCGCGGATTGGATCTCGATCTGATAGCCCTCGGGATCATTGAACACGAAGGCTCTTATGCTGATCTCGTCGTTCTCGAAGAGTTGCGACAAACTGTTTACCTCCTTGGTTTGCGCATACGCGTACCAGTCATCCACATTGGGCACGCGGATGCAAAGCTGCACTGGTTTGATCGCCGCCCATTTGTTCATGCCCCTGGTCTCGTCCACAAGGCCGACATGAGCCCCGAGGCAAATCTGGTAAATCTTGCACCACCCCTGATCGATCACCAATGGCAATCCGAGGAAGTCTTCGTAAAACTTCATTGCCGTTGCAAGATCCCGGTAATAGAGAAACATGATCGCCAGTTCGTTGCCGGGTTCTGGTCGGCTCATACTATTTTCGCCCAACTGTACGCTCCCTTGGTTTTGTGGCCAGCTCCGGTCGGTCAATCCACATGCCGCCTCCCGGCTTGCCGAAAAACCTTCGATCTTTCACAAGAATCCGCCCCCGCAGGACGACGCATTCCGGCCAACCCGTCACACGATATCCTTCCCAGGGATTGTACCCGACATTGTCATGCAGATCGTTGGCGCAGTAGGTTATGGTTTTCGCCGGGTCCCAGATCACAATGTCACCGTCCATCCCTTCGGCGATTGCACCTTTTTGCTCTAAACCGTACAGGCTTGCCGGCGCACGTGATGTGAGCTCGGCAAAGGCTTCGGGCCCACCGCGTCCGCGTGTCACCATCGCGTTAAACAGCAGGGGCAGTCGCGTCTCCAAACCTGGCAGCCCGTTTGCAATCTGATGGAAGCCCGGGCTTGAGCCTGCCGAGAGCTTGCCGGTGCCATCAAAGCGATAAGGCGCATGATCGGAAGATATGAGGCTGAGTGTTCCATCAAGCAGTGCGTTCCATAACGCTTCCTGATCCTGCTCGCTGCGTTGTGGGGGCGAACACATCCACTTGGCACCTTCCAGCCCAGGTTTGTCGAGAACCTCTTCGGTCATGAACAGGTAATGCGGACAGGTCTCCGCCCAGACCGGGGCACCCCGGGCCTTTGCAGCCTTGATTGCGGCAGCCCCTTCACGTGTCGAAATATGAAACAGCATCACGGGTTGATCTGTGTATTCTGCAAAGCGGCAGATTCTCTCGACCGCTTCGATTTCCGCCATACGGGGGCGGGAGAACGCGTGGAACCGGGGCGCGACCTGGCCGGCGGTTATGAGCGCCTCCCTTGCCTGCGCGATAATCGCGTCGTTTTCGGCATGGACGCACACCAGGGCACCGCAGTGCCGCGCCTGACGAAAGATCTGCAACAACTGGGCATCGTTGAGCTGAATATTATAGGTTGTGAAAACCTTCAGCGACCTGTGTCCGTCGCTGATGAGTTTGGCAAGATCGCTGTCAAAGCCGGCAACTTCGGTATCAGTCAGCGTGATATGAAAAGCGTAATCGATCATCGCGCCTCTTGCAGCGCGCTCGGCATAATCGGCAACTGTCTCGGACAAACGTTGCCCCTTGGTTTGTGCGGCGAATGATATGACGCTGGTTGTGCCTCCCATCGCCGCCGACTTCGTTGCCGTTTCAAACGTATCTGCGTTCCACTGTCCCATGCCGGACATTTGTTCAATATGGGCATGCGGATCGACGCCGCCGGGCATCACCCATTTGCCCTTTGCAGAAACACTGGCCTTTGCGTCAGGGACCGGCTTTCCGACAGATATGATCTCGCCTTTGTCGATTGCTACATCGCCGTCGACTACGCCCTGCGGTGTTACCACCTGACCGTCGTGAATCACCAGATCTACGCCGTGTGGCATCAATTCCTGCCTCTCGTCATTGCGAAGTATTGCATGGCAGCATGCCTGTGTTTGACGGCTCTGCAAAGTCCAACGGGCTGCGACACCTGAGGCGAATGGCCGCTATGTCCGCTGAGCTGCCGTCTGCAATTGGTGCTGCTCGCAACCGCAGCTAATGTCTGCAAACGGGATCGCGGTTTGATCAGGGTGAATGTCGGCAAAGGGCCGAAACTTTCCTTGCCTGGGATCGAAAAGTACGCACAGCAGCCTTTCACTATTTTACCAGTTAACGCGTCCTGACTGTGGGAATTCTGACCCTAACTTTGGGCGACCACCCAGGGTTGCTCAAATGTGAACTCTTCCAGGTTGTCGCCTTCACCGATGCGGTCCACGACGGCGAAGAGTGCGTTGTCGACTAACGGCGTGAGAACGCCGTGCCATGTGTTGCGGTGATAGTTTACGCCCTGTCCCGGGGTTGTCAGGAAAGCGGCAGGCTTGCCGGGTTTGCCTGCATCATCAGGCGCCACGATGACCATGAACGGGTCTGACGACATGGGCAGGAAGGCCTGGGACCCGAGCGGATGGCGCTCCATCATGTCCAGCGTGTAGGGCAGGGCCCGCGCCCTGGACCGGAACAGGCTGATACCGGCGCGGGCGCCTTTACCTGCAAAGTCCAGATCGGCCAGGTCGTGAAACCGCCCGCACAGACCGGCATTGATGATCCTGTCCGGCTCGCCTGCCGCCTCCAGCACATCGCCGAAGGCTGAAAACGCTGCCTGTGACAGGGGTTGCAGCACGATCCGGCGTCCCTTCATGAGCCGATGTCCAGCTTCATGTGCCGGTTGACGTCCTTGTACAGCAGATAGCGGAACCTGCCCGGGCCGCCGGCATAACAGGCCTGCGGGCAGAACGCGCGCAGCCACATGAAATCACCGGCCTCGACCTCTACCCAGTCCTCATTCAGCCGGTAGACCGCCTTGCCTTCCAGGACATAGAGCCCGTGCTCCATGACGTGGGTTTCCAGGAACGGGATGACGGCGCCGGGTTCAAAGGTGACGATGGTGACGTGCATGTCGTGGCGGACGTCACCGGGGTCAACGAACCGCGTCGTGGCCCATTTTCCGTCCGTATCCGGCATGGGGACCGGAGCAATATCGCGTTCGTTGGTGACAAATGCTTCCGGAATGCCGACACCGTCGGCTTTCTCATAACGCTTGCGTATCCAGTGGAAGCGCACCGGGGCTTTTGAGTTGTTGTGTGCCTGCCAGTCGCAGCCGGGCGGCAGGTAGGCGTAACCGCCAGGCGCCAGGTCGTGTGCCTTGCCGTCGATGGTCAGGGTCAGTTGGCCCTCGGCCACAAACAGCACTGCCTCGGCACCGGCATCGGCTTCAGGCGTCCGGCTGCCGCCACCGGGCTGTACTTCCGCGATATACTGCGAGAAGGTTTCGGCAAACCCGGTCAGGGGCCGCGCCAGAACCCAGAACCTTGCGTCTTGCCAGTGCGGCAGGTTGCTGGTGACGATATCGCTCATCACACCCTTCGGTATGACGGCATAGGCGGTCTTGAAAACGGCACGCCCGGTGAGCAACTGGCTCTGGGGTGGCAAGCCACCGGACGGGGCGTAATAGCTGGGATCAGTCATGGCAGCATGTCCTTCAGACGCAGCAGTGCGATTTGTTCGACCTGCCTGCAGGCTTCAGCAAACTCGGCGCCGGTGTCGTTGGTAATCCGTTGCTCGAAAGCTTCAAGGATACGGGCCCTGTCCAGTCCCTTCACCGCAATGATGAACGGGAAACCGAAACGTTCAGCATAACCTGCATTGAGTTCGGTGAAGCGTTTGCGCTCTTCATCGGTCAGCGCATCAAGTCCGGCGCCTGCCTGCTCGGCCGTGGATTCAGCCGTCAGCCGTCTGGCAGCGGCCAGTTTGCCCGCCAGGTCGGGATGGGCCTTCAGCACGTCGAGGCGTTCTTGCCTGACTGGCCAGCCGGAACCGGGTGCGCAGGGCCGCGTGAAGGCCTGCAGCGGTGCTGTTGGCAGGTCCGATGCCTGCCTCATATGCGCGTTCGGCAATCCAGGGGGAGTGTTCAAACACGCTGCCGTACCTGCCGACGAAGGTCTTCCTGTCCATGAGGTGGGGTTGATCAGCGGGTTCTGCGGGCGGATGATGTTTTCGCCAGTGACCGGCAATCTCGATGCGCCTGGCGAACCACACCCTGTCGTGGCCCCTGGCATAACCGATGAAGCGCTCGAGCGCCGCCAGCCGGCCCGGACGGCCCGCCAGACGGCAGTGCAGCCCCACGTTCATGATTTTGGGCGAACCTGCCTTGCCCTCGGCATACAGCACGTCGAAACTGTCTTTCAGGTAGGTGAAGAACTGATCGCCGGAATTGAAGCCCTGTGGCGTGGCAAACCGCATGTCATTGGCGTCCAGCGTATAGGGAATGACCAGTTGATCGCGCCCGGCGTGCCGGCGCCAGTAGGGCAGGTCGTCAGCATAGCTGTCGGAGACATAGTCGAAGCCGCCTTCCTCGGTCACCAGGTCAACGGTGTTTGTGGAGCAACGCCCGGTGTACCATCCGCGCGGGCGCTCGCCGGTTACTGCGCTGTGCAGCCGGATGGCTTCCTCGAGATGGGCCTTCTCGTCCTCGCGTGAAAAATCCCTGTAGTCGATCCATTTGAGGCCGTGGCTGGCGATTTCCCAGCCTGCCTCCTGCATGGCGGAAACCTGTTCGGGAGAACGCGCCAGGGCGGTGGCCACTCCGTAGACGGTGACAGGGACCGCACTGGCGGTGAAAAGCCGGTGCAGCCGCCAGAACCCGGCGCGGGCGCCATATTCATAGATGGATTCCATGTTCCAGTGGCGCTTGCCTTCCCAGGGCGTACCGCCGACGATTTCGGACAGGAAAGCTTCAGAGGCTGCATCACCGTGGGCGATGCAGTTTTCCCCGCCTTCCTCGTAATTCATCACGATCTGTACGGCGATTGCGGCATCGTCCGGCCACCTGACAGCCGGTGGCGCCGATCCGTAGCCGAGCATATCGCGGTCATAGGCCATTTACTGGTCTCCCGGGTCGCCTTGACATCCCATGTAATTACACTTGTACAGGAAAGAAATCGCGGGCATTTTCAATATTTTCTTGAAAGAGATACAGGGTTGCAACACTTCCGTTCCGGCGGCAATGGGCTGATAGTTGATTATTAAGCCCCTGCGATAAAGGGGCAGGAGGAAAATTGATGGATGCAGCCAAAACCACCGGGCGTATTACAACCCATGTGCTGGACACTGCCGCGGGCAAACCGGCAGCCGGGCTGAAGATCGATTTCTATCGCCTTGACGGTTCCGCGCGCGAGCTGATCAGGTCAGTTTCGACCAATGACGATGGACGCTGTGACAGTCCGCTGGTTTCGGGTGACGGGATGCAGTCCGGCGTCTATGAACTGGTGTTTCATGTGGGCGATTACCTTAACAGCGGCGCAGCGGTGTCATTTCTGGACCAGGTGCCGGTACGGTTTGGAATTGATGATCCGTCGGCTCATTATCACGTGCCATTGCTGGTTTCGCCGTTTGGCTATTCGACGTACCGGGGAAGCTGACAGACATGACCCAGATCCGAAAATCCATCCGTTTCATGCTCAATGACAAGGTTGTGGAACTGGACAAGGTGGCGGCTGCCGATACCCTGCTGGATTTCCTGCGCCTCGAACAGCGCCTGTGCGGCAGCAAGGAAGGTTGCGCCGAAGGCGACTGTGGCGCGTGCACGGTGCTGGTCGGCCGCCTGGCCGGCGGCAGGCTGGTCTATGAAACCGTCAACAGCTGCATCCGTTTTACAGGCTCGCTGGATGCCTGCCACGTGGTGACGATTGAGCACCTGCGCGGCAAGAACGGATCGCTGCACCCGGTACAGCAGGCCATGGTGGACATGCATGGCAGCCAGTGCGGCTTCTGCACACCGGGCATCGTGATGTCGCTTTATGCGTTGTGGATGTCGAACCTCAACCCGGCAAATGCCGACATTGAAAAATCCCTGCAGGGAAACCTGTGCCGCTGCACCGGCTATGAAGCCATCATCAGGGCAGGCCTTGCAGCCGCCGCCGAAGGGGGCCAGGACAACGACGTCCTGGTGCGTGAACGCGACAGCGTGACAGCGGCCCTGAAGCGGCTGTCGGACGGCGCACGTATCGAGATGGGGCCCGGTGACGGGCGCTTCGTTGTGCCTGCCTGCGTGGATGACCTGGCGCAGGTGCGTGCGGCCAATCCGGGGTCAGTGATTGTCGCCGGGGCCACCGATGTCGGTCTGTGGGTCACCAAGTTGATGCGGCCGATTGCACCGGCGATCTTCATCGGCCATCTCGAAGAGTTGCACCGGATCAGCGAAACGGCCGCCGGCTTCACGATTGGCGCGTGCGTGACATACACCGAATTCCAGGATGCCGTCGCGAAACATTTTCCGCAGATGGCGGGCTACTGGAACCGCATTGGCGGCGAACAGGTGCGCAATATGGGCACGGTTGGCGGCAATGTGGCGAACGGCTCGCCGATCGGGGATACGCCACCGGCGCTAATCGCGCTTGGCGCCACGGTGACGCTGCGCAAGGGCGACGAACGGCGGACGCTGCCGGTTGAAGAATTTTTCATCGATTACGGCAAACAGGACCGGCAAACCGGCGACTTCGTGGAATCGCTGCATGTTCCGCACCTGGCGGAAGACTGCCGGTTCGCTGCCTACAAGGTGACCAAGCGGCGTGATGAAGACATTTCCGCAGTTGCTGCGGCCTTTCGCTTACAGGTTGTCGACGGCAAGGTCACCGAGGCAGTCATCGCCTATGGCGGCATGGCAGCCACGCCGAAGCGGGCCAGGACAGTGGAAAGCCTGCTCACCGGCAAGCCTTGGACAGCACAGTCAGTCGCGGCGGCCGAAGCCGGTTTCGCCGACGACTTTGCGCCAATCGGCGACTGGCGCGCATCGGCTGAATACCGGGCGCTGGTGGCCCGCAGGCTGCTGAAGCGGTTTTTCCTTGAAACAACGCAGCCGCACGAGACTTGCGTGCTTGTGCGTGAAGCGGTGGCCTGAAACAATCATGACCCGGCACGCGAAAATTGATGGTGGAGTACACGTGGAGCAGCATCACGATTCTGCGCACAAGCATGTCACGGGCAGCGCCGGCTACATCGACGACATGGCTGCTCCCGAAGGCCTGCTGCATGCCTATCTTGGCCTGTCGTCGATCGCGCATGGCGAAGTCGTGAGCATGGACCTGTCCGCCGTTGAAGCCGCGCCGGGTGTTGTCGGGGTACTGATGGGCGATGACATTCCCGGCGACAATGATGTCAGCCCGACAGGCAAACACGATGATCCGGTGTTTGCGAACACGGTGGAGTTTCATGGTCAGCCGATATTTGCAGTGGTGGCTGAAACCAGAACAGCGGCCCGCAATGCGGCAGCGCTGGCTAAGGTTGAATACGATGCAAAACCGCATTTCACCGATGTGGCCGATGCTCGTGCCGCCGGTTATCCGATGGTGACAGAACCACTGACGCTGAAGCGGGGCGATGCCGCCAGCGCGCTTGAAGCTGCGCCGCGGCGCATCCGGGGCGAGATGCGGGTTGGCGGGCAGGATCATTTCTATCTTGAAGGTCATATCGCGCTGGCAGTTCCCGGCGAGGATGACGAGGTGACGGTGTTTTCGTCAACCCAGCACCCGAGCGAGGTGCAACACATGGTTGCCCATGTCCTGGGCGTTGCCTCCAATGCGGTTACGGTGAACGTCCGCCGCATGGGTGGCGCGTTTGGCGGCAAGGAAACCCAGTCCAACCTGTTTGCCGCGGTCGCCGCGGTTGCAGCAAAGAAATACAACCGGGCCGTCAAGATCCGGCCCGACCGGGACGATGACATGATGGCAACCGGCAAGCGGCATGACTTCCTGGTTGAATATGACGTGGGCTTTGACGATGCAGGCGTGATTTCCGCCGTCAGCGCAAACTTCGCGGCACGCTGCGGCAACTCGGCCGACCTGTCCGGCCCGGTAACCGACCGGGCGCTTTTCCATGCAGACAACTGCTATTATCTTGACAATGTGCTGCTGCAGTCACAGCCGCTCAAAACCAATACCGTGTCCAACACGGCGTTTCGCGGGTTCGGCGGCCCGCAGGGCATGGTGGGCGGCGAACGCATGATCGAGGAAATTGCCTATGCGCTTGGCAAGGACCCGCTCGAGATCCGCAAGGCGAACTTCTATGGTGGTGAAGGGCGCAACATCACGCCGTATCATCAGCGCGTGGACGACAACATCATTGCACGGCTGGTGGATGAACTGGAGGCCTCCAGCGACTATGCAGCCCGGCGCAAGGCGGTGCTGGCCTTCAACGGCAAGAACAATGTCGTGCGCAAGGGCATCGCCCTGACGCCTGTAAAGTTTGGCATCTCCTTCACGGCCACCTGGTACAACCAGGCAGGCGCGCTGGTGCACATCTATACCGACGGCTCGATCCACCTGAACCATGGCGGAACGGAAATGGGGCAGGGCCTGAACACCAAGGTCGCGCAGGTTCTGGCCGACGAGTTCCAGGTTGACCTGCGGCATGTAAAGATCACGGCTACCCACACCGGCAAGGTTCCAAACACCTCGGCAACGGCGGCGTCTTCCGGTTCGGACCTCAACGGAATGGCGGCCGCCGATGCCGCCCGGCAAATCAAGGTGAGGCTGGTCGAGTTTGCCTGTGAAGGCCACGGTGTCACGCCGGACCAGGTGGTGTTTGAACCCAACATGGTGCTTGTGGGCAACCAGCGCATACCGTTTCCTGACTTCATCCGGTCGGCCTACATGGCGCGCATACAACTGTCAGCGGCGGGTTTCTACAAGACTCCGGACATTCACTGGGACCGGCAGGCAGGCACGGGCCGGCCATTTTACTATTTTGCCTATGGCGCGGCGGTGTCGGAGGTCAGCATCGACACGCTGACCGGCGAATACCAGGTAGACCGGGTTGATATTCTTCACGATGCGGGCCGCTCGCTCAATCCGGCGCTGGACATTGGCCAGATCGAGGGCGGTTTCGTGCAGGGAATGGGCTGGCTGACCACAGAAGAACTGTGGTGGGACGAAGAGGGCCGTCTGCGCACCCATGCGCCTTCCACCTACAAAATTCCACTGGCATCCGACCGACCGCGGATTTTCAACGTCGCCCTGGCCGACTGGTCGGAAAACCACGAGATGACCATCCGGCGGTCCAAGGCAGTGGGAGAACCACCCCTGATGCTGGCAATCTCCGTGCTTGAGGCGCTGTCCATGGCAGTGGCGTCAGCGGCCGGTTACAGTGTCTGTCCGAAACTCGATGCCCCGGCAACACCGGAGCGGGTTCTGCTGGCGTTTGAACGCCTGTCAGCAGAAGCTGGAAAGGTCTGAACAATGTACCGCTATCGCCATGACATCTGGTTGTTTGCACGCCGCGGCGGGCCGTTTGTGCTGGTGAACGTCGACGCTGCCGAGGGCTCGGCGCCGCGTGATGCCGGTGCGTGGATGCTGGTATCGCCGGAACGGGTGTTCCGCACCATCGGCGGCGGCCAGCTGGAAAAACTGGCAATCGAGCGGGCGCGGGAACTTATCGTATCAGGCGACATGAAGCCCGTGCCGATGAAAATCCCGCTGGGGCCCGCGATCGGGCAATGCTGCGGCGGGTCAGTAACCGTGTCGCTGAAACTGCTCGCCGATACGGAGATTGACCGGGTTGCGGCAAGCCTGGACGAGGAATTTGAGAGCCTGCCACACGTTTACGTGTTTGGAGCCGGCCACGTCGGCAACGCCTTGTGCGAGGCGTTGAGCCTGATGCCTGTCAGGCCGGTTCTGGTGGATACCCGCGATGCTGAGTTGCGCGATGCCCCTCCGGGCGTTGAAACCAGGTTGGTTGCCTTGCCTGAAGCCGTGGTGCGCAACGCGGTACCGGGCAGTGCCTACGTCATTGTTACCCATGACCATTCGCTGGACTTCCTGATTGCGAGGGAAGCACTGGCGCGAAGTGACTCGAGCTATGTCGGCATGATCGGATCGAAAACCAAACTCGCCTCGTTTCGGAACTGGATCAGGCGCGATGGCGAAGACACAGCGAGTATTGACCGGCTGGTGTGTCCGATCGGCGGATCGGGAGTTCGCGACAAGCGGCCCGAGGTAATTGCGGCCCTGGTGGCGGCTGAACTGGTCCGGCACGTGCTGGCATCGGGTCAGGGCGCTGTTGTGGAGAAACCGGCGCAACTGAAAATAGTGGGAGGTGATACATGAACGACAGTGTTGCACATCGTATCGAACTCAGGGGCATCACCAAGGCATTCCCCGGCGTGCTGGCGAACGACGCCGTGAGTTTCAAGGTCAGGCCTGGTGAAATCCATGCCCTGCTGGGTGAAAACGGGGCCGGCAAGTCGACGCTGGTGAAGATGATTTACGGCATCATGCAACCGGATGCCGGGGAAATTGTCTGGGACGACAAACCGGTCACGGTTGCCAGTCCAAGGGCCGCCCGGAAAATGGGCGTCGGCATGGTGTTCCAGCATTTTTCGTTGTTCGAGGCGATGACGGTGCTGGAAAATATTGCGCTTGGTATGGACGGTTCATTGTCCCAGTCGAGTCTCGAAGCAAAAATCCGGGAAGTGCTGCACACCTACGACCTGAAGCTGGAACCGCACCGGGTTGTCAGCACCCTCAGTGTCGGCGAGCGTCAGCGTATTGAAATTGTGCGCGCCCTGCTGCTTGAACCGCGGCTTTTGATCATGGATGAACCGACGTCGGTCCTGACCCCACAGGAAGTGGGGCAATTGTTCGAGACACTGCGCAAGCTGTCCAAAACAGGATGTTCGATACTCTATATTTCCCACAAGCTGCATGAAATCAGGGACCTTTGCGAAGCGGCGACCATTCTGCGGGGCGGCAAGGTTGTGGGGCAATGTGATCCACGCAAGGAAACGCCGAAATCCATGGCTGAAATGATGATCGGCGGCAATCTGAAGCAGATCAGCAAAGCCAAGACACGAGAGTTTGGCAAGGACCGGTTTGTTGCCGACGGGCTGACTGTTGCGGGCGAAGGCGACTTCGGTGTGGCGCTGGATGATATCTGCTTCAGGGTTCGCGCAGGCGAGATTTTCGGCATTGCAGGAGTGGCCGGCAATGGCCAGAACGAGCTGCTGCTGGCCCTGAGCGGCGAACAGCCGTCCGCGAATGGAAATGCCATACAGCTCGACGGTCAGCCGATTGCTGCAATGGATGCGACAGGCAGGCGAAACCTGGGACTGTGCGCGGTGCCGGAAGAACGCAACGGCCACGGTGCAGTGGTCGATTTCAGCCTGACGGACAACTCCATTCTGACGGCGCGGGAAAGAATGGGCCTGGCAAGCAACGGTATTCTGAAAGGCCGTGCGGCGGCGAGCTATACACGCAAGGTGATTGATGACTTTGCGGTCAAGACCACGGGGCCGGGTTCGCTTGCCAGTTCACTGTCAGGCGGAAACTTGCAGAAATTCATAATGGGCCGCGAAATACTGCAGGATCCGGAAGTGCTCATCGTTTCACAGCCGACCTGGGGAGTTGATGCCGGGGCTGCCGCCGCCATTCACCAGTCGATTGTCGACCTGGCGGAGAACGGTTCGGCCATCGTGGTGATTTCCCAGGACCTGGACGAGCTTCTGGCGATTTCCGACCGCATGGCAGTCATCAATGAGGGCCGGTTGTCCAAGACACTGAATGTTGGTGAAGCGTCCATCGATGAAATCGGGCTGCTGATGGGTGGTGTTCACGGTGACCCGTTTGCAACAGCGGAAATGACGGAGGCGGTCCATGTTCATTGAACTGGAAAAACGCAAGGAACCCAGCAGGGCAATGCTTTACCTGACGCCGGTGCTGGCGGTCATAGCGACGATGGTGGCCGGTGCGATCATATTCACGCTGATTGGCCATGACGGGCTGGGTGCGGTGCGGAAGATCTTTCTTGATCCGCTCCTGGACATCTACAAGTGGCAGGACCTGGGTGTAAAGGCGGCGCCGTTGATCCTGATCGCAGTCGGGCTGGCAATCGGGTTCAGGGCCAATGTCTGGAATATTGGAGCAGAAGGCCAGTATGTCATGGGCGGCCTGGCCGGTACTGGAGTGGCGCTGGCGACATGGGGCATGACAGGCTGGTGGATCCTGCCTGTGATGTGCATTGCCGGTATCGCAGGCGGGGCCGCTTACGCAGGCATCCCTGCACTTCTGAAAACCAGGTTCAATGTAAATGAGATCCTGTCCAGCCTGATGCTGACCTATGTGGCGATCCAGGTTCTGTATTACCTGATGCGGGGGCCGTGGAAGGATCCTGAAGGGTTCAACTTTCCCCAGACGCGACTTTTCAGTGATGACCAGATTCTGCCGACCGTCATATCAAACTCGGTGGTTCATCTGGGTGTGCCGCTGGCGCTTGTTGTCGCCATTGCGGCGTGGCTGGTGATGACGCGTTCGGTGTTCGGTTTTCAGATCAGGGTTGTCGGTGCGGCCCCGGCGGCAGCGCGTTATGGCGGGTTCAACTCCAAAAAGACCATCTGGGCAGCACTCCTGGCCAGCGGAGGCCTGGCGGGCTTTGCGGGCATTCTGGAAGCGGCCGGGCCGTTCGGCCAGATGGTCCCGCAATTTCCGACCGGATATGGTTTTACCGCGATCATCGTTGCCTTTCTGGGCCGCCTGCATCCAATCGGGATCGTCCTGGCAGGCGTCATACTGGCCGTAACCTATGTGGGGGGCGAACTGGCGCAATCGTCAATCGGACTGCCAAGTGCGGCGACCGGGGTGTTTCAGGCGATGATGCTGTTCTTTCTGCTGGCCACGGATGTTCTGGTGAAATATCGCGTCAAGCTGGCCTCTCCGGCCAGGGCAGGAGATGCGGCATGAGCAGTTCCCTTCTGATTCCGATCCTGATGACCATTGTGGGCGCCGCGACGCCGATCCTGCTGGCCGCGCTTGGAGAGCTTGTTGTTGAAAAAAGCGGCGTGCTGAACCTTGGCGTCGAAGGCATGATGCTGATCGGTGCCGTAACCGGGTTCGCGGTAACCGCGACAACCGGGTCTGCACCGCTTGGCGTGGTTGCCGCCATGATCACGGCAGCTGCATCGGCGGGCCTGTTCGGATTCCTGACCCTGACACTGACTGCCAACCAGGTTGCGACCGGCCTGGCGCTGACGATTTTTGGCATAGGCCTGTCTGCACTGGCCGGTGAAGGTTATGTCGGCAAGACGGTTGACGTGTTTGGTTCGGTGTTTCCGGCCTCGCTGGCTGAACATCCCGTCTGGCGGGTGATTTTCGGCTACAGCCCGCTGGTCTATCTGTCACTGGTGATCGTGGCGGCGGTCAGCTGGTTCCTGCGCAGGTCCAGGGCCGGACTGATCTTGCGGGCAGTGGGTGAATCTGATCTGTCAGCGCACTCGATTGGCTATTCGGTCATTGGTGTGCGTTACATGGCGGTGCTGTTCGGCGGCGCCATGGCAGGCATCGCCGGATGTTTCTATTCGCTGGTGCTGACGCCGATGTGGGCCGAGCAGCTCACCGCGGGACGCGGCTGGATTGCGCTGGCCCTGGTGGTGTTTGCCGGCTGGAGGCCCTTCCGGCTGCTGCTGGGCGCCTACCTGTTTGGCGCGGTCATGACACTGGAACTGCATGCCAAGGCCGCCGGGTTCTCGCTTGTTGCACCTGAATTCCTGGCTGCAATGCCATATCTCGCCACCATCGCGGTGCTGGCGATCATTTCGGCGCGAAAATCGGGAATGTCGCTCGCGCCTGCCTGCCTTGGCAAGCCGTTCAAACCAAGTACCTAAACATCAACCTCGGGAGGAGAAAACCATGAAAACCCTGACAAGACGTACAATACTCAAGACCACCGCGGCAGCAGGCGTGCTGCCGATCATCGGATCATCCGCGCTTGCCGCCGATCCGCTGAAGGCCGCCTTTGTCTACCTCGGGCCTATCGGTGACCATGGCTGGACCTATGCCCACGAGCAGGGCCGGCAGGACGTGATCAAGAAATTCGGCGACAAGGTGCAGACCACGATCGTGGAAAACGTGTCCGAAGGACCGGATTCGGAACGCGTCGTTCGCCGCCTTGCAGAAGAGGGCAACAACATTGTCTTCACGACTTCGTTCGGCTACATGAACCCGACACTGAAAGTAGCCAAGCGGTTCAAGGATGTTAAATTCGAACATGCAACCGGCTATCAACGCGCGCCCAACATGGCGACCTACAATGCGCGGTTCTACGAAGGCCGCGCCGTGTGCGGCACGATTGCCGGTCACATGTCCAAATCAGGCGTTGCCGGCTACATTGCCTCGTTCCCGATTCCGGAAGTGCTGATGGGCATCAACGCCTTCACGCTGGCAGCCCGCAAGGTGAATCCAAAGTTCGAAACCAAGGTTCTGTGGGTTTCGACCTGGTATGATCCGGCGAAGGAAGCAGATGCCGCCAAGGCACTGATCGACCAGGGCGCTGACGTGATTGCGCAGCATACCGACTCACCCGCGGCACTCCAGACCTGCGAGCAACGCGGCCTGATGGCATTCGGCCAGGCCTGGGACATGTCCAACTTTGCGCCCAAGGCCCACCTGACAGCGATCGTCAATCGCTGGGGCCCCTACTACGTAGACCGTATCCAGAAGGTGCTGGATGGCACGTGGGAATCGAGCGACACCTGGTGGGGCTTCAAGGAAGGCGTGCTGGAAATGTCGCCCTACAACGAGGTTATTCCGGCAGACGTACAGGCAGCCGCCGAAGCCACGCGAACGGGCATAATCGATGGCAGCGGAAACCCGTTTACCGGTCCGATCAATGACAATACCGGTAAGGAGCGGCTGGCATCCGGCGTGCTCGGCGATGGCGACCTGCACAAGATGGACTGGTATGTCGAAGGCGTGCAGAGCTGATACTGTTTCTGCGGATGGGATAAAAAGTGTAAACCGGACCAGGCGACTGGTCCGGTTTTTCCATCATCAGTTTCCCTGGTACAACTTGCGCACCTGGTCCTGGCAACGCTGTGCGGCAAACTCGATGAACAGCCGGACCTTGGGGTCCTGGAACTGCTTGTGCGGATAAAGGCAGGCAAGCTGGGCATCAACCGGCGGGCTCTGTTCCAGCAACGGCACAAGCCTGCCTGACCGCAGGTGATCTATGATCTCGAATTCCGGACGGTTGATGATGCCGTGACCCTGCAGGGCCCATTCGATCAGCACATCACCATCGTCGGAGTCATACTGACCGCTTACCTCGTAGCGCGCTGGTCCCGACGCCATCTGCAGCGTCCAGAAGTATTCCTTTGAACCGGGAAACCGCAGCAGGAGGCAGTTGTGACCGCCGTCGAGCAAATCTTCCGGTTGCGACGGGCTGCCGCGCTTTTCCACGTAGGCAGGTGCGGCACATACAACCCGCTTGCACTGCATCAGTCCGCGCATGCGAAGGTTGGAATCTTCAATGGTCCCGAGTTTGAACGCCACGTCCATGGCTTCGGTTGTCAGGTCGACATTGCGATCCGACAGCCGCAGCCGGACCTGGACGTCCGGATAGGCGGCCTGAAATTCCGGAATCAGCGGCGCGATCAGGCGCTTGCCGATGCCCAGCGGAGCGGTGACGTGAATGACGCCCTTTGGTTTGCCTGATATGTCCGCAACGGCGGCTTCTGCTTCACTTACCGCCTCAAGAACCTTCAGGGTTCCCTCGTAGAATACCCGGCCGTGTTCTGTCGGCGTCAGTTTCCGGGTGGTACGGTTGAACAGGCGCACGCCGAGGTATTTTTCCAGTTCGCGAATGCGATTGCTGGCGACCGCGGGCGACACGCGTTGATCCCGGCCGGCCGCCGACAGGCTGCCCAGTTCGTAAACCCGGACGAATACCTTCATGTTCTCCAGATAGGACATGAGCGATCGTACTATTATCAATGAAATATTGAAAGTGCTTGGCGATAGCCCTTGTATTCATGACGAATGTTGTCTGTCATTCTGGCTGAAACTTTCAACCGGAAGCCATCCTGATCCAGGAGGAGGATACCCATGTTTGAATATCCGATAGTGTGGGAGTGGCTGTCGTTCGCCACGCGCTGGCTGCATGTCATCACGGCCATCGCATGGATCGGATCGTCGTTCTATTTCATTGCGCTGGATCTGGGCTTGCGCAAGGCTCCGGACATGCCTGCAGGGGCCTATGGCGAGGAATGGCAGGTTCACGGCGGCGGTTTCTATCACATACAGAAGTACCTGGTCGCGCCCGAGCGCCTGCCGGAACACCTGACATGGTTCAAGTGGGAAAGCTACGTGACCTGGCTGTCCGGCTTTGCGCTGATGTGCATCGTCTATTATGCCGGCGCTGACCTGTATCTGATTGACCAGGCCGTGCTTGAACTGAGCCCCTGGCAGGCCATCGGCATATCGCTGGCGTCCATCGTATCTGGCTGGGTGGCTTATGACCTGCTCTGCAAGTCGCCCCTGGGACGCAGCAGCACGGGATTGATGCTGCTGCTGTTCGTTATTCTTGTTGCCATGGCGTGGGGCTATACGCAGGTGTTTTCGGGCCGCGCCGCGCTGCTGCACCTGGGCGCCTTCACCGCCACGATCATGACGGCCAACGTGTTTGCCATCATCATTCCCAATCAGAAGAAGGTGGTTGATGTTCTGAGGGCCGGCGGCACGCCGGATCCCCGGTACGGTGTCATCGCCAAGCAGCGCTCGACGCATAACAACTACCTGACGCTGCCAGTGATTTTCCTGATGCTGTCAGTCCATTATCCGCTTGCCTTTGCAACGCCGTACAACTGGCTTATCGCCGCGCTGGTGTTTCTGATGGGCGTCACCATACGCCATTTCTTCAACACCATGCACCAGGGTGGCGGCAAGTTGTGGTGGACCTGGGGCCTGACTGCCGGACTGTTTGCCGGTATCATCTGGCTGTCGTCGTTTCCCGCCGGTGGTGGCGAAGAGGAAAACACCGCGGCCCTGACCCCGGCCCAGCAGCAGTTTGTCTCGGCGCCGGGTTTCGAACAGGTCAGTGAAACGGTCCTGGGGCGGTGTTCCATGTGTCATGCGGCAGAACCTGCGTGGGAGGGTATTGTTCATGCGCCTAAAGGCGTGCTGCTGGAGACGCCGGGGCAGATTGCGGCCAATGCCCGCGAGATTTATCTTCAGGCCGGTCATACCCGCGCCATGCCGCCCGGCAATGTTTCATACATGGAAGAAGCCGAGCGCAGGGCCATCGTCGAGTGGTACCGGGCCGCCATCGCCGGCAAGGGGCAAAGTTCGTGAAAGTGAGCATTTTGCGCGGGCGTACCCTTTCATTTCGAGAGGTGCCCCGGTCACACGCAGATGAGGCAAGCTACATTTTTGATGAAGACGGCGGCGTTGCCATATGCGATGGACTGATTGCTGCCAGCGGCAGCTTTTCTGCGGTCAGGGACCAGTTTTCCGGGGCGGAGATTATCGACCATCGTCCCAACCTGATCCTGCCCGGTCTCATCGACACGCATTTGCATTTTCCCCAGGTCCAGGTGATCGGATCCTTCGGCGCCAAACTGCTCGACTGGCTGAACACCTACACCTTTGTCGAAGAGCAGAAATATGCCAATCCTGCGCACTGCGAACGCATGGCAATGCAGTTTTTCGACAACCTGTTGCGCAATGGCACGACCACCGCTGTTGCCTTCTGTTCGGTTCACAAGACATCGGCTGAAGCATACTTCGCGGAAGCTGAACGGCGCAATTTGCGCATGATCGGCGGCAAGGTGATGATGGATCGCAACGCGCCGGATGCGCTGTGCGACACACCGCAGTCTGCTTATGATGACAGCAAGGACCTGATTGCCAGGTGGCACAGACGCGGCAGGGCGCATTATGCCATTTCGCCGCGCTTTGCGATAACTTCAACGCCGACACAACTGGAGATGGCGCAGGCGTTGAAAGCCGAACATCCCGACTGTTATCTCCAGACGCACCTGTCGGAAAACGATGCGGAAATCAAACTGACGCTGGAACTGTATCAGTCGGCGCGCGACTATCTCGATGTCTACCAGATGTATGATCTGCCCGGCGACATGAGCCTGTTTGGTCACTGCATTCACCTGAGCGGCAGAGAACGGGCAGCCCTTGCAGAAACCGGGTCAGTGGCGGTTTTCTGCCCGACATCGAACCTGTTCCTCGGCAGCGGCCTGTTTGACGAGGACGGCCTGCGCGAGCGCGGGGTGCGGACGGCCGTCGCCACGGACATAGGCGGCGGCACCAGTTATTCCATGCTCAAGACACTCGACGAGGCCTACAAGGTCCTGCAGTTGCGAAACCAGGTACTCAATCCGCTGAAATCGTTCTACATGATGACGCTCGGCAATGCCCGGGCGCTCAAGCTGGAACACCAGATCGGCACGCTGGAGCAAGGCAGCGAGGCTGACATTGTCGTCATGGATGCCCGCGCCACCGCCGCCATGGCCCTGCGCATGGAAACCGTGGAAACCTTGCCGGAGGAATTGTTTGTACTGCAGACCATGGGCGATGACCGGGCGGTTGCGGCGGTTTACGTGGCGGGCAGGGCCAGCCGTCCTGACGCCGGCTAGAAAAACCTGACGGCCGGCGTAACAGCGGCAACCACAGCGACCGACCCACGACGTGCCTTTGGCGCGATGTTCAGATTGATCATACCTCGCGGCATCTTTAGAAGTACACCGCTGTGAAGACCGCTCTTGTGTTTTGATCGTTGTCCCGCAAGATGAGGTTTTCGCCCTCGATGGCATAGCCCGCAACCTGCGACATCATCTGACTGAACTGAAGCTCAAGTGCGTCCAGCGGCGGCGGACACGCCATCATCGTAGATAACCCAGGCGAAAAGCTGACGCCACTTTCCTCGAGTATGACGGTTCCACGCATCCGGTTGCAGCCGAGCATTGCCCGGTAGCTACCTTCTTCGTTGGCCTCAAGCACCATATGAGGCTCGTGTTGAGACGCGTCCTTCGGGAATGGTACCCCTTCCAGGATATCCAGGCGCCAGTAGGTATTTTTAAGACTGGCATCGGCTTTCTGACGTTCGCAGGTGATGCCAGGGCGGGTGCGGTTGAACTGGTCTACCGTTACCGTCTGGCGCACCGGTCCTTCCATGCCCTGACGCATTGCGATGCCGCCATTGAACATCACATAGAGTGCTTCGTCCGGCCCTGACTGATCAGCCAGATAGGCCGTCTCAAGCGCCAGATAATCTCCCTCCTGCGCCACCGGAAACCGGGTGCCGCTCAGGCACTCTTCAAGCACAGCGGCATCAGCCATGTAGGTCATCATGCCCGAGATCAACATACCTTCGAGATCCGCCGGGTCGAGGATTCCATCGGTCATCAGTTCACCGTCAAACGCGTGGCCGGTATCTGCGTCCAAAACCTGGAGGTTGCCCTGCCCGGTAGTCCGCACCATCAACGGTGCCTCTGCTCCATCCCGCAGGATCAAGGCGTTTGTAGTGGGATCGGCTCGCCATTGCCCAAGGCTCGACCTTTGTTGCGACTCTGCCGTCCCTTTGCTGAAAGTCCGTACCAATTGAAAGGTCTGATCAGGCCAGAGACTCAGGTTCCAATCCACGGCACCGGCAGCTGTCTGGACGATGCCCCGGAAGGTTGCAGGAAGGTGAAGCCCGTGTGCACCAATAATCACGTCTGACCCGACTTTCGCATCGGCTGCGGCCAAAACGGTGACTCCGGCACCGGCAGGAGGAGGACCGGGGCGCACCATGACCAGATCGATCCCGGCGGATTCTGGAGGGAAACCGTCAAGGACGGCGCCAACCGCGACATATGCGTGGTCCGGCCAGATGATTTCAGCTTGTATGGCATAAACACCTACTTGCGATGCCGCGTCATCAGCGTGTTCAACCGTGAAGGCAAAAGGCGGCCCGGCATCCCCAGGGGCCTCGAAGCGTCCGATCTCTGGCTGATTATTGGCGGAAATATTGTAAAGAATCGCCTGGAACCGGGCATTGGGCGGCATTGCAATCCGCTCGCGATAAGTTGCGGAGCCGGTAAGCTGACCAGCCGCGGCACAAAACGGGATGAGACAAGTCAGCAGAATAGTGAAAAACCGTACGAACATGACAGCGACCAACAACTTGCAGTTAATGGATCAGGATATTCGGTCAGCCTATTGTGGAAGCCCTGATGCATCAACAATAAATACTCTTGTGGTACGACCCGGGTTCTGAAGGTCTGTTTTGGGCTGATGCTGTTGAAAAATCGCACCAGAGACGGATCGTTGTTTGGCCCATGCCGGCCATCTCGACTTTCTTGAGGTCACACCGGGATTGCTTGAACTCCGGTGTACCGACCAGTGATAGTGCAAGATCAAGTGCATCCTCGTCGATGTCACGCGAGATGCGGCGTCATGGCGTCCTGGGACAACACATCGATTTCGGAGGGCAGCGGAACACCGGACTATGTGGCTCGAAACCCCTTTCCCTGACCAACCAGGCGCGCGTTTCTGCTGGGCCAGGGAAATGGAATCACTGTTCGCAGTTCATTTCAAAGAGAGTCTTGCAACACAATCTGCCAGGTCTGGACCCGTCCGAAGACTAACGAGGGCAGGCCGGATACCTGCCCTCAAGGATAACTGGCAGCAGGTCAATGACGTGCTTCAATGATCAGGTTGAAGGGTGTTGCAGCTGCCTGCCGGATAGAAGTCAGCCCCGCCGATTGCAACACGCTGCGAAGCTGTTGAGGTCCTGCCTGTGCACCGAGAACGTGAGTGCCGTTTTCCGAGATGGCATGGGCACAACACATGGTGGTTGAAGCGGCATAGTAAAGCCGGCCAACCGGGTTGATATTGTCCTCGACACGGTCACCTGCAAATGGCTCGACAAGCATGACCGTACCATCTTCGGCAAGGCTGCCGGATGCATACTTTGCCGCCTTTACCGGTGATCCCATATCGTGCAGGCAGTCAAAAAAGCAAATGAGATCATAGTCGTTTCGAGGAAATGCGTCTGAGGGTGCAACTGCAAAAGCAACACGATCACTGACTCCGCCATCACTGGCCGCCTGCCGGGCGGCGGCTATTGATCCTTCATGCACATCAAAACCCCAAAAGCGGCTATTCGGATAGGCCTGGGCCATCTGGACGGTGGAATGGCCATGACCACAGCCTATGTCGGCTACACGCGCTCCGCGTTCCAGCTTGCCGGTAACACCTTCAAGTGCCGGCAGCCACTCCTTGACGAGATTGCTGCTGTAGGAGTTGCGGAAGAAGGCAGCGACACCACAGAAAAGGCGCTCGTCATGCTCACCCCAGCTCACGCCCTTTCCTGTCCTGAATGCATCCAGGGATTTGGTTTCATCGGCCCACATCGAGGCAACGACCTGCCAGGCGTGCGGCAGGAATACGGGGCTGTTCTCGTCTGCCAGAACGGTGGCCTGTTCCGGTGTCAGTTCATAGGTGCCGGAAGTTGCATGATAGTCAACATAGCCACCTGCAACCTGGGCATTGAGCCATTCGCGCACGTAGCGTTCGCTGCAACCGCTGCGCCTGGCCACGTCCCGCGAACTGAGAGGGCCAGCGGCTGCCATTGACCGATAAAGGCCGAGCTTCTGTCCGATGCTGACAGTAACGCCGCCATAGCCTGCCGACAGATCGCCGAAGAGCTTGCCGACAAGTGTGTCGAGTTTCTGTTGATCCACGTTCATTTTCATTTTCTCCTTCAAGTTTCGCCACGCACCATTGCGTGGGCTTTGCCTTTCGAATGGCTGCAAGTCACAGACTGTCCGCCAGATTTGCCGTCGAGGTGGGAGAGGACCCACAGCATGCCGGGTTGCTCGAATCCCAGGTCCCTCAGGGTTCGAGGGTCAATGGCTGCAAACCTGGCATCCGCGGCCGAAGCAACGCGCCGGGAAGCTATTTTTGCCAGCAGATCTGTGAAATATTCCCAGAATCGCGACACCGGCGCCTTGAACGTCCCGAAAGGAATTGTTGATTGGCCAGTGCCACTCGCATTGATGTAAATAATGCTCATAATCTGTATCCTTGTTGTTCTAGGCACCTCGGGTGCCAACCTGGTTGAGACAATGCCTGTTTGCTGTCCGGTTGAAGAGTGCGAGACTGGCCAGCAACGGTTCTTTCGTGCCAGAAGGAGATCAAGTTGACCGGTTCCGCACTGCCATTGCACGTCAGCCTGATTGCTATTCCGGATGCCGCCATCTCTACTTTGACGGGCATCTACGACGTGCTGGGCTCATGCGGCAGGTTTTCAGATTTCGATAATTCCATGCCCGACGAGGCGCCATTCACAATTGAAATCGTGGCGACCGCAGCGGGCAGTATCGCGCTCGCAAGCGGGCTTCCCATCAAAGCTGGAAGCGGGGTTGGGGAGGTCGATGCAACAGACATAATCATTGTGCCGTCTGTTCTGCTCGACAAGGCTGGCTGGAAAGTTGGCAGGTATCCGGAGTTGGTTGACTGGATCGCCCGCATGCATGAGCAGGGTGCAATATTGTGCTCGGCATGCTCGGGCATTTTTCTGTTGGCAGAGACCGGACTGTTCGACGGACGCGAAACGACGATCCATTGGGGCTATGCAGATGCCTTTACCTGCGTGTTTCCCCAAGTACCTGTTAACCCCGAGCGTGTCCTTGTTATTGCAGGTGAGCGTGAACAGCTGGTGAGTTCCGGCGCATCAATGACCTGGCATGATCTCGTACTGTATCTCATTGCGCGATTTGTTGGCGCGACAACGGCTCAGGCCGTCGCCCGGATCTTTGCACTGCAGTGGCACCATGACGGGCTCGCTCCGTATATTGTGTTTCAGGGACGACTGGACCACGGTGATGCCGGTGTTGCAGATGCACAGGAATGGTTATCCAGCAACTTCTCTGTTGCAAATCCAGTTGACGAGATGGTCAGGCGTTCAACGTTGGCCGAACGCACATTCAAACGACGCTTCACGGACGCAACCGGCTTTGCACCGATCGACTATGTACAAAGGCTCAGGGTCGAAGATGCAAAGAGGCGGCTTGAGAGAACCGACGCTTCAGCTGAGAAAATCAGCTGGCAGGTAGGTTACGAGGATTCGGCCTACTTCCGCCGGCTGTTCAAGAGATTGACGGGTGTGACACCGGGTACTTACCGCAGGCGCTTTCAGGTTCCGTCATTTACCCGATCACACGATGGAAAAATGGATTGAATTGAGCATTAGTCGGTCACTCACTCCAATTGCGGAATTGCGGAATTGCGGAATTGCGGCAACGGCAAAACTCTACGTTACCAAAATCAGCGCGATTGCACCATCAAATGAATACCGGTGAGCGTAGCGCTTCAGGGCTTCAGCAGTTCCTTGAGATCGGCGCTGGTATCTGCGACGGCGTCTGCCGAGGGAGATTTTCCCGCCTGGATCAGCCGCTTGGCAACCATGTAGGCGCGCGGGTCGTCCATGGCGTCTACGGCCAGCAAGGTATCTTTGTTGTAATACCAGTGGGAGCACGCATCTGTTTCGCCTGCGCGCACGACAATTCTATCGAACCCTGATGACAACCCGGCGATCTGGAGCTTGGTGTCGTACTGGTCCGACCAGAACCAGGGCATCGCCTCATAGGGCTCATCAATTCCCATCACTACGGCCGCTGCCACCTGGGCCTGGTCAATGGCATTGCAGACACTCTCCAGGCGCAGCGTTGTGCCATTGAACGGGAAACAGGCGCAGTCGCCGATAGCCATGATGGCAGGATCAGATGTTGTGCACATGGCATCAACGCTGATACCATTTTCGCATTCCAGTCCGGCGTTGCGGGCCAGTTCCGCGTTGGGCAATATGCCGATACCGGCGATCACAAAATCCACGTCCAGTGAACTTCCATCCGACAGCCTGGCAGATGAAACGCGGCCATCTGATCCCTGCAGCGAATCCAGTGCAATGCCTTCGCGAATGCCGACACCATGCGAGCGGTGCAGTTTTCTGAAATAATCCGACGTCTGGCTGCAGGCCACGCGTTGCAGTATTCGTTCGGCAGCCTCAATCAGGGTGACTTTTACACCACGTTTTGCCGCCACAGCCGCTGCTTCCAGTCCTATGTAGCCGCCGCCGACAACCAGGGTGCACCGGCCGGGCGCAAATTCCGGTGAGATGCTGTCCGCATCAGCTACCGAGCGCATGTAGTAGATGCCGTCGAGATCGCCGGACAGGCTGGCCGGCAATTTGCGCGGCGCCGAACCGGTTGCCAGAACAAGCCTGTCGTAGTTGACAGACGTACCATTGCCCAGTGAGACGGTTCTGCTGTCCCGTTCGATGGCAACAGCCTGGGTGTCTGTTTTCAGTTCGATGTTCTGATCGGGATAGAATTCCGCAGGCCGCAACAGCAGCCGATCCAGCGACATGTCGCCAAGCAGATAGGCCTTGGACAGGGGCGGGCGTTGATAGGGCGCGTACGGTTCATCGCCGATCAGGGTGATCCTGCCAGCATAGCCCAGTTGACGCAGTTTTGCGCAGAATGAAAATCCAGCCTGTCCGGCTCCAATTACTACGGTTTTTTCATCGCTGGTGGATGCCGGATCACGCATACTTCGCAAATACCTCTAACAGTTCGCCTATTACAGTTTGACACTGTTTTTCAAGGCATCGCAATGTCGAATGGCAGGGCAGCGATCAGGGCAGCAGGCGATCCATGGCAGACAGGACTCCAAGAACTTCGCTGGCTGAAAGACCGAGGCCGATTTCCTGGCCACTGTGGGGGCCGGGGCGGCGGTAGTTCTCAGGAACGCCGACAACATTCGCGTCGGCTGAGCGTGCAGGCGAGCTGTAAATTGTGTGCGGGCGGTACATGGCGTTTGTCTTTCTCTGGACCTTTACGGGCTTGTTTATGGTCACAACAATAGCGCAGGCAACGTGAACTGAATGTGAACTTCATCACAGGATGGCGTTCATGTCTGGATACCTATCTGGGATTTACTCCATACAGCGTCAGCAGATGAACGACCGCCAGAATGGCAACAAACGCGCCGGCCAGCAGAAAAGGCGTCGTTGGCCAAATGGATACTTCCATAGATTTTCGCGGCCGGCTTTCCCGCCAGCACATCAGCACAACCAGCAGGACGGCGAAACCGAACACCGCCCAGGTTGTGGTAATCTCATCAGGAATCAGGAACGACATGTATAGCTGCTTGCCTGGAGAGTTGAAGTGCGCTTCTGGAGGGAGCAATATAAGGTATGCGTGTCGGCCTTGCAGTAGTTGACACGAGGCATTGGCGCAACTATGTTCCGGCAAATTATTGCGCAGGCCGCGCCGGGTGTGAAAACTGCTCGCGCGGCTTTGATTATGAGAGACCGGTCAGATGAAAATCCGTAATTCCTTGAAATCGCTTGCCAAGCGTCACCGGGCAAACCGCGTTGTTCGCCGCCGTGGCCGGCTTTACGTCATCAACAAGGTGAATCCACGCTTCAAGGCTCGTCAGGGCTGATCAGCTCAAGTCTACCTGTTTGAGGCAGCAACATCACCTGAAATTGAAGACGCCGCAGATGTTTTTGCGGCGTTTTTGTTTGGGCATAGCGTCCAAAACGGCGTATTTTCAACAGGTTATAGCGTAAATCAGCATATTGACTGGCGCACTTTTGCTTGTCTCGAACAAGTGCTAGACTTTTCATCATGAAAAGAAGCTCGGTGAAATCATTGGTGGGCGCCGCCGTTGTTGTCGCAGCAGTTGTTTGTGTGCCTGCACAGGCACAGCAGGCAGGTGAGGCACATCAGATTCCGGGCCAGGGCCCGGGACCGGGATTGTTCAATCCCGACAGTACCGCCGATTCTTCCGAGGTGCTTGACCGGTTGTTTGGCCAGTTGCGACAGGCGGATGACGAAAAATCAGCGCAACTGCTGGAAAACGCCATACAGACACTGTGGCTGCGCTCCGGCAGTCCGACAGCCGATCTGCTGATGACGCAGGCAGGTGATGCCATGGGCGAGCAAAACTATGGTGCCGCACGGGTGATTCTGGATACGGTGGTGGAGTTGTATCCGAATTTTGCCGAGGGCTGGAACCGGCGCGCAACACTGCATTTCCTGCGCGGAGACTTTACAAGTTCTTTAAGCGATATTGATCAGGTGTTGTCGCTGGAGCCGCGCCACTATGGCGCCCTGTCGGGACAGGGAGCGATTTTCAAGGAGCGCGGAGATGGCCGCAAGGCATTGCGGGCGCTGCGGCGCGCCCGCACGGTGAACCCGCAACTGGAGAACCTGAACGAGCGCATTCGCCAGCTCGAACAGGAATTCGACCAGAAGATTTGATCAGTTTAGATGGGCCTGTCTCTAATCAATGTTTGCCAGCTTGTTGATGCGGGCAAGCGTGGCTGCATCTATGCTTCCCCTGGTGTTCCATTCAGATTCGCACAGCCGGGCAAACACGATTGAGCGGCGCAGGCTCAAAAACACCTCAATTACCAACGGTACCCGTTTCGAAGTTTTGTGTTGCATTGCAGCAAGTGTTGGAACCGCCATTCAACTTCTCCTGTTCAAAAACTGGATAAAAAGTTGCACTTTTCAGCACTGGCCGCCATGCGCATGATGGCCGCTGATCGGTGTCGCGGTATCTGCCTTGTTCTTCGCGTGACTCCTGCTCAACCCAGAAAATCTCTTTAAAACAGCAGTAAACGCTGACTTCAGCATTCTGTGTACTGCTTCGCTTTGAAGTTGCTTACCCTTGCGAATGTAGGATTTTATCTCTTCAGGGCTTGGCATCGGTACTGTCGAAAGATCCGTAAACTTGTTCATAGTTTTCGCCTTTGCTATCAACATATGACTGTTGCAGTTGCACAAAATTCATGTTGCAATGCACAATACCCTGTTCATGGTGTTTGATAAGAATCTTTCTGGTCAAAGCATCTTTGAATGACAGGCATAGGTGGGAATGAAGACTATGGACATCGCCGGCCAGATGATGCTGTTTGCTGATGTTGTCGAACACGGAAGCCTGTCGGCTACGGCCCGTGATCTTGGCCAGACACCGTCTGCGGTCAGCAAGCAGATCAGCGCCCTGGAACACAGGCTTGGGGTGCGGCTTCTCAATCGATCCACCAGACGGTTATCGGTCACTCCGGAAGGCCAGTCCTTTTACCAGCGTTGCGCCAGTATTTCAGCGCAGGTTCGCGAGGCGAAGGAGTTGGTGGAGGCAATGGGCAACCAACCGCAAGGCAGATTGCGGATTGCGTCGACGGTTGCATTCGCCAAGTCCCAGTTGTTGCCGTTGCTGCCCGAGTTTCTGCTGGCCCACAATGATCTCTCCATTGATCTGGATCTGACGGACAGCAGCATTGACCTGCTGGATTCAGATTACGATGTGGCGATCAGATTCAGTGCCCAGATTGGGAGTTCATCGGTCATAGCCCGCAAGCTTACCGCCTACAGGCGCATCGTCTGTGCATCGCCAGATTATGTGGCACACTATGGCGTTCCCGAAACTCTGGAAGAATTTGCGCAGCATAACAGCCTGCGCATTTCAACGGTAAGTAACTGGAATGATTGGCAGTTCCAGATGAATGGCAGGGATGTAACACTGACAGCGCGTGGCAATTTTGAAGCCAATAGTGCTGATGCCGTCTATTATGCGACCAAGGCTGGTCTCGGTATTTCACATCTTTCTACCTATATGGTGGAGGCCGACCTTCAGGACGGTACGTTGTTGCAGTTGTTTCCCGAACACAATGGCGAGGCTTCCGGGATTTATGCCGTTTATGCCAGCAAGCACCATCTGGCGCCCAAGATACGAGTGTTTGTTGACTACATATCGAACAAGCTGGCCAATTCAAAACCGCCAATCTGAGACCTTGTGACAGAGCAGGCCCAAGGCAATCCCTGCCGGTCAGATCGGCCGGGCAAACTTCGCAGCGCTGGAGCCTGCGGCGGCCTCCATTATTTGTTGGCGGCGGCGGGACATTGGAGATAGTCTTGCCACTCAAAATTACAAGTCGAGGAATGGACATGGCTTTGTTTCGGACAGCTGTGATTTTTTTAGCTTTATGCTTCGCTCATTCTGCATCCGCGCAGGATATATCGGGCGGCAAATGGGTGGATCTGACACATTCCTTCAATGAACAGTCGGTGTACTGGCCGACGGCCGAAACCTTCACCAAGACAGAAGTGTTTCACGGCCACACTGACGGCGGCTGGTTTTATTCGGCCTACAATTTTTCCGCAGCAGAACATGGCGGCACCCATATGGATTTGCCGATACATTTTGCCGAAGGTGCCAATACAACAGACAAGGTTCCCGTTGAGCAACTTATCGGGCCGGGATTTGTGATCGATGTGTCGCAACAGGCAGGCGCGGATGTGGACTATCTTGTTACAGCGGTCGACATCGAAGCCTTCGAAGCAGAACACGGGAAAATCCCGGCAGGTGCCATTGTGCTGTTGAATACCGGCCGTGCCGGTCTTTATTCTGACCGCGAGGCTTACATGGGAACAGCGGAACGCGGTGCAGACGCCGTCGCCAAACTGCATTTCCCGGGTCTCGGGGTTGATGGCGCAGCGCTGTTGGTTGCGCGGAAAATTGCGGCGGTCGGGCTGGACACACCTTCCATTGATCGAGGCCAGTCGATGGATTTTGCCAGCCATGTTGAGTTGATGACGAACAACATCCCGGCTTTCGAAAATGTTGCCGACATGAGCTCCCTGCCGCCTACCGGCAGCACCATTATCGCACTGCCCATGAAGATTGATGGTGGCTCCGGCGGACCGTTGCGGATCGTGGCACACGTTCCGGCCCAGTAAATCCCGCTTTGCCAGTCGACTGGACCGGGTCGTTAATCCGGCGCGGTTACCCTTGCCACTCTTAGAAGGTTTGTCTTGCCGGGTGTCCGCAGGGGAACACCTGCCGTGATGACAATGTGGTCACCAACCTTTGCAATTTTCTCGTTCCGCGAAATATTCACAGCACGCTGAACCATGTCATCCAGATCGTGGGCGTCTTCGGTGTGCATGCAATGCAGTCCCCACACGACAGCCAGGCGGCGTCCGGTGGCTATGATCGGCGTCAGCGCTATGACCGGCATGTCAGGGCGTTCACGCGCAACGCGCAGACCGGTTGAACCTGAACCGGTATAACACACAATGGCTGCCACATTGAGCGTCTCGGCCACCGTTCGCGCAGCATGTGAAATGGCATCAGCGCTGGTTGGCTGGGGCTCGGTCCGGGCATTCTTGATGATGTCGCGGTAAAGCGGATCACGCTCGATGCATTGCGCAATCCTGTCCATGGTTTCGACGGCCTTCTCAGGCCACTGACCGGCAGCTGACTCTGCCGACAGCATGATCGCGTCAGCGCCTTCAAACAGCGCGGTTGCAACGTCCGATACTTCAGCGCGGGTCGGCACTGGCTCAAGGATCATGCTTTCCAGCATCTGGGTCGCTACGACGACCGGCTTTCCGGCGCGGCGGCAGGCGCGCACCATGTGTTTCTGCCAGCCCGGTACAGATTCCAGGGGCAATTCAACACCGAGGTCGCCGCGGGCCACCATGATGGCATCCGCCTGCTGGATAATGTCGTTCAGCGATTTCAGCGCGGATGGCTTTTCAATCTTGACCATGATACCGGCCCTGTCGCCGATGATGGCGCGGGCCTCGGCGACGTCCGACGGCTGTTGTACGAATGACAGGGCAACCCAGTCGATGTCCAGCGTCAGTGCATAATCGAGGTCAGCAAGATCCTTCTCCGTCAATGGCGTGAGAGGAATGATGGTGTCCGGCAAATTGACGCCCTTGCGCGCTGACAGCACTCCGCCGAAGATGACCCGGGTTTCGATAGTCCGGTCATTGGCAGCGGTGACTTCCAAGCGGATACGCCCGTCATTCAGCAACAGGTTTTCACCCGGTTTGACAGCCTGAAAGATTTCCGGATGAGGCAGGTGAACCCGATCCTCGTCACCTGGCGTTTCATCCATGTCGAGAATGAATTTGTCACCGGCATTAATGGTGACTTCGTCCTTGATGAAGGTGTCAATTCGCAACTTGGGACCCTGAAGGTCTACCAGCACGGCTATCGGGCGGGAGTGTTTTTTTTCTATTCGACGGATTATGTCGAAACGGGACTTGAGATTGGGGTGATCAGAATGGCTCATGTTGATGCGGAACACATCCACACCGGCGAGAAACAGTTTCTCGATCATTTCTTCGGTTTCAGAGGCCGGCCCCAGTGTTGCGACAATCTTCGCCTGTCTTTGCCGTCTCACGTCCTCACCACCTCATTGTTTTCGTTGTGTGATTATTGTGTTGCAGGCGGAGCCGGCTGGGTCTTCGCACCCTCAAGCCGAATGGTCCAATCGGTGTTCTCGCCGGTGTCTACTTCGAAGAAACCGGTTTGCTTGTAACCACGTTCCTGACAACTTTTCAGACCGCGGATAGTGAACAGCTTGTCGCGGCTGCACATCTGGGCGCTACCGCCCCAGGACCCGCCATTGTCATAGTCAACGGCATAAATATAATACCAGCGCGCAATCAGGGGGCCTTTCAGCAATGTTTCGCAAGCGTTGGCTGCAATGTTCCACCAACCTTCAGAGGCCCACCCCTGCTGGTCCTTGTAGCCAAGGGCCACGCCAACGCGGCTGGGTGTCAAGTTGCAAAGTTTGAGGTCTGCGTGTGCAGGTGCCGACTGTATGAAGAATGCCGGAGCGGCAACAGCCAAAGCAATAAGAAGTGAACGCTTCATATGCAGTCTTTCCCAAAGACGCGGTCGTACGCGGCGATCCGCTGTCCTTCCCTATTCGAACCCGATCCGGGCATCATCAGTGCAAGATCACTGGTGCTGATACCCCGAAGTATTATGACGGCGAAACTTTGGTTTGGCCCACCCCAGATTGTCATCGCAAAAATGGCGGTTACATGACATGACGCCGCTTCGCCGTATTGCATGTTATCAACGTGTTCTGTGATCCGGTCAAGCATGCTTGATGCGCGGTGGACAATGACGATGCGCGTTCTATAGTCCGTTGCGTCATGAATATCGCTTCAACAGTCTCTCACACCGGTCCATCGGACATGGAATACTCATCCGGATATGCAAGCCACTATGTTTTGCCAGGCGACCGCGGGCGCGGAATACTGCTGATATGCGATCATGCCACCAATGCACTGCCGAAGATGTATGGCAACCTGGGCCTGCCCGCATCGGAGTTTGAGCGGCATATTGCCTATGATATCGGTGTTGAAGCCGTTGTGAACGGCCTGTCGGCACGACTTGGGTTGCCCGCAGTACTGTCGTGCTTCTCCAGGTTGCTGATCGATCCGAACCGCGGCATGAATGATCCAACCCTGATCATGCAGTTGTCGGATGGAGCTGTGGTGCCTGGTAACAGGGAGATCGACGAAGCAGAGCGGAATTACAGACTTTCGCGGTTCTATGAACCCTATCATTCTGCCATCGAGGCTGAAATTGACGCTGCAATTGGCGAAGCGGTTCCGCCTGTGCTGATATCTGTTCACAGCTTTACGCCAGCCTGGAAGGGGATTGTGCGGCCATGGCATGCCGGGCTGTTATGGGAGGGCGACAGACGATGTTCGGATCTGTTCATTCAGGCCTTGTCTGCCGACCCTGGTCTGGTGATTGGCGACAACGAGCCCTATGCAGGAGGCCTTGCGGGAGACTGCATGAACATACACTCGGTAAAGCGAGGATTACCCCATACATTAGTTGAAATCCGCCAGGACCTGATTTCAGATGGCGAAGGCGTGTCACAATGGATTGACCGGCTGGCAGGCGTTATTGAGAATATGATCGCCAATGACCAAATCAAGTCGCTGGTCTGCAGCAAACCTTCGAGAAAGGAGTAACAATGGATCAGAAAACCCAAACCGAACTGGAGGCGGCGGCGTTTCGGCGACTTCTAGCGCATTTGAGGGAGCGCACGGATGTTCAAAACATTGATCTGATGAATTTGGGCGGGTTTTGCCGCAACTGCCTGTCCAACTGGCTCAAAGATGCTGCGGATGAAAACGGGATTGCGCTGGACAAGGAAGCCGCCCGTCAGCATGTCTATGGCATGCCCTATGCGGAGTGGAAAGCCAAGCATCAAACCGAGGCAACGCCTGCACAGGCGGAGGCACTTTCCAAGTCGCATAGCGGGCACTAAAGCGCTTTTCGGATAAAATAGCGCGTCAAAACAAAAACTAAAGCGAAGAACATGGTTCACATCAAACGCAAACCGCTTTAGACCGACATGGGTTCAGATGAATCCATAACCAGATCCAGATCAAGATAGAACGGACCCAATTCATGGATACGAAAACCGGATTTGCTCAAGGCCAGCTAAGGAGCCTGATCGAACGCATTGAACGGCTTGAAGAAGAAAAGAAGGCGATCGCTGCTGATATCAAGGAAGTGTATGGTGAGGCCAAGGCCAACGGCTTTGATACCAAGATCATGCGGAAGGTTGTAGGCCTTCGCAAGAAAGACAGTGCGGAACGTCAGGAAGAAGAGGCCATACTGGACCTTTATCTCAGCGCACTTGGCATGATCGTTACGGACTCCGTGGAGCGGGAAGGTGCTGCTGCTGCGGAATGATTGTCACCTGTCAACGGGGTGTGCGCTTCGACTTTGGCAGTAATCAGGTTAAGGGTTTTGGTTGATACAGCTTTCGGTTGAAAATTAAGGTTGTAAATCAATGATTTCGACAGTCCTGAGCATAGTCGCCGTTTTCGGGAGTATGCAACCGGGCTGGATGAATCCGGACGCTGGCAGGGATGTTCGCTGTGTGCGGGCAGGGGATCTGGTCACTGTGGTCACAGTTTCCAGCTCTACAGATGCAGGCACATCCCAGACAGATGATGCGGAATCAGCGGCAGAGCACCTGTCGCTAGGCAGTCACCATCTGGACAGCGGAAATTATGACGCGGCCCTGGATGAATTCACCCGGGCGCTTGATCGTGATCCGAACTCCTGGGTTGCCTATTTGCTGCGGGCGTATCTTTATCAGTTGCAGAAAAAATACCGGCTGGCCATCGATGATCTCGATAAATCCATTGAGCTCAACCCTACTGTCGAGGCTCACGTCATGCGTGGGGTTGCATATGCCTTTTCCGGAGATGATGCGGCGGCACTGAAGGATTATGTTGTCGCAGCAGGTATCGATCCTGACTATGGCAGCACTTACAAACAGCGAGCCTACATATACCTGCGGCAGGGCAACTTCGCCCGGGCAGAGAGCGATATTCAGGAAGCAGTAAGACTTCTTCCGGACGACCTGGAGGTTCAGCACAGCTTCGGCGATGTGTTGTTTTATGCAGGCAAGATGGATGCTGCTGAACGGCAATGGAAAAAGATGTGCGCGATTGCCGACGCAAAGACCACCATGAACTGGCAAAAAAGACTTGCAGCAACGGGTAACTATCATGGATCGATAGATGGAGATTGTGATCGCGAACTGATTGACGCATTTGCAGCCTGCGCGCGAAACAAATGCCAGTTTTGACCAGAGCAGCCTGGGTTTCAGCGGAGCGAGAAGTGCTGCTGTTTTATTTCTTTGAACGCCGGAGGGAAAACCTGTCAGTTTTCGAAACTTAGGGGCGCTTCCACCATTTTCAGAATTCCAGAGTTTTGAGCTTCGCTCTGCTGCCAGATTTTCTGGGTACCTACGGCTTCAGGGGTGAAATTGCCCTTGCCGGAACGGTTGACAACCTGGCTGTCAGCTTTACCTGACCGGTTTACACCATTGCTGATAGTTACGGTTTCTTCTGCACTTTCTGCCGTCGGCATAAAGGCTTCGATCAGACGCGAAAGTGCTGACTTGTCCTCATTGCTGAGAGGGTGAATTGCATGTTCGTCGTCGTTAACAAACGGTTGCGGTGCACCATCACGCCGGGCAATCGCTTCGGTGCTGGAAAACAAGTCGCTCAGGCTGGAGGTATTGGCATAACTGATGCTGAGCGGGCGTATGCCAGGTTCCCGCATGGCTGGCGCGTCATTGCTGAGACTACCCTTGGCAGTCGCATTGACGGAGTTCAAATCCTCATAAACCAGGGAAGCTATGGTTACAGGGCCAAGACTGCCACGCACGGGCGAAATGTTATCTTCAGAGAAATTCTGGCGTTCCACTGGTGCAGAAGCAGGTTGAATCTGCATGTTGGCTGCGGCGAGCATGAGAACTTCAATCGGTCTTGGACGCGGCTTCGGAGCAACATCACGCAAGGCGGCTGCCATCGCTGCCGGTGCCGGGGTGTTGGCCACTGCGGCGACAACCGCTTCAGCCATGCTGGCGGGCATCAGGCTGATCGGGCCAGCTGGACTTTCCTGGACCTTTTTCTGAGTTGGCGCCGGCTGGAATGCCGCATATTGCGAATTGTTGGGCCGGCCTTTGCGGGCTGCAACGGTCTTATAGTATTTGCGCTCGATCGTGGCCTGGCGTGTTGCGCTCATACGTGGCCAGTGCCGGACGCTGCCATTGTCAATATGAACGAAACCATGCTGGCCGGAACGTGGATAGTAGCCAACGCCACCGATCTTACGGACGAAGGCGGATCCCATGACTTTTTCCACAGGAACGTCCGGGAAATAAAAATCAATTGCGCGGCCTGCCATATGCTGAGACTTGCGTGCAACCTTGCGGCCAATCCGCTTCAGCATCGCGTTGGTGCCGGGTGAGCGATAGCCGGAAATGATATGAACCGGCTTTTTCGAACCCAGATCGGCATGCAATTCCCACAGAAGATCTATTGTTTCCAATGACATCTTGGTCGGTTCATCGCGACGCCAGTCACGCAAAAACCAGTTGATCTTCTTGAGAGCGGCCTCATCGTACTTGCCGTCTTTCTTATAGGTGACGGTCAGTGTTTCCTTGGTATGCGTGAAATACATTGAAAGCGTGCGATCTACGGCAGACGCCGTGGCACAGGTTGCTGCTGACGCGCCAAAGGCCACCGTAGTTGCAAAACAACCGGTCAAAACTTTACGCTTGGCCTGAGAAACCGCGCCGTCAATCAGCGTGGTCCAAGGAACCCTGCACTGCATAACCACCATCACACGGGTGATCCCCGTATCCCCTAGATTCTGCTTCGGAGCAGAATTCTCATAAGCCTTTGTAACCGCATTCGTCAGAAACCACAAGAATAAGGCTGCTATTAGGCGTTGTTTTTACTCAGCTAATTGATCATTGCATGGTCTGATTAACACCCGCTTAAGCACAGCAGCAAAAATTGGTGTTTATATGCTGAAAAAAGATGGTTTCTGGCCGAAATTGTGAAAAAAGTACGATCCTATCTCCACCTGGAGCAGTTCAGGTTTCACTGAAAAAACCTGCACTCCAGCCCTTTTTCCCATGTTACACTGTCTGCAAAACCACTCGCACTACTTTAGGACATGGAAAGCGGACTACGCCGGTGCCGGAATGAAAATCCCATATGCATGTCATCCATTGCATTTTAAGGCTGACAGATTGGCAAGCCTTATCGCAGGACATCCTTTTCAGCCTTCATTGCACGGGCGAGGTACATGTCGCGTTCGTAGACATCCGGGTAATAGGCCAAATCTCCCGATTCTTCGGTCCACGCAGTGAAATAAGTCAGGTGGACCGGCAACTTTTTGGCAAGCTGCACCGGTGTGTTCTTGCGGCTTGCTATGGTCGTTTCAATTTTGCTCTGAGACCAACCCAGAATCTGGGTTGCAAGGTCGCGCGGGTTTTGCACCCGTACGCAGCCATGGCTGAAAGCGCGGTTATCATTGTCGAACAATGAACGCTTCGGCGTGTCATGCAGGTAAATGGCATGTTTGTTGGGGAACATGAACTTCACTTCACCCAGCGCATTTTCCGGGCCGGGTTTCTGGCGAACGCCGATACCGCCACTGTAATTCCACCAATCCACATTCCAGCCTGAAATTCGCTGGCCACGGCTGTTGAGCACCTCATAACCGCGCTGTTCAAAGTAGCCCGGATTATTCTGTAACCGGCGCAGATATTCACCCTTGATGATGGATTGCGGTACCCCCCAGTAGGGATTGAACTCCACCCGTTCCATTTCGTCGGAGAAGAAGTAGGTCTGGTTCGAAGGTTTGCCGACGATAACACGGGTTGACCATTCGGTCTCGCCCCTGTTGATGATCTGCATTTTGTAGGCGGCCTGATTTACCAATATGTAACGCGAACCAAGGTTTCGTGGCAGCCAACGCAAGCGCTCCATGTTGAGAGCAAGCTGATTGGCACGATTGACCGGTTTCTTGCCATTAAGCGCCTCAATTGTACGGTTGCCGGCGATACCGTCCGGGCTCAGTCCGGCGCTCTCCTGAAACGCCTTGAGAGCCAAGACGTCCGTTTCGCTCATTGTTACCGACGGATTGTCAGCAGCCAATATCGAACTATCAGATCCAAACAGGGGAGCATCGCTTGCCTGACCGTCAGACATTGCGAGTTCGTCCTGGCTTTTCAACAATTTCAGTTGTTTGAGCCGCTTTCGCAGAAGCAGAACGCGGTCATCCTCTACGCCCAGCTTCAAGAGTGGACCAGCCGGGATGACAATCTGCTTGATATTACGGTCGCTGGAACCGAGTTCGATCAATGCCGCCTTCATTGCCGCGTAGGCCGGCAGTTTCGGATGCAGGCTAGTAAGCCAGTCCTGTGGGACAGGATGATTGAACAGTGACGCCACTGCATCCTGAGCCGAGATCTTGGGCGGAGTCAGGTCGTGATATCCGGAAATCCTGTTGGGCGTAACCATGCCGGCTGCAGCGTGAGCCGAGTAGCGCAACGCCATCGCGGACAGTTGCAACTCAAACCTTGCCAGGCTATCGGCGTCAGTTGCAAGGTTGGCAATGCCGCCAGCGTTTTCAACTGAAGGCAACTGATACAGGTTTGGCTCCAGACCTTCCTGATCTGCGCTGGCCAGTACCTTCAGCACGGCGCGTGCGTTGGCGGTCGGTTCATCGTTCGCAACCCACAGCGGTGCGAAGTCACGATCAGCATATGCCTTGACCAGCGCAACGGCCTGATCGCCGGCCAGTGAAACGCCGGTCGAACCGCTTTTCAAAGCCTCAAATACAGCCTGGGCGACCGGATCCGGCAGTTTGACGGTTTCAACAAATTCGTTTGCATCGACAACCGTGCCGGATGCGGACGCAAAAATTACACCTTCCGGACGAGGTTGTTTCAGGTCGCGGCCAGCCAGGGGCACCGGATAGTCGGCCTGGTACTCGTGATACTGTTCGCCGGTTGATGCTGCATCAGGACCGTCATTGTCGGATAGAATTACCCGCTCGCGCGAACGACGGTTTCTGCCAAAATAGTCGCCGGAACGCGAAAAGAATCCACCCGTCCGGTCGAAAAAGTTGAACGATGGTGTTTCTTGCCTGGCCCTGACACGGTTTCTTCTGGATCGATTGCTACGCTGTGTCCAGAAGCCGTCGTCCGACTCGGTACTGGTGCGGCCTTCGGTATTGAAGTTGAAGGTCTTGAGCGGCCTCGTCTGGCTTTCCGCGCTGGCTGCAACGGCCATGACGGGCAATGCCAGACAGGACGCCAGCAAGACAGCACTCAAACGGGTCAACATCTCATAAACCTCCAGTGAATTGACTGTGAGTTAAGCCACAGCCTTTCTGTGTTCGCAATACTTCAACCGAGGGGAAGGCATAACTTTTCTGTAATCAGCACCTGAACCCGGATCAATCGGGTCTCAGGTGCGGGTAAATTTTCTGCCGCTTCCCGCTCCTGCGTGTCAAATGCGACCAGGTAGGCCTGTTCTTGCGGCAACCCAGTCAATCCTTGTCATTATCTGAAGCATTGCCTGAATTGTTGTTCAAAAAATGAAAGAACAGCTACTTTTTTATACATAGTTCAAATGCTATCCGCGGGCTTCGAGGCCAAGTTCACGCATCTTTCTGTAAAGTGTGGATCTTCCGATACCCAGTTTGCGGGCAACTTCCGACATTTGCCCGCGATACCGACTGAGGGCCAGACGGATCATGTCTGCTTCAATCTCTTCAAGCCGTCGGATATGCCCACCATCTGTTACCGCGGGAATACCGATGGCGATTCCATCAGCAACCATGCTGGTTGAACTGACGGAAGTCAGCACGGGTTGGCCGTTGTTGTTGTTTCCGCCAATCATGGCGTCCGCTCCGCTTGCTGCAGGCGCCACCGGTTCCGGTAGCGGTGCTGGCGGGACGTCCACGTCAAAACCGTCGGTAAGGGCAGCTATCTGTGGGAAATCCGCGATATGGAGGTGATCGCCTTCGCACATGACGATGGCACGAAATACGGTATTTTCAAGCTGGCGAACGTTGCCTGGCCAGGCATATGCCTTGAGCAATTCGAGTGCGTTGGCGTCTATTCCCTTTACCCTGCGGCCTTCTTCGGCAGCAAAACGGGTGATGAAATGGGTCACCAGCGGGGAAATGTCCTCGATGCGGTTGCGCAACGGCGGTGCCATTACAGGAAAAACATTCAGGCGATAGTACAGATCTTCCCGGAATTGACCTCTCGTCACCATCTCAATCATGTTCCGGTTGGTTGCAGAAATAAGCCGGATATCGATCTTGACCGGCTTACGAGACCCCACGGGGTCAATTTCGCCTTCCTGCAAGGCGCGCAGCAGTTTCACCTGGATGTCGAGCGGCAACTCGGCTACTTCGTCAAGAAAGAGGGTTCCGCCATCTGCTTCCTGAAATTTGCCGATATGCTTGCCGACCGCGCCGGTAAAGGCTCCCTTTTCATGGCCAAACAAAATGCTCTCAACCAGGTTTTCAGGCAACGCGCCGCAGTTTACGGCCACAAAAGATTTACCGGACCGCTCGCTTTCTCCCTGAATTGCCCGAGCAATCATTTCCTTGCCGGAACCGCTTTCGCCTTCAATAAGGACCGGAATGTTTGAGTGAGCAGCGCGCCTGCCAAGCTTTACGACACTGGACATGGCGGGACTGGCGATGATCAGGTCATCGAACGACATGGAACCGGAAACTTTCTGGTTGAGCCGTTTCACCTCTTCAGTCAGCGCGTTAACCTTGAGAAGGTTTTGAATGGAAACCTTGAGGCGTTCAGGGTTAACCGGTTTGACTACAAAATCGTCCGCGCCGGCGCGCATCGCCTTGACCACGGTCTCAATGGAGCCTTGTGCGGTTTGTACAATCACCGGGACGGTTGTGCGATAGGCGGACAGGCGTTCGAGAAATTCCAGCCCGTCGATTTCCGGCATTACAAGATCCAGTATGATGAGGTCGACCGGTTTGGAGCGGCTGGCCTCCAGAATATCGAGACCCTGGGTCGCACCGTCAGCGGTTACGGTTTCGAAACCATACCGCTTGACCAGTTCTTCAAGGATACGCCGCTGGGCAGGATCGTCTTCAACGATCAGAATTTTATGTGCCATGCTGTTTCGTTCTTTTTGGTTTACAGCCGTCTCAACATTAAAAGCTCACAATGAACGGGCCTGCCTGAATGTCCACACGGGTTCATTTCATATGCTCCACGAATGCACTTTGCCTCAGAGGGGTAAATGGCAGCTTAAAATTGGGCCACTTTGATACAAGTGGATGATTTTATCGAAGCATGAGTGAATTCGGCTTGTTTGAGGCTACTTGAGCCGTCATATGTGCTGCTCACATGTTGTTTTACCGGTTCCGGTCCCTGAATTCCACGGAGAAAAAATGCATACGCTGCAAGCAAATTTACCAAAATCCTCAGCGTCAATTGCTGCCGAGTTTGATGTTAGTGATCTCCCGGAATGGAATCTTGCTGACCTTTATGCCGGGCCGGACGCAGCCGAATTCATTGCGGATATGGAAAAGGCAGCAGTGCAGGCGCGCCGCTTTGCCGATATCCACCAGGGCAAGCTGGAAACCTACCTGGATAGTGGCAAGGGCGGCGATGTGCTGGCCGGTGTCATCAGGGACTATGAGGACATGTCGGACCTGTTCGGTCGCATCGGTTCATACATGATGTTGTATTATGTAGGGAATACAACGGATCCTGATCGGCAAAAATTCTACGGCGACGTCTCGCAGAAGCTGAATGCCATGACCACCGGTCTGGTGTTTTTTGAGCTTGAGTTCAACCGGCTTGAAGGCGACGCGCTTGAAAGGGCAATGCAAACATCTGCAGAACTGGCTCATTATCGTCCATGGATTGACGATTTGCGCAAGGAAAAGCCGTTTCAACTCGAAGATCGGGTGGAACAGCTGTTTCACGAGAAGGCGGTAACGGCCGCGGGTGCCTGGAACCGCCTGTTCGATGAGACGATGGCAGCACTGAAATTCGAGGTTGACGGTGAAGAGTTAACCCTCGAACCGACACTCAACATTCTGACGGGCAAGGATGGTGCAAAACGAAAAGCCGCAGCACTGGCATTGGCCAAGGTGTTCAAGGCCAACATATCCCTGTTTGCCTCGATTACGAATACACTGGCCAAGGACAAGGAAATATCTGACCGTTGGCGCGGGTTTGAAGACGTAGCCGACAGCCGTCACCTGTCAAATCGGGTTGAGGGCGCAGTCGTGGACGCTCTGGTCGAAGCAGTTCGCAGTTCATACCCGAAACTATCGCACCGCTACTATGCGATGAAAGCCAGGTGGCTTGGCATGGACCGCATGATGCATTGGGACCGCAATGCGCCCTTGCCGGATCAGGACGACAGCAAGATTGGCTGGGAAGATGCGCAAGCAACGGTGCTGGACGCCTACGCCGGTTTTGCACCTGAAATGGCGGATATCGCGCGCCGCTTCTTCGATGAACGCTGGATTGATGCGCCGGTGCGTCCGGGAAAGTCATCAGGCGCATTTTCGCATCCTACCGTGCCATCCGCTCATCCGTATGTCATGTTGAACTACCAGGGCAAAACGCGCGATGTCATGACACTGGCTCACGAACTGGGCCACGGCGTGCACCAGGTGCTTGCGTCAGACCAGGGCGCGTTGATGGCCTCGACACCATTGACCCTGGCGGAAACCGCATCGGTGTTTGGTGAAATGCTCACCTTCCGCTCACTGCTCGACCAGACGCGGGATCCGAAAATCCGCAAAATACTGCTGGCGGGCAAGGTTGAGGACATGCTCAACACGGTGGTTCGACAAATTGCCTTTTATTGTTTTGAACGTGAGGTGCATATTGCACGCCGCGAAGGCGAACTTACAGCGGACCAGCTTGGAGAGATCTGGATCAGGACCCAGAAGGAAGCGCTGGGTGATGCTATCGAGTTTGGTCCCGGATACGAAAATTTCTGGGCATATATCCCGCATTTCATCCATTCGCCGTTTTATGTGTATGCCTATGCATTCGGCGACTGCCTGGTGAATTCCCTATACGCCAGATACCTGGAAGCCGAAGACGGATTTCAGCAAAAATATTTCGAGATGCTGAAAGCTGGCGGTACCAGGCATCATTCTGTGCTGTTGCGGCCATTTGGGCTGGATGCATCCGACCCGGACTTCTGGGACAAGGGCCTGGTTATGCTGGGAGGATTTATTGATGAGCTGGAAGAAATGGAACCTGCAGGCTGATCTGGTGTCAGATGACTGATGTTTCACGCCACTCAGCCTTGAATCCGGATAAACTGCCGAGGCCGTTCTCGGTGGGTCTGTCGGCACTGGATGCGGCTGAATGGATCATGCCGGATATGCATCTGGCTGATCAACTGCGCCACAAGATTGAGCTGTTTGAATCCCGGCGCGAGGCAGTGTTCCAGGTTGAAGATGCCACTTTGGACGCGCAGGCTGAAACACTGGCGCTACTGCTGGATTATCTGCCGCGAACCTATCCAGACATCTACAAGGTGTCGAACGACAGAGTAACGATTGTGCCTGCAGGACTTGCATACAATATTCCCGACTATGTGCATGCGCCGCTGGAACTGGCCTGCAGGCTGGTGCAGGATGATCTGGTGATAATGCGCAAAAGCAAGACCGGGTATCGGATCGCTGCTGCCGCAGTTTGTTTTCCGTCGACGTGGGTTCTGGCAGACAAGTTTTCGAAACCAATTTCCGAAGTGCACGCGCCTGTTCCAGGCTTCGGGCCCGGCACCCGAACGGCCAGCCTGATTGACCGGATTTTCGACAACCTGAAAACCGGCCATCCGGTTCAACGGTGCAATTGGTCAATTTATGAAGTGCCGGACCTGCATCATCCGTACAGCCATTCCACTCATACAAGATGGACCAATACGGCCAATGGCTTCCTGGGCAGAAGCTGGCTGCGTGCGGAACGCCAGACGCTGACACGGCTGCCGGCATGCGATGATGTGGTGTTTACTATCCAGATCGCCATTGATCCCGTTTCACTGCTCAAGACGCATCCGGACCGGCATGCCATCGTGTCGCGATTGAGAGCCCACATCGAAGGCCTTGATGAGCCGCAGTTGGCCTACAAGGGTATTGCGGATCATCGTGATATGATCTTGGCCGAATTGTCTGCTTTGGCGGGACAGGATGAACAGTGAGCAGCAATCACGAAGACAAGGACACTGAAGCCAACTCGCTGTCCGGACGGTTGGCGCGTTATGCGAAGGTTGGAACCGGGGTAGGGTCCGCAGCAGCAAGGGTTGCAGCGGGCAGGGCCTTTTCATCAGGAAACAGTCAGGCAACTGAAGCCAGGCTTTTCCGCCAGGCGCTTGGTTCCCTGAAAGGCCCGTTGATGAAAGTGGCACAATTGCTGGCCACGATTCCGGATGTTCTGCCGGTGGAGTTTGCTGACGAACTGGCCCAGCTGCAAAATGAGGCGCCGGCCATGGGCTGGCCGTTTGTGCGTCGCCGCATGGCAGCGGAACTGGGTGGTGAGTGGCAGGCCAGGTTCGCGTCGTTTGAGCGTGAAGCAGCGGCAGCGGCTTCACTTGGCCAGGTCCACAGAGCGGTCTCGCATTCTGGCGAAGTACTGGCCTGTAAACTGCAGTATCCCGACATGGCTTCGGCAGTTGAGGCAGACCTTTCGCAACTCAAGCTGTTGTTTGCGCTGCATCGCCAGTTCAGTAAAGCAATTGACACGACCGAAATTGCAGGTGAAATCGGCGCCCGGTTGCGCGAGGAACTTGATTATGTTCGCGAGGCCGGTCACATGCGATTATACAAGGCTGTGCTGGCGGACCGGCCAGACATTCATATTCCTGAGTTGCACCAGGATCTGTGTACCAGCCGCCTGATCACCATGCAGTGGCTGGAAGGTCGCAAACTGCTTGACTTCAAGCAGGACGCCCAGGCCGTTCGCAACTTGCTGTGCCGGAACATGTTTGATGCGTGGTGGCGTCCGTTTACCAGTCATGGCGTCATTCATGGTGATCCTCACCTGGGAAACTATACCGCCTGGTCAGACGGTACCGGCACGCCGCAGGGGCTGAATCTTCTGGACTTCGGATGTGTGCGCGTGTTTCCGCCGTCGTTCGTGAAAGGTGTTGTCGAACTGTATCGCGGGTTGCAGGCAGATAATCGCGACCAGATCGTATCGGCATACAACATATGGGGATTCAAGGGCCTGAACAACGAACTGATTGATATCCTGAACGTATGGGCCCGGTTCATCTATGGCCCCCTGCTGACGGACAAGGTGCTGTCGATTTCTGACGGGTCAGGTTCTGCCGCTCAATATGGCCGTCAGCAGGCCTTCAGCGTACACAAGCAATTGAAGGAAAAGGGTCCTGTCAGAGTGCCGCGTGAGTTTGTATTCATGGATCGGGCAGCGATCGGACTTGGATCGGTTTTTATTCACCTGAGGGCCGAAATGAACTTCCATCGATTGTTCGAGGAAGCGTTGCAATCGCATGCCCTTGAAACGGTGGGCGAACGGCAGCAAAAGGCGTTGTGCGCAGCAGGTGTTTCACCTGCGATAGAGGCAGTCTGAAATGCCGTTTGAAATCCGGCCAAAGGTGCGGCGTTTAAACCAGTGGAAATGCGGTCAGCGCTATTGCAAGTTGATTTTTCGGGACACCTGCCCGTATTGTGGCGGTTTGCTTTTATAAATTGTTCAATTTCAGCTTTTCAGGGGCTTTCATCAATGTCTGGACACGACCGCTTCACTGCGGAAATTCTTGATCCTGCCGGTACGACTGATCATGCGGCGACCTACCAGGGCTTTGTGAAATTTGCTGTGGCACTCGCCCTGGCCTGTTTCATCGTTCTTACGTCCTTGTGCCTGTTCGCGTTTGGTCCTGCCGGGTCTCTGTATTATGGCTTCGGCGGTCTGATCATAGGGTTGATTGCGTTGATCATCGACATCCGAATCGGATCCGGCAACTGGATACTTTCCGGTGCGGTTGCAGCGCTGTTTGCCCTGTTTGCTGCAATGCTGGTTTCCTGACGAGCCTGCGAGGCATACTTGCACAAACAGTGGCAAGTTGATTGGAGTAGCCCATGAAGATTGCTGTCCCCTCAGAAGCGGCGCCAGGAGAAACCCGTGTTGCGATATCCCCGGACGCGGTGAAAGCCTATGTCAGGAAAGGTCTCACGGTATGCATCGAGCAGGGCGCAGGTGCCGGCTCATTCATGTCCGATGAGGCATTCAAGACTGCAGGGGCCACAATCGCAAAGGGTGCGGCAGTTCTGAAGGATGCCGATATAGTGCTGGCTGTGCGCCGCCTGCCGGACGCGAGTATAAAACTTCTCAAGAAGGGCGCTATCATTGCCGCTCAGCTGGACCCGCATGGCGACCGCAAGAACCTCGACGCCATGGCAGAACAGGGTGTGTCGGCTTTTTCCATGGAACTGGTGCCACGGATTACCCGGGCCCAGTCAATGGATGTGTTGTCGTCACAGGCGAATCTTGCAGGCTACAAGGCAGTAATTGATGCGGCGGGACAGTTCAGCCGGGCCTTTCCAATGATGATGACTGCTGCAGGTACGGTTCCTGCTGCTCGCGTGTTCATTATGGGGGCAGGTGTGGCGGGCCTGCAGGCCATTGCGACCGCGCGGCGTCTTGGCGCTGTTGTCTCGGCTACAGATGTCAGGGCGGCTGCTGGTGAACAGGTTGCCTCGCTCGGCGCCAAGTTTGTTTTTGTGGAGGGCATGGCGGACGCGGCGACCGAAGGTGGCTATGCCAAGGAACTTTCTGCAGAAGACAGGAAAAAACAGGCAGAACTGATCGCCAATCACATCAAGGCACAGGATATCGTCATTACGACAGCTCTAATTCCCGGGCGTCCGGCTCCTGTGCTGGTAACCAGGGAAATGGTCGAAAGCATGAAAGCCGGTTCCATCATTGTGGATATGGCAGTCGAACGGGGCGGCAACTGTCCGCTGTCGAAGCCAGGCAAGATTGTTGATCACAAGGGCGTTGCGATTATGGGACATGAGAACCTGCCCGGCAAACTTGCCGGCAATGCCTCGTCGCTGTACGCAAAGAATCTGCAGAATTTTGTTGATCTGATCGTGTCACCCGAAGGTGACACGAAACTCGACTGGGGTGATGAAATCATCACCGGTTGCGGACTGATACGTGACGGCAAGATTGTGCATCCGGTTCTGACAGCAAAGAAGGGGAGCTAGGACGATGGCAGGAATGACCCCGGAACAGGCAGCAGAAGCTGCAAAAGCGGCAGCGGAAACTGCGCGAAATGCGGCTGATGCGGCGCGTACCGCTTCCGAGCAGGCGCAGGCACTCGCTGATCAGGCGCAATTGATTGCCGAAGGTGCAGGCGCTGCGGCTGGCGCTGCTACAGGAATTGATCCGTTTGTGTTTCGACTCGCTATCTTCGTGCTGGCCATCTTCGTCGGTTACTATGTCGTATGGCAGGTGACACCTGCACTGCACACTCCGCTAATGTCCGTTACCAACGCCATTTCATCGGTGATTGTCGTTGGCGCACTGCTGGCGGTCGGAGCAGGTGCAATCGCGTCCGGTTCAACTGCCGCCATGGTGTTTGGCTTCATTGCCCTGATTTTTGCCAGTGTGAACATTTTCGGTGGCTTTCTGGTGACCCAGCGAATGCTGGCCATGTACAAAAAGAAGGAAGCCAAGTGATGTCAGCCAATCTCGCGGCCCTTCTCTATCTCGTTTCCGGTGTCCTGTTCATTCTGGCGCTGCGCGGGCTTTCTCACCCGGAATCATCAAGACAAGGCAACCAGTTCGGCATGATCGGCATGGCTGTTGCCGTGGTGACCACACTGCTGCTGATGGGTGTCGGGTCTGCCTCGGCCTGGGGACTGATCATTCTCGCCATCGCCATTGGCGGCGCAATCGGTGCCTACACCGCCAGAAAAATTCCCATGACGGCAATGCCGGAACTTGTGGCTGCTTTCCATTCCCTGGTTGGCATGGCGGCGGTGTTCGTGGCAGCGGCAGCACTTTATGCGCCGGAAGCCTTCAATATTTCCGATGCTTCCGGTCATATCAAGGCGGCTTCCCTGCTGGAGATGGCACTGGGCGCCGGCATAGGTGCAATCACATTTACCGGATCGGTCATTGCGTTCGGTAAACTGTCAGGCCGTGTGTCCGGTGCACCGATCATGCTGCCAATGCGGCACATGGTCAATATCGGGCTGTTTGCGGCGATCATCATCTCCATCATCTGGTTCATGGCGTCCCAGTCGGCAATTGCTTTCTGGCTGATTGTGGTTCTGGCGCTGGTGTTTGGTGTTCTGATCATCATCCCGATTGGTGGTGCAGACATGCCGGTGGTTGTATCAATGCTGAATTCGTACTCGGGCTGGGCCGCGGCCGGTATCGGATTCACGCTTGGCAATACTGCACTGATCATTACAGGTGCACTGGTAGGCTCGTCCGGTGCGATTTTGTCCTACATCATGTGCAAAGGCATGAACCGGTCCTTCATCTCGGTCATTCTTGGCGGGTTTGGCGGCGAAACTGCCGGGCCTGCGGCCGGTGCTGACGGTGAAGTAAAACCCGTAAAGCAGGGCTCGGCGGAAGATGCAGGCTTCATGCTGAAGAATGCATCATCGGTAATCATCGTGCCGGGTTATGGCATGGCTGTCGCGCAGGCCCAGCACGCATTGCGCGAGATGGCAGACGAACTGAAGGCGGCGGGCGTAACGGTCAAATATGCCATTCACCCGGTTGCCGGGCGTATGCCGGGCCACATGAATGTGCTGCTGGCGGAAGCCAATGTGCCCTATGATGAAGTGTTCGAACTGGAAGACATCAACTCGGAATTCGCCAATACCGACATTGCCTACGTAATCGGCGCCAACGATGTAACCAATCCTGCCGCCAAGGAGGATCCGCAATCGCCGATTTTCGGGATGCCTGTCCTGGAAGTGTGGAACGCCGGTACGGTCATGTTTTCCAAGCGTTCGCTGGCATCGGGCTATGCCGGCATCGACAATTCATTGTTCTATCGTGACAACACGCTGATGTTGCTGGGCGACGCCAAGAAAATGGTTGAGGGCATCGTCAAGGCGATGGACTAGAACGCCCTGCCGGCAAGGCTGATTTTCGATTGAAGCCGGTGGCAGAATCCTGCCAGTTTCCTGCTTCCCAGATCAGAACTCATGAAAAGAACCATGATCAGCCTAGTTGTTATCCTGTCGGCCCTGTATCTCGCGGTAGTGGGATTTATGTATGTGGCGCAGAGAAGTTTGCAGTATTTTCCACAGGAAGGACTGCGAACCGGTTTCGAGGTTCCAGCCAGATACGGGCTTGATGGATTTAGTGCCGCTTCCATTGTTACGAGTGATGGTGAAACGCTCGCCGCGTGGCTGGCGCTGCCGCCTGCGGGCAGTGCTCCGGTGATTTTGTACATGCATGGCAATGCCGGCACACTTGGTGACCGGGCAGAACGCTTCAGGCTGTTTCGTGATGTCGGCTTTGGCGTGCTTGCACTGAGCTGGCGCGGATATGGCGGGTCTACCGGCACACCGACGGAAGAAGGGCTGGTGGAGGACGGGCGGGCTGCTTTGAAACTGCTGCAACAAAAGGGCATACCGCGATCCAGGATCATCCTGTTTGGTGAATCCCTTGGCACCGGAGTTGCAATCCAGCTGGCGGCCAACACGGACACCTCGCCTTTGGCGCTCATTCTTGAAGCGCCATTTACATCTGCAGCCGACGTGGCGCGAAAGCAGTACTGGTTCCTGCCGATTGGCCTGTTGATGAAGGATCAGTTCCGGTCAATTGACTATGCGCCAAAGGTTACTGCACCGGTTTTCGTGTTCCACGGTACCGCTGACACAATCGTTCCCTATGAGCAGGGTAAGCGCCTGTATTCAGCTTTCAAGGCACCGAAGGACTTTTTCATCATGGAAGGCAACGGCCATATCGACCCGCTGACCCCGGCCAGCTGGGGGGCCATCAGGGCATTCCTCAAGGCAAATGGTGCGGTGCCGAACTGACAAACGTCATGCATAGTCGAGAGGCAGCACGGTGGTGCGTTTGATTTCCTCCATGACGAAGCTGGACGACACGTCATTCAGTTCAACCTTTGAAATCAACCGCTGGTACAGGCCGTCATAGGCTTTCATGTTCGGCACCACTGCCTGCAGCAGGTAATCCACCTCACCGGTTGTGCGGTAAATGCCGATGATTTCCGGCAGGGTGCGCACTGCGGCATGGAACCGTTCAAGCCATGCAGTTGTATGGTTGTTGGTGCGCACCGAAATGAACACGGTCAGGTCAAGGTTGAGGTGTTCAGGATCCAGCAGGGTGACGCGGGAGCGAATAATGCCCTTGTCCTCCATCTGTTTTACGCGGTTCCAGCAGGCATTACGCGACAGATGAACCTTCTCTGCCATCTCGTTGAGAGACAGGCTTGCATCATGCTGGATGAGAGTAAGGATTTTTCGATCAATCTGGTCCATGGGCTCTATTTTGTTCATGTTGGTGGGACGATATCCCACCAACATAGAGTAGTTCATTGAAATTTGGGAGCCATTTCGATGCGAAAGCAGGCATTTTGTCTGCAGAGTTCGCCAAACAAGGAGACAGTTTCATGAAACGCACCCTGGATGCCGCATTTTTTGACCATCCGGCCAGTGTTGGCGAGAGTTATCCGGAACACTTCATGTTCGCATCCAGGTTTGGACTCAAACTGATAGCTGCCGGTCTTGCTGCAATGGTTCACGGCTTCCTTCCGTGTGCCTTCGATAAAACAGCCAGCAATGTCATCAAGGAACTGTATCCCCGGGTCGCAAATCGTGGCGGTCAATAGGGCACGAAAAGCCCGCGCCGACCAAAGTCGAGCAGGCTTGGTCAAATGCCGGAAAAAAGCCGCCGAAAGCGACATGGGCTCTCCTGAACCCGTAGCTGTGCTCTAAAACTTTGGAATTGTTAAGTTTTATGGATTTCGATTGGATCAATCAAAAGCCAAACCGATCCAGAGTCTATTTGCCGCGGCGACCGGCGACAACACCGCCTTCACGCAGCGCGCGCTTGCGGGCGAGCTTGCGGGAACGGCGAATGGCTTCAGCCTTTTCACGGGCTTTCTTTTCAGAAGGTTTTTCGAAGTGACCACGCAGCTTCATTTCACGGAAGATGCCTTCGCGCTGCATCTTCTTCTTAAGCGCCTTGAGCGCCTGGTCTACATTGTTGTCGCGTACAATTACATGCACAGGCAATTACCCCGTGTTGGCGTTAAAACTGTTCAGATCAAATGCTGTCAGGAGGCCGAGCCAAAAAACAAAACATGACAGCAGGTCAAGCGAGAGCCTGACCCGATTGGTGGTGTGAGTACCAGAACACAAGCCTGCTGTCGAGTGCAAAACACAACTGTTGGCCAGCAAAACAGCGCTATTTTCCTAGAATAAGCCGTGTAACATGGCCCATTTTGCGTCCCACACGGCTTTCTGCCTTGCCATAGTCATGAACCACGGCGCCAGGCAGGCGGGCCAGTTCAGGACAGGCAAAAATCTCATCGCCGAGCAGATTTTCCATTACGCAGTCTGAATTGCGGCCGGTATCGCCGAGCGGCCATCCGGCAACGGCGCGAATATGCTGTTCAAACTGGGAAACATGGCATGCAGCTTCAGTCCAGTGGCCGGAATTGTGAACACGGGGCGCGATCTCGTTTACCATCAGGCTTTCGATACCGCCTTTCGTGGACACAAACAATTCAACTGCCATGATCCCTACATAATTCAATGATTCCAGTAGTGTAGATGCAATATCGCGAGCCTTGCCGGCAGTTTGAGGGTTGAGAAGTGCGGGCACTGTTGATGACCGCAGGATGCCGTTTTCATGAAGGTTCTGCGGAATATCAAACGATGCAATGGCGCCATCAAGCCCGCGTGCGGCAATAACCGATATTTCTCTGTCAAACGGTACCAGCGCTTCCAATATGGCCGGTTTCCTGCCAATTGCATTCCATGCATCAGCCAGCAAAGTTTCTTCATTGATGCGGGTCTGTCCCTGACCGTCATAACCGAATCGCCGTGTTTTCAGCACTCCGGGACGCCCGATCCGCGCAATGGCCTGTTCAAGTTCGCTCAAGGAAGCTGCGGGGTGAAAATCCGGAACCGGGATTCCGAGGCCGGAGATGAAGGTTTTTTCGGCGACACGGTCCTGGGAGATTCGCAGTACGTGCGTGCCAGGGCGGACCGGGCAAATGGTTTCGATCAGATCACAAATATCTACAGGAATGTTTTCCCATTCATAGGTTACTGCATCGCAGGCCTGGGCAAAGGCCTGCAGTGATGATTGATCGTCGAAACCGGCCTGGGTTTTTGCGTGGCTTACAGCGAATGCCGGGTTGTCTCCACCCGGTGCATAAATGTGGGCCTTAAAGCCGAGCCGGGCTGCCGCCATGGCCAGCATACGGGCAAGCTGGCCGCCACCCAGAATGCCGATAACGCTTCCGCGTTGAAGAGGGCCAATGCTCACGGCTGATCAACTTGATCCGGAACTGAAGCAACTGCTGCGGTTTGTGCAGCACGCCAGTCATCGAGTTTTATAGCAAGGTCCGGGTCGCTCAGGGCGAGGACCGCCGCTGCAAGAAGGGCTGCATTTACGGCACCGGGCTTGCCAATCGCCAGTGTTCCAACCGGTATGCCGGCAGGCATCTGAACCATGGAGTGTAGCGAGTCCATACCTTGTAACGCCTTGCTTTCAATCGGTACACCAAAAACAGGCAATGAACACAGGCTGGCTGTCATGCCGGGCAGGTGCGCCGCACCGCCTGCACCGGCGATTATGATCTTGAAACCCCGGGCACGTGCGCCCCTGGCAAATTCATAAAGACGATCAGGTGTGCGATGAGCCGACACGATAAGTGCCTGATGGGAAATACCGAGTTCATCAAGCGTATCAGCGGCGTTCTTCATGATTGGCCAGTCGGACTGACTTCCCATGATGATGGCGACGTCACGTGTGTCAGATTTAGCCATGATTTGGTGCCCTCGCGTTGATCCGGTATTTGACATGCCATGCCTGCCGGGATCCGGGAAAGCGCGCGATTATATGAATAACGCCTGCCAGCGCAATGTTCATTGTGTGGTTTTCAATCTGTTTACTTGAGTGAACCTGCAGCTGAAGCGCCATTGAACGACATCAGGCGATGATGTCGGGCAGGAAATCATCTTCTATTTTCGCGATGCGGTCTTTCAATGCGAGCTTTTCCTTTTTAAGCCTGCGCAACTGCAACTGATCAGCACTGCCGGTAGCTACCAGCGAATCAATTGCAACATCCAGATCGCGATGGCGCTGCTTCAGGGTGTTCAGCATGGCCATCAAACTGTCATTTCCCGGCCTTTCCGCCATATGCGACTGCATCCTTTTCCTGATCCCGGCATTATAGCATTTTTCCGGGTATTGGGCCGGTTTTGCAAGGTATCTTTGTGCAGATTACCAACAAATCTCGCTTGAACACCATAAATCGCATCGACTTGGCGCGTCTTGCGTGGCACACTTTGAATGTCCGTCTCACAAAATGCAGGAGGTTAAACATGTCTCTTCAGTCACATTTGTCGGAGTTGAGCGCAAAGCATCAGGAGTTGGAACATCAACTGGACGACGCCCTGCAGCATCCTTCGATAGATAGTGTGGAAATAGCCCGCATAAAACGCCGAAAACTTCAACTTAAAGATGAAATGCAGCGTATAGAAGGGGAATTGAGCGGGAGTTAGACACCTACAGCTACAAGGTATTCTGCTGCTACAGGCAGGATTGAGTTACAAAGGGCCGCACGGCACAATGCTCGCGCGGCCCTTTTTTGTGGGCAATTGGGTGGAGGTATGGTTTGCAGCACATCGCAGTGGTAGGGGCCGGCATTATTGGGGCATGCATTGCGCGTGAACTGACCGCGGCAGGATGCAAGGTAACGGTTTTCGAAGCACATGAACCTGCCTGCGGGGCATCGTCGCGTTCGATGGGCTGGATAAATGCCAGTTTCGTGGCTCGCGAAGACTATTACGAGATGCGGCTTGCTGCAATTCAGGCTCATCGTGAACTGGATGCGGAATTCAACGGTGCGCTGGAGATCCAATGGACCGGATCGCTCAACTGGGAGGCGCGCGAAGGCAAGCTTGATGAACTTGTCAAGGAACTCGGGCGGTTTGGTCATCCGGTGAAACTGGTAAGCCGGGACGAATTGCGGTTACTTGAACCGGAACTGGCGGATCTGCCGCTGAAAGCCTTGCTGATGGAGCACGAAGCTACTGCAGAGGCGGGTCATGTGACCCGCATACTGCTTCGGGCTGCTCAGGATGGCGGCGCCACCGTACTGGCTGGTGCACAGGTATCCGCCATTGAGCAAAGCAGGTCCGGTCATGTCATTGTCAGTCCGGCGGGACGTACCGAAGTGGATGACGTGGTCATTGCAGCGGGCGTCATGACCGGGGAACTGGCAGAAAAATGTGGCGGAAAACTGCCGATGAAGAATGAACCCGGAGTACTGATAGAAACCAATGAGCTGCCCTTTCGGTTGCGGCACACAATCTGGTCTCCGGACGTGCATTTCAAGCAATTGCCGGACGGGCGGGCAATCTGCGGGAATTTGTATTCAGGTGCTGTTGGAGACGGGGCGCTGGAAGATGTGGCGCACCGCATGCTGGAGCGAATGAAGCAGCGTCTGCCGAATGCCGCGGCAGGGTTGAAGATAGAGAAGGTGCGATACGGTGTGCGGCCGATGCCTGTGGACAGTTATCCTGCTATCGGCAGGCTGGGTAGCGACGTGTACGTTGCCGTCATGCACTCCGGCGTTACTCTTGGCCCTCTGGTGGGGCGGCTTGTTGCACAGGAGATGGTAACCGGAGATGCCGCAGAGATGTTGGAACCGTTCCGGCCCAGCCGCTTTAGCTGAACTGCGAAGTCATGCGATTTGGCGATTGACGGTTGGCGAACACCTGATAGGCTGACGACTGTCATTAACAATCGAAAGGAGGTGATCCGATGTCGAGTGAGATCAGAACTGCTGTTAGGGTAATCTGGACACGGGCATCTCACATTGGAGCAACCTCCAAGGTCTGATGTCTGCTGTTGGGAAACTGGTTTTGCCAGGTATCCTGGATCTGCCCTGACCGGCATGTCTCACGAAGGGCTCGCGCGAAAAATCGCCGCGAGCCCTTTTTGCATGGAATGCGGGAAGCAGCGTTTGCCAGCACTCAGGCCCTGCGGCCGAACGGCTTTATGAAAATTAAACACTGTTTGGTGGACAATGGGTTCACGGTCAGAAACCCTGGCCGGGCCGAACGGTGATACAGGCGGCTTGTCACCTGGCATTCAAAGTGAATGCCTGGCAGGGAGCGGCGACATCCTTGTGCTTCAAACCATAGTCATTCTGATCGGGCAAATCCACGACTCGCTGAAAGGCATCTATAGTGGGTGTCAGCGGGGCGCATGAGTGATGTTAGCCAGGTGTGAACAATTGCCGATCATAAAGATTACTGAAGCCGGGATTGCGCGGCTCGAACCTCCCAGGAAGGATCGTGTTGATTACTGGGACAAGGCACAGCCGGGTTTCGGATTACGGTTGACCAGCACCGGCCATCGAAGTTGGCAAATCATGTATCGCACCGGTGGAAAGCGAAAGCGCCTGTCACTCGGCGACTGGCCTGCATTGCCGTTGAAGCTGGCAAGGGAGGCCGCAGCACAAGCCCTCAGGCAGATTGCCGAAGGCCAGGATCCGGCCCGGCAGCGAACCGCAGTGACCGGTGGTGCGGTAACGGTTGACCACCTTGCCAGGAGCTACCTTGAACGACACGCCCGCCGGCACAAGAAAAGCTGGCAGGCTGACGAAGGCATGATCCGGCGTGAGATCATTCCGGCCTGGGGCAGGCGGGCCGCGTCCGGCATCGGACGCCGTGATGTCATTGAGATTGTGGAAACCGTTGCGGTGCGAGGTCACCCCTATGCGGCCAACCGGTTGCTGGCGCTGATCCGCAAAATGTTTGCGTGGGGTTGCGAGGTTGATCTGGTGCAGGCGAACCCTGGAAGAGGTGTGTCCGCACCGCACCGCGAGACCGCGAGAGAGCGATTCCTGAACGATACCGAGATCGCGAAATTATGGTCTGCATGGTCCGTGCAAGGCTGGCCGTTCGGGGCTCTTTTCAAGTTGCTTTTACTTACTGGCCAGAACCGGAATGACATGGCGTCGATGCGGCTTGAGGACATCCAGTTTCAGTCAAGAGTGTGGTCTCCCCCCGGTGCCCGCAGCCACGGCGGGCACACGCATGAGTTGCCGTTGTCTGATTTTGCGCTGGAGTTGCTGGCCGCATTGCCACGTTCAAAAAGTGGCCTGGTGTTTCCAGCCGGGCCACGTGCGATCACGCCTGTGACGGGCTATTCAAACGCCGTTGCGAAATCGCGCAAGCTGTCCTGCGTGGAAGCCTGGCAACTTCGTGACCTGCGCCGGACTGCAGCTGTCGGCATGGTGCGGCTGGGCGCAGCACCGGAGTTGCTGGACCGCGTGTTGAATGTGCGTTCCGGGATGGCCGGCGGTGTGAGAGGTATTTACCAACTGGCTGCCGAGATGGATGAGAAGCGTCGCATTCTGAACAGTTGGGCCGAGCAGGTGAGGACTATCTCCGGTACCCGGGCAGGTCCGTGAGAGCCTGGAACCCGATATGGAACCCAGGTCATTTTAATATGGGTAAAAATTGGCATTTTTAGACATATTTCTGTTAACTGGCATATGATTTATAATCACATGCCACCATCCATATTCATCGGCTGCCACATTATACATCGCCAGTCATATCACGCAGTTTGAATTTCTGAATTTTGCCGGTAGACGTCTTGGGCAACTCGATAAAGATCACGTGACGGGGCACTTTGAACCTGGCCATGTTCTGCCGACAGAACTCAATGATATCTTCGCTGGTGGCAGATTGTCCGGGCTTCAACTCAATGAATGCACACGGCGTTTCGCCCCACTTGTCGTCTGCCTTGGCAACCACAGCGCAAGACGAAACAGCGGGGTGTTTGTACAACGTATCCTCAACCTCGATGGACGAAATATTTTCACCACCGGAGATGATGATATCCTTCGACCTGTCCTTGAGCTGGATATATCCGTCTGCGTGCAACACGCCGAGATCGCCGGTGTGGAACCATCCGCCGCGGAACGCCTCATCGCTGGCGGCCTGGTTTTTCAGATAACCCTTCATGACCACGTTGCCACGCATCATGACCTCGCCCATGGTCTTGCCGTCGGCAGGCACCCTTGTCATGGTTTCAGGGTCCATGACAGTGAGATCGTCGAGTGCTGCATAGGGCACACCCTGGCGGGCCTTTTTTGTGGCACGTTCGGCAGCGGGCAATTCATCCCAGACGGCCGACCAGTCGTTGACGACAGCCGGTCCGTAGCTTTCAGTGAGGCCATACAGATGGGTCACGTTGAAGCCGGCTTCGGCCATTGCGGCCAGTGTTGCTTCAGGCGGCGGAGCAGCGGCGGTAAAGAATTCGACGACGTGATCGAGGTTCCGCTTGTCTTCTTCCGATGCGCCAAGAATGGTCGACATGACGATTGGCGCCCCGCACAAATGAGTGACGCGGTGGTCTGCAAGAGCATCCCAAATCGCCTTTGCCCGCACCTGTCTCAAGCATATATGCGTGCCACCGATGACCGACATGGTCCATGGGAAGCACCAGCCGTTGCAATGGAACATGGGCAGTGTCCACAGGTAGACGGGGTGCTTGGCCATGGAGGCCGTGATGGCATTCCCCTGGCCCAGAAGGTAAGCGCCACGATGATGGTAAACTACGCCCTTGGGATTGCCCGTCGTACCGGATGTGTAGTTGAGCGAGATTGCATCCCACTCGTCATCCGGCACTTTCCAGTGGTAATTTTCATCTCCGGTGGCGATGAATTTTTCATACTCAATGTCGCCAATCATTGGACCGGACTGGGGAAGTTCCGGATCGTCATAGTCGATGATGAAAGGCCTTTCACCATCCATCATGCCAAGTGCTTCGGCGACGAGGGAAGAGTACTCCCGATCCACGATCAGGACCCTGGTCTCCGCATGGGACAGAGTGAATGCAATGATCCTGGCATCAAGGCGGGTGTTCATCGTGTTCAGCACGGCACCGGTCATGGGTATGCCATAGTGCGCTTCCAGCATGGGAGGTGTGTTGGCCAGCATGACTGAAACTGTGTCACCTTTGGAAATGCCGCGTGCCGACAGTGCCGAAGCAAGCTTGCGGGAACGGGCATAAAACTGTCGATAGTTGAAGCGTTGACTACCATGTATGATGGCGACATGGTCCGGATAGACCCTGGCGGAGCGGGCCAAAAAGGTGGTCGGGGTCAGCGGCTGATAATTGGCTTCGGTTTTGGCAAGGCCGGTTTCATATGGGTTGGTCATGGCTGAGCGCGTCCTGCGGGGGTTGCGGGTGTCGATTGTCGAGGTTGTCTAGCGTGTAGCAGACGTGTGTGCAATTCAATCCCGCGCCGCGCGTCGGGTTGGCGGGATGCCGGGGAAACAGCGGGTCGCCAGCGCGTAAACAGAAAAAAACCCGGACCCTGTCATGCAAATCATGGCATCCAGACGCTGCCTGATCAGCACAAAATCGGCACTTGGGAACGCCAACAGGCCAAAAAAGCGACCATTCTCGTGCTGTTCAGCCTGGCCTGGGTCCGTTGATCGACCTCAACGGCGCCGTAGAAGCTGAAATATCAGGGGGAAAACCGGGTCCAAGCGGCTAAAACAGGTGCCGGATCATGCAATAACCGGCCGGGCCATGCAACATTGGTGACTTGCAACAGGGCCGAGTTTCGCCACAATGCCGGGAATTGAAACAGGAAATACAGGGAACGCAGACGAAATGAGCCGTTATCAGGAAGTATATGCTGGCTGGAAATCCAACCCGGAAGGGTTTTGGGCGGAAGCTGCTGCTGAAATCGACTGGACAAGACCCTGGGACAAGGTATTTGCCAGGGTCGATGGACAGGATCGCTGGTTTGTTGGCGCTGAGTGCAATACCTGCTGGAACTGCGTGGACCGTCATGTTGAGGCGGGACGTGGCGATCAGGCGGCAATGATTTACGACTCGCCCGTTACAGGAACCAAACGGACCTACAGTTACGCCCAACTGCAGGATGAAGTGGCAAGTTTCGCCCAGGTTCTGTCTGACAAGGGAGCTGCTCGAGGTGATCGGGTCATAATCTACATGCCGATGGTGCCGGAAGCTGCGATCGCCATGCTGGCGTGTGCCCGTATCGGGGCCATTCATTCAGTGGTGTTTGGCGGCTTCGCCGCGGCAGAACTCGCTACACGTATCAATGACGCTGCTCCGAAGCTCATAGTATCATCTTCGTGCGGTATTGAGCCGGGTAGGGTGATTGCCTACAAGCCGTTGCTGGACGCGGCAATTGAGCTGGCTGCATCCAAACCTGCTGGTACCATTTTACTGCAGCGCGAGCAGATTATCGCGGATCTGAAGGCAGGTTACGACCATGACTGGCAAGCCGAAGTTGATATGGTGCGGTCAGCAGGCCGCAAAGCGGATTGCGTGTCTGTGAAGGCAACTGATCCTCTGTACATTTTGTATACATCCGGCACGACCGGCCAGCCAAAGGGAGTTGTGCGCGATAACGGCGGACACATGGTGGCGCTCAAGTGGTCAATGTCGGCCATGTATGGCGTAAGGCCAGGTGAAGTTTACTGGGCAGCATCGGATGTGGGCTGGGTGGTTGGTCATTCCTACATCGTCTATGCGCCGTTGCTGCATGGCTGCACAACAATCCTGTTTGAAGGAAAACCTGTCGGTACTCCGGATCCCGGGACCTTCTGGCGGGTGATTGCCGAACACAAGGCGGTTTGCCTGTTTACAGCGCCGACTGCATTCCGGGCAATCAAGAAGGAAGATCCGAAGGGCGACTACATAAAAAAATACGATCTATCGCATTTCCGCACGCTGTTTCTTGCCGGTGAACGGGCGGATCCCGATACGATCGAGTGGGCGCAGAAAGTTTTGCAGGTGCCGGTGATTGACCATTGGTGGCAGACCGAAACCGGGTGGACCATCGCGGGAAATCCGGTTGGCCTGGGTACCTTACCGGTGAAGCTGGGATCGCCGGCCGTACCGATGCCCGGTTATGATATTCAGGTGCTGGATGTCAGTGGTCATGAAGTGGCGCGCGGTGAACTGGGTGCCGTTTGCGTAAAGCTGCCCCTGCCCCCGTCATGCCTGCCAACACTGTGGAATGCCCATGAGCGGTTTCACAAAAGCTATCTGGCGGCATTTCCCGGTTATTATGAGACTTCGGATGCGGGGTATATGGATGACGACGGTTATCTCTACATCATGGCGCGTACCGACGACATTATCAATGTGGCCGGTCACAGGTTGTCTACGGGAGGTATGGAGGAAGTGCTCTCGTCTCATCCCGACGTTGCGGAGTGTGCCGTTGTTGGGGTGGCAGACAAATTGAAAGGACAGTTGCCGGTTGGTTTTGTGGTGCTGAAATCCGGTGTAGGCAAAACGCCTGCTGAAATCGAGAGTGAATGCGTCAAACTGGTGCGCGAGAAGATTGGCGCGGTGGCGGCATTGCGAACGGTGATGGTTGTGGCGCGATTGCCCAAAACCCGCTCCGGCAAGATATTGCGCGCCACCGTCCGGTCCATTGCTGATGGCACTGACTGGAAGATGCCGGCCACCATTGACGATCCTGCAATTCTGGATGAACTGACAGAGACCATGACCGCCAGAGGTGTTGGAAGTCTTTGATAACACTTGATTATATTCACACGATGGCGCGTTATAATGTGTGGCAGAACCAGTCTGTTTTTGCCGCCGCCGACACGCTGGACGAGGGTGCCCGCAATCAGGATCGTGGCGCATTTTTTGGGTCTATTCGCGGAACTTTGAGCCATCTCTTGTGGGGTGATCAGACGTGGATGCACCGGTTTTCCGGAAGCCAGAAGCCGGCAGTTTCAACGATTGCGGCGTCATCAGGGATGGTATGCGACTGGAGCGAGCTGAAATTGCAACGTGTCGCTATGGATGAGGCTGTTTTACTGTGGGCAAACCAACTGGATGCTGCGTGGCTGGCAACGGATCTCACCTGGTTCTCAGGTGCGGCGCAGCGGGAAGTAACCAAACCGGTCGGATTTCTGGTGGCACATTTTTTCAACCACCAGACCCATCACAGGGGGCAGGTTCATGCCATGCTGACGGCTGCGGGGGCAATGCCTGGTGACACGGATTTGTTTTATCTGAAGATGTGAAATCGAGCCATCTGCACGTTCTGATTGCCGGAATTTGCGGATTACACGGCTGCGTATTGTGTTTGCAAATTTCAGCTTCGTTAACAAAGTCGCCAGTAGTATGCCCCCGGGGCATTCTCGCAGGCGACAATCTTTGTATGACTGAACAAGGCAACAACAAGAACCTGATCGGCATTGTGTGTGTGCTCGGCGGCACGTTTGCGCTGGGTATTCAGGACATGATCATCAAGTTGGTGTCCGGTACCTATCCGCTGCATGAAATCGGATTTGTGCGCTCGGTGTTCGCAATCCTGCTCACGTGCGTATTTCTTCAGATGGAGGGGGGGTTCCTGCAACTGAGATCCAGCCGTCCCGGGACCCATCTGGCGCGCGGAATTTTGTTGATCTGTGCCAATATGGCCTATTTCCTCGGTCTGGCGTCGATGCCACTGGGAGACGCCGCAGCGATATTCTTTTCCGCTCCGCTGATCATAACCTTGCTGGCTATCCCCTTTTTGGGCGAAAAAATTGGCACCCGGAGATGGCTGGCGGTGTTGATAGGTCTGGTTGGCATCATGATCATGCTGCGTCCGGGAACCGACGCGATACGGCTGGTTGGGTTTCTGCCCCTGCTGGCGGCATTTTGCTACGCGTCAATTCAGATCCTGGCGCGTCAGCTGGGCGCGATAGAGAATGCTTCTGTCATGTCATTTTATGTACAGGTCTGTTTTATCGTTTTCTCCCTTGGCTTCGGAATCGTGTTTGGTTCAGGCTGGATGTCGGGTGGCGACAATGTCACGCTGGATTTCCTGTTCAGAGCCTGGAAATTGCCCGACGCGTTCGGTTTCATCATGATGGCGGCATGCGGAGTGCTGGTTGGCATAGGGGGCTATCTATTGTCGCATGCCTATCGCATTGCCCAGGTTCGAACAGTGGCGTCTTTCGAGTATGCCGGCTTGCCGTTTGCCGTATTGCTGGGCTTTATCGTTTGGGGTGACTTGCCGGACACAATGAGCATGATTGGCATCTTGATGATCGCCCTGTCTGGTCTTTATGTATTTTACAGAGAGACAATGATGCGCAAACAGGCAATGTTGAAAGAGCCGGTTCTGCGGAGCTAATGCCAGATCTCAGTAACATCGACATGGGTCCATGTGAACCCATGCCGCTCTCATGGAGCCGAACTGGTCCCCGGACGAGCGAGGCACCGTAAGGTTAGAGTGAAACCTATTCGTCGGGCGAGGTTTCTGTCTTGAGGCTTTTCAGTTTCGCAAACACTGAATCAGCGTCGACATCCGCCTCCTTTTCAACAGCCGGTTCGGCCTCTTCCGGTTTGAAGTCCTTGAAGGCATCCTTGACATCCGGTGCACCGGCATCTTCGGCAGGCTGGTCCGCCGGCGTATCAGCAATAGCGTATGGCGGCGGCACTGTTTCTTCAGCCGGCATGAGAGTCCGGGCAGGAAGTGTTCCGCCGGCCTTTTCAACACGTTTGGCTGCCTTGCGGACCGCCAGGTCCAGTTCAAGCTGTGAGCACAGCCCCAGTGTCACCGGGTCTACCGGCTTGAGGTTCTGGCTATTCCAGTGGGTGCGGTCGCGGATGGCGTTGATGGTCGTCTTGGTGGTGCCGACCAGCTTCATGATCTGACTGTCCGCCAGTTCAGAATGATAGCGAAGCAACCAGCTGATTGCATCCGGGCGATCCTGGCGGCGCGAGACCGGAGTATATTTCGGGCCTCTACGCTTGGCGGCGACAGGTACCACGATTTTTGATTTGGCCAGCTGAAGTTTGTGGCTGGAATCCCTTTCACCCGCTTCAATTTCCTCACGGGTAATCTGGTTGGCGGCAATCGGATCCATTCCCTTGATGCCGACAGCAACTTCACCGTCTGCAATGCCTTTCACCTCAAGCGTATGCAGTTTGCAAAATTCACCTATCTGGCTGAATGTCAGCGCAGTGTTGTCCACCAGCCAAACGGCGGTGGCTTTCGGCATTAATGGTGTGTCGGACATGGGCACTCTCCTTCAGAACCTTAGCGGTGGCTCTGCTGATCCGATCGGATCAATGCTGTTTGGGAAAACTGGTGTATAGAACCGATGGAAACATTTCGCAATTGCTGATTTTGTCCCGTTACAGGATGTAGGACAAGTTGCTGGCTTCGCCGGCAGTGCGTTTGGCGTAATGCTCTTCGAAATTCAGCATGTCCATCAGTGCAACACCTTTTTCAAAGCCTGCGAAGGCCCTTGTTTCATTGGCCATGATGTCTCGGGCCCCAGGTACCAGGGCCGATAATTCATCCGCGGTACCGCAGACAACGCCGTCAGCATCCGCAAATACAATATCGCCGGGAGCAACGGTTATGCCACCACAGGAAATGATCGTCTGAATCTCGCCGATGTCTTGAATCGTGCCGGCAACCGGATGAACGGCGCGGGCATAGACAGGCAGATCAATGTCCTGCATGGCGGCTGAATCACGCACCATACCGTCCACTATAATGCCGCCGAGCTTCTTGCGACGGGCTTCCATGGCAAACATTTCGCCAGCCAGCGCCAGATGACCACCGCGTCCGTCGATTACCAGCACTTCGCCCGGTTCGGCATCGGCCAGAATGCGCATTACTGTCAGGAAATCGTTGCGGCAGGCTGCGGTGCGTGCCCGTCCCACCAGCTTGCGCCCGGGATTTATACGTCTGATACCGGCATCCATGGCGCGAATGTGCTTGTTGATATCGGCGAGCATGGAAGTTTCGAGGTCGCCGAGTTGGTTGAGGAGATCGGTCATGAATTCCACCTTGAGGTAGCCACCCCGGCGTAACGCCGGGGTGGCTTGTTGCTAAACCATTGCGAAGACACGTGCGGGACCACCAGTACCGCCACGATGTTTTGGCGCTCCCACAACAAGCGTTGCACCGCTGGCTGGTACGGCGTCGAGATTCGAAAGGCATTCAATGCCCCACCGGTTTGCCGGCAGCCAGGCATAGTGGGTCGCAAAATCACCGGACTGGCCGTAATCAAGCGACAACGTATCCACCGCCATGCCGGTTGCACCGGTTTCCAGCAACATTTTGGTTGCTTCAATGTGGAAGCCCGGGAAATGCATTTTCTTTTCGGCATCTGCGCCACGGAACTTGTCCGTGCCGACAAGGGCTGCCCAACCGGAGTTCATGGCAACGCAGGCCTTGTCGGGAATTTGGCCGTTGGCGTCAACCCATGCCTTCACGTCATCCGGGGTAACCTGGTAATCTGCATTTTCTGCGGCTTTTGCCTTCACATCGATAACACACAGCGGGCAGATCAGGTTGGCAACGGGGATCTCTGCAACTGACTGACCGTCTGCTGAAAAGTGAAGCGGTGCATCCACGTGGGTGCCGGTGTGCTCGTTCACGCGCAGTTCAAACAGATTGAACCCGTTCTCCTTGAAACTGAACTTCTGTTCCCTGAAGAATTGCTGGTCCCCAAAATAGGTTGGAAACTCTTCATATAACTCATGTGTCATGTCCTCAACTTTTTCATGCCCGGCTGCAAGGGCGGGTGAAGACATGGGGGCTGTGACGGCAGCAGCTGCAACACCGGCCGCTGCGGTTTGAAACAACGCGCGCCGCGACAGCATCCGTGCCTTTACGCTGTCAATTACACATGCATTACACATTGGAAACTCTCCTTGAAATTGATCATACAACATTCGGGCAATCGAACCCGGCGATGGCAGCTTATACCAGATCTCACCATCAGCCAGCCATTTCATGGGATCATAGCGGTTCACTCGGGCAGGCGCGGCCGCCAGCGCGATGTAGTGCATCGGGAAAGCGATCCAACGCGCCAGATGAGCGGATCCGGTTCACAAGATCAGGATGGTTTTTGGCTGTTGTGATACGGGTTGGGTTCAGACTTCCAGTACAATCTTGCCAATATGGACAGAGGTTTCCATGAGGGCATGTGCCTCGTTGGCGTGTGCCAGAGGAAATGTCCGGAACAGTTGCGGCTTGACCCTGCCGGCCTCGATCAACGGCCAGACGGTTTGCCTCAATGCACTTGCGATTGCTGCCTTTTCAGCAGTAGGCCGGATACGCAGTGTGGATCCGGTCAGTGTCAGGCGCTTCAACATGACCATCATGAAATCCACCTCTGCCTTTGAACCGTTGAGATAGGCAATATTGACAATGCGGCCGTCTCTTGCGGCTGTCTTGATATTGCGCTGAATATAGTCGCCGCCGACCATGTCCAGTATGACGTCGATGCCCTTGCTGCCGGTTTCCTGCTTCAACACCTCCACGAAGTCCTGCTCGCGATAGTTGATGGCGCGTTTGGCGCCCAGGTTTTCACACGCTCTGCATTTGCCGGGGGAGCCCGCGGTTGCATAGACAGTCGAACCAAGCCGGGATGCGATCTGGATGGCTGTTGTGCCAATACCGGAAGAGCCGCCATGTACCAGCAGGCTTTCGCCGGGTTTCAGGGCACCACGTTCAAACACATTGGTCCAGACAGTAAAGAATGTTTCCGGCACACCGGCTGCCTCCGCCATCGTGAGACCGGCAGGAACGGGCAGGGCGTTGGTTTCGTGGACAACACAATACTCAGCGTAACCACCGCCTGCGACGAGTGCGCAGATCCTGTCGCCAATTTTCCAAAGTGAAGCATTTTCTCCCAGGGCAACAACTTCACCGGCAATCTCAAGACCGGGAATTTCCGAGGCACCCGGCGGCGGCGGATAAACTCCCTTGCGCTGCAGCACATCAGGCCTGTTTACCCCGGCGGCTTTCACCTTGATCAGCACTTCACCGCTGCCTGGTTCCGGGGTTGGCTTGGTGAGCGGCCTGAGTACGTCAGGACCACCGGGCTCGGTAATTGCAATTGCGGTCATTGAAGAAGGAATACTGGTCATAAAGCGCGCCTCACTTGCAAAGGTTGTCAGGAATTCGCCGCGTAGGCATTATGGTGCAACTGTATCAGGATGACCTTTGGTTGAATCAATCAAAAATCATAGACCTGATCGATTCTAGAATGTTCGAACAACTTTATGTGTTCAGGTGAGCCCATGTTGTTCTAGTAGTGACGCAATCGGGTGGTTGCAAGCGGAGGTCATTGCCATGGACGAAGAAATCATCAAGCCGAGAAAGCCGGGACCTGCGGTTGGTGAAGACCTCTCGGAGCTGTCTGTCGAGGAATTGCAGGAGCGCGTGGTGGAGTTTGAGGCCGAGATAGTGCGCCTGAAAGCAGAAATAGACGGCAAGCGGTCTTCAAAAGTTGCTGCAGATTCGTTTTTCAAGTTGTGATGCCACTCTACCGGCCGATTTTCTCCGCTGGTTAAGTCACTGAATTGAATCGATTATCCAACCAGTAACCTCAATGAATTGATTCAATATTGGTCAAAATGAATCATGTTAACCTTTTGGTAACGACTTGCAGTGCATATTCATTAACGTAGTCCTTAGGGATTACCCGAGTGGTTTTCCACTCTGTTTGACGCCTCCCTGTTAGACTTTATGAGCCGCGACACATTCGCGGCTCTTTTTTTGGCATCCGACTTGCTTCAGTAGTGGTCAGACAGGTCTTCGTGGTTCATATTGATGCATCGAAGATTTCCGGCTTTCTTGAGCCATGGCATTTTTGAGGTTTGTCTTATGATCACTGGTGGTAGTTCCGAACATGCCATGCCTGTAGATTTCCTTGCGCGTTTTACCGCTTCCAAACAGTTTCAGGAGGTTTTTCAGGAAGGCATGAGTCTGATTGAAGAAACCGCGAATTATCTGGATGGTCCGGGCCGGCAGGATGTTCGTGAACTTGGCAAGCAAGGCTCGGTTACCTACGCCAGTCAGTCGATGCGACTGACAACGCGGCTAATGCAGCTTGCTTCATGGCTGCTGCTGCAGCGGGCTGTCAGTTCCGGTGAAATCACCCGTGATGATGCTGATCACGAAAAGAGCCGTATCTCACTCGATGAGATAGGCGAGGGGCAGCCGCTGACCGGAGCAGATAGCATGCCGGATGCCCTCAAGGCTCTTGTCAGCAGGTCATTGCGGCTGCATGAGCGTATCATGACACTGGATGTGATGATTGCAGAAAGGGATGACACCCTGCTAGGCGGCGAGGCGGCGAATCAAGTCAATTCACACCTCGACCAGTTGCAAAAGGCATTTAACGCCCGGCGCAGTTGAGCGGGGTTTATGTGGTATCACGCGCGATGGCGCCGGACTGCAAGTGTGAATTGCAAAAAGCCCGGCTACTGGGCAGCCGGGCATTTTTTATCTGCCAAGCGAAACTGCAGGCGGATTATTTTTTCAGGAAACCAAACTTTTCGTTAAAGCGGCTAACCCGGCCACCGCGGTCAACCAGGTTCTGGTTGCCACCGGTCCAGGCTGGATGGGTTGCAGGATCGATATCGAGCTGAAGGGTGTCGCCTTCCTTGCCCCAGGTCGAACGGGTCTGGAAAGATGAGCCGTCAGTGTTGGTCACCGTGATCATGTGATAGTCGGGGTGAATGTCTTTTTTCATCAAAGTATCTTTCAAACGTGCCAGTGCACTCCACCGGTGATTCCGGCATTGACGGCGAACTGGAGAAAAACTGAAATCCGGCGTGGTCTATACATGAGCAATAGCTTCAGCGCAACCATTGCAGGACGCAGCGCTATTTGAAACACAATAGCGAGGAATTCAGGGTGTGGTACCAGGTCAGGCAAGGTCACGCTTGCCGCGCAGGGTCTGGCATGGCAAAGGTAGCCAGCAAAAATGCGCTATTGAGGATTGAGTACGTTGACAGCAGAAACCGGGCGGGCAGTGCCGCAGATACCTCAATCACGCGCTGATGCGACTCATTCTACCGAAGCCAGTCCAACAATCGGGACTGCAGAGCCAGGCAGACGAGCCAAAGCCTCAAGTCTCAGACCCCTGTCCCGTTTGCTGCCGTTTCTGTTTCAGTACCGGTTGCAGATCTGTTTCGCACTGGTGTTTCTGATTACGGCGGCAGCTGCAACTCTGGTCGTGCCGGTTGCCGTGCGCCGTGTGATCGACCATGGATTTTCAGGTGAGAACGCAGGATTTGTTGACCAGTACTTCTCGGTTATGCTGTTCGTCGTTGCGGTTTTGGCCATTTCTTCGGCAGGGCGATATTATTGCGTTACCTGGATCGGTGAACGGGTTGTGGCAGATCTGCGTGATACGGTGTTTCTGCACCTGCTGAATTTGTCTCCGTCATTTTATGACACGGCCCAATCAGGCGAAGTACTGGCTCGCCTGACTGCTGACACGACGCAGGTCAAGAACGTATTCGGGTCTACAGTTTCAGTTGCGCTGCGAAACCTGGTTATGCTGGTCGGGGCAATTGCAATGCTGATTGCCACCAGCCTGAAACTGTCAGGATTGGTGCTTCTGGTTATCCCGCTGATCGTGCTGCCAATGGTGTTTTTTGGTCGCAGGGTCCGGAAGCTTTCGCGCCATGCTCAAGATACGCTGGCTGCGTCTGCAGCCCTGGCCCAAGAGTCCCTTTATTCGGTGCAGGCTGTGCAGGCGTTCGGCCAGGAACAACGCATTGCGGAAGCTTTCAATTCGGCAACGCAGGAAGCATTTTCTGCAGCTGCTGCACGCGCCAAGGGGCGCGCCATTCTGACGGCGGCGATTATTTTTCTGGCTTTCGGTGCTGTCATCGGCATCTTGTGGTATGGCGCCCAGGAAGTACTTTCAGGGGCGATGTCTCCCGGTACGCTGGGACAGTTTCTGCTATATGCGGCGTTCGCCGCCGGCGCCATGGGATCGTTGTCAGAAGTCTGGGGAGAACTGCAACTGGCTGCCGGTGCAGCAGAACGATTGTCCGAGCTGCTCGATACCAGGCGCGACATTGTGGAAACTGAAACACCGGTCGAACTGGCCTCTCCTGCACTGGGTGCTGTGTCATTTGACAAGGTCAGTTTCACATATCCGTCTCGCCCTGATGACAAGGTGCTGAATGACCTGAGCTTTTCCGTGAAGCCCGGGGAGACGGTGGCAATTGTTGGCCCTTCCGGCGCGGGGAAGTCGACCCTGTTTGCCCTGATATTGCGGTTTTATGATCCACTTTCAGGACTGGTCAGGTTCGATGGCGTCAATATTGCGGATGTATCGCTGGCCAGTCTGCGTGCCTCAATTGCACTGGTGCCGCAGGACACGGTCATATTTTCTGCCAGTGTTCTCGACAATATCCGCTTTTCCAGGCCGGCTGCCAGCGATGACGACGTGATGGATGCAGCGAAACTGGCGCGGGTCGACGAGTTTGCCGACAGACTGAAAGGTGGATTTGCGACCCAGGTCGGTGAACGCGGCGTGACCTTGTCTGGTGGTCAGCGTCAGCGGATTGCAATTGCCCGGGCAGTGCTGCGCGATGCGCCGCTGTTGTTGCTGGACGAGGCAACCAGTGCGCTGGATGCAGAAAGCGAACAGTATGTGCAGGCAGCTTTTGATGAACTGATGCAACATCGAACCACGCTTGTCATTGCACATCGATTGGCCACGGTACGCAATGCTGACCGGATTATCGTACTTGACAATGGCTCGGTAGTGGCACAAGGCAACCACGCCCAGTTGATGAAGAAAGGGGGGCTTTATGCACGGCTCGCCAAACTTCAGTTCAACGATTGAGCCGACATGGGTTCATACCAGATCCCAGTAACAGCGACTCATTTCATGGGATCATAGCGGTTCACTCGGGCAGGCGCAGTGCGCAGTGCGATGCTGGTCGCATCGGGCAAGCAATGCAACGCACCCGATGGGCCGCAATGACCCACCCGGAGGGCCGGGCGCTTTTTCTCGCCAGCTACGTTGCGCGCCGCTTGTGGTACATGTACCACGGCGCGACACGCGCCTTGCCGGCGGAAAAAATCGCTCCGGTGAAATGGGTCGCTGTTACCGAGATCTGGTATCAGTCGAACCGAAAAATTTATAATCACTTGGAATCGTTGAGTTTTATGGCTTTTGGCTGGTTCAATCAAAGACCACACTGAATTACGGATTTTTACCTGGTCGTCAGCTTCAGCTCAATGCGGCGATTGCGGGTCTTGGCATCTTCGGACAAACCGGGATCAATGGGCTGGAATTCGCCAAAACCTGCTGCCACGAGATGCTGGGGTGGAATGCCCTGGGCCGCCAGTGCCTCAACCACGGCAATAGCACGCGCCGACGACAATACCCAGTTGGACGGGAACAGAGGTGTGTTGATGGGATCATCATCAGTATGACCGTCAACCTGCAGTACCCAGTTCAGATCCTCCGGAATTTCCTGAACCAGTTGTTGCATTGCAACTGCCAGCTTGGCGATTTCCTCCTGACCGGTCGGCGACAGTGCGGCTGTACCTTTGCCGAAAAGAACCTCGGACTGGAACACAAAGCGGTCGCCCACCACCCGTATGTCGTCCCGGTTGGCCAGAATGCGGCGCAGACGGCCAAAGAATTCTGAACGGAACCTGTTAAGCTCCTGCACTCTCTGGGCAAGCGCAACGTTCAACCTGCGACCAAGGTCCACAATCTGGGTTCGGCTCTCCTGATCCTGCCTTTCTGCAGCTTCCAGTGCATCGTTCAAGGCTCCGATCTGCCTGCGCAGTGCGGCTATCTGCTGGTTCAGCAGCTCAATTTTGGCCAACGCTTCGGATGAGACTTTTTTCTCACCGTCGAGCTGGCTTCGCAGTGCGGACAATTGTGAACCTGCCTGATTGCCTTCCGATCTGAAGGTATCCACGATGCCCTGCAACTGGCTGGTTTCGTCGCGGGCAGACCTCAGGTCATCGGTGAGTGCCGAAAGGGTCGTTTCAATTTCTGCCCTGGAAGACTTTTCCAGCGCGAGCAACTCGGTCAGTTCGCTTATTTCTGAGCGCAACCGGGATAGCGCACTGTCCTGGCCTGAAATTTCGCGTGCCTGCAGAAACTGCGTGATCATGAACACCGACAGCAGGAAGGTGATAACCAGCAGCAGTTGCGCCATGGCATCCACGAAGCCCGGCCAGTAAAATGCGGAACCGTCCTGACCGCGTCTGCGTCCTCTGCCAAGACCCGCCACGATCTAGCTCCGGCCCCGGCCGGGCGGTGCTCCAACACGGGCCAGCATGCGCTTGATCTCGACATTCTGTTCAGACTGCTGTTGCGCCCATTGACGCACTACTTTCTGCTCTTCACGCATTTGCTGCACCAACCCGTGAACGGCGCCGGCCAATTGTTCCATCGATTCGGCATTCTGGGGACCACCGCCGTTGGACTGTAAAGCTGCTTCAAGTGTCCGGTTGATGCGATCCATTCCAGAGCGCAAGGTCGACATTTCCGCCTGAATATGTGATGGAAAATCGACTGAACTGGCAAACTCTCCAGCGTCGATATCAGTCAATGTGGCAAGCCAGTCTTCCAGATCATTGTAGAACCGGTTCTGAGCCTGGCTGGCCTGCAACTCCAGGAAGCCGAGAACCAGCGAGCCTGCAAGGCCGAACAGCGATGACGAGAAAGATGTGCCCATTCCGGCGAGCGGCGCTTCAAGGCCGGCTTTAAGTTCCTCGAACACTGTTCCTGCCTGAGCCGTGGAAATATTGAGTGAACGGATGGTTTCGCCGACGGCTGCAACGGTCTGCAACAGCCCCCAGAATGTGCCGAGCAGACCCAGGAATATCAGCAAACCGATCATGTAGCGCGAGATATCACGCGCTTCATCGAGGCGCGAAGCGAGCGAATCAAGCAATGACCGCAATGTTATGGGAGACAGTATGGTCAGGCCTTCCCGGTCGCGAAGCTGGGCTGCCATGGGCGCCAGCAGACGCGGGATATGCGGGATCTCGAGACCCGGATTGGCGATGCGGAAACTGTTGACCCAATTCACTTCCGGCCAGAGGCGAAACACCATCCGGAATGTATAGGCAATCCCCAGAAGCAGCACGACAACTATGAGACCGTTGAGACCGGGATTGGCCATGAAGGCGACTTGAATATTGGGAAACAGTACTGCTGCCCCGATGCAGATCAGAATTGTAAAAACCGCCATGCGGACAAGATACACCCGTGGCAATTCCAAGACTTTCAGATGATCCGATGCCAGCATGCCGCTCTCATGTCCTTCCCGAGCACAAATCTATCTGCAGTGTAGCCAAAGATTTAACCTTGTCACCTGTCTACTTGAAGCGTGTGGAGGTTTTGCGGCACCTGTCTACCCGGCGGTGCGTGCCGCCTTGATGCAGGCTTTCAGATGAGACTGCATATGTTCATTTCCCGCCATGATATCACCGGTATTCATGACGTCAGGTCCACCATCGATATCGGCCGCAAAACCACCTGCCTCGCGCACCATTACGATGCCGGCACAAATGTCCCAGGATTTCAGGCCACGTTCCCAGTAACCGTCCAGGCGGCCTGCTGCCACCCAGGCAAGATCAAGCGACGCGGTACCGGCCCGGCGAATGCCTGCGGCCCTGTCCTGTACCTGGGCAAGTTCACGGCGGAACTCTGCGTGATCTCCTCGTCCGCGATGGGGAATGCCACAGGCAATAACTGCGTCTGAAATGTCGCGCCTGCCCGATACACGCAACCTGCGATCATTCAGATAGGCGCCTCCGCCTCGTTCGGCAGCAAACAATTCGTCTGTAATCGGGTTATAGATAACACCGGCAACAGGTTCTCCGTTACGGGTCAGCCCGATGGAGACGGCGAAATGCGGAATGCCGTGAATGAAGTTGGTGGTACCATCAATCGGATCCACCACCCAGACGTGCTGGCCGTCCGTACCAGCGATTTCACCGCTCTCTTCCAGCAGGAACCCCCATTTCGGGCGCGCCTTCCGCAGTTCTTCAACAATTACCTTTTCAGCCTTGCGGTCAGCACGAGTGACAAAATCAGCCGGTCCCTTCTGCGATACCTGGAGATTCTCGACTTCGCCAAAATCGCGCGACACTGCCCGCGCTGCCTTGCGGGCTGCGCCTGTCATGACGGTGATAAGCGGGGAGGCTGGCATGGGACGGGTATCAGCCTTCGGATGCGCGGCGAACGTAAGTCACCTCATTGGTGTCGACGATGATTCTTTCCCCGGTTCCGATGAACGAAGGCACCATTACCTTGAGACCATTTTCCAGCAACGCCGGCTTGTAGGAAGACGACGCAGTCTGTCCCTTCACGACCGCGTCTGCTTCGGTAATTTCAAGGGTTACATAATCCGGCAGGGAAATTCCCAGGGGCTTTTCCTCATAGGTTTCGACGGTAACCATCATTCCGTCCTGCAAGAAGGCGGTGCGGTCGCCGACGAATTCTTCCGGTAGCTCGATCTGTTCGTAAGTTTCATTGTCCATGAACACCAGCATGTCGCCCTGCTGATAAAGGTACTGGAAGTTCTTCTGTTCCAGGCGGACTTTTTCAACAGTTTCCGAAGATCTGAAGCGCTCGTTGAGTTTTGTCCCGTTGACGATGCCCTTCATCTCGACCTGGGCAAATGCGCCACCTTTGCCGGGCTTTACGTGGGCTACCTTGACCGCGATATAGAGATCGCCGTTGTGCAGCAGCACATTGCCGGGCTTGATTTCATTACCATTGATTTTCATTCGGAATACCTGGAGTTTTCAAAGAACACGGGAGTTGACGGCAACAGATGCCATCATTGTGGGCGGGGTTTAGCAGGGCTGGCCCGTTATGGGTAGGGGGAAAGTAGCGGTTGCAATTGACGTGGACTGTTCAAGTCGCGATTGTGCGCCTGTAGTCTTGACCACCCAAGCCTGGAGCGCTGCCGGCATGCCTGTACTTTCGTTTCTGACCACCACGTATTTTGATCACGGTGCCATATCCCAGTTGCAGAAATCGCTGGGTCGCAACGATATCAAGCGCCCGCTTATTGCAACCGACAAGGGCATTGTCGCCGCCGGTATTCTGGACCGCGTTCGAGGCGCGATGACGGACGGCAAGTCGGCACCGGTGTTTGACGAAACACCGGGTAACCCGACGGAGCGGGCAGTCATGGCGGCATTCGCCGTGTATAATGAAGACGGCTGTGACGGTGTAATTGCACTGGGTGGCGGTTCAGCCATGGACCTTGGCAAGTCGGTGGCGCTGCTGGCTGGTTCCGGTGGGCCGCTGGGTCAGTTTGATCCTCTGAAGGGAGGTAACAAGCTGGTCAAGACAATGGCGCCGGTGATTGCCATCCCGACTACGTCCGGCACCGGTTCGGAAGTGTCGCTGGGCATGGTGATCATCATGGAAGATGGCCGCAAACTGACATTTGGCAATCCGAAATTCATTCCATCGGTCGCCATCTGTGACCCCGAGTTGACATTCGGCTTGCCGCCATTGTTGACGGCGGCGACCGGCATGGACGCCATAACCCATTGTATCGAGGCGTTTTTGACACCTACCGTGAATCCGCCGGCCGACGGGATTGGACTGGATGGCTTGTGGCGCGGGTGGCGCAACATCGCCGCAGCGGTGAAGGACGGCTCTGACAGGAACGCCCGCTGGGAGATGATGATGGCATCCACTGAAGGTGCTCATGCGTTCACAAAGGGGCTGGGTGCGGTGCACGCCATGAGCCACGCCATCGGGCGGCGCGAGGACCTGCGCCTGCATCACGGCACGCTGAATGCCGTGATTTTACCGGCCGTGCTGCGTTTCAATGAACCAGGTTGCAAGGAAAAGTATGATCGCCTGCGCGCAACAATGGGATTGCCCCTGGATGCTGACCTGGCAGCTGCCATTGCAAACCTCAATGCTGAAATCGGCTTGCCATCCGGGCTGGGCGCAATGGGTGTCAGAGAGGACATGATCGATGACTTCGTGCCACATGCCCTGGCTGATCTTGCCCATCGCACAAATCCGCGTGAAACCTCGGCGGATGACTATGGGATGTTGTTCAAGGAGGCCATGTGAGACCATGAAGTTGCCAAGGCATGGACCGTGGCGAAGGCCAGGCAGTGGACGCCTGAGCAGCCGGTCCACCTCGAGTAACGCTGAATGAACTGGACCGTCAGTATCAGCCCGCAAGCAGATTCTGTACTGCGCTGATCAGGAACGAGAAGCCGATAATCAACAGACCTATGAAAAACAGCCTGCGGAAATGATCTTCTGATATGGAGGCGCGGTAAAGCTGACCGAGCCACATTCCGAAGAATGCCGGAACCAGTCCAGCAACGGATATGGCCGTCAGTTCGCCAGTCATCATGGAGCGGCTGGTAAGGGACACGGCCAGTGTCGTCGATATGGTCACGAAAGTCACACCAAGGGCTTGCACCAGCATGTCGCGGTGCATGCCGAGTGCCTGCAGGAACAGAATGCCGGGCACGATGAAATTGCCGGTCATCCCGAACATCAGTCCGCCCAGCGCCGAACAAACGACAGACCATGTGGTTTCCTGCTGCGGCGTGGGCGGCGGTATGCGGAAGCGGGTAAATGAGATGATGGAGTTGAGGATCAAAACAATGCCCAGCATGGCAACAAGGTAGTCGGAGCGAGCCGCGGCAAGCACCTGTATGCCAATCCACACTGCGATGATGGCAGTCAACAGAAATGGCCAGAAACGTGCAAGAATCTGCTTCAGGTAAGGGCCAGTGAGGGCTTGCCACAGGTTGGTCACCATGAGGGGAATGACGATCACGGCCAGGCTGGTTTTCAGACCGAGAGGCAGGGTCAGCACTGCCAGCGTCACGGTCGGCAAGCCGAGCCCGATGGTTCCCTTGACGAAACCTGCCGCCACGAATGTAACGGCTATAAGCGCAAGCATTTCCGGTGTCCACATGCAGACACGAAGTATCAGCGCAGTGCCGGGTTGACCAGTAGGCCCGAATGCATGGCGGGGCAGTCAATCTGCATGCCTGGCCGGTTTCGCAAAATGGGCTGCTGTTACTGAAAACCTGGTGTTATCCGGCCGCCGCAGAATTCGGGTTTGTGCTTTTTGCGGCATCAAATTCGGCACGCCGCCGGACAAGTTCCCCGGGTGACAGTTTGGCAGGGTTCGAGTAGTCGTCCTTCCAGCTGTCATCACCTGGTGTCCACTCCAGCGGCGATACCAGCGTGGTGCGCGGGCGCGATGCAGTCTCCAGCGCGCCGAGCGCGAGGCCGAGTGTAAATTGCTGGCTTTCTTCATCGAATGGCCTGCCGGCGGCATTGCCAAGTGGAAAATCGGAAAATACAAAACGTGGTACGCCGCAATGCTCGACAATATCCCTGGCGCAGCCCATGACAACGGTGGCGATACCGGCGGCCTCCAGGTGTCGTGCTGCGAGTGATACGGACTGATGGCAAACCGGGCAATTGGCAACCAGGATGGCTGCCTGCGCTGCTTCACCGGCCAGTGCCTCGAGCAGGGCGGGCGCGTCTGTTTCGAGGTTGGTCCGCTGTGATCGATTGGTTGGAAACCCGAAAACACTGGCGAGAGAGCCAATCCGTCCGGCTTTTTCAGCCTGTTTCAAGGCCGCCAGGGGAAACCATGTGCGCGGGTCTTCTGCCAGTGTATGCATGCGATCATAGGCGATGTGGGAAATCCGGACGTCCGGTACCGGGTCAATCGGGTGGGACCATATTTCATGGAATTTTGCTGCGCCGTTGTAGGCAGCGCCCGGTCCCTGATCACCTTTTCCGGGCTGGAAAAGTGCCGCGGTCGTGATCAGTGCAACTCGCGATTTAGAGAGCGGCCGGCGCAGGCCGGAAAATGGCACGTCCTTATTGTGCGCCCAAACATAAGGGTTGCCATAGCCAAGCGCCAGGTACCAGTCGCGGGTGCGCTGCATATAGGCGACTGGTTCAGTCATTGCGGTCGGTCTTGCCTTCTGCAGCATTGAGGCGCCTGTTCTTGAGTTCCTCAGCGAAAATCCGGGCGCGGTTTTCTGCATCACCGAGTTGGGGAGACGAAAGATTGGACATCATGACGTCAAGATCGGGATCTGCCTGTCCAGCCTGTTTGGCCAGTGTGTAGTATTTGGCCGCTTCGATGCGATCTTTCTTCATGCCACGTCCTGCCGCCAGAACGCGGGCGATGAACAATTGAGCCTTGGCATTACCGGCATCGGCTGCAACGAGCAGCCACTGTGCCCCGATCGTGTAGTCCTTGCGGATACCGGCATCTCCGCCGTAAACCATCAGACCATAATCGAGCGCGGCCTCCGGCAAACCCTGCACAGCGGCCTTTTGAAACCAGATGCTGGCGGTTGTGAGGTCCTTGTCCACGCCATGGCCATTTACGTGCAAAAGGCCAAGGTTGTACTGCGCCTGTGCCAGACCCGCATCGGCAGCCTTGCGAATGTGTTTGGCGGCTTCTTCCGGGCTCGCCGGTACACCAATGCCCTGATAATACAAAAGGCCCAACTCGTTGCTGGCTTCGATGTGCCCGGCAGTGGCGGCCCTGGCTAACCATTCACGGGCTTTTGAAGGATCAGGTGCGCCTGCTTTTCCGGTCAGATACAGCATGCCCAGCCTGAACATGGCGCCCTTGTGATCCTGGGCCGCCGCCATCTCGTACCATTGCAGCGCATTGGCGATGTCAGCTTCACGGCCATGGCCAAATTCGTACATTTCGCCGAGCATGATCTGCGCCCTCACGTCACCCTTCGTCGCCAGGGGAACTGCAATCTCATAAGCTGCAGCATAGTTTTCATCCGAGTAAAGCGCTGCCGCCTCCTTGAAAGTCGGGGCAAACGTGGCAGTCTGAGCATGGACTGCGGCAAGGGGAACAGTCAGACAAAACAGCAGTAAACAGGTGCGATAAATCTTCATGGGCGGCTCCTGTTGCCGGCAATAGTGAGAGAGACTGCGACTTTCGCGGCTTCTTCCGGCGAATTCCACATCGTTATCGGCGGCATGACAAAATCCGCTCCTGCCGCAATTGCTTCCACGCAAGCAGTCTCGTTACCCGGGTTCAATCCGACGCACGGCACTTCAAACAACGGCGTCCACCAGCCCAGCAGGTCAACTCCGGAGGACGAGGAGAGGTCGAAGGCGATATAATCAATATCGGTTTCGCCGGCCTGCATGGCCGCATGGCGTGAACCTGGTGCAACGAAACCAACACTGAAATTGCGACCCAGTTTCCTGTGCGCAGCGACAGCATCTTCAATGCTGGTGGTAACGTGCACACCGTCTGCCTTTTCATAAGCGGCAAGGCGGCTGTCATCAGCAATCAGAACCGCGATGTCGCGTTGTTGTGCGATTGGCATGACTGTGTCCGTTAGTGTTTTGTCTGCCGGCAGTATCAGGCAGGCAACATCGCCTGCGTCTGCGGCAGCCGTAAGGCATGCGGTAATGGCGTCCGCATTCAGGTCCGGCGGAGGCATCAGGAACAGGCGGCAATTGGGCAGGTCCTCGGCAGATTGCGTGCTCATGGGGAGAATTGGTCCGTCAAAGCTGATACGTAACGTAATTGGTGGCGGGATTGTCTTAACACAAGTGGGATAGGGCTTTCAGCCTGTCAGTCCCGTCCGCGTCACATCTTCACCGGCCAGGTGTCACTGAGCCGGTAGCCTTCAGGCCAGGGGTCATCGGGATCGAGCATTACCTGGTGTGTGCCGGTGACCCAGGCCCGGCCATTGATACTGGGCACAATGGCGGGGTGACCGGCGATGCTGGTCAAACTTTCCAGCCGGCAATCGAAACGTGATCCGATTATGGAACGGCCAACAAAGCGATCACCAATCTGCAATTGCCCTTTTGCATGCAGCACCGCCATGCGGGCGGAACATCCGGTGCCCGTGGGGCTGCGGTCCACTTTGCCCGGATCCACGACAACCGCGTTGCGACCGGACAGGACACCGGCATCATTCTCAAGCGGCATGGCAAACTGGCTGAACGAAATGTGCGCCCAGTCGGGATTGCCCGGATGTCTGAAACCAAGCTGCTCATTGGCTGCCCTGGTGATCTTCACCCCAAGCGTTGCGATATCAGCGGCTTCATCCGGCTGGATGGAGAAACCCAGCGCCGGGGCGTCAACAATCACAAAGCTGTCCCCGCCATAAGCCGTGTCGACACTCAGCGTGCCGTGGCCCTCCACTTCGAGATTTGCATCCAGCTTGCCGGCAAAGGACGGCACATTTTGCACGGTGATGGATTTGACCTTGCCGGCCCCGCAATGTGCAGTCACGGCTACCAGGCCGCCGGGGGCTTCAAGATTGAACCGGGTTTCCGGTTCCGTCATTTCGATCAGTCCTGTGTCCAGAAGCACAGTCGATACGCAGATGGAGTTCGAACCGGACATCGGCGGCGTATGCTCAGGCTCCATGATTATGAAGCCAAACTGCGCATCGGGGTGTTTTGCCGGCACCAGCAGGTTGATGTGCCTGAACACGCCGCCGCGCGGTTCGTTCAGCACAAAATTGCGAAGCGACTGGTTATTTGCAATGAAAGTGCGTTGATCCCACAGGGTTTTGCCGGGAGGTGGCGCAACACCTCCAACGATGACATCTCCCACCTCACCTTCGGCGTGGGCGGAGACAATGTGGACAACGCGGGACGTTTGCATGGAAGCAGCCCTACGCGGCCTTCTCAATCGTCCTCGTCCACTTGCCCCTTGTGGCCAGGCCGTTCATGGCAGCCCGGTGAGCGAACGCAGCCTGTGCCGCCTTGACGTTGGCAGGTTTTCCACCCCAGGCCCTGAGTGCGGCAGCCTGCAGCGCCCGGCCGTAGGAAAACGTCAGGTTCCATGGCACGTCGTGCCGCGAATTCATCAGCGACAGGTGTTCAGTCGCCTCGATGTCGGACTGGCCGCCTGACAGGAACGCAATACCCGGAACAGCAGATGGGACACAGGCTTTCAGGCATTTCACTGTCATATCGGCAACCTGCACCGCACTTGCCGGTTTGGCAGCGTTCTTGCCGGGCACGATCATGTTCGGCTTCAGCACGATGCCCTCGAGGTTGACACGGGCCTCATAAAGCTCTGAGAACACAATTTTCAGGGTTTGTTCGGTGACATCATAACAGCGCTCGATGGAGTGCGCGGCTACCGGGCCGTCCATCAGCACTTCCGGTTCGACAATCGGTACGATGCCGTTCTCCTGGCAAAGGCCTGCATAACGCGCGAGCGCATGGGCGTTGGCGCGGATGCAACCGTAGGTGGGGGTGCCGGGTGCAATATCGATGACGGCGCGCCACTTGGCAAAGCGCGCTCCAAGCCTGTGATATTCCTTCAGGCGGGCGCGCAGACCGTCAAGACCGTCAGTAATCTTTTCACCCCTGAAGCCGGCCATATCGTGAGCGCCTGCATCAACCTTGATTCCAGGAATCGAACCCGAGCTTTGCAGCATTTCCACCAAACTCTGTTTGCCATTGGCCGACGACTGGCGAATGGTTTCATCGAACAGGATGACGCCTGAGATGTTTTTCTTCATGGCGGTTTTGGCGGAGAACAGCATTTCGCGGTAGTCGCGGCGAGCCTCCTCGGTCGATTCCACATTGATTGAATCAAAACGCTTTTTAATGGTGCCGGTGCTTTCATCTGCAGCAAGAATGCCCTTGCCGGGCGCGACCATGGCGTTTGCAATGTCTTCAAGTGTCTGTTTCATATCGATTTATGCCCCTTCAAAAGCAAATAGCTGGTCAGGCCGCTCGCAGTACTTCGACGCCCGGTAGCGCCTTGCCCTCTAGCCATTCAAGGAATGCTCCACCAGCGGTGGACACATAAGTAAAATCATCTGCTGCACCGGCATGGTGCAATGCCGAAACCGTATCGCCCCCACCGGCAACGGCAACCAGTTTGCCCAGTTTTGCCAGTTTAGCTGCATGGCGGGCGGCAGCAACAGTGCCTGCGTCAAAGGGCGCAATTTCAAACGCACCAAAAGGTCCGTTCCAGACCAGCGTTGCAGCGTTGTCGAAAATGGCCATTGCTTCGACAACAGAGGCAGGGCCGATGTCCAGCATCATCTCATCATCCGCAATTGCGGTGACCGGTACGACCCGGCTGGCAGCGCCGGCAGCAAATTCCTTCGCCACGACGGCATCCACCGGCAGCACGATGCGGCAATCATTTGCCTCAGATTGCTTCAGAATCTCGAGCGCGGTGGCTGACATGTCGTGTTCGCACAAAGATTTTCCAACGTGAATGCCCCTGGCGGCCAGGAATGTGTTGGCCATGCCACCGCCAATTATGATGGTGTCGGCCAACCTGGACAGATTGCCGAGCAATTCAAGCTTGGTGGATACCTTGGAGCCGCCAACCACGCAGACCAGCGGACGGGCGGGATTGGTAAGCGCTGCTGACAGTGCAGACAGTTCTTTCTGCATGGATCGACCGGCAGCAGACGGCAGCAATCTGGCAACACCTTCAGTAGACGCATGCGCGCGGTGAGCGGCGGAAAAGGCGTCATTTACGTATAGATCGCCAAATGCAGCGAGGGTCTTTGCATAAGCCGGGTCGTTGGCTTCCTCGCCGGCATTGAACCGGGTGTTTTCCAGTAACACGATCTGGCCGTCCGAAAGCTGGCCGGGCTTGCCGGAAACGAAATCTACCGGCCGGCCAAGTGCTTCAGCCAGGGCTGGAGCAATAGGGGCGAGGCTCAGGTCAGTGACCTGTCTTCCCCGCGGGCGGCCGAAATGTGCCAGCAGGATGATTTTTGCACCCCTGTCGGACAGTTCCCGGATGGTTGGCGCAACGGCATGCAGGCGAGTTGCGTCTGAAACCTTGCCGTCCTGCATGGGAACGTTCAGATCAACCCGGACAAGCACCCGTTTTGATTTCACCTCCAGATCATCGAGAGTCCTGAAATTGCGCATGGCGAACTGGAATTTCCGTCAGGTATGGGGTTTCAGGCGTTGGCTTCGAGGCCGGATAAAGCCGCCTGTACTGCGGCGTCTGCGGTAATGCCAAAGTGTTGATAGAGTTTCTCGTAAGGACCGGATGCACCAAATGTGGACATGCCAATGAAGGTGCCGTCGATGCCGATCAGGCCATCCCAGCCCTGGCGTACGCCGGCTTCGATAGCGATGCGCACAGGTTCGTCTCCGGTTATCAGCTTGCGATAGTCGGCATCCTGCTGATCGAACAGGTCCATGCACGGCACGGATACAACTCTGGTGGAAATTTTGCTTTCCGCCAGTCTGGCGGACGCCTGCATGGCAATTTCGACTTCTGAGCCTGAAGCAAAAATCACTACCTTGGCGTCGTCGTCGCTGTGCACATCATATGCGCCGCGGGCACAAAGATTTTCCTTTTTGAACTTGATCCGGACAGGCGCGAGTTTCTGGCGGGTAAGCGCCAGGATGGAAGGCGTACTGGCCGCCTCCAGAGCCAGCTCCCAGCATTCGGCGGTCTCAACCGCGTCGCACGGACGGAAAATATTGAGGTTCGGAATCACCCGCAGGGCGGCCAGATGTTCAACCGGCTGATGTGTCGGGCCATCTTCTCCAAGGCCGATTGAATCATGTGTCATGACATAGATTACCCGCTGCTGCATGAGAGCAGACAGCCGGATCGCCGGACGGCAGTAATCAGTAAATACCAGGAATGTTCCGGAGTAGGGAATAACTCCGCCATGCAGCGCCATGCCGTTCATGGCTGCGGCCATGGCGTGCTCGCGAATACCCCAGTGTATGAAGCGGCCTGAAGGATTGTCAGCCGTAAACGGCACCATTGCCTTGGTGCGGGTGTTGTTCGAACCGGTGAGGTCGGCAGAACCGCCCATGGTTTCCGGCACCGCCGGATTGATGATTTCCAGCACGTTTTGCGAAGCATTACGGGTGGCGATGGGTCCGGGCGTTTCCGCAAGCTGTTGTTTGTAGGACACCACAGTTTCGTGCAGGTCTTCCGGCAGTGTGCCTGCCATGCAGCGGTCAAATTCTGCCCTCTTGGCCGTTTCCATGGCCTTGAAGCGGCCTTCCCAGGCCTTGCGTTCGCGGCAGCCGCGCAAGCCGGTAATGCGCCACATGTCTCTGACTGTTGTGGGAATTTCAAACGGCTTGTGGCTCCAGTCGAGCTGTTCGCGGGCGGCCTTTATTTCATCGCTGCCCAACGGAGCGCCGTGGGCGCCGGATGTTCCCTGTTTGCCAGGTGAACCGTATCCGATGATGGTGCGGCAGGCGATGAGAACAGGTTTGGTGGCCGTCTGGGCAGATGTCAGGGCACTGGCGATTTCGGTGTAGTCATGACCGTCTATGCGCATGACATCCCATCCCGATGCCGCAAACCGGCCCAGCTGATCGGTTGAATCCGTCAGACTGACAGGTCCATCGATGGAAATCTGATTGTCGTCCCACAACACGATCAGCTTGTTCAGTCTGAGGTGGCCTGCCAGCGTAATGGCTTCCTGGGAAATGCCTTCCATCAGGCAACCGTCACCTGCAAGCACGTAAGTGTGATGGTTGACGATGCTGTCGCCAAAGCGCGACGCCAGGTGAGCTTCAGCGATCGCCATGCCAACTGCATTGCCGAGACCCTGTCCAAGCGGTCCGGTGGTGGTTTCAATTCCCGAAGCGTGACCATATTCCGGATGACCGGCGGTGCGCGAGCCAAGTTGGCGGAAACTCTTCAACTCCTCTATGGTCATGTCTTCATAACCAAGCAGGTGCAGCAGCGAGTACAGCAACATTGATCCATGGCCAGCAGACAGCACGAACCGGTCACGGTCTGCCCAGTCCGGCGCCTGAGGGTCGAACTTCATGTAATGGGCAAACAACACGGTTGCTACGTCTGCAGCACCCATTGGCAGTCCCGGGTGACCGGAGTTGGCGGCCTGCACGGCATCCATGGATAGCGCCCTGATGGCGTTTGCCATCTGGCTGAATTTGATAATGTCGTCAGGAGTGGCCGCTGCGGCATTGGACTTGCCGGACGCGGCGGCTGGATTAGCCGGTGTCATATGTCTCTTTTCCACCGTTGAAATTCGGCGCCACCAATAGCACTCACGCAATTGGAGTCAATGGTGCTGTGCGCCCGCACCATCATGACTGTGAATATTGTATACAAACAGGCTTGCCAACAGCGTGATTCATGTGCTGTTGACGGTATTGCCGGTAACCACCTAGAGTAATGAAGGGAATTGGCACTGACGAACTGTAGGTTACATTGCGTCAGGTTGCGGGGATAACAGCCATGGCGTCTATATCTCAACTGGACCAGGCAATTGCGCACTTTGAACAGGCCATGCGCCAGCTTGAAGCAGCATGGGCGCAGTCTGAGCAGAATCAGGGCAAGATTACCAAACTGAACACCGAAGCATCCGCCCTCAAGGAAGATCGCGCCAAACTTGCCGGTGAACTGGATGAAGTCCGCGCGCGCGCTGATGAGTTGGCAGAGGCCAGCCGGCAGGCGGCGAGGCGAATCGAGCTGGCAATGGCGCGGGTAAGAACCGTTATTGGCGAAGAGGTCTGAATTCATGGGTCAGGTCGTCATCAACGTAAACAGCCGCTCTTTCACCATGGAATGCGCCGACGGTGAAGAAGACCATCTGCAGGAACTGGCGAAACTGCTGGATACCCAGGTCAAGGAAATCAAGGCAGGTGTTGGCGAAGTCGGCGACATCCGTTTGCTGGTCATGGCAGGTCTGATCATTGCCGACCAGTTGTCGGAAGCCCTGGACCGGGTTGAAGTCCTGTCGGGCGAGATAACCGGTGCGCATAAAACCGTTTCTGAAGCGATTGAGCAATCAAGGAAAGCCGAAGCAGAGGCAGCGGACCGGATTGTGACAGCAGCCAAGCGGCTGGAACAGATTTCAAAGCTCGCCCGGTAAATCCTGTTGTTCGCCGCCTCAACAGGCAGATGATCCCGACCGCATCGATTGTGCGGATAGGGTTTTTACACCTCATGACCAAATAAATTGATTTGTTCTGCCCCGCCGTGTTGGCGTGTCATCCACCGCATGGAAATTCAGCCGGATGTTTGCATGTCAGATACTGTGGAACGAATACTCCCGCCAGCGCGGCGTGGCGGGGGCCGGGCGGGCCGGGTGAAGCGGAGGTTGGCGAGGGATCGTTTACCAGGTCCGGCGATTGTCACCCGAAAAATACCGGCCTATGAACTTCTTGGCGAAGAAGCGCTGCAGCGCATTGAAAGCCATGCCGACTGGATCTTGAAGGAAGTCGGCATTGAATTTCGCGGCGATGAAGAAGCACAAGACCTGTTTCGTCAGGCTGGCGCAAGTGTGACCGGAGCGCGCGTCAGATTTGACCCGGGGCATGCGAGAAGCCTGTGTTCAACAGCTCCTTCGCAATTTCGCATGGAGGCCCGTGATCCGGCCAACGCGATTGTGCTGGGCGGCGATCACGTGGTGCTGATGCCCAGCTATGGTCCACCCTTTGTCAGTGATCTTGATCGCGGACGGCGGTATGCCACGCTGCAGGATTTTCAGAACCTGGTTAAACTTACCTACATGTCGCGTTGCCTGAACCATTCGGGCGGCACTGTATGCGAACCGGTTGATGTTGCGGTGAACAAGCGCCATCTGGATATGGTGTATGCGCATGTTCGCTACTCGACCAAGCCGTTCACGGGGGCCGTTACATCGCCGGAACGGGCAGAAGATTCCATAGACATGGCGCGCATCGTGTTTGGCGCTGACTACGTGGATAAGAACTGTGTTGTTCAGGGTAACATAAATGTAAACTCGCCGCTGGTTTACGACCACGTCATGTCGGGGGCATTGAAGGCCTATGCCCGGGCCAACCAGTCGTGCGTGATATCGCCATTCATACTGGGCGGTGCGATGGGTCCGGTCACGCAACCGGCCCTGCTGGCCCAGTCCCACGCCGAAGCCATGGCAGGGATCGCGTTGAGCCAGTTGGTCCGCAAGGGTTCACCCATGGTATATGGCAATTTCCTGACGACCATGAACCTTAAGACCGGCGCACCGACCTTTGGGACACCGGAAGCCAACCTGTCTACCTTTGCCATCGGGCAGTTGTGCCGGCGGCTGGGTCTGCCGTTGAGGTGCGGCGGGCAATTGTGCGCCTCCAAGGTGGCTGACGGGCAGGCCATGCAGGAGGCCACCAACTCCATGCTGACGGGCGTGCTTGCCGGGTCCAATTTCATTTTCCATGCCGCTGGCTGGCTCGAAAGCGGGCTGACAGTGGGGTATGAAAAGTTTGTCATGGATCTCGATCATTGCGGCATGATGCTGAAAATGATGTGCGGGCTTGAAATTGACGAGAATTCCCTGGCGGCGGATGCGTTTCTGGAAAACCAGCCGGGTGTCAATTTTTTTGGCACCGCCCATACGCTCAGGAATTTCGAGACGGCGAATTACATGTCCGACCTGGCAGATACATCATCGTTTGAACAATGGTCCGAGGCTGGCAGCCTGACCATGGAACAGCGAGCCAATGGACGCTGGAAAGCCATGCTGGATGCGTATGAAGCACCACAGCTGGATGTCGCTGTCAAAGAGGCGCTGGAGGATTTCATATCCCGCAGGAAGCAGTCGATGCCGGACATGTGGCACTAAACTCCTGGTTCAGCAGGAGTCGTAGTGTCTGAGGATAAGGCGACGAGCCACCATGGCCGTGGGAGTTCAAGATCTCGGGTCCCTACAGTTGTAGGTGGGCGCCGTGTGTCGCAGACCACGGTCCGAAACAGGGACAGCTCCCTTGAAAGATCTTATAGGCCCCAGAGTATAGTAACGCCTTCACGCACCGGGCAGCCCGTCTGTTGCCATATGTACGCCTTGCCAGGGCGATTTTAAAGAGGGAACTTTGCATCTTGCCGGAGGGTGACAATGGGATGATGAAGTTGTAAGAGCCACGCATCATGAGCGAGAACCTGTCGGTTGACGAAAAAAAGAAACGTGCGCGCAAGGCAGCCGGCGAGGTCCGCAAGGCGGCCCATGAGCAGTTGCAGCATTGCGCCGGTCAGGCCCTGGCTGATCGGGGGCTGTGCTTTGCCGGCGAGTTGAGTGGAAGAACCGTGTCCGGCTACATTCCCTACCTGAGTGAAATTGATACTCGCCCATTGTTGATTGCGCTTGGCGCGAAGGGCCTGGCAACCTGTGTCCCTGTGGTGATTGAAGACGATGCGCCGCTGGAGTTTCGGGTCTGGGCGCCCGGTGAACCAACCACTGCCGGGCGATGGGGCATTGCCGTGCCGCTGGACGTATCACCGGTTGTTGATCCGGATATCCTGCTGGTTCCGATGCTGGCTTATGACGCGTCCGGATACCGGCTTGGATACGGCGGAGGGTTTTATGATCGCACGCTGGAAAAACTGCGTGCCATGAAACCTGTCACAGCCATCGGTGTTGCCTATTCGGCGCAACGGGTGGATACGGTCGTGCGCGGTGATCATGACCAGCCGCTGGATTGGGTCCTGACCGAGAAAGGCCCGTTCAGGCCCGGGGAAAACCCATGAGGCTGTTATTTGTCGGAGATGTAGTGGGCCGCGCCGGCCGTGATGCAATCGCATCTCATTTGCCTGGCTTGCGGGAGCGGCTCAAGGCAGATTTCGTGATGGTCAATGGCGAAAATTCCGCCGGTGGATTTGGCATAACCGAAGCTATTTTCAATGAATTCCGTGATCAGGGAGTTGATGTGGTGACGCTGGGCAACCATGCCTGGGACCAGCGCGAGGCACTTGTGTTCATTGAACGTGCACCGGAACTGCTACGGCCTGTCAATTATCCTGCGGGCACTCCCGGCAAAGGCTCAGGCCTTTTCGAAACCGCGGCGGGCAGGCGGGTTCTGGTGATGAACGTCATGGGTGTCGCCATGATGGAGCCATTGGGTGATCCGTTTGCCGCGGTGGACAGGGAACTGGAGGCATGTCCGCTGGGTGAGGCCGCCGACGCTGTAGTTGTCGACATGCACGCGGAACTGACGTCGGAGAAGATGGCCATGGGGCATTTCTGCGACGGCAGGGTGTCATTGATGGTAGGCACGCATACCCATGTGCCAACCGCTGACACCCATATCCTTGCCGGCGGAACCGGTTATCAAACGGATGCCGGCATGACCGGCGACTATGACAGCGTAATCGGTATGGACAAGGACGAGCCGCTGACCCGGTTTACGCGACGAATTCCGTCAGGCAGGTTTTCGCCCGCTCTTGGACCAGCAACGCTATGTGGCGTTCTCGTGGAAACCGACGACACAACCGGGCTTGCTGCCAGAATTGGCGCTGTTCGCGTCGGTGGTCAGCTTCAGGAAACACTGCCGGACTGGGCGTCGTTATAATATCAGTATTTGTACTCTTCGGAACTGGCCTCGATCTGGGCCGCGATGGCGCGCAGCCTGGCCATTCGGGTGGCATAGTCTGAAAGCGCCATGACGCGGGCGCAATCAATACTGGCGGATGCCTCGTCTCCGTCGTCGATCAAATGCCGGGCCGACGACATGGCCTCTTCCATGCGACGGACTGTCGCCTGCATGTCGCCCGCCGTTCGCATGGCATCGCCCGGCAGGCAATCGCGAGCGACACCGTGCAGCGATGACAGCAGCGATGCCATCGCAGAGCGTGCCATGTCCGTCGTTTCAGAAATGTGGCGGTCGAGTTTATCAGCTGTGTTCAATTCATGCCGTCCATTGCCGTAGTCAGGTAAGGATTCAGACTGTGACGTGACAATCTCTAACAGCCGGTAAACTATTTTGAATCGATTCTCACCAAATGAGAAATGCTCCAGGGACTGATACCAGCGCACACCGGTATCCGGCGACAGGAGTGCGTGCATCTGGACAGCGAGTGCCTTGCTGGTCTAGATCAGTATGGATTTTGACTGAATCAATCAAAGTTCATAAAACTGATGGGTTCCAAAGTGCTGGAGCAACTTTACGGGTTCACGTGAACCTGTGTCGCTGCAGACGAAGGCGACGAAATTCAGCCGATTTGCATTTCTGGAAGGGATGAGGGCCATGGCCGGACATTCACAATTCAAAAACATCATGCACCGCAAGGGCCGTCAGGATGCCGTGCGCGCCAAGATGTTCTCAAAACTGTCGAAGGAAATCACCGTTGCAGCCAAGCTGGGCGGTCCCGATGTGGATTCCAATGCCCGCCTGCGGCTGGCGGTCCAGAACGCCAAGGCACAGTCCATGCCGAAGGACAACATTCAGCGCGCCATCAACAAGTCGCAAGGCGGTGACGCGGAGGACTATGAAGCAATCCGCTATGAGGGTTACGGACCCGGCGGTGTCGCCGTGATCGTTGAAACACTGACCGATAATCGCAACCGCACCGCCGGCGCTGTGCGGTCTTATTTCACCAGGCACGGCGGCAACATGGGAGAAACGGGATCGGTCTCGTTCATGTTTGACCGGGTGGGAGAAATTGTATACGGGCCGGAAACGGGTGACGAAGACACTGTAATGATGGCAGCAATCGAATCGGGCGCTGATGATGTGGTGTCAGATGCCGACGGCCACGTGGTGATCTGTGCATTTGAGAACATCGGAGAGGTGTCATCCGCGCTGGAAAAAGACCTGGGTGAAGCCCACTCAGTCAATATCGTGTGGAAGCCGCAGACAAACACTGATCTCGATGAAGACAAGGCGGATACCTTGATGAAACTCATGGCCGCGTTTGACGATGATGAGGATGTACAGGGCGTATTTTCAAACTTCCAGGTGTCTGACGAGGTCATGGCAAGGCTGACAGCTGCCTGAGAGACCGTTCACATAGTATTTTGGCACGGATCAATTTTATGACTTTTGATTGATTCGCTCAAAAGCCATACTGATCTAGGGCAATGCAAGCCATCCTTCGAAGTCAGTCAGTTGTGGTCGAAAATAGCAGATCATGCGGCCGTCGGGGCCTGCTGTTGCGGCCTCGCCCCAGGGCGCTACGCCGTGCAGGGACAGGCGATGTGCCAGATAGGTTTCGCCGGGCCGGGCGTGAATTGTAACCCGCGAACACTTGTCAAAGCATTGTTTGCGTGCCTGGTGGTAAATGACTGTCAGATCAGTTCTGGTCCAGTCTGTTGCCGGCAAGTTGCCCAGAACAGACACGAATGCCTGCCGCATTATCTCGTGCGAGCCTTCCCATACAACGAAAGGCGAGGCGTCTGAACTGGTTTCAACCATGGGGATGCCCAATACAAATGCATGGCCTTCCTCCAGAAACCGGCGTCTTGGGTGGCCGGTTCCGCGCAGGCCGTCAACATGGGCAGCATCGCGGTTCTTTCGAAAATCGTGCTGGCCGGTGGTTTCGCCGTCCATTGGTTGCGGGTAACCGGGATAGCAGATCGAGACCTGTGCCTGGTCCCAGTCGAATGCCGGCAGGCCAAGTTCCGAGGCGATGAAGTCAATTGCGCTACCTGCCAGGGGCGGACCGTCCGGCAAACCGCCTGAGGCATCATTTGGCAAGGCATTGACACCGGCAAACCAGGTGTTCTGGTAGCGCATCCATTGCTTCTGCGCAGGGTCATCCAGAGTCGCGCGGGCGGTGGGCAACGCAAAATCCACCCACCTGTGAATGGACGGGTCAGACTCGAAGGAGCACCAGCCCCTTGAGAAAAACTGCTCGCGCCTGCTCATTCAAGCGGTCAACCGATTGCAGGATCGACGGGCAGGGCGGGAACACCGCCAGCCTCGATCACCTCACCGGCTGCCAGCAGGGTGTCTTCCCTGTAGCGCCCGCCAATCAACTGGACGCCGACCGGAATGTTGCCCTCGGTCAAACCAGTGGAAACAGTCAGGCCAGGCAAGCCCATCAACGGCAATCCGACCTGTGTAAGCTGGGCTTCCATGGCGCGATCAAAGGCAGCCGGCGATTCGACGTCCAGCAAATCCGGGAACGGGAGTTCTCCGGAGACCGGGCACAGCAGAACGGGATACCGGTCGAGGAACATCTGCCAGTGGCGCACCAGTGTTGCCCTGCGTTGCAGCGCATCAAGAATGCCGTTCATATCCGGCTCCGGACACAGGCGCACCATCTGCTCGTAAACGAACATCGAATCCGGATCGGCTTCCTTTTCAACGGCCTGCGCTGCGCCACGGCGAAACTCTGCGAGCCACAGTATGGCCTGGAGCATGGCCGGCTCCCTGAACGGCGGGCAGTCTATTTCCTCAACCTGCCAGCCTGCTTTCGTCAGCCTTCCGGCCGCGTCACGCAAGGCTGCTTCCACAGCCTGATCGACCTTCATTCCTTCAGGCGCGATCGTCAGTGCGGCGCGTTTGGGCTGTTCATGCAAAGTCAACGGAACCGGGACCCACCAGGGATCGCGCAGATCCTGCGCGGCCATGGCCTCGAACCCCAGTCTCACGTCACCAACCGTGCGCGCCACCAGGCCTGATACTGCCATCAACTGCCCGCCAATATGGCGATCAGGACCAGTGAAATTGACGGCGGGCACCCGTCCCAGTGTGGGGCGCAGACCGTGCAGGCCGCAGGCATAGGCCGGGTAGCGGATTGACCCCCCGATGTCCGTACCATGGCCGATACACCCAATTCCCGCGGCTGTTGCCGCTGCTGCGCCACCTGATGAACCGCCCGGCGTGATGTTCGGGTTCAGGGGGTTTTTTGTATGACCATGCAATGAATTGCGGCAGAACCAGCGGATTGAAAATGCCGGTGTGTTGGTTCGCCCGATTATGATGGCGCCCGCAGAGCGCAGGTTTGCCACGACAGGGTTATCCTGCGCCGCCACTAGGTCCTTCTGCAGGCGAAGGCCATTTGTGGTGGCGAAACCTTCCTGATCGACGTTGACCTTTACGGTGATTGGTACACCGACAAGCGGCGGCAACCGATCACCGCGAGCAACAGCCTCATCGGTGACCTGTGCTGCAGCCAGTGCAGCTTCGGGCATGAACTGCACCACTGCGTTCAGTGCCGGGTTAACCGCGTCAAGCCTGTCCAGCGCATCACGGGTGACTTCAACAGCAGAAACAGCGCCAATTCGAATGAGTTGGGCGATTTCGGCAGCAGGTTTTTTCCAGAGTTCAGACATGCGGTTTCCGATTGTTGCAAATTTGTGCCTGGGCCAAGTGTGTTTCCGGGACCTGCACGACGTCAAGAGGCTGGCGCATGCCGGTTGGCGCTATCAGTTGTTTCACCCGGGCCGTAAACTACGGTACATGCAGGAGGAATGCTTCGGTATCAGGCCCGGCTTCTGGGCAGTGTACTCATACACGTGATCCGGTAAAGCTTTCCCGGAGAATGTCCGCTTTGCCTTCAATGGCAGATTTTTTCTGCTGCGAGCCAATATGGGGAAAATGTGCCACTTTCAGACATCTCGGTGTCTGAATGAAAAGCGCAAAGTGGCATATTGCAACGGTGACAGATGTGTCGTTTAACGAGTTTGAACGGATGGACTGACAGTTGCAGCTGCGAGGGCCATGTACGCATCATCATTTCAGAATTTGAAGCAATTGTCTTGCTTCCTTATGATCCGCGGTATCGGCTCCCTCGGTAAACCAAGTCAAGCAACCGCCAAGCAAGTTGCGCGCGTTTTCCTCTTTGCCCTGACTACTCCATAATCGGGCGAGGCTCGTCGCCGCGCGAAGTTCCAACGATTTTGCCTTCTGCTGCTGCGATATATCAAGCGCCAGTTCGAATAGTTTTTCTGCTTCCCTCACGTTGTCAGTGGACAGGCTTAGCAACAACTCGCCTTTCTGCCTCAGAACTTCGGCGTGCCACCAGTATTCGCCTCGAGCATCCAGGCTCGAAAAGGCATCTTCGAGGATCTTCAATCCTTCGTCTATTCGTCCTACTTGCTGATACCCCTGTGCGAGAAGTGTAGCAAAATACGGGGTGTTAATATGCACGCCCATCTGGGGTATTGCCTTGACACTTTCAGCCAGGGCCAAGAGCGTCGTTTCCGATTTCGTATCGTTAAACACCCTGCTATTTCGCTGCACTTCCGCAAAGGCGATCCACAGCGCGAAGCCCCCGTCGGTAGCTATTTGCAGTCCCCGCTCAACGACTTCGCCAGTGTCAATGCCGCTGACCTCCGCAACAATTGCTCCGGAGAAACACAGCGCGTATGCAAGGCTAAATGTGTCATTCAACTCTTCTGCAAGTTCGATACTTTGCTCAATCCGGTTTTGTGCCACTTCGGGGTAACCAAGCAACCACTCAGTCATTCCCAGATAAGCGCGACAGGCGACGCCGGGATCTTGTGCAGTCCGGTAAATCGCTTCACTGCGCTGTTCGGGGCTATAGCGGGCGATGCCTTCCGATAGATTGGCCTTCGCCTTTTCAAGATCGCCTTTACATAGCGCGGTATACCCAAGTGCATAATCCGAAACGACCTGTAGTTCTGTTTGCTGTTTTTCTTTGGCGATTCGATGGAGTCGCATGGCCACGTCATTTGTTTCGTTGAGTGTCTTGGTAACGACGTAAAAGCGCCAAAGGCCGAATAATGTTGCGGCAAGTTCGGGCGCGTCCCCGATCTGTTCGCATAATTCCAGAGCCCTTGCATACGCTGTTTCCGCGCCCAGTGCCCCATGGCCCATGGCAACAATGTTGGCATGCCCGAGCGAAACCTGCAGCGCCAACTCTTGCCGTAGACGGTCGTCACCGCCGGGTAGTTTTCCAAGAGCTTCGATTCCGTTGGTAAAGTACACAATCGCCTCTAGATTAGCCGACTGCGCCCGCGCCCGCTCACCAGCGCGGCACCAATAATCAATCGCGCGTTCTACGTTACCTGCCTCGGTATAATGTCGCGCCATCAGTTCGGGGTGCGCATCCACCGTTTCGGGAAAGCGGGTTTCAAAGAGTTCCGCAGCCTGCAGGTGGTACTGCTGGCGGGTGCGTTTGAGAAGGGATCCATAGGCCGCATCCTGGATCAGCGCATGCTTGAAAATGTACCTGGCCCGCGGTGGTCTGCCGCGCTGGTAAAGGAGCTCGGCATTGACAAGTTGCCCGAGGCCCTCCCGTAGGACGCTCTCGCCACTGGTGGAGAGACCGGAGATCATCTCATAGGCGAACTCGCGGCCGAGCACGGAGCCCAATTGTGCCAGTTCGCGCACCTGCGGCAGGCGGTCAAGGCGCGCCATCAGCGATTCCTGCAAGGTGTCCGGTATCGACAGAGACGACAGCGGGCCTGTCAACTCAAAACATTCGCCTGTGTCGTGCAGAATGTCGGAGGCAAGGATCGTCTTGGTCAACTCCTCCACATAGAGCGGCACGCCGTCGGTCTTGGTAGCGATGTGATCGATGACCTCGTCCGGTAACGGTTTCATATCGGCGATGCGCACGACGAGCGCCTCAGCATGCGGCCGCTCCAGGCGATTGAGCGCAATCGGCGTGACGTGCGAGCGGGCCGGCCACGGGGGTACGAACTCAGGGCGGGCGGTCAGAACCATCAGCAGTGATACGGTCGGCGCCTGGTCGATCAGAAGCCCGAGCAGTTCCAGCGTCGATGGATCAGCCCAGTGCAGGTCCTCCCACAATTGTAGGAACGGTCGGCTTTCGGCTACCTCCATGGTGATGCCGATGATCGCGTCCTGGGTCAGTTGCTTCTGTTGCTGCGGCGTCATCGTCAGCGGCGGGTAGCGATCTTCCGGCAGCTGAAGTGACAACAGCACAGCCAGCAGTGGTACCGTCTCGACGAGCGGCTGGTTGTAGTGTTCAAGACACGTCTCCAGTTTTTCCAGCCGCGTTTCGGTACTGTCTTTGGGCTGCCAACGGGCCAGCCGCTTGAAATGCTCAACGACGGGATATAGAGCACTGTTGGTGTGGTAAGGCGAACAACGCATTGTCAGCCGCGGTAGACCCTCAGCACGAACTTCCGCTCTGAGCCCATCAATCAAAACGCTTTTGCCAATGCCCGCCTCGCCACTGATCACTACGACCTGGCCGCGGCCTTCATCCGTGGTGCTCTGCCAGGCCCGGCGCAACAAACCGGTCTCTTCGTCGCGCCCGACTAACTCCGGTACGCTTGCAGCGCCATCTGTCTCGTCCTGATCCGTTCCCCTGGCTCTATCGTCGCGCAGCCCGGTCACACCCCAGGTTCTCACCAGACCCGAGATGCCCTTCAGTTCATGCGCTCCCATATCTTCATAGACGAACCCATCGCCTGAAAGTTCCCTGGTCAGCGCGCCAATGACGATGCCATTGCGCCTCGCAACACCCTGCAAACGCGCGGCCATGTTCGGCGCCTCGCCGATTACTGTACGTCCTGTGCCAGTCCCTCGCCGACAACCTTACCGACCACCACCATGCCGGTGGCGATGCCGATGCGCACGGCAATCTCGATTTCCTTGTCGCCGCCGAGCGTCTGGTTCAGTTCTCCCATCGCCTCAACAATCGCCAACCCGCTGCGCACTGCACGTTCGGCATTGCGCTCCAGCGACTTCGGGTAGCCGAAATACACCAGGATGCCGTCGCCCATGTATTTGGCAACGTAGCCCTCATACTCTCGGATAATTTCGGTGCATGTATCCTGATACCCCCGGATAACGTCCTGAAGATCCTCAGGATCAAGCTGAGTAGAGAGCACTGTGGAATCTGCCAAATCGCAGAACATTACTGTTAAAGGTCGACGTTCCGCGTCGCTGCTGGGTTGGGGTAGAGGCGGCGATGGGTCCGCTGGGTCAGGAATAACGACCGGAGTGGTCTCGGCCGTTTCGCCGACTTTAACCCGAATCGCCTTCAGTAATCGTAGCCGGTCGCCAATGCAGACCCCTAGTTCCTTCAGATCGTCCTTTGCCAGATCGGCAAGAACATCCAAGCCTATACGGTTGTCGGCAAAGACATCAGCGTACTCGCCAAGCCGCAAGTTTTCCAGCCATGCTTTTAAGTCATCTGCCATCTTGTATGCCTGGGGCAGGACCATAGCAATTTAATTAAAGCAAACAAACACCATACGCTCATGGTCCGTTTAGGGTCAATTTTCCCCTTTTTGCGCAGGAACGAAACACTTCCAAACGGCATCCAATAGCGGACTCTTTCGCGACCGGCTAAACCGGTGAAAATGTGCCAACAGCAGTCATCCATCCAGTTCCGTGCTGACGGCAGCTCAGCGGGACTAAGCTGCCGTTCAACTTGACGCCTCGGAGTCCGCAGTTTGGTGGCCTACCTATCCGATCAGGGCGTGCTGGACGTTTAGCTTTCAAAGGCAGAACTGTATCGAACCTCTCCCTTCGCCCGCTCGCTGCCGAAGGACAGCGACTGAACGTATTCCATAGGGACGTTGCCGTATGCGAGGTCGCCATGCGACTGAAAGCCGAAGCGGCCATAGTAATCCGGGTCTCCAAGGAGGACACAGCCAGCCGCGCCCAAGGACTGAAGGCGCTCCAACCCGTCTTCGACCAGTTGCCGTCCCACACCCGATTTTTGACGGTTTGGTCGGACCGAGATCGGTCCGAGGCCGAACCATTGCCCGCCTCCCTCCGATACGGTCACGGGCGAGAAGGCGACATGTCCGATGATCTCTTCACAGTCCAATGCGACAAGCGAAACTACGAGATCGCCGTTCCTTCGGAGGGCGTCGATGATATTCGGTTCGCTACCGTCGCTCATCTCGACAGGTGCAAAGGCGACCTTCGTCAGTTCGTGGATCGTCGCTTCGTCGCCGGGTGTTTCATCACGTATAATCATCTTGCATTCCTAGCATCACCGCGTCGTCCCGAACAGGCATCGGCTAGCTGATCACTCGGACGCTCTGGGCTCGGTGCTGCCATTGGCTGCATTGCACCAAGGCGTCCGAGTCGGGTCAATTTTCCCTGTTTTACGCCGGAAGGAAACACTTCTGGACTGCAACCGAGAGCGGACTCTTTTTACCGACGTCCAATACGGTGAAAATGTGCAAATTGTGGAAATCAACGGCTGTCGTGAACATTGGAACAGTATAACGTCATTGACCCTCGCCGATGTCCGACCCGATCCATCCACGGCGCCTGAAAAACCATACAAGGCCGGCAAAAATTGCGGCCATCACCAGAAGTGCGAACGGATAGCCGAATCGCCAGCCAAGCTCCGGCATATTGAACGGTGAGGAGCGGTCGAAATTCATGCCATAAAGGCTGGCGACAAACCCAAGCGGAATGAAGATCGTCGCAATAATCGTCAGGACCTTCATGACCTCGTTCATGCGGGCGCTGAGACTTGAAAGATACACATCAAGCAAGCTTGATGCAATCTCGCGATAGGTTTCCACGATGTCCATCAGCTGGATCGCGTGATCATAGCAATCGCGCAGATAAGGCCGCGTTGTGTCGCTGATTTGAGCCAGTTCATCTCGAATAAGTGTGTTCAGCATCTCGCGCGTTGGCCAGATAGCGCGTCTCAGGGCTAGGAGTTCGCGCTTGATCCGGTGGAGCTGATCAATAAAGATCGGTTTCGGATTTGCGACGACTTTATCTTCCAGCGCTTCAATTTCCTCTCCCAGCATTTCAAGGATCGGGAAATAGCTGTCGATTGCCGCATCGATAAGCGCATACCCCAGGTAATCAGCACCAAGCTGCCGAATGCGCCCCTTGTTGCGCCGCAGCCGATCGCGAACCGGGCCGAAGCAATCGCCGGGCCGTTCTTGGAATGTCAGCACATAATTATCGCCTATGAACATCGATACCTGTTCGCCGTGGGCTGTCTGCCCGTGAAATAGCATCTGAAAAACAATGAAGACATGGTCTTCATACGACTCGGCTTTCGGCCGCTGGTGGACGTTGATGACATCCTCCAGAGCCAGCCGGTGAAGCCCGAATGCGTCGCCGACAGCCTCAATGGCTGCAACATCGGCAAGCCCCGTGACATCAATCCAGAGCACCGGCGCCTTGCCACGCAGCTCGGCAAGATCGGTTGCCTGGCAATCATGCGCTTCGCCAATTTTATGGGCACCATAGGAAACTGCCGAAATGTGTGTCTCGACCGCATCAGGGTCGGCGATTAACGTTCCGGGCGACGCTCCGGGCGCCGCTCGTTTGGAGACGACGAGATGTGGCTTTTTCCGGCGCAATTTCGAGCCTTTCTATTTGGAGCCGGCGCGAGACGCTAATATGCCGGGCTGTGCCAGTCATGCTGTGTGGCAGGAAAATGTCGCTTGAGCCAAGGAAAATCAATACCGGAAACTTGTTCGCAATTTCGGTGAGACCTAATTTTTCTGCACGCGAGAATCAGTGTAATGGCAGTGACGGTACGCGCAAATCTGATGGTAACGAAGGGAAGGTCGATGTGAGTAATTCACCTCCAAAACGTGAACATCATTTCATCCATCGAATTGGCTGGTTGCGTGCGGCGGTCCTGGGCGCCAATGACGGCATCGTCTCAACCGCCAGCCTGATTGTCGGCGTCGCAGCGGCCTCGTCCGACAGAAGCAGTATTCTAATTGCTGGGGTCGCCGGGCTGGTCGCAGGCGCGATGTCGATGGCAGCCGGTGAATACGTTTCGGTCAGCTCGCAATCCGACACTGAGTGGGCGGATCTAGAGACTGAGCGGAAGGCGCTCGAAGAATCCCCAGAGGACGAACTTGAAGAGCTGGCGCAGATTTACGCAGATCGCGGTGTCGAGATCGAACTCGCGCGACAGGTCTCAGCCCAACTCATGGAGCACGACGGACTTGCTACCCATGCCCGCGACGAGCTTGGCATTTCCGAGACCGTAAGCTCCCGTCCAGTCCAAGCCGCATTGACCTCTGCGGTAACGTTTTCAGTTGGGGCCATTCTTCCTCTAGCGGCCATGGCAATCGCGCCCGTTTCAAGTGCGATACCGGTGGTTTCTATCGCCTCGCTGATCAGTCTCGGGTTACTCGGTGTAGTTTCGGCGCGCGCTGGCGGCGCAGGCACGGTCAAGGCAGCGAGGCGTGTGATGCTCTGGGGTGCGCTTGCCATGGCCGCGACAGCGGGGATTGGGGCTTTGTTCGGAACGGTAGTCTGAAATTCACTTCGACCGGACGAGTTTTTGCGCTGATCTTGGCCAACTTCTCTCGTGGTGTGATTTGCAGCGGATAGTCAAATTCCTTGGGCCGCGCCGATGTCCGTTGCGGGTCATTTTTCCCCGTTTTCGGCCGGAACCAGGAATGTCTGAAGCACCCCTGACAACGGACTCTTTTCGGCACCGACCCATACGGTTATTTTGCGCCACAAACGGTCATGGGCGTGTTGGCTGCGGTTAGCCTGCAAGAGCCAGTTCCAAAGCTGGCAATGCAGTGGTCAGACCTGCCAGCACAGCCTGTTCCTTGAGCATGTGAAGCTTCGAGACGGTTGCTTCGCTATCGTCACCTTGGTTGATCTTCGCCAAGGCTCGTGCCCGTCTGATCATGAAGTTTGCCCACTCCAAGGGCTGAGACTGCGTGTAGAGTTCTAGCCGATCTGCATGCCGCAACACTGACTGCCATTCCTGTCTCGAAGCGGCGTCATCAATCGCGATTTCTGAAAACCAAAGGTAATTGTGCGCCACGCAGCCCGTGTCCAAAATTTCTTCCGCCTCCCGTAGAAACTCTGCGCGTTCATCGTGATCAACAGATACGGCTGCGCAGGTGCCAAGAACGGTTGGCCCAATGAATGTCATGCCAACTGCACGAATTGCGGCAATTGCTTCCGCGGCGTATCTGCGGGCGTCCTCACGCCTGTCCTGTTTTTGTTTCACAAGCGCGAGACTACTAAGGGTCTGACCAAGAAAACTACTGGAGCTCATTGATCTTGCGAGGTCGGCAGCCTCCGTCAAAATTGTTTCGGACGCTTCCAAATCGCCGAGCTCGTAATTCATGATTCCGGCAAGCATTTTTCCGAACAACAGCGCCCGGTTATTGCGGACTTCTGTGGCCATCGCCTGCACATCCAGTGCATTTCGCAAAGCCTCCCTAAACTCCATCAAGTGGATTCTGGACCAGCCGATCATATGGAGGTTGGCAACTTCGAGCTGCCCGAAACCGTGCTGCTGACAAAGGTCGACACACGCCTTGAACCGCTCACATGCCGTTTTCATGTGGCCCCGAAGATAGTGCGCATCAGCAAGTCCACTCAACGCTCTTGCTTGGGCCTCTGGAGATTGGATTTTCTCAGCAAGTTCCAGGGATTTCTCGTGTTCGGCCATACATTCATCAATCCGACCCAACGGGAAATAAAGGTTGCCACGCAAGTAGTGAATGTAGGCGAGTTCGGATTCGAGGACTTCTTGTATCGCTAGCCGTTGGGCCTCATCTAATGCCTCCAATGCGGGTGTCTGCCGATCAGCAATGCGAAGTGCTGCAGCAAGCCCACTCAAAGCCTTGGTCTTGCGTTGATTGTCTGGAGCACATTCAGCCGTCGCCTTGAAAGCCTTGATCGCTTCTTCGGTGGCCCGTGTATTGAGTAGCCCATCACCCAATGCCCAATTGAGATCACAAAGGTCACGCCTTTCGACGGCTAATTCCAAGCCTCTGCCGCAAAGCGCAATTGCGCTTTCAAAGTGGAGGGCCTCGGCCTGGTTTCGTGCTGCAGCAAGGTACGCTTTGGCCGCCGTTGGGGTTCCGGCTCGATCCAGATGTTGAGCGTAGAGAACCAGGTCGCGATCTCTATACCAGTCAGCAGCCCTCCCATGCAGCCTGCTTCGATTAGCCTTCAGTAGAGAGGAATAGACTCCATCCCTTACAAGTGCGTGCGAGAACAGGAAAGCATCTCCATCAGGTCGGATCAGATGGCGATCAATGAGGCGCTTGCAATCATATGTTTCATTCTCCGTGACATGTCGGAGAGTCTCTAACCTGAACCTCTGACCAAGGGTCGCTGCAGCCTGAATGGCTAATTTTTCAGGCGGATCTAGGGCGTCTACGCGCGCTTGTACTAAGCTTTGAACTGACCCTGGTACGGCATCTTCAGCCGCTGTCTCTGCGCCACGTAACAACTGCTCTAAAAACAGTGGGTTTCCTTCAGCTCGCTCGATGCAGGATTTGGCAAACTTGTTATTGGCATCGTAGAACTTGGAGGCCAGGGCTACGGCATCGGCATGGCGCAGGGGGCGCAAGTCGACAGTGATAATCGGTGTCGAACCGGTCGCTGTCCTCCAGGCATCGTCGATCTGATCTCCTTCAAGACGAGAGGTCATCGCAAGAATGACGGGTGAGTCGGAAATTGCCTTGGTGAGGGCTGCGAGATGATCAAGTATGAGCTTGTCGGCCCAATGAATGTCCTCGACGATCAGCAACAGCTTCTTGTGCTGACTAAAGTTGGTAACGATGCGAGAAACGGTCTCGCACTTGCCCTGATTGCGCCGGGTGTTATCCATTGCGCTGTACAAGGATCGGAACTCGAGCGGTTGTGGTAAGTCCAGCAAGTCATTCAAGAAGACAGCCTGATCCTTGCCAATGACATTGTCCCTTATTGCTGCCTCGACGGCAGATGTCAGCTTCGCTTCACAAATTGATGAAGTTATCGAAAGCAGACTGCGAGTTAGCGTTCGAATGGCATCCTGCCCCTTACCCGCGCCAAAATCCAAAACCAGCGCACGATGACAGTCAAAGCCCTGTAGCAAAGCTTGCTGCTCGATTTCTTCGGTAATCCGGGTCTTGCCTAGGCCAGCTTCGCCCCGCAGGTAAATGACGTTTCCAACTTGTGTTTCTGCAGTAACAGCAAGGACGGCTTTGAGTTGCTGGAGTTCTGCCTGCCGCCCCACAAAGGGGCGCGAACTTGCTGGATCTTCCGAACCAGTTGGCTCCAGTACTCTGAATGCCTGCACCGGTTTTGCGATCCCCTTGAGGGAGAGGTATCCAAGATCCTCCGCACGAAACCTGCCGTCCACAGACTGCATGACCATCTCGGAAACAAGGGTCTCGTTTGGTCCGGCCTTGTCGGTAAGACGGGACGCCAGGTTCACAGATTCACCCGTGACGGTGTAGCCCTCATTGGAGCCAACGCCGCTTGCAACGACTTGGCCACTCGCAACGCCAATGTGAACTTGGATCTTGCGGTCCACTGCTTGCGACACCGCTGCCATTGCTTCGTGAATTGCAGCCGCCGTACGCACCGCACGCTCAGGGTCATTGCCATGCGAGACCGGCGCCCCGAAAACGGCCATGACACTATCGCCAATATGCTTGTCAATGCTACCACCAAAGCTCTTGATAATCCTGTCAGCCGCATCGAAGTAGGCGGTCAGCATAGCAAGAGTGGTCTCGGCATCCATCTCGCCAGTCAGCTTCGTGTAACCACAAATGTCCGCAAATAGCACAGTAACCTGCCGTCGCTCACCCGGCTGTACGACCTCGGCTTGCTGCTTCTGTTGAGCTTCTGCGTCTGCACTTTGCCTGGTGTCCAGCTGGCTTTCATTCAGAGCAGCGATTGCTCGAAGAAGCTTCTTACGTGGCCCCATGGCAAGCCCTAGCTCCCGCAGGTCTTGATCATTGAGTTCACCGGCAGCCTCCAGATCGATTTCGTTATCAACGAAAGCCTGGAGGTGTTCACCCAGCCCCAAACCGTCCAACCATTGTTTGACTTCATAGCTCATCGTCAGCCCTTATCGATCAACTTCAATCATTGCAGATGATCTGGCTTGGCGCCAGAAGTGCTTGGCTCGTCTGGCGGCGGATACTCAATGTCTGCAGCGGGTCATTTTTGCCCCTTATCAACCGGTCAAACTGACGGTCAAAGTGCGCTCGAAACCGGACATCCAGGCCGGCTGGTTATTGAGACTGCTGTTTCACCCGGGCTGCAAACTGCTGTACATGCAAGTGGATTACTCAGGCACCATGCCTGACCAATAATCTGACTGACCATGCAGGCAGGAAGGTCCAAAGACCATGAAATTCGACTTGCTCGCCGACAGACTTTATCAAGACGCTGATCTGGTGCAGTTCTACGATATCGAAAACGGATATGCGGCTGACTGGAAATACTGTGCGGCGATGGCGGACGGGGCTGGTTCGGTGCTTGACCTCGGCTGCGGCACCGGCGGTTTTCTGACATACCTGAAGGGTGCCAGACAGCTTTGCGGCGTGGACCCGGCTACCGCGATGCTGGACGTGGCCCGGTCCCGGCCAGGTGGTGACAACGTGGATTGGGTTGAGGGTGATGCCCGCACGGTCCTCCTGCCGCGGAAATTTGATCTTGTGGTCCTTACGGGTCATGCATTTCAGGTGTTTTTGACAGCGGACGATCAACGTGCAGCACTAGCCACGATTGCAGCCCATCTGGCACCGCAGGGACGGTTTGTTTTTGACACGCGCAATCCGTTGGCCGGGGAATGGCGCAGCTGGACGCCGGGCGAGACCCAGCGCGTGTTTGAACATCCCGAACTGGGCCCGGTGACTTCGTGGAATGACGTTTCGCAGGACGCAGCGACCGGGATTGTCACCTATGAAACCTGCTACCGTACGGAAACCAACGGTGAGGTGTTTACCGCCAGTTCCAAAATCGCATTCCCGGATCAGGGGCTTCTTGCGCAGATGATGGACGAGACCGGTCTTGAGATCGAACATTGGCTGGGAGACTGGCAGGGAACACCCTATTACGGCATGGCACCGGAGATTATTCCGCTGGGGCGGCTGAAGTCCTGACGGTGGCCTGTCAAAGCCTGGCGCGATCTGCATCGCGCGGCTGGCGCAAGTGGGCAATGCTCTTCTGCTCGACAAACCTTGCTGTCGCTTCCCACAAATCATCACCATAGGTGATCGGCTCAAAGGGCCCGCCGCCTGGGTTGCTGTTACTGGGATCTGGTATTAAGCGGCTTCTGCTTCGCAGGCTTCAGACCAGATGCGTTTTGCCGTGTCGCGCATCTGTCTTGCCTCATCCCACCGGTTAGACAGTTCCCTGCCGTCCGGCCCGGTCATGGCGTATTCAGGCGGACCCAGTTCGCACAGGAAAACCGGAGAACCTGCCGGGTTGCGTTTGAGCCATGAGTCAAAACCGCGGCGCCAGAAGTCTTCAAATACCCGGACCCATTTCTGATGTTGCGGAAAGTTGATCTGCAACTGGATCTGCTGGCGCGAAGCCACGCGTCCCTGGAAGCTGTCAGACCTTTCAATGCAGCGTTGCAGCAGGGCCTGGTTTTCATCTGAAACCGGATACCAGAATTCCCTGTCAACGACATAGTGGGACAAGTCGCAGCACAGTCGCATTTCAGGCACGGCGTCGAGCAATTGCAGTGTGTAGAACAGATCATTGGTGATGCAGTTGCGGTGTGTTTCGAACTGGACAGGTATGCCGGCCTCGCCGGACATTTCGATCCACCTGCGGATGACGGGAATGCCGCCATCAACCGATAACGGAAACACCTGGCCGATGATGTCGACAAATGGCGATCCGAAATCCTTCGACATTTTCAGCGTGTCGCGCAGCGATTCAACTGTTTTGGGAAATGCCACGATCAGCGGTGTAAGATTGTTGCGCTCAAGATGCGGACGCACGTCGTGGGCCGTTTGCACATCGGCTGCGCCAAGGTCGATCGCCATGCCGGAAAATCCTTCGGCGGCAACCATGTCGCAGACTTCTTCCAGGGGCAGCTTGACGCCATCGGCCGAATGAGGCTGCATGGCCCACAGCGACTGGTAAACCTGCAGTTCCGGGCGCTTGAGCTTAGGGTCAGGGCCCATTAATCTTATCCATTCTGCGGGAGGATATTTTGCTTCTGGCAAGGCGAAAGGTCGAAGGAAACCTTATGGTTTTCAAGACCTTTCAACGATGTCAGGGGCAAAATAGACCCCGCCCTCCGGGTTTGAAGGAAAACACCCGTCTGAAGTCGAAAAATGCTCGGCAAGGCACAAAGCCTTGTCTTGCGCTTTTTCACCATCATTCGAATGTTTTCTTTCAAACAGAATTGCATAAGATTGATGAGTCCTGACCCTAGTCATACACAACCCGGTCAAGGGCGCCGTTGCGCCGGGTGATCCAGACTTCGTTCATGGGATAATCGGCTTCCGACCTGCCGCCGGACAGCTTGCGGATGAGTTCAATCTGGAATTCGATATAGCCCATGCGATTGACCTCGTGGCCAAGTCTGGATTCGATTTCGTCGTTAAGCTGTTTCAGTTTCCAGAACGGCACCGATGGAAATGTATGGTGGGCCGTGTGATACTGCATCTGCCAGCACAACCATTTCATGACCGCATTTGTGTCGGTGGATCGGGTGTTGACCAAAGTATTGTCGTGATGGCTCAGGCCAAGATGCTCAATGGTGTTCTGCAGCTGATGAACAAATTTCATTGTCATCATGGGGGCCAGCCACAACATCACCGGCGCCCACGTCTGCAGGTAAACCGATACCACAGCTACAAGTGCGTAGGCTGCCAGCGTGATGCGGGCTTCCCTGATGACCAGGTCGTGCTGGGTTTTAAAGACGTATGGCTCGGTTACAATTCCTGCGGCAAAGCGGAAGATACGCCGGATGCGCGTGTACCAGTAAGAAGGACCGAAAAACCACAACAGATAAGATGATAGTGTGTAAGGCTCGCGGACCAGTTCGCCATCCTTTTCCCAGTTCTGGGTGTACTGGTGATGAGCGAAGTGCTGTATCCTGTCGAAATCCCGTGGAAATATCATCGCCAAACCAATGAGCCGGCCCAGCCACTCGTTCAGCCATTTAGTCCGGAACACCGTGCCGTGGCTCAGTTCATGCTGGCCTGCATACAGAAAATTGATCAGAATGCCGTGGATCATGAAAACCGGCACTGACATCCATGTGCCCCAGGTCTGCCAAAGCATATAGCCGGTGAGGCCGATTGCGCCGAAATGTGAACCGGCCTGCAGTATGCCTCGCGCGTCAGACCGTTCATACAGAGCTCGAAGATGATCACGTTCCAGCAGCTTGCGGCGGGAAAATTCGGCGTCCATTAAATAAATCCATTATCCAAATGTATCTGTGGCACCATGATGAGGTGACAAATTTTAACATACAAGTGAAATTTACTGGTTTATTGTTGACGTAAATTTGTCAGTGGAAAGTTGATGGCATGAGCAGGTTCAACCGATTGCCGCCGGTGAAAGCCATGCGGGCACTTGAAGCCCTGGACAGGCTGAAGTCCGCAGGCGCCGTGGCCGACGAAATGTTTTTAACCCGATCAGCGGTCAGCCACATGCTGCGGCGGCTGGAGGATGACCTGGGCTTTGCCGTCAGTGAACCTGACGGACGCGGAGTCAGGCTGACCGGTCGCGGCAAACGGTATGCACAGGAAGCCCGCAGAGCGCTTGATATCATGTCCAGGGCAGCGGCTGACGAACCGGCCCTGACCGGTGACCTGAAAGTGGTTGCGCCGCCTGGTTTTGCGACGTTCTGGCTGGCGGACAGGATTGGACTGTTTGCCAGTCAGTTTCCGGATATCAATATCAATCTCGCTGCTGCACGTGCCTTGGGGGACATTGCGGATGAAACCGCAGACGTGCAGGTGGCGTTTGGCGAAGAGGCGCAACTGCGTGACAAGGCAGACCTGCTGGCTCAGGTTGCGCTGTTTCCGGTTTGCGCACCTTCGACGCTGAGTGTTGAACCGGGCCTGCGAAAGGCGTCAGACCTGAAGCGGTTGCGCTTGTTACACCTGGTCACGCATGTTGACTGGCAGCGCTGGCTGGAGGCTGCGGGCGCCGCGCAGGTTGATCCGCGAGGCGGGCTGGTGTTTTCGGATATGCCGATGGTGCAAATGGCTGCAGCATCAGGTCATGGCGTGGCGCTGGGTGATTTGTTGACGGCCCGTGCGGCCCTGGACAGCGGACAGCTGGTGAGGCCGTTTGCACTGTCCATTCCAAGCCGGTGGAGTTACTTCATCCGGGTGAGCGATGTATCGCCTGCCAAGGATGCTGCACAGGCTTTTGCGGCCTGGATCAAAAGCCAGCTTGCCGAGGGAGAAAGCCAGTGAGAACAGCGAATGAGGCAACAAATGCCGGTCTCGCCACGGACACGTACCCTGCATGGTCATCGTTCAACTTGCGCTGGATGATGCGCCGAGATTGTTCCGGATAATTTGGCGGGCAGATTTGCTACTGTGTGCACAGGCCGCGTAGGGTGATTTTCATGACACGGGCGATTCGCATAATCGGTATTGATCCGGGCTTGAGGCACACCGGATGGGGTATTGTGACCGCGCAGGGCACGAGGCTTTCCTATGTCGCTGACGGCACCATAAAGTCAGATGCCAGGGCTGCGCTGCCCGACCGGCTTATGCAGCTGTTTGAAAAACTGTCGGAAGTCATTGCAGGCTTTGAGCCGGACGAGGCGGCGGTTGAGGAAACATTTGTCAACAAGGATGCGCGCGCCACGCTGAAGCTCGGACAGGCGCGCGGCATTGCGATGCTGGTGCCGGCCCGGGCCGGTCTGCGGGTAGCGGAGTATGCGCCAAACCTGATCAAGAAAACCGTGGTCGGAGCCGGGCATGCAGACAAGCACCAGATACAGGCGATGGTGAAAATACTGTTGCCAAAATGTATGCCCAGTTCAGCGGATTCTGCGGATGCCCTGGCGATCGCCATATGCCATGCCCAGCACCGTGGGCCTATGTCGCTGGCAGCAGCACTGAAGGCGGCAGGATGATCGGCAGACTGAAAGGTATTGTGGACGAGTATGGTGATGACCATGTCATTCTGGATGTAGGCGGGGTCGGTTATCATGTGGCGTGTTCGGCCAAGACCCTGGCTGCACTGCCGTCAGTGGGACAGGCCGCAGTGCTTCATACGGAAATGCTGGTGTCGGAGAACTCGATCCGGCTGGTCGGATTTTCGACCGAAATCGAACGCGGCTGGTTTCGTCTGCTGGACAATGTTCAAGGTGTCGGCACCAAGGTATCGCTCGCACTGCTGTCAACCTTGACAACTGCAGAACTGGGCAACGCCATCGCCCTTGGAGACAAGGCGATGGTTGGCCGCGCCAATGGTGTGGGACCAAAACTGGCGCAGCGCATCGTGACCGAATTAAAAGACAAGGTGCCAAGGTTTGCCGGTGCTGATGCGGCACTGGCGGCGGTATCCGGCGCGCTTGACGCGCCACGGCCGACCGCTGTGGCAGAGGCCGTCTCAGCGCTTGTCAATCTCGGCTACGGTCAGTCACAGGCTGGTGTGGCAGTAGCTTCCGCCATGCGTGGCGCCGGCGAGGATGCTGCGACAGAAACCCTGATCAGGCTGGGCCTGAAGGAGTTGGCCCGGTGAATGACCGTCTGATAGAGCCTGCCAAGCGGGGTGAGGATGAGTTTGACACGCATCTCAGACCGCAGGTGCTGGATGAATTCATCGGTCAACGACAGGCCAAGTCCAACCTGAAGGTGTTTATAGAGGCTGCGCGCACCCGCGGCGAGGCGCTGGACCATGTGCTGTTTGCCGGTCCTCCCGGCCTCGGCAAAACCACGCTGGCCCAGATCGTGTCGCGGGAACTCGGTGTCAATTTCAGGGCCACGTCCGGTCCGGTTATCGCCAGGGCGGGCGACCTGGCAGCCCTGCTCACCAATCTGGAAGACCGTGACGTCCTGTTCATTGATGAGATTCACCGGCTCAATCCGGCAGTTGAGGAAGTGCTTTATCCGGCAATGGAGGATTTCCAGCTTGACCTGATCATCGGCGAAGGGCCGGCGGCTCGATCAGTGCGCATTGATCTGGCGCAATTTACGCTGATCGGCGCAACGACGCGGACAGGCCTTCTGACAACGCCGCTGCGCGACAGGTTTGGCATCCCGGTCAGACTCAACTTTTACGAAGAGGGCGAATTGCTGGACATCGTCACGCGCGGCGCGCGGGTGCTCGGGCTTGCCATGACACAGGACGGCGCTCTCGAGATTGCACGCCGCGCCCGCGGAACACCGAGAATTGCCGGACGGTTGTTGCGGCGGGTGCGGGACTTTGCATCGGTTGACGGCACGATCGAGGTTGACCGGTCGGCTGCCGACAAGGCCCTGCGGAGACTGGAAGTGGACTCACTGGGTCTGGATGCGCTCGACCATCGTTACCTGAAATGCATTGCCATCAACTTTGGCGGCGGGCCGGTGGGTATCGAAACCATGGCGGCTTCGTTGTCGGAACCGCGCGATGCGATAGAAGAGATCATCGAGCCATATCTTATCCAGCAGGGTTTCGTGAACCGCACACCGCGCGGACGCATTCTGACACCGCATGCTTTCAGGCATCTGGGACTTGTCACGCCTGCCGAGTTGACTACCAGGCAGGTCGAACTGTTTGAGGATGATGAATGGTCATGAACCTGTCAGGTCATACTGCAGATGGCGTTCATCGCCTCGATATCCGGGTGTATTACGAAGACACTGATTTTTCGGGCATCGTCTATCACGCCAATTATCTGAAGTATTGCGAGCGGGGGAGATCTGACATGCTGCGGCTGGCGGGAGTGCAGCATGCAGAACTTACAAAAGACGGTCTGCATTTTGTGGTGAAGCATATCGAATGTGATTTCAAGGCGCCGGCACGCATTGATGATGTCTTGAGGGTCGAGACACTTCTCAGGCGTGCCTGCGGTGCAAGACTGCTGATGTCGCAGGCGGTACTGCTCGACGGACGGGTTTTGTTTGAAGCTGATGTGACTATCGCAATGGTCAATCAATCAGGCCGGCCACAAAGAATTCCAACTGAAATGACACGTGCGATATCGTAAAGGTGATCCCATTGCGGGCTTGCAAAGTAACGCAGTGTTAACTAATGCAGCGTTCAGTGCTGGTGGAACCAGCTGCGGCGTTCAGGCGGTATTCGATGCCGCAGTTTCGACACAGTAAACGGGCTTTTGAAGCCGCCAAATCACGGAGCAACGTTATGGATTCACTTGAACCCACAAGGTTGCTCCAGCACTTGAGATGCGATCAGTTTCATGAAATTTGACTGGCTCAATCAAAATTCATACTGATCCGGAGAATCAATTATTGTTGCCCGATTGGGCAGTTACGTGAATTAAGCAGGCAGAATATGGAAGTCAAAGTGGGGGAACTCGCGGCGCAAACCGACCAGTTCGGATTGTTCAATCTGTTCCTGATTGCATCGCCGATGGTCAAACTGGTGATGATCGGTCTGATTTTCGCATCGATCCTGTGCTGGGGGATTGTATTCGAAAAATGGCTGGCAGTGCGCCGGATGAGATCGACCATGGACAAGTTCGAGCAGTTGTTCTGGTCCGGCCAGTCTCTGGAAGATCTTTATCTGACACTGGGGCCTCGCAACAACAAGGGCATGGCCGCCATGTTCATGTCTGCGATGCGCGAGTGGAAACGGTCGCAGGATTCAGCCATGCGGGCAGGATTTGCGGGTGTGCAAATGCGCATCAACAAAGTGATGGATGTGCAGTTGCAGAAGGAAATGGCCAAGCTTGAGCAACGACTTCTGGTTCTGGCAACGGTAGGTTCTACAGCGCCATTTATTGGCCTGTTTGGTACCGTATGGGGTATCATGAACTCGTTTCGCGCGATCGGGGTGTCCAAGAACACCAATCTTGCGGTTGTGGCGCCGGGGCTTGCTGAAGCACTGTTCGCTACTGCGCTGGGGCTCCTGGCAGCCATTCCGGCGGTTATGTTCTACAACAAGTATTCCAGCGACATTGGCAAGATCGCGGCGCGGCTGGAGAATTTTGCAGACGAATTCGGTTCGATAATTTCGCGCCAGCTTGACGAGCGCATGTAACGCGCGAACCAGCCAGGCAAACAGTGGAGAGATCATGGCAGGAGGATTGGCAGGCAGGAGCGGTAGCGACGGCAGGCGGCGCAGACGTGGATCCAGTTTTGCGCCAATGAGCGAAATCAATGTTACACCGTTCGTGGATGTCATGCTGGTGTTGCTGATCGTGTTCATGGTGGCGGCACCGTTGCTGAACGTGTCAGTGCCGATTGACCTGCCTGAAAACAAGGCTGAACAAACCCCTGGCGAGAAAAGGGACCCGATAACCATTTCAATTGATGCGGAAGGCAAGATCTTCATTGGTGATACCGAGGTGACGACGGACACACTCGCGCCAAAATTGAGCGCCATTGCACAAAGCAGACAATCGGAAGCCGAAACCAAGGATCAACGGGTCCGGGTGCGCGGCGACAAGGGGGTGAATTACGGACTGGTGATGCTGGTGATCGGAGAACTGAATGCCAGTGGTTTTCGGCGAATTGACCTGTTAAGCAACCCGAAGAACTAGATCTCGATAGGTGTACGAAAATACATGCAGATTAACTGGAGTTTGCTGACTTCCTTCACGGTACATGCCGCCATCCTGCTGATGGCGGTATTGGTGTTGCCGTCGCCAAAGGAACACCATATTCCCGAGCCGCCGCCGGTCGCGGTCAATATTGAAGATTTTCAGGATGTCGCCAAGCGCGCCAACCAGACCACCGAAAAGGTGAAGCAACCACCTGAACCGGAGGATAAACCAGAAGTTCAAAAGGTTCAAAAGATTGAAGAGAAGATAGACAGACCCACTCCGAAGCCGGCCAGGGAAATAAAGCAGGCAGCGCGTGAGCCACAGTCGCAGCCTGAGCCGAAACCGGAACCGGAACCTCAAAAGGCTGAACCGGCACCGCCTGATCCAACTCCGCTTGAAGAGCTGATCAAGAAGACCGAGGAAGTGACGCCGGATCCGGACCCGGAGGATGAGTCCAAAAAGGCAGAGCAGAAGCCGGTTCCGAAACCCCGGTTGAAGCCCAAACCACCAGAGAAAGTTGCCAAGACCAAGAAGAAGGAAGAATTCAAGCTTGATGACATAGCAGCGCTGCTCAACAAGACTGATGAGGAAAAAGCGGCTCCTGTCGACAATTCAATTTTCGGTACTCCATTGCAGGGAATTCAGAACCTGACCGGAAACGACCAACAGGTAACGGCAACGGCGCTTGACTGGTTGCGCCAGCGGGTAGGGCAGTGCTGGTCAATTCCAGCCGGTGCACGCGATGCTGCCGGACTGGTTGTGACGCTGCGGTTCCAACTGGACATCAATGGTAACCTGGTTTCTCCGCCCCTGATCGAGCAGGTTACCAATCATCCTGCGGCCCAGGCGGCCGCGCGTTCTGCTCTTGCGGCATTGATCCAGTGCCAGCCATACGACAAAATGCCCAGGGAAACTCATAGTATGTGGGCGGATATCAGAATGAAATTCGATCCCAGTGTTATGGTCGGGCTGAATTGAACAGGGACATTCTATGAAACTCACAACTACGGCGGCAGGTTGTTTGCCAGCAGACGGAAAATGCCGGTCAACCCGGTCAGCAATTACTGCCGCTGGTATCATTGCCGCCGTGCTGGTCTGGATTGGCCTTACACTGCCGGCACACGCCGTGCTCGAAGTTGACATCAACCAGGGCCAGGTTGATCCAATTCCAATAGCCCTGCCGAATTTCAGCGGCGCTGATTCCCAGTCTCAGCAGTATGGTGCTGATATTACCACGATCATCGGCAACAACCTGGAGCGTTCGGGACTTTTCCGGCCCCTTCCGCAGAATTCATACCTTCAGCAGGTCTCGGATTTCAATGCTCAGCCGCAATTTGTGGACTGGCAGACCATACAGGCCCGGGCGCTCGTAACCGGCCAGGCGGTTGTGCTTGACGACGGACGACTGCGCGCCGACTTCCGGTTGTGGGATGTTTACGGCCAAAGCCAGATAGTGGGTTTGCAGTTTGTGACAACACAGAAAAACTGGCGCCGGATCGGGCACCTCATTTCTGACGCCATCTATAAGGCGATGACTGGTGAAGAAGGATACTTTGACAGCAGAATCGTCTATGTCGCGGAAAGCGGACCGAAAGACCAGCGCAAGAAAGTTCTGACGATCATGGATCAGGACGGTTTCAATGTTCGCGCGCTGACCAGCGGCAATGACCTCGTGTTGACCCCCAGATTTTCGCCGACGTCTCAGGAAATAACCTATATGTCGTTCGCTGGCGGCCGGCCGCGGGTCTATCTCTACAATATTGACACGCGGCAGCGCGAAGTTGTTGGTGAGTTTCCCAACATGAGCTTCAGCCCGCGGTTTTCTCCTGATGGTCAAAGAGTGATCATGAGCTTGCAGGAAGGTGGCAATTCAAACATATACGAGATGGATCTGCGTACCCGAAGGTTGCGCCAGTTGACCAATACTGCAGCAATTGATACTGCCCCGTCTTATTCGCAGGATGGCCAGCGCATCGTTTTCGAAAGTGACCGGGACGGCGGGCAGCAAATCTACGTGATGAATGCGGACGGTTCCGGCCAGCAGCGAATTTCTTATGGCAAGGGGCGCTATTCAACACCTGTATGGTCGCCACGCGGCGACAACATTGCCTTTACCCGGTTCGGGGGAGGCCGCTTTTCCATCGGAGTCTATGCGACCGGACGGGTCTGGTGAGAGAATATTAACCGAAGGTTTCCATAATGAGGGCCCGACATGGTCGCCGAATGGGCGAGTGATCATGTTCTTCCGGGAATCGGGAGGAGAAAACGGGGGTGCAAAATTGTATTCGGTTGATTTGACAGGTTACAATGAACGCCCGGTGCCGACGCCTACTTTTGCCTCTGATCCGGCCTGGTCGCCTCTTCTGAGATAAACGGAACTGGAATTACACACTGGACAGATACTGGCCTGCATTGCCATAAAACTGCCATCACAAGGGTCGATTGGCCCTTCATGAAATTTCCGCGTTGCGACTCAAGCCTGGTGGGACCGGCTTTGCAACAAGCGGGTATACAATTTGGATGCCGCAAGGAGTGGGATAGATGTTTCGCAATAACGCAGGCCTGAAGGTTGGTCTGGCTTTCGTCGGGCTGCTGGTATTGGCCGGATGTTCAAAATCAGAAAAACCCGACCTGCTTTCGCAGAATACCGTCAACAATGCCACGCAGGTCGCACCTGGTTCGGAGCGGGACTTTATTGTCAATGTAGGTGACCGGATTTATTTCCTTGTCGACCAGACCGACCTGACACCGGAGGGAATGGAGACACTTCAGCGCCAGGCACAGTGGTTGAACCAGTATCCGAACGTGACCATACAGGTTGAAGGCCACGCTGATGAGCGTGGAACGCGGGAGTACAATATTGCGCTTTCTGCCCGCCGCTCGACGGCAACCCGTGAGTTCCTGATTTCACAGGGCGTATCTGCCGAGCGCATTGCAACGCTGGCTTACGGGAAGGAGCGTCCGGTCGCACTTTGCGATGCTGAAAGCTGCTGGGCACAGAATCGCCGCGCTGTTACCGCAATAACCGGTGGTGCAGCTCCAGGCTGATACCCTGTACTTCCGATGCGGTGGCTGCGGCAGGACTCGCGCGGATATGGCCAGCCAATCTGCCTGCGCGACCGGATACGGCCACCTGTCCAAGTTTGACCGGATTTTGAAGGCAATTTAACCAGATGTTAATTTGTGCCTGAATTCAGAGCCGGATTGAGAAAACATCCGGAATCCGTTACAAACCTGCATATTACTTGTGCCGGCACACTTTTTCGTTCGAGGACCGCTTTCATGATCAAACAGCTCAAACGCTCTTTGGCAGTAACATTGCTTGGACTTGCTGTTTTGCCGGCAGGTTCGGCATTTGCACAAACAGATCAATGGAATTCGCTTTATGACCGGATTATCCGGCTGGAGGCCGAAGTTCGCGGTGGCGGTGGCGCCGGAGGAGGCGCCGGCAGTGTGCAAATACAGGCGCAGTTGCAACAACTTTCCGCGCAAATGAATGCCATGGCGCAACAGATATATGACATGCAGCGTGAACTGAACCGGCTGCGTGAACTGGAACGTCAGGGTGTCCTGTTTTCAAACAAGCGGCAGGTAGCATCGGCCATTGCACCGCAGCAGCAATCCGGACAATGGAACCAGGCTGCTCCGTCTCCCGACGATAGCCGGCTGGAACAATCGGTAGTGATCGACAGCGGGTCGTCCACTGCTGCGCAAATACCCCGTGGCGGGTTGACGTCGGGACCGCAGGTGCTGGGAACGCTAGACCAGAATTCTGGCCAGGGCGTTCCTGCGGCTCCTGCGCAACCGGCCTATCTGCCACCGCAACAACCGGCGCAGCCGCTGCAACAGCAGCAGTGGCAACAAACAAATACCCAACCGCGCCAGGTACAGGGTGTACAGTCGCATTCCCTTCCGCCGATCGGGAGCGACCAGACGGGTGCCGGCCAGCAAATGCCCCAGGGCCAGCCGCGCTATCAGTTGCAGCAGGGACCGCAGGCCTATCAGCCTCAGCCTGTGCAGGAACCGTCCTTCGATGATCAGGGCCGCCCGTCACTTGCGCCGGAAAAAGTCGAGACAGCGCTGCTGGATGGCAACACCGGCTACGGCAATCTCGGCGCGGGATCAACCGAAAATGCAAGCGTGATTGACGTCAGTGCAGACAGTTTGTTCAAGCAGTCGGAATCGAGTTACAGATCACGGGACTTTAACGGTGCTGTATCAGGATTTCGAACATTCGTGACCAAGTACAGAGAGAATCCGCTTGCTGATGACGCTCAATTCCTGCTTGGCGAGGCCTATTACGCGCAGGGCGACTGGAAGCAGGCCGCCCAAACCTATCTGGCCGGTTACCAGAACTTTCCCGAAAGCGACAGGCGTGGCTCAAACCTGTTGAAGCTGGCAATGTCGCTCGACAAGCTTGGGCAGAAAAAGCAGGCCTGCTCTACCTTTGCCGAGGTTAACAAGAAATTCGCCGAGGAGGCGTCCTTGCGCAACACATCCCTCAAAGAAATGCAGCGTGCCGGTTGCAGCTGATATCGAAGCCATTGATGAACATGAGGCGGCAACCCTGTTCACCCGGCATCTGGCAGGCCTGAACAGCCTCGTGCTGGCAGTGTCGGGCGGCTCTGATTCAATCGCGCTCATGAGATTGATAGCGCGCTGGAACAGGACGCTGCAACCCGGAGCCCGACTGCGCGTTCATGTTGCAACAGTAGACCACAGGCTGCGAACCGAGTCCGATGCGGAAGCGGACTTTGTCTTGCGGGAAGCAGCTTCAGCGGGTTTGCCGGCCGAGAAACTTGTCTGGAACGGTCCACACCCCGAAACCGGTGTGGCAGCAGCCGCTCGTGAAGCGCGCTACGGGCTGATGGCGCAGGTATGTGACCGTCACGATGCAGTGCTTGTTACCGCGCACACATTTGATGATCAGGCAGAAACCCTTGTGATGGCACTGGCGCGGGGCGCGGGCGTGGACGGGCTTTCTGCCATGCAGGTAGTGTCAGATTTCAAGGGGCTGACCATTGTCCGGCCGCTGCTCGAGATATCCCGTTCGAGGTTGCGGGCAACTTTGACGCAAGCCGGCGCAGGCTGGATGGAAGATCCGACAAATGCCGACACCAGATTTGAAAGAGTGCGAGTGCGCCGTGCACTGGGGGCCCTGGAGGAACTAGGTATAAGCTGCACCGGCCTGGCGCGCTCGTCGCGGCGGCTGGCGCGTGCGCGCCAGGCACTTCAGTACGCGGCAAACGAACTGACGCGAAGCGCCGTTGTATTTGAGGCAGCCGGATTTGCACGTATTGCGCGAAAACCCTTTTTTCAGGCTCCGAACGAAGTGCAACTGCGGACCCTGCTGGCAGTGTTGAAGGTATATGGAGGTGGTGTTGAACGTAGCCTGGCCGGGGCGGAAGACCTGCTGGACTGGATGCAGACCGGGACAGGGAAAGCCAGAACATTTGCCGGTTGCCGGATTGCGCGCCGCACCAGAGAATTCATTCTGGGCCGCGAAAGCAGCCGTATAGGTGAGACACCACGGCAGCTTGAACCGGGACAATGTGCTGCCGCCTGGGACCGGCGGTATCGGGTTTCAATCGGGCAGGGTGCGGGACAGGTTGAACTGTCGGTATTGCGCGATGTGGCGGCTGATCTGTTGCCAAGGAGGCCAGCGGCAGTGCCGGATTTTGTCTGGCAGGGTCTTCCGGTGGCGATTGACTCAAAGAACATTGTGCATTTGCCCGTGACGAACGGGGATCAAAGTGCAATTAACCAACAAAATGTCGTGTTCAGCCTTATTGAGGGCCCGAAAACAGGTCAATCTTAATTATCCTTCACGAGTTCATCTTGGCAAAGGATCAAGACGTACCTATGTTAAGTCCAACCGAGACTTGTTGTCCGTTGGCGCCGGCTATTTTTGCAGCCAACCAGTGACAATCCTGAAAGGATGTAGTGCCCGTGGGTAATTTCCGCAACTTCGCCGTGTGGGTGATCATTGCGATGCTTCTGTTCGCTTTGTTCAACCTGTTTCAGCAACCCGGCGGCTCAAAGCGGGCCGATCCACTGACGTATTCCGAATTTATCGCAAAAGTTGAAGCCGGAACGGTTCGTGACGTTACTATTGCAGGTGATCAGATCACCGGCAACCTGAATGACGGCAAGGCATTTGAAACGTTTGCGCCAAACGATCCAAATCTGGTGACGACGCTGAGCGAAAAGGGCGTGAACATCAGCGCCCAGGCCGCCAACAGCGATGGCGCGTTCCCCGGTATGTTGCTGTCGTGGTTCCCGATCCTGCTGATGATCGGTGTGTGGATTTTCTTCATGCGCCAGATGCAGGCAGGATCCGGCAAGGCGATGGGGTTCGGCAAATCTAAGGCCAAGCTTCTGACCGAACGTCATGGCCGGGTGATGTTTGAAGATGTCGCCGGTGTGGACGAAGCCAAGGAAGACCTGCAGGAAATTGTCGAATTCCTCCGTGATCCCCACAAGTTTCAGCGTCTTGGCGGCAAGATTCCGAAAGGCGCCTTGCTGGTCGGCCCTCCCGGTACCGGTAAAACGTTGCTGGCGCGTGCCGTGGCAGGCGAAGCAAACGTGCCTTTTTTCACCATTTCAGGTTCCGATTTTGTCGAAATGTTCGTTGGCGTCGGCGCCAGCCGTGTACGTGACATGTTCGAGCAGGCCAAGAAGAATGCCCCTTGCATCATTTTCATTGACGAGATTGATGCTGTCGGCCGCCACCGTGGCGCTGGTCTCGGCGGTGGCAATGACGAACGCGAGCAGACACTCAACCAGTTGCTTGTCGAGATGGATGGTTTCGAAGCCAATGAAGGCGTGATTCTGGTTGCTGCCACGAACCGTCCGGATGTTCTGGATCCGGCACTGTTGAGGCCCGGCCGTTTTGACCGTCAGATTGTCGTGCCGAACCCGGACGTGAAAGGCCGCGAGAAAATTCTCAAGGTTCATATGCGCAACGTACCGCTGGCACCGGACGTCAACGCCAAGACAATCGCTCGCGGCACTCCGGGTTTTTCCGGCGCCGATCTTGCCAACCTTGTCAACGAGGCTGCCCTTCTGGCCGCACGCCGGTCGCGCCGTCTGGTGACGCAATCTGATTTTGAAGACGCCAAGGACAAGGTCATGATGGGCGCTGAACGCCGCTCCATGGCGATGAATGAAGAGGAAAAGCGCCTTACTGCCTATCATGAGGGCGGTCACGCAATCGTTGCCATGAATGTGCCTGCGGCGGATCCTGTTCACAAGGCAACCATTATTCCACGCGGTCGCGCGCTGGGCATGGTGATGCAGTTGCCGGAAGGCGACCGCTACTCCATGAAATTCAAGCAAATGACTTCGCGTCTTGCCATCATGATGGGTGGACGTGTGGCTGAGGAACTGACCTTTGGCGCAGACAATGTGACCTCGGGCGCCCAATCCGACATCGATCAGGCAACCAAACTTGCGCGGGCCATGATCACTCAATGGGGTTATTCCAAAGAGCTTGGCATGGTGGCTTACGGTGAAAATCAGGAAGAAGTGTTTCTTGGCCACTCTGTTGCCAGGACCCAGAATATGTCCGAGGAAACTGCCCGCAAGATTGACAGCGAGATCAAGCGGCTGGTTGATGATGGTTACAAGACCGCCCGCACCATCCTGACCAAAAAGAAGAAGGACCTTGAAGCGCTTGCGCAGGGCCTGCTGGAGTACGAAACCCTTTCCGGCGATGAAATAACCAATTTGCTGAAGGGCAAACCGCCATCTCGCGATGACGAAGACAATGCCAAGCCAAAGGCAAAACCGGGTTCTTCCGTCCCGGTCACCAAGAAAAAGAAGGGTGATGAGGGATCGGGTGAACTGGAACCGCAACCACTGACCTGATTTACAGTTGCATATGTGGATACAGGCCGGATTTTCCGTGACTGGAAAATCCGGCCGGTTTTCGTCCAGAGCAACATGGGTTCTCCTGAACCCATAAAGTTGCTCTACGCTTTGGAATAGATCAGTTTTATGACTTTTGATTGATTCAATCAAAAGTCATACTGATCTGAAGCCTGAACTACTCCAAAGGGCATTTTCAATATGGCCAGCTTGTATATTCGCCCGGCAGGTCTTGTATACGGGGCTGACGCAACTGTGGCGATCAAGGCAGGCGCCGGACTGCCGTTGGCAGACGGCAATGCCTGCTGGACCATGGGATTTGTCACCGAAGACAGGGGTTTAAACTGGACGCCACGCAAGGTTGCCGCTCTCAAAGCGTCCCGCGACAAGGATGTCTCGGGGTGGGTTGACCGGCTGAGTGAGCCTCGCAAACCGGTTGCCGGGCTGGAAATGAATGCTTCCCACATAATGGGTATAGTCAATACGACGCCGGACAGCTTTTCCGATGGCGGAGTCAATGCGGATGCGAGCAGGGCCATCGAGAATGCCAGGACCATGGCGAAAAACGGTGCTGCCGTTCTGGATATTGGCGGCGAATCCACGCGACCCGGTTCCGACCCTGTAGCGGAATCCGAGGAATGGCGCCGTATTGATCCGGTGATATCTGCCCTGGTTGCAGACGGTCTGACCGTGTCATGCGACACGCGCAAGGCTGCCATCATGCGCAAGGTAGCGGCCAGCGGTGTTGCAATGCTCAATGACGTGAGCGCCCTGACCCAAGATCCTGATGCACTGAGTGCTACCATTTCGTCGGGCCTGCCGGTATGCCTGATGCATGCACAGGGTGATCCCAAGACCATGCAGCAAAATCCCGTGTACGACAATGTCGTGCTGGAGGTGTATGATTGGCTGGCCAGCCGCATCGCAGCGGTTGCAGCAGCAGGTGTCGAGCGTGAACACATCATCGCAGATCCAGGTATCGGTTTTGGCAAAACCTTTGCCCACAATCTTGAGATCATGGCAGGATTGGCAATGTTTCATGGTCTTGGAGTGCCGGTAATGCTGGGTGCGTCGCGAAAAGGGTTCATCGGAGCCGTGACAGGCGAAAAAATCGCCGCCAGACGGCAGACAGGTTCGGCCACGGCGGCATTGCTGGGAGCCATGTCCGGCGTGCAGTTTTTACGTGTGCATGATGTGGCTGAAACACGCCATGCCCTGAGTATGTGGAAGGCTTCCACAGGCCAGGTCTAGAGGCTGAATACACTGACAGTTTGCTTTCGGCTTAACTGAAGTTTAGTTAGATTGATGCAACATCCCGATTAGTTCATGACCCAACAGGATCAATAGGAAATATTGGTGGGAATTATCTGAATGGACAAGGAATTCTTTGGCACTGACGGGGTCCGCGGCAAGGCCAACAGCTACCCCATGCTGGCGGACACAGTGCTGAAAATCGGCATGGCTGCCGGTTCGCTTTACAGGCGTGGAAATCACCGCCATCGCGTGGTGATCGGAAAGGATACGCGTCTGTCGGGATATATGGTTGAGCAGGCCCTCACCGCAGGATTCCTGTCGACAGGCATGGATGTGTTTCTGTTTGGGCCGGTTCCAACGCCTGCAGTTGCTATGCTGACCCGTTCGATGCGGGCTGATCTGGGGGTGATGCTTTCAGCATCGCACAACCCGTACCATGACAATGGCATAAAGATATTCGGACCTGACGGGTACAAGCTGTCGGACGTCCAGGAAAATGAGATTCAAAAATTGGTCCTGGCGCCCGATACCATTTCCCTCGCGGAACCTGAACACATAGGCCGGGCCAAGCGCATCGAGGATTCCCAGGCTCGCTACATTGAGTTTGTGAAGGGTTCGTTTCCGAAAGATCTGACACTTGACGGCCTGAGAGTTGTTGTTGATTGCGCCAACGGGGCAGCCTACCAGGTAGCGCCGACTGCCTTGTGGGAACTGGGTGCGGAAGTCATTCCGATCGGGGTTGAGCCAAACGGCTTCAACATAAACGATGAATGCGGCTCTACGCATCCGCAGAAAGTGGCGGCACAGGTTCGTAAAATGCGGGCTGACATCGGCATATCACTGGATGGTGATGCTGATCGCTGCATACTTGTTGATGAGCACGGCAATGTTATTGATGGTGACCAGGTCATGGCGCTGATTGCCACCTCCTGGCACAAGCGGGGCTTGTTGCGCGGTGACGGGTTGGTCGCGACCATCATGTCGAACCTCGGCCTGGAGCGGTTGATGGCATCGAAACAATTGAAGCTGGAGCGTACCAGGGTAGGCGATCGCTATGTCGTGGAGCATATGCGCTCAGGTGGTTTCAATGTCGGCGGTGAACAGTCCGGTCACGTGGTTCTTTCGGATTTCAACACAACCGGCGATGGCCTGATCGCGGCCCTGCAGGTGTTGGCGGTGCTGGTGCAGAATGGCGGTTCGGTGAGCAATGTCTGCCGGATGTTTGAGCCGGTGCCGCAGGTGCTGAAAAATGTCCGCTATGGCTCCGGACAACCGCTGGAACACGAGCAGGTGAAAAAGGCCATTGCTGCTGCCGAGATCAAACTGGGCAGTTCGGGAAGGCTTGTCATTCGAAAATCAGGAACGGAACCGCTCATTCGCGTGATGGCAGAGGCCGACAATGCGGACCTGGTGACTTCGGTGGTCGATGACATCGTCGCAGAGGTCCAGCGGCACGCTGCCTGAGGCATTCGAACAGTCCGGTTCCGAAATTGCCCCGGACATATATCAACATATAATCATTTTCATACTTGGCGCGGCCGGCTTTCTGCGCGGTTTTCGGGCGCCTGGAGCAGTTTTTTCGGCCCATCGGAAAAAACTGCGAACATGCTTAAGAGGTTCTTAAGCGGTTTGGTTAATTATCTCCATAGAAGGTTTGGTCCAGACGGTGTCCAGAGCATGAAACTGGAACTGAACGGCAATTGGCAAGCTCGCTCCTCGAGCAAGAGAAGCGTTCAGTGAATGGAGAGTACAAATGATGGGTCGCACGCTGCTGAGAGTGTGTTTCGCTGCACTGGGATTGGGATTGGCCGGGACAGCCCACTCTGCGGACTATGATGGACAGCTACCGGATGAAGGTTTCAACGGCTTCTGGAGCTGTCTGTATGCCCGTATTGACGGGGGTGTGTCGTTGTATGACCGCCCGACGGTTACGCAACCGATCGGGGGTGGTTTTGACAACGGTAGCGGCGGTACAACGACTACGGCAATAAATTCCGAGATCGATGATGCCGGTTTCATTGAAGGAGGCATCGGCTGTCAGGTTGCCAGCAGTATGCGGATCGAAATCACCGGCGGCGCCACTCTCAAATCGTCCCTGACTGATGCGTTTCCAGACTCTCTGGATGCGGAGCTCGGGTCGCAGTACGTGTTTGTTTCCACTTTCTGGGATATTACCAACTATGCCGGCTTCACACCGTATATCGGCGGAGGCATCGGTGCTGCCAGGAACGAAATCTCCGGTCTGACCGCACCGAGCGGAGCGGCGGACGGGAGTGACTACGATTTTGCCTACCATGTCGATGCCGGCGTATCGTATGACATCACGCCCAGCCTGAAATTTGACATGGCCTATCGATACATCGATCTGGGCGAGGTTATTTCCGGCGTTGATCCGGCCCCGATCGCAGGTGACCCGGGGGCAATCAGCGTTGCCGGGATTGAGTCTCATGAGTTCAAGTTCGGCCTGCGCTATTATTTCGCAGGTCCTGCCTGGTAAACACTATCCGGTGATCGCGCTATCGATCACTGTGTAAAGACCCCATTTACCGAGGGGAAATGAAGGCTCGCATGTCCCGGTATTGGCGGCGGAACCGGACGTGCGAGCCTCTTTTGTGTCAGAACCGCTGAACTGGTTAAAAGTGTATGTCCTAAACGTGCCGCAACGGCGCGAATTTGGCAGCATTTTGGTAACCCTGACAAGGCGTCGCCATGATGCCTCAATCGCGACTGCAATCCGACAATATGATCCTGTAGTTCCTCTTCCCCAGAGAGTGGGCGGAAGTGTTGGGCCAATGCCCTTTGAACAGTGACGGGCCTTCATGCCAATCAATCAAGCAGGGATACACCCGGAGTACCGGGGAGAAGGAGTTGTGAGTTGAACAGGTTTTTCAGACGGGGACTTTTGGCGTCCTCATGTTTCGCGTTGATGGCGCCGGTTGCGATCGCCGCAGATATTTATGTACCCCCGCCGCCGGTTCCTGCCCCTTACGTGCAGGATGACAACTACATATCAGGCTGGTATGTCCGCGGTGATGCAGGCTTTTCGTGGCTGGCTATGGATGGTTTTGATGATGGCGGCGCCGCGATTGCCGGCGGTGGTGTCGGTTACCAGGTGAACCAGTACTTCCGGACCGATCTGCGGGCAGATTATGGATTTGACCAGGACGCAGGGCCATTCGATGTGAGGGGATCGACAGTGCTGTGGAACGGCTATATTGATGTACCGCTGTCCATGGGATTCACACCTTATGCAGGTGTCGGCGCCGGCTACGGATTCGTCAATTATTCAGGTGCAGCGGCCCCGGCCAATGATGATGGCTTTGCATGGGCCGCGATGGGAGGCGTTGCCTTCGAGATGGCCCCGAATATCACGCTGGATGCCGGTTACCGTTACCGTCAGATCGATGTTGCCGGACCCAATTACAGCGATCACTCGGTTACAGGCGGCCTGCGCTGGAGCTTTTGATACATTTGCCTGATGATCTTCAGGCGACACGGAACCTGACGGTCTGCTCTCATCGCGGAGCAGGCCGTTTCAGATTTAAGCCAGCATAGTACCAGGCCGCTGTTACCGAGCTCTGATATCACGCATCGAATTCGCACTTGATTGTGATGCTTCCTTCCAGTATCTCCGTCCGTGGGACACCTCTCCCCAACGAGAGGCTTTTCATCTGGAAGGATGACCAGACATGACGATTTCGAAACCGGTGGCGCGGCCGGCAAATCCGCATTTTTCGTCCGGCCCGTGTGCCAAGATACCCGGCTGGACACCCGACACCCTTCAATCAGCCTTTCTCGGACGTTCGCATCGTGCAAGCGATGGCAAATTGCGATTGAAGCACGCAATTGACCTGACACGTCAGATATTGTGCGTGCCGGACGACTACCTGATTGGCATTGTGCCGGCATCCGACACTGGCGCGATGGAAATGGCCATGTGGAACCTGCTGGGCGAACGTGGTGTGGACATGCTTGCCTGGGAAAGCTTTGGCGAAGGCTGGGTGACAGATGTCGTCAAACAGTTGAAACTGACCGATGTGAGGTCAATCAGGGCCGGCTATGGCGAATTGCCCGATCTGTCGGAAGCTGATTTTGACCGCGACGTGGTTTTTACCTGGAACGGAACAACAAGCGGCGTGCGGGTGCCCGACGGCAACTTCATACCGTCAGACAGGGCGGGCCTGACCATATGTGACGCAACATCTGCTGCTTTTGCTCAACCGCTGGATTTTGCAAAGCTCGATGTCGTGACCTATTCATGGCAAAAGGTGTTAGGTGGCGAAGGCGGCCACGGCATGCTGATACTGTCGCCGCGCGCTGTTGAGCGCCTGGAAAGCTATACGCCTGCATGGCCATTGCCGAAGATTTTCCGCCTGACGAAGGGCGGCAGGATCAATGCCGGGATTTTCAGGGGAGAAACCATCAACACGCCATCGATGTTGTGTGTTGAAGATTATATCAAGGCCCTGGAGTGGGCAGAAGAAGCTGGTGGTCTGAACGCCCTGATGGCTCGTGCAGATGCCAATGCCGATACACTGAACAGCTGGGCAGATCGCACAGACTGGATCGACAATCTGGCGGTCGTGAAGGAGACCCGTTCCAACACATCGGTGTGCCTGAAATTGTCCGCATCTGCCGTGGCCGGTCTCGATGACGACGCGGCCGCGGACCTGCCGAAGCAGATAGTCAAGCTTCTTGCAGCGGAAAAGGTCGCCTTCGACATCGGTGCCTACCGGGATGCACCGGCAGGTCTTCGCATCTGGTGCGGTGCGACGGTTGAAAGGTCTGACATCGAAACGCTGACATCCTGGCTTGACTGGGCTTATGCGCAAGCCTCCCAGCCGGTCACCGCGTAAGGCAAAGTCGAATTTCTACCGGTCAAGATGAAATTTCAAACTGGAGTAATGCCCAATGGCACCTCGTGTACTTGTATCTGACAAACTCTCGCCTGCGGCTATTGAGATCTTCAAGGCACGCGGCATCGATGTTGACTTTGAACCGGACCTTGGCAAGGACAAGGAGGCGCTGCTGGCATGTATTGCCGGCTATGACGGGCTTGCCATCAGGTCTGCCACCAGGGTCACGGCCAGGATCATAGACGCTGCAACCAATCTCAAGGTGATCGGACGGGCCGGTATTGGTGTGGACAACGTCGAAATACCCGCGGCTTCTGCAAAAGGCATTATCGTGATGAACACGCCGTTCGGGAACACGATAACAACCGCAGAGCATGCGATTTCAATGATGCTCGCCCTGGCGCGGCAGATACCGGAAGCCAACGCTTCGACCCAGGCAGGCAAGTGGGAGAAATCCCGTTTCATGGGTGTCGAACTGTTCAACAAGACACTGGGCCTGATCGGTTGCGGCAACATCGGGTCAATTGTAGCTGACCGCGCATTGGGCCTGCGCATGCGGGTAATAGCATTCGATCCGTTCCTGGCAGAAGACCGCGCCATCGAACTCGGCGTGGAGAAGGTTGAACTGGAAGAACTGCTGAAGCGTGCAGACTTTATTTCCCTGCATACGCCTCTGACCGACAAGACCCGAAACATCCTGGATGCCAGGGCGATGAGCCGGATGAAAAAAGGCGTGCGCATCATCAACTGCGCGCGTGGCGGCCTGGTCTCGGAAGCAGCGCTCAAGGCGGCTCTCGATGCCGGACATATTGCCGGCGCCGCGCTCGATGTGTTTGAGGTCGAACCTGCAACTGACAATGCACTGTTCGGTCATCCCAACGTCGTCTGCACGCCGCATCTTGGTGCAGCCACGTCGGAAGCACAGGAGAATGTCGCTCTCCAGATTGCCGAACAGATGTCGGATTATCTGTTGCAGGGAGCCGTTTCCAATGCTCTCAACATGCCGTCAATTTCCGCTGAAGAGGCACCACGCCTGAGGCCGTTCGTGGCGCTGGCAGAACAACTGGGTTCATTTGCCGGGCAAGCAACGGAAACGTCGATCATGGCCGTGACCATTGAATACGCGGGTGAGGTGGCCGAAATGAACACCAAGGCCCTGACATCGGCACTTCTGGCTGGTTTGTTCCGGCCCATCCTGGGAGAGGTCAACATGGTGTCGGCGCCGGTTATGGCGAAGGAGCGTTCGATCAAGGTCGACGAAGTGCGTCAGACCAAGCGCGGCGTCTACGACAACTACATCCGGCTGACCGTGACCACCGCCAAACAGGAACGCTCGGTGGCCGGCACCGTATTCTCCGATGGCAAACCGCGGATCATCCAGATCAAGGGCATCAACATGGAAGCCGAACTCGGCAAGCACATGATCTACGTAACCAACGAGGACAAGCCCGGATTTATCGGCGCGTTTGGCCGCCTGCTGGGTGATGCGGGTGTCAATATTGCGACATTCAATCTCGGCCGCGATGAAGCCGGTGGCAATGCCATCTGCCTGGCGGAAATCGATGGCAAGGTGACGCCAGAACTGCTTGCGCAGATTGAGGCATTGCCCCAGGTGCGGCAGGCGAAGTGCCTGAACTTCTGAACGGCGTCAGTTTTCGCTGCTGACGGAATCGATGTAAAACAGCAGATCCTCGACCTGGCGTTCCGAAAACTCCCATCTGGGCATTGGCTCATGGCCCAGCAGCAGACCCTCCAGAAGCTGGTCGGCGACGCCTTCCAGCGTCAGTTTCTGAATGAGGGTCGAAAACGGCGGCGATTTTTTCTCCTTGCCGGGTCCCGGTCCGGCTATCGCATGACACCTTTTGCACAACAACTGTGCCAGTTCCTGGCCCCGCATGATCGAGGCCGTATCTTCATCGCCGTGTGCCGGTAAATGACCGGCCGTCATCGCCAGTGCGGCCAGTCCAAACATCACCGGAGAGAACCTGACATGTAACATGAAACAACTTTCCCTTGGCATATCGCCGCAGTATGGCCCAATCCAAACCAGCTTACAGCAAAGTCAGACTGCTGGTCTTGAGGGAAATCAAATCAATAATTCCAGGTTCATTCAACCAAATGTCATTCTCATCCAGACACAAAAAATCGTTGAAGGGCTCAATAACCGGTTCCTTTGGCATCTGTGGCAGTGTAAAGACTTGCAACGGTCCTGCTGCCTGAACGCGGTGCGGGCCGTTCGCTTTTTCCGATGCAGAATGGATGGGCCTGAAGATGGCAAATGTAGTGGTGGTTGGCGCCCAGTGGGGTGACGAGGGCAAGGGCAAGCTGGTTGACTGGCTGTCTGAACGTGCCGATGTCGTCGCCAGGTTTCAAGGTGGGCACAATGCAGGTCATACCCTGGTCATTGACGGAGTGACCTACAAGTTGTCCCTGCTGCCATCCGGCATAGTGCGGCCGGGCAAATTGTCGATAATAGGCAATGGAGTGGTCATTGACCCGTGGGCACTGGATGACGAGATCAACCGGCTTGAATCGCAGGGCGTGATGGTTACACCTGACAATCTGCGGATTGCAGAAAATGCCGTTTTAATTCTGCCGTTGCACCGTGAACTGGACGGGATGCGTGAAGCCGCTGCCGGTGCAGGCAAGATCGGTACGACAGGCCGGGGTATTGGCCCTGCCTACGAAGACAAGACGGGACGCCGTGCAATCCGTGTCTACGATCTGACCAACAAGGATTCACTGGAAGGCAAGATTGAACGCCTGCTGGCGCACCACAACGCGCTGCGGCGCGGGCTGGGCGAAGCTGAAGTGGATGGCGGGGCGCTTGCCCGCGAGTTGCTCGCCATAGCGCCGCGCATACTGCCTTACATGGACACGACGTGGCGCCTGCTCGACGATGCAAGACGGCACCAGAAGCGCATCCTTTTTGAAGGCGCTCAGGGGGTAATGCTGGATATCGATCATGGCACATATCCGTTTGTGACTTCGTCCAACACGGTCGCTGCGCAGGCAGCAACCGGGTCAGGTGTCGGTCCGGACATGCTCAATTACGTCCTTGGTATTGCCAAGGCCTATACCACGCGTGTCGGGTCCGGTCCGTTCCCTTCCGAACTGTTTGACGATACCGGTGAAAAACTTGGTGAACGAGGCCGCGAATTCGGCACCGTGACCGGTCGCAAACGCCGCTGTGGCTGGTTTGATGCGGTGATGGTTCGTCAGGCAATCAAGACGGCCGGCATTTCCGGCATTGCATTGACAAAACTTGACGTACTGGATGGCTTTGATGAGATAAAGGTCTGTACCGGCTATAAACTTGACGGCAAAACCATTGAACGGTTGCCTGCAGGCCAGGGTGCGCAATCTCGCGTCGAGCCGGTATATTCCAGCTTTGAAGGGTGGAGCGACACAACGGCGGGCGCCCGGTCATGGGCGGAACTGCCGGCCCAGGCGGTAAAGTATGTGCGCCAGATTGAAGAGCTGATTGATTGCCCCATCGCGCTGCTGTCAACCAGCCCGGAGCGTGAAGATACCATCTTGATGCGCGATCCATTTGAGGATCAGGTGAGGTAGGCAAGCGGCTGTTTCAGCCGGTGACAGCGTGGTCAGTTTCGACATCTGCCTGACCGCCGGTCTGAAGACGGATGTATTCGGCGAATTCGCTGATTACGACCGATGCCAGCGATGTTTGGGGAATTGCCTTGCCGAACAGGTAGCCCTGGGAAAAGTCGCAACCGAGATCTGCAACCCGCGTGGCGTGGTCTTCCGTTTCAATGCCTTCCGCGGTCACTTTCATGTCCAGCATGCGTCCGACATCGACAATCTTGGCCAGCAGGGCCCTGGCCTTCGAGCTGTGATCAGAGGCCCTGATGAATGCCTGATCAATTTTCAGCTTGTCGAAGCTGAAGCGCCACAAGTAGTTGAGACTGGAATATCCGGTACCGAAATCATCCAGGGCGATCTTGATTCCGAGCGCCTGCAACTGGGCCAGCTGATCAAATACGGGATCTGCATCGCCAATCATGATGCTTTCAGTTACTTCCAGCTCGATCCTGCCGGGATCAATGCGTGCATCGTCCAGAATTTTCCTTACCTCCGAAACAAGGTTTCCGGAATTGAACTGCTGAACGGACAAATTGACGGCCATGCTGATGTGGCGCGGCAGTCCTGCGACTGTCTTGCAGGCTTCGCGCAGTGTCCACAGGCCGATTTCCTCAATGCGTCCGATGCGTTCAGCAACGGGAATGAACTTGTCCGGTCCAATTGATTCACCGTCAGCCGTGGTCAGCCGGATCAACGCCTCGAAGCTGTTCAGTTTGCGGGTCCTGGAATTGACCACGGGTTGGTAATGAAGTTCGAAGTCATTGTTCAGGCAGGCTTCCTCGACAACTGCCGCGACGCGGTCAATCTCCTGGAACCTGACAACCGTATCGCTGTCGTAGGATATCAGTTGATGTCCGCCATTGGTTTTCGCTGCACGCAGGGCCAGTTCGGCGTTGCGGTGCAACTGGTCGCTGGAGTGAAGGCCTGCGGTTGATGTGGCCGCCCCGATGCTGGCGGATAACCTGATGACATTCTGACCAAAATTGAATGGTTGCGAGAACACCTGCTGCAGGGTTCTGTGTATGCGACTGCCGTTTCTGTCATCGGCAATAATGCCGAAAGTATCGCCGCTGATATGAGTACAGACAACAGCATCGCCGCAGGCAAGGCGCAGCCGTTCAGCGACCAGTCTCAGCAACATGTCACCAACGGTGTTGCCCAGGCGCTCGTTTATCTGGGTAAAACGGTCAAGATTGAGCAGGTACAGATTGGTCGTGGTGTGCTGGGCGATTTCCTGAGAGTGAGACAAGGACAGCATTTCCATAAATGCAAGCTGGTTTGGAATGCCTGTCATGACATTGCGCTGCATCACGCGGTTTGTATTGCGCAGCGCTTCCTGTCGCGAATTGATGCGGACCAGCATGCTCATAAACAGGAGAATGCCGATCGCAAACGAGAATATTATTCCGAACCTGAGTGCTCCGTTCATAAGCAAACCGTGGATCGCGCTGGTGTCTACATCTGACGTGATCGTGCCAATTTGCCTGCCGCCGCTGACGATGGGCAAGGTGATCTGGGTGTGATATCGCTGGTTGGCCGTGGCAGCCTGCACATCGGCCTTGCCGGCCCAGGCTCTCAAGTCACCATCTGTGTCATAGATGCGGTACCCCACAACAGGCGGGGAGAGCCGAATGTTGCCAGGGTTGGCGAGCGGATGTGAGTTTGCCTTCGGGGTGGTCAGCAGTTCGGGAAGTTCAGGCGCACTTCCTGCAACCTGCATGGACCAGGTGTGAGCCAGTTCTGAAGCCTGCTGGCGAACCAGTCTGTCAATTTCATGCTGTGCGAAGTTGATGCCGGCAACCAGTAACAGGGCACCAACACAGGATAGAAACGCATTTGCGAGAAAATGCGGTGTTTTCCTGAACCTGAAGACCTTTAGCAAAGCCCATACAACTGAAAATCCAGCCGCCCCCGATGTTCATGCGTGACTTCACACAATAACAGTCCGGAGTTTCGAAAAAGTAACTTTCCGATCAGTTCGTATTCTATTTGGGATAGTCAGATATTTACAGAATCAGTTTCACAACTTTTCGATAATCTATTGCCGGGTCATCCCAGCATTTCAGCTGACGCCTTTCTGACGGCCTTTTCCACTTTTTCGTAGGCTTTTACCTCGATCTGGCGAATGCGTTCGCGTGACACGTCGAACTCCTGGGACAGGTCTTCAAGCGTCAACGGGTCTTCCGACAGGCGACGGGCTTCAAAAACACGCCGCTCGCGCTCGTTTAGCCCGTTCATGGCCTGATGCAACAACTTGGAGCGCATGTCCTGCTCTTCACTCTGTTCATAGGCCACATCCGGCGTTTCGGCATCATCGACGAGCCAGTCCTGCCACTCTCCGCCAGCTTCACCGTCTCTTGACAAGGGTGCGTTGAGCGATGCATCACCGCCAAGACGCCGGTTCATGGACACGACATCCTGTTCCGGAACTCCCAGGCGGGTTGCGATCTCGGTTACCTGTTCAGGATTCAGGTCACCGTCTTCCAGTGCCTGTATCTGTCCCTTCACCTTGCGCAGTTTGAAGAACAGTTTTTTCTGACTGGCTGTTGTGCCCATCTTGACCAGCGACCATGACCGCAGCACATACTCCTGGATGGACGCCTTGATCCACCACATCGCGTAGGTTGCCAGGCGAAAACCTCTTTCAGGTTCAAAACGCTTGACGGCCTGCATGAGCCCGACATTGCCTTCAGATATCACTTCCGACACCGGCAGGCCGTAGCCGCGGTAACCCATGGCAATCTTGGCCACCAGACGCAAATGACTGGTTACAAGTTTGTGCGCTGCATCACGGTCTTCATTATCGCGCCAGTTTTTGGCTAGCGTGTATTCCTCGTCCGGTTGCAACATGGGGAATTTACGGATTTCCTGCAGATAACGCTGCAAGCCGCTTTCACCGGCCAATACCGGCAGATTACTACCTGTTGTTGCCATTCCTGTACCTTTCACCCGATAAAAAGGGGAGTTCTGCCCTGACTTATATCAGGATATAAGCCCAAAAGCTTCCAGTTTAAAGGTAACGACTGCCTGAACAGGATTACAGTTTGGTCATGAATTAGAATTATTGATCTTTACGTAAACGTCAAATTACGTCCAACAAGTTCTGCATTTCAACTGGCAGCCCGGAGTGAAACAACATCGCTTCCCCGGTTTCAGGGTGCCGGAAACCCAGACTTTCAGCATGCAGTGCCTGCCGGGACAGGCTGGCGAGACTTTCTCGGGCTGCATGATTGAGCTTGCTGGCCGAAGCAGCGTTGCCGGATCCGTAAACACTGTCTCCCAGCAGGGGATGACCGATATAGGCCATGTGAACCCGGATCTGGTGGGTTCTGCCGGTTTCCAGACTGCACCGCACAAGGGTGGCCACCACTTCGCGTGAATTTGCCGGCAGTGTACGTATGGTTTCGTAATGTGTGATTGCCCGGCGGCCACCTGACTTTGCTACCGCCATCCTGATCCGGCTGGAGGTACTGCGTGCTATCAGGGTATCGATAGTGCCGCGGCGCGGTTGCGGTTCACGCCAGACCAGTGCCAGATACTTTCTGGACAACCTGCCATCACGGCCATGAGCGGCAAACTGTTCCGATAACAACCGGTGGGCCTTGTCGGTCTTTGCGACCACCAGCAAGCCTGAAGTCTCCTTGTCGAGGCGGTGAACAATGCCGGGCCTCCTGACGCCGCCGATACCTGACAGGCTGCTGCCGCAATGTGCGATCAGGGCGTTGACGAGCGTTCCTGTCCAGTTGCCGGGACCGGGATGCACCACCAGACCGGCCGGCTTGTCGACGACAACAATCGCTTCATCTTCATGTACGATACTGAGTGCAATGTCTTCGGCGAGAGGTTCGGGGTCTTCAGGTTCCGGCAGAAGTACGCAAACCACGGATCCGGGTTTGACCTTGAAAGAGGCGTCGACTATTGATGTGCCGTCCACATTCACATGGCCTTGCGATATAAGCATCTGGAAGCGGGCACGGGAAAGGTCGCTACTGGCTTGACCGAGTAGTTTGTCCAGCCGTTCGGCGGCTGGTCCTTCGTGGGTTAGTTCAAACTTTTCTTCCGGATCAGACATGGCCAGTAATCAAACTTCAAAAAACTCGGCAAGGCTCGATGATGATGATGACCTGCCGGCAGGAAGTTCACCGGGGTTTGTCTTTCTCAAGATCGCGGTTTACGTGATGGGCCTGATGATTGTAGCCGGTTTTGCCTTTCTTATCTACACACTGGTCAACCGGGCCAGTACGCTTGAACCTCGGCTGGCGGGTGCGGAAGAGGCGATTGAACTGGCAGTGGGTCCGGGTGAAACTGTGCAGTCGGTGTCACTGGACAGAGGCTCACTGGCCATTCACGTGCGCCGGCCTGATGGAAGCGATGCCATCATCGTCTACAGCCTGGCGCGACAGGGTGTCGTGCAACGGGTCAACGTCAAGCCGCAATAGCGCCCGCCGGCGGGTTATGTATTGCCCGACGCATCGCTGTGCAGTGCACGTATGCGTTGTGCAAGTGAGATGATGTTATTGTTTCCCGCGCCCGATCCGGCCGGAATTGCCTTGCCGGACAACTGAACTTTTTCCTGAACGGAGACTGTAACTTCCGGCGAGGTATCCGGCAGCTTCACATCAGGCAGCGCCACGGATAACGCCGTTCCGGTCGACATTGGCAGGTCAGCGGATTTGCCTGCATCCGCACCTGTTGTTTCGGATGACTTGTCTGAAGAATTGCCCTTGGCGGCATCCGCAACGCCGGATTTCGATGATGTATTGTCAGTTCTGCTGGACCGTGTTGCCGGTTTTTTTCCCTTTCCGGTGTTGCCGGTCTCCGACGCTGACGCACCGGCCGGCCGTGCAGCTATTTCATCGTCAATACCCAAACTGGTCTGACTGGTACTCCACATCTTGTCCAGCCGGGACAACTCTTCTGTCAGGGCCTCGGTTTCGCGCTCGGTTTCAATTATCTTCTGTTCAAGTTGATTGCCTGCCGCAGCGTCTTTGGACTTGAACGGCAGGTCTTCATCGGAGAAATTGGATTTTGCATCTTTCTGCTTGCCTTTCGCCTTGCTGGAAGCTGTGGCTCTGGCATCGGCCTCACGGGACCGCTTTATCTGTTCACGCAGGATGGTCAACTCGTCCTGCTGCACAGACAAATCCTGCCGCTGTTCGTCAATCTGGCGGGTCAGGTCGTTCATTTCCTCAATGCGCTGGCGCAATCTTTGCTGGGCACTTTCAAATTTCGATGATGCCATTCCGGTCAGGTCGGCGATGGCCGGAGGAGAATCATTTTTCAGGGTCTCGATGATGAACCACTGGTCTGCGACCTTGGCGTCTGCGACTTTCAGTTTGCCCTGCAGTTCAATGGATATTTCTTCCCTGGTCTGCAACAGGTCCTTCGCCTGCTGGAGCAGTTCAGTCCGGTCTGTCAGTTCGCGCTCCAGGGCGGTTATCTGCATGCGCAGATTGTCGGCGTCCTCGTCGCGCTTGGCAATTTTGTCATCGCGCCGGCGAACTTCATCAGCCAGATGCTCGATGCGATTGCGATTTCTTGATGCTTCGGCCATTTGTTCGGCCATGCGGGTCTTCAGATCATCGAGCCGCAACTGCAGGCGGCGGCCCTGCATGGCGTATTCCGCCTTCAACCGGTCCCGGTCGGCCCTCAATTCGGCGATGGCTGACGGTGCGCGACGTTCAACCCGGCGTTTTCCCAGGCTAACCGCGTAGGTCCAAAGCCCGCGTACTACAAGCAAACCAACCAGAAGTGCACCTACAAACCCCAGTGCAACAAGCATAATCGTCTCAATTTGAGACATAGTTCCTCCAGCGGGCAATGACCACATAATTGTCGGATGAGGGCCAGACCGGCGGTGTTCCACAAACGACTAACAGTTGGTAAATACTGCAATCCCCGTGTCTATCCAGATTGCCAGAAATTCAATCGTAGTACACTGCACGAATGCTGTGAAGGTTAATTGTGCGATAACCCCTGTTTATCGTGTTGAAGCCGAATGTTGTCACCGGCATTCGGGCCACTGGCAGCGCAACCGGGCGGCATTTCGCTCGTCCCGGTTGCCGGCGGTGCAGCGGGTACCGGTGCCTGCAGATCAAAACGGATTCAAAGTGGGGGACTCGGTGTATTTCAGATAACCTACATTGGCACCCAGGCGGGCTCCGACACCGGTGCGTATGGGCGCCAGTTTCAGTTGCTCATTTGACTGAAAGTTAACGCCAAGGCCACCGACCATGTAGGCAGATCCCTCGATGCCGATGAAACGGTCATAGATCTGGTGTTCCCGGTTGATGTTGTAGACCAGAACCAGCACCCGCGATCCATTGCCGCCGAGATCAAAACCTACAGACGGGCCTTGCCAGTAAAGCTTCTTCCTGGTGCCGTCCTTCATGAACAGGGTGCCTTCGCCATAGCGCAGGCCGCCGAAAAATGCGCCGGCGGCCTCTTCGCCAATGATGTAGCCCGAAGGACGTCCTGCCTGTGAGAAGACGGTTTCCACAGCCTGGGCCACTCCCTTGGTGGTGGTGCCAAACCAGCGGTGGCCACCGTGAACGATCTCTTCGGAGCTGTAGGTGCCGGCGTCGTCCTGGTCATATGGCTGGCTCGACCGGGGCGTGCCGTCATCAATGTCGGAACCGCGCGCGAAGGCGTGATTTTCAAGTCCTGACATTACTGACAATGTAGTGATGGAGAGGCTCGCAAAGGCTGCGAGCGCCAGAATTCGTTTCATTTGTTTTACTCACCTGATACTGACAAAATCGTGCGACTGCCCGGCCATCATGGACAGTAACTCACCTCAGTATGCGGGATGATGCGTTAACGGAGTGTATACGATTAACAAAATGCTGCCGAAACAGTTATCATTGCACCAAACATGCCTGACCCTAGCAGCCATGTGCCGACACGGATGCTATGAAGGCGGGATTGTCGAAGCCACGATGGGCCTTGCCATACCGCAGCACGGGACCAGTTGCCTCAAAGACCTCACCACCGGCTGCTGCCAGCACCGCGTGGCCAGCGGCAGTGTCCCACTCCATTGTGCGGCCAAAGCGGGGATAAAGGTGCGCCTTGCCACTTGCCAGCAGGCAAAACTTCAGCGACGAACCAGCCGGCACAATTTCAGCCACATCGCGTTCTGCCAGCCAGGCATCGGTTTTCTCATCGCGATGCGAGCGGCTGGCCACCACTTTTATGTTTGCAGCCGGTAACCCGGGACAGAAGATGCGCTGCAGCGCCGGTGCATCCGGAAAAGGTTGAGCAGCATCCAGGTTGATCTGGAACGCGCCCGATTCCTGTTCGCCTGCATAAAGCATCGACAATGCAGGCGCATAAACGACACCTGCAATGGGCGCGCCATCACGCACCAGCGCGATGTTGACGGTGAATTCGCCATTGCGGCTGATGAATTCACGCGTGCCGTCAAGCGGATCAACCAGATAGAATTCGGAAGTTACCCTCGGTATTGCACCAGCTGCTGCGGCTTCCTCGGCAATGATGTTTGCAGTTGGCGCGACCTGCGCGAGGCCCTCCAGTATGATGGCTTCGGCTGCAATATCGGCCTCGGTTACCGGTGAAGCGTCGGCCTTGCTGGTGACTTCGAAACCGCCATTGTAAATCTGCATGATGCGCGCACCTGCGGCATGGGCAATTTTCATGAGCGAGAGCAGATGCCGCGATGGTTCAGAAGGGGTCATGAACTTGATTCGGTTCGAATTTTCACAAAATTGACTTTGCCGTAAACAGGGTCCGGGGTGTTCTGTAGTTGAATTGTTGAGTCAGAACAAGGTGTTGAGTCAAACCCAGCATGCCGGGTTGGCAGGGGCTTGCCGGGCCCGTTAGACTCTGCTCGACAGCACATCACGAAACAACGGTCAGGGGGCCTTACTTTATGAAATTCAACACTGTGTTGAGTGATCTCGACCTCGCGGCACTGCTTTGCTCGAAAGTCTGCCACGATGTAATTTCGCCGGTCGGCGCCATCGCCAACGGGCTTGAGGTGCTGGAGGAGGAAACGGATGCCGAAATGCGCGAAATTGCTTTTGATCTGGTTCGCCGCTCGGCGGTTCAGGCATCGGCAAAACTGCAGTTCTGCCGCATCGCGTTCGGAGCTGCAGGTTCCGCCGGCTCCAGCATAGATACAGGTGATGCAGAAGACGTCGCAAAAAAGTTCATCGGCGAAGACAAGGTAACCCTTGAGTGGGAAGTGCCGCGTGAAATTCGCCCCAAGAACCAGGTGAAACTGATGCTTAACCTGGTGATGCTGGCGGTTTCCTCGATCCCGCGCGGCGGCAGGATTACCCTCGCGGCACCGGAAGCAGGCGGACTGACCGCCCGGGCTGAAGGCAAGAATGCCAGGGTACCGGAAAAAACGCTGGCCATGCTGCAAGGTGACGCCCAGCTGGACACCATGGATGCCCGCCTGGCCCAGGTGTATTACACTCTCAGGCTGGCCGATGCATGCGAACTGGATTTAACCGCCGCTGCCGCTGGTGAAGATGCGGTCATGTATTACGCTCTTCCTGCCTGACCACGGCAACAAAAAAACCCCCGGCAGAGCCTCGCCGGGGGTATTCTGCGACATCGTGATGCCTGCGGCATCATTCAGGTCCGCACGTATTCTTGTATTCGCTCAGGCAGCGACGTTTTCGGCCTCGCGCAAAACATAACCGCGTCCCCAGACGGTTTCAATGAAGTTCTGGCCATCGGCCGCCGCGGCGAGTTTCTTGCGCAGCTTGCAGATGAACACGTCAATGATCTTGAGTTCCGGCTCATCCATGCCGCCATACAGGTGGTTCAGGAACATTTCCTTGGTGAGGGTTGTACCCTTGCGCAGGCTCAACAGTTCCAGCATCTGGTACTCCTTGCCGGTCAGATGAACGCGCTGGCCGCCGACCTCCACCGTCTTGGTGTCCAGGTTTACCTGTAGTTCGCCGGTAATGATGACTGACTGCGAGTGACCCTTGGAGCGACGGACAACCGCGTGAATGCGGGCAACCAGTTCATCCTTGTGGAATGGCTTGGTCATGTAGTCATCAGCACCAAACCCGAGACCACGCACCTTGTTTTCTATGCCGGCCATGCCGGAAAGAATAAGGATTGGAGTATTTATCTTGGCCACGCGCAATGTCTTGAGTACATCATAGCCGCTCATGTCCGGCAGGTTGAGATCGAGAAGGATAATGTCGTAATCGTAAAGTTTGCCGAGATCGACGCCTTCTTCACCCAGGTCCGTGGTATAGCAATTAAATCCGTCCGACTTGAGCATCAGTTCGATGCTCTGCGCTGTTGCAGAGTCGTCTTCAATCAACAGAACTCTCATCCGTAACCCCTTAGTATGCTTGTCCGCACCTGGCGCCGGCCCTGTGGAACTATCCGCCTGAATCAGCTGGCCCTGATGACCAGATCAAAACGCCCGATTAACTCTATGGTCACGATAAACTCCAAATGGTTAACAAAACCTAATTCTCTCAGAAATTAGAACCGGTTGGGTTCATTTGTTCAGGCCAGTTGCAGGTTTTTGGTTCGCCCTGTAGCCGGTTTGGCTGTTTGCCCGTCCATGATGCCAGGTACAGTCAATACTCACTCGTGTGACCGGCGCACCGCACCGCGCGCCTGCCTCAGTGAACGGACCGGTCTCCGCCAAACGGGTCAAAAAGTGTCCTCCGGTATAAACAGCGAAACTTCAAAAAACAGTCACTGGAATCATAATGCGAGGCCCGGCACTTTCGTTTACCGCCCCTTAAGCCTGATCGTTCATCATACTCGTGATAACTGGATGAACCGACGCTAGTTGATTCGATTGAATCTGGCCAGCAGAGGTTTTTGAAAATGCCGGTTCTTCATATTGATTTTTGTTTGTTGCGTTTATTGAGTGAGGCTTTTCCATGCGGTCTAAAGATACGCTTTTGCGCCTGCATCGTTTCCATGTTGAAGAGAAACGGCGGCAGGTTGGCGATATAGAAATGATGATGGCGGATTTTCGCCGCAAGCAGGACGACCTGGACCAGCAGATTGCTTACGAAGAGCATAAGACCGGCATCAGCGATCCTTCCAATTTCAATTACTCGATGACTGCCAAGTCGATTCGCAACCGGCGGAAAAACCTGCTGGCTACGATAGATGACCTGCAGGACCAGCTTGACCGGGCCAGCGCGGCTGTTGCGGAAGAAGAGTCCGAGCTTCGCAAGGTCGAGCTTCTTGCAGAAAAAGAGGCAAGCCATCGCGGTGAAATCAGCATGATTGGCCGTCCGATAGATTCAGGCGCTGGCCGCAACAGGCACTGACCGGCGCAATATGCGGGGTCCCGTCCGGCGGCCCTGCATGTCCAAACCGGCTGCTTCCTCAATCATTTTTCAGTTTGTGGAGGCGGTTGCTGCGTCCTTACGCAGGCGGTGAGGCCGCAAGGTGTCGTATATTGGCCGGGCGAGATCTGCAATGCGAGCCAGATTTCCGCCAAGTGCCGGGTACCCGGATCCTGGATCAGCAAAGCCTGTTGAACTCCATACAGCGTTGTACCAGTGTTTTGCCCAGACGCCGTCATACGGTTTCGGACCAGGCGGCCAGGACAGCATGGCCGGATCAAACCCGATGCCGGCAGCTTTGCACAGGGCCTGCAGGGTGTCTGCCGGACTGGAGAGAATGTCCTCGCAGTCCACGACAATGGGCGCATGCCCAAGGTGATCCGCCACCATGTTGAACAACTCCAGTTGACGCTCAAAGCCGATATCGGCGAGCGAGACGTCCTGGCGCTTGGCTGCGTAACTCGCCAGAACCCGCTCGGGCGCGCGAATCAGAAAAACGTTCGACACTGCAAGGCACCAGCGCCAGTCCTGACCCGGCAACATGTGGTGGGTCATGTGTTTCTGGTAGAATACCGGTGTTTCATCGGCAGGTTTTGCCAGGCATTGGTCCACCACGGTGGCGTAATCGGTTACACCGGCGGCAATTACCTCGTCGCCTACAGGATGGCTGATTCCGGTAGCTGACAGGTAGTGCGCATAGAACGGTTCGTCCCACACCGTACAATCATGCCGGCTGGCAAATGAATACATCATGGCCGTTGAAATGTTGCGAGGCCCCGACCACATGGCAATCGTTGTCATTGGGTGCATTCTCCGGCGAGGTTGCCTCAGCTGTGATTGTGCGACAGGTGAGCATCGGGTGACACAAATCCCTGCTAGCTGGCCACCTTCTTCATTGCAGCGCGTATCTCGGGATCGTCGGGTGCAAGCTCAAGAGCCCGGGACAGAAGTTCGGCGGCCCTTGTCCTGTGACCTATCTGCATGTGGCACAGGGCCCGCGCCGTGATAACATTCACGTTGTCCGGCTGTTCTGCGTCTAGTTCGTCAAATACCTTGAGAGCTTCATCCGGCTTGCCCAGAACACCCAGGCCGCGACCCTTTTGAACCCGCGCCTCGACATTGCCCGGGTCAAGATGCAATGCCGCGTCGATCGCTGCCAGGCCGGCCGCCGGCTGACCTGCTGAAATCTGCAGGCTTCCCAGGTTGATGAGCGCACGGACGTTTTTGGGATCAATCCTGAGACAGGCGCCATAAGCCTGCTCGGCTGCGCGGGCCTTTCCCTGATTGTGCAGGGAGGTACCCAGCATCATGTGAAACTCGGGCTGGTGCGGATGCAGTTCGGCAGCCTTCCGGGCAAGATTTTCCATCGATTGCCAGGTTCTGGTTTCCCGAAGCTGTTTCAGCAGTTCTGCAATTTCTGCCGTTCCGGGCCGCTTTGCCGAGAAGGACAGGTTGAGTTTGTCGGATTTCATCGGTGTCAGATTCCTGCAAAGTTTGCAGGAGAACCTAGCCGCATGATGAGCGGGCTGCAAGATGTCACATTGTTCAACATGATAATGGCGCGGCTGTTTCCTTGCCGGATACAGCCGCGCCACCTGTTTTCTGACTCCCCGTATCAGCTTGCGCGATAGTCCTGAATGCGTGTGGTGCGCAATCCTGCCAGACCATGGCGGTCGATGGACCGCTGCCAGCTGAGATATTCCTCAACCGTCAACTTGTACCGCCCGCACGCATCCTCGAGGCTGAGCAGACCACCGCGGACTGCGGCCACAACTTCTGCCTTGCGCCGGATTACCCAGCGATGGGTTCCCGGAGGCGGCAAATCGGCAATCGTGAGAGGGCTGCCATCCGGACCGATGACGTAATTGATACGGGAACGCAACTGACCTGAATTATTCACTAACTTCACCTGATACGCTGTACTAACTGGCAATCAATTTACCGGACTGGCGTTTAAAAAGGTCTAAGCAGTTACGAATAAATGGCAAACAAAGTGCTGCAACTGGCTCAAAACGAAACAGTCTGGCCGGAGATGATGCGTTTACGGATAAAAAGAAAACTGTTGCAGCCCGGCGCGGCTGACCATATCTAGTTCACCAGGGCTTTTGAATTGATCAGTCAGAAAGCATAAAACTGAACGATTCCAAAGTGCTGGAGCAGCATTGCCGGTTTCAGGTTAACCCATGCCGGCCCAGCGTGACGGTCTGGCAGCCCGCCGGACCCGTTGCCCGTCAGCCAGCCGATTGAACGCCGAGGAACAATGAACATCGACAGTTCGATACTTGAGCGAGTACGCGATTCCATCGGGCTTGACCCTGATGGCGGGCGCACGCTTGTTGTTGCGGCCATGTCCGGCGGCGTTGATTCCACCGTGGTTGCCGGACTGTTGAAGGCAGCCGGATATGGCGTCGCCGGCATTACTCTGCAGCTTTACGATCACGGCGAGGCTGTTCGCCGGAAAGGTGCATGCTGCGCCGGTCAGGACATTCACGATGCGCGCAAGGCGGCGGCTGCGATGGACATCCCGCATTACGTGCTGGATTTTGAAAACCGCTTCAAGGATGCGGTGATCGAGGAATTTGCCGACGCCTATGTGCGCGGCGAAACCCCGATACCCTGTGTCACCTGCAACCAGACCGTCAAGTTTGCTGACCTTCTGACCCGGGCCCAGGCGCTCGGTGCCGCGTGCCTGGCGACCGGCCATTACATAACATCCGTTGCCCGCCACGACGGGTCCGGCGGGCGCGATCTGCGGACGCCTGAAGACATGGGGCGGGACCAGAGCTATTTCCTGTTTCAGACCACCCGGGCGCAGGCTGACTATTTGCGCTTTCCGCTGGGATCATTCACAAAACATGAAACCCGCGCGATGGCGCGCGCCATGGGGCTTTCACTAGCCGGCAAACCGGACAGCCAGGACATCTGCTTTGTGCCGGACGGCAATTATGTGCCGGTTATTGAACGGCTGCGTCCGGAGGCAGCAGAACCCGGCGACATCGTGCACGAGGACGGCCGTGTGCTGGGACGCCACAGGGGCATCATTCATTTTACCATCGGCCAGCGCCGCGGCATCGGGGTAGCTGCCGGTGAACCGCTGTACGTGACGGCACTTGAGCCGGCATCGGCGAAGGTCATTGTCGGGCCAAGGGACGCACTGGCGCGGCGCATCATCAGGCTGCGCGATGTAAACTGGCTCGGGTCAACCGGGTCTGACGGCACGGACATGCCTGAATGCGTGTTCGTCAAGATACGCTCTACCAGGCCGGCTGTCGCTGCAAGGTTTGTGGCGGCACAGGACAACGAGGTTCAGGTCATGCTGGATGAGCCGGATTTCGGCATTTCACCAGGCCAGGCATGTGTGTTTTACGAAGCGCCGGGCCAGGGTGCGCGGGTGCTTGGCGGCGGATATATTGCGGGCACACTTGCATAGTACAGTGTACAGTGCGGCTGCATAAGGACCGTGTAAGGTTGCTGATCTGATGACAGCAGACCGATTGTGTGACATGCGGGGGCCATGACTGACAAAAGTGAACATAAGGATTTGCAGAAAAAGGATGTCGCGGCCGCATGGGCCGTGCATGCGTTCACGGCGTCCGGCATCGTGCTGGGTTTTCTGGCGCTGGTTGCAATTCTCGAGGGCGACCGGATCGCGGCTTTCCTGTGGCTGGGCCTGGCGCTGTTTGTCGACGGCATTGACGGAACGCTGGCCCGGCGCGCCCGGGTGCGCGAGGTAACGCCGCAGTTCGACGGGGCAACGCTGGACAATGTGATTGACTACTTCACCTATGTCGTGGTGCCGGCCATGATGGTGTACTGGTTTGACCTGGTGCCCGAAGGCTTTGAGACCGCCACGGCAGCGGGCATCATGGCGGTGTCGCTCTATACCTTTGCCAATGCCGGCATGAAGACGTCGGACTATTATTTCGCCGGTTTTCCGGCACTGTGGAATCTCGTTGTGCTATATTTCCACATCATGCAGACCGACCAGTGGGTCAACCTGACGGTGATCGCCATTTGCGGTGTATTGACGTTTGTGCCGTGGAAGTACGTGCATCCGTTGCGGGTGCGCGACTGGCGGGCGTTCACCATACCGATGACCGTGCTGTGGGGCGGCACCACGCTGCGGCTGCTCATCGTGTCCAAGGAGCACAAGGCGCTTGATGCATCGCCGGTGATTTTCTGGTTGTGGGTTGCGGCATCTGCCTATTTCCTGGTGATATGCCTGGTGCGCTCCATCCGGCCTGAAGCCGACGAGACAGACGAATAGGCAAGCTTGCAGGCAGCTTCAAAAAGTCCGGCGCTTGACTTGCATGGCCACAGCCTATTATACCGCGCATGTCCTTGCCGGAAGCAGCTGTCTGCAGGCCGTCCGGTGCCGGTGCAAAGCCTTGCAGGTCGAATGTCCAGCATCGCCAACCGGTATGTTGGGGCGGGGTAGCTCAGGTGGTTAGAGCAGCGGAATCATAATCCGCGTGTCGGGGGTTCAAGTCCCTCTCCCGCTACCAAATCTCCATAAAAATCAATAACTTAGACAAAGCACACAAACTGCTTGTATGTAGCAATTTACTTTCATACAATTACATATGTCCAGTCGCACTGCTCCATACGATTTGACGTCAATCCGAGGATATCCGGAGACACTTCAGATTTATCGGATTGAAGCATCCCGATTTTGGCAGGTCAGGCTGTTTGTTGGACGTAAATATCTTCGTAAGTCCACCAAGTGTGAAAACAAGGCAGATGCAATCAATTTTGCCAAGAGCTTCTTTGATGACGTGAAACTTTCCCAACGGATGAACTTCGATGTTCACCGTGACACATTTGCTGCATGTGCAGACAAATTGATGGAGAGACAGGAAGGAAAAGTTGGCCGTGAGGAACGTGACGGTCGGTTGCTCAGTGAAGATCGTAAGAAACTGAACAAGGACATCCTACCGTTCTTTGGTCTGAGGGCAGTAGCCGACATCACATCTCAGATGATTGACGACTATGTTGATCATCTCTCAAGTGAACGGAAGTTATCCCCTTCAACTCTGAACAAGCATCTAGTCGTCATCAGGAAAGTGCTGAACGAGGCAAGACGTAGAGGTTTTCTTCAGTCCATTCCGCCAATCTCAACGGTGAAAAGAAAAGACAATCCTCGTTCCTATTTCACGTTCAAAGAGTATAAGAAACTTTGGGAAACAGCAGAAGAACTGGGAAAGCAAGATATCAAAGTTAGAGGTGTTCCTTTAACGGAAGAAATATATGACTTTCTCAAATTTCATTTGAACGTGTTTGTACGGATATCAGATTTGAAGGTGTTGAAACACAAACACGTTCGAAGCATCCGAGAGAAAAAAACACGGTATGTCCTTATCTCTCCCGTCAATTCAAAGACCGTCAACCGGGACAGTGCATCAATGCATGAGGCATACGATGTGCACAAAAGACTTCTCAATCGGCATAAATCAATCGGCTATGGTGAAGCAGATGATTATGTGTTTTTCCCACAATACCGGAACCGTGAATATGCACTTCAGACAATCAGACGGCAATTTGATTATGTCGTGAAAGAAGCAGGTTTAAAGGAAGATGCACGAGGACAAAAACGGACACTTTATTCACTTCGGCACTCGGCATTGATGATACGTCTTCTCACGGGAAACGTTGATATTTATGTGTTGGCACGAAATGCCCTGACAAGTGTGGATCAATTGGAGAGATTTTATCTGTCACATTCGGAGAGCCGAATGCATATCGAAAACTTGCAGTCGTTTAGGGCATAAGAGTTTTGAACAGGTCTGACGAAATCTGGGTTCCAGTCGGGACACCTGACCATCTCAACATTCCCTATTTTGCCATGGGTGTTGATGGAGCAAAGAAAAGCAGTGTTGACCCGATCATAGACCCCATAGACATGTTGGTGGAGACTGGCAGTCGTGCAGCTGACTGGTTGATTGAATGCCGGGCTATACAAGGTGTTGGGTTCTATGAGACACGGGAGTATTTACACCCGAAGACAGCTGTTTATCAAAACTGGCTGGTGTTTCAGAGACCAGAAAACAGCAGACGAATTCCTCGAACTGTTTCCAGAATTTGGCTAACGAAGATAGTGATGGCCCGGAGTTGGCTGTGGCCTGATCTGCATCGTCTGATTGTTAGGCTGGTTAGACCTGCTTGACGACGTGCTGAGATGTACTCAGCAATTCGGGTTTGTTGATTTCGTCCAGATACAGACCGTGGAATTGGTTGGTGATTTGACAGACTAAATCAATAGTCAGAGACTGGATTTCGATCCAGAAATGGCTAGATCGTCAGTGAGCAACATATTAGCCCCTACTAACTAGTGAGTAACTTATCGGAGAGGTACAATACTCCAGATGGCATTAGATGTAGGGATACTCTCTGGGTTGCTGTCTGTGCTGCTGTTCGGTGTGAATGTTGCCATTCCATTTTGGATCGTCAGATTGACTCGGAGTTTGATACTGGTTGTCATTGGATTGATGATATTTACATGTGTCAGCTTGTTTTTGTCTATCTCGGCTGGTGTTTATTTGGCTGAATTGATCCATATTTCAATCCATCAAACGGGATGGATGTTGGACGTCGTTATTTCAAATTCACTGGTGGTTCGATTTTGACCATAGTTATTGCCACTGCATTTGGTTTTTTTACCGAAAACGAAACAATAATATTTTAAAAAGTGATAAAAAAAGATTATCCAACAAACAATATCCAAAAAACAAATCCTACAATCTTGAATTAAAGATATACAATACTATAGACAATTTTATAAAGCAGGAAGGACTTGATGAATTTAACAATGACAGACTTAATTTAAATATAAGAATGAATAAAACAGTTTTCATAAGTGCTGAAAATTATAAAAATACATTGTTAATATCAATAAAACTCAAAGAATTAGGACATTTTTTTGATCATCCAAAAAGTAAATTAATTCTTATTGATAAATCAGTTCAAATTTCCTCGGCTGTCAAATATGTAATGCAACGTTTGAACAATCCTCTGGTTTCTGATGAGAACTTAGAAAATCGAAAACCTGAACCAAGTCTACTTTTCATGACTGAATTACCCCATCCAGACTTCAACCAACCTCATTGTCAACGCCGGAGCAAAATTACACCACTCGCCGGAGTAAAAGTACGCCACTTGGGTGTTGCGGAAGGTTGTCCATAGGCCCCGCACTGCGGAGTGCCCCCAAATGGCTGACGCAGCAGGGCGGGGACTGTGGGCAAGCTGGGTTGTGTTGAGGTTTAGTCTTTTGAGCGCTTGCGGCTGTGGCGTAACGATCCTTGCGGCCGTTGCCCTGCTCGACACGGATCACCATGCGCTCACTGTCGATATCGCCGGCCTTGAGCGAGATGACCTCCGAGGCTCTCAAACCCGCGCCATAGGCAACACTGAGTGCTGCCTTGTGCTTGAGGCCAGGGGCTGCATCAAGCAGACGCGCCACCTCATCAGGGCTCAGGATCACCGCAAGCTTCCTGGGCTGGCGCACCGTTGTCATGCCGGTCTCGGCATCATTGCGCCCCAGGGTTACGCCAAACAGGAACCGCAATGCCGAAACCGCAGCGTTCATGCTCGTCGCCGTCGCACCGCTTGATCGCATATGCAGCTGATAGCGCCTGAGGTCCTCAGCTGTTGCCTGATCCGGGAATCGGCCAAAAAATGCCGTGAACCCCCTCACTGCAGTGATGTAGGATCGCTGCGTGCCGGCAGTGAAGCCGCGGACTGTCATGTCCTCGATCATGCGCTGGCGCAATGGGCTGATGGATGTATCTGTCATGGGTCTGCTCCCTTGTGTTGATGTGAAGGTTTGGAAACCCCCAATCTCAACACGGGACAGACCAGCCCGTTAATACGCAGGCAACGACGCTTGCAACTCTTGACTACCGCGAGAGCGGTTTAGTCCGTTGATCCTAACCAGAAGTCCGGTTACAGATCAGGGATGCGTCAAGCCTCCACCGCTTGCCCAAAAACAACCATTGACACACCAAGGACGGTAAGCGCTGCAAAGCCAAGACATCGCCAGCGATGTTTTTAATTCCAGGATGTTACACCAGCAATTGAGGCTTGAAGAGTGTAGTAGATTGCGAACGCGCGTGACGCGTAGCTGATTATTTCAAACACATTGGCTGACCACGTCAGGACTAATCCGACGAGGGTTAAAAGCAAGTACGCCATCCGCGGCGTCAGACGATTGGACGACAGTTCCGTAATCAATCCTCCGGAGCCGGCTGTGTCTGCGACGGCTGCACTGAATTGCGCTGCCAGCGCAGCAGCAACTAGTATAACCGGCAGGATCGGTGCGACCACTGCCATCATGTCCACGATCGCTGTTTCGGTAAGTTTCAGTTCACCTCTCTCAAACACATAGGCCATCAACAGAATATAGCTCATGTAAATCGCGGCTGAGACCCACTGGGACCACTGCATGGAACGGATGCGGGTTTTGCTATCGTAGTCCGCGCCTAGGTAGCGCGACGTCTCAAAGCCCTGAACGGTGACAACAAGTCCAAATGCCAGTGCTATGGCAGACAAACCAATCCGTTCAGGTGGGTTGAAGATCAACCCGCCATCTGCTGCCCTGCCGTAAAAATAGACTGCCAGGCCAACCAGTAGTCCGGCAATGATCGCCAGCTTTGCCGTAACCGAAACATATTCCATGTGTTCCAAAGACTTGAAACCACGCGTCCAGCCGACGAACAAAATAACAATGAAGATGGCAGAGGTGAGCAGCGGGCCTAAAAATGGTTCACTAGAAGTGCTGAGACTGACACCGAACGCTCCAAACAGGTTTAAATAGTAGGCCACCGAAACAATGTAAGCGAATCCAAGTGACCATGATGATGCAACATCCAGTTTGGCAATGAAGCCGTTTGGGTGAATGGCACCGGATTCTATTGCCGTCATGTTGTAGCGAATGGCGGCGCCGTAGAGATATGCACCAATACACAATGAAGCCATTACTATAGGAGCATACTTGCCATACTCGGAATCCAGTATGGGCCCAAGCACCAGAAACCCACTTCCAATGATGGAAGCAAGCGGCGTGGTCATTGCTTGCCAGGTGATTGACCCATGGACTCTTGGTGACCAAAGCAGGAGTGCCGTGATCAGTACAGTTAGAATAATTGCAAAGTTGAGTAACATAACCTTAGAGTGGCCCCCAAAGGACATGCAGGGGAAATTCGAGAAGCACAAGCACGTGAGGCAGCGTAACTCCTCCAATTTATGAATGCCAGCAACGCTTGCTATGACTGGTTCTGTTAAGGGTTGTCGGACACCTGCCTTGGTACGGCATCGGCACTGGGCTCGGTTTGGCAGGTGTCGGACAAGCCTCAGTGGGGGAAACTGCGGGCGTTTTCAGGCGGGACGGTTTGGCGGGTTTGATCTATGGGGATTTGACGTTTGCACAGTTTTGGACAGCCGCGTTTGGCAACGATGGATGGCGCTGACGCGACAGCCGATGCGGCTGGCTTGCGGCTTTTTGACTGATCTGATGGCGATTGCAGCGCGGCTTTCCGTGTAATCTTCAGATTTGGAACCGCAGCGCGCAAAGCGGTTGCGCGGCCAGCTGCAAAGGCTGGCGAGGGGGAAGTTTCCTGAGACAATGAGCATCATGCAATGACCTTCATCCGTATTGGTGGTGCACGTGGCCGGGCGCCGCGCTCGAAGGTCTCGATGATGACCATGGGCCTGCCACAACACGGACATGGCCGGGTGCCGGTTGATCTGTCACCGGCCTGGTCATCGGGTTCGGTGCTGTTTTGAGATGCCGGGGCATTGAGCAACTGGCGGGCCTTTGCGATATTGTCCACGCGGTTGCCATTGGCGAGCAGCCCATAGTGGCGGATACGGTGGAAGCCGGTTGGCAGGACGTGGATAAGGAAGCGGCGGATGAACTCGTGCGGCTTGAGCGTCATGGTCTTGTATCGCCGGCGGCCTTTGATCCGGTAATCCTTGTAGCGGAACGTCACACCGGCCTTGCCGGCCGAGATCAGCCGGGAGTTGGCGATGGCAACGCGGTGGGTGTAGCGCGACAGGTAGGCGAGTACGGCGCCGGGCCCGGCGAACGGGCGTTTGGCATAGACCACCCATTCGGCCTTGCGCATTGGTTTGAGCCAGGAGGTGAAGGCTTGCGCATGTGCCAGGCCGGCATGCTTGCCGAAAAAGCTGAGGCGGCCCTGCTGGTGGGCATTTGCCAGCCTGTCGAGCAACAGCCTGCGGAACAGCCGCGAGAGCACCCGCACGGGCAGGAAGAAGCCGGGCTTGCAGGCGATCCAGCGACTGCCGTCCGGCGATATCCCGCCACCCGGCACGATCATGTGGATGTGGGGATGATGGGTCATGGCCGAGCCCCAGGTGTGCAGCACGCTTGTTAGCCCGACACGTGCGCCCAGGTGTCGGGCATCACCGGCTATGGTGAGAACGGCCTCGGCCGATGCCTTGAACAGCAGATCATAGATCACGGACTTGTTGTGACAGGCGATATCGGCGATCTCAGCAGGCACGGTGAACACCACATGGTAGTAGGGCACGGGCAACAGTTCGGCCTGACGGGCTTCCAGCCAATCGCGTGCCGTGTTGCCCTGACACTTGGGACAGTGCCGGTTGCGGCATGAGTTGTAGGCGATCTGGGTGTGGCGGCAGTCCTGGCATTGTTCGACATGACCACCCAGCGCTGCTGTGCGGCAGGCCTGGATGGCTGACATCACCTTGAGTTGCGCAAGGCTCACATGGCCTGCATTTGCTGAACGCCACGTGGCACCGTGCTCACGCAAGATGTCGGCCACCTCCAACAGGGGGCGGGGCATATGAGCCCCGGATCAGGCCGGAGGCTGGGGACCTGGCCTGAGAAGTTCCAGCGGGCTCTTGATTGAGCGCAGTGTGGTATTGGCGACGTGACTGTAGCGTGCCGTGGTATCGAGCTTGGAGTGGCCCAACAGCACCTGGATCACCCGGATGTCGACCTTGTGTTCCTGTGCCGGCTCACGGTTCTCCTGGGCATGGATCGCCTTGAGCATGTGGCTCACCTCGCGCACCTTCGCCGTTGGTACGTGGGAAAACACGTTGCGGTAGAAATGCACCATCCAGCGCTGCCAGCGGGCATCGGGAAGATAATCGGCCACACTTTCCACCAAACCCCGGCAGGCATCCGAGATGATCAGTTGAACACCGCTCAAACCGCGATCCACCAGATGGCGCAGGAACGCCGACCAGCCCGACTGGTCTTCCTTGGCGCCCTCGCAAATGCCGAAACCGCAGCGTTCATGCTCGTCGCCGTCGCACTCGGCTTGACCGCACTATGCAGCGGTAGTGTCCAGAATCTTTCGCACATTTTTTCAGGCGACGGCTCCGTGGGTTGATGTTTGCTGTTCAAACAGCGGTTTCATGTCCATGTACTTGCGTGTTGCCCACTTGCCCGATGCGATGTGCCTGAGCCGGGCAGCGGCCAGGTTGAGGCACGACTGACCATCAGGGAATGCACCCACCACACGGGTGCGTCTGCGGATCTCCTTCATGATGCGTTCCAGCGGATTGTTGGTGCGGATCTTGCGCCAGTGACTGTCGGGAAAAGCATAGTAGGTCAATGTCTCACCGATACTCTCCTCGATCAGCTCCGCAGCGCGAACCAGGCGCTGGCCGCGCAACGAGGCAAGCACGGCATCTGCCTTTTCCTGTGCCGCCTCACGGTTCTCCTGGGCATGGATCGCCTTGAGCATGTGGCTCACCTCGCGCACCTTCGCCGTTGGTACATGGGAAAACACATTGCGGTAGAAATGCACCATACAGCGCTGCCAGCGGGCATCGGGAAGATAATCGGCCACACTTTCCACCAAACCCCGGCAGGCATCCGAGATGATCAGTTGAACACCGCTCAAACCGCGATCCACCAGATGGCGCAGGAACGCCGACCAGCCCGACTTGTCTTCCTTGGCGCCCTCGCAGATACCCAGTATCTCGCGGTAACCCTCGGCATTGACCGCACTGGCCACCAGCAAGGACACATTGCGCACTTCACCAGCCCACGTGCGCTTCATGACAATGCCGTCCAGATACAGATAGGGATGATCACCCTCAATGCTGCGGTGACGCCAGGCTTCGATCTGGGCATAGATCTTCTTGTTCAGATTGGAAATCGTACCGGGTGATACCCGCGTGCCCCAAAGGGCTTCGGTGATATCCTCAACCCGGCGCACCGAAACACCCGCCAGATACATCTCCACAAGCGCTTCTTCAACAGAGCTCTCACGCCGCCGGTAGCGCTCGATGATCGCTGTCTCAAATGTCTGCCGGCGAAGCTTGGGGACTTTCAGTTTGACTTCACCGGCTCTGGTGTGCAGCGACCGTTCATAACCGCCAGCCCGTGTGTCTGTGCGCCCCTCGCTGCGTTCATAGCGCCCGGCGCCGCATAAACGGTCCGCTTCGGCATCAAGCAGCGCATTCAGCGTCTCTTCAACCGTCCCGCGAACCATCTCGCCAAGATGATCCCTGATGCGGGCATCATCAATCTGGATCACCTGACCCATGCCTTCGCCCTTCTTGTCTTCACTCATCATATCGATCCTTCCAGAATAACCGAAAGGAACCGTCAAATCCAAAAGTGCGAAAGATTCTTTACGTTATCTATGCAGCTGATAGCGCCTGAGGTCCTCAGCTGTTGCCTGATCCGGGAATCGGCCAAAAAACGCCGTGAACCCCCTCACTGCAGTGATGTAGGATCGCTGCGTGCCGGCAGTGAAGCCGCGGACTGTCATGTCCTCGATCATGCGCTGGCGCAATGGGCTGATGGATGTATCTGTCATGGGTCTGCTCCCTTGTGTTGATGTGAAGGTTTGGAAACCCCCAATCTCAACACGGGACAGACCAGCCCGTTAATACGCAGGCAACGACGCTTGCAACTCTTGACTACCGCGAGAGCGGTTTAGTCCTGTGGCACATCGCGGACCCTACGACCCAGTGCCAAAAGGGTCAGTTTTCAGGGGTACAGCAGACGTGCCTGCCGATTGCACGGACTTCCGAAGTTGAGCCGAATCGGACATATGCATTGGATGACGGTAGTTGTGCCTCATAACGCGGAGTGGCGCTTTCTTGAGTGAGCCGGTCGCGGCAACGGCTGAGAGCGAATGTCCCCGAATTATTCGCTCTGGCGCCCCATTGGTACAATGCAAATTTGGAAGCAGCGATGCCAGTTGTAACCGGCGCTATACATCCCCATATACAGTGGGTATGTAAACACATGTCTGGTGTCGCCCCGATAGACCGGAACGCCGACTTGATCAGACCTATCCTGACAATGTGAGCAATGTACGCCGTCCTGGCGGCCGCGAGGTGTGGCTTGCGGGATGCTCCTTGAAAGGAACCCATTATGACAACTGGAACAGTTAAATTCTTTAATGCAGCGAAGGGCTTCGGCTTCATTGAACCTGAAGACGGTTCAAAGGATGCGTTCGTTCACATCTCAGCGGTTGAACGCGCCGGCATGAGCACTCTCTCAGAAGGTCAGAAGGTAACGTTTGAACTCGTATCAGACGCCCGCAGCGGCAAGATGTCAGCCGACAATCTGCAAAACGCCTAAACCGGTGCTACCAGCATTCGCCGGTGGCAACTGAAACATATTCCGCGCATCAAGCATAGACGCCGACCACGGATGTACTGGCGGCACGTGTTGCCTGAAACGGCAAATGCCTGATGCAGGACAAGACGACTAACGTCTTGCGGCCCCGTAGCTCACCGCAGCGACGGGGCCTTTTTGTCTAACCGCAGCATTTCATCGTCGTGAAACCACAAACAAGGGAATAAATTATGGCCAAAGGTCAACAACGCAGCAATCGCGAAGCAAAGAAACCAAAGCAGATCAAAAAGCCGGTTGAGGCTACGCCGTCGTCCAACCTTACCAAGGGCATGGCCTCCATGAGTACCCCGGCAAGAAAGAAATGAGACAACGCCAATGACGTCGCGCGTCAACAACAGCACCGTTACATTCAGGCATCGTTTTAATCTTTCTTCACTGGACGGACCACAGCCAGCGGGCACTTATCGCCTTGTAACCGAGAATGAGGAAATTCCCGGTCTGTCGTTTGTTGCCTACAGGCGTACATCAACCATGCTTCACCTGCCGGCGTTAACTGCCGGCGCAGGCAAGACCCAAGTGTTTTCTGTGGACCGCGACGAACTTGAGGCCGCCCAGAAGGCGGATGAACGCTTGCAATCAACGGATAAAACCTAAACAGGACAATTTTAGTCATGGAATATCTTGGAGGCATTTCCGGCTGTGGCACTCTTGTTCAACACGGTAAGGACATTGCCAGGGCGACATATGATTTCGAAGGCTACCAAACCAAGCATGCGGGCATTACTTGTTGCGGCGAGATTGGATCATCGCCCGTCGTGTTGGCTGCCGTTTTCGGACTTACAGACATCCAGCTTCGAACCGATGCTGGCCACCTGCTGGAAATCAGGTTTTCCGGTAAGACCCTCAAACCATCTCAGGACTTTGCGCACGTGGATGTCAGGGGCGAAATCCCTGGTAACAAACGGGAGTGGCGCAGGCGTCCCGGTACAATTCTGGCGACATAAAGGCACTCAATGGGAAAAGTCCGACGCCTTGCCGCTCAATGACCAGAGAGGTTGAAGTGTTCAACCAGATTGGCTCTGCCTGACATACGAAAAACCCCCACCCGGTAAACAGATACCTTCAACTCCAAAGCACAGGTGCCATCAAGGTATGTTGTTTTTGTCCGCCACAGAACATTCAGGTATGGAAAACAATCTCAAATCAGCTCTTTAAGGAGCAGAAAGTTATTATGCTCCAGACAACATCCTGGCTAATTTACCAGCTACCGCTATATCTCACTACTGCCATCGTTACGCATTTGCTTGTGTCATTTGCACAGACGCTGATGCATTACAAGCTCGGCCACCATCCACGGGGCCGTATGCTCTTCGCAAACCATATAAATTTCCATCACACCTACTACTCCAAAGAGCATCTGGTCTCCAAGGTGTATAAAAATGAAGAAGGCAACATCACTCCTTTCTTCTTCATCCCCGTGCTTGCAGTCGGAGCATGTGCATATCTTCTATTGCCCAGTAATTTTTTCGTTGTTTATGTCGTTGCATGCGGGGCATCCTTCTACGCGCACGTTTATTTCGACAAGGAATACCATGTAGAGGGATCGCAACTCCAAACGTTTGCCTGGTTCAGGCGCAAGCAGGAACTGCACTTCGTTCATCACCGGCATGCGAACAAGAACTTCGCCGTGATCCATTTCTTCTGGGATAGAATTCTCGGTACGTATCAAAAACCCAGCACTGGATAGACCCACATACCGCATCCAGCAACGCTTTGCTGCCAGTTGTTATCAACGTTGCTGCCTCAACAATGAACGGCCCTGAAACACGTCATCATAGTAGAATGCGTCCGCTTTCGAGGATCAAACGGAAAGCGCATCGAGAGTGGCTTGAGACGGCAGGAAATGGCACATAACGGACCCCACCCGTCACTGTGCAAAGCGACCGCTTTCGGTGGTAAAGCTGTCATGATCATAAGGAGCAGATAGCAGACATCGCCGTTCAAAGTTTCACCCCCGACAGAAACATATGAACATTAAGAACTCAGAGAGGCAGCTACCAACCAGTTACCGCACCCCAAGGGGTAGGGGGCCTTGGGTCCCTTGGCCTTTCAAGTTGGCCGATCATACAACTGTCTATACCAGCACCGTTGATCGGGGGCCTGGGCCATTCATTTCTATACTTTGGCTGAAATTGGTATTGTCAATTAGTCAACATTTCCGCAATGGGTCGACCTTCGCCAATTCTCGACGAAGCGTATCAATTGATGCGCCAGTTCCATAACCAGCAGCATTCTTATTGCTCTCCACGTGACCCATGAGCTGGTACCGGATGCCATATGGGACGTCGGCACAAGATCTCGGTCCTGGTGCCCAGTTTGAAGCTGTTTGTCTCATCGATGTGGATGATAAAAAAATTGTCAGGGGTGTAATTTATTCGGTTCCAGATCTATAAGAGCCGAGCCACTTTCTTCAAGTGCGATTTTACGACCAAAACTCTTTCCCATAAAATCAAGAAGTGAATACGGCTCTCGCTTCTTTCTCAGCAGCCGAACCTTTGAGCCACTGCCATGGTGTGCGTGGTTTGTGCATCTTCGCAAGCTCAGGGTTCTTCTTCGCATCAAGCACTGCTGCGCGTAGGCGTTCGCGTGCTTCGCGTGGGTCGATTTTCAATTCAGCGCATAACTGCTTCAGGGTGATGATTTCTTTGGTCATTGATCGTCTCCTGGTTGTTGACGATCAGTCCAATAAGACGACTTCTATAGGGTTGTCAGCAGAAAGCCTAGTTGACCTGGAAGAATTCTGAGATATCGACCTTGAGCGCTTTGGCGATACGTTCAAGCACACCGATTGAGCAATTCCTGTTGCATATCCAACGACTGGGCAGGCAGAGCGATGTGTTTGAACTAACTGAGTGGGGTAACAGAACGCGGCTGTGGCGCGTTGACGCCTCGCTTGCTGCTGCACGCAGGCATCCGCGTGTTTCGCGTGAGCTGTTTGGAAAAGGACTATTTCAGTTGCCATTTGATCGTCTCCCGGTTGTCGACAATCATTCCAACAAGACTACCTCTGCAAACCTGTCAGGGGGAAACCTTCAATTCGAACAATCTGTTAAATGAAGTCTTAGGTGCAATCGTTCAAACTGACTCCTGGTTTGAGTGGACATCGGCATGTACGGTTTTGGAAGCATACGACATCGCGAGACTGCGGAGGCGCGGCTGCAACGGCTGAGCAATGGCTTTCGTGCCGTCTCCCATGACATTGATCGATCATCAGCAAGCAAGCAGCGGTCGGGCAGTATTGTCCGGCAGATGGTCGCATGCAGTCTGATGGCAAGCCTTGTCTCCGTCGCAAGCGTAGTTCTTTATGCCGAATTTCGTGACCACAAGTGGTCACTGGTAACAATGCTAAGACACATGGCGGCAGCCCCCAGTTGTTCAACTGCGCTTGCCGTGGGCCTGGCGCCAGCAAGGCGAGGTGAACCGGGCTATTACCGCAGGCATGACAGGGATCAGGATGGTATCGCGTGTGAACCCTGGTCGAGATACTAGATCATGCCCCAGTCCGTAAGCAGTCCATATCCAGGCGAAGCTGCAACTGCTGAGCAACTGCTGCAACTTGCCAATGAATATCGAACGGCAGCACATGCACCTCGATCACAAAGCAGAAAGCGCAAGCCACTATCGCGTGCGCCCTGTCGCCTGGCAGCCATTCACGCCATCGAGTTGTACTTCAACGCCCTGCTTCTCCACAAAGGGATGAAGTCTGCGAAGGTCCGGGGCCTGAAGCACTGTCTGTCCCAGCGCATGGAGCTTGCCAATGCGGAAGGTCTCAGGTTGAAAAAAAAGACCTCGGCGCATCTGATCGACATGACAGGCAACCGGGAATATCTGGTGACACGGTATGGCGCAGAGATGCCTGCATCAATGTTCGAGATCAACAGGCTGATGGCGACGCTGACAGAAGTCGGTAACAAAGTTGCGGTAATCGTCGCCCCTCAGCTTTGACCGGTCATCACCGTGCCGGTCTCAAGTAGCACGCTTCACAAACCTGGCCTACAGTATCTGGCTCAGGAACTCTCTGGTGCGCGGGTCGTTGGCCTTTTTGAAGAATGTCCTCGGCGGACCGTGCTCGACGATGACACCACGGTCGGTGAAATAGATGTGGTCGCCGATTTCCCTGGCAAAGCCCATCTCGTGCGTCACCAGCATGCAGGTCATGCCTTCGGCGGCGAGGTCCTTGATCGTCACCAGCACTTCCTTGACGGTCTCCGGATCGAGGGCTGCGGTGACCTCGTCAAACAGCATTACGTCGGGGTTCATGGCGAGCGATCGGGCAATCGCCACGCGCTGTTGTTGACCGCCGGAAAGTTCTCCGGGGTAGGCGTCTTCCTTGCCCTTCCAGCCGCACCTTCCTGATCAGGCTGCGGGCGCGCGCTTCGACTTCCGTCGGTGACTGCTTCAGAACGAGCACAGGCGCCATCATGACATTTTCTATCGCGGTCTTGTGAGGGAACAGGTTGTATTGCTGGAACACCATGCCGACTTTCTTGCGCAGCGCCAGTTTATCGAGGTTGGGGTTGTTTACCTCCTGGCCTTCAACCTTGATCGATCCTGACTGAATATCGTTCAGCGCGTTGATGCAGCGGATCAGCGTGGACTTGCCCGAACCTGACGGCCCGATAATGCAGATCACTTCTCCCTTCATGACGTCAAAGGTAATGCCTTTCAGCACCTCGAGATCGCCGAAGGACTTGTGGACGTCCTTTACGGAAACAATCGGCTGGTCTGGAGTCCAGGTGCTGGTCATGGTCGAACTCCTATTGATTGACCGCAAAGCGGTTCTCAAGTTTGCGTGTCAATATGGCAATCGGGTAACTGTAGATGAAAAACCATGACATCAGCCACAGGTACATCGGGATCAGGAATTCGCTGCGGCCTTCTGCAGCCAGTGCGTCCTGTGTCAGGGTCATCCCGTCGTTGACGCCGAGAATGGAGATCAGCGGCGTCGACATGGTCAGAATGCAATACCAGTTCATCCACGGCGGGATCATGCGCTTGATGCACTGGGGCAGGATGATGCGCCAGATGGTCTGCGTGCGCGAGAAGGCAAGGCTTTCAGCAGAATCCCACTGGCCGGTGGGGATGGAAGCCATTGACCCGCGCACAATCTCGGACACGTTGGCCATGATCGGTAACGACAGGGCGAAGGTTGCCTTTGCCCAGCCGGACACCTCTATCTGGGTATCGCCGATACGAATGAAAAACGGCAGCAGGAGCATGAAATAGAACAGCAGAACCAGCCAGGGAGAGTTGCGAAATAGCTGTGTGACGGCCCATGAACAGCGGCTGATGAAGCGGTTGGGCGATGCCTGGCCCAGACCAAGCCACAGCCCCATGAACGTGCCAAGCGCCATGGCGATGAAGCTGACCACGATGTTGAGAACGAAGCCGCCAAATTCTCCCTTCGGGCCGAACATCATTAGTGGCGTCCACTTGACGAGGGTCTGCCATACGGTCTGGCCCTGCGCGCTCACCATCTGGGCAGCAGCACTGTCGATGAGTATCCACAAGACCAGCACCAGAGCAAGGCCCAGGCCAAAGTGCCTGCTGGTCGCAAGGCCTGCCCAGTCGCGCGCCTGCCATGTGACGGCGCGCGGCGTGAACGGCAACATCACGTCGAGGTCAGTTTGCCTGTTGCCGGGAGCCGGTTTCATTGGCCAAACCCGGGAACGCGTATTGCCTTTTCCCATCTATGCATCAGCCAGACGAGAACACCGACCAGAACGATATAAACCACCCACACAACGTTCATCATCTCGGGCACGTTGTATTCATCCGACCATATCTGGTTGGCAATATAGAGCGTTTCAGGAACCGCAATGGCATAGGCAACCGTTGTAGTCTTCACCAGGTTGACAAGATTGTTGTTCAGCGCCGGCAGGCACACACGGTAGGCCAGCGGGAAGGTGATGTAGCGGTATATCTGGAAGCGGGAATAGCCCAGCGCCTGGGCTGCCTCGGTGGTGGATTTGGGAACGGCCTCGATACCTGCGCGAAAGATTTCGGTGTTGAAGGCGCCTGCGAAGAAAGACAGGGTAATAACCGCCCAGCCGTAGCTGCTCAATATGCCGCCGCGTATGCCGAACAATCCCGACAGCGCGGAATCCACTGCAAAATAGAAGAAATACAATTGCACCAGCGGCGGTGTGTTGCGGAAGAATGCAATGTAGCCGCCCATGATCCGGCGCACCCAGACCAGGGGCGACATCTGCATCCACGCCCCGGCAATCCCGATGACGATACTTGCCAGAACGCAGACAAATGACAGGTGTATGGTGGTCCACACGCCATCGATAAACCGGGTCCGGTCCAGGTCATCATAGAAAATGGTGAGTTTGATTCCGTGAGCCTCTTTCAGCCACAGAAACCATTCGGCAACCGTCTCCACACGCCCCTCCAGGTCAGGTTTTAAATCCTTGAAGCAGAAGCGGAAGGCCAGGCATCAGTGCCGGCCTTCCGCAACTTCAGTGCCCGGTTACTGGACTTCTCCTTCATCGAGGACATCGTCACAGATCTTTTCGCCTGCCTTGCATTTCTCGACCATGCCCGCGACCCACTTGGTCGGCGGGATGCCCCACTTTTCTTCCCACTCGACGACCTTGCCGGTCTTGTGCCAGTCGATGATGGCGGCAGACAATGCCTTGCCAATGCCTTCATTGACATCTTCCTTGCGCACTGCAGCACCCCACGGCGCGTCCGCCACAACTGGCGTGGAGATTGAATAATCAGCCCATTTCTCGGGCTCATTCACCTTGCGTGGAATGAAAGCGCTGTCGTCATAGAGCCAGCCGACACAACGGCCATCAAGCAGCGCGGCCTCGATTTCAGGAACGCCCTTGAACACGATCATGTTGGCCTTGTTCTTTTCGCCCCAGTCCTTGTTGTACCAGGCGCCCTGGGTACCGCAGATGTTCTTGCCTTCCAGGTCCGGCCAGTCATTGATGCCTGAATCCTTGTGGGCAAACACTGCGACGCCCGAGGAGTAGTAATTGGGCTGTACGATGCCAACAACTTCGCGCCTCTCCAGCTTGTCCGACATGGTCGCGATCATGAGGTCGATCTTGCCCTGTTCAAGAAACTGCATGCGGTTGGAGGCAACGACGGCCACGAACTCAACCTCGATCGGCTTGCCGGCGGCGTCACCGATCCGCTTGGCGAAATCGTTGGCCATGTCGATTTCCATACCTACGATTGCACCTTGTGCATCGCGCATGCCCCATGGCGCATAATCAGCCTTTGTTCCCACGACCATCTTGCCGCGCTCGACAATATCCTCAAGCGTGCCTGCAAAAGCAGCGCTGGTGGTTGCGAGCACGGCCGCAGCGGCAACTGTAGCCGCCATGGCCATTTTGATTGATCTCAACATTGTTTTCTCCCTGTTCCTGTTAACTCGTCAGGCGTCAGTTTTGCTGTTTTTCCCGAAAAATCCGGTCAGTCAGCAATCGCCGGAATTGAAAGTCTACGCTTGTGCAACTGAAATACGCAATAGTCACACGTTTCAGATGACTGCGTTTTTCCGCATCTCCATCAGTTCCGCTGCGGAATAACCGGCCTGCAACAGTATTTCATCCGTATGCTGTCCGAACCTGGGCGGCGGCCTGTCCAGCGACGGTGATCCATGGTCGTACATGTAGGCCGCAACGGGGAGTCTGTCCGGCCCGCCACTAGCGGTTTGCGCATCACATTTCTGCAACACCGAGCGGCTGGCAACCTGCTCGTGTGCCAGGGCTTCCGGCAGGGTTCTTACCATCGCGGCGGGAACGTGCGCCGTGTTCAGGAGGTCTTCCCATTCCAGCGCGGTTCGCTGCATCAGGACAGAGGCGATAAGCTTCCTGTCGGCGTCGCGGCTCAGACCGATCTGCGCCCGGGGCATTTTCCGGACTTCGGCTGCACGTTCACTCAATCCAAGGGTTTCAAGCAACCTGCAGAGCTGCCTGTTGGTCCATGCTCCCAACATGATCATCCTGTCTGCAGTATCGAAGGTGGCATAGCCTGCATATCTGGAATGCACGTTGCCGTGCGCCGGGGGCGCATCACCGGTGGTGATGGTATCGGTGACAAATGCGCTCATCAGCATGAAGGCCGCGTCCATCATGGCCACGTCAATGCGCTGACCCCTGCCGGTGCGTTCACGCTGATACAGGGCGGCTGAAATGGCGAGTGCGGCCTGTGCGCCAGTGCCGTAATCGACCATTGGCGGGCCGACGCGCACCGGTCCGGACTCGTGTGACCCGTTGGCAGCCATGAGGCCGGTAAACGCCTGTATGACCACGTCGTAGGCCGGGTGTTCCTCCTTGGGCCCGGTTTGTCCAAAGCCTGATATCGAGCAATGGATGATCTTCGGATTGATAGCGCTGATCTCCTCATATCCCAGCCCGAGCCTGGCCAGGGCCCTGCCGGCATAGTTCTGCACCATGACATCGGCATCCTTCACCAGGCGTTTGAAGATGCCGCGCCCGGCTGCGGATTTCAGGTCAAGCGTAATCGCCTTCTTGCCGGCATTCTGCGACATGAAGTAGGTGCCGGTCCCTGCGTCGTTCAACGCAGGGATCACCCCTTCCTCGCGGGTCATGTCCGGATTGTCCGGCGATTCGATCTTTATGACCTCGGCCCCGAGCACCGCCAGCTGATGCGTGCAAAACGGTCCTGCAAGCACGTGTGTCAGATCAAGGACACGAACACCCTCAAACGGTTTCATGGGATTTTCTCCTGTGCCTCCTGCAGCCAGCCCGAATTCTTCGAGGCCTGCTCAATTGCAGGCATGGTCTGCGCAATGTCAACAAGCCTCGGAGGCCTGGCGATGGGCTCCAGGTCGGTTGTAGAAGCCTGTGCGACAGGCGACAGGTATCTAAAATTTTAGCAGTGCTCTTAGGTAAGCTGATACTGACCTTGCCATAATCTGCCGGCTGTTATCGTAACCTGAATGGAGAGGGCGGTTGGGTATCGGGAAAATCACATTGATGGGTGTTGGCGGTTTCATGGGCCTGGGCCTGGTTGCGATGCCGTTCATGCCGCAGATGACACCGGCGCAGGATCTTGCAAGCGGGCAACGTTATTTTGCCGATCGATGCAGCGAGGTAACGCGCAACCGCCAGATCAATGGCAGCTTTGGCAAGGGACACCTGTACTGCAAGTGTATTGCGAACGCTCTCGCGGACACTCTTGCAACCGGCGATGAATTCCGGTTTGCAGCAGACATGCAAACCGCTGCAGGTACCGAGCGCTGGGTAATGCAGGACGCCCGCATGAAAGCCAGCATGACGCGTGTCGTCAGGGATTTTGATGGCCGGCTTGACAGTTCACGCATAGCAGCCGTCAACAGTGTTTTCTTCTCAAAGGCGACATCCTGCGCGCGGTCGATGTAACCGGGGTTGTTCCGGCCGCGATCAAGGCAGTCCCGGGCCATGGCAAATTCCGCAATATCAGCCAGCATGCTGAAGTATCCGATTGCTGTCGTCGAGAACAGCCCGGCACACAGGTTCACAGGCTTCATGATTGTGCGGCGCCAGACCGGGTTTTCCGTGTTGGGCCGGGTCCCGAATTCGCAGAAGTTCGGCGAGGGACATGTATTTGATTCGGCGGGACAAATATTCTGCTACGCGGGCTCCAGCGGCAAGCCGCGATTCAGCCCGGGTCTGTGCGTGATCCTGGATAACCTGCTGGTCCCGGGATTTCTTTCAAAGCTCATTGAGCTGTTTTTATACTTTGGTCCTGAACTGGTGAGCAGGGAGAAACTCCTGCCGGCAGAGTTCAAATCCCGGTTGCTATCGGCGATTGAGGCGCATGGATCAGAAGACGTGGATGAACTCCGGCAGGTTTTAGTCGGCAGAACCGGTTTTCAGGACATTCTTGAAGGCGTTGACTGGTGGCGGTACTGCGGTGGACGGCGTGACCGGGACGGACACCCTGTCTGAAGTATTGCCCGCACCGGGCAATTGCAATCGAGGCGGTGTTCATTGTAACTAACCTGATCGCGTGATTTTTAAGGGAGACGGAGCATGGACCGGTTCACCGGCGGTTGCACGTGCGGCAACGTCCGGGTCGTGGCGTCGGGACAGCCATACCGGGTCGGACTATGCCACTGCCTCGACTGCCGCAAGCATCATGGTGCGCTTTTTCACGCTTCCGCGGTGTTTCCCCGGGATGCGGTGATGATCGATGGCGAAACCCGCGACTATGCCGGGCGATTTTTCTGTCCCCGCTGCGGTTCGTCGGTTTTTGCCTGCACCGCAGACGAAATCGAGGTGAACCTGGGGTCGCTGGATGCCCCTGACCAACTGATGCCAACCTACGAAAGCTGGATCATCCGCCGCGAGTCCTGGTTACCGCCGTTTCCGCTCAGGAAGCGATACGACCGTGACCGTGACGCCAGGGATCGCTTTGAGGAGTAGGCCGCGGGAGTACCGTATCGGATTTCCGGCAGGATCAAGTGCTGCCCGGAGCGCAACGCGCACTAGGGTCAGGGCCCTAGTTTACCTTCTGACACCAGAACTGGTACATACCCTCGAAAATCCGTGGGTTATCCTGTTCAAAAGCGTTCCATTTCCCCAGATCATAAGGGGCGTCGTCATCAGGATTCCGGGACTGGAATGCCTTGACTATCGAATCATTCTGAAAGCCACAAAATGCCAATCCCAACTCGGCAAGGCAATCCTGTATTTGCGGTATTGTGAACCGGTGTTCCTGGACATGGAACAAGAGATCACGCAGTGTGCTCAGGCTGTAGAAATCAGTAGATGACACCATCTGCTTGTGATGTTGCTGATCTGAACTGGTGATACCGTTTCGGTATGACCTCATCGCAGAACTGCCGGACCCGATACCTGAATGGCGAATCTCGTCGCGTATTGCAGCAACGTGCTGTCTAGCCAAATCACTGTAAAGGCCAATCATCATCAGACCTTCGGGCCTGAGGCAGTCGGCAAGGACCCTCCAACCGGCCATCGGATTGTCCATGTGGTGCAACACACCAGCGCTTTCAACAATATCGAACTGTCTGTCGAGTTTCCTCATATCCAGAATATCAGCCTGCAGGTATTCGATGTTTGTTATGCCCAGTTCTTCCGTCTTTCGCCGGGCATAGGCCAGACTGCTCAGGCTCAAGTCAATTGCAAGAACATTGCAATTTTTGAAACGTGATGCTGTGTCAATTGCATGCTGACCTGTTCCGCACCCGGCGACAAGAATTTGCGGGGTCTCAACTTCCTTGATGCCATCGTCGATGAGTTTGAGATTCAGCTCCCTTACAATTCTGGAAACCGGTTTTGGATTAAGCGGGAGCCTGAGATTGATCCATCTGGGATAAGGACTTTCTTCATATTGCTCCCGGACCTTTGAGGAAACATTGTCCTCGATCTCCTGCAACACGGGCATTTCAGACCGAATTCGTTGCTCTTCCTCAAATTCCAGGATCTGCCTGCGTTGCAGTGTTTCGAGTTCGGCTGGAATGGAGACCAGGTTACGCCATGGGTATTGGTGAAGCGCCTTGTAGCTTGCCAGACACGCCAGGTGAGATGGGCCGGGCTGTTGCCCCTGCGAAAGCATTTCACCGACTGCCTTTTCCAACGCTTCAAGGGCTTCAGTTTCTGCTCCGGTTTGGGCGTATACATATTCATTGGTAAAACATTGCGATGCGAGGGCTGACTGGAATCTCAACATTTCGGTAGTCGCCGCAATTTCAGATATGTTCATAAGTACAGCAGACCGGATACTGGCAAGTACGGCCTCCAGTTCGAGATCAGGAAGCGGGCAAACATTCATCAGTTCCAGCAAAAGCGGTACCTTGCTCAGGTCTGAAACAGTCTGTTCAAGTGACAGTTCCACTCCTTCCGCAGACTGCCTCTCAAGGACAGCTTTGATGTTTGGGTCAAACTTCAACAGACTGATTGCGGCAGCAACAACATCCCTTGGCCTTACAAAGGTCCTTTTCCTCAAAAGCTCTACAATAAACTCAGGAAGTCCTGGCACAGGCGATTTGAATACCATACCCTTGAGGACAGTCCCCATATTGAAACAGACACCGGCATGGTCAGGCCTGATCCTGAGGGCCTGCCTGTAGCTGTCCATGGCAGCCTCCAGGTCACCTTTGTCCTGCAGGGCATTGCCCATATTGTAATACGCCTCTGCATAGTCAGGCTTGATCCTGATGGCCTGTCTGTAGCATTCGATAGCGGCTTCCAGGTCTCCCTTTTCCTTCAGAGCATTTCCCTTGTTGTAAAAGGCCTCGAAATAGCCGGGCATGATCCTGATGGCCAGTTCGAAGCTGCCCAGGGCAGCGGCCAGATCACCCTTGTCTTTCAGGGCAACCCCCAAATTGTTATAGGCTTCAGCTTCGTCAGGATTGATTCTGAGAACCTGTTTGAAGCATTCTATCGCCGCGTCGAACTGCTTCAGCCTTGTATTCGCTGCGCCCAGGATATTAAGCAGTGTGGGCGAATTGGGGTATTGCTGCAGCAACCTGCTGGCCTGGTCCAAGACCCGTTGCATCCGGCCTTGACCATAGAGGTGGATCAAGGGTTGCAAGCGGTCTTGTGGCGGGTCCACAATGTGCACCATCCGTCAACCAGCGCCCATGAAGGATTTCAGACCCGTGAGGGCAAACTGGATACCCATTGCTATCACAATGAGCCCCATGTAGCGGGTGGTCATGTCCTGCAACATCCCGCTGCCGTGGCCTGATCCGCCAAATCTCGCTGACGAGACCATGGCGACCCAGGTAACGGCGAGAACTGTGATGATGGCGACGATGGCTGTCACGGGAATGTTCAGGCCAGTGTGTGACACCGAGATGGTAATGACCCCCGTGATGGTTCCGGGGCTTGCTGCAAACAGGATAAGGGGTGCGGTTGAAACCGCCTGCCGGTTTTGCGGATCTGACACTGCTGTTGATGCCGGCGTTGATACCGACCCCTTGCCGGACAGCATTGAAAAGCCGATCCAGGCGAGAACCGCTCCTCCGGCGACTGAAAAGGCATCCAGCGATATGCCAAAGACATGCAGCACGTGCGACCCGAAAAATGCGGCAAGAATCAATATCGCCATGATCACCGCGACAGTCCTGGTCGCCAGTACAGTCTGAGCCTGCCGGTCCTGGTCTTTCGCAATTTGCAGGAACATGATTGCGCACATCGCCGGATTGATGAGGGAAAACATGGTAGCGATTGCCTGGAGATCATTTTTCATGAGCGGTTGCCGGTTTTGCTTGCTTCAGAATCTCGGAAGATATTCCGTGGATGGTCAAATCACAAGCAAACGCTGTGGCGAAGGCGGAAGCTGATGCGGGGAGAAATGGTTGACCATGTCCGAAGATGCGAAGCTGGGAACCTTTTCAACTCTGTCGATCGGCATTGGCGGCATGGTCGGCGGCGGGATTTTCGCCGTCACAGGGCTGACGATCGAGGTCACGAAGTCGGCGGCGCCTATAGCGTTTGTCATAGCAGGGATCGTGGCCCTGCTGACGAGCTATTCCTACCTCAAGCTCACTCTTGCCTATCCGGGGGAGGGCGGGACAGTGGCGTTTCTCAACCAGGCTTTCGGCGGTGGTATCCTGACGGGTGCAGCCAATATTCTGCTTCTGTTGAGCTATGTCGTGCTGCTTGCAGTCTATGCCTATGCGTTCGGCAGTTACGGAGCAGATCTGTTGCCCGCAGCAGACCAGGCATTCTGGCGGCCGTTCCTGATCAACGCCGTCATCCTGGGTCTTCTGGCCCTGAACATCTTTGCCGCAAGGCTGGTGATCCGGTCGGAGAACGTCCTCAACCTGCTCAAGCTGCTGTTGCTGGGCGGGTTCATCGCTGCCGGCCTGTGGATGCCCATGGACTGGTCCCGGCTTGATCCTGCGGGGAGCGTTTCGCCGATGGCCGTGGTGGCGGGCGCGATGCTGATCTTTCTGAACTACGAGGGCTTCGAGCTGATTGCAAATGCATCCGGCGATGTGGCCAATCCGAAACGATCCCTGCCCATCGCCTATGTTGGCGGCGTACTGATTGTGATCGTGCTTTATGTTCTGATCGTGGGAGTGGTGCTAGGTCATCTTAGTTTCGATCAGGTAGGCGAGTTCCGCGACACCGCCATGTCGGCGGCCGGCCGCGAGATCCTGGGACGAACCGGGTACCTTGCCATTGTCGCAGCCGCGCTTCTTGCCACGAGCTCGGCGATAAACGCCACCTGCTTCAGCACCGGACGGCTGGCCTATATCGTCGCAAAGACTGGCGAGTTGCCTCGCGAGCTTGAACGGGAAATTCGCGGTGAGCATGCTGAAGGGGCCATCATCTGTGCGGGGCTTGCGCTGGTGGTCGCCAATGTCGCTCCGCTTGAGGTAATCGCAACGATGGGAAGTGCGGGTTTCCTGTTGCTGTTTCTGGCGGTCAACCTTGCCAATGTGCGGCTTGCCCGCGAAACCGGCAGCCGGGCCTGGATCTCCGCGCTTGCAGCGCTTGCAACGCTTGCCGCCCTGATCATCCTGTGCGTGAACGTCGAGGAAAATCCAGCTACGCGCAATCACCTGTGGATCCTCGCCGGCATGATCGCGGTATCGCTGCTGATCGAGGGGATCTATCGCGGCGTCACCCGGCGCCACCTTCGCCTGGCAACGAAGACAGGCGATGAAGTGAAGCGCTGACGTCTGTGTCTGTTGCGACTCGGCAGTCCACGGAGAACAATGCGGTGAAACGCACAAGCACCCACAGTGCTGCAACGACGGCGATGTCATATGGTGAAGTTTTCCCTGAATCAAAACGCCTTCATAAGGTATTGTAATAAATGGTTTTTATGGCAGACATTTAAGAGTATGAATCAAACGTTAATGACTGCTGCAGGTGCGACCTGGGCCCACATGAACCCACAAGGCTGCTCCAGCATTTTACAATCGATCAGTATGGTTTTCGATTGCTCAAACAAAGACCATAGTGATCAAAACGCTGATGGCTGCGCTCGAAAAGGCCAGCACGAATGTTACGGTTACCATCACCTTTCAATAATCAAGCAAATGCCTGCCCGGCCGTTTCGTGTCCTGAAACATGTGGTGGCTATGTTGCGCCAAAACACAATGGAGCAACCCATGACCACGGCATCAAAACTCTTTCATATCGCAAGTCTGCTATTCTGCATGGCTATCAACTTTGGCCAGACCGGCACGCAGGTGGTTGCGTGACGGGTTGACGATGTCGGGGCGGTACAATGCAGGCAAGTCGCGGCCCGGGGTTGCCCGAGTAAAGTGTATTACCCGCTTTCACTGACAACCGGATTCGACAGGACGCCTACACCCTCAAGGATGATTTCCATCCTGTCGCCGGGCCTAATCGAACCAACACCTGCCGGCGTGCCGGTGAGAATGATATCGCCAGGTCTGAGGGTTATCGCCTGTGACAGATACTGGACGATATCCACGGTTGAAAACAGCAGGTCACTGGTCCGGATCGACTGCCTTATCTCGCCATTGATCCGGGCTTCAAGCAGCAGGTCATCCAGATCCAGGCCGGTCGCGATGACCGGTCCCAGCGGGCAGAAGGTGTCAAACCCCTTGCCAATCAGCAGACAGCCCTGCGCCATTTCCTCGCTCTGGATCGAACGCTCGGAAATATCGTTGGCACAGGTGCAGCCGAAGATGGCCTGCCTTGCCTGGCCGCGATCAAGACGGCGGCCGCCCCGACCGATTACAATCGCAAGTTCGGCCTCGAAGTGAATGTTGCTGCCTTCATGCGGATAGATCACCGGCTCGTCCGGTCCGATAACGGCAGTGTCGGGCTTCATGAACAGCATCTGGCGGGTGGGCGCGGGGGAATTTGTCTCGGTGATGTGAGACACATAGTTGAGACCAAGGCCAAACACGCGGGGTCTGTCGACCGGTGCGAGCAGGGTGACATCATCTCGTGCATCAACAGCCGGGCCGGGCGCAAGTCCTTCAAACGGTGTGCCGGGTAACCGGCGAAAGCTGTCACCGTCGGCAATGCCGTGGACAACGGTTCCGTTACGAGTACGGTAGCGGGCAATCTGCATGGCGGAACTCCGGGTCATGATGTGTTGGGTTGCGACGGGTTGCTGCTGAGCCAGGCTTCCTGCAATGGTCCGTCATGGGCGATGAAACGGCAGTGAAGGCGAAGCGTCGCATCATCTGCAACACATGCCCTGTCATGCCGGAACGGTCCGACGCTGGCCACACCCCAGTCGGCCAGAAACCAATCTCGCACGGTATCGGGAGGCGGAACTGTCGCCAGACCGGCAATTGTGCCGTTGCCGGCGTTGCCGCAGAAATCCACCCAGCCGATATCCAGCCTGCCGATGGCGGCAGCGCCCCGGCGGCCATGATCATCTACCGGCAGGCAATCATTCGACAACGCCAACGCATCGCATACCCGGGCGTTGAAATAGGCATGCCGGGTAGGGCCGATCTCGACCGGGCTTTCTCCTGCCCGCAGTTCGCTTGAAATGTCGATGACATAAGCCTGGTCCACACAGCCAATCGTCGTCGTGCGGGTTTCAAGCATGACGATACGGCCTTCAGGCGCACCCCATTCACGCGGCGACAACCATTGCATTTCCTGGCGAATTGTTGCCTGGGCATGCGAGGCAGCCTGCAACTCGATGCCTGCCATGCGGATTGACCCCGGCGCACGGCCCTGGAACACATCGTTGACGTAGAAGCAGTAGTCGTAACGCTCGATGCCATCGGGCCCATCATGAAGACCTGCAACATGATCGGCCGCGCACCAGATGCCGCTGTGATGAGGATGATCTGCCGGGCCTTCCGCTGTTACAATAATTCCCGCTGGTGTCCATACCGGATGAATGTAAGGCCGGAATTTTCCCTGGGTGAAGGCTGCAACAGGCTGGCCGCCGAACGAGAGAATGTGGCGGGTGCCGCCAGCATGGGCGCCGCGCGGCAATTCCAGTGGCGCCGTATCAAGATGAAATGTCTTCGGCTTGCGCATGGTGCCAGTGTCCGTGTTGGGCCCGGATTGTCCGCCGTCAGGGATTTTGGAACAGGATGCGAATGTTAGGCGGGTTGATCGTGGCATTGCAAGCGCTGCTGATCAATTGCGGAAAATGGCAGGACCATTCCGTCATGTACTTGTCACACAGTTGTAGTGTGCCGGTTATCGACTCACCGTAGACGTCATTTCAATGACAACGTTGAGAAGCATCCATGCCAAGCCAATTGCAAGACGCCGTGCTCGAAACCGGTGGCGGTCCGGTGTCGCCACTGAAACAAGCCGTCTACCGCTACTCCAGAGTCTCAAAGCAAGGCATCCTCGAACGCCTGTTCGCCTATGTGTTCGATGGTCTCGTCTATCCGCAAATCTGGGAAGATCCGGTTGTGGACATGCAGGCGATGGCCATCAAGCCCGGACATCACATAGTTGCCATTGCGTCGGGCGGCTGCAACGTGTTGTCCTATCTGACGGCAGATCCGGCGCGAATAACGGCGGTTGACCTGAATCAGTCGCATCTTTCGCTTCTGAAACTCAAGCTGGCGGCGCTGCGCTATCTGCCAAGTCATCAGGACTTCGCCCGCTTCTTCGCCGGCACCGGCAGCCCGATAAATCTGGAACTGTATGATCAACTCCTCGCCCATCGGCTGGACAATGACGCGCGCTCATACTGGGAAGGCAGGCGCATCACCATGTTCGCCGGCAACTTCTATCGACAGGGCCTGCTCGGGCGGTTCATAACTATCGCCCACTGGATGGCATGGCTGCATGGCGTTAACCCCCGCGACATCATGCATGCGGGCTCGATTGACGAACAACGCCGGTTTTTTGCCGAGAAGCTGTCTCCGCTGTTTGACAGGCGCCTGGTCCGCTGGCTGACCTCATCTCCCATGTCACTTTACGGCCTTGGAATTCCGCCAGCCCAGTATACCGAGCTGTCGGAAGGCCGGCACATGGCAGGTGTCCTGCGAGACCGGCTGGGCAAGCTGGCATGCGAGTTTCCCCTGTCTGAAAATTATTTCGCCCGCCAGGCGTTTGCCCGCAGTTATGTGTGCGAGAAAAAAGATATGGTGCTACCTCCCTATCTGCGGGGAGAAAACTGGAAGACCCTGCGCGTGCGTACGGACCGGGTGACACCGCTCAACCGACCGGTTACCGATGTGCTTGATGAAGCGCCCGTGGCAAGTGTCGACAGGGTCGTGCTGCTGGATGCACAGGACTGGATGTCGGATACACAACTCAACGCCTTATGGACGGCGATCACGCGCGCTGCCGCGCCGGGCGCCCGAGTGATTTTTCGAACCGCAGCCAGGAAGTCGCCGCTTGAAGGCCGTATCGATCCGGCAATTCTCGAGTGCTGGCAATATGAAGCTGAAGCCTCGCGCCGTCACACCGTCAATGACCGTTCGGCCATCTATGGAGGCTTTCACCTGTACGGGTTGAAGCCATGACACACATTTCCCACGCTGCCACCATGGATCAGGTCTACCGCTATCAACGCTACATCTATGACTTTACCAGGAAATACTATCTGTTTGGACGTGATACCCTGCTGGGTGGATTGAACATACCTGACGGTGCGCGTGTGCTTGAGGTCGGGTGTGGAACCGGGCGCAACCTGATCCTGGCTGCCAGGGCCAACCCGCAAGCCCTGTTCTATGGCTTCGACATTTCCCGGGTGATGCTGGATGCGGCCCAAGCCAAGGCATCCAGGTCGGCTGTAGGCGAACGTACCTTCGTTGCCACAGGTGATGCTGAAACCTTCAACGCCCGCCAGGTTTTTGGCGTTGACGGTTTCAACCGGGTTTTCCTGTCCTACACCTTGTCCATGATCCCGGACTGGGAGCGCGCACTCGTCAACGCGATGGATCAGTTGCAGGAAAATGGCAGCGTGCACATTGTCGACTTCGGCACCATGCACCGGTGGCCCCAGGTTTTGCGCAAGCCAATGCTGGGCTGGCTGGCCAGGTTTCATGCCAGTCCGAGGGCAGACCTTGAGGCCACGGCTCATCGCCTTGCCCACCAGCGCGGCTACGATGTTCGCATATCGCACCTGGGCGGCGGGTACACCATTCTGATCGAAATATCGCGATCACCGGAAACGGCACGAGGCAATTCCGGCAGAACCAGCTATCCGGAGGGTTTCGGTAAACCCAAACATGCGTTGCAGCCGTGAACGTTCACGCACCCGTTGACCGGCAACTGAAATTCCGCGCGATCTGGATTTCGGATTTCCATCTGGGTACCAAGCGGGCGCAAGCCGGACTGCTGCTGGATTTCCTGCGGCTGACGGAGTCAGAAACGCTCTATCTGGTGGGTGACATAATTGACAACTGGGCGCTGAAGAAGACCTGGCACTGGGATCAGCTTCACAATGACGTAATCCAGAAGCTGCTGCGCAAGGGCCGCAAGGGAACAAAGGTCATATATATTCCCGGCAATCATGACGAAAACTTCCGCGATTTTGCCGGCATGCAGTTTGGCCGCATGGCCGTGCGTCTTTCCGACATTCACATCGGCGCCAACGGCAAGCGTTACCTGGTCATGCATGGCGACGAATTTGACGGCGTGGTGAAATATGCCAAATGGCTCGCTTATCTCGGTGACAATGCCTACGAGGTGGCGATCTCGACAAACACGGTGTTGAACCGGGTGCGCCGAATGCTTGGCAGACCGTACTGGTCGCTGTCGGCTTACCTGAAGAACCGGGTCAAGAGGGCAGTTGAATTTCTGTCCAACTTTGAACAAGCGATGGTGCGCGAAGCTCGCCGGTGCGGCGCAAGCGGCGTGATCTGCGGTCATGTTCACACACCGGAAATCCGCACCATCGACGGTATCGAATATTTCAACGATGGCGACTGGGTCGAAAGTTGTTCGGCGCTGGTTGAGCATTTCGACGGCACTTTCGAACTGCTGGACTGGCACAGCCTGGGGCCCGTCGCCGCCGAATGGCAGGAGAAGCCCAATGCGCATACTGCTGGTAACCGACGCCTGGCACCCGCAGGTTAACGGAGTCGTCAGGACCCTTGAGCAGACTACCGGAGGCCTGCGCAAGTTGGGTCACAGGGTCTTGTGTCTGACGCATCAGGGCAAACGGACACTTCCATTGCCGACATACCCTGAAATCAGGCTGGCGCTAATCAGGCAATCCGAAGTTGCAGCGCAGATAGAAAGCTTTGCGCCTGAGTGCATACACATCGCGACCGAAGGAACGCTGGGCTGGGCTGTGCGCCGCTATTGCCTGAACCGGGGGCTTGCCTTCACCACCAGCTTTCATTCTCGTTTTCCGGAAATGCTGGAAAAACGACTGCCGCTGCCTGGCATTGGCAGTCTCGCCCACGCGTGGCTGCGCCGGTTTCATGCACCTGCGCGAGCGACACTGGTGCCGACGCCAATCGTAGCCCGGCGGTTGTCGAGGCTTGGATTTACAGGACTTGCAATCTGGACGCGCGGGGTAGATATGCAGATGTTCCGCCGATCCGGCGAAAGCATTCTTTCCGGTTTGCCGCGACCCATCATGCTGTGCGCAGGCCGGGTTGCGGTGGAGAAAAACATCGGGGCCTTTCTCAAGCTTGAAATGCCAGGCACCAAGGTCGTGGTTGGCGACGGGCCCCAGCTGGAATACCTTAGGGCCCGGTATCCGGAAGTGGTTTTTATCGGCTATCGCCAGGGTGCGCACCTGGCTGCAACCCTGGCGTCGGCAGACGTATTTGTTTTTCCAAGCAGGACAGACACGTTTGGCCTTGTCATGCTGGAAGCGCTGGCGTGTGGTGTGCCCGTTGCCGCATATCCCGTTGAGGGCCCGGTCGACGTAATCACGTCGCCTGCTGCAGGTGCCCTTGATGATGATCTCGGCGTGGCCATCACCCGCGCCCTGACAGTTGACCCTGACGGTTGTGTGGCATTTGCGAGACGTTTTTCATGGGACCGGGTCGTTAACCAGTTTGAAGCTGCGCTGGTCCCGGTACAAGGCCGTTCGCCCAACAGCAAACCCCTTGAACCTTTAACTGAAAGACTGGCACGAACCAGAGCACCCGTCTCCTGACCTTGATGCAAGCCCTGCTTGTTTCGACAGTTTCAGAGTATCCGTAACGGGTTTCCTGAACCGAAGCAGTTTTGGGCGGTTTTTCATCAGGATTGCAGGCACTTTCTCAATTTTGGCAGCTACGTCACTGGGCTGGAAGCGATCAGGAAAAAGATTTGGTGGATATGGCCAAAATTGGTGTTAGCGTCTGACCACAAGGCAGTGCTTGACACCACATTCCAGCGGAGGGGCGATTTCCGGTGCTAAATCCCATTTCGATCATGGCTGACAGGCTCGGAGACTATGTTTCCGAGTTGTATCTGCAGTATTTTTCACATCGCAACCCCGAATATGCGACCTATATGGGAGGTGCTGCACGTCTGGTGCTGGAACGCATCGGCAACTCCAATGCGTTGTATCACAACATTGAACATACCATGATGGTGACGCTGGTAGGCCAGCAGATCATCCGCGGGAGATTGCTGTCCAGTTCGGTTACGCCCGAAGACTGGCTGCATTATACTTGCGCCCTGCTCGTGCATGACATCGGCATGGTGCACGGAGCCTGCAGCCGCGACACGGCATGTGCCGTTGTAATTGACACTGACGGCAATACTTTCACACCCAAACGTGGCGCAACAGATGCGAGCCTTGCGCCATATCATATCGAACGGGGAAAAATTTATGTGCAGGAACGCTTTGGCCCGTCACGTGTGATCGATGAGAAACGACTGATGCGCTCGATTGAAATGACGCGTTTTCCGGTTTGTGATCATGCCGACTATCAGGAAACGAATACCGAAGCTGCCCTGGTGCGCGCCGCCGACCTGATCGGCCAACTTGCCGACCCGTTTTATCACCGCAAGATCAACGCGTTGTATGCCGAGTTCGCTGAGACCGGTATGAACGAACAACTCGGCGTCGAAACCCCACTGGACCTGGTCTCGCTCTATCCGGCATTCTTCAAGGAAAAAGTTGAACCCTATATTGGCCCCGCGCTGGGATATCTTGAGCTCACAACGGAAGGCAAGCAATGGATATCAAACCTTTACAGCAACCTTTATCATGCCAAGGAACGCCCCAATTGCCTTGGCCCTTTTTCCGGCGGTGACCAGGTGGAAAAACCCGGATTGCGGGCAAGCTCATGATGTGCAGTGGTCCCTGCCGTGGAAAAAGAAGGAAATGCCATGATTGTCCGTTCGCTGGATGACCTGAAAGCGCAAGGCAGATACCGGGAAAAACCCGGTGTGTGGAGCAGTTCGCGTTATTTGCTGCGTGACGATGGGGTTGGCTTTACCCTGACCCAGACCACGGTGGCCGCCGGGTCCAGACAAGTCATGGAGTATACGAACCACATAGAAGCAAACCTGATTGTCGAAGGCGAAGGCACTGTTACAGATTGCGCCACCGGCAAAACCTATCCGCTGTCTCCAGGCGTCATGTACACGCTGGACAAGCATGACCGCCACGAGCTGGAAGCCACTACTGACTTGCGCATAGTCTGTGTATTTACACCGGCACTAGTGGGTGAGGAGACCCATGATGCGAACGGGTCATATCCTGTACTGTAGGAGATCCAGGCAGGCCGGCACGGGTGCAGAACCGGAAGCAGCGTTCGTCAGCAAACCGTCATGCCGCATTCGCGAATCTCGAACATGTGAGTGCCGTGCATGGACTGCACATCGTAAGCGCTGCCGTTCATGCAGTGAGCGCGTGCCTGAATGCTCTCGATTGCCCCGAGTGTTTGTACATTAACGTTGGTCAGGTAATTCAGATTGCACTGTTTTTCGCTCAGCAGCTGCTGCTGCAATGCCAGTTGCCAGGCAGGGGTGTCATCAGCCGTTGAAGGCCTGATCATTGTAGCGAAAGCCAATCCAAGAAGGATGCTGAACACGATTGCTGGTTTCATTGCACAATCCTTTCTTTCATCGCGAGGAACATGCAGGCGCCGTCAAATTCTGTCCTTGACGTGGATCAAGTTGATGCCGGATATAGGTTGGCGGACAATTCCTGGAGCGGTCAGGCCTTATAGTAAATGTTGTCAGGGCTGTTCATCACCGGACCGGCATCATGTTGGTGTTGCTGATCCTGATCACCTGTGTTCCGATCATATCCAGCTGGCTGCCAGCCTTGTTGACGGGGCCGGAGATATACACAAATCGGATCCGGAATTCCGGATAACGGCGCGGAGTTTGTTGCATGAGTTCCAGTACAGCATTGCCGGTACGTGCCGGGGTGGATATCGGCGGTACATTTACCGATGTTGCGATGGAAGTGGATGGCAGGATCGTTTCGGCCAAGGTGCTGACAGATCACGAAAGCCCGGACCGGGCCGTGGTGCTCGCGCTGCAGCAGGTAACCGGTCGTGCGAGCATTGACCCATCGAAAATCTCGATGCTGATCCATGGCACGACCCTGGTGACCAATGCGTTGATTGAACGGCGCGGCGCCAGGACGGCCTTCATCACCACGCAGGGTTTTCGCGATGTGATCGAGATGCGCAATGAAAACCGGTTTGAACAGTATGACCTCAACATTGTCTTGCCGAAACCGCTGGTGGACCGTGCGCATCGGCTGACCCTGTCGGAGCGCATGGACGCCACGGGTAAAGTCTTGAAACCGCTCGATCAGGCGGAGGTTGAAGCGGTAGCTGGCAAAGTTGCCGACGGTGGTTATGAGGCCGTGGCGGTTGGTCTGATGCATGCCTATGCCAACCCGGCTCATGAGCGGGCAATGGCTGACGCGCTGGCAGCGGCATGTCCGGATGTTCTGGTGTCTACGTCTTCTGCCGTGTCGCCACAGATGCGGGAGTTCGAGCGGTTCAACACGGTAATTGCCAATGCATATGTGCAGCCCATGGCGAAGGCCTATCTGGGCCGTCTGGTGGACCGGTTGAGCGCAATCGGAATTTCCTGCCCGGTCTTCCTGATGCACTCGGGTGGCGGCATCATATCTGTTGAAACCGCCATGCAGTTCCCGGTTCGCCTGCTTGAGTCTGGACCGGCCGGCGGGGCAATCTACGCTGCAAACTTTGCTCTTGGTCACGGACTTTCAAAAGTCGTTTCATTTGATATGGGTGGAACAACCGCCAAGATTTGCCTGATAGAAGACGGCAAGCCCAAGACGGCCAACCGGTTTGAAGTGGCCCGCACCTATCGTTTCAAAAAGGGTTCCGGCATGCCGGTGTCCACACCGGTTGTCGAAATGGTGGAAATTGGTGCAGGCGGCGGCTCAATTGCCCATATTGATGACATGCGCCAGATACGCGTGGGACCGCAAAGTGCCGGTTCTGAACCTGGTCCGGCGTGTTATCAGCGAGGTGGTGAATTGCCGACCGTGACCGATGCGAATGTGGTGCTGGGAAAAATCGACGCTGACAATTTTGCCGGCGGCAGCATTGTTCTTTCAGTCACCAGGGCCGAGCAGGCACTTGCAGCCGGGATAGGCGGGCCACTTGGCATGGACACAGCTGCGGCAGCATTTGGCACTACCGAAATTGTGGATGAAAACATGGCCAATGCGGCGCGGGTTCATGCAGTAGAAAATGGCAAGGATGTCGCGCAATTTGCGTTGATAGCGTTTGGCGGCGGCGCCCCGCTTCATGCCTGCAGACAGGCTGAAAAACTCGGCATACAAAGCATTGTTGTTCCACCGGGCGCAGGCGTCGGTTCTGCCATCGGCTTCCTGCGGGCGCCGTTCTCATTCGAGGAAACCCGCGGCGCATTTTTCCGGCTGAGTGAGTTCGACGCAGACAGGATCAATGAACTGCTGCACGATATGCAAACCACAGCTGCAGCATTCGTGCGTCACGGAGTGGGTGACGCCCGCACGCACACCCGGATGACTGCCTTCATGCGGTATCGCGGGCAGGGTTGGGAAATTCCGGTAGCAGTCCCCAGTCAGAAATTCACTGCTGGGGATGACACCTTGTTCAAGGCCGAATTCGAGAAAGCCTACCGGGTCCTGTTTGGGCGTACGATTGACAAGCTGGACATTGAAATCGCCAACTGGTCGGTGGTTGTGGCCACGCCGCAGCCTGATGTGACGAGAGTAAAGCCGCAAATTCGGTTACGTCCCGCTGATGCATGCTCCAGGCGGCGGTTTTTTGACGCGCAAATGCGAAAGTCTGTTGAGGGGCCTGAAATCGCGAGAGATGATCTGGCTCCGGGTGATTTTGTGGACGGGCCGGCGGTAATCGTGGAGGATGAAACCTGCACTATTGTTACCAGTTCGTTCTCGGCAGTGGCGCAAGCCGACGGCGCGTTGCTGCTCAGCGCCAAACAGAAAAAGGGACCCGGCCGATGAGCGCATTGGGAAATGTCGACAGTCAGATCATGTGGAACCGGCTCATTGCAGTTGTTGAAGAACAGGCAATGACGCTCATCCGGACAGCCTTTTCGACATCGGTACGCGAAGCGGGAGACCTGTCTGCCGGGGTTTACGACAGGCGCGGGCGGATGATGGCGCAGGCGGTGACCGGTACACCAGGCCATGTAAACGCCATGGCTGAATCGGTTGCGCATTTCATGGAGGAAATTGGCCTGCAAAACATGTTTGAAGGCGATGTGTATATCACCAATGATCCATGGAAGGGCACTGGCCACCTGCATGATTTTACCGTAGTAACCCCGTCGTTTCGCAACGGCATTCTGGTTGGGTTTTTTGCATCGACGGCCCATGTGGTGGATGTCGGCGGACGCGGGTTTGGACCGGATGCAAACGAAGTTTATGAAGAAGGTATTCTGCTGCCGATCATGAAGTTTGCCGAACGTGGCGAAGTGAACCAGCCGCTGATCAAGATCGTGCGTAACAATGTGCGCGAGGCAGATCAGGTCGTGGGCGACCTCTATTCGCTGGCGGCATGCAATGAAGCCGGAGACAACCGGCTGCAGGACATGATGGGTGAATTCGAGCTCGACGATCTGGAAACGTTGTCGGATTTCATCATGAATACCAGCCGCGACGCGACACGTGCCAAAATCGCGGCACTTAAAGACGGCACCTATAGCAACACAATGACGGCCGACGGTTACGACGCGCCGGTGGTGATGAAAGTCGCGCTGACAATCAGGGGCGATGACCTTGTTGCAGACTTCGATGGTACATCGGGTGTCAGCAAGTTTGGTGTCAACGTGCCTGCGGTCTACACCCGCGCTTATGCCTGTTTCGGCCTGAAATGCGCCATCGCGCCGGAAGTGCCGAACAATGCAGGTTCGCTTGAACCGTTCAGAATCTTAGCGCCTGAGGGCAGTATACTGAATGCGCCGCGTCCGGCTGCCGTATCGGTGCGTCACGTGACAGGCCAGATGCTGCCGGACGTTGTGCTTGGAGCGTTGCACAAGTGCATGACAGGTGTTGTACCGGCTGAAGGCTCAAGCAGTTTGTGGAATGTGCAGATCGCCGCCCGCCCTGTTGATCCCAGTTCAGGGTTGCCGCGCTCGGAAGTCTTGATGTTCAATTCCGGTGGTACCGGCGCCAGGCCGACACTGGACGGATTGAACGCGACAGCTTTTCCTTCCGGGGTCAGCACCATGTCGGTTGAGGCGACAGAACAGGTAGGCCCGATAACTGTGTGGCGCAAGGAACTGCGCTCCGGTTCGGGCGGCAAAGGCATGTATCGCGGCGGTTTGGGTCAGGTGATCGAAATCGCACCGAATGAAGGGTATGAGTTTTTCTTCAATGCCATGTTCGACAGGATAGACCATGCCCCGCGCGGGCGAGAGGGTGGTGAAGCTGGAGCTGGCCGGCAGCGTTGCGCTGGACGATGGCACCAAACTTGCGGGTAAGGGCAGGCAACACGTGCCCCATGACCGGCGTCTGGTGTTGAACCTGCCAGGCGGCGGCGGCTACGGTGATCCGCTGAAAAGATCGAAAGAATCGATTGAGACGGACATTCAGGGTGAGTATATTGCCGGCTAGTGCTGTTTAATGCGTATTGTTGACCTCAGGATAGTCTTTACAACCTCGAGTGTTCTGCCGCATGTTTAAAAAGTTTCTGGGGGAAGCGTGAGGGTTTCTGTAGCGAGCAACGTTAAGAAGGGCGATGTAGAATGTTAAATTTCAAAAATCTGGCGTTTGCGGCACTTGCAACCGCTATTATGAGCAGCGGCGCATTTGCAGCCGACTGGACAAAGATCAGGGTTGGAACGGAAGGTGCGTACAAGCCTTTTAACTATACTGATTCCAATGGTGAGCTACAGGGTTTCGATGTCGAAATCGGCAAGGCGTTATGCGATGAAATGAAGGCGGAGTGCACTTTCGTTGCCCAGGATTGGGACGGAATTATCCCGGCGCTGCTGGCCAAGAAATATGATGTGATCATAGCTTCCATGTCGATCACTGAAGAGCGGATGAAAATGGTTGATTTCACCGACAAGTACTACAATACGCCAGCCAAGTTTGTCGCCAAGAAAGGTTCCGGAATAACAGACACCAGCCCGGCAAGTCTCAAAGGCAAAACACTGGGGGCGCAGTCGTCAACCACTCATTCCTCGTACCTTGAAGACAATTACAAGGATTTAACAGTCAAGCTTTACGCGACGCAGGATGAAGCGAATGCAGACCTGGCAGCAGGCCGGCTTGATGCAATATTGGCCGACAGCGTGGTCATTCTCGACTGGCTCGGTGGTGATGCCGGATCGTGCTGTGAGCACATTGGTGAAGACTCACAATGATCCCAAATGGTTTGGACTGGGTGCCGGAATTGCAGTCCGCAAGGAAGACGGGGAATTGAAGGACAAGTTGAACACAGCTCTTGCCGCAATCCTCGAGAACGGAACCTACAAGAAGATCAACGACAAGTATTTCCCGTTCCCGGTTTACTGATCGGTTAGTTTCCGCTGCTATACATTGACGCCCGTCGTGTTACAGTCACGGCGGGCAGTTTCTTTTTAGGGGTGGAACAATGGTCACATGATGGACCTGATTGCACAATTGGCCTGGGGGCCTACCGGCTGGGGTGACGAACTTGCTGCTGGCACCTTGCTCACCGTGAGCCTTGCACTGGCAACCCTGCCATTTGGTCTGGCCATCGGGTTGCTGGTTGCGCTGGGTAAGACGTCCAGTGAAAAAACCCTGCAGACCGCGGCCAATGTATACACCACGATATTTCGCGGATTGCCGGAGTTGCTGACCCTGCTGATTGTGTATTACGGCGGCCAAATTGTGTTGCAACGGATTTTTGCGCTGTTTACCGATGCCTATGTCGAGGTCAATGGGTTTGTCGCCGGTATGGTGGCGTTGGGATTGGTGTTTTCAGCATTTTCCAGTGAAGTGTTTGCATCAGCGTTCAAAGGCATTCCGGCAGGACAGTCGGAAGCAGCCCTGGCATTGGGACTGACCAGATGGCAGACCCTTCGACTGGTCACCCTGCCGCAGTTGATCAGACTGTCCATCGGCGGATTGAGCAACCTGTGGCTGATCCTGCTTAAGGAGACTTCACTGGTTTCCGTGATTGCGCTGAATGATCTGTTGCGAAACACCAACCTGGCGGTCGGATTTACCAAGCAGCCCCTGTTTTTCTATTCGGTGGCACTGCTGATTTACCTGGTGCTGTCGCTCATATCCGCAAAAGGGCTGGGCAAAATTGAAATTCATGTCAAGCGCGGGGAGCAGCGGGTCGCATGAGCGAGACAGCTTTCCCGATAATCGAAGCGCAGAGTCCACCGCCAGGCGTGATACGCAAATGGAAAGTGTCCCGCATTGCCGGGACAGCTCTTTGCGGGGTGTGGATTGCAATCGGTATTGGCCTGGTATGGTCACTCTATGGCGCCTTTGATCCCGATGTGTTTTTCAAGTACATGCCGAGGATGGCCGAGGGACTGCTGGTTACGACAAAACTGGTGGTGTTTTCGATTTTCTTCGGTGGTCTGCTGGCAATTCCATTGGCACTGGCACGTATGTCCACTTCAGCCGTTGTCCGGGGATTTGCCTTTGCCTACGTGTACTTTTTCAGGGGGACTCCACTGCTGGGCCAGATGTTCCTGATGTACTATGGCGCCGGCCAGTTTGTTGATCAATTGATAACCCTGAATCTGTGGTGGTTTTTTCGTGAAGCCTACAATTGCGTGTTGTTGACCTTCGTTCTGAACACAACGGCCTACCAGGCAGAAATTTACAAGACGGCAATTGAATCCATCCCGCGCGGTCAGCGGGAAGCTGCAGAAACACTGGGTCTGAAGAAGGGCCTGACATTCTGGAAGATCATTTTCCCGCAAGCCATGATTACTGCCCTGAGGCCGCTGGGCAATGAAATTATTCTGATGATCAAGGGGTCAGCCGTTGCCAGTCTGGTGACGGTTTTCGACCTGATGGGAGCGACGAAACTGGCGTTTTCGCGCACCTTCGATTTCAACGTGTATCTGTGGGCAGCAATAATATACTTTACGATAGTGGAAGTGCTGCGCCGAACCTGGGATTGGGTGGAAAAGCGCCTGACCCGGCATCTGGTGCGTTAACAGGCAGATTGCCCATAATTTTGGCTAATCAGAGCCAAATTCCAACAAAAGCAATTATTGGACTGGCCCGGGAGACATTCCCGGTGCACAGGTTCTTGCTCTTCTCACCATTTGATGAAAGCATGAAGATCGCAACAGATAATAGGCACAGATCGGTTTCCCGGTTGATCCAATCATGACTGTCCGGGATTACCAACTGCGCGATTCAGCGGAGGTTATCGAGTCATGGAAGCATCCCCCCGTAGCAGACCGTCAGGGCCCAAGTGCGCAGCACTGATTGGGCCAATGTCCAGCGGCAAGACGACATTGCTGGAGGCGATACTTGCCCGCACCGGAGCGATACCCCGGCAGAATACCGCCGCGTCTGGCAACATGGTCGGATTTGCATCGCCGGAAGCCCGTGCACACGGCATGAGTGTAGAGGCAACAATAGCCACGGTGTCGAACCAGGGTGACAGCCTGACCTTGATAGACTGTCCCGGTTCGGTGGAGTACGCCTATGAGGCTGAACCGGTTCTCCGGTTTTGCGACTTTGCCATCGTTGTGGTTGAGGCTGACGAGAAGAAGCTGCCGGCGTTGCAACTGACCCTGAAGCGGCTGGACGAGATCGGTCTGCCGCGCGTGCTGTTCCTGAACAAGATAGACAAGGCAACCGGTTCGATTCAGCAAACATTGCAGATGCTGCAGACAGCCAGTGAGAGTACTCTGCTGCTTCGGCAAATACCGATCTGGAAAGATGGCGCGGTCACGGGCTGCATCGACCTGGCTCTGGAACGTGCCTACACTTACCGGCCCCATGAAGAGGCAAAGGTAACTGAAGTCGGAGGTGACGACCGGTCCCGTGAGGAAGAAGCCCGGTTTGCCATGCTGGAAACGCTGGCAGATCATGACGATGAATTGATGGAGCAGTTGCTGGAGGATGTGTCGCCACCCATTGACGTGGTGTTGCGGGACCTTACCGCTGAACTGCATGATGGCTGGATCACGCCGGTATTGTTCGGTTCAGCAGAGAATGGAACCGGCATCCTGCGCCTGTTGAAAACAATCCGCCATGACGCACCTGACTACAGTACGACCCGTATGCGGCTGGATATCTCAGACGCGAATGACGCTGCAGCGGGCGTTATCAAAACCATACACACGTCGCATTCAGGAAAACTATCGGTGGTTCGTGTCCTGAGAGGCAAGATTGCTGAAGGCGATCAACTGGCATTCGACGATCACGGAAGTACCAAAGTGTCAGGCATACACTCCATGCTGGGCCGGGAAACCAGCAAGGTCCAGTCAGCAGGAGCCGGTGAAACTGTTGCGCTTGGCAAGCTGGATGAAGTTTCCACAGGCACCATTTTACATGCGGAGAAAACAACACCGCCTGTCATAGCAGCTTTGGTGCCGGCACAGTCGCTTTATGCCGTTGGCATCAGGCCAAACGACCGGCGCGACGAGGTAAAACTGTCTACGGCGCTGTCCAGGCTGGTGGATGAGGACCCGTCCATCCGGGTAGAGCACAATCAGGAGGCATCCGAGACCATATTGCATGGATCGGGAGAAATGCATCTGCGAGTTGCTGTTGAACGGCTGCAGAACCGCTCACAGGTTACCATCAATACCCATGCTCCGGACATTGGTTACCGGGAGACCATTACAAAATCAGTTACCCAGAGAGGCAGGCACAAGAAGCAATCCGGCGGTCATGGCCAGTACGGTGATGTGGTGCTCGATATAAAGCCGCAAAAACCTGGCGCCGGTTTCGAGTTCACGAACACCATTGTCGGAGGAGCCGTGCCGAGGCAATTCATCGGATCAGTTGAAGCTGGCGTGCGCGAATATCTGGCGCGTGGTCCACTGGGTTTCCCGGTCGTCGATGTGGCAGTCAACCTTTCCGACGGGTCGTATCACAATGTAGACTCGTCCGACATGGCGTTTCAGCTGGCTGGCAATCTTGCCATGCGCGAAGGTATGCCGAAGTGCGGTCCAGTTTTGCTTGAACCAATAATGAAGGTTTCAATTTATGCTCCTTCTGATGCAATCGCCAGCATTACAACAATGGTGCCGCAAAGGCGCGGGCAGCTCCTGGGATTTGCGCCTCGGGAAGGTTGGTCCGGCTGGGATGTTGTGCAGGCACTGATCCCCAAAGCCACCTTGTCTGACATGATCATTGAACTGCGTTCGTCGACTGCCGGTGTGGCCAGCTACATCGCCGAGTTCGACCATCTGGAGCGCCTTGATGCAAAGCTGGCGGACCAGATTGTCAATGCCCGTGTCGAGAGTCTGGCCAGTTGACCATGTTTGTCACGGGCCGGTGCAGTGCAGCCGCCGGGCCAGATTGAAACGGCCATTATCGGGCGTCGAACCTTTGTGTCCGGGTTAGATTGGTTATTCCTTCACTGGCACGGTGTAATTCAGACCAAGCCTGCCGCCATCGGGATAAATGGTCTGGCCAGTGATATAACTTGACATATCGGACGCCAGAAACACCGCTATCTTGCCAATTTCATCAGGCCTGCCGGGCCTGCCCATCGGAGTGCGAGACATGATGGCGCGCATTTTTTCAGGGTTCGCAGCAACTTTCTGGAACATTTCGGTTGCAATCGAGCCCGGGCCGATGGCATTGACGCGAATACCTTCCTGCGCCAGCCGGATGGCAAATGCCTTGGTCCATTGGTTCACGCCGCCCTTTGACATGACATAGGGCGCGATTTCCGGGATGGTCAGCACGGCATTGGCTGATGACATGTTGATGACGTTGCCCTTTGATCCATGTTCGTCGGCTGTCTGTGTCAACATCTGTTTTGCTGCAAGCTGACCGGACATGAAAACACCCTTGAGGTTCACGGCCATGACCTTGTCATAATCTTCCTCAGTCAGATCCAGTGGATCGGAAACGCTTACGATGCCCGCATTGGCCATCATGATGTCGAGGCGGCCATGGGTCTCGACAGTGAAATCTATCAATGCCTGGATGTCGGCCCGCCTGGTTACATCACAATGCAGGTAGCGGACGTCATAACCCTTGTTGCGCAGGTTTGCTGCAACCTTCTCACCTTGTTTGTCGGCCACATCGGATGTAACGACCCTGCAGCCATGTTCTGCAAAACTGGTTGCGATAGCCAGGCCAAGTCCGCCTGAAGCGCCGGTTACGATTGCGATCTTATCTTTAAGCAGCATGAACAGTTTTTCCTTGTTGTTGGTTGAATGCACACTCCAAAACAGTTACGGCGAGGTCAAGCTGTTTATTCAGGGGCTTTCGCCAACACAAGATTTAAAGCAGATTGCGTTGCATCATGTCCGACCAACGCCCATCCAATCTTGTTATTTTTTGCTCTGACGAACACGCAAGGCGTGTGACCAGGTGTTATGGCGACCCAGTGGTGCGAACACCTGCGCTTGATACGATTGCCCGATTGGGTATCCGGTTCACCAATGCCTACACGCCGTCGCCGATTTGTGTGCCGGCCAGAGCGTGCCTGGCAACAGGTCTGCAGGTACACGAAACACGCTGCTGGTCCTCGGCGGAGCCATATCATGGCCAGCATGAAAGCTGGATGCATAGACTACGAAATGCCGGTCATCCCGTTGTGTCCATAGGGAAGTTACACTTCAGGCGCGCTGGAGACGACCATGGTTTTGACGAGGAAATCGAGCCCATGTACCTGGCCAATGACGGGGCCGGGTGGGTGCAGGGGTTGTTGCGCGATCCGATGCCTTCATATGGCGATACGAAAGCGCTTTGCGAAGAAATCGGGCCGGGCGAGACTGAATACACTGAATATGACCGGCGGGTAACGCATGAAGCGATCAGGTGGCTCAACAGGTACGCAACCAAATTCAGGACGAAGCCCTGGTGCCTGTTTGTGTCGTTCATAAGTCCGCACTATCCGCTCAAATGCCCGGAAGCGTTTTACCAATTGTATGAACGGGTCCGGATACCGCAACCGCCATCACAACTGCCTGAGCATGAAGTTCTGCAGGAAATGGCGCGGTTCTGGAACTATGATGATTACTTCGACGATGGTCTGCGGGAGGTCGCGCGCAGGGGATATTATGGTCTGGTCAGTTTTCTGGACGACAATATCCGGCAGGTCATGGAAGCGCTGGAAGATAGCGGCACGGCGCGCGATACATCTGTAATGTACCTTTCAGATCATGGGGAGATGCTTGGATCGCACGGGTTTTGGACAAAGTCGGTCATGTATGAAGATTCCGTTGCTGTACCATTGCTGATGATGGGTCCCGGCATCGCGGAAGGTATGAACTCAACGCCGGTTTCACTGAGCGATGTGGCTGTCACGGTGCAGCAGACCGTTGGTATCAAGTATGGTATGGCGCGAGAGCCCTGGATGTCGCGACCGCTGCAGGACTTTGTGTCAAAACCCGAGCCTGACCGCTTTATCCTGTCGCAGTATCATGATGGCGGCAGTCCATGCGGAATAACAATGCTGCGCTACAGGGAGTGGAAATATGTCCATTATGCAAACGGACACCGACCGCAAATGTTCAATCTGCTGGTTGACCCGCAAGAGTTGAATGACCTCGGCAACTCGCGCAATCATGAACGTGAACGTGACATGCTGCGCACTTTGATGGGACACGCGATGGATCCCGAGCAAGTCAATGCAGATGCCTTTGCTGACCAAAAAGAGCTGATCGAGAAACTGGGTGGCGTTGATTCCCTGATGGCGATGAAAAGCTTCGGCCATACGCCCGTGAACTGACTTTGACTGGAGAAAAATACATGACGGCACCTCTGCAGGGCCTCAAGGTTATCGAGATGGCACGCATCCTGGCAGGTCCGTGGATTGGTCAGACACTGTCTGATCTGGGAGCCGAGGTAATAAAACTGGAAAGCCCGGAAGGTGATGACACGCGCAACTGGGGCCCTCCGTTTGTCAAACGCGCAGATGGGTCAGATGGCGATGCGGCCTATTTCCATTCTACCAATCGGGGGAAGAAGTCAGTGGTTGTCGACTTCAAGACAGAAGAAGGCCGAGCGACCATTCGTTCCCTGGTGGCAGATTGCGATGTGTTTGTTGAAAATTTCAAGGTCGGCGGTCTGGCCAAGTATGGCCTCGACTATGCGTCCTTGCGTGAACTGAACCCGAAGCTGATTTACCTGTCATTGACGGGCTTCGGCCAGACCGGTCCGTATGCACACAAGGCAGGTTATGACTTCATGATCCAGGGACTTGCCGGGATCATGGACCTGACCGGCGAACCTGACGGTCAACCCCAGAAAATGGGCGTCGCATTTGCTGATGTGTTCACCGGTCTTTACGGCGTCATAGCAATCCAGTCTGCCCTGATGGTGCGCAATCAGACAGGGCAGGGGCAGCATATTGACATGGCATTATTCGATGCGATGAGTGCGGTGCTTGCAAATCAGGCGCTGAACTATCTGGTTTCAGGCAAGTCTCCCAGGCGGATGGGCAACGCACATCCCAACATTGTTCCCTATCAGGTATTCCCGTCGAGCGACGGTCATTTGATTATTGCCACTGGGTCACAGCCGCAGTGGTCGAAAATGTGCCAGGTCCTTGGCCTTGACGAGTTGATTGATGATGTTCGCTTCAGGACAAATCAGGACCGGGTGAGAAATCGTGTCGAACTGGCAGCCCTGATTTCCGCAAAAACTTCGCTTCGCGGGCGTGATGAAATGCTGGCGGAGTTTGATGCAAAGTTTATCCCGGCCGGTCCGATTAACTCGGTCGAGGACACGTTTACCGATCCGCAAATCATCCAGCGCGGGTTGCGTATAGACGTGCCGGATGGAGATGGTGTCATGGTGCCCGGAGTGCGAACCCCAATTGTGTTCTCAAAAAGTACGCTCAAGCTCGACAGAGCCAGTCCGCAACTTGGCGAGCATACGCAAGAAGTCATGAATGATTTGAAGGGGCGCAAACATTGATTGCCGGTCTGACCAGGCAGGACCTTGAACAGGTCGTTGTCGCGCTGTCTATCGGGCTTGGCGGTGGTGCCGTGTTCTGGTGGCTGGGATTACCCGCGCCGTGGCTCGCGGGATCCGTCGTGACAGTGGCTGCCGCCTCTTTGTCCGGTACTGTCACCCAGGCAATGCCTCGGCATCTGAGCAAGATTATTTTCATCCTGCTCGGTCTCCAGATAGGTGGAGCCGTTACGCCTGAAACATTAAACACCCTGTCGCGATGGCCATTGAGTTTCGTAACGTTGGCTGTGACCATGACAGTGCTGGTATGGAGCGGGATGGTCTTTCTCCGCAGTGTCTACGGTTGGGACCGGGCAACCTCATATTTCGCTGTTATGCCCGGGGCATTGTCGGTAGCTTTGGCACTGGCAGCTGACACGCGTGCTGACCTTAGGAAGGTGAGTGTCTCGCAGGTTATCAGATTGTTCGTTCTGGTGGCGGTCCTTCCCTCGTTCATTTCATCACTGGGTGAATTGTCTGATCTTCCGGTGCAGGTAACGCCTCAGGCAGGGACCCTGCGTGACCTTGTTATGGTTCTCGGGGCAGGGCTGGTGGCCGGTTTCGTGTTTGACAGGCTCAAGGTGCCCGCTGGCCTGATACTGGGACCGGCACTCGCCAGCGCTGCCATGCACGTTAGTGAAGTGGTTCATGGAACTTTGCCGCTGTGGATACTGACTCCGGTGTTCGTGTTTCTGGGAACCATGATCGGCATGCGGTTCGCTGGTGTAAAGCCTGCAGATATCCTGACCATCGGTGGCGCCGGTCTGGCAGGTCTGGCAGTGGCACTTGTGGTTAGTGTTGCCGGTGCCGGCGTTGCCAGCATGATCGCAGATGTACCGCTTGCGTGGACAGTTCTTGCGTTTGCCCCCGGCGGCATGGAGGCAATGACCATTATGGCATTTGCGCTCGGTCTTGATCCTGCATTTGTCGGCGCACACCAGATCGGCCGATTTGTGCTGATTGCGCTGGTAATGCCGCTGGTCTGGCAGTTTATTCAGCAAAAGCCACACCAATCAGGGTGAATTTTTGCCGCAGGCCCTTCACAGTGATGTCAGGTGTTGTTGACTGCAGATCAGCATTACACTGGTGTCATGGACCAAATTGACAGTCTTTTGGAATACAAGGTCATCTGGATTGCGAGCGTTGCGATTACGCTGCTTGTGCTTGAACGAGCGTTTCCGAGGGCACGTCCACTTGCCGGAGCCCGGTTAAGGACGCTTGCTCAAAACGCCTGGCGCCTTGCAAGAAATTTCGGGTTGCTGTTGCTCAATGCCGGCTTGTCACCCTTGCTGGTTATTCCGATATCAGCCCTGGCGGCCACTCATGCGCTTGGCTGGCGGCCTGACTGCTGGTCAGGTGGGACAGGGCTGGTGGCTGACCTTGTAATACTGGATTGCTGGATTTACTGGTGGCACCGCGCCAATCACGAGCTTCCGTTTCTGTGGCGCTTTCACGAAGTACATCATCTGGACGAGTTTCTGGATGCAAGCTCAGCGCTCCGGTTCCATTTTGGCGAGGTGGCCATATCGGCGGTGGTGCGCGCAGGCGTTATCTGGCTGCTTGATTTTCCGTTGTCATCGGTCGTGGTGTTCGAGATATGTGTTTTGACTATTGCGTTGTTCCATCATTCCAATGTGGCGTTACCGGACTGGTTGGAACGCCCACTGTCGAAAGTGCTTGTGACACCATCCATACACTGGGTGCATCACCATGCAATCCGGGCTGACACCGATAGCAATTACGCCAACATGATGTCGGTTTGGGACATCATTTTCGGTAGTCGATCAACCACCACCCGCTGGAACGACATGCCGATTGGAGTTGAGCGCTGTCAGGATGAGAGCCTTTTTCGCCTGCTATTCAGGCCATTCAGAAATAGATGATCCTTCGCCAGGGCGGGCTTTTGCGAATCCGGCTTCCCCATTTGCGAAAAATGCCTCATTAACCAACCTGACAATGGCACAGGGTATGCAGGGGTCTGTTGAGACCTCATGGCGAGCCGGGGTGGATGTGCATTTTTGGCACAAAACGCACCCACGCGTGTGATAGTGGATGATTTTGACCGCGAATCTTCAATGCACAGATTGAAAGGGTCAACGAGGTGAGCAAGCAGCAACCGGAAATCGGCAGGGACGGCAGTGTGAATGCCAACCGGCAGATTGACGGTCTGGAGCGCGATGTACGCCGGGCCCGCCTGGCTCAGGCGGCACATTTTGATGCGCTTGTTGACATAAAAGATGCACAGTCACTGCGTCTTGATGCCTTGCAGGAAAACCTGAGAAAGCAAATTTCCAGGGAACCGCGCCTGGCTGGACTGTTGCCGTTGCAGATGGTGGATGGATTTCCGCCCAGATTGTGGATCGACAACATTTCATTTGTGGTGATGGAGCCTGATCCCCGGACATATCGTCTGACGCGTCAGGAACAGGCCGGGTATGAAACCATTCTTGAAACCGGCGACATGGCCGAAATGGTTGCCAAGATCCGCGAATACGCCTCGCATGCGCTCATAGAAGCCCAAAGAGCAGAACAGGCATCAGGAAGAGGCAACACACGGATCACTTCACCAATGGTGATGGCCTGGCTGACCGGATTTACCTTCGGAGTGTTGGCGGTCCTGATCGCAGGCATTGTGACAGGGCGAATCGCATTCTAGATTCGATTGCCTTCTGATCGAATCAATCAGGTATCATAAAACTGAGCTATTTCAAAATGTTAACAGTTCCAGCGAACCCATGGCGCTCCTGTAATGTCGGTAGCCACTCGAGTAACATTCCCCTCGGTTGAATGATAACCCTGTATGAGACGGTGATATTGCTGTGTTTATCATCTGTCTGGTTCAGCGCAAATTCGCCGGATTTCGGGGGATTTCTGGTCTGATTGGCGATATGTTGAAACCAGGGCTGATCCGGCACGTTACATTCTGAAATATCAAGTGATTTCAGAGTTGCGCCCGGCATCTGGTAAACATTTAACCAATAGGTGGTGATGGCGACCGGCATCGCATGGCAACGAAGGGGAAGTTGTCATCGGTTCGCCAGTAAAAAGGGGATCGATTCGTGCGGGTAGACACGACTACTGAAATCGGTACGGGGTCAGGGGCAGAAGTTCTTCCGTTTACACCAGCCGGTACACCGACGATCAACACTGATCTTGTGCAGCGCCTTGGTGGATTTACCACTTTGTGCGAGGGGCTGGATTATGCCGCTCAAGGTCAGACGGGCATGAATTTTTATGGTCCACGGGGCCAGCTTGCAGAGTCCGTATCCTATCACCAGTTGAGAAAACGTGCGGTTGCTGCAGCACACCGGCTGGTCAATGCAGGAATCAAGCCGGGTGAACGAGTGGCCGTGGTGGCGGAGACCGGTGCCGAGTTCATGGTGGTGTTCTTTGGCTGTCAGTATGCAGGTATGGTGCCGTGCCCATTGCCGTATTCCATGTATATCGGCGGCCGCGAGAGCTATGTGACACGTATTGCCGGCATGCTCGAAAGCGCTCATGCAACAGCAGTTATTACCACCGCTGATCTGGATGACCTGGTCCGTGACGCAGCCAGCCGTGCCGGCGTAAAGCGCGTGCTGAGCCACGAACAACTGGAAGATATTTCATCGCGTGGCGGTGTGCTGCAACCGTTTGGTCCTGAAGACATTTCGTACATTCAGTATTCGTCTGGCTCGACATCCAACCCGAAGGGCGTGTTGATATCCCAGAAAGCCGCGTGTGCGAATACGATGGCTATCCTGCGTCACGGGCTGAAAATCAGGCCGACCGACAGGGCGTTTTCCTGGCTGCCGCTTTATCATGACATGGGACTTGTGGGATTCTGCCTGTCACCAATGATGGGGCAGGTTACGGTTGACTATCTAGCGACGCCGGCATTTGCCCGCCGTCCGGCACTTTGGCTGCAGTTGATGTCCCGGAACCAGTGCACGATCGCCTACGGGCCTTCGTTCGGCTATGATCTCGCGGCTCGCCGTGCAAATGGCAGTTTGGCCGAGCTCAAACTGGATCAATGGCGCGTGGCCGGTATTGGCGGCGATATGGTACGTGCCGACGTATTGAAGCTGTTTTCAGAGACGCTTGGAGTTGCAGGGTTCAAGTCAAGGGCGTTTCTGCCCAGTTACGGCATGGCAGAATCGACGCTTGGCGTATGCTTTGTTAACGCGGATGAGGAGATTCGCGTTGACGTGATTGATCGCGCTGCGATGAAGGAATTTGGCGTTGCGGAAGTCTCTACTGAAACTGATCCTGATCTGGTTCGCAGCTTTGTCGTGTGCGGGCGCCCGCTGCCGGCGCACAGGATGAGGGTCGTGAATGTTACCGGCAAGGAACTGGGCGAGCGCGAAATCGGCTGCATTGAGATCGCAGGCCCCAGCTTGATGAGCGGCTATTTCCGCGATGCAGCTGCCACGGCTGCAATCATGCGGGAAGATGGCTTCATGGATACCGGCGACATGGGGTACTGGCTGAACGGCGAAATTGTCATAACCGGCCGCGCGAAAGACATGATCCTGCACAATGGCCGCAATATCTGGCCACAGGATATCGAATGGTCTGTCGAGAAGCTGCAAGCAGTTCGTGACGGCGATGTGGCCGCGTTTGCTGTTGAAGGTTCTCTTGGCGAAGACTGCGTGTGCGTGCTTGTGCAGTGCCGTCTGCGTGATGCTGAAGCGATTGAGGCAGTTCGCAAGGCTGTCAGGGCTCAAATCGCCCGAACAATCGGCATTGAGGCGAGAGTGGTTATGATACCTCCTAAATCCCTGCCGTTCACTTCGTCAGGGAAATTGTCACGGGCCGGTGCAAAAACCATGTTCGTGAATGGTGATATCGCTGAAATCGCAGACGAATTCGACACCTTTGACAACACCATGTCCGTGGCTGCCGAATAGGCTCGAAATCACCTGGCCCCGCGTGGCCACTGCTGATCAATCTGTTGTCAGGTGATTGAGCCATGCCTTTGCCACGAAAGCGTTCTGCACGATTTCGGATTGCGATTACCGGAGTTACCGGTTTCGTCGGATCGCATGTTGTGCGCCAACTTGCCGCGCGCGGTCACGAAATCACAGTACTGGTTCGCGACAGTTCCCGTCTGAGCAAGAAGTTCCCGGGTTCAGCAACCGTGGTAGAAGGTTCACTGGACAACAAGCCGGCGCTGGAAAAACTGGTCAGCAAGGCTGAAGTGGTAGTGCACGTGGCAGGCGCCATAAAGGCTGTTGATGCAGCAGGCTTTATGAAGGTCAATGCTGACGGTACCCAATCGATTGTTGAGGCGGCCAGACATGCCGGAGTGACTCGATTTGTGCATGTGTCATCGCTGGCATCAAGAGAACCGGCATTATCTGCCTATTGCGCGTCAAAGGCAGAAGCGGAATTGATCGTTGCCAGTACGTCAGGGAACATGGAGTGGGTGTGCATTCGCCCGCCAGCCGTTTATGGGCCAGGTGACCGCGCCACGCTGCCACTGGTGCAACAGTTGTCTCGCCGGCACGCCATTTTGACCGGAACGCATCACCAGCGTGTTTCCCTGCTTCATGTTGATGATCTGGCGCGTGGACTGGTAGCGGCATCGGAAGGACTGATCACACCGGGCAAGATCTATGAAGCTGATGACGGTACAAGCCTGGGATATGCCTGGCAGGACCTGGCGGATATCGCCGGACAAACGCTGGGGTTCACTCCGCGAGTTCATTTACTGCCACGCCTGGTGGTTCAGATGGCAGGGTCGGTCGGCGGGTTAGTGGCCAGAGCAACCGGGAAAGCTCAAATACTGACAACTGGAAAGGCTCGCGAACTTTATCACGCTGACTGGGTAACAAGGGGTAGCAGGCTTGACGGGACAGGACAGTGGAAACCACGTATCGGGTTTGAAGAAGGATTTGCCGGTACCCTTCGCTGGTACAGGGCGCACGGATGGTTACCCGACAGCTAAAGCAGCAGGGGTTCACGAGTACCTTTTTTGCTTTAACACTATGAAATCGATCAGGTTTATGCATTTTGATTGTATCAACCAATATGCGTCCTGGTCCAGGAGATGCCCACAAAGCGGCACATTGTTGATGGAGATAACAGGGTATGACGGACGACGAGCAGGTAATCTTCGACAAGCTGAGTGAACTTTTACAACCGTTCAACGAAAAGCAGGTCGAACTGAAACCGCAGACAGAGATTGCGGTTGATCTGGCAATCGATTCTGTTTCGGTAATGGACTTCGTCATGGAGGTGGAGGATCATTTTGATATGGATATTCCGCTGAACGTGTTGTCGGAAACGCACACCATGATAGATCTGATATCAGTCGTTCAGGCGCGAAAGAAAATTTAAGGCACGACAATGATTGATTTGCTGGAGAAGAACAAAGCGCTTTTGGAACGAATGCAGCGCGTGGCGGAAGCAGGTTCGCGTGTGGGGCCGGTAAATGAAAAACTTTTGTCGCCGACACGTGCGATAATTGACGGTCGGGAAACTATTCTCGCGGGCACCAACAATTATATGGGTGTGACGTTTGATGCATCCTGCGTTGCGGCGGGACAGCAGGCTCTGGCCGAGCATGGAACCGGTACAACGGGCTCGCGTATTGCCAATGGAAGTTACGCCATTCACGAGCAGCTGGAACTGGAGCTGGCCAAGTTTTTGAATATGAAGCATTGCATTATGTTTTCCACCGGTTATCAGGCGAACCTTGGAATGATGGCAGGTCTTGCAGGGCCCAAGGATACGATATTCCTGGACGCGGACAGTCACTCTTCAATTTACGACGGGTGTACTCTGTCTGGTGCGCAACTTGTGCGGTTCCGGCACAATGATGCCGCTGACCTGGACAAGCGTCTGACGCGAATGGGTGACACCGGGGCCGGTCGCCTGGTCGTTCTGGAAGGCATTTACTCCATGTTGGGTGACCGGGCTCCACTGGCAGATTTTGTCGACGTAAAAAGGAAGCACGGTTTCCAGCTGTTGATAGATGAGGCTCATTCGTTTGGCGTCCTGGGGCCGAATGGACGTGGTCTGGCTGATGAAGCCGGATTGATGGATGAAGCCGATTTTGTGGTTGGAACATTTTCGAAGTCGATTGGCGCAATAGGTGGTTTTGGTGCATCAAACCATCCATTGTTTGAAACGGTTCGCTATTCATCCAAACCGTACATGTTTACTGCGTCACCATCACCTGCATCTGTTGCTACTGCCACAGCAGCCATCAGGTTGCTGGCGCGTGAACCGGAAAGGCGTGATCGATTGCAGTCAAACTCGGCCCGCCTGTTCCACGGACTTCGAGGCCTCGGACTTGAGCTGGGTTGTGATGAAGTAAGTCCGGTAATTGCGGTCAAGTGCGCGGATGAACCAACAACCCTGATGATGTGGAATCAACTGCTGGCAGCCGGCGTTTATGTCAATATTGCGCTTCCGCCCGGCACACCGGGCAAGCTGTGCCTGTTGCGGTGTTCTGTGTCGGCGGCACATACCGAGGCTGAAATCGACAGGATCATCGAAGTCTTCGCGACGGTTGTTGCAGACAGACAGCTGACGGTTGCTTCCATCTGAGCGCAACACACTTCAGCTCACTGTCTCTGCCTTGAATGTCATGGCACCGGCAATGGCAGCAAAGACAAAAAATGGCGCCCAGGCGCCGAACCAGGGGGGCACGAATCCCACTTCGCCCATGGTCAGAGCAATGCCTTCGAAAATTGAAAAGGTAAATCCGAGCGCAAGACCGACCATGAACAGGCGACCTGCGGCGCCGCCACGCCTGAATTGCACGGCCAGCGGAATACACAGCGCAATCATCAACCACGGTGTGAGCAGCAAAGACATACGCCGATGCCACCAGGTTTCAAATACATGCACAGGTTTAATTCCGAAACCTGCATTGCGAATGAAATATCCAAGATCAACAGTCGACATTTCAGCAGGCTCACCGGAGCGTTTGCCTGCTCTAGCCGGTCTCATGTTTCCCGAGTAAACCAGTTGTTTCAACCGGTTGGGTTTCACGTTTTCGGCGTGGAAGATAACAACATCATCCAGTTGCCAACGCCGGTTCACCAGAATTGCTGAACGTGCATCCACCCTCTCCAGCAACTTTCCGTCGGAATCGCGCCGGAAAATCGTGATGTCTGTCAGTATGGTCGCGTCCGCGTTGGCGCCGGTGGCGCGCAATATGTCATTTCCCGCACGCATCCATATTGCCTTGCCGCTTCTTGCAGCAACCTTTTTGCGGCCATATTCGCCAATCCCCCAGTCAATCAGCTTTGGGGTAACTCGCGGCACACCCTGATCGGCAATCAAAAAGGTAATGCCGCCAATGATCATGGATAGCGGTATCATCATGATCACAATGCGTATGGGTGAAAGGCCGGTTGCCCAAATCGCAGTCAGTTCGCTGCGGTAAGACAACTCAACCAGGGCCAGCAAAATACCCAGCAACACGGAGATGGCCATGAATGTTGATGCCGTTGCCGGCAACAGCAACAAGGCATATTCAAACATGGATGCAGCGCCGCCTGTGCCCTGTTTCAAAATCTCTTCGGAATAGGTAACAAGCGTCAGCGAGATGACAAACGCTGATATGCCGGTCAATATCAACACAAACCGGAGCAGAATCATTTTTGACAACAGCCAGCCGATAGTCTTCATAACGTTCCAGTCGCTGGTAGTGGCCGTATTTTGCGCCAGAGGGCCTTGACGGTGTCGGAAACGTCTTCGAGCAGCGGCTCCAGCCAGGGACGGGGCAAGGTGTAGCAGGTGGCGTAAAACCGCCAAAAGGCAAAGCCTGCAAACATCGAAAACGGCAGCCATATTGTGAGCCAGACGGATGTCCCGGACACTCGCGTTATCAGGTGCCCCTGCTGCAGCACTTCATGAGCAGCCACTAACAATGCTAACGCCACAGCGAACCGGTAAGCCTTGTTGACGCGCCGCGATCCAATGGCAAAAGGCAGTGCCAGGAATGGCAGGATCAGAACAAAAGTCACCATAGCCAACCGAATATGGAACTGTGCTTCCAGACGCCACTTCCGCTGGTCGGTCATGGCGTCTGTTTGCAACTCGCTGTAGAGTTCCGTGAGTGTCAGTTCGCGTTCATTGCGGCCACGCGGGCGAAAAAGCCTTTCTGACAAGTCGCCAAGGGCCACATCGGCTGACTTGAAGTCACCGACAACAGGCGGTTCCAGTGCCGTCGTGGCAGCCGTGGGGTTTCTGGCCTTCAACTCCATGCGATGCCCGTCATCAAGGCGCAGAAGCGGACGGGAATTTGCCGGGTTTTCGACCAGCCTTCCATTCAGGGCGGTGATGGTCTCGCTTCCCCCGTTGCCGTTGTCATCGTACATGAAGATGTGCTCGAATGAATTGTTCCGGCGCTCGAGCTTGTCGAGAATGAAGGTGCGTTTCCCGGTTTGCATGAAAACGCCCTCCTCGGCGAGATAGAACACATCGACATTTGCGAGCGCGTACACCGTTGCCCGGTAGGCATACAGCGAATAGGGTTGAATCCAGCCGAACATCAAGGCAGCATTGACGGCCAGAACAACCGAAATCATGCAGACGGGACGGGTCAATCTGCCGAGACCGACACCGGCGGCCAAAAAGGCATCCAGTTCAGAGTCTTTCGACATCTTGTTGAAACCGAACAAAAGCCCGAGATACAGGGCTACGGGTGCGGCCAGCCCGACATAGTGCGGCATCCAGTAAGCCAGCAGTTCGAGTACAACGCCGAAGGAGTTTCGATTGCCAAGAGTGATGTCGAGTACCTGCACAATACGTTCTGCACATAGCACAGACAGGCCGGCTCCCAATGCTGTCAGCAATGGTATTGATACCTGGCGAATAACGTAACGCTCGATTATTGGAAATCTGAAAATACTGCTCTCGGCCGCGCGCCGTCCTCTATTACTGCCGCGAAGTTTCGCTGTTCAAACAGTCAATCGCCAATATTGTCAATCCAAACTATACCCTGTTTGTGTCACAAAGCTGCACTTTTCCACGTCCCAGCACCTGGTGTTGACAGCGCAATGCCATCTGCCGGAGGCGCGGCGAATGTGATACTCATTCCAGGCTGCCGGCTCGGTGTTGCGCGCACCGTTCGAAGTGGCTGCCGGCACACCAAGAATTTGTACCGGTCCGTGTCGAGAGGCAAGAGTGTTGTGCATGGTGGTGTGATTGTGCCCGTGTACCACCAGATCGCAACCTGCATCATCAAGTATTTCCTTCAGACCTTGTGCATCTGTCAGCGCTTTGGGTCGCCTGGCAAGATCGGGTAATGGCGGGTGATGGATCATCAATATGCGATAGAATCCCTTGGTACGCAGGTTTCTCAGGGTCTGCGCCAGCGCGTCCAATTGCGCCGGCCCCAGGATTCCGGTTGCGCGCCCTGGTCTGGTTGGGATGGCGCTCGACACGCCGATCAATGCAATATTGCGGCGCTGGCGGACATAGGGAAACGGCATCGCAATTTCAGGTGTCGTTATCGCGCCCGGAACCGTCAGATCTCCTGTCATATAGTCGCCCAGCCGGCCCATTCCCTTGTCCCACGGTATCGGGACATAGGCATCGTGATTGCCTGGTACAAATGAAACCTGATCCGGTTTGCCAAGCTTTCGAAGCCAATTTTCGCCATTGAGGAACTCGCCATGAAGAGCGATATTCACCAGATCTCCCGTAACCATAATATGGTCGGGCTGTGCTGCCTTGATGTCCCGGATGATTTCACCTGCGATTACCGGGTCATGGATTGCCCGGCGGCGAAATATCCAGGAGTTGTAACCCACTATGCGTTTGGAAATCATTTCCGACCGCTTGATCCTGGGCAGTGGGGCAAGATGAACGTCTGATAGGTGCGCAATGCGAAAGGTCACGAAAACAGTCCGTTAGACAAGGTTGCGTTCGAATATGCGGTAGGTCTTGTAGGCTGTTCCCCCGATAGCTTCAATCATGCGGCGCATCGGCAAATTGTCTTCAAGTATCCATGACAGTTCGGCGCGTCGCGTACCCCTGTTGATGTGGTACGTGCGAATGGCGTCGATAACCGACAAGGCGAGCGCGGAGCCAAGCGGCGTGCCGTGAAATTTGGTCCTCACTCCCATGAGTGGCAACCGGACTGCTTCCGGTGGCGAAAGTTTCAGGCGCAACAGCAATATTGCCCATCCAAAAGGTAAAAGTCTGCCGTTGAGCCCACGGGCCGCGCGGTTGATGTCGGGAAGCGTCACCGCCATTGCGGCAGGTTCGCCACGATAGCTTGCGATCGCAATAAACTCTTCCTCAACCAGCATTTTCAGATCCTGGCCGAGTTTGCGGATTTCTGCGGCACTGAACGGCGTGAAACCCCAGTTTTCGGACCATGCATCATTGAAGATTTCGATTAGGATGGCGAGATCCCGGTCGAGATTTTTCTTGTTCAGCGGGCGGATCTCCAGATCGCCCGTGGCATGCACCTTGGTCAGCATTCTGGCCAACCCGCGAGGCATCTCCCGCGAGTTGTCAAAGTCGTAGGCCAACACATCCTTGATCTTTTGATAACCTGCAGCCTCGACATGGGTCTGATAGTATGGCGCAGCATGACCCATCATAACCACAGGTGGATGCTCAAATCCTTCAACGAGCAAGCCTGTTTCCTCATTGATGGAAAAGCTGAACGGGCCGATGGCGCGGTTCATCCCCTGATTCTCAAGCCAGTTTTCCGCCGCCTTGAACAGGGCCGAAAACACGTGCGGATCGTCGATGCTGTCGAGGAAACCGAACATGCCTGTTGCGTCCTGATAGCGAGCAAGCCGCAGATCATCAATTTGTGCCGAAATACGTCCAACTGCCTGACCATTCATGGTGGCCAGAAACAGCCGGGCGCGGGCGTGCTCGAAAAACGGGTTATGCCTGGACGAAATGTGTTGTGACCGCTCAAAATTCAGTGGCGCAATCCATGCGGGATCCTGTGCGAACACGGCATGAGGCAATTGAACAAATGCCCTGTGGTCGCGCCTGGTGGTGACTGATCGTATTTTTACCTCACTCATTCGTGAGCTTTCCGCCATGTTTTCGACCGCGTTTAGCCGGCATCTTGATGTTTGTGGCAGATCCGTTTTCAATCTTGTAAAGGCGGTCGGCTATTTTTGACCAAGCGGGTCGATGGGTAATGGCAATGATTGTGAAATCGCCCGCCAGGCCAAGCGCATTGCGGCAAATACTGGCTTCTGTGTCGGGATCCAGTGCGCTGGTAACCTCGTCCAGAATGAGCAATTTCGGCCGACCCACCAGGGCGCGGGCAAGTGCGATTCGCTGACGTTGACCACCGGACAGGCGACTGCCCATTTCACCTGCCTTTGAATCCAGTCCCTCAGGTAACGTACTGACAAAATCCCTGGCATCTGCAAGTCGCAAAGCCTCATAGATGTCATCGTCGGAAAGCTCGGTATTGCCAAGGGCGATATTGTCGCGAAGGCTGGCGTGCAGCAAAGACAGTTCCTGTGGCACATATCCAATGTTCGAACGCCATGCCTTCAGCGACAAATCTCTGAGCGACCTGCCGTCAACGGTGATGTCTCCCGACGAAGGTTCATGCAACCCGAGCAGAAGATCGACGATTGTCGTCTTGCCGGCACCGGAAGGGCCTTGCAGCACGGTGATCTTGCCGGATGGAATGACCAGGGAAATGTTCTCGACAGTTGAACGGTCCTGGTGTGCAAAGGTTACGCGGTCAAAGGTGCAATTGTCATTCAAGGTGATATCGCTTGCACCTCCGGCACGTTCAGCTTCCCGTTCAAGCTGTTCCGACATTTCATGAACAGCGTAGTAGGATGCCTCGAGTTCTGCGCCGCGTTGCAGCAGTCTTTGCATGCGCCGTACTACCGATATGGACTGATATGCAATGATGCCGACTAGAGTGACACTGGCCAGTGTTATTTCCCACACGCCGACCGCGAGGTAAAAACTTGCTCCGATCAGGATAGAAATGAGAACATCATTGCCACGGTCAAGACCCTGATTTGACAGAACCTGGGTCTTGATTGACCTGTTGAGTGACTTGAGTTTCAAGCCAAACATGGCGATGAACGGTACTGTCCGTCCCATGGACTTGATTGGCTTGATGTTGTTCAAGGCGTCTGCCACGATAGTGACGAGTTGACTGGTTGAGTCAGTTTGGCGTCTGCCTGCCCGGCGACTGACCGCTATCAACTTGCCCAGACCCGCAACGATGATTGTTCCTGCAATCGCGCCCGCCAAAGCAAACTTGAACGACGCCATCATTGCAATGGCGAGGTAACCGGTTCCCTGAATGGTGGCAGCGACGAACTTGGCGGATTCAATGTAGGCATCACCGGCGCGGGTGGCGTCGACCGAAATGGTGTTGGCAATGCGTCCTGCCCGATGGTCCACGAAGTAGCGCCATTTTGTGTCAAACATGGCAACCAGCAAATCCTCTCTTATCCTGGTCGAGACGTTGGCGATTGCGAAACCGGCGTAAATCATAGCTGCTCCCAGTAATATGGAACGCACAATCAACATCAACACGACCGCTATCGTGTATCCACCCATCGTTGCGGGTAACCCTGTCACCGACATGGTGACATCAATGACGGTGTTGAATGCAGATGGGAGGTTGCCTTTTTCTCCGGATACCGCCATCAGGGCAGGCAGCATGGCGCTCATGGACATGACTTCGGCTACGGACGCCAGAACCAGGCAGATGAGAACCAGCCAAGGATTAGTGCCCTTTGCGGATATAAAAATTCGAAAAAGCCTCAGCATCAGTCAACCGCTACCGTGTTCGTTGCATTCAATGGGAGTAGTGCTTGTTTCATCACGATTAGAGGCGTCGTGCTGAGTGAGCAAGTATGTAATTGGATGAAGGGGGCGGAACACGGGCCTGTGCGCAGTTTCAGTCGTGGATGCTCATTTTTTCAAGTGTCTCGGCAGCATCGCGGGTTGCCTGCTCAAAACGGTCTTCGAAAGTTGCCATTTTCTTTTGCGGGTTCTTGAAAAACGAACTCTTCTTTAAGGCAGCGACAAAAAACTTGTGCAACAGGCGGCCCGGAGTTTTCATCGGCCTGTCGACGTGCCACAACAGGACAACCCGTTCATCCACAGTATTGTTCGTGACTTCATGCTCACGGGTGTCGTCAAACAGGAAAATCTTGCCTTCCTGCCATGTGCAGTATTCATCCGCTACCCGCAACCGGCATTTCTCGCGATCTTTCGGTACAATCAAACCCATATGGCAGGTGATAATACCCTTTGTTACCCCCTTGTGCGGCGGAATGTGAGCGCCGGGTGCAAGAATAGAAAACCAGGCAGTCTGCAAGTTAGGAATTGTTTCCAGCATGGCGGCTGTCTTCGGTGCCTTGGCGCAGTTGCGAGCAAGTTTTGTTCCAAAACCAAACAGGAAGAATGTGCGCCATTGATCGCCTTGTGAAATGTTCTTTTGATCAGCGGAAACTTCGTGAAATTTAGGAATCTGATCGCGGAACTTAAGAATCTGCCTGACTTCATCCAGTACATCGCGCCAGTTTTCCTCGAGCACCCTGAACTCGGGAAAATGTGCCTTGTCTACAACCGGTGTATCACCGATGAGAGATTGCCTGGATTGAAAACCTGCTATCCTGCTTCTAAACCGCCGACCCAACCGCATTAATTTTCTGTGTGCGTATGTTTTTTCTGACTTGGCGGATTCAGCCGTTGTGGATTCCCGGGGAGAGTTCATTTGCAACACTTCGGTTGTTTGTGATGAAGACACTTTAGTTCAGTACTGGCGCGCTTTGAAACTGTTTGTTTCCGGATACTTATCATATTGGCAAGCCGGGAGCAGGCAGTTCTTCCGGTATCATGAGGGAATTTTAGAATTCGAGCCAGTTAAAGTACTCCAGTACCACGCAGTGGCGATACTATGATGTGATCTGTTTTTGAGTATTGTTGAGTAGATGCGACGGATAACTCCATGTTGAAATCGTTCTTGTTTCCAGTTGTCAACAGGCTCTTCCTGCAGCCCGCCGGCAGGCTCTCGCGAGGGATGACCCTGGGTACCCGTTGTGTGGTAACCGATACTCAAAATCGAATGCTGGTAGTGCGTCAAAGGTATACCAGCGGATGGATATTTCCTGGTGGCGGCGTGGACAGAGGCGAGGCACCGATTGCTGCGTTGAAACGGGAAGTGGTTGAAGAAACCGGAGTGCGATTGCGGGGTGAACTGACGATGCATGGGTTATTCTCCAATCATGCCAATTTTCCTGGTGATTATATTGCCGTTTATATTGCGAACAACTTTGAAGATGGTCCATGGAGGCCGTCACTTGAGATAACTGAACGCGCATTTCTGCATCCGTCGGAAATTTCCCAGGATTGCTCGGCTGGCATGCGACGGCGGCTCGACGAATTGGCTGGAACGCGCCAGATATCCGACCTCTGGTAAAATGTTTTCACACACAATAATTGACGCTGTGACCGACAACATGATATGGCCTCGCAGGTTGCTGTTTTCGCCAATCAGGAACTTCACAGCATTGGCAGCAACCGGTAAGGCAATCACAGGATAGCCAGTATGCTCGCGAAAATGCGTCAGCGACGATTTGTTTCCAAGCGATGCGGATTAAGTTTCCGCGACGCCGGATTTTCCTCGCGTGCGATTTGCTTCCTGACTTGATGCAACCTGCGACCGGCGAGGATAACCGGTGTGAAATTCACACTGCACAATTCCTCGTTTAAACGGATTCAGGTCGATGCTCACCAGTCCAGGCTGTATAAAACCCTTCAACCACTATGATGCTGCGCTTGTCGCGCAGTCAGATGCCTTACTGGATCGGGCATTTGGCATTGGCAGGCGAACCAAAACTTCCTATCGGTTGCGCGAAGGAGAACTCCCGGTGGATGGATTGAGTTTCGGTCATTTTCACGGGGTAGAACAAAAGGAGTCTGCACTACGGGCTGTCATCAGTTACTGGCACCTGCGGATCGGTGATGAAGGTCACAATGCGATCATGCTCGGACCCGTAGCCGTAGAGCCGCATTTGCAGGGCACTGGGCTGGGCGCGGGGCTCATTCGGCATTCCTTGAGACAAGCCGCGATGCTTAATCACCAACTGGTCATACTTGTCGGGGATAAACCTTACTATGCCCAATTCGGATTTTCACGGGTGCCGGACGGGCGCTTGATTTTGCCGGGGCCAGTTGATCCGGACAGGCTGCTATTTCGCGAGTTGACGGCAGGGGCATTCGACAACGTCAGCGGTCTGGTGCTGTCTCCATCACGATATGCAAAATAGCTATTCAGGACGTGCCACGAGCAGTTTTCATGCAACACTTTATCGGCCTTCACGATACCAGGTCAGAGAGACCAGCAGCAATAATACTGCCAGGGCCAGCAATGTTGCAAACATCGGAAATGCCCCTATGGACAATACTCGATAGGCGTTGTTGTTTTTCAATCCGAGCCATCCTGAACCTGCCATGGAGCGGCCAGCATTCACCTTGGCTATTCGGGGCAGCGTCATCGAACCCGGTTGACCATCGCTGGAGATAAATCGCGCTGAAGCCTTGGTGCTGAGTGCCAGGGGTTGCAGTTTCTGGACAGTCGCAAACAGGTCCGCTGCCTCGCGAGGGTCTACGGTGCCGATGGCTGCCACTGCTTCCAGCTTTCCGTCCGAAAGGCGGTGCAAACCCGCTTCGGAAGCTTCCAGCTTGCCACGCCAGATGCCCGGTTGTACCTGTTCCAGTTCTATTTGCCGGCGCTCACCTGAAGGCAAGGTCACTGTAACGCTGCTAACCTCGTCACTCATTGTATTGCGTTGAACAGTCAACTGGGTGCCGGTTTGGGTGCCGGACAGGGATTCTTCTTCAAGCTGCGGCTCCTTCATCAGCCAGTGGGCCATTCGCCTGAGCATTTCGGCCTGCGGTCCGCCACCTTCGTAACCGCGTGCCCATAGCCAGGCATGATCTGACATGAGCTCCGCAACGCGGCCTTTGCCTACCCGTGCCAGCACCATCAAGGGGCGATCATCCGGCCCTGACATGACAATATCGCCACTTCGTACTTCGGTATCGATGATGCGAAACCAGCGGCCCCATTCCGGCTCGGTTTTACCGGCGCCGGGCAATCCCCTGACGACTGGATGGCGCTCGCCTTTCCTGGTGATACGAGCCTTGAACGGTCCGACGGTTACTTCGCCTGTGGGCATGGCAGGCAGAACAGACGACAACGGAGTTCGGTAGATGCTGGTGGCTTGAGCATAATCAGGACCAGCTGCCACAAGAACGGCACCGCCTTGTTCCACATAATCGGCTATGTTTGCCAGATATGTGACTGGCAGAACACCGCGGCGCTCGTAACGGTCAAATATAATCAGGTCAAATTCGGAGAGCTTTTCGACAAACAGTTCGCGGGTCGGAAAGGCGATCAGGGATAGTTCGTTGATGGGGGTCCCATCCTGCTTCTCCGGAGGACGCAGTATGGTAAAGTGCACCAGATCAACAGACGTGTCTGCCTTCAGCAGATTTCTCCAGGTGCGTTCGCCGGGATGCGGCTTGCCTGATATGAGCAGGACCCGCAACCTGTCCCGTATGCCCTTTGTGACAATAATTGCCCGGTTGTTCCGTGTGGTCAGTTCGCCGGTTAACTGGGAAGCGGATAGTTCAACGATGTTATCTCCGCCATGGGTTATTTGCAGTTCCATTTCCGTCTCGACACCGCTTTTCGCAGTCACGGTACCGGCAACCACACCATCAACGGCGATTGTGACCAGTACGGATTGACCATTCTGCGCACCGTGATCCTCGACAATGAATCGCAAAGCCTGACTTTGCCCGACAATACCAAATTTGGGAGACTGGGTGAGCTTGATCACGCGATCAATCTCGCCCTCCTTGCCGGTAACAAGCCCGTGCAGGGGTCCGCTGTATCCGAGCTGTTCCATGCTGGCAGGAATGTCATGTACCTGTCCATCGGTAATAAGGATGGCGCCGGCGTAACGCTCGGGCGGAACGTCTGACAGGGCCTGCCGCAAAGCGGCAAACGCCAGGGTGCCTTCGTCAGTGGCCGTTATGCCGGAACGCACTTCAACCTGCCGTACCTCCAGGTTTGCAGTTGTGCCCAGACTTTCGCGCATTTCCGCTTCAGCTGCATCCGTAAGGGCTGCGCGATCTCCTATGGTCTGGCTCTGACTGCGATCAGTTACCAACACTGCAATGTCCGGCAAAGCTTCCCGTTCTTCACGAAGCAGGACCGGGTTAACCAAAGCCAGCAACAAAACCGCAGCGCTCAATCCTCGCAAAAACGCACCGCGCGCGCGCGCCAGCAGACCCGCAAATGTCAGAAGACCGGCAATCGAGCCCAGGCAGATCACCAGCCAAACGGGTACAAGAGGTTGAAAGTCCATGGTCCACTGCATGACGTGTCTACTGTCCCAGTCTTTCCAGCAGAGCGGGTACATGGACCTGGTCCGCCTTGTAATTGCCAGTCAGCGCATACATCATCACGTTGATGCCTGTGCGCCAGGCAAATTCGCGCTGACCTTCGCCGCCAGGCGATACCGGAAAGCGTGGATTGCCCGCTGCGTCAGTCGCCCATGCGGCCGCATAGTCGTTGGATCCGATGATGATCGAACTGACGCCATCGCTGGCTGCAGCCTGAATACTTGCTTCACCTGAAGTGCGGGCCTCGACCCACAGTTGCCCGCCCGCCCAGCGCCCGGGGAAGGTTTGCAGCAGATAAAATGCCCGGGTCAGGACGTGGCCATCCGGTACTGGTTCAAGCGCCGGTACATCAAGCCGGTCAAGAATGCCGCGCAAGGCAATCGTTGAGGGCGATGGCGAACCAGTCAAGGATGCCGCAGATGCATTGTCGTCGCGAGTGTCGAAGAAAATAGTACCGCCATTTTTCATGTAGTCTGACAGTTTGGCGAGAAGGGCATCGTCCGGCGGTTGTGCGCTGGCCAGGACCGGCCAGTAAATAACCGGGAAAAAGACGATGACGTCGCGTTGCAGGTCAATGGCCACGGGATCTGCGGGCTCAATCGACGTGCGCTGCTGCAAAATCCGGTTCAATCCCTCAAGACCCATTCTTGAGATGGAGTCCACTTCCATATCGCCGGTCAACACGAAGCCTATGCGGGTCTGCAGGCTTGCCTGCATGGCAAACTGATCTGCCGCATCAAGGACCTGAGAGCTGCCCGTTTCCTGGGCGAATGCCGGCGGCGGAGGACTTACAGTACCGGCCGTCATTACAAAGACCGAGACTATCGATGAGGCAAAGACAGTACGCCTCGTTATTCTCGCAGCTGCACCTGTCAGGTACAGCATGGCCACGCAGTCTGCAATAAACAGTGTCATGGCGGCTGCAAACAACCAACCGGACAGTGCGACCGGGCGTGCACGTTCATAACTGGATACTGAAAAAGTTGAAGGCAAACCGCTCAGCGCCTTCAAACCGTCAGCGGCGGCGTCAAGGTTGAGTGCATGCCGCGCACCACCCCTGCTGTAAATGCCCGCTGGATGAACCGGTGTGGGTTGCATCTTGAAAAAGTCGTCAGATTCCACCGGAGCTGCACTGCCAGGCGGGGCTGTCAGTTCGCCAAAACCGTTGAGACTGCGCACAGGGGTAAAGGCTCCCTGGCTGGCGCTTGCCGCCGAGGCATTGATTGCGGCTGATCCCGCAGTTTCTGCATTCAGACTGCCAGCTGCCGGAGCGATGTCGGCAATACGCTTGAGCATTTCCACGAACAGGCCGGTTAACGGCAGGTTTGACCAATCGGCATTTGCCGTTACATGAAAAAGCACAACCAGACCCTTGCCCTGGCTACGTGCGGTCACCAGGGGGGTGCCATCGTCAAGGCTTGCCCAGACCAGTCCCGGCAGGTTGGCTGACGGTTCGGCAAGCACCTGACGGGTGACCTTGATGGAGTTGTCGACAGCAAGACCGGCAAACGGTGTCTCTTCGGCAAACGGGGCCAACCCCTGTGGCTGTTCCCAGCTCAAAGCAGAGCCCAGTGAACGCCCGCCGCTGCGCAATTCAACCGGCACCAGCCCGTCATGGCCGCCGGCCAGCCGAGGTCCGGCAAACCGGACTACGACGCCGCCATTATCCACCCAGTTGTTTAGGGCGGTTATATTGCTTTCTCCCAGTACTCCGATGTCTGCCAGCACCATCATTGATGTGCCGGATTTCAATGCCGCCTGAATGCCGTCCAGGGATGCAACTTCGGCAATCTCTGCGCTAGGCTGCAGGGCGCGGCTGACATAGTACAACGGCGATAACAGTGGCTGTTCAAGTTCCTGCGATGCACCTGACAGCATGGCAACAGATTTTCGACGCCAGCGATCATCAAACAGGTATATGCCGGCTGCCGAGCGACCATTGGTGATCTCGATACGCGATGCATCATTGCGCAGTTCAAGTGGCAGTTCGATTGTCACCGTGGCGCTCGTCTGTCCCGCGGTAAAAACCAGTGGTGCTTCCGCCAGGGCGCGGCCACTGAGGGAACGGACAGTAACCTGTTGCGTTCTGGTATCGCTGCTGTCTGCTCTTTCGGCAGACAATTTCAGTTTCGATGCCTGCAATTCGGGTTTGCGAACGGCGGAAGGAACCCTGGTCAGGTCAGGCAGCAATACCTCTATACGTGCAGTTCCCCCGCCCAGCGTCCCAAGCAAAGTTGCAAACTGGCCATCATCGGCATTGGCAACGCCGTTGCTGAGCCACAGCACCCGCAGATTGGCGGTGTTGGCAAATGCAGCGGCAAGTTCACCACCCAGCAGTGCGCGTTTGGCAGACAGCGCGCCGGGAGCCATTGCGGCAGCCGCCTTCTGCGTTGCCGCTGCATCGGCGAGATTCAGTTCGCGCACATCCGAGGTGCCCGTGGTTCCTGTTATGGCGGTGGGCGCACCGGCGCGTTGTGCCTCGGTCAGCAGATCCCGGATCAGGTTCTGGCGGTCCTGCCAGTCAGGCGCCGATGCCCAGTCGTCATCAGCAATAATCAACAAGGGGTCTGCTGATCTGTCACGAACGCCTGAGGCATTCAGCAATGGTCCGGCAACGCCAAGTATAATGGCCGCCGCCATGGCAAGACGCATCAACAATACCCACCAGGGAGTATGTTGTGGCTGTTCTTCAGGTGAGATCAGATCCAGCAAAAGCCGATAGGGCGGAAACTTCACCTGTTGCGGTTTTGGGGGCGTGAAGCGCAACAGCCACCAGATGACCGGCAGCACCAAAAGACCTGCCAGAGCAAGAGGTGTCGTGAAAACCAGTCCTGTCAGCAATGCAGACATGCGTTAACCAGCCTTTACCAGCGCAGAAAGGCCTGTGCGTTGTGACAGTCGGGTATACAACGATACCAGCAGCGGGTGCGGTGACTGGTCCGTATGATGGACGATAAATGTCCATCCCAGTTGCCGAGCAAGCTGCCTTAGCCCCTCGCGGTGCCTGGCAAGTGCGGCGATATAGTCCTGTTTCAGTGTTTCTGCACGTCCCGCCACCAGCTTGGCGCCCGTGGGGATTTCGATGAATTCGGTGCGGCCATGATAGGGCAGGGATTCTTCAGCAGGGTCAGTGACCTGGACAATATGGCCGTGCAGACCGGCGTCTGCGATGTCGCCGAGCCTGGTGCGCAACTGATCCAGCGGATCCAGAAAATCACCGATCAGGACACAGCTTGCATGGCGTGGCAAAGGCACTTCCGGTGGCAACGATTGAAGCAGTGTTTCACTGTCTGCTTCGCCTGAATACCATGCTGCCATGCGCCGCAACACAAGGCGGGTATGATCTGGTGCCTGTGGCCAGCCCAGCACACCGACGCGTTCTCCGGCGCGCACGGCAAGTGTCGCCACTGTCAGCGCCAGAACAGTTGCTCGCTCGCGTTTGGTTGTACTGGACAGATCTGACTTGAAATCCATGCCAGCCGTCTGGCTTGCCCAGACAAATACAGTGTTTGTCGCTGCCCATTCGCTTTCGCGGATCAGTGTTTTTCCGGCGCGGGCGGTTTTACGCCAGTCGATTCGCGAAACGGAATCGCCTGGCGAATAAGGCCGGTATTGCCAGAAATCCGAGCCGGGTCCGGTTCTCCTGCGGCCGTGTGCGCCATGTACAATTGCGTTGGCGATGCGCTCTGCCTGGATCAACAATGGTGGATAGGCACTGGCCAACCGGTCAGCAGACCCGCGAAGTCCAGCGGCATTGGGAGTAGGGGAGGTCATCCTGGCCAAATCGTAACTTCCTTAAGACCTGATCGGATCAGTGAGCCTGGTGATCACGTCATCAATTGTTACACCGTCTGCGCGTGCGGAAAACGTGATTGCCATGCGATGGCGCAACACAGGCGCCGCCAGCGCCACTACATCATCAAGCGAAGGTGACAACCTGCCATCCAGCAATGCTCTCGCCCGTACTCCCAGCATCAGGGATTGGCTGGCGCGTGGGCCCGGCCCCCACGAAATAGTCTCATTGGCATAGTCTGAACCATCCGGGCCTGGCCGGGCCGAGCGAACCAGAGCAAGGATTGCATCGGCGACTTTCTCGCCCACGGGGATGGTTCGGGTCAGCCGTTGCGCACGCATCAGATCCTCGCGTGAAAACACATTTGCCACTGCTGCCTCGTCATTTCCTGTGGTGGCAAACAACATGCGCCGTTCCGATTCCAGATCCGGATATGGTACGTTGATTTCCAGAAGGAAACGGTCAAGCTGCGCCTCCGGCAATGGATAGGTACCTTCCTGTTCGATCGGGTTTTGGGTTGCCAGAACATGAAACGGTGACGGCAGATCGTAACTTTGCCCGCCAATGGTAACGAAGTGTTCCTGCATGGCCTGCAACAATGCGGACTGGGTGCGTGGACTGGCGCGGTTGATTTCGTCCGCCATCAGCAGCTGGCAGAATACGGGTCCCTTGACAAAGCGAAACTGGTGGCGACCGGTGTCACCTTCGTCGAGCACTTCAGAACCAAGAATATCGGCGGGCATCAGGTCAGGTGTAAACTGGATGCGTTTTTCGTCCAGTCCCAACACTGTGCCCAGCGTAATGGCCAATTTGGTTTTTGCGAGACCTGGTGCTCCCACCAACAGGGCATGACCACCTCCAAGGATCGCTATCATCGCCTGGCGAATTACTTCATCCTGCCCGAAAATGACGGTTTTTATGGAGTTTAGAGCTTCATTAAGCCGTTCGGCGGTGATTTCCAGATCGTCGAGGATTTTAGCATCAGCGTTTGCAACATTGCTCATCAGAATTCGGGACCTTGCGTTTTTAAAAGCTAACCGGAATCGCTATCAAGTTTTTACCATACGACAATAACAGTGGCCGCAACATGGTTGTTAGAGCAAGTTACCATGATGTAACGATGGCGCTTCCCTGCTGTGCAGTTTCATGGTTCACAATGTCGTTAGCACTTTGAGATGGTGACGTGATCGAAATTATGACCGATATGCATATCATACGTGGCCTTGAAGCCATTCCGGCTTCCGACATGCCGAAGCGTGTTCCGGCACCGGTGGACAGCTGGCATCCGGAATACTGCGCACCGATAGATATCGAAATTGATGTGGACGGCAACTGGTTTCACGAGGGTTCGCCTGTCCGCCGGGCGGGTCTCGTTGCCTTGTTTGCATCGATCCTGAGACGTGAACCAGACGGCAGCTATGCGCTTGTTACGCCGGTCGAAAAGCGCACTATCAAGGTCGCAGATGTGCCGTTTGTAGCGGTGGATATTGTGGTCACCGGAACCGGAAGGACGCAAACCGTTACACTGACCACCAATACCGGCGATATCATCACAGTCGCGAAAGATCACCCAATGCGGTTTGCCGAGGGTACGGCGGCTGACGGTATTGCATTGCCCTATACGACTGTCAGGGGCGGCCTCGAGGCAAGGGCCGCACGCGCCGTCTTTCAGGATCTGGTCGCGGCCGGTTGCGTGGTAGAATACAACGGAGACAACTGGTTTGGTATTTGGTCTTCGGGATGTTTCTGGCCGATGATGCAGGCCGATGAGGCTGGCGTGTAGCTTGTATGACTGTTTACTCGCAGAACTGGTTTCGCAAGCATGCTGCGCCGCGGCTTCATAGCCATGTGCCAATTGAGGCAGTTGACACCAGGTTGCCAGCATTGCGGTCTGACGAGGACCTGAGTGACGCGATCAAATTGAAAACAATGGAGAAAACCTGCGCCGCTGCGGTTCTGGTCGGTTTGCTGGAACGGGATGGCGAACTGCATGTGCTGCTGACGCAACGGTCTGACGAATTGCCGACGCATGCAGGCCAAATCGCATTTCCGGGTGGCAAGATCGATGCGGGAGATGCCGGACCTGTAGAATGTGCGCTGCGCGAAACATTCGAGGAAACCGGGGTTGCAGCAGAATTTGTAGAGCTGAGCGGGTTTCTTGATGTTTACCAGACAGGAACCGGGTTTCGCATAGTTCCAGTTGTCGGGTTGTTGAGACCGGGTTTTGCCCTGGTGCCGGAACCCGGAGAAGTTACCGAGATATTTGATATTCCCCTGGCGCATTTCATGGAGCCGGCCAATCATTTTCGCCATTCTCGGGTGTGGCAGGGCCGCGAGCGGCAGTACTACGCCATGCCCTATGGCGAGCGTTATGTCTGGGGTGCAACAGCGGGCATGCTGCGCAACCTGCATGACAGGGTGAACAGGTCATGAAGCTGCCATCGTTGTCTGGGCATGAAATCCTTGAAACGGCCGGTTTGCGCGCAGTTTTCGACGCAATTTCCAGTTCTGGCGGAGAGGCTCGCATGGTTGGCGGGTGCGTTCGCAATGCTCTGCTGGGAGAGGCTGTTCACGATATCGATCTGGCGACGAACCTGACACCAGCACAGGTTGCGAAGGCTGCCAGTGACGCTGGATTAAAGTCCGTTGCGACCGGTATCGAACATGGCACTGTTACAATTGTCAGCGACGGAACCGGATTCCAGGTTACGACATTGCGTCATGACGTTGAAACCGATGGCCGCAAGGCCAGAGTGAAATACACCGATGACTGGTCTGCTGATGCAGCCCGGCGTGATTTTACACTGAACGCGCTGTATTGTTCAGGTAGTGGTGTGGTCCTGGACCCACTCGGTGGATTTGCTGACCTGGAAACCAGGACGATCCGTTTTGTCGGAGACCCAGTTGCTCGCATTCGCGAGGATTTTCTGCGAATTTTGCGGTTTTTCCGTTTCCTTTCACAGTATGGAGCTGGAAAAGTTGATGCTGCCGGGCTCGCCGCCTGCGCGCGGCTCAAGGATGGATTGCAGCAACTCTCCAGGGAAAGAATCGGACAGGAGTTTTGTAAACTGCTCGACGGTGCGCGGGCATCTGAAGTTGCAGCATTGATGAATGAGGCCGGCGTCAGCCAAACCCTGTTCGAGCTCGATTTGAGCGACAAGTTGCTGGCTTCAGTCAAGGCGCGGGCCGAGACGCTGGGAGTTGATGCTGATTACACCACGTTGCTGACTGCCGCGCTGCCGCTATCAGCAGACAAACTGACATCGCTGCTGAGATTGTCCAACAATCAGACCCGCAGGTTGAATGAATTACAATCGGCGACGGCTCCATCGCCTGCGTTGCGTGACATTGAACGCAAGGTGGTACTGTATCGAATGGGGGCGGAGACATGGTCACGTGCGGTGCTTCTGGCCTGGTCCAGTCTCGGTTTTGGTGACGATGAGGAATGGATGCGCCTCTTCAAATTGCCCGATGTGTGGCAACTGCCGGTTTTTCCGCTGACAGGCAGCGATGTTCTGGCGGCCGGTGTAGAACCAGGCCCGCAAGTCGGCAAGACACTCAGGATGCTTGAAGACTGGTGGATGGCGGATGGTTTCAAGGCAGATCGTGATCAACTGCTGGCAAGGATATCCGGTCAGCACCGCTGTTGCTGATGAAGAGAATGGGGATGCACTGTGCGAAACGTGATTGAAATCGTTTGAAAGCAATCGCTGTCTGCCCCTTGAAAGTATTCTGAAAGACATTCAGATCGCGTCCAGGGTGAAGAGTAAACGTATCGCTTCCTGCGAACCCATGTTGCTTGTCTGTACAGGGACAATCTATCCCTTGCGTCAGACATCACTGCCATGCAGTATTTGCCCAGTGATCAGACGCGCGAAATTGTGCGTTATATGATGCAGGTTCAAGACTACAATCAAGCAGGCAATCAAATATGCAGAAATTTGCGGTCGGGCAAGCTGTCCGTCGCGTGGAAGATGAACGTTTTCTCAAGGGTGAAGGTCGCTACGTCGACGACATCGTCCTGGAAAACATGGTGCACGCAGCCTTTGTACGCTCGCCATTTGCACACGCGAAAATTGGCAAAATAGATACCTCCGTTGCGGCTGAAATGCCTGGAGTGATCAAGATACTGACCTGCAGGGACGTCATGAAGGCAGGAACTCGGAGCGTTTCCGACACTGACTGCAGTAGACGGAGTTGACGACGACGGCATTGCTGTGCCGCAACGCTTTGCCCTGACCGGCGATGTCGCGCGGTTTGTGGGCGATCCCGTCGCCATGGTGATTGCCGAGACACGGACCCAGGCCTTGACGGCGGCCGAAGGGGTGATGGTTGACTATAAAGACAAGCCGGCTGTGGTTGACCTGGCATCCGTGCTCGACAGGAAAACCAGGCTGATCCATGCCTCGCTGAAATCAAACAGGGCCTATCATTTCCACAAGGGCGACAGGGCAGGAACCGACAGGGCATTCGCCTCGGCAAACCATATCACCCGGCTCACATTCATCAACAACCGGGTTGCGCCGTCGGCAGTCGAACCACGTGGCTGCATCGGAGATTATGACAAGGCAAATGATCAACTGGTGCTTCATGTGTCGGGTCAGGCGGTGCACGGGCAAAAGAGCCAGATGGCTGATGCAATTTTCAAAGTGCCGCCGGAAAAAATCCGTGTCGTAATGCCGGATGTCGGCGGCGGCTTCGGAGCGAAAAACTTTGTCTACCCTGAAAACGTAATGGTCATGCTGGCGGCCAAACTGGTTGGAAGGCCGGTCAAATGGGTTGCCCAGCGCTCAGAGAATTTTCTGTCGGAAATCCATGGACGCGATCACCTGACTACTGCGGAACTGGCGCTGGATGGAGACGGTAATTTTATTGCCTTGAAAGTTGACACTCGCGCCAATATGGGGGCCTACCTGTCATCATATGCAACCATTATTCCAACGTCGGCAAGTTGGGTCTCAATGGGCGGCAATTATCGTGTTCCTCTGGTTTCCATGTCGGTTGATGCGGTTTTTACCAACACAGTGCCGGTTGATGCCTATCGTGGCGCGGGCAGACCGGAAGCAGCCTACCTGATCGAGCGATTGGTTGATCTTGCTGCTTTCGAGACCGGGCGGGATCCGATCCAGCTTCGCCGGCAGAACTTCATCAGGAAGTACCCGCACACAACAGCATTGGGTATGGTGATAGACTGCGCGGATTTTGAAGGCACACTGAGCAAGGCATTGACAGCTCATGACGCAGATGGCTTTGCAAGACGCCGCAAAGCATCCGGGCGCAGGAACAAATTTCGGGGTCTCGGAGTGTCCAGCTATCTGGAAGTTACACTGGGAATTCCATCGGATTTTGCCGAAATAAGATTTGAAGACGATGGTTCCGTTTCCCTGATGACCGGCGGCCAGTCGGCCGGTCAGGGACATGAGACAACCTTCAAGCAGATCATCAGTTCTGAGCTCGGCATTGCGCCGGCCAAGGTACGCTACATCACCGGTGATACGGATGTCATCAAGGCCGGGGGCGGGCATGGCGGATCGCGGTCGCTGATGGTCGTAGGCTCAGCCGTGCTGACGACCTCCCATGAAGTTGTGAGCAAGGGAAAACTCGCTGCCGCGCATATACTTGAGGCGCCTGCAAATGACATTGAGTTCAAGTCGGGCCAGTTCTCCATTATCGGAACTGATCGCGTCATTGGCGTCCTCGAGCTTGCTGCCAGGCTGCGAGCCATTGCCGGCAACCTGCCTGACGGAATTCCCGGAACGCTGTCATCCACCAGGACCTGGGAGCGCAAGCAGTTTTCCTACCCCAATGGGGTACATATTTGTGAAGTTGAGGTCGATCCGGATACAGGTATGACGGAAATAACCGGCTACACGGTGGTTGACGATTTTGGTCGAATTATCAACCCGCTGATTGCTGGAGGGCAGGTGTTGGGAGGCGCGGTACAGGGCATTGGACAGGCACTGCTGGAAGGTGTCAGCTATGACGAGACGGGCCAGCTACTGACCGGTTCCTTCATGGACTACTGCATGCCGAGAGCTCAGGATTTACCGCCAATTGGCGTTCAATTCAATCAGGATGCCCCGACAAAATCCAATCCGCTTGGTGTCAAGGGGGCAGGTGAGGCTGGTGCAACTGGTGCTCCGCCTGCGGTTGTCAATGCAGTGATGGATGCGCTCAAACCGCTGGGAATTGGTCATATTGATATGCCGCTGGTGCCATTGAAGGTATGGCAGGCAATAACAGCGGCCAGGATTGGATTACGGGCGCAATGACAAACATGATCTGCACTCGTTTGGTGTTAAGCAGGCATGAAGACTGTTGTCATACTATCAGCGCCCATGGTCTAGACAGCCGCTTGCAGTTTAATGTGGACCGGTAGGCTTGGGTTTGAACCAGATCAACGCAGTTTAAGGTCAGTTCGTGCGATGACATTTCATTCGATTGCAGACACGGTACATCAACATGAGGCCGATGATTCAGATTCTGCTGATCTGTCTTTTGCGGTGGCTGGCCAGTTCATGCAGCAACTGGCGGTGACGCTCAGGCCAGGTCGCAGAATGGTTTGCTGGGCCAGTTCGGTAATTGCACACGACAACGGTGTCATACTTGAAGACGCCGGCAACAAGGCACTGGTCATCGCGTGCAATGTGGGTGACTCCGACGCGCGGGTTGTTCAGTCGTCCGGCGGGTCGGTCGGAGCATTTGATCTGAAGCAATTGGCTGGTCGTATTCTGCTGCCGCAGGAGGGTTTTCTTGCAGTGGGCCCGGGTGTCAGGCTCAGACCGTACAGTCAGATCAAGTCACTGAAATCTGCTGAAAGACCTGACGGACTTGTATTGCTGCAGGCAGATGGCGAGGGCTGGGTCTTCATAGCTGCGTCCAGCGAGGTTACTCATCTGAAGCTCGGGATTGGAGAAATTCTGGCAGTGAGAGGCAGCGCCATTGCCGCATTGGGCGCGACTGTGGTGATTGAGCGAGCGTCTGAAGAGCATGGCGTTGCAGCGGATAACAAACTGAACGTTGCAATATTACGGGGACCGGGCAATGTCTGGCTGCAACAATCGCCAGCGGCAGCAATTGCGGCAGAGCCTGGCGCGAAACCGAAGTCACCGATCGTGATCAGTTTCAATTGATGTCAATGTATGCTGGTGGCTATCAGTTCGGGTCTGCGCAGCGTCGATGTTGTCGCGCCGGGTCTGCGATTTTGGTACAGTCGACAAATGGATGAAACAATGACCGGAACAGTCCTGATAACCGGTGCTGCGCGACGCATTGGCCGGCATCTGGCGCTGGCCCTTGCCAAGAAGGGCTGGGCGGTGGCAGTGCACTACAACGCCTCGCACGACGATGCCATGGACGTTGTCTCGGAGATCGTTTCGGGAGGTGGACGGGCTGTTGCCGTCCAGGGCGATCTTTCGGCAAATGACGTTCCAGAAAAAATCGTCACCCGGTCGGTTGAGGCACTGGGGCCGCTGACCTGCCTGGTCAACAATGCTTCGAGGTTTGAGCCGGACGAAGTTGGGACGTTTACCCCGGAAAGCTGGAACCTGCATCTGGATACGAACCTGCGGGCACCGGTATTTCTGGCGCAGGCTTTCGCCAGGCAGTTTCCGGACAACGTACAAGGCAACATCATCAACATCATTGATCAATGCGTACTGAAATTGAATCCAACCTATTTCTCCTATACCGCATCAAAATCGGCACTATGGACAGTAACCCGCACACTGGCGCAGTCTCTGGCGCCGCACATCAGGGTAAATGCCATTGGGCCGGGGCCCGCGCTGCCCCACAAACGCATGGAAGAAGGTGATTTTGCCGCGCGTTCGGAATTGACTCTGCTGCAACGCGGGACGTCGCCGGAAGAAATTTCGTCGGCAGTGTCATTTGTTTTGTCGGCGCCGGCATTGACCGGACAGATGATCGTGCTTGATGGTGGCCAGCACCTTGTCTGGCAAACGCCGGATATCACAGATGCAGACGAGCAGGTGAGATGACCAACAATCCGCGCCAGTTGAGTTCAGCATATGCAGACGCCGAGCACGGATTGCGGCATGTTTTCGTGCGTGATCTGTCGCTGATAGCCATGGTCGGAATTTATGAAAATGAAAAGCGGTATCCACAGCGGATACTGGTGAACATTGATTGTGCGGTGCAAGAGCACGGCGGTGCGCTGGACGACGATATCAGGAATGTCGTCAGTTATGAAAAAGTTGTCAAAAACGTCAAATCCATAGTACAGGACGGTCACGTCAATCTGCTCGAGACTCTCGCTGAAAAGATCGCCGGCAAGGTGCTGAAAAACAGATCGATAAAGCGCATCCGGGTGCGGGTCGAAAAGCTGGACATCATTCCCGAAGCCTCAAGTGTGGGTATCGAGATTGAACGCATGCGGGGCTGATGAACCCGATGAGCGAGCCACAGGCAACGCAAGACAGTGGAACTGCCGAAGAGACTGTTGAACGCGGACCGGAAGTTATCAAACGGTTCGCAAAGACACTGCCGGGCAGACCAGGCGTATACCGGATGTATGATCACAAAGGCGATGTGCTTTATGTGGGCAAGGCGCGCAATCTGAAGAACCGGGTGTCGAACTATACCCGCCTGGGCGGCCACACCAATCGTATAGCAGCAATGATTTCCAGCACCTGCTCGATGGAGTTTGTGACCACCAGGACCGAGCCCGAGGCCCTGCTGCTGGAAGCCAATCTGATCAAGCGGCTGAAACCGCGCTACAACGTTATACTACGTGATGACAAGTCGTTTCCCTATATCCTGATTGCCAGGGATCATTCGGTCGCGCAGATTACCAAGCATCGCGGCGCGCGAAGCCGCAAAGGCAATTATTACGGTCCATTTGCATCGGCCGGATCAGTGAATACCACGATCAATCTGCTGCAGAAGGCGTTTTTGCTGCGATCATGCTCTGACAGCTATTATGAAAACCGCACCCGGCCCTGCCTGCTTTTTCAGATCAAGCGCTGCGCTGCACCGTGCACCGGAGAGATTTCCGAAACCGGCTACGCAGAATTGGTTAAGCAGGCAGAAGCGTTTCTGTCCGGCAAATCCAATGCAGTAAAAACTGCGCTTGCAAGGCAGATGGAAGCAGCATCCGAGCAACTGGATTTTGAGCGTGCCGCGGTTTGCCGGGACCGGATTTCCGCACTCAGTCATGTAACGGCATCGCAAGGCATCAATCCGCAAGGTATTGCAGAAGCGGACATCTTCGGTCTTGCGCAGGACGGCGGCCAGACCTGCATCCAGGTGTTCTTTATCAGAGCCGGGCAGAACTGGGGCACACGGGCATACTTCCCGCGTGCCGACAAGTCTGTCGAACAATCTGATGTACTGGCTGCCTTTGTGGCGCAGTTTTATGATGACAAGCCCGTGCCACGCCAGATCATGCTGTCTGGCAAGGTCAGCGAGGTTGAGCTGCTGAGCGACGCGCTTTCGACAAAATCCGGCCGAAAGGTAAATCTGTTGGTGCCACAACGCGGTAAAAATCGTGAACTGGTGCAGCATGCCGTGAGTAATGCTCGCGAGGCGCTCGGCCGAAAACTGGCTGATACTTCTTCACAGAAAAAACTGCTGGAGGGGGTAAGGACGGTGTTTGGACTTCCGCGCACGCCGCGTCGTATCGAGGTCTTTGATAACTCACACATCCAGGGAACGAATGCTGTTGGTGGCATGATAGTCGCGGGACCGGAAGGCCTGGCGAAAGCCCACTATCGCAAGTTCAACATCAAAACCCAGCAGGACACCGGCGGCGACGACTTCGGTATGATGAAGGAGGTGCTGACCCGGCGGTTTTCGCGTTTGCTGAAGGAGCGGGCAACCCGGCCAGATCAGACCGGGAGCCTTCCAGATGATACAGTGGCAGAAGACAGCAACGGCGATGACACAAGTGTCGGAAGCTGGCCGGATCTGCTGCTGATTGATGGTGGCAAGGGGCAGCTTTCAGCCGTGCAGGAAGTTCTGAAAGAGTTGGGTATTGATGATGTACCGGTCGCCGGCATTTCGAAAGGACCTGACCGAAATGCCGGGCGTGAGCAGTTTCATGTGCCGGGGAAGGCGCCGTTCATGCTCGAACAACGTGACCCGGTGCTGTATTATGTGCAAAGATTGCGGGATGAAGCGCATAGATTTGCCATCGGTACCCATCGAGCCAGGCGAGCCAAGGCGGCACTTGCAAATCCGCTTGACGAGATTGGCGGGATTGGTCCAGGTCGCAAAAAGGCGTTGCTTCGTGCATTTGGTTCGGCCCGCGGTGTTTCGGGAGCATCAATGGCTGATCTGGAACAGGTTGAAGGAATCAATAAAAGTCTGGCAACTGCCATTTACGGCTTTTTCCACGAGGGTGAAACTTGAGTGCAGGCGCTGAAAAGATCAGGCATCCGAACCGGCGCGGCAACGTGGCGACCTGGCTGCCGAACATTCTGACCTACCTGCGCATTGTCGCGGTACCTGTCGTGGTGGGTCTGCTGATCTATGGTGGAAACATCAATCACTGGATCGCGCTGGCGATATTCATCGTTGCGGCGATTACTGATTTTCTTGATGGATACCTGGCCCGCATCTGGCAGCAGCAATCCTCGCTGGGCCGAATGCTGGATCCGATTGCCGACAAGTTGTTGATCGCTTCGGTTTTGCTGGCAGTGACCTATACCGGTGAAATCGAGGGCGTGCACATATGGGCCGCAATCATCATTTTGTGCCGGGAGATACTGGTGTCGGGCCTGCGTGAATTTCTGGCCGAGTTGCGGGTTTCTGTTCCCGTGACCAAATTAGCCAAATGGAAAACCACCTTTCAGATGATTGCGATTGGTTTTCTGATTGTCGGTCCGGCTGGCGACAAGGTGTTTCATCATACATCGACCATCGGGCTGGCGTTTTTATGGGTTGCGGCTGTAGCAACACTTTACACCGGCTATGACTATTTCCGGGCTGGTGTGATCCATGTCATGGAAGAAGACGAATGAAGGTCTTGTATTTTGCCTGGGTGCGACAGCGTACCGGCACCAGCGAAGAGATGATTGAAGTGCCGGCAGGCGTTAGCACGGTGGCCGATCTTGCTGCTCACCTTGCGTCCCGCGACGAAGGCTATGCTGCGGCTTTTGCCGATATGCGGGTTATTCGCGCAGCACTGGACCAGGAACACGTTGCGCTGGATCATCCGCTGGGCGACGCCAGCGAAATCGCGTTCTTCCCGCCGGTCACGGGTGGTTGAGACGGACTGCAACTTCAGTGATTATCGGCTTCGGCAAATCTGCCGCCGGTCAACAGGTGTTCAGCCAGGGTCTCATCACGACCGTAGACATCGCGACGGAAATTGACTGAACCGTCCTTGTTCACCCAGGCGGTAATATAGGTGACATATACTGGAATCTTCTGTTGCAGTTTTACGATACGGCGCTCTCCGGACTCGATCTGGCTGTTGATCCGGTCCAGAGTCCACCCCTGATTGCGCAGTAGGACCTCGGCCAGTTGCCTTGGATTTTCCACCCTCATGCAACCATGGGAAAACACCCGCAGATCCTTTTTGAACAGGCTCTTGGACGGGGTGTCGTGTATATAGACGTTGTATTTGTTGGGAAACATGAACTTGATACGTCCAAGGGCATTCTTGTCGCCCGTGTCCTGACGCAAACGGTACGGCATCCGGCCTATGCCAGACCAGTTGACGGAGTAGGGGTTAACTACCTGGCCTGATGCGTTCAGGACGCGAATGCCCTGCCGTTGCAGATAGCCAGGATCGCTTCTCAGCTTTGGTAAATATTCCTTGTTGGCGATAGACGACGGCACATTCCAGTACGGATTCATGACGAGGTAGGTCATATCGTCGGTGAATACCGGAGTTTTGTGATAGGTCTTGCCAACAACGATGCGGGCAGTGTAAATCGTCTTGCCGTCCTTCACGACCTTGAGTTCCTGGTCTGCCAGGTTGGCGAATACGTAAAAGCCGCCCGGCTCCCGGTCGAGCCAGCGCCGCCGTTCCAGATTGACCTCCAGCTGTTTGATACGGTTGGCGACCGGGACGTTCATTTGCGTCAGGGTGGTGGGGCCAATTACACCGTCATCGGTCAGCCCGTGACGGCGCTGGAATTTCATCACGGCTGCAACGGTGACTTCATCATAATGATCATCCACTGGCCGTGTTGCCGGATCCATGTCCCCCGTCGTGACAAGAAACTCGCGCAACAAGGCAAGGCGCACATCTTTTGCGCCGGGTTGCAGGACCTTTCCGGCAGGGATCTGATTCCATCCTCCGGCAGCCGCAATGGCGCGGTATTCCTTCAACTTGGCAACCAGACGGTGATAACGCTCATCCTGCGGCATCAGGCTCTGGAGGTAAGGTTGTAGCTCATCAGCTTGTTCTGCGCCGTCGAGAAGATAGGCGGCGCCCAGTTCCCGCACGGAAATATCATTCTGCTTGGTCACTTCGTCTGGCGATACGCGGCCTCTCGTCAAATCCCGGGCCACATCGATGAACGCACTGGTCAGCAACATTTCCAGTTCCGCCAGCGCGCGCGGGTGCGGGTCGCCGATCAATGCCCCAATGTCAATTATCCGGTATTTGAACTCGCGAAGGCCATGATTTTCAATCTCGCTCAAGAAATTGAGCAGGACCTTGCCCTTGGACTTGATTCCGTCGTCGCGTACCCAGATCGGTTTGAACGACCGATCGGAATAATAGGTGAAGACCTGGATCAGCCGATCATCATCGTCCAGTGAACCAATATTGCTTTCGCCGTTGAGGATGATTGACTCGATCGTCTTGCCGACAACCTCGTTGCCCGCAGCATGGGCCGGCACCCGGCCTAACGCAACGCTTGTGAGCAGCATAAGAGTGACAAGCAGGAAGCGAATACAGTCACGCATTTCTAAAGTCTCCATCAATGGCCCGGAGACCGCACTATAGCGTCGATTTGGATGGTTTCAATCGGGCAATGAACACCTGCAAAGAAAATTGGCGCGACCCTGGTTCAGATCGTGCGCAGTTTCAGCCTGCGATACTGTTAAATCAGCTACTCGGCAGCCGCCACCTTGGGCTGCACAGCACTGGTGTAATCGTTCATCAGCGTGGTGGTAATTTCTCCGACAGTAAAATTGTATGGCCCGATTTCGGAAACCGGTGTCACTTCAGCTGCCGTGCCGACGATGAAACATTCCTCAAAGCCTGTCAGTTCTTCGGGCATGATGACGCGTTCATTGATCCTGATCTGCCGGGTGCGGGCAAGCTCCATCACTGTTTGGCGGGTGATGCCATTAAGGAAGCAGTCCGGTATGGGTGTGTGTAATTCACCGTCCTTGATGAAGAAAATGTTTGCACCGGTTGCTTCTGCCACTTGCCCGCGATAGTCGAGCATCAATGCGTCGGCATAGCCCTTGCGCTCCGCAGCGTGTTTGGACAAGGTGCAGATCATGTAAAGTCCGGCAGCTTTGGCTTCACACGGAATAGTTGCCGGATCAGGACGACGCCACTTGGCGATATCGAGTCGAATTCCCTTCAAACGCTGCGCCGCATCAAAATAACTTGGCCATTCCCAAATCGCGATGGCGACATTGATCTTGGTGTTTTGCGCCGACACGCCCATCATCTCTGAACCACGCCAGGCAACAGGGCGAACATATGCATCCTTGAGGCCCTGGCGGACCAGCAACGCATTGCACGCATTATCAATTTCAGCGACGGTGAAGGGAATTTTCATGTCCAACAATTCGGCAGAACGGAACAGGCGCTGAGTGTGTTCCGTCAATTTAAAGATCTGGCCGCCGTAGGCGCGTTCGCCCTCGAATACCGAAGAGGCATAATGCAGCGCGTGTGACAGTACATGGAGCTGTGCCGTGGACCAGGGTACAAATTCACCGTTCAACCAGATATCACCATCGCGTTGATCGAATGGCTGTGATGCGGCCATGGCGGGCGCTCCTCATGTGGCCGGAATCGAGCCGCTGACTCACTTACCGGGGTTGGATTTACGAACGTAGGTACAAAAAATTCGTTCATGGCACTAACAACAGCCGTAATTTATGTCAATATGGCTGACATAAATCGTGATTGCTGAGATGGAACCGGAAGTGAATTTTGCCATGGACGCACAGGCTGATCATAGTTCTGCGGAACGAGATATTTCGCGCGATGTTGTCATTGAGTTGATCGAACTGCTGTATTTTGGATATCGTGATTTCACGTCGGATCCAGATGTTCTGTTGCTGGATTTTGGCTTCGGGCGGGCGCATCACAGGGCAGTGCATTTCGTGGGCCGCAATCCGGGTATCAGTGTGGCTGAGCTGCTTGATATTCTGCGGATTACCAAGCAAAGCCTTGCCAGAGTGCTAAAGGAACTGGTTGATCGCGGCATTGTCGAACAGCGATCCGGCAATACTGACCGGCGGCAGCGGTTGCTATATCTGACCCAGGATGGTGTGTCATTGCATGCCAGTTTGATGCAGCCACAAATTGAACGCGTGCAATCTGCCATCAAGCATGCAGGTGGCGATGCCGCACCTGTGTTCCAGCAGATACTTTACGGTTTGATTGATGAGCAGGAGCGCGGCCGGGTTGAAAAGGTGGTCAGGCCATGAACGGGCCGGCAGATAAACTGCCTCATGTGCTGATTGTTGATGACGATAAACGGTTACGCGAGTTGCTGGGCTCGTTCCTGTCTGCCAACGGATGCAGGGTATCGGCGGTGAGAGGGGCGGCGGACGCCCGGTTGCGCATGAAGGGCATGGCATTTGATTTGCTGGTACTTGATGTAATGATGCCGGGAGAAACCGGTCTGGAATTTGCCGCCTCACTGCGGGCTGAGCGCAATGATGTGCCGATATTGATGTTGTCCGCGCGGGCTGAAATCGAAGACAGGATCGAAGGACTTACTACAGGTGTCGATGATTATCTCACCAAACCGTTCGAGCCGCGAGAATTGCTGTTGCGCGTGCAGGCAATACTGAAACGTCATGCCCTGAACCAGCCGGCCGATGCCGAGCTGGTAGACGTCAGGTTCGGAAAATTCCATTTCAACCTCGTGCGTGGCGAGTTGCGGCGTGACGATCAGATCGTGCATTTGACGACGCAGGAGCGCAATATTTTGCGTATCCTGGCACAGCGTGCCGGCGAACCGGTGGCCCGGGCAGATATCATTGAACCTGCGCTGGAAGATTCAAATCGTGCTGTGGATGTGCAGATCAACAGGCTGCGTCGCAAGATTGAGGATCAGCCTGCCACGCCGGTTTATCTGCAAACCGTGCGCGGACACGGCTATACTTTGCATGTCGACTGAGTGCTGTTGCACGGGTCGGAGGTTGTTTTGAAAGGGTTTTGCCATGTCGGCCATTGCTAGCCGCGACGATACTCCGCCTGAAAAACGGACACTGTACTGGCATTTCAACCGCTTTCTTGAGCGGCACATGCCGGAGCGTCTGTATCAACGGTCGCTGATCATCGTCATAGCACCGATGGTATTGCTGCAAGGACTGATGGCCTGGGTATTTCTTGATCGCCATTATGAAACTGTAACCAAATCCCTGTCGCAATCATTTGTGCGCGATGTTGCGCTGGTCATCAAAACCTGGGATGAAAGCCCGCGTACGGAGGCTGACCTGGCCAAAGTTCTGGCCATGGCAAATGACGATCTGGCACTGGGTCTGACGGTCGAAAAGAAATCCGTACTTCCGCCGGCTACCAACAAACCGTTGTTGTCTTCGGTACATCCCAAGCTGGTGCGCTATCTGACCAGTGAAGTGGCGTTGCCGAACTGGGTCGATACTGTTGGAGAGAGCGGCTACGTAGATGTTCGGATACTGACGGAAGACGGGCTTGTATTTCGGTTCCTCACCGACCTGGACAGGGCACATGCCTCGACGACACCAATATTCATTGCCTGGATGATAGGCGGCTCGTTGTTTCTGCTGCTGATCGCGATAATGTTTCTGCGAAACCAGATCAAGCCGATTGTCAAACTTGCCGACGCGGCACAGAGTTTCGGCATGGGGCGGGATGTGCCCGATTTCCGGCCAGGCGGGGCCGCAGAAGTGCAGTCGGCGGCACGTGCATTCCTGAAGATGAAATCCCGCATTGAACGCCATGTTGAACAACGAACCGCCATGCTGGCGGGCGTCAGTCATGATCTGCGCACCATTTTGACGCGCTTTAAACTCGAACTTGCTTTGCTGGAAAAGTCACCCACCGTGCAAGCCTTGTCAGATGACGTCGGCGAGATGCAACGCATGCTTGAAGGTTATCTGGCGTTTGTGCGTGGTGATGGTGGCGAGCCGACCGCTGTAACGGAGATCGTCGGACTGCTCGGCGTGGTTGCAGATGATATGAGCCGGTCTGGCCACCCGATTGTTCTGAACTCCCCGCGCAAAATTATTGTGGCCCTGAAGCCGGATGCCTTTAAACGCTGTGTTGGCAATCTGGTGCAGAATGCGTCACGGTTTGCCCGCCAGGTAGAGATTACCGCCGTGCATGACGGCGATTACCTGCGGGTGGTGGTGGATGATGATGGTCCGGGAATTCCGCCTGAACAGTATAACGAGGTTTTCAAACCATTTGTCCGGCTGGACGTTGCCCGCAATCAGGATTCAGGGGGCACCGGGCTTGGCATGGCTATCGCCCGTGACATTGCGCAAAGCCATGGCGGTGACATTTCACTGTCTCCTTCCATGCTCGGGGGCCTGCGGGCTGAAGTACGAATACCGACGTAGAGACAAAACTTTCAGATCAGTACGGGCTTGATTGAAGCAACCAAAACCATACTGCTTCAGTGCAGCCGCGACCCATCTGGTGCGTCCTTGTCTATCCCGGCGAGTACGATGTGACCGTCGGCATCTGAAAAACCCAGTGTCAGGACTTCCGACATGAACGGGCCGATCTGGCGTGGCGGGAAGTTGACGACGGCTGCCACTTTCCGGCCCATCAGGTCTTCAGGTGTGTAATGCACGGTTATCTGTGCCGACGATTTCCTGACGCCAATCACGTCACCGAAATCAATTTTCAACTTGTAGGCAGGTTTGCGTGCTTCCGGGAAAGGCATAACTTCAACCACAGTACCAATGCGTATGTCGACTTTCATGAAGTCGTCGAATGTTATGGTGCTCATGAGGGTGTTGTCTCCGAAGCAGGCGTCTCCGGGGCCGGAGGCGGCGGGGTAGCAGAGCTGGTTGCATCTTGCGGATGTGATGGTGGTGGGCCACGCCGTGCCTTCAGAAAACCGCGCGCCAGGCTGGACAGTGCGGTTGCCAGCGTCATTGGTGTTTCAAGCCGACTGATCCAGTCGGCGCCGTCGCGCAAGGATCGATCCAGTTGTGCCATGGTGCGCGCGAGTCCGGCGTCGTCATCATTGCTCCATACTTTCAGCGTGCGCACATAAACCAGTGCAAGTCCGGTTGTTTTGATTGCGCCGCGCAGGCCGGTGTCTTCCAACCCGGCTGCGGACAATACCCAGTCCTGCGACTGCAGCATGGATCCGGCCAGGGTTGCGTAGTCGGACAGGGAGGCGGCCGGTGTCGCAACGATGGAGCGGATGGCAGCCTTGTCGCCATCCATCAATTCCAGGCGCCGCATCAGTATATCGAACAGGCGATCATGTGGGGAACCGGAAACCGGGTCGGTCTCCAGTGAGGCCAGCATCCTGGAATCAAGCTGGCGGCCATACAGGCGCAAAATGTCTGCCTTGCCACCAATTGCGCCTGCCATATCAGCCAGTGACAATCCTGATTCTGCGGCAACATCTGCCAGTTTGACTTCACTCCATGCCCGCGTGGCGGCGAGCCGGAAAGCGGCAGTTACAATAGCGGTTTCGCGCTCGTCCATGACAAGGCTCCTGTTGGCTCGATCAATTTGCTCCAGATTGCAATGTGGCTGTTGCAAAGGCAAGCGAGGGGATTGGCGCGCCCGGCTCTATCCGGCCAGTTCCCGGGAGCGTTTTTCAGCTTCAGCGGTTGCTCTGACCAGCAATTGCTTCATGCCATCGCCATCAGCCATCAGGACCTGCAGCGCTGCATAGGTGGTTCCCTTTGGGGAAGTGACGTTTTCACGAAGTACACTGGCAGAGGTGCCTGTTGCGCGCATCAGTTCGCCTGCTCCAGCGACCGTGGCTCGCGCCAGTTGTTCGGCAATTTCGGGCGGCAGTCCAAGCTCCACTGCCGCTGCTGTCAAACACTCCGTCATGTAGAAAATGTAGGCTGGCCCTGACCCCGAAATGGCGGTGCAAGCGTCAATCAACGATTCATCGGATACTGTAACCACTTCCCCGAGCGAAGCCAAAAGTGCTGTTGCGAGTGCTGCCTGCTCCGGTGAAACACCATCGCTTGCTGCCATGGCGGTGATGCCGCGTCCCACCGCAGCGGGCGTGTTGGGGATGGTACGGATGACCGGAGTGTCCGCGCCAAAATGCTGACGGAATGTGGAAATGGTTTTGCCTGCCACAACTGACACTACCAGCGGATTGCCCCTGGCAAGTTCCGCCATGGCAGGCAGCACCTCGTCAACCATCTGGGGTTTTATGGCCACGAGAATGGCCTCAATACCGGCGACACTGTCAACAGGCGGATTATGGCTGATCGAGTGTTGCGCGATTGCAGCCAGGGTTTCCGGTGGTGGAGCAGGGTCAAATATCGTCACCTGATCCGGTCTGATACCCGCGTCCAGCCAGCCCTCAAGCATCGCGGTTCCCATTTTCCCCGCACCGATCAGGACAAGACGCCCGGATAATTTTGGCGCTGCCGCCATGGTTCAGGCCTCTCCGACGGTTTCCAGCAGGCTGGACTGAATGGCTTCCTGCGCCGATTTTCCGGCCCAGATTACATACTGGAATGCCGGGAAGTATCGCTCGCAGGCATCAAGAGCCGTATGCACCAGCGCTTCACACTGGGCCTCGCCAAGGTCTGCCTTACCGGTCAGCAGCAGTGAATTGCGGAACATCAATGATCCTTCATGGCGCCAGACGTCAAAATGGCCAAAGAACAGTTGCTCATTGATCAAAGCCACCAGGCGTACGATTTCATCGCGCCTGCCTTCGGGCACCTTCATGTCAAATGAACAGGCCAGATGCAGGCCTTCAAGCTGGCCATTCCAGCTGAGAGACAAGTGCAGGTCGGACCATGACCCGGCGACGATCATGTTTATTTCATCGTCGGCCGAACGATCAACGAACCATTCGTTACGGGAAGCCAGAAGCTCCACGGTTTCAAGTGGATGATTTGGTTGCTGCTTGAATGCCAGCGCTGCCGTCATGTCTATTGCTCCCGGGAACAACCTGCGTCCGCGTGAACACATTCAGTTGCTCGATCAAACGGTAACTGCGCATCATGTCTGCAATCAGGTGACATTAACCCGGTTTCAGGATGCTGCAATGCCGTTTCGCCGCCAGATGCGACGAATCAGTTAATGTGCTGAAATTGACGAATGTTCCGCTGCGCCGCAAGAGTCAGCGGCGATATGCGGTGATTCCTCCACACTACAAGGGGAAAAATCACATTTTAGCGCATAGAACTCACTTCCTGGGCGTGGAGGATTTTGCAGCAGGTTTTTTTTTGGCGGTAGCGGAAGGTTTTGACCCGAACTTGTCCAGCCGAGCTTCCAGCTCTGCAATTCTGGCTCGCAGCGCTTCGTTTTCCGTTCGTGCCATGCTGGCCATATCGCGCACAACATCAAACTCCTCGCGCTGGACAATCTGCATGTCTGCCAGCACCCGTTCGATCTGGGCCTTGACGAGATTGTCCACTTCGCGCCGCGCGCCTTGCGCTGCGCCGGCAGCGTTTTTCATTACCTTGGCTAGTTCGTCGAAAAAACGTGAGGACTGGCTTGTCATTTAGGGTGTCTCGGCTGTTGGAAACGGCAGTGCTATCCTTTAGGTAGGGTGCACCAGAGGCTTTCGCAAGCCTCCTGCCACTGAACTGATGACGCAACCCATTTTGGCGATCCATCCATGCCCACCATATTTGCCATTCCCTTTCCGGTCATAGATCCGGTGGCCATAGCGCTCGGTCCGGTGGTGATCCGGTGGTATGCGCTGGCCTATGTTGCCGGCCTGATGGCGGCGGTCTGGTATGCCAAGCGTCTGGTCACCAATGCAGAGCTGTGGCCTCACTCCAAACCACACACTTCACCAATGCAGCTTGACGAAATGTTGTTGTGGTCAACCCTTGGAGTGCTGCTGGGCGGCAGGCTAGGGTATGTTCTATTCTACAATCCCGGCCATTTTTTTCAGAATCCGTCTGAAATTTTGCAAATGTGGAATGGCGGAATGTCATTCCATGGCGGTTTTCTGGGCGTCGTGGTTGCATGTTTTTTCTACGGTCGCAGTCAAGGCATTGGCATGTGGCAGTTGCTGGACCTGGGGGCTGCCAGCGTACCAATCGGATTGTTCCTCGGCCGCATCGCCAACTTCATCAATGCAGAACTGTATGGCAAGGTGACAGATGTACCGTGGGCAATGGTGTTTCCCGGTGGCGGGCCGGAGCCGCGCCACCCCAGCCAGCTTTACGAGGCAGCACTGGAAGGAATTGTTCTTTTCCTGGCAGTGCGGGTTGCCACACACGGGCTGAAATGCCTGCCACGCCCCGGTCTGGCTTCCGGCGTGTTTGCGACAGGCTATGCGCTGTCGCGCATTATTGTGGAATTCGCGCGTGAACCTGATGCTCATATCGGGTATCTCACAGGCGGATGGCTGACAATGGGCATGATACTGTCGTTGCCATTGCTGGGAGTTGGCATCTGGCTGTTGACGAGACCGAGCGTTTCAAACCCCGGGAGCACGGCATGAGCAAACCAAAAATCGATGCAGCCGAGCGCAGGTCGGCGCTTGGTGAAATAATTGCAGACATGATTCGTGCCGATGGGCCGATGCCCGTGGACAGGTATATGGCGCTGGCGCTGGGTCATGAAACTTACGGCTATTACATGGGCCGTGATCCGTTTGGCCGCGCCGGGGATTTCATTACTGCACCTGAAGTGTCGCAGATGTTCGGCGAACTGATCGGTATCTGGTGTGCTGCCGGCTGGCAGATGATGGACGCGCCTGCAGAATGGAACCTCATAGAACTGGGACCGGGCAGGGGGACGCTGCTGGCTGATCTTGTCCGTGCATGCTCTGTCATGCCAGGATTGCGAGACGGCATGAAGGTCCACCTGGTTGAAATATCACCTGCTTTGAAGACCATTCAGGCTGAAACTCTCAAGCGTGCCGGCATCGAAGCTACCTGGCATGACCGGCTGGAAGATGCACCGGACGGACAATCACTTGTCATTGCCAACGAATTTTTCGATGCGCTGCCTGTCTGCCAGTTGCAAAGACAGTCGGGGTCCTGGCACGAGCGCGTTGTGGGCCTGGGGCCGGATGGTAAACTGGTGTTCGGCATTGCAAGTGACCGGGTTGCATCAGCCCTGGTGCCGTCATGGGCAACAGGTGCTGCAGATGGCGATACTGTTGAATTCTCGCCGGCGCGTGATGCTGTGGCACGCGAGATTGGGCGGCGGATTACGAAGGACGCGGGAGCAGCGCTGATTGTCGATTACGGACATGTCCGGCCTGCTGCGGGTGACACATTGCAAGCCGTTCGCAAGCATCAATTTGCTGATATTCTGACCCGGCCTGGTGAGGCAGACATTACTTCACACGTGGATTTCGACGCGTTGACAAAAGCAGTGACCGCCGATGGCGCCAAGTCATATGGTCCTGTCAGTCAGGGAGATTTCCTGTTAAGAATGGGTTTGAAGGAACGGGAGGAAATGTTGCGGGCACGCGCGGACGCCCGTCAGCGGATTCGCCTGTCCAGGGGGGCACAAAGACTGGTCTCCGGCAACCAGATGGGGCAATTGTTCAAAGTGCTCGCAGTTGCTCATCCCGACATGCCGAAACCTGCTCCGTTCAATGTGGAGGCCACATGATAGAAGCGCCCGGCCTTTCTTCCATTGGTGGCATTCAGCATGGATTTTTCACCCGCGAAGGTGGTGTGTCAGCTGGTATATACGGATCGCTGAATACGGGTTACGGATCTGGTGACGATGCTGCCAAGGTGGCCGAGAACCGTCACCGGATCGCCAGCCGGCTTGGCGTAGATGATGACAGTCTACTCACCATCAGCCAGTGGCACAGTGCAGATACTATTGTTGCCGACAGGCCCTGGGACGTGCGCAATCCGCCCAAGGGTGATGCGGTGGTCACCAACAGGCCCGGAATTGCTGCCGCGATCAACACCGCAGATTGCACACCGGTGCTGTTTTCTTCGGGTGACGGGCAGGTTGTCGGTGCGGCGCACGCCGGCTGGAAGGGGGCAATCGGCGGGGTGCTTGCATCCACCGTCAATCGTATGAAAGCGCTTGGCGCAAAGGACATACACGCTGCCATCGGTCCGACCATCAGTCAGTTGAACTATGAGGTAGGGCCTGAATATCGTGCCAGATTTGTCGAATGCGACGCTGCACTGGAGCGGTTCTTCATACCGGCCGCGAAGCAGAACCACTTCATGTTTGATCTTCCTGGTTTCGTTCGTGCGCTTCTGGAAGATCTGGGGCTGGCATCCATTGAAGATACGGCACTGTGTACCTACGCAGATGAACAGCGCTTCTTCTCGTATCGACGAACAGTTCATTGCAATGAACCGGACTATGGGCGTCAACTTTCAGCTATTTGCGTCAAGGGATAGGAAGTACATCATGGCACTGCATTTTGAGATGAAGGAATACCGCGCACGGCAGAACAAGGTCATCCGCGAACTGGCTGTGCGCGGGCTCGATGGGTTGCTGATGTTTCAGCAGGAATCCATGTATTATCTGACCGGGTATGACACGTTTGGATTCTGCTTTTTCCAGTGTCTTTATCTCGGCGCTGACGGCAAAATTGCGTTGCTGACACGATCAGCTGATCTGCTTCAGGCGCGCCACACTTCCACCATTGAAGATATCCGTATCTGGACCGACGAAGCTGGCGCGAAACCGGCGGTCCAACTGCGCGACATGCTGGCAGATCTCGGTGCCAGGGGGAAAAAGCTCGGGATCGAGAATGAATCCTATGGCCTGGTCCATTCGAACGGGCTGGCAGTTGACGCAACCCTCGGGGGTTGGTGCAAGTTGCACGATGCATCACGGCTGGTGGACACTATCCGCGCCGTTAAGTCAGAGGCTGAACTGAAATACGTTCGCAAGGCGGGCAAACTCGGCGATGCCGCTCTCAAAGCCGCCATAGAAGCCACCCATGCAGGGGCCGACGAAGGTGAAATCCTGGCGGCGCAGCACGCGGCCATATTTGCGGGTGGAGGAGATTATCCTGCCAATGAATTCATCATAGGCTCCGGGAGAGATGCGCTTTTGTGCCGCTACAAATCCGGGCGCCGCAAATTGTCAAAACGCGATCAGCTGACGCTCGAATTTGCAGGCGTGTTCCGGCATTATCACGCAGCCTACATGCGCACTATTGTTGTTGGGGAACCAAAGAAGCAGCATACTGAAATGCATGCTGCCGCTCTTGAAGCGCTCAGGGCCGTTGAAAATGTCATGAAACCCGGAAAAACTGCCGGAGATGTGTTTGACGCCCATGCCCGGGTCATGGATGAGCATGGCCTCAGGCATGCCCGGCTGAACGCCTGTGGTTATTCACTGGGTGCGAAATTTACACCAAGCTGGATGGATACGCCGATGTTCTTCCACGGCAATGATTTCAACATCAAGGCGAACATGACATTCTTCGCGCACATGATCCTGGTGGATTCGCGCACCAATACTGCCATGACACTGGCACGCACCTACATCACCGGAAAGGACGCGCCGGAACCGGTTTCGAGGTATCCTTTGAAAATGATCGTGAAATAGGAGCACGCATGACCTATTCAGTCCGGGCACTGCAGGCAGAAGACAAGCCGCGCTGGCGGGAATTGTTTGATGGTTACCTGGAGTTTTACGAGTCTTCCTTGCCCGAAGACACCATAGAATTGACATTTACGCGTCTGATGGGAGACGGCGAATGGGATCCTTCGGGGCTGGTAGCAGTGGATAATGAAGGCCGCGTCTATGGTATCACCCATTACGTGTTTCACCGCTCTACATGGTCGCCAACAGTATACTGTTACCTGGAAGATTTGTTTGTGGACCCGCAGGTGCGTGGCGGCGGAGCGGGGCGGGTATTGATCGAAGCGGTCTATGACGCTGCAGATGCAAAAGCTGCCACGCGTACTTACTGGGCCACGCAGGAATTCAATTACAAGGGACGCATGCTGTACGATAAGGTTGGTGTCAAATCGCCATTCATTCAGTATCGCCGGCCGGACTGAGCTGGCACCTTGCGGTGCAGCGTGGGTTTGAGGCAGATTGTACCGGCAATGCTGGGCCGTTCAGATTGGTTCGGGGCAAGGCGCTATGCAGGCTGGAAAATGATGCGGGTTGCAGACATTCGTGGATGGACGCAGGCAGTGGCGAGTCTCATTGCGTTGCTGGCTGCCATGGTGCTGTTTGCAGCCTGCTCGGCCAACCCTGGCCAGCCATTCGCCAAATCCCCACTGGAAAGCGGAGCAGGTTCGGGTCGAATACCGCCTACCATCGCCATAATTGCGATGAATGGAGTACCGCCGGACAGGGCTGGTGTGCTGGCTGACGCACTGGCCGAGGAGGCAGGTCAGCGCGACATTGCCATTGTCCAGGGAAATTTCTCCGACGGTTATCAACTGGCAGGCACCTTCCAGGCAATCTTTGAGGGCGGGGGCGTGCGCATTGTCTATGTGTGGTCATTGACTGGCAATACCGGCGGTGATCTGCACCGGATCGATGGTCAGGAACTGGTTGCGGCACCCAATGCCGATCCATGGGCTGGCGTGTCAGACATCATTTTAAAACGTATTGCGTCGGTAACAGCGGAAAGTCTTTCCACCCGGTTGGCCCAACTGGGTTTCAAGGTGAGGCAGGCTGGCGTGTTGCCACCAACACATACCTTTGCGCAAGCTGGTCCGGACGCTGAAAGGGAAATTGATCTGGAGACCTATTATGGCCCGGGATCGCCGTATGCAACGGCGGAAATCACGCCGGATGAGTTGTACACGCTGACGCCGAAAGAACTGGATGAGCGGTTGACGGTTGCTTCCCGGCAGCAGGCACAGGACCGATTGCGGGCAGCCGGTGTGACGTCGCTTGGGGAACTGATGGGTGAAACGGACGACACGGTTGATCCGGCCACGGCAACGACCACGGCAAAGACATCAAGGGGCTCCACGAAAACGTCCAGACTGGCGGGACCATCGACACCTGCGCCAGACCGTGAGCAGCTTGCGACCGCGCAACCGGCACCGGACGTGAAGGCTGATCTCGCCAGCACGGCTTCTCTTGCCGGTAAATCTTCCGGTGGCGGGATCAACGCTGTGGCGCTTGTCGGCGTGACCGGTTCGCCTGGCCGGGGCAATGACGAACTCTATCTGGCCATGCGAAAAGTCTTGCAACAAGCGGGTTGGCCGGTGGTGAAGGTACCCAGCAAAACTACGCTGGCGATTTCAGGCCGGGTTGCGCTTGCCCAACCCATGTCTGGCGTACAACAGGTGAAACTCGACTGGGCCGTCACATTGCCTTCAGGTGAGGTGCTCGGCACTGTGCGCCAGGCAAATGATGTACCTGCGGGGTCTCTCAACAAGGGGTGGGGTAAAACAGCTGGCTACGCCGCTGAAGCCGCCGCAGAAGGTATTTTCAACCTGGTTGAGCAGGCACGCGGCAATTTGTGAGGCAAGATGGGTTCGCTTGATCCCTTAAACCCGCTGTTTCATTTTGGAAGTCATCCTGATCCAATGAACTGATCTGATACCATCAAACGCGTCTGCCCAAGTCCAAAATGCTCCGGTTCGCCAAAAACAGTCATCTTCATGTGGAATTGCGGCAATCGGTAGTTGGCAGATGGCCGTTCAAGGTTGTAAGAAACCTGTCATAAGGGCTGGACCAGCTGGAATTCCCGCACGGGCAGTGATCGGGAGCTGGCGTGACAGGGCGAATATCGCAATGAAACTCGTTTCGGGTAATTCCAACCGGCCATTGGCGGAAGCCATTGCTGCTTATCTCAACCTTCCCCTGACCAAATGTTCGGTGCGGCGTTTTGCCGATATGGAAGTGTTTGTCGAGATACAGGAAAACGTGCGGGGTGAAGATGTGTTCGTGGTGCAGTCCACATCATTCCCGACCAATGATCATTTGATGGAACTGCTGATCATTATCGACGCCTTGCGCCGGGCTTCGGCGAAGCGTGTGACAGCTGTGTTACCTTATTTCGGCTATGCCCGGCAGGATCGGAAACCTGGCCCGCGGACACCGATATCGGCCAAGCTGGTTGCCAACATGATTGAGCGTGCCGGGGCGGATCGCGTCCTGACCATTGATCTTCACGCCGGACAGATCCAGGGCTTCTTCGATATTCCAACCGACAATCTTTATGCAGCGCCCGTCATGGTGCGCGACATCAAGGACAACAAGGACAAGTTTTCAGGCACAGAGGTGTGTGTGGTATCTCCTGATGTGGGGGGTGTGGTTCGCGCGCGCGCCCTTGCCAAGCGTATTGGTGCGCCACTTGCCATAGTTGACAAACGCCGCGAACGTGCCGGCGTTTCTGAAGTCATGAACATCATCGGCGAGGTAGCGGGCATGTCCTGCATCCTCGTTGACGACATCGTCGATTCGGGCGGGACACTGTGCAATGCCGCTGAAGCCCTGCTGGATGCAGAGGCAACAGATGTATCTGCCTATATTACCCATGGTGTGTTGTCCGGCGGCGCTGTTGCCCGCATTACTGCCTCCAAGCTCAAACAACTGGTTTTGACTGACAGCATCCAGGCAACCGAAGCGGTCCGGGTGTCGCGCAACATTCGCGTCATCACCATGGCCAGCCTTATTGGAGAAGCCATCAAGCGTACGGCGCTGGAAGAATCGGTTTCCAGCCTGTTTGACGATTGAGCGGTTCACTGCCAGTCTGACGGCATGAGCCACACCATCATCCACAATGAAATTATTCCGGCATGCGCTGCCTGGTCCAGGGTAATCAGGGCCGGCGAGCGGTTGCGGATCGAAGATACATACGGTGAGCAGGCCGTCGACTTTCTGTGCTACTGCGCGGCTGATCCGGCTGAGCGTTATCACGCGCCAAATACCATCAAGAAGGCTGGCACCATCCTGCTGACTTCCGGTCATACGCTGTACTCGGACAGGGCCCGCGCCCTGTTTTTCATTGAAGAAGACAGTTTCGGGGGGCATGACACTATTGGCGGATGCTGCTCCAGGCCGTCCAACAAAATGCTTTATGGTGTGGAAAATGCCGGGTGCCGGGAGAACTTTCTGTCGGCTCTGGCCGGGCATGGGCTGGGCTGGAAAGATATCGTACCAAACATTAACTGGTTCATGAGCGTACCGGTGAACACTGCCGGCGGAGCGCATGTGGCGCAAGGGTCATCACATCCCGGCGAATACGTGCTGCTGCGCGCCGAAATGGATGTCCTGGCAGTGATTTCCAATTGCCCGCAGGTGTTGAACCCGTGCAACAATTTCAATCCGACCGAAATCAGAGTAAAGGTGCTTTCGCCAACGGGTCAATAATTACTTCCTTTGGTATTACCTGCGCTGGCATGACATCGTAAGTTGAAAAAACCCGGCCGCTGGTTACAGCACCCGGGTCAGTTTCAGGGAGGTTTACTCACTCACGGTTGTCACGTGCCAGAAAGCCGTCAGGCTCAGTCGAAAGTTTTGCCTACGATCAGGCAGCTGCTGCTGCCGGAAATTGCCTTCTTCGCTCTGTTAATCCCTGCAAAGGAGTAACAGGATGCATTATAGACAGATTCTAACGTTGAGGTGCAATCACGTTAACCTGGTTCAGGTATTTTTTTGAAAAGTGTGACATTTGAGCCACAGTGTGAATCCGGAGAGCCCAGCATGAGGTGATCGGCGCAGAGTTGGTTATTTCGGTGCATTGTACATGTTGCACATGGGCGTTGCATTATGTATAAGCCCGCAATCCGATACCGGGCTCGTTCACCCCTGGAGGAGATCTCCGGCCGGATACTGGTTGACGCGTCAGTGTTTGACGCGCCGTGATTTTACCACTTGCACGACAGCAGGAGACAGACGATGGCACAAACCGCCACACTGAACGCTTTGGTGCGTGAACGGGCCGGCAAGGGGGCCGCCCGTGCAGTTCGCCGTGAAGGCCGCGTACCCGCCGTAATCTATGGCGACAAGCAGGATCCCCAGACCATTTCCATGGATTACCATGAATTGATGAAGCAGGTGCAGACGGGTCGTTTCCTGTCAACACTGGTTGACATCGATGTTGACGGCACCAAGGTTCGCACCATTCCGCGCGATGTACAGTTTGATCCGGTTCGTGATTTTGTCGTACACGTTGACTTTCTGCGGCTAGGCGTAGGTGCGCGTATTGCGGTTGAAGTGGCGATCAACTTCCTTGGGGAGGAAGATAGTCCCGGCCTCAAGCGCGGTGGTGTGCTGAACGTGGTTCGCCACAGTGTAGAGATCATGTGCCCGGCTGATGCCATTCCTGAAGAATTCGACCTGGATGTTTCGGCGCTGGATATCGGTGACGGCTTGCATGCGTCCGATCTTACACTGCCTGAGGGCATGACCTTTACGATTACAGATCGTAACTTCACCATAGCGACCATCTCTGCCCCATCCGGTGGTGCTGACGAAGATGAAGAAGAAGCAGATGCAGTAGATGGTGAAGAGGATACCGAAGGCGAAGAGGGCGAAGACGCTGAAGCCGAAGGCGGCGAAGAATAAACTCCTTGCCGGGTGTTGCCTGTATGGACAGGTTGATTGCGAGATGAGGCTGCCATGCTGATTATCGCGGGACTTGGAAACCCCGGTGCCAAATTTGCCGGGCACCGGCACAATATCGGGTTCATGGCGGCGGACGAAATTGTTCGCCGTCATGGTTTTTCTGCATGGCGCAAGAAATTTCAGGCCGAAATATCCGAAGGACTGCTCGCCGGCGAGACAGTACTGGTCATGAAGCCTCAAACTTTCATGAATGAGTCAGGCCGCGCTGTCGGCGAGGCCATGCGGTTTTACAACCTCGACCCTGAGAATCTGATCGTGTTGTACGACGAACTTGATCTGGTGCCAGGGAAAGTTCGCATCAAAACCGGTGGTGGAACCGGTGGTCACAATGGCATTCGTTCGATTGATGCCCATTGTGGCAAGGACTACCGGCGGGTCCGCCTGGGAATCGGTCACCCCGGAACAAAAAACCGGGTGACAGGTTATGTTTTAGGTGATTTTGCAAAGGCAGATAGCGAGTGGCTGGAGCCATTGCTTGATGAAATCGCGCGCAATGCAGACCTGTTGGTCAAGGGCGACAATGCAGGGTTCATGAACAAGGTGGCAACCGGCGTGCGGCCTGCCGGAAACGATGAAGCAGCGGACAAAGCGCCTGCGAAAGGGCAAAGTCACATACATCAAGCGCGGGTGGCCGCGCGCAAGCCTGCAATGTCAAAATCCGGCCCGATGGCCAACATGCTGAGCAGGCTGCTGGGCAAGAAGGACAAGGATTGAATGGGCTTCAGGTGCGGTATCGTGGGTTTGCCCAATGTTGGCAAGTCGACCCTGTTCAATGCGCTGACGCAAACTGCGGCAGCCCAGGCAGCCAATTATCCGTTCTGTACAATTGAGCCGAACGTAGGGGATGTAGCGGTTCCCGACGAGCGTCTCGTTCAACTGGCAACCATCGCGAAATCTGCGCAAACCATACCCACCAGGCTGACTTTTGTTGACATTGCGGGTCTCGTGAAAGGCGCATCAAAAGGTGAAGGCCTCGGCAATCAGTTCCTGGCCAACATACGTGAGGTCGATGCCATCGCACATGTAGTGCGATGTTTCGAGGACAGCGATATTACCCACGTCGAAGGCCGGATTGATCCGATTGCGGATATTGAAACCATCGAGACCGAATTGATGCTGTCGGACATGGAGAGCCTGGAAAAGCGGATTGCAGGAGTTGAGAAAAAGGCCAGGTCCGGCGAGAAGGCCGCCAGGGCCGAGTATGATTTCATGATGCGACCGCTCGAGTTGTTGCGCGAAGGCAAGGCGGCGCGCGAGCTTGTTGTCGCGGACGATGAGCAAAAGGCATTTCGGATGCTGGGCCTTTTGACGTCGAAGCCGGTTTTGTATGTTTGCAATGTCGAAGAATCAGCGGCAGACGAGGGTAATGAGTTTTCCGGGAAGGTGAAGGCTTTTGCGGCAGCGCAGGGTGCCCAGGCCGTGGTTGTTTCCGCAAAGATCGAAAGTGAAATTGCAGTTCTGGATGAAAAAGAGCAGCGGGAATATCTGGAAGCCATCGGATTGGCGGAGCCGGGTCTGAACCGGGTCATACGTGCGGGCTACAAACTGCTGAAGCTTCTTACCTACTTTACCGTTGGCCCAAAGGAAGCGCGGGCCTGGACGGTAACCAGCGGTACCAAGGCACCGGCTGCTGCAGGTGTCATTCATACCGACTTTGAAAAGGGTTTTATTCGCGCCGAGACCATTGCCTATGACGATTTTGTCAACCTTTCGGGTGAGTCAGGAGCACGCGACGCCGGCAAGATGCGGCTTGAAGGCAAGGAGTACATTGTCCTGGACGGTGATGTGCTGCATTTCCGTTTCAACAACTGAACGGCAACAGGTTGCGGTTGCTGTCCGGTGAGGCGTGCATGCATGAATAACCTGCCAAGGTTTGAATTTATCAGGCCTGATGAGCGTAGGGAAATTTCGAACCACCTCCCCGGTATGAGTTGCCGGTTCATGCGATGACAATTTTGTCGCAATGGATAGAGCGCTGTTTGTGAAATGCCCGGATAAACCAAACTTCCCACATCTTGACTGAATGCCAGCGAATCATGCGAGATTCTGTTTCATGGAGTGGCTGCATGAGAGACCGGATTGGTGATCCGTTCGAGCTTATGGTCCCGACTTTGAACGCATTTTGTTTGATTTGGAGCATTCAAGGTAACTTTTTCTTTAATGTGGCGGTCCCATTGTAATGCGGTTGATGTTGCATGCGGCCAGACCCGCTGCGGTATCGCCTGAGGTTGCCTGGTTCAAAATGCCCGGTGTGACAGTGACCTGATTTTGCGAGTGCAGGAGACAGTGAACCAGGTTCTTCAGTCCCAATCCGGTACCCGGTGTGCCGTGACCACCGGTTTTTCGGAGTTTTTTCAGCAGTGAAGAATATAGACAGGCACAGATTCAGCCGGGAGATAATAGATGAAGTTCGCTCTTTATACGCTCTCGACAACTGGCATGGAGTTCTTGCAGTTGTACAGAACCTGCTGATTGTTGCATTGGCAGTCATGCTGGCTGAATACGTTGGGTGGGCTATGTATCTACCGGCTGTAATACTCATCGGTTCACGTCAAAGAGCGATGGCAACTCTCACCCATGAGGCCGCGCACGGTACACTGGCGCGCAACAAAACCCTCAATGATATTCTGGGAACGGTATTCAGCGGACACGCCGTCGCAATTTTGTTGCGTACCTACAAGGATTCTCATGTGCGGGATCATCACGGTTTCTTCGGCGACCCTGACGTTGATTGTGATTTTCGCTACATGATCAAACAGGGAGTTTATGGCCGGTCAGGAGGGTGGCAATACATCTGGCATGTAATTATCTCGCCAGCCCTTCTGCTGAAAGTTCCCGCCTATGTCATGTACCTGGCACGTGATCGTTTTGGTTCTGGAAACGCCAGGAATGATCACTATGAAGTTGCGCTGTTTGCAGTGTTCTGGATCATAGTCCTTGCCTCCAGCATTGCCGCGGGCGTGTTCGGTTTGTTGTTCTGGTACTGGATTGTTCCGTTCTTCACAGCATATCAGGTAATTGGCTGGTACATTGAACTGGCCGAGCATGCGCCCTTGATGGAACAAGGCAAGGACATCCACATGTCGCGGAACCGGAACAGCCATTGGGTTGAAAGTCTGTTTACCGGTATGCACGGTGAATCCTTCCATCTGGCCCATCACCTGTTCCCGCGGGTTCCGTTCTGGCGCATTCATGAACTGAACCGGATCCTGAGGCAGGATGCAGCCTACAGGGCAAGCGATGACGCCTGTGGTGGAATTTTCGTATCCTCAAATGATGCGCCGTCGCTGGTTGCACAACTGGTTCGCGACAATATCGGAACCTTTCGGCCAGGTGCTGCTTCTGATCCACTGGGAAAAAGAGGCTAGGAATGGCGGCCAGCTTTCTTGACGAGTGGCTGGATGCACGCGCCGGTGCGCGGTACAATCTGGGCGAAAGCGGCATCGCCAACATCGAGCTTGACCAGATCATCCCGGCTGAAGACCTCAGCGCGCGGTTTGCACGGCTCGACTTTGATCACAACAACACCCTCGGATCTTTCGACCTGCGCAGGGAAATCGCCAGGCTGTATGATTACGCTGATGCCGATAATGTACTGGTAACAGCTGGTGTTACAGAAGCGCTGTTAGTGTACCTGATGGACAGAATCCTGCCCGGGTGCAATGTGGTGGTACTCACGCCAGCGTTCCATAATTTGTATGACCTGCCCGAGGTGCTTGGATACGAAGTCCGGCGTATTGCCTTGTCGTTTGACACCAGCTTCAACCTGCCTGTCGATGACATCGTTTCAGCATGTGACAGCCAGACCCGTGCTGTGCTCTTGACCACCCCCGGCAACCCGACCGGTACCGTCTTCAGTCCGGAAGAGATTTCGAACCTGGCAGACCGGCTGGTCTCGCTGGACTGTGATATCGTCCTCGACGAGCAATACCGTCTGCTGCCATATGAAGAAGGGGTTGAGCGCCTGACCTCAATGGCGAATTACACTTCGCGCATTGTCGGCATGGGATCGGCTGGCAAATGTTATGGAACTGTAGGCCTGCGTGTAGGCTGGGCAATCTCCACCCCGGCGCGGCTTGCCTCAATGAATGCGGTCAAAGCGCTCACCAGTCATGCGATCTGCAAGTTGAATGACAGCATTTGTATTAGCCTGCTGCGCGATGGCCAGCACATTATTGCGGCCAACCGGGCAACAGTGCGCGCCAATTCAAAGACGCTGGAACGGTTTGTCTCCAAAAACAACACAATGCTCACCATGGTGTCTCCTGCTGCCGGCACGGTTGCCTTCCCATTCCTGAACACGGGAATATCCTCAATTGATTTTGGTGAAAAACTGTATCGCGATCATGATGTGCTGATACTGCCTGGCGAAGCATTCGACATGCCGGGGTTCTTTCGTGTCCGGCTGGGTTTACCTGCCGGCGAATTCAACACTGCGCTCGAGAAGATTCAACTGACGCTTGATGGCATGAAAGCATCATAGAACCCGTTGGTAGCGGCCCGATGCAAGCGATTTCATTCCATATCCAGGATACCTGCGCCTCGTGGCAGGAAATTACGGTTTGCCCCTCGAAATCCGGCATCACGACGATGGCACAATATCTGGCTGAATCATGAGTGCATGCCAACAAATCCTGCTTGAGTGAAAATACCCTATTGCACATCTGGCTTGAAGGCGGCCAGACCGCGTCCGCTTATGACAACTATGTTGTGGGTGGTGAGTTGTCTGCGGTTGATGTGGGTCTCGAAATCAAAGCTGATCATCTCTCCCAGTTGAGTGTTGCGCAACTCAGCTTCGCTACCGGCTTCCCTGCGAATTTTTACCAGCGCGCTGTCGCGCAGAACCTGTTCCGCCTTCAGCAACGCGGTTTTCGACAGGGAGTATTGCAACTCGCCAACACTGCGGGCCGGCAGTTTGTTCAATCTCTCTGCAACATCAAGCGGATCTGAAACTCCGGAAACAGTCAGCAGGATCGTGATTTCGCCAAAGTATTTAAAGTCATCGGAATCCGAGCGCCGCTGACGCAGTTCCATGCGCGTGATGCTGGCCTCGGCCACCCTCAGGCCGGATTTCTCTGCCTCGCCGGTGATATCGGCCTTCCTGCGCCGCAGAGTGGTGATCAGGCCCTCAAAGGTCTCATGGACGGAACTGAACTCCAGGGAAATGGTTATCTGGTCTGTCCTGAATTCATCCTGCACGCTAACGGCGGCACGAATGGGCTGGTCCTGCACCTGGGATTGCCACGCCCTGGATGCGGGACCCTGTTGGCCATGTGCAATCGACATGAGGGCCGAAATGACGATAGTTGCGACCGCCAGACCTGTTACGGGCATTCTCATCGTTATCCGGCTCCCGAACCTGAACAGCCAATACCAAGGGTCAGTGGTCAGTGCCCCTGGCATGATCCAGCAGTGTGGCATGCAGCGTCCTTGTTGTTAAAATAATTCGACGATGGCTTTCCCGCTGGATTATGCCGCACCCCCTTGACCACAACTCATTCAGGCTTGAAAACAACGGACATGTCCAAGGATTTGCTGCACTATGAAGACTTCAACATTGGCGAAACCAACACATTTGGTGAATTCGCCATGTCGGCTGACCTGATCCGTGAGTATGCCGCTGAATGGGACCCGCAACCATTTCATCTTGATGAAGAACTGGCCAATGCTTCAGTGCTTGGCGGACTGTGTGCGTCGGGCTGGCAGGTATGTGCGATTATCAACCGGCTGATGGTGTTGGCCTACGCCAGCAATGCAGCAGGCATGGGCTCGTTCGGCGTTGACCAGGTGAAGTGGATCAAGCCGGTTTATGCAGCAGATGTACTAACCCTTCGCTACACCGTGCTGGAGAAGCGCGTTTCGTCCAAGCGGCCCGAGATGGGCATTGTGCGCATGCGCTGGGAAGCAATTGATCAGCATGGGGTGACCAAAACTGAAATGACCGGTACCAATCTGTTCGGCGTGCGCGCGGCGCGTGAGCTGGCGTCATGACCGGTTACACCTCGATCTGGCTGGAGGATTTTGAAGCAGGCCAGCACGCGATTTATGGTGACCACCATTTCACCCGCGAGGCCGTTATCGAATTTGCACGCAAGTACGATCCGCAGGCTTTTCACCTGGATGATGATGCGGCGGCCAGGACCTATTTCGGCAGGCTGTCAGCTTCAGGGTGGCACACCGGATCTGCCTGCATGAAACTCGTGGCATCGTATCATTTTTCCTTGCGCGATGCTGCGGCCGCGCGGGGTGAAGCATTACCTGCGCTCGGCCCGTCGCCTGGATTTGAGAACCTCAAATGGATCAAACCGGTCTATCCGGGAGATACGGTCACTTACGGCGGCACCATTACCGGTGCGCGCAGGATGAGATCACGATCAGGATGGGGGTTGGTCACACTTACACCTTATGGCCGCAACCAACATGGCGAAAAGGTGTTTTCATACGATTCAACAGTCATGTTTGCCTGTCGTGGCAACATTGGAACATAGAGGAATTTAGGTATGAACAAAAAAATTGCACTGGTAACGGGCGCAGGATCGGGAATCGGCAGAGCATGTGCCATCGCACTGGCTGCGGATGGCTGGACCGTGGTTTTGACCGGCAGACGGGCAACCGCCTTGCAGGATACCATCTCCGGGGCTGGAAAATTTGGCTCGCAAATGTCGGCTATTGCGTGTGATGTCACCAACCCGGAGTCCGTTGAAACCCTGTATGCCGGCATCGGTGAGGCACACGGGCGAATTGATATGGTGTTCAACAATGCCGGCACCAATGTACCCCGGCTCAATCTTGCAGACCTTACCTATGATCAGTGGCGTCAGGTTATAGGCGTCAATCTGGATGGTGCTTTCCTGATTGCCAAGGGAGCCTTCACGATGATGCGTGACCAGAGCCCGCAAGGTGGCCGCATCATCAACAATGGTTCGATTTCGGCACATGTTCCACGGCCGGGATCTGCGCCGTATACCGCCTCAAAGCACGCCATAACCGGGCTGACACGATGCATCTCGCTGGATGGCAGGAAGTTCAATATCAGTTGTTCGCAGATTGATATCGGCAATGCGGCGTCAGCCATGACAGACGCCATGAAAAAAGGCGTCCCGCAGGCAGATGGCAGCATGAAGCCGGAACCGGTGATGGATGTGTCCCACGTCGCATCTTCTGTGGTCTACATGGCCGGATTGCCGCCGGAAGCAAATGTGCAGTTCATGACCGTGATGGCAACCAACATGCCATTTATCGGGCGGGGGTAGTTGTTTTTTATCAGGCCTGTTTGCCGTAGCTTTTGAACCTGGCGATCACGCGGTCCATTTCAGCATCGTCGAGAATATGACCGCCTCCCAGGCCAAGCACGTCAATGTACTGGCGGGCAAGTGTTTCGACTTCGGCTGCCAGCTCGAGTGCCTGGCCCAGATTGCCGGCAAAGGCGATCTGGCCATGATTTGCCAGCAGGCAGGCCTTGTAGCCGCCAGACAGCGCGCTGACGGCACTTGCCGCCAAGTCATCGGTGCCGAAGGTTGCATAATCTGCCAGCGGTATCTTCCTGCCGCCCGCAACCGCGACCATATAGTGAAATGCCGGTATTTCCATACGCGCGCAGGCAAGGGCAGTCGCGGCCATTGAGTGGCAGTGCACGATGGCTTTCGCATCGGGGAAGGCGTTGTAGATGGCGAGATGAAATGGTGCCTCTGACGAGGGTTTTCTCTGATCTTTTGCGATGACGCCATCGATCGTCATCCGCACCATGTCAGCTGGCTGGTAGTCGGCATAGGCCAACCCGGTCGGCGTAACCAGGATGCCGTCGTCCGAGCGCACCGAAACATTGCCGGAGCGCTGCGGTGACAGGCCTTTCGCACTCATTGCCTGGGCGGTCTCAACCACCAGGCGGCGACGGGTAGTTTCATCAGTCATGAGCGCTCCGGGTACAATGACAACAGGCCTTCAGTGGAAGCTTCGCAAATGCCGCGCTCGGTGATAAGGCCGGTCACGAGACGGGCAGGGGTGACATCAAAGGCCGGATTGCCGGCACTGGAACCGGGAGCCGAAACCTGTACCCTGACAATAGATCCATCCTCAGCCAACCCGCTCAAATGAGTTACTTCCTCGCTGTCGCGCTCTTCAATCGGTATGTCGGCCACGCCGTCCGCGACAGTCCAGTCAATGGTTGAGTGTGGCAGGGCCACATAAAACGGTATACCGTTGTCCCTGGCTGCAAGAGCCTTCAGGTAAGTGCCGATCTTGTTGCATACATCACCGTTACTGGCGGTACGGTCCGTGCCGGTGATAACGAGGTCCACCTTGCCGTTTTGCATCAAATGTCCACCGGCATTGTCGACCACGATGGTGTGCGGTACGCCATGGCTGCCCAGTTCCCAGGCGGTGAGTGCCGCCCCCTGGTTGCGGGGCCGGGTTTCATCTGCCCACACATGCACCGGGATGTTCCTGTCGTGCGCCATGTAGATCGGGGAAAGGGCGGTTCCCCAGTCAACGGTGGCAATCCACCCGGCGTTGCAATGGGTAAGGATGTTTATGGTTTCACCGGGTTTTCTGGCGGCAATGCCCTCAATCAGCCTGAGCCCGTTGCGGCCTATGCCGGCATTGGTTTCGACATCAGCATCACAAAGATCTCCAGCCCGTTTGTACGCGGCGGCAACACGGTCATGGCGCGGCAGGTTGCGCACGCTGGCCAGCATTTCATCAAGTGCCCACATCAAATTGATAGCGGTGGGCCGTGTGCGGCGCAGCCTGGCATCTGCAGCCTCGAGAGCTTCATCACCGGGGTCCATTTGCAGGGCAAGGCAAATGCCGTATGCGGCCGTTGCGCCAATCAGGGGAGCACCTCTTACCTGCATTATCTCGATGGCGCGGGCGGCATCTTCGAGAGTGCCCAGCGTAACAATTTCGAACTCGTGCGGCAGCCGGGTCTGATCAATAATGTCAATTCGCCATCCGTCCTGGTTCAGCCAGATTGATCGATAGGATTTGCCGGCAACTTTCATCGCTTCACTTTCCGCCGCCTTCAAGGCCAAGGCGCAAACCCAGGCTTGCTAGAATGGAACCGCCAATCCAGCGGGCCGTGCGCTGGCCGGCCCGGCTTTGCCTGATCCTGCCGGCAATCTTGTGCGCCGCAGTTACGGCGACAAGGTCCGCTGAAGAAAAGACCACATTGACAACAGTTCCCAGGATCAAGAACTGCAGCCATGCGGGAAGTGCCGCGACCGGGTCAACAAACTGCGGCAGAAAGGCGATGAAGAAAATTGCGGTTTTCGGATTCAGGATTTCAACCAGCATGCTCTGGAGGAAGGGTCGCCGGGGGCTTGACGCTGCCGGCCCGGGCCCGGTCGCATCAACCCGCTGGATGATCATTCGAAAACCCAGCCAGACCAGATAACCGGCGCCGGCAAGCTTGATGATCATGTAGGCGGTGGGTACCTGTGACAGGAGAAAGCCCAGCCCAAGCGCAGCGGCGAGCACATGGACATATCCGCCCAGGTGGATGCCCAATGCTGCCATCAACCCGCCATTGCGGCCGCGGGCAATGGTTTGCGCAGTAGCGTAAAGCAATGCCGGACCCGGCATATAGGCAAAAATCGCCGTCGCAACCAGGAACGCCACAAGGGTATCAATATCAGCCAATTCTAGTCTCCCTCATAGTCCACAAGACGATGCACCTTGATCTTCTTGTCGATGAGTCTCTGGGCGCCCCCGAGGTCAGGCAGGTTTATAACGAAGGCTGCAGCAACCACGTCACCACCGGAAGCCTTGATCAGATCAATGGCGGCTTCTGCTGTACCGCCTGTTGCGATCAGGTCATCGATCAGCAGGATCCTGTCACCTGTTGAAATGGCATCTGCGTGGATTTCGATGGTGTCGACGCCATATTCCAGCTGGTAGTCCCGGCCGATGACCTTGCCAGGCAATTTGCCCTTTTTCCGGATCGGCAGGAAACCCAGGCCGAGTTCATGGGCAATAGCCCCACCCAGAATAAATCCTCGCGCCTCGATGCCGACGACGTAGTCCACATCGCCCGACAGGAACGGCCACATCAGTTCGTCAACCGTGGCTCGAAAGGCATGCTTGTTGGCCAGCAAGGTGGTAATGTCGCGAAACTGGACGCCCGGTTTGGGGTAGTCGGGAATGGTGCGGATATGGCGGCGAATATCAAAGCCGTTGCGAAGATCCATCAGGCCGATCCTTGTTGTTTCAGTCAGAAGTAACCTGGTGGGCTTTATCAACGAATTCGTCGAACTGGGCAACAGCCGCGCGTTTGTCTACGTCGCTCATGAACGAACCGGTGAAGCTGTTGCGCCCCAATTGTACAATCTCTGAATGTGAAAGGTTCAGCGCTTTCGTGACAGCCAGGTAATTGTCGTTCAAATAGCCGCCAAAATACGACGGATCGTCGGAGTTGATGGTGGCGCAGATGCCTGCATCCAGCATGCGCCGGAGTGGATGGTCTTTCAGGTCAGGCACTACCTGAAGCCGCTGGTTGGATAGGGGGCAAACCGTCATTGCCATGCCACTGTCAGCGATACGTCTGACGAGTGATGCATCCTCCAGCGCCCGGTTGCCATGGTCAATGCGCACAATGTGCAACTCGTCAAGTGCTTCAATGACATAGGAAGGCGGGCCTTCCTCCCCGGCATGTGCAACCGGCGTGAAACCGTGTTGGCGGGCCTCGGTGAAAACCCGTTTGAACTTTGATGGTGGATGCCCGTTCTCAGAACTGTCCAGGCCAACGCCATGGATATGGCTTTTACACGCACAGGCATGTTCCAGCGTGTCAAAGGCCTCGTCCTCGCTCAGATGACGCAGGAAACACATGATCAGTTTCGACGTAATTCCAAGGTCCCGCCTGGCCTTGTCAAAGGCATCGGTGAGACCTGAAAGCACGGTGTCAAATGTGACACCCCGGGCCGTGTGGGCCTGTGGATCAAAGAACACTTCGACGTGAGTGACATTCTGATCGGCCATCTTCTCCAGATATGCCCAGGCCAGATCAAAGAAATCCTCCCGCTTCAGCAGTACCGACATGCCAAGATAGTAAACGTCGAGAAAGTCCTGCAGGCAGTTGAATTCATATGCCTGGCGGATGACTTCAACACTGGCATAGGGCAGGATGACACCGTTCCGCGAGGCCAGGTTCATCATAAGCTCTGGTTCGAGTGTGCCTTCGATATGCAGATGCAATTCTGCTTTCGGCATTTCGGCTATGAAGCGGGAAAGATCCATTTATCACCAGTAGCAGAAAAACCAGGTTATCGGTTGAGTACACGGCCCGCAACGGCATCAAGTTTTGCCAACAGGTTTGCATCCCGTTGTTCAGGCGCTGTCATGATGGCGTACTCAAGTGCGGTGTCTGAATGGATCGGGCACGGCTGATGCTGTTTCGGCAAATCACGAGCAAGCCGGGTGACCAGCCTGATGGCGTTGGAAACATTGGCGCGCATCACCTCGAGTATGGAGGTTATATCGACCGCGCCGTGATCTGGATGCCATGAATCAAAATCGGTGACCATGGCAGCTGTTGCGTAACAAATCTCGGCTTCGCGTGCCAGCTTGGCTTCCGGCATGTTGGTCATGCCGATCACGTCGCAACCCCACAGCCGATAGAGTTTGCTTTCGGCTACGCTGGAAAATTGCGGTCCCTCCATGCACAGGTAGGTGCCACCGCGGGCGTGCGGGATGCCTTCTGCCCTGGCCGCTGCCTCCAGAGCGTCGGCCAGCAATGGTGACACCGGGTCAGCAACAGAGACGTGCGCAACACAGCCTTCGCCAAAGAAAGTCTTTTCGCGGGCAAAGGTGCGATCGATGAACTGGTCGATGATGACAAATGTGCCGGGTGGCAGCTGTTGCCTGAAAGAACCGCAGGCGGACACGGACACAAGGTCAGTTACGCCGGCACGTTTCAGTACATCGATATTGGCGCGGTAGTTGATGTCGCTTGGCGAAATCCGGTGGCCGCGGCCGTGCCGAGGAAGAAATACCACCGGTATGCCACTGATTTCCCCGCGGCGGAGTTCATCGGAAGGTTCTCCCCAGGGACTTTTGATATTTTCCCAGCGGGCATTGTCCATCTCGATGTCGTAGACACCGGACCCGCCGACAATACCTAGAACCGTTCTGGTCATTTTGTAGTGCTCCGGACTGAAAGAGCCCGGACGTTTCCATCCGGGCTCATGGTGCAAAAGGTTCCCAACGCTCTGACAGATTCAGTGAGGTTCGCGACCCCAAACCCGTTTTTTTGTCAGGAACAGCAACAGTGACAGCAGGGCAAGGTACAACACGACCTGAAAGCCCATGGACTTGCGCTGCTCCATTTTCGGCTCGCCCGCCCAGGTCAGGAATGCGGCTACATCAGTTGCCATCTGTTCGACGCTTGCCTTGGTGCCGTCCGCATATTCAACCGCGTCTTCCGACAAGGGCGGCGCCATGGAAATCCACGGGCCCGCTGCAAAGTAGGGATTATATGACCTGCCTTCGGGCGCATCCTTGGCTGCTTCTGCCGGAGGGTCCTGGTAACCCATCAACACAGAGCGTACATATTCAGGTCCACCATTGCCCTTCACCAGCTTGATGAATGGCGAGACGTACCAGGGGAAATGGAAGCCTTCGCGTTTCTTGGTGATCAACGTGAGGTCGACCGGATAGGCCCCGCCGTTTGCCGACATCGCAGCCTGCCGGTTGGGAAAGGGGCTTGCAAACCTGTCGGATGGAAGGCCTGGGCGCTCAAACATTTCGCCCTCGGCATTGGGGCCGTCCTGAACGGTCGCTTCTGCAGCAACGGCTCTCACCTCAGCTTCGGACAGGCCGGGGCCGCCCGGCTCGCCCAGATTGCGATAATACATCAGGTTCATGGAATGGCAGGCCGAGCAGACGTCCTTGTAAACCAGGTAGCCGCGCTGCAATTGTGCCCGGTCGAAAATACCGAACACGCCTTCGAATGAAAAGTTGAAATCTTCCGCATTGCGTTGCTTGCCCGCTGCAACCGCAGCTGTTGTGCCAAGAACCAGAGAGGTACCAAGAGCAATGGCAGCAAGGAGTGTTTTTGTCGTCTTCATCGAATTGTCTCCTGAATGCTGCTGTTACTCAGCCGGCTGGGCTGAAGGCTGCCTGCTGGTGGCCCTTGCCAGAACCGAGTCCGAGATCGAAGACGGCAATGGCTTCGGAGTTTCCAGCAGGCCAACAAGCGGCAGCAGAATGAAGAAGTGTGCGAAATAGTAGACAGTTGCGATCTGGCCAACCGTGATCCACCAGCCTTCGGGCGGATTGGCTCCCACGATGCCCAGGATGAAGAAATCAACCATCAATAGCCAGAACAGCTGCCTGAATATCGGCCGATAGGTTGCCGAACGGACCTTTGACGTGTCAAGCCAGGGCAGGACGAACCACACCATGATCGAACCGAACATGGCGACGACGCCGAGCAGCTTGTCGGGCACGGCACGCAGGATCGCGTAGAACGGCAGATAGTACCATTCAGGAACGATGTGCTCCGGCGTGACCAGAGGATTGGCTTCCTCATAGTTGATCGAGTGGCCAAGATAGTCAGGTGCGTAAAATACAAAGGCCGTAAACACGATGAAAAACACAGACAGCGCAAAGGCGTCCTTGAGTGTTGCAAACGGTGTGAAGGCAACTGTGTCCTGACCGGATTTCACTTCGACGCCTGTTGGATTGCTCTGGCCGGTCACATGAAGTGCCCATACGTGCAGGATGACAATGCCAACCAGAACGAACGGAAGCAGATAATGCAGCGAGTAGAAGCGCTGCAAGGTGGCGTTATCGACCGAGAAACCGCCCCACAGCCACGTAACGATCGCTTCGCCGAAGAACGGTACGGCCGAAAACAGATTGGTGATAACCTTGGCACCCCAGAAACTCATCTGGCCCCACGGCAGCACATAGCCCATGAAACCGGTTGCCATCATGACCAGGAAAATCGCCACACCGAGCATCCAGAGAATTTCACGCGGCGCCTTGTAGGACCCGTAATACATACCGCGTGCGATATGGATATAGACTGCAATGAAGAAGAATGATGCGCCGACGGCATGCCATTTCTGCAGGATGTTGCCGAAATTCACATTGCGCCGGATGTGTTCGACAGAATCGAATGCCATATCCACGTGCGGTGTGTAGTGCATGGCCAGAACGACGCCGGTGATGATCTGCGAGACCATCATGATGCTCAATATTCCGCCAAACGTGTACCAGTAGTTCAGGTTACGTGGCACCGGATAGGTGACAAAACTGTCATACATAAGCCGCGGCAACGGCAACCGGTCATCGAGCCATTTCATCACGGGATTGGTCGGATTGTAGGTGGAATGTCCGCTCATGATGTTTTCCCTCAGCCGATCTTGATCTTCGTGTCGCTCAAGTACTGATACTCAGGCACGGCAAGGTTTTGCGGAGCGGGGCCCTTGCGAATGCGGCCGGCCGTATCGTAGTGCGAACCATGGCACGGGCAGAACCAGCCGTGATAGTCGCCTTCGTCGCCAATCGGGACACAGCCCAGGTGAGTACATACGCCCATCTGAACCAAAAACTGTTCCCTGCCGTCTACCACCCGGTTTTCATCGGTTGCCGCGCTGCCTTCTGCCACGTTGGCATTGCGAGCGACCGGATCGGGAAGGTCTGCGACATTCACTGCCCTGGCTTCCTCGATGTCCTTGGCGGTGCGGTGCCGGATGATGACCGGATTGCCGCGCCATTTCACGGTGATGGACTGGCCTTCCTCGATGGGAGACAAATCGACCTCGATGGATGCCAGTGCCAGCACAGAGGCTGACGGGTTCATCTGATCGATCAGCGGAATGGCCAAAGAGGCCACGCCAACAGCGCCGACCGCGCCTGTGGCGATATATAGAAAATCTCGACGGTTTGCGTCTGGTGCTTCAGCAGTTGACACGGGCTTACCCCTCGCTCGGCTTACCTGTTTAATTTCCCACCCGTTCACCTTCGTCACAATTATGCCACAAGACAGAACAGATTGGACCGGGTTGTGGCATTCACAGGGTCGAAAGTCCAGATATGAAGTGTCGCACGTACACTGATTCAGACAGTTTTGTGCTACGGCCTATTTCAGCAATTCAATCTCTACAAACGCGCATTCAAAGTCGTTTGCGCTGACAACATCATGCTCTACTCCGGCCTCGCGAAAATATGGAACGCCTGATTTCATTTCACTGGCAATCCGGATTCCGCCTTCTGTTACTATTTCAAGGGTTCCATCGAATAGCGGCACGACAACATAATCATATTCGTGACGATGCCAGCCGGTATTGTCTCCACGCTTTTTGAAACGAAATTCGGTAACGCGAGCGCGGCCATTGTTCACAAATTCGGTCGCAATGGCTGTTCCTCTGGTTGTCTTGTCGCACATGTTGGGCATCTCCCTGGTTGCCTGCACCATTTTAGAGGATATCTGAGGCGGCCATCGCCCCAGATGGAGCGAAATGATGGTTCCAGCATGATTACCTGATAGGGTCTATCTGATGATCGAAATTGCCTTGTATCAACCGGATATTGCCCAGAACGCGGCAACGAGTGTGCGGCTTGCGGCTTGCCTTGGGCTTACCATTCACATCATCGAACCGGCGGGATTTGTCTGGAATACGCGTGACTTCCGGCGTGCAGGCATGGACTATATCGATCACGCCAATATTGTACGCCAGCCGGACTGGAAGGCATTCCAGGCAGCAATGATGGACAGGCGCGTTATCCTGGCGACAACACAGGCGGCAACCGTGTACACCAGGTTCGAGTTCCAGGCTGATGATGTAATTCTGGCGGGCCGTGAAAGTGCAGGCGTTCCCGATCATGTTCGAGACAGCGCCAGCCATCACGTTTCAATTCCCATGCAACCGGGCACCCGTTCGCTGAATGTGGCGGTTGCCACTGCCATGATTTCCGGCGAGGCACTTCGCCAGACCGTGTGGCAAAAAAATTGAACATCAAAGTGTTCTTGCCGCACTTCCCAAATCCCCTGGCACCGGACTATTGTGCCGCCCATGACTGACACTCCGCCAGATATTCATCAACGTGTTGAACCCCAAAAGGCTGCAGCACGCCTATGGTTTGAAAGCTTGCGCGACCAGATTTGCGCAAGCCTTGAAAAGATCGAGGATGACCTTTCCTCAGGCCCAATGGCTGCAGAACCGGCCGGCCGGTTTGAGCGCACTGCCTGGAACCGGCACAATGACGGCGGCGGCGGTGTCATGGCCATCATGAAGGGCCGGGTGTTTGAGAAAGTGGGCGTTCATTGTTCAACCGTGCATGGCGAATTTTCCGAAGAGTTCCGCACGCAAATTCCCGGTGCAGAAAATGACCCGCGATTTTGGGCATCCGGCATATCCTTGATCGCACATCCGTGGAATCCGAATGCGCCAACGGCTCACATGAACACCCGGTTTGTGGTAACGTCCAGATCCTGGTTCGGTGGCGGCGGGGACCTGACGCCGGTGCTGATGCGCAGGCGCACCCAGGAGGATGCGGATTCAACCGTATTTCATGCGGCATTCAGAAATGCCTGTGACGCGCACGACGTGGCAGACTACAAACGCTACAAGGAATGGTGCGACGAGTATTTCTGGCTTAAACACCGGGATGAGCCACGTGGCATCGGCGGAATTTTCTTCGACTACCTGGACAGCGGTGACTGGAACGCGGACTTCGGTTTCGTCAAGGATGTCGGGCTGGCTTTCGAGAAGGCCTACTGCGGTATCATGCGTGCCAATATGGATACGGCCTGGACCGACGAGGATCGCGAGGAACAGATGGTCCGCCGGGGGCGGTATGTCGAATTCAATCTGTTATATGACCGCGGTACACTGTTCGGATTAAAAACCGGCGGCAACGTCGAGTCAATTCTGTCTTCCATGCCACCATCGGTAAAATGGCCCTAGACGAAAACACGCCGGCCGACCTCATGACAGAAACCGCGAAGCGCAACGTCATTGGCGCTATCGCCCTGGTGTTCGGCGCTGATGTCGCGATGGGTCTGACCTATCCATTGCTCAATCTCCTGCTTGAGGCGCGCGGTGTGGATGAACGCGTGATCGGGTTGAATGCGGCAATGTCTCCGCTTGGCATAATTCTTACAGGGTTCATTCTGCCACGCCTCGTGGCCACTAAATCCAGCGCACCGGTCGCGTGGCTTGCCATGACGCTGCTGGCGGGTTCAATTCTGGCAATGGGCCTCTTCACCAGCCTGACCTCATGGTTTGTCATCCGGTTCGTGCTGGGTGCAGCGGCAGGGGCCCTGTTTGCGCTGTCGGAAGCATGGCTGATGCATTTTACCGCGGATCACAACCGGGGCCGCACGACTGCCATCTATACAACCGTCATGGCCACAGGCTTCGGAATGGGTACCGCCATCCTGCCCTTTACAGGCATTGAGGGCCTGTTGCCATTTATCATCGGTGCGGGCTTTATAGTTCTCGGATCGCTGCCCTTGCTGTTCATCCGGCTTGATGGCACAGAATTCAGACCGGACAATATCCAGGGCAAGGCAGGGATGACGGTATTTGTCCGGGCGGCTCCATTGCTGCTGCTGGGTGTCCTGACCATGACACTGTTCGATTCCATCATGTTGTCGTTCTTTCCGATTTACGCGGTACGCATTTCCCTCGATATAACGTCGGCGGCATGGTTGCTCGGCGCTGCCGTTGCCGGTGCCGCTGTGTTTCAGCTTCCGATCGGCTGGCTTGCCGACCGGTGGTCGAGGCGTGGTGTAATCTGGATTGCGACGCTTGGCACATGCGCACTGGCCCTGGCGATGCCTGTTGTTATCAAGACGTGGCTGGCCTGGCCGGTGGCGATCGCGCTGGGTACATGTGCCTACGCGTTGTACTCGCTGGCGCTGGTGGCCATGGGCGACCGGTTCAAGGGGCCAATGCTGGTGGCTGGTTCGGCTGCGGCGTCCGCCATGTGGGGGATAGGCGGTATTGTCGGACCACCGGCTACAGGCTGGATATTCAAGATTGCAGGCCATGAATCACTGCCCTACGTGCTGGCAGCACCATATGTCGTGTTTGCCATGTGCCTGGTTGTCTCCGGTGGTCATCTGGTCCGGCAGAATTGGCGTCAACAGCCCTGATTCCGGGGCATGGCAGCATTGAACTGGCCGTGGCTTGACCCGGCTCAAGGGCTCGTGTCCAGTCGGCTGCATGACAGCAATTGCCGACATTCATCCAGCGGTTCGCCGTCGCAACCTGTTTGCGGCATGCGCGGCCATCATCGTTTTTGGCTTTGCCATGGGTTTGACCTATCCCCTGTTGTCCCTGCTGCTGGAGCGTCGAGGCGTTTCGGAGACCATCATTGGCATGAACGCTGCAATGTCGCCGCTCGGCATCCTGCTGTTTTCAGTCTTCATTCCGGTACTGGCCCGGCGATTTGGCGCCCGGACGGTAACGATTTCCGCGGCTGCGTCTGCTGCCCTCATTTTGCCCGGATACAAGCTGTTTACCTCCCTTGAGGCGTGGTTTGTACTTCGCCTTCTGCACGGGATGGTGATTTCGACCCTGTTTGTCCTGTCGGAAAGCTGGGTGGTGAAATATGCCGGCAAGGGTTCGCGCGGCAAGGTGGTAGCGATCTATGGTGCAGCGCTGGCGGCCAGTTTCGGCGCGGGCCCCCTGATGATTTCGCTGATCGGCATAGACGGCTGGTTGCCGTTTGTCATTGGTGCGGTTGTCCTTGTTGCCGCAATATTTCCCATTGCGCTGATCCGGGAAGAACGGCTTGAGGCCGAAGCCCATGCGGGGTGGGGAGATATTGTGGCCTTCATCCCAACGGCGCCGGTCCTGCTGTCTGCGGTGTTCATTTTCGCGGTGTTCGATGCGGCTACCCTCAGTCTAATTCCGGTTTACGGGGTCAGGCTGGGTTACGATCTGGCAGCGTCCGCCAACATGCTGACTGTGCTGATTGTCGGCAATGTTGTCCTGCTGTTGCCGATTGGCTGGCTGATTGACCACTACGACCGGCGTACGGTGCTGGCAGGGCTTGGCGTTCTGACACTGGCCCTGCTGCTGGTTCTGCCGCTGGCGGCGGGCAGCTGGGTCCAGTGGCCGGTGCTGTTTGTTGCCGGCGCCAGCGGCTATGGCATTTATACCTGCGCACTTGCCATACTGGGGGACCGGTATACCGGTCATCAGTTGATAGCAGGCTCATCGTCCTTTGCAACAATGTGGGGTTCAGGGGCGCTTGCCGGTTCGCTGATTGCTGGTGGCGCCATGCAGGCAGTTGGTCCGCATGGTCTTCCTCTGTCGCTTGCAGTGTGCTTCGTTATGTTTCTGATTGGTATGTGGCTGCGCCGGGCACAGCAACAAAATTAGGGTCCTGACCCAAGCAAAGGGCATGAACAGCATGACAATGAACAAGACCGTGCGACTGGCACGCAGACCTCATGGCGAGGTGCAGCGGGAGGATTTCGCCATTGCCGAGGAGGCATTGAGTGACCCCGCAGAAGGCCAGTTTCGGGTCAGGGCGGAGTATGTGTCTCTTGATCCCGCCATGCGCGGCTGGATGAATGAAGGCAAGTCCTATGTACCGCCTGTCGGGATAGGTGAGGTGATGCGCGGTTTCGTTTCCGGCACCGTGGATGCGTCGCGCCATGCAAAGTTCAGGGAAGGCGATACTGTTTCAGGTCTGCTTGGAGTGCAGTCACACGCCATTACCGACGGACACCGTGTCGCAAAGGCAGACACAACGCTTGCACCTCTGCAGACTTGGGTAGGCGGCCTGGGCATGCCGGGGCTCACCGCCTATTGTGGTCTCACTTATGTGGGCGAGCCCAAGGAGGGCGAAACAGTCGTGGTATCGGCTGCGTCCGGCGCCGTCGGCCAGGTAGTCGGACAGATTGCCAAAATCCATGGTTGCCGGACAATTGGAATTGCCGGTGGGCCGGACAAGTGCACAGCCCTGAGAGAAGAATTCGGCTTCGATGCAGCTGTTGACTACAAGAAGGGCTGGCTGGCAGATGATCTGAAGGCGGCTTGTCCTGATGGCATTGATGTGAATTTTGAGAACGTTGGCGGTGACATTCTGGATTCCATCCTGCCGCTGATGAATTTCAGGGGCCGCGTTGCCATATGCGGGTTGATTTCAGCCTACAACGCCACGGCACCAGTGCCGGGGCCGTACAATTTCCGCTCCATTCTGGTAAATCGCCTTAGGGTACAGGGGTTCATAGTGTTTGATTTTCTGGACAGGTATCCCGAAGCCTACAAACAGCTCGGCACCTGGTACCGGGAAGGCAGGCTGAAGTTCAGGGAAGACGTTCGCGAAGGCGGTCTTGACGCATTTCCCGATGTTTTGAAACTGCTCTATTCAGGTGAAAATTTTGGCAAGTTGATCCTCAAGGTGTAACTGCCGGGTGAGCCTCGGGAGGCGACAATGGAATACGATCCGGGGCAGGAGGCCTGCCCGCTGCCATATTCTCCATTCAAAAGCTGCACGGTGCCACGGCCCATTGGTTGGCTGTCCTCGATCAGTGCGGACGGTGTGGCAAACCTTGCTCCCTACAGTCAGTGGCAGAATCTGACATTTGATCCACCGATGGTAATGTTTGCCGCGAACCGGTATCCTGACGGCCGGGTAAAGGACACTGTAGCAAATGCCCGGTCGACGGGGTGGTTTGTCTGGAATATGGCGACATGGGATTTGCGCGAAGCGGTCAATCTGTCTGCCATGGCGCTTCCGGCAGAAGAAGACGAGTTTACCCATGCCGGCGTCAACAAGGGACAAAGCGTCCATTGCGCCGCGCCGCGTGTCATCGAGGCGCCTGCACATTTTGAGTGCCGCCACCTTTCCACTCACACACTTGAAGGCGACTCACCCGTCGGCACGGTGGATGTCGTGTTTGCCAGAGTTGAGCGTATTCACGTGGCGGATGAGTATGTAGATGCTTCCGGCAAGCTTGATATCGCCAAACTGCAGCCAATAGCCCGGATGGGTTACTATGATTACACCGTGGTTCGCGATGTTTTTGAAATGCGAATTCCGAATGCCGGAAACGACGCTGCGGACGGGCTTGAGGGTAAGGTTGTGCGATGAAACCACGCACCGGAATATGGCACTTGCCGACAGCCATCGTCATCATGTCTGTATGCATTCATCTCTCTCTCCTATCCCGGACGGTGCCGAATTTCTGGCGCGAACTGGGGTATTGCCCCGGCTGGTTGTAACAGACAAGCAATTGTTCAAACACGCCGTTTGCGGGGTTTTTTCGCTACATGGATCCATCCTGGGCGTCAATTGGCATACATCGGCCGGCAGGGTAGCATGTCACACTGCTTTTCCATCACGCCGCCACAATTGTCGGATGACTGGTAGTCATGAAAACCATGTTGACGGCATTTACGGTGCTTGGCCTCGCAGTGCTCGGTTGTACACCGGCAGTTGCGCAGGATGCTCCCTTGGGGAAGATTGTATGGCAGGTGCAGGACCGGTTCCGGTTCTTTTCTGAACAGGAGTTTTTCGCGCCGCATCTGCAAGCCAGCGAAGCGTTCGCTGCACTTGATGCACCGCGCGACGAGTTTGGCCGCAAGAAAATAGATGGCGAGTGGCTTGGCCCGATTCAGTTTGCTGAACGCAGGCTGGCGGGCCTGGCAATCAAAAACGGGCACGATGGCTGGGCGGCACAGGCCTATACCGCCGGCAATGAGACTTTCACCTGCTGGGACACAGACCGGCGGCGGGTGAGTGCCGCTTGCCTGAAAACGGACGGGGACAACGGCTCCAGACTGTTTCCGGCGCAAGTCACCCTGTCGGCTTCGCTCGACAGCACGGCTGCCCAGGTGTTTGCGGGCAAACAATGTGAATGGCTGGTCCATACCGGCGCCGACAAGGACTGGCGCGTTGTCACCCAGGCTGATTGTGCCAAGCAGGCGCAACTGAATGCACCGGTCAATGCACAGTTTTCTATGCTGGCGCGGGTGCTGGACCCGGCCAGCGCGAGCGGCGTGCTGACACAGGTCAGCAGCGTCTACCAGCAGGTGCAGGGACGTCTCGTCATCGGGTTCGGGGACAGCTATGGTTCCGGCGAAGGCAATCCCGATTACCCGGCGCACTACTCCAGGTCGATTACGCTGGCAGACACTGCGCGGCCCAAGCCAACCACGCTGCCACGCTGGCTGGATCCGGCCTGTCACCGTTCGGTGTATTCGCACCAGCAGCGCATCGCCATGCAGCTTGCTGCTGAAAATCATCACTCGGTGGTGAGTTACCTGGGGTATGCCTGTTCGGGTGCGTCGATTGCCAGGGTGATGACATCTGTCGACACGGAAGCTGATCATGTCGAACCTGTGACCGGTCAAACACTGCGTGACCGGCAGGTGAAAAAGGGAATTGCTACAACGGTCGCCCAGGCGGACTGGTCGCAACTTGACCATGCCGTGCGGGATCTGTGTGCCGATGAGGGGTCCGCCGATTCCCGCAAACCCTTCAAGGGCTGCAAGACATGGCGAGGCAAACCGGACCTGATCCTGTTGAGCGCCGGTGGAAATGACATCGGATTTTCCAATGTTGTGAAATGGGCCGTCGCCGGCACAGCCGTCGCACGCGTACGCTTTCTGTCAGGCGGTGAGAAGCCCGAAGAGATGCTGGCGCGTGCTGAAGGCAAGGCCGACCTGCCAGGGTGTTCCAGCGACGAGGCTGGCCTGCAATGCCGGCTGGATGATCGTTATGCATCACTTGCAGCAGCCATAGAAAACCGGCTTGGTCTGACTGACCGCAGCAAAATTGTGACCGGTCCATATCCCGGGCCAATGGGAGATGAAACCGGTGCAATCTGTTCTGCCAGAACAGTGAATGAAGGGGCCGACTCGGAGCATTTCATCGCCACTTCCGACGAACGGTTGCGATCCCTGCACGACAAGTTGTTTGCGCAAAGACAGCTGACAAATGCGATGAAGAATGCAGTTTCCAAAACCGGCTGGACATGGGTGGACGCGCTGGCCTGGTCGGGTGCGTTCGACCGTCACGGTGTGTGTGCCGGCGGCAACCGGAAATCGGATACCTTCAAGGCGCTGCAACTGATCAACGGCGGATGGGAACCGGTCAGCCCGGCCGACATGCTGGCCTATGCTCTGCGTCAGCGCTGGTACAGGACCTTCAATGACAGCGTGTTGATGCAGTTCTATGTGACGCGGATTGAGCAACTGGCCCGCAACCCGCGGCAGCCGATTGACTATCACTACCTGGCAGGCGTGTCGGGTTTCTTTCACCCGAGCGCCGAAGGTCAGGCAGTGATGGCCGACATGTTGCTTAACGCGTCGCGCTGCAAGCTGTTCAATGCGGGTCACGGATGTTAGAAACAGCAGCCACTACCCGCCGGGCGCTCGTCATGTGACTGGCTGCGCTTGCCCGGAGGGTAATGGTCAGGATATCGCCTGCAACGGTAAAAGTTTGCTTATGTTTTGAATCAACCTGAGGCAGAAACCTGATTCATCACAAAGCGTTAGAACGGTTTGCAGAGATCGGCGCCGGTACCGGATGCAAGCTGCCGCTTCCTACCAGCCCTGTGCCGCCATGAAGTTGTTGAACAGGGTTCGGGTCAGCGAAGTGAGTTGCGGCTGGGCAGCTTCCACATGACCGACGAAATTTGCATAGGTCTGTTCGCAATTGCCGCACCTGTTCATCTGAGTTTGCCAGGATGGAGCCCAGCCACGCACGGTCTCCAGATCCCACTCATGGTGAAACTGGCTGGAATAGGCATGGTCGCCAACGGTCATCATCTGGATGGCACAAAGCTCTGATGAGCCGTGGACCCGGGCAGCTTCCGGGGCTCGCTTCACTTCTGCGGAATGCCATTGGGTGACCGTCCGGTTTCCTGGAACAGGAGCGTCTTCGTCGAAGGCCACGGTGCAAACTCCAAACTCGGTGGCGTCGGCGGAGCCGACCTCTCCGCCAAGCGACGAAGCCAGCAACTGATGACCGAGACACAATCCGATGTAGGGTCTGGCGCGGATTGCCACCCAGTCACGGATCACCGCCTTTTCTTCCGCGAGCCAGGCGTGCTCGTCTTCTTCCCAGACCTGCTGTGCGCCACCCAGAACTACAAGCAGGTCCGTACCGGATAAATTACCTGGCGCCTGACCCTCGTGCCATTCCAGGAAAGACACGTCAAAACCGCGATCACGCAACAGTTGGGGGAAACAGCCGCCGGTATCGTCACTCATGTGACGGAAGACAAGTGCAGTTGGGGTCATTCAGGTGCTGTCTTGGCAAGCTTTTGCGGGGGCGTGGATTGAGGCTGTGCCCGCAGGCCGGCCTGCGGGCAAAAATCCGCAATCTGTTTCCAGGATGTATTATTCTGGTTCATTTCACAGCGGCGAAGGTTGCCGCGAATACACATGGTTGTGCCGAGTTCGTAATACTCGCCGTACAAACGGCAGCGGCAATTGGGATCGGCGCTGGCGGCAGGAGACGCCAGCATGAACAGGCTTGAGATGATCACATACGCCAGTGGCTTCATGGCTGAATTGTAGCGCAATTGCGGGTTGGGTGCCAGAGTCCTACAACAGCTGCAGTTCCATGGCCTGCTGGCCGCGGCCCCGCTTGTCGTCCTGCAATTCGTAAGACAGTCTGGTACCGTCGCTCAGGTCGGGAATTCCAGCCGCCTGTACGGCAGTAATGTGGACAAAAACGTCCTTTGAACCGTCTTGCGGGGTGATGAAACCATAGCCCTTGGTGGTGTTGAAAAACTTGACTGTACCGGTGTGCCGCATGATTCAGACCCTGACTTCATTCCTGTAGTGCGTCAAACCTGCAACGCACACATGGCGATTTGTTGACAATGAGTGAGCAACCATAGGCGCATTTATGTATTGTCCGGCGAACAATCCCCGGTTAGCTTTTGTGGCATGAACCTACGATTTCTCCCCGCCCTGGTGACCGCCTGCTTCGGTCTTGCTCCCCTGATCATCCCTCCTGCAGCAGACGCCAGGCCGAAAGTGCATACCGAGATGCAGCATTACCGTGTTGACGGGTCGGATGCAGCGGCGATTGTTTCTTCGATGATGGGCAATCACCGGCTTCTTGGCGGCCGCGGACGGGTGGGCCGCACCAAGATGAAACGCCACATCGAATGGGAGTTTTCCGAAACCAAGAACTCCTGCCGTGTGAAGAGTCACACCGTCCGGCTTGATTTTACCACGCAATTGCCGCGTCACCAGGCTGAAAAACGCCTGGACGGCAGCTTGCGCAAGCAATGGCAGGCCTTTGCAAAGCACGTGAAATGGCACGAAAGCCAGCATCGAAGTATATGGCTGAACTGCGCGCGCGCAGCCGAAAATCGTGTCAACAAAGCGCGCGCCAATACCTGCGGGCAGTTGCTGAAGAAGCTGGATCGGATTTACAGGGATTCAAACACTGCCTGTGACAAGCTTCATGCCAGTTTTGACGCCAGGGAGACCCGCAAGCTCGGAAAACACCCGCTGATCCGGCGGGCAAACCTGAAAAACTGAAGGCTCGTTTGATGAAGCGCCTTGCGATACTTGCGATGACGCTGCTCTGGAATGTGGCAGCGCAGGCCAAACAGCAGACGCGGGTCATGCCGCTTGAGCAAGTAAAGAGCATTCTTGACTCAACAAAAGACAGCTGGATTGCCTTCAGCATGTATGATGGCAGGCAGTATTTTTACCTTACCCAACTACTGTCGTGGCGCTGCAGGATCAGGCAGGTGCGCTATTCGGAAAACACCTAAGCAGTGGATCAGTCATGGCCATTGCCTGACTGCAACAAGCTGCTGCCCAACAGCATTCCCGATGATGCGAAGATCCACAGCGGGCCGATGATAACCGGCACCGTAAGGACACTGGCCATACAACTGGAATATGACGATGGCAGCACATCGCAGGTCCGTATTTATGAACCGTGCGAAGGGGTGGGAGAGTCCACCTGCGGCTACCTGAAACAAGAGCGGTAGAGGATGGGTCGCTGTTACCGAGATCTGGTATTAACACAAAGAACCACCTTGCTGTTGATCTCGCCCCCGTTTCAATCGTAGAAGCTTTCGCATGAATAATACACCCGACCTGCCGCTGCGCGCGGCCATCCTTCCCGTTACGCCATTGCAACAGAACTGCACCATCCTGTGGTGCACCAAAACCATGGACGGCGTCGTGATTGATCCCGGCGGCGACGTGGCCAATATCCTGCGCGGTGTCAGGGAAACCGGCATCACGCCGGTTGGCATCTGGCTGACCCACGGCCATATCGATCATGCCGGCGGGGCCGCAGAGTTGAAGGAAGCACTCGATGTGCCGATCACCGGTCCACACATTGCGGATAAATTCCTGCTCGATGATCTGGCCAGGTCAGGCGTTCAATATGGTGTGCCGGGCAGGGCGGTGACGCCGGATACCTGGCTGGATGAAGGTGACACGGTGACGGTTGGTGAAATCCCGTTCGCCGTTCGCCATTGCCCTGGGCATTCGCCGGGCCATGTGGTCATGCTCAACGAGCAGATCAAATTCGGTCATGTGGGCGATGTGCTGTTTCAGGGTTCGATCGGACGCACGGACTTTCCCTATGGCGACCATGATGCGCTGATCTCTGCCATAAAGGAAAAACTCCTGCCGCTGCCTGATGATTTCACGTTCATCTGCGGCCATGGCCCGGCCAGCAATATCGGCCATGAAAGGGCGCACAATCCGTTTCTGAAATAGGGTTGTTCCTGTTCCGGGCGAACAGCTTTCATCACTTGGCTCAGGCCGTTCTCCATTCCCGAACAACTGTAGTTATTGCCACCTATCCGAAACACGGCAAAGCCTACTGGCCGCCGGATAACCTAAGACTGCTGGCGTGAGCGGAATAACACACTCTCCAATTGCCAGATTCGAGAACGTCTATAAAATGATAATAATATCAATAAGTTATAAACAATTTCTGGAATCTTGAGTCAAGCTCAGGAACGATCCACGTCGCAGGTTTTGCAATTCAGGGCGACCGCGCCCCATCATATCTATTCCTTCAGGATGAACGTCACTTTCAACAGAACACGATACTCGGTTATCTTTCCGTCCTTGACGACAACGCGCTGATCCTTGACCCAGGCGCCGGTGACATCTTTCAACGTCTTGGCAGCGCGCTTGACACCCTTGCGAGTGGCATCCTCGAAGCTGTCCTGCGATGAGGCAATGATTTCCGTTACGCGAGCTACTGACATGTTCTGGTTCCTTTCCCGGTCGGGAATTACAAATGACGCTCCCCAGCGCATGGAAACAGTGTTGCACAACTGCCCGGATGGGGAAAGTGCATTCAACCCGAGGCCTCGCGCCGATGACCGGAACCGGCAGACGGGAGAAAACTAGTCGCTGCGCATTCGGCACGAGGGGCGGGTCATTTTGCCTTGCCGCGGTATGTCCGCGTGCCCGGTCTTCCTCCCGACGATTTGCCCTTCGGACCCGGTTTGCCTTTCGGCCATAACTCTTCCGGCGCGACGATGCGGGAACTGGTTTCCATTGCTGGCCGGATAGCCTTACCGCGCCCTGCGGGCTGTGCGCCCTTGTTGCCGCGCGGGTCTGTTTCCATGCCGGTCTGTCTGGCCAGCGGGTCGTCCATGATGGCCAGTTCGGTTTCGCGAAGACGTTTGATTTCATCGCGCAGGCGGGCGGCGGTTTCGAACTCGAGATCCGCCGCAGCCGCGCGCATTTTCTTTTCCATGTCCGCAATGACCGTCTTGAGGTTGTGGCCGACAAAGGCGCCTGCCTCCTCGGCCAGGCCGGTGCCGTGGGTCGCCTTCACCCGGACATGGTCTCCCTCATAGACTGAAGTCCAGAATGTCGGCGATGTTGCGCCTGATCGACTGCGGCGTGATGCCGTTGGCCTCGTTGTATGCCGTCTGCTTGGCCCGGCGGCGGTCGGTTTCGGCTATGGCGCGCTGCATCGAACCGGTGACGCGGTCAGCGTACATCAGCACGCGCCCGTCGACATTGCGAGCAGCACGGCCCACGGTCTGGATCAGCGAGGTCTCGGAGCGCAGGAAGCCTTCCTTGTCGGCATCCAGAATGGCCACCAGCGCGCATTCGGGAATATCCAGGCCCTCGCGCAGCAGGTTGATGCCGACCAGCACGTCAAATGCACCGAGACGCAGGTCGCGGATGATCTCGATGCGCTCCAGCGTATCTATGTCGGAGTGCATATAGCGCACCCGGATGCCCTGTTCATGCATGTACTCGGTAAGATCTTCGGCCATGCGCTTGGTGAGCACGGTGACCAGCGAGCGATACCCGGCCGCTGCAACCTCGTGACATTCGGCAATCAGGTCATCCACCTGCGTGGCGACGGGTCTGACTTCCACCGGCGGATCAATCAGGCCGGTGGGGCGGATAACCTGCTCGGCAAACACACCGCCGGTGCGTTCCATCTCCCACGATCCCGGCGTTGCCGATACATGCACGGTTTGAGGGCGCATGGCCTCCCATTCCTCAAACCGCAGCGGGCGGTTGTCAATGGCTGACGGCAGGCGGAAGCCGAACTCGGCCAGCGTCGCCTTGCGGTTGAAGTCGCCCCGGAACATGCCGCCGATCTGCGGCACGGTGACATGGCTTTCATCGAGAAACACCAGGCAGTTGTCGGGCAGATATTCAAACAGTGTCGGCGGCGGTTCGCCCGGCGCCCGGCCGGTGAGATAGCGTGAATAGTTCTCAATGCCGGCGCACGATCCTGTCGCCATCATCATTTCGATGTCGAACAGGGTGCGCTGTTCAAGCCGCTGGGCCTCCAGCACCCGGCCTGCGGCGTGGAACTCATCGAGGCGGATGGCGAGTTCGTGCCTGATGCGTTTGACGGCCTGATCCAGCGTCGGCTTGGGCGTGACATAATGCGAGTTGGCGTAGACCTTGATGTGCTCAAGTTCTGCCGTCTTCTGGCCGGTGAGCGGATCAAACTCGGTGATGCTTTCAATCTCGTCACCGAACAGCGACAACCGCCACGCGCGATCATCAAGGTGGGACGGGAACACTTCCACAGTGTCGCCGCGGACCCGGAAAGCGCCACGGGTGAAAGCCTGATCGTTGCGCTTGTATTGCAGGGCGACCAGATCGCTGAGCAACTGGCGCTGGGCGATGCGTTCTCCGAGCTTCAGTTGAAACGTCATGGCAGAATAGGTTTCCACGTCGCCGATACCGTAAATGCACGAGACGGACGCTACCACGATAACGTCGTCGCGCTCGAGCAGCGCACGGGTGGCGGAGTGGCGCATGCGGTCGATCTGTTCGTTGATCGAGCTTTCCTTCTCGATATAGGTGTCAGTACGCGGAACGTAGGCCTCCGGCTGGTAATAGTCGTAGTAGGAAACGAAGTATTCTACCGAGTTGTTCGGAAAAAACTGCCGGAATTCCCCGTAAAGCTGGGCGGCCAGTGTCTTGTTGGGGGCCAGGATCAGGGCAGGGCGCTGGGTCTCCTCGATCACCTTGGCCATGGTGAAGGTCTTGCCCGATCCGGTGACGCCGAGCAGTACCTGATCCCTTTCTGCCGCGTTGATGCCGTCTACAAGTTCCCTTATCGCGGTTGGCTGGTCGCCTTTGGGTTCAAACTCCGAGACAGACTTGAACCTGACGCCAGGGTCGGTTTTTTGCGGGCGCTCAGGCTTGTAAGGTACGAAAATTTCAGGCATCGGCAGGTCTTCAAGCTGCGGGCGCAGGAACTCCAGGCCTTCGCGTGGCCGGGTTGTGGCGCCTGCCACGATGCGTTTTTCCTGCTCTTTTGCCTCGGCCGCACGGGCCTCCTGCAGTTTCTTGCCGGCAGCAGGATCGGGGCGGGCGCGCAGGGCCTCGGACAATGGTTGTCCGGTAACGGGATCGAAGGCAGGTGACACATTGTCAACCGTTGGGATGGCTTCATAACCTTCCAGTGGTTCAACCGGGGCTTCCCGGAACCCGCCGCTTTGCTTGTTATGACCCATGATCCTGCTCGATCAACCTGTCCACATGCACTTCGTGCCGGTGGGTCGATCCCGGTGTCCTGAACTGTTGCTGCCGAAATATCGAACGGCTGTTGTCGTCATTATGAGAACATAGTGCATTGGTGGCGCTGGTTAAAGGCAGCATACTGGCTCTGCTGACAGTTTTGCAGACAGAAGGTGGCGACGAAGACAAATCCTATGGTGGGTGCGGTATCATCCTGCGCTGCCTGATGCGACTAGCTGATCAAGATGGGCCAGGAGCTGTAAACATTAGTGTTTGAAACAGTTTTTCCGGTGCCAGTCCAGATTGGCAAGGTGCGGGCGCAATGCTGAGGCCACCGGAAAATTCGCCCTTTTGGAACTGTTTACTAGTGACCATATGCGGTCGGGATCATTGGCATGCCGCGATACCAGGACACCTGCGCTGTCCGAAAGACTGATCAGTCCGCGATCAAACATCCAATGCACTGTTCCCGAAAGGGCGATTCCATTCTGGACTGAATCAGAACCGTTTTCTTCTACCGGTTTGATGTGGGCAGCCTCCACTTCGGCACGCCCTTTTCCATTGATGAACTTCATGCCTGTTACCGCGCAGCGGGAGTCGTATGCTTCCAGTACCTTTTTTCGAAAAACCCGGTCACGTACTTTGCGATTGACCAATTGCTCAACCACCGGGCGTTCAACTTCAAAGTCAAACGGTTCTTGCGATTCGGCGAAGCCGATGTCGGCATCTCGTCTCGGCAGAATAGTATCTTCGTCTGGGATACCTGTTTGCAAAATCCTGACAAAATCCGTATCGGATATGGGGCGTACGGCTGACTGCATTTTTCCTTGGATCAAAGACCCGTCCCCACCGTCCAGGTCAGACTCAAAGAAAGTGCTACCTAATTGATAGGGTACAAACTGCTCGAATGGCAGAAAACTGCCTGCCTCGATAACTGCAATATACATATTGTCGATTGACGGATCGGGGATAATTTCTTGCACTTTGGCTATCGCGTTGTAGCCAAGACGACCCCCGCTCTTTCTTGGTTCGTAATAAACCACCCAATCCCCCTGACAGGGTTTCATTCGGCCGAGATACTGGCTGGGAAACTGGTATTGTACGTCCGGCTGATCGTCGTAGATTGAATCAGCTCTGTGCACCAATACACGTTTTGCCATAAAACATCCCCCGCATGCCGCAAGTGGTTTTCTTAGCTTCCTAATAAACCTCCAGTATAGTCAACAGCTTGTAGAAACAAACCTCGGCTGAGAAATTAACCGAAGTGAGAAAATGTCATGCAGTGGACTACTATTGGATTCTGACAGGTAATTCCAAACGTCATGATGCAGCTTGCGCTCTTGATAGCGCCGTGGCCGACGGCGTTTACGCCACGCACGGCGCCTTCGCCAATTCACTCAATCGGGTCCGGGCCTGCAATGAACTGCCCTTGCGCCGGCGGTGAATTGTTGTAATTGCCGAACACCGTGACATCGAACGGTTTTTTGCTGGCGGCGACAAGAGGTGACCCCGCGACTGCGAATGCAGCCAGGACGGCCATGATTGCAGCGGTGCAGATGATGCGTTTGATCAGCATGTCTTGTTCCTCCTTATTGAACCATTAGAGGAGGTTAGATACCAGTCAGGTGGCGCGGTTCCGGTGGAAATGCGGCGAATGTGTGTAGGCACATTACAATGATTTAATCTGTTTCGTTTGCAGTTCACCGCGATCTGGTGAAGAAGGTTCAAAACAACGCCAACTCACCAAACGCCCGGTTCCAAAACCCATGAATTATCGCCATGCCTATCACGCCGGGAACCATGCTGATGTGCTCAAGCATGTGGTGCTGGCGCGTTCGATCAGGCATCTGGCGCGCAAGGACAAGCCGTTCCGGGTAATTGATGCCCACGCCGGCATCGGCCTGTACAGCCTGGAAAGCGAACAGGCCGGCAAGACGCTGGAATGGCGCGACGGGCTGGGCCGTCTGTACGATGAGGCAGGCGGGCGCCTGGTCCTGGAAGACGATGAACGCGGAATCCCTGCTCTCGCCGTGGCGCGAAATGGTGGAGGCGGTCAACTCCCGCGGGCAGGGGATTGCCTGGTATCCCGGTTCGCCGGAACTGTCCGTGCTGCTCACCCGGCCTGATGACCGGATGGTGTTTAACGAACTGCACCCGGAAGACCATGCGACGCTTGAAGGACTGTACGAGCGGGAAAAGCGGGTGCATGTCAGCCGCACTGACGCGAGCATCGCGGTGAAGGCAAACCTGCCCCCGCGGGAACGGCGCGGTATCGTGCTGATCGACCCGCCGTTTGAAAAGCCCGACGATGATGCGCGCGCACTTGTCATGTTGCAGCAGGGCTACAGGCGCTTTGCCACCGGCTGCTTCCTGCTGTGGTACCCGGTGACGGGTGATGGCCTGTCGCAACGACTGGTGCAGGCGGCCCGGCAATCGGGCTTGGCGCGGATGCTGCAGGTCGAACTGATGGTGCGGCCGGCAGCCATGAACGGCGGGCTGGCAGGGTCCGGGCTGATAATCGTCAATCCGCCGTGGCCGCTGGCAGAGGAACTTCCCGGCCTGATGCCGGCCCTGTGTGACCGCTTGCGCCAGGGTGAGGCTTCATGGACAGTTGACTGGCTGGCAGGTGAATGACGGAGGTTGATCGATGGCAGGTGTAATGGAAAGGGTAGCGCTGGTAACCGGTTGCGGCAGTGCGGGTGGTATCGGTTTTGCCTGTGCCAGGCTGCTTCAGGCAGGTGGCGCGAAAGTCGCCATCACATCGACAACAGACCGGATACACGAACGCGCGAGGGAGTTGGGTACAGAAGTGTTTGCCCATGCCTGTGACCTGACGGATGCCGCGCAGGTCGATGGCTTGGTGAAAGCGACGCAGGCCGCGCTCGGCCCCATCGAAATTGTCGTCAACAATGCCGGCATGGTTCAGACCGGCCATGATGAACCATCGCGGTTGATACAGGACATTCCCGATGAACAGTGGCGGCGTGGCATGGACATCAACCTGACAACCGTGTTCAACGTCACCCGCCGGGTGGTGCCGTCGATGATCGAACGCAAGTACGGCCGCATCGTCAATATGAGCTCGGTGACCGGCCCCCTGGTCTCCAACCCCAAAGGCACAATCTATTCTGCCGCCAAGGCTGCCATCATGGGCATGACCCGTGCCCAGGCGATCGAACTGGCGCAATACAACATCACCGTGAACGGCATCGGACCAGGCTGGATCGAAACCCCGTCGTCTTCACCGGAAGAAGTGTTTGCCGGCAAGCAGGCGCCTGTCGGCAGACCCGGCACGCCGGAAGAAATCGGCCACGTGGCCGTGTTTCTGGCCAGCGAGGAAGCAAGCTTTGTTACCGGCCAGCTGATCGTTGCGGACGGCGGAAACACCCTGATGGAGTACAAGGGACCTGCGGAGGGGTATTACTGACCCAAACCCGTCCCTGTTCTGGTCCCAACTTCAAGCACTGCCTGAAAGCCGATTCCTTTCAACCGGTTGTGCGCGAATCCGGTGACGTTGAATCAAGTATTATTCGTCGGGAACACTGCGCGGGTTGCCTTCGGCATCAACGGCGACCATGACAAAATCCGCATCGGTAACCTTGACCTTCTCATGGGTCAGATAACGCTGTGCCCAGGCTTCGACTTCAATGGTCATGGATGACCGGCCCACCCTGGAAACATTGGTGTAAAGCTCGAGAGTGTCACCGATCTTCACCGGCAGTTTGAACGACAGCGCGTTGATGGCCGCGGTGACCACGCGACCGGTGGCGCGCTCGCCGGCCCTGATGCCGGCGGCCAGATCCATCTGTGCCATGACCCAGCCGCCGAACACGTCACCGGCTGCATTGGCAGCTGCCGGCATGGCCGGGACACGCATGGTCAAATCGCCCCTGGGGCGGGAAATGGAAGTATCATTGTTCATTGCCTGATCACTATTGCCGTGCATTGTTCCGATGTGCAAGCGCCGCCGTCACAGCCATGACCGCCATCACCCAGAAACCGGCATTGATCCAGGCCGCCTGGAAGTAGCCGACACCTTGCGAGGTGAGAGCCCCCAGGGCGATCTGAAGGAAACCGGCAAGGCCGGCGCCTGAGCCGATGTTCTTCGGATCAACGGATATGGCGGCCGAAAGGGCGTTGGGGATCATGATGCCATTGCCAAATGCGCACAGGGCCATGGGCAGGAACAATGTCGCCGGGTGGAAGAAACCGGACAGGGCGAAACCCAGCAATATCATGGCGCCAGCAAGTGTCAGCATATTGCCGATGCGGATCATGCGGTTAGTGCCGATGCGTACCGAATAGCGACCGGCGATGAAGTTGCCGGCCATGTATCCAAAGGCCGAAGACATGAACCAGATGCCGTAATCGACAGGCGAATAGCCCCGCACCGTGACCATGATGAACGGGGCAATCGCCAGATAGCAAAAGAACACCGCACTGCCGAATGAGAGAGTTGCGGCATAGCCTCTGAAGGCACTGTTCTGCAGCAGGTTCGCGTACAGCCTTGTCCGGATCAGACGGGCATCGGGTTGCAGTGACAGATTGGTTTCCTTCAGCCGGACGAACACTGCCAGGAACACCAGCGAGCCTATGCCGGCCAGCACAACGAACCCGGCCCGGAAAGAATACCACTGGTCCAGCAAACCCCCGATCAGGGGAGAAATCATCGGCGCCAGTACCCATGCCATGGTGATGTAACCCAACACGGATGCCGACTGTTCGCGGGAAAACAGATCTCGGACAATAGCGCGTGACAGGATCATGCCGGCAGAACCGCCTATGGCCTGGATCCCGCGTGCCACGATCAGCATCTCAACTGACGTGGCAAGCGCGCAGGCAATGCTTGCCGCAACAAACAATGCCAGTCCGGCCAGAAGCATCGGGCGGCGGCCATACCGGTCAGACAACGGGCCATAGACCATCTGGCAAACAGCCAGACCCGCCAGGTAAACCGTGAGCGTCATCTGGACCACGCCGGAAGACGCCTGGAAGGTTGTCTGCAGGCCGGGCATCGACGGCACCAGCATGTTCATCGCCAGCGGGCCGATGGCCGCCATGCTGATGAGAATGCCGAACGGTGCACGTGGTTTGGCAGCGGTGCCTGCTGAGACAGTCGATGAATTCATGGGCTAACATAAAACATCAATTAAAACCGTTGTGACACACCATACTTGCGGGCTGGCCATGTGTCTTCGGCATGTCTAGCCGGTTGGGAAGACTGTAATGTGGCCTGCATGAAGGCAACTGCAATCGACAGCCGCGATGCGGGCAGCATCACCCAGGGACTGGTGGCCATGTGGGTGGCGGTGGCATCGTTTTCCGTTGCCGATGCGATTGCCAAATGGCAGGGGCAGGAAGGATTTGCTGCTGTCCAGATCGTGTTCTTCCGGTACATCTTCGGACTGGTTCCGGTTGCCATCGCGCTATACGTGGCGGGCTTTCACCAGGTGCGGACAAACAGGCCAGTAGCGCACGTCTTTCGCGGCATGTTGATGTCGTGTGCACTGGCGCTGTTCTTCTGGGGATTGAAATACATACCGCTGGCTGAAGCCATCGCAGTGGCGTTTACTGCCCCTTTGTTCATTACCGCCCTGTCCGTGCCGGTTCTGGGGGAACGGGTCGGCGCGGCCAGATGGCTGGCTGTGCTCGTCGGGTTTGCCGGTATGCTGGTAATTGTGCGGCCCGGGGCGGAGGCGTTCAAACCGGAAATGCTGATACTGGTTGCAGGAACAGCGGTATTTGCCCTGGGCATTACCTATACGCGGCGTCTGGCGAGAACTGAAACCGTGACCACGATGTTCACGTGGACTACGGTCGTGGCCACGGCCCTGTTTGCGCCATTGGCCTGGTGGGCATGGAAGATGCCGCAGGCAGATCACCTGACGGGATTTGCGGTGCTGGGGTTGATTGGCGGCCTGGCACACTTTCTGGTTATTGTTGCATATCGAAACGCTCCGGCTGCCGTTGTTGCGCCGCAGGAGTATATGGCGCTTGTGTGGGGCGCCGTTATCGGCTGGATTGTATGGTCCGAAGTACCGTCGGGGTGGACATGGCTGGGTGCTGCGATTGTAGCAGGCGCCGGCGGGTTTATCGCGTTGCGCGAAACGCGCGCGGCGCGCAAACAATCGCCGGTTCAGGGAAACAGGGAGATTGCCTGATGGAAGGCTTGAGAACACCGGATGACCGTTTTGAAAATTTGCCGGGCTATGATTTCGCACCCAATTATGTAGATGACCTGCCAGGATATGAAGGTCTTCGGGTGCACTATCTGGATGAAGGCCCGGTGGATGCACTGCAGACTTTCCTTTGCCTGCCGGGCGAACCGACCTGGGCTTATCTTTATCGCCACATGATACCGGTGTTCGCCGAAGCAGGGGCGCGGGTCATCGTGCCGGACTGGCTGGGTTTTGGCCGCTCCGACAAGCCCGCCAACGACGCACTCTACACGTTTCATTTTCACCGCGACATGATGCTGGCGCTGATTGGCAGACTGGATCTGTTCAACATCACGCTGGTTGTTCAGGACTGGGGCGGTATTCTGGGATTGACCCTGCCACATGAAATGCCTGAACACTTCGACCGGCTGATCATCATGAATACCGCAATGCCGGTTGGCGATGGCCTGGGTGATGGTTTTCAGGACTGGAAGGATTACGTGGCGGGTCATCCGGACATGAATTGCGCAGCCCTGATGAAACGTGCCGTACCGCATCTGAGCGAGGCGGAAGCAGCGGCCTACGAAGCGCCGTTTCCCGATGCGACCTACAAGGCCGGAGTACGGAGATTTCCTCAGCTCGTGATGATTGAACCAGCAATGGAGGGCATTGAGACCACCAGGCGGGCACGGGAGTTCTGGCAGCAAGAATGGCGCGGAAAAAGTTTCATGGCGGTTGGCGCCCGTGACCCGGTACTAGGTGTCCCGGTGATGAGCCAGTTGCGGCAGATAATTCGCGGCTGCCCGGAACCGGTGGTGCTGGAGGAGGCTGGTCATTTCGTGCAGGAATGGGGTGCAGACGTGGCCCGCGCGGCGTTGGCGTCCTTCAGGGCATGAGCAGGTGACAAACCTGAAAATTGAGGTAATGGGTGCGCGTGGCGAAGGTGTTGCGCACCATGATGGCGCGCCCGTCTACATTCCCTACGTACTGCCGGGCGAGCACATAGGCGCCAATGTCAAAGGCGAACGTGGCCGGATGATGGCGGTGCATGTGGCGTCGCCGGACAGGGTCGCGCCACCGTGCAGGTATTTTGGTACATGCGGCGGATGTCAGTTGCAGCACTGGTCACAACAACCCTATGCGCAGTGGAAGCGGCAGTTGGTCGTCGATGCCCTGTATCGAGCAGGACTTGCCGAACCTGAAGTCGCGCCACTGGTTGACGCCCATGGGGCAGGCCGCCGCCGGGTGACGTTGACCGTGATTGGCGGCCAGGCCGGATTTTCAGCGCACCGATCCCACGATCATGTGCCGATTGCCGATTGCCAGGTGCTTGTGCCCCAGCTTGCGAACTCCCCCCATATCGCTGCCGAACTGGTCCGGGCGCTAAAGCTCAGGAAACCTCAAAAGGTACACCTGCTGGCCAGCGATACCGGGCTGGATTGTGATCTGGCCGGAGTGGATGATCCGGATCTCGATGCGCGGGTGCGGATCGCTGAACTTGCCAACAAGGCTGGTCTGGCAAGGGTAACCGCATCTGGTGAAATGCTGATTGAGGGTGCCAGGCCTGTGCTGAATTTCGATGGTGTCCAGGTGACACCGCCACCGGGTGGTTTTGCGCAGGCCACTGCGGCTGGCGAGCAGGCGCTGGCTTCAATTGTCATTTCCACGCTTGCCGGTCATTCCAATGTGGCCGACCTGTTTTCTGGATGGGGTGCCTTCGGGTTGCGGCTGGCCAGGGTCTCAAGAGTGCTGGCGGTGGATTCTGACAGATTGGCAATTGCCGCACTGCAGGCAGCCACTCGCACTTCAAATGGCCTGAAACCACTGGTTGCACGAAATCATGACCTGATGCGTGATCCGCTGACCGCACCGGAATTGAAGGGTGTCACCGGAGTGGTGTTTGACCCGCCGAGAGCCGGCGCCCTGGCTCAGGCAACAGAACTTGGGGCGGCCAGAAGCATTCAAACCGTCGTAGGTGTATCATGCGATGCCGGCACATTTGCGCGTGATGCGCGCGTTCTGGTCAAGGGTGGCTTCAGGCTTGAGCGTGTAATACCCGTGGATCAGTTCAGGTTTTCTGCGCATGTGGAAATGGTGGGGATATTCAACCGGTGAACAGGGAGCGCAAGGACAGGATTGATCTGGCCGGTGCCGGCTGGCTGGTAAGTTTTGCACTGATTATGGGTATCAATCAGGTATTGGTAAAACTGGTCAACGCCGGCTTGGCGCCGGTGTTTCAGGCTGGCCTGCGTTCTGCCTGCGCGCTTGTGCCGGTGTTGATATACGCGATCTGCACCAGACGAAAACTCTCGATCAGTGATGGCAGTCTTATACCCGGTATGTGTTGCGGCGCCCTGTTTGCTGCCGAGTTCATGCTGACATTTTCGGCGTTCGATTACACATCTGTCGCACGGGCAACAATGCTGTTTTACACCATGCCGTTCTGGCTGGCCTGTGCAGCACATTTCCTAATTCCGGGCGAACGGATGACATTACTGCGAGTCACCGGACTGTTGATGGCCGTAGCAGGTGTTGGCTGGGCCTTGCTGCGCAATGATCATCCTGCAACCGAGTATGCCCTCGTGGGCGACCTGATGTGTCTTGTGGCAGCGCTTTGCTGGGCAGGAATTGCCTTGCTGGTGCGAACCACGGCCCTGTCAAGATCATCACCCGAGATGCAGCTTGTCTATCAACTGGCCGTATCCGGTGCAATCATGCTGCCATTGGCCCCGGTACTGGGCGACCTGGTGCGTGATCTCACGCCCCAGATTGGCGCCCTGTTCGCGTTTCAGGTGCTGGTGGTCGTGAGCTTTGGTTTCCTGATGTGGTTTCGCGTTCTGGCCATTTACCCGGCTTCCGACATGGCATCATTCGGATTTCTCACACCCCTGTTCGGGGTGATGTTCGGTTGGCTGATACTTGGCGAAACCATTACACTGGAATTCATCGGAGCACTGGCGCTGGTGTGTGCCGGCATTGTGCTGGTCAACCGGAAGACGAAGAGTCAGAAATTCGTCAACCTGCCTGATGGTTGAGTACTACCACGCGGGATTTGAGGGTTACCCGTAGATGAAGTTCAGCAATATCCTGGTTCAGCATGCGAATACAGCCGGATGACAGGTTCTTGCCGATGGACGACGGGTCATTGGTGCCGTGAATGCGGTACAGGGTATCGCGGCCGGACATGTCAAACAGATAAAGCGCGCGGGCACCGAGCGGATTTTCGGGACCGCCAGGCATGCCAAGGGCCCATTTTTCGGCGTGTGGATCACGGGAAACCATTTCAGCCGGCGGAGTCCAGCGTGGCCAGCGTGCCTTGCGGGCAATGTAGGCTTCGCCTGCCCAGGTGAAACCGGCCCGGCCTACGCCGATGCCATAACGCATGGCCATTCCGCCTTCGCGAACGTGATACAAATGCCGGTTCTTTGTGTCGACAACGATTGTGCCAGGCCATTCACTGCCGGAATAACTGACGAGCTGCCGCCGGAATTGTGGTTTGATGCTTGCGGGGTTGACCTGCTCGATCGGGTAATCTACCGGTGATTGCAGCGGCGGGCGCTGCCCTGGCAATTCCTGAGGCTCATGGGCTTGTGATGGCGGCAATTGCCTGGGCTGGCCAGTGGCAGGTGCGTTGGTAGGAGCGATTGATCCGGTAATCTCACCGCGACTGGATGTGCCGTCGAATACACCAATGTTGTTCAGCCAGCCGGAAATGGTGTCAATACTGAAAGGTTCAGCTCTTGCATTGCCGCCGACCGACGATGCCAGCATCGTGGAACCTGCGCAGATCAGCAGGTTGCGGCGAGACATCAAGCGATTACTCATCAGTCAAATTCCGATTCTCTTACACAATACTCACTCTTGCGAGCATATCGCCTTTGTGGTTAAGGATTGATTTACATCTAAACCGGGTTTGCAGCAGCAAATGGGTAGTTTTGCGCCAGATTTATGGCAACCCCTGCAATAGCCAGACAGTCGTGCCAGTCGCAAATAGAGTGCCACAGCCTTGTGCAAGGCCGTGACGCTCACGTCGTTGCTGATTTCAGTGTCAGTAGATGGGCTTACCGGTGTCGATGGCCTGAGCCAGCAACAGATACTCTTCGCAAGCAGTTCCGCAACGCGTACCAATTTCGGCAAGCTGTTCGCGGGCGAGATCCATCCTGCCCAGCTTGACATAGCCTTCGCCGAGATATTCACGAGCCAGGATATAATTCGGGTTGATGTCAAGTGCATCCCGGTAAAATGCGATACCCTGTTCAACATGGCCCATTTTCCGGTGGGTATAACCTAGGCCGTTGAGAACTTCAGGGTCGCGCTTGTCGGCAACCAGACGGAACAGGTTTACAGCATCTTCATACTGGCCGGCGCGGGCAAGCGCCCAACCCTGGGCCTTGAGTGATTTGTCGGGCACGACTTCGGACGTCTGCTTCACGCATTTCTTTTTGCTGGGAGAATAGACCCAGCCACTCTTGCATGTGGGAGTCGAGGTTGAACTGCCGGAGGTGGCGGCATTTGCCACTGCAAACGACGAAGCAATAACAAAAGTCGCTGCCAGGGCGAGGGAAGTGAACTTCATGGTCAGTTTTCCTTGTTGTACGTGCAGACTCAGGTCTGAACAATGTTCGTGCCGTAGACTGTATCAGCCTGCATATGCATTTGCGAGGTGTGCTGGTTCAACAACAGGCACCAGAAATGTAACAATTTTGTGTTGGCAGTGGAGTTTGCCGAGGGCCCGCAATGGATTTTTCAAAGAATTGTTGGAAGATGGCATTTCGATGAGAAGTTTGCTTGAGGCTTTGTGAAATGGGCGCTATGGTCGTGTTCAGTGGATGGCGCCCATGGACTTTTCAGGCTTAACGGCGAGACAACGTGAGTAGACCCTCAATATTACAGTTCGCACTGATGCTGACGGTTGGCCTGACAGTAAACGCCTGTGCCGAACACCAGTTGCTCGAGCAACTGGACGCGGGGGTCTCCGGAACCTATTTTAACGCGCGAAACAAAACTCCACCTGTTTCGGTTTCGCCGGCCGGTTCGTCATCATTCAAGCGGCAACAACTTATCGGTAATGACCTTGCCCAGCGTGCATTGAGTGTGATGGAGCGGTCGACAGATACGCAACTTGAAGATTATCTCAATGTGATTGCGAACCGGCTGAAGAATACACAGGCACACGGTGCGTCGGAATTGTATTACAAGGTTTATCTGGTGGACAGCCCGCACGCCAATGCATTCACACCCGGTGGTGGTCATATATTTGTCACAACCGGCATCGTCACCAAATTGCGCACGGAAGGTCAGATGGCGATGGTGCTGGCCCATGAAATGGCGCACAATCGGGCCAGCCACGTGGTGAAGGGGCATGACGGTCAGAACCTGAACAAGCAGGTTACAGCTTTTGGCAAACGGGTTTTTGATGACGGTCTTGGGGTGCCTTGGCTGAGCAGCGGTGTGAAGGTTCTGGCCGATACCAGCCTGAGCAGCTACACCCGCGCCCAGGAACAGGAAGCCGACATGCTAGGGTTCCAGTATTTCGTCGCCGCAGGTTATGATCCATACGAAGCGCCCCGCAGTTTTGCAGCCCTTATTACGGTTGACGCCCAGAAGAAGAGCATTTTCGATGTTTTTGACGGCTATCCTGAAGGTATCAGACGGGCCGAAGAGATGAATTCCATGGTGTATGCTGCATACCGGGATGTGGATACATCCCGCCTATTGCGAAATTCGAAAACCTATGAAGAACTGGCATCTGCGTACTGGCAGTAGGTCAGCCCTCTGGTTTTCTCCAAAACTTCCAGAACGTCAGATGAATGAACCCGCCGGGCATCAGCCATCGCGATGGTGGTAATATTGCCGTCCGGCAGGTACATGACAACTCATTGAATGCGCGCACGAAAGCAAGAACGGAACAATAAAATGTCCCGCATCATCCGGGCGGCCAAATCAACCATGCGCCCTGCTGTTGATCAGGGTAAAACTGGAAGTCCTCAAACGGACCTGCGCCGGCGGCATTTGCGCGGCCTGAATACTGCTGCCATCAGCATGATTGCACACGCGGCAGTGGACAACAAAAACGCCGCCATTGCCGCTATGCCAATATTGTCGGCTGAAGTGGCAATATTGCCGGCAAACGGGCTGGCGGCGGCGGTACTGATCGGCAACAGCGCGATCATCACGGCAAAGACCGCTGTAGACAAAGCCGCTGCAAAAAACGACAACATGTGGGTATTGCGGCGTAATTGCGCTGTGTTTGCTTCGCGCGATACGGCACCAAAGCCGTACAAGCCGCCATTGTCTTCATTTTTGATCAACATGGTGCGCACATCCCGGTTCGATTACGAACCCCTCTGGCACCGGACGTAATCACAAAAGCAAGGCACAAAGTCGGATAAATCGTGCCGGTGTTCGGATGATTATGTGGCGAACCAGGGGCATATGGTTAATAAAAGGTTAACCATAACAACGGGTTATTTATCAAAAACCGGAGAACTCTCAAGTTTTTGCCGGCACCGGGTGGCTGCATTGTCAGGCAGCGTGCTGATGTCATCATAAGTGATGGTAGTTCCATGCGGCACCGGGCGGACAAGGCTAACGCCATGCGCCAGACCGATGGGCAGGGCACGCGAACGGTGTGACGCCTCGGCAGGCATCAGCTTGCCCCAGGCCATGTATCCTCCTTCTCCATCCAGTCTATCACCTGGAACGAGGTCACTTTTGGCGACAGCTACAGCATCGCCACGCCACCCGGCAGTGGTTCCTGTTGGTTCACCGCGAATTGCGGCATTTACAGCTGAAACTCCCAGTTCCAGGCCAATAAGATGATATGGCCGATAAAGGGCTGCATAGTAGCCCGACTGGTCAGTTTTCAGTCCATACTGCAAAAAACAGTCGCGGGCGTACTGGTTGGGCGCCTTGAAAACTGCATACACACCCCACCTCAGGTGATTGTGCATCTCGGCAGTCTCACCGCGATGTTGTGAAGCAATCACTTCAACAAACCCCTCTCCATCAAGCATACCGCCTGCGTCTGCCGGGATAAGCATGTTTTGCAGGTTGTCGAAATCGACTGCCGGAAATTTCAATCCGTCGGCAGGAGCATCAAGACCGGTGGCGTTGGCGATTGCAGCCATTTCTATGGCAGATTTTGTGCCGTCCAGAAACGAATTGAACATCTGCGAGTTCATGCCTGCGGAGGCCGCCTGTTCAGGTGAAAGACCATAGTGTGTCCAGACGTTATCTGGTGTGACGTCGTGAAATTCGGGCTGATAGCGTGTGCCCTTGCCGGCACAGACGACTTCTAGACCACAGGTTCTCGCCCAATCGACTATCTCGCAAACCAAAGCCGGTTGATCGCCGGAAGCCATTGAATACACGGTGCCGGCCGTGCGATGGGCGGCAGCAAGAACAGGGCCTGCCAGCACATCAGCTTCCACATTGACCATTACAATGTGTTTGCCGTGTTCGGCTGCCGCGAGAGCATGAGCACAACCGGCAGCAGGTGACCCGGTAACCTCCATAACCACTTCAACAGACGGATCGGCAATCAGATCCATACCGTCATCGGTGAATCTCGTTTGGGCAATCAGGTCTTCCTGCCAGCCAACATTACGACACGCTGCGCGTGCGCGATCAGGATCCAGATCTGCAATTACTGCAACCGACAGGTGCGGTGAAAACGGCACCTGATTGAGAAACATCGACCCGAACTTGCCTGCCCCGATTACGCCAACCCGTACCGGTCCGAGTTTGGCAATCCTGTTGGCAAGAATTACTGGAAGTTGCTGCATTTGGGAAACCTCTCACGGATAACCTGAAATCCCCGGGGTCAGGCGCCCCGGTACAATGGCCATATTGCGGCCTGTCGTACAATAGCAAGGAATGGATTTCGGCTATTCCGGGACAAACCGCATCATTTGCAAAAGCCGCTACGCCGGTGAATCATGATATGGATGAGTTGCATATATCCAGGCAAGCCGTTGCAGCTGTACCGAGCCGGGCAGAGATCTCAAGGTAAGATTGCGCACCTGGGCCATTGAACCCCGCAAGTGGTAAATTCGGGCATTGCGACGGGACTCCTCGATGATACGGGTAGTGCGAGGCTGGCGCTGCGATTCATAGCGCGAAATGGCCCGCCTTACATTTTCCCCGTCGCCAATGCAGCTAGCCAGGCAAGCAGCATCTTCCAGGGCCATGGCGGCACCCTGAGCAAGATAGGGAAGGGATGCGTGTGCTGCATCGCCGACCAAAACACAATTCTGCCTGCTCCACGGTGTGAACGGGTTAAGGTCGACCCCTGCCCAGGCAAGCCAGCTTTCCGGCAGCGACAGTACATTGCGCAGGGCACTGGTTGCGCCTGGTACAGCCGCCAGCAGATCATCACGGTTTGCGATATTGTTCCAGCCTGACTGGTTTGCCGGTTGTTCCGCACTGGCCACGATGTTGAGGCGGCGACCTCCCGACACCAGGTAGTGCACGACATGAGCCCCCGGCGCCAGCCACAGATAAACCGCATCCGGATCAAGGTCTGCAGGCAATGCGCTGGCAGGAGCCAGTGCGCGGTACATCGTTTCACCACTCAGGCGCGGGTCGTTTCCAGGGGCAATCTGACTTCGAAGCGGAGACCGGAACCCGTCTGCGGCAATCACCAGGTCAGAGTCATGGACCTCTCCGGATGCGGTTTTCAGACGCGCGTTCCCGCCCGGTTCAAGCCCGGCTATCCGGCAGTTGTTGACCAGTTTGATGTTGTCGTTGCCGGAGACCGCCTGCGCCAGGCAACTGATCAGGTCGGCGCGATGGGCAACCCGGTAGGGGCTGCCGAATTTTTTCGCAAAACTGTCTCCCAACTCCAGCGTCGATAGCTGTTTGCCGCTGATGGCATCGCAAATTCGGATGCGCGCCGGGGCACAACAGTGTTTTTCAAGCGCTTCCCATACTCCGAAATCCTTGAGAACTCGAACAGCGTTTGGCCCCAACTGCAGGCCGGCACCGATTGTTTCAAGGCGGGCGGCCTGCTCAAATATTGTAGCCGAGTGGCCGTTTTTACCAAGTGCGATGGCGCATGCCAATCCGGCGATACCGGCCCCGGCGATTGAAATATGCAACTCAGGATTCCTTAACTGCCGAAGTGGTCTGAAAACGTTACTTTGCCCTTGCGATACAAAAAAGGCAGGACTAGGGTCCGCGCCGGTCAGTCACCGCCAACAACACATAAAATTTCGAGGAGTCACTCCAATGGGTTTCATCGCAGACTCGCTTGCACGTATTCAACCGTCGGCTACGATTGCGATTTCAACAAAAGCAATGGAACTCAAGGCGGAAGGCCGGGATATCATCGGATTATCGGCCGGTGAGCCTGATTTTGACACACCGGACAACATCAAGGAAGCCGCAATTAAGGCTATCCGGGAGGGCCGCACCAAATATACGCCGGTCGATGGAGTGCCTGAGTTGAAGCAGGCAATCTGTGCAAAGTTCAAGCGTGACAACGGTCTTGCCTATGAACCATCGCAGATATCGGTCGGGACGGGTGGCAAACAGGTTCTGTTCAATGCGTTGCTGGCTACGCTGAACCCGGGCGATGAAGTGATTGTGCCAACACCCTATTGGGTGAGCTATCCCGATATAGTCCTGTTGGGCGGAGGCAGGCCGGTGTTTGCTGAAACAACCCTGGACAATGGATTCAAGCTTCAGGCAGCTGCTCTGGAGGCGGCAATTACGCCGAAAACCAAATGGCTGGTCTTCAATTCACCGTCGAACCCGTCGGGCGCGGCTTACAGTCATGCTGAGTTAAAGGCACTGACAGATGTATTATTGCGGCATCCGCAGGTGTGGATACTGACGGATGATATGTACGAGCATCTGGTTTATGATGATTTCAAATTCGTGACGCCTGCGCAGGTTGAACCTGCGTTGCTCGACCGTACCCTGACGATGAACGGTGTATCGAAGGCCTATGCGATGACCGGGTGGCGTATCGGTTATGCCGCCGGTCCGGCGATGCTCATCAACGCGATGCGCAAACTGCAGTCACAGTCCACTTCCAACCCGTGTTCGATTTCCCAGTGGGCAGCAGTTGAAGCGCTGAACGGACCACAGGATTTCATTGCCAGCAACAATGAAAAGTTCAAGGGCCGACGGGACCTGGTGGTTTCAATGCTAAATCAGGCGAACGGATTGTCTTGCCCGACACCGGAAGGTGCGTTTTACGTGTATCCGTGCTGCGAGGGACTGATCGGTAAAACATCACCGTCTGGCCGGTTGATCAAGAATGACGAGGATTTTGTGACCACTCTGCTGGCCGAAGAAGGGGTTGCGGCCGTGCATGGAGCAGCATTTGGCCTGGAACCTTTTTTCCGGGTTTCGTATGCGACCTCCAATGAAGCGCTGGAAGACGCCTGCGAACGAATTCAGCGCTTCTGCAACAATCTGAAATAGCAGGGTCCGACAATCGCCAGATCAGTTACAATTTTGTCGAAATAGTAATTGGATTTGTTACCCGCGACGGCTACTGAATGGCCATTCGCCCGGGACGGCGATTTGGGAACCCGGTTGCGTGTCGACGTCGTCACGCAGCCGGGCCCCACCGTTTCTTGCATGGTAAGTTCACATGAAACGGTTGCATCAACTTTGGCTGTGACACTTGAAATCGCTGCCGGTTCTCCGGCGCAGGCATCTGCGGATGGTTTTGGGAATCAACATTGGTTCCCTGGAGTGCATCGTTAATGGTGGTATTGGCCTGATCATCACCTCGTCCAAGGTTATGGGCAGTGTCTAAAGATCAACAACAGGTCGCGATGACGTCTATACCGGCAAACCAAAGAAGTTTTGCCGTGATAACGGCTGATCGCATTCCCCTGACGAAGGAGTGATTTGGCAAGCTTGGCAGGTGGGGCTAGCTTGGCAGGAAGGAGTGCCTGTTACAGGCTGCCTATTCGTTTATTGCAGGAGTGCTTGTAAATGCTGATCAAGACAATCCACAACTGGCAAATTCCAGAGTCGCGAACAACGTCTGAACGGGTGTTTCTGAATCGCCGAAAGTTTGTTGCTGCGGCAGGTTTTTCCGCTATGGGTCTTGCTGCGGGTATACGCCCCGGCTTTGCCGGTGATAATCCCACGGCATCGTTGTATCCAGCCAAGATCAACCCTGCTTATGCAGATGCAGGGCGCAAGATTACGCCGGAAGCAATCAACACCACCTACAACAATTTCTATGAGTTTGGTACCTCCAAGCGGATTGCGAAGGCAGCTGAGGCACTGGTTGTCAGACCGTGGGAAATCGCTTTCGAAGGCGAGATTGAGACCCCGTTCAAGATGCAGTTCGATGATCTGATCAAGAAGGTGCAGCTAGAAGACAGAGTTTACAGGCACCGTTGCGTGGAAGCATGGTCAATGACGGTTCCGTGGAGCGGATTTACGCTCACGCAACTTGTCGAACTTGCCAGGCCAAACAGCAACGCCAAATTTGTAAAGTTTGAAACTTTCAATAATCCCGAAATTGCACCAGGCCAGAAGCCAAGTCTGTTTGGTAGCAGTTATCCATGGCCTTACTCTGAGGCAGTGACCATGGCAGAGGCCGGTAACGACCTTGCCTTTATGGTAACAGGCGCATACGGCAAACCACTTGCCAAATCCATGGGCGCACCCATTCGTTTACACCTGCCCTGGAAGTATGGTTTCAAATCCGCCAAGTCGATCAACCGGATTACATTCACATCTGAAAGACCCAAGAGTTTCTGGGAAGTGCTTGGCCCGAGCGAATACGGGTTCTGGGCCAACGTAAATCCGGAAATTTCCCATCCACGCTGGAGCCAGGCAAGCGAACGTGACCTGGAAACAGGGCAGAAGATTCCGACCATAATTTACAACGGATACGGTGAGCAGGTTGCGTCACTTTATGATGGTATGAAGACTGAACTTGGTGCAGCGCTGTTCCGTTAAGACAGGCCCTGAATATTTCAGGGGCCAGACACCCGGGTGGAGAGTGTGTCTGGCCCCATTGTCGTCAAATGCCTGATGAATACGCCGACGGGCATCTGTTGTTGCCTCGCGCCCCGACAAATCTCTTCAGACCCACGGCTATTCGTTAATGAGGGAGTAAACTAGCCGCTGACAATCCAAGGCTCACATGGATGAACCATCAAGGGCAATCCGAGTATTGGGAATGTATGTCATGCGGTTAACGCATATCAAACAGGACGAAGTAGCCTTACGAAAACGTCAAAATTTCCACTGACGCGCCTTTGAAACCACAAAATCCCGAAAAACCGCTATTCTTTTAGAGTTTCGCATTTCTTCTGGATAAACAAAGTAGGTGTCTATACCCGGCGGCTCCTCACCAAGGGCAATGCGGATGAGTGGTGAATTGTCCCCGACAATATAGTCCGGCAGGACGCCGATACCCAGTCCTGATTCCACGGCGCGGCGCAGACCATAGATGGAATTGATCAGAAAACTTGACTCGCGTGGTGTTTCTCCCTCACCGCGTCCTGCCCGAAGCAACCATCCCAAATCAGTCATGAAGGTCGGCGCCGGCCCGAATGCCAGTATCTTGTGATTGTCGAGTTCCTCGGCTTCCTGCGGCATGCCATTGGACTGTACATAGTCTGGCGATGCATAGGCGTGATTGTGGACAGTAAACAACTTGCGCTGAATCAGATCAGGTTGAGTTGGACGTCGCAGGCGGATGGCCACATCAGCTTCACGCATACCCAGGTCAAGTTCTTCGTCCGTGAGAATGAGTTCAACTCTGATTTGCGGATAAAGCTCGATGAATTCCTGCAAGCGTGGCGTCAGCCAGATGGTACCAAGGCCCACGGTGGTTGAAATCCGCAGATCACCGGTCGGCTTGTCACGGCTGTCAGTCAGTCGTGTGCGCGCCGCGGACAGTTTGGTGAACACATCATGAGCCGTGCGATACAGCATTTCACCCTGTTCAGTCAGGATCAATCCGCGAGCATGACGATGAAAAAGAGTAACGTTCAGTTCCGACTCCAGCGCGGATATCTGACGGCTCACGGCTGACTGTGAAAGATTGAGGTCGTGGCCGGCATGGGTAAAGCTTCCGGCTTCCGCCACAGCATGGAAAATGCGCAACTTGTCCCAGTCAAAATTGTTGTCCCGGTTCGAAAATGGCATGCAAATCTGGCCCTGTTCTACTCGGCTGCCTGCGAGGCGCCGATGCCCGCTTCAGCCAGAAATTTTTCGGCCTCGAGTGCGGCCATGCAGCCCATTCCGGCAGCGGTAACTGCCTGGCGATAAGTGTCATCAGTGACATCGCCGGCAGCATAAACCCCAGGGATAGCCGTGGCGGTAGAATCAGGTTGCGTGATCAGGTAGCCACCATTCTTCATCTCAAGCTTGTCCTTGAACAACTCAGTGGCCGGCTTGTGGCCGATGGCAATGAAAATTCCGTCACAGGGCAAATCTTCAACGGCATCTGTCTTCACGTTGCGAAGCCGCGCAGCCGTAACGCCGGGCGGGTTCTCGTCGCCGATAACCTCATCCAGTTTGGTATCCCACATGACCCTGATCTTCGGATTCTCGAACAATCGATTTTGCAGGATACGTTCGGCGCGAAACTCATCGCGACGATGAACTACCACAACCTCAGATGCAAACCTGGTCAAAAACAATGCTTCCTCGACTGCCGTATTACCACCGCCGACAACCACAACACGCTTGTCACGGTAGAAGAACCCGTCGCACGTTGCACATGCTGATACGCCAAAACCCTTGAATTTCTCTTCAGTGGGCAATCCGATCCATTTGGCCTGTGCGCCAGTGCAGATAATCAGGCCATCGCACGTGTACTCCTGGCCGAGAATCGCCTTTCAAACGGAAGGGGCGCTGATCAAGATTGACATCTACAATGTGATCATTGACCAGGTTGGTGCCAACATGCTCTGCCTGTTTCTGCATCTGTTCCATAAGCCATGGGCCCTGAATTGTTTCTGCAAAACCAGGATAGTTCTCTACGTCGGTGGTAATGGTAAGCTGGCCGCCGGGTTGAATACCGTGGATCAATGTCGGTTCAAGCATGGCACGTGCGGCATAGATGGCCGCTGTGTAACCGGCAGGGCCTGACCCCAATATTAGCACCCGTGAATGTTGAACGTTCATAATATCGCCCTCTGGCCCGAATTTGATCCTGCAGAGTGACATTGTCTGCTGGCGGTTGCCTGCAATGCGACTTTGACATTTCAGTTTGAGCATTTTTTCGATCAGAAAGCGGCAGATCGAAAAAACGCCAAATGGGGTACCCTGGGCCCCGTTCTTCAATACAGTCTGACATAGCTATGACGTCACTGCATAGCTTTCAATCTCGCAGTTTACCAGATCAGATTTATGACTTTTGGTTGAAACAGCCAAAAATCATAAATTTGATCGCATCCAAAGTGTTGGAACAACGTTACCGGTTCAAGAGAGCCCATGTTGCTCGCCTCATGACATTTCCGGCTATTGTGCGAAGAAAAAGCCTCTGCACGCCACCAGATCAATGGCGTGAAGCGGTGGTGATTGAAGAGGTTTTACTTGAAGGCGATTTTCAGTATCTCGTAACTCTTGCCACCGCCAGGTGTCATTACCTCAACACTGTCGCCGGCGGATTTGCCAATAAGCGCACGTGCAATTGGTGAAGAGATAGAAAGTTTTCCGGATTTTACATCGGCTTCAAAGTCTCCCACAATCCGATAGATCGCTTTCTTGTCAGTGTCTTCATCTACAACGGTGACAGTGGCGCCAAACTTGACAGTGTCGCCACCCAATTTTGAAACGTCTATAATTTCAGCCCGGCTGATCATGTCTTCAAGCTCTGAAACCCGTGCTTCATTCCAGCCTTGCGCTTCCTTGGCAGCATGGTATTCGGCGTTCTCCGACAGATCGCCATGCGCGCGGGCTGCTTCAATTGCCTTGATGATACGCGGACGTTCAACAGACTTGCGATGCTTCACTTCTTCGGACATGGCGGCATGTCCTTCTGCGGTCATGGGAACTTTTTCAACCATAGGTACGTAATCCAGAATCCAGTTGGCCGCCCAAGCCTCAGAACTCCATGGAAGCCGTTAAGCTACCAACGCGTTCGTCTGTTGACTGTGTGCGGGAATGTTTCGGTCTGATGTAAATATGCGCAAAACAATAGCGTCCTGCAAGACCTCTTTATAGTTGATTGTAGTTGGGCAATCCCTGCGGCAGTTTTACTGTCAGGTGATTTGTGCCGGCTCATCAGGAGGATTCATGCCAGGCCCGGTCAAAATAGTCCTGAAGTGGTTTAACCGTCAGGTCGCCATGTTTTACTGCGGCAATCGCCTCAGAAGCAGCAATGGATGCAGGTAATGTAGTATAACAGGGAATTTTTGCCATAAGCGCGGCGCGACGGATGGACTTTGAATCCGCAACAGCGCTTTGACCTTCAGTTGTATTGAATACCAGTTGCACCTCACCGTTTGCCATGGCGTCAACAATGTGCGGGCGGCCTTCGAGAACCTTGTTGACCCGTAAAGCAGGTATACCGTTGGCTACCAGAAAACGTTGTGTGCCTCCGGTCGCGATGATCTTGAATCCCAGTTCGGACAATTTTCCCGCTGCCGGGAGGATGCGCGCCTTGTCGTGATCGCGCACAGAGATAAATACAGTCCCGTCAACAGGTACCTTGGTCCCGCTGCCAAGCTGACTTTTCGCAAATGCCATGGCGAAACTGGTATGCAGACCCATGACTTCACCGGTCGAGCGCATTTCGGGGCCCAGCACGGTGTCGACACCGGGGAAGCGGGCAAAAGGAAATACCGCTTCCTTGACCCCGATATGTCTGAGTTTGCCATTCTTGAGCCTGAACGAAGCAAGAGTTTCCCCTGCCATAATGCGTGCGGCAATCTTGGCGATTGGATGGCCTACAACCTTGGCTACAAACGGCACTGTTCGAGAGGCGCGAGGATTTACCTCAAGCACATAGATTTTGTCGTCTTTAATTGCGAACTGGACGTTCATCAATCCTATCACGCCAAGTGCGCGTGCCAGCACGGCAGACTGATGTTCCAATTCGTCAATCACGGATTTCTTCAAGGAGTAGGGTGGAAGCGAGCATGCGCTGTCACCGGAATGAACGCCAGCTTCCTCAATGTGCTGCATCACACCGGCGATAAACACGTCTGTACCGTCGCACAAGGCGTCAACATCGACCTCGATTGCGTCGGACAGATAGCTGTCGATCAATACCGGGGATGATCCGGAAACCACGACGGCCTCGTTGATGTAACGCTTGAGGTCTTCGGCGTCGCGTACAATTTCCATGGCGCGGCCACCCAAAACATAAGACGGGCGGATGACGACCGGATAGCCAATCTTCTCGGCAATTTTCACTGCTTCCGGGCCGGATTTGGCTATGCCGTTAACCGGTTGGCGTAGATTGACCCTGGTTAGCAGTTTGGCGAACCGGTCGCGGTCTTCTGCAAGATCGATAGCATCGGGAGAGGTGCCAAGGATAGGCAGTCCGGCCTTCTCGATTGCATCAGCAAGTTTCAGGGGGGTCTGTCCGCCAAACTGAACAATTACCCCGTGCAACTTGCCCCTTGCCTGCTCCGCCAGCAAAATTTCCAGCACATCTTCTTCGGTCAGAGGCTCAAAATACAATCTGTCCGAGGTGTCGTAGTCGGTAGACACTGTCTCTGGATTGCAATTGATCATGATGGTTTCATAACCTGCATCAGACAGTGCGAACGCGGCGTGACAGCAGCAATAGTCAAACTCAATTCCCTGGCCAATGCGATTTGGTCCGCCGCCCAGAATGGCAATCTTTTGTGCATCGGACACCTGTGCCTCATTGCCGTCATTGCCCGGCAGGCCAACTTCATAAGTCGAGTACATGTAGGCTGTCGGAGAGGCAAATTCGGCAGCGCAGGTATCAATGCGCTTGTAGACGGGCTGGATCTTCAGTTTGTGACGGGTCTTGCGGACCTTCGCTTCGTTGCTTCCGGCAAGTTCGGCAAGGCGTGCGTCGGAAAAACCCATGGATTTGAGCATGCGGAAATTTGCGCTATCCTTTGGCAGACCATGCTCACGCACCCGTAACTCTGTCTGGATGATGGCTGACAGTTGTTCAATGAACCACGGGTCGTACTTTGCTGATTCAAAAACCTGTTCATTGGTGGCGCCGCGACGCATGCATTCGGCGACTTTCAGCAATCGGTCAGGTGTGGGCCGCGACATGGCGCGGCGGAAGACGTTCTTGTCATCATCCTTGCCATAACCTTCCAGTGCAATCTCGTTGAGGCCCGTGAGGCCGGTCTCCAGCCCACGAAGGGCTTTCTGCAGGCTTTCGGCAAACGTGCGGCCAATGGCCATAACTTCCCCGACAGACTTCATGGACGTGGTCAGATTGGGCGTGGAGCCGGGGAATTTTTCGAAGGCAAAGCGTGGAATCTTGGTGACTACATAATCGATGGAAGGTTCGAATGACGCTGGCGTCGCACCGCCGGTAATATCATTGTCCAACTCGTCCAGCGTGTACCCTACAGCAAGCCGGGCGGCTACTTTTGCGATTGGGAAACCGGTCGCTTTGGATGCAAGTGCGGACGAACGCGATACACGCGGGTTCATTTCAATGACGATAAGGCGACCGTCGGTCGGATTAACTGCAAACTGCACATTGGAGCCGCCGGTCTCAACGCCGATCTCACGCAGAACTGCGATAGATGCATTGCGCATGACCTGGTATTCCTTATCGGTCAGTGTCAGGGCCGGGGCAACGGTAATCGAATCGCCGGTATGCACGCCCATCGGATCGAGGTTCTCGATAGAGCAGACAATGATGCAGTTGTCATCGCGGTCGCGAACAACTTCCATTTCATACTCTTTCCAGCCCAGAACAGATTCCTCGATCAACACTTCTGCGGTTGGCGAGGCCTCCACGCCGGTGAGCACTATATCGTACAATTCCTCCAGCGTATAAGCGATGCCGCCACCGGTCCCGCCCAGAGTAAACGACGGCCGGATAATGGCGGGCAGGCCGGTGAGTTTGTAGGCTTCGAAAGCCTGATGCTGGGCACTGAGGCGTTGTTCCTCGCGGCGTTCAAATTCCGATTTGGCCCATTCGGTCTTGAATGCCGCCACGGCGCCGGATCCCTCGCGCGAGGCGTGAGCCAAGCCTGTCTCAAAATCTCTGGCGAAGCGCTGCTTCAGATCTGACGTGTTGACGAAAGCTGAACGCGGTGTTTCCAGCCCGATCTTTTTCATGGCCGTGCGAAACAGATCGCGATCTTCAGCCTTGTCAATAGCTTCCGCGCGGGCGCCGATCATTTCCACGGCCCACTTGTCCAGTACGCCGCTCTTGTTGAGCGAAAGGGCTGTGTTGAGTGCCGTCTGACCACCCATGGTTGGCAGCAGTACGAGTTTACTGTCCGGTCGCGCGGTGCGTTCCTTCTCAATAATCATTTCGACGACTTCGGGTGTAATGGGTTCGATATAAGTCGCGTGCGCCAGATCCGGGTCCGTCATGATAGTGGCCGGATTGGAGTTGACCAGAACGATGCGATAACCTTCTGCCTTCAGTGCCTTGCAGGCCTGGGTGCCTGAATAGTCGAACTCGCAGGCCTGGCCGATAACAATCGGGCCCGCGCCGATTATCAGGACCGTGTCGATATCTTCACGTTTCGGCATGAGCGCTCATTTTTTGTAAATGCAGCCCAAGCCAGCGGATGGGCGGGCGCAAATTCCGTGTGAGTTACACCATGAAACCGCCGGGTGCAAAGGCCAAGCTGTCGCGCTGGCGAATTTGTCGTGGGCCTTCCACAGTTTGGAGGTGAAAAATACTGGGTTCGCCCGGTTTTGGCCGAACCGGGGCTCACATGAGCCTTATCGCGCGGGAATTCAGCGCCTCGAAACCGGCGGTAGTCGATTCTCGAACAGTGATCAGGGCACCACCTATGGTTTCTATTTCCCGGCGCGACTGCATGATCAACTTTAACGTCTTCATGGACAGGCCAAATGGACCCGATACTGTCAGGCGTGCTGATCCGGCCACAGCTTCAGTGAAGACTTCAACAGTCAGATCATCTCCGTCTTCACCGGCATCCCTGAAAATCTGCTGTGTCAGTTCAGCGACGGCAGCAAGAGCCTTTTCGCAACCCGCAGACAGGAACGGGCCCTCGTGCGGGAAGCTGCAGCGCGCAGACACCCAGTCCTGCCAGTCGCAACTGTTGAGCGTGCTCAACATGAATGCGGAAAGATCACCGGGATCGGGTATTTCAGCATTTGTCGAAGCCGCTGTTGCAACCCCGGACCCGGCTGTATCGGCTGCTGCGGCCGAGCGGGAGTGTTGATGCTGCTCATATGCGTCACGAGTGTCGCGCATCAATGCACCGATGACGGCAGAGGAACGCTGCTCGGTCTGCTCAGTCAGAGGCGCCCTGTTTGCGGGAGGTGCTCCGGCCAGCGAGTGCCGGCCTGCAGCGATGCGCTCGCGCAGCAATTTCGAGAGCAATGATGTATCGGGAGTGCCGGCGCCCATGGCTTAACAAAAGTCCCAGAATGCGAAATTGATCTGTTGACCGAAACATTGCCGCCTCAGTCGTAAACAAAGCGTAAATGCCATGTTTCGAATCGGGTGAAAACGGGAAACAGATGCAGGCGTCAACGGCAAACCAGCTTGAATTTCACGATGAGATCATCAAGAGGGCTTCGGTGTCAGTCCTTCACACAACGTATCTGTCTGAAGCTGATGCAGGTGCCGGCTGTGCAAATATTACCAGTGTCGATGAAACGCAGTTCGTCACCATCTACAGGTGTGCGTCGCGAATAGCTAAGCGCCTTTTCGTAACCATTTCGACGGCACCAGAACGAGGCGGCCGGTTTGCCGCAACCCCTGGCACCTTCCAGGCAGAATGCGACCGGTTGACCAAGATAGTCAGGCGCAAAGAATTTTCGCGCGGATGTTGAAGCACTGGCTGGCGACAGCATGGCTGACGCCAAAGTGCCAGTAGCGATGAATATGGCAAGTGCCGAAATTGCGGGCCTGTTCTTGGTTTGATGAGTCATGATCGGCTTGGTCCTGATTCTTTGACTGCGCACCTGTTGCAGTTGCTGTTTGGTGTGTCCTTTTTGCCACGGTCTGGCAAAATCTCGCCTGATTGGTGTGGTTAGGTGCCCTTTATGCGGTCTTTGGTCTTGACGTCATGCACGTTGTAGAGCGATTGTGGCCGCGAAGATGTGGGATTAGTCACACAACGGCACAGGAGCGGACGATGCAGGCAAAAACGATACTTTCCGTTATGGCAATTCTGGCAACTGCGGTTGCCGGAGGCGCAGGCCAGGCGGGCGCAGAAACTCAGTCCGGTTCAGTTTACAACAATGTCCGTTATAATTTCGGGTCAAATACATGGAAGATGGATTCCAAGTATCTGCCGGCTGAAGTGCCATACAGCACCAGTGAAAGACCGGGCACAATCATTATCAATACGCGCAACAAGTATCTTTACGTGGTGCAGGACGGCGGCATGGCCAAAAGATTCGGCATCGGTGTCGGACGTCAGGGATTCCGCTGGTCAGGCCATGAAAAAGTGTCGCGCAAGGCTGAATGGCCTGCCTGGCATCCACCTGCTGAAATGCGCCAGCGTGAACCAGACCTGCCGGAACGCATGGAAGGCGGGGAAGACAACCCTTTGGGTGCGCGTGCACTTTATCTGGGCAATACCTTGTATCGCATTCACGGCACCCATCAGCCATGGACGATCGGTGAATCAGTGTCATCTGGTTGTATCCGCCTGCGCAATGAGGATGTGATTTCCCTTTATGACATGGTGGAAATTGGTGCCAAGGTGATTGTAGAATAGTTTCTTCCAACATTACTCGACAAAAAAGGGCCCCGTCACGTTTTCGTGCGGGGCCCTTCGAGTCTTGACAATCTGTCCCGGTTTGCAGGGGAAATCCTCCAGGGGTTGAGAGGATTGGGGCAGTATGTCAATCTCATGCTGCCTTATATAGTGAGGGCAGGAGAGGAATCCAAGTCAGGGACCGGGCACACGCCAAACATGCATGGCGAGAGGGGCGGATGGGTCATGCGGAGTTCGTCGTGGCCCGGTTCCCTGACACTAACCGGGGGCTGCCCCGGATAGTTGTTGTGGTATTTCGTTACCTTGATTGATCAAATCTCCTGACATTCGCGAAGATTACAGGGGTCAACGCTCATCATGCTGCGTATCGGCCAGTTGGGGTTGGTCTTGTAGATCACAGTCACGGTTGTCTCGTTGGTTTCCATTGCCGGTGCTGAAACGGGCGAGTAGGCTGCAAGAATAACAAGTGCGCCTGCCAGACCCGCTACTGTGAATGTTTTTGTCATTTGTACCTGCCTTGTTGCTTCGACTGTTGAGGGGGGTGCCGGAAGCCGTTCAATGGAGATCACATTAGGCCAGCTGTTCCGAATGTTGGCTGAACGGCTTGTTCATCTGCCGTTCAGGAACCTGACATATGTAAAAATGGCTGGATTCTGCTGTTAACTGTAATTCAAGACGACCAGGTTGGTTTTTTATGGGGTTTGTGGTGTATGCACCGTTCATGAAAAGACACGTACACAACTGGCTTGCCGTCTGCTTGATTCTGATGGGGGTGCAATCATCTTCAGCAAGCGCCGGTGAAGTCGTTGTAGCCGTGGCCACAAATTTTTTACTACCCGCCCGCGAGATATCTGCCGCCTTTGAGGCAGATACCGGCCATTCGGTGGTTTTGGTTGCAGGTGCGACCGGCAAACTGGCCACACAGATATTGGCGGGTGCCCCGTTTGATGTTTTTCTGGCTGCAGATCAGGCACGACCTGAACTGCTGGTGTCCAGGAAAGTGGCAGTGGCGGAAAGCCGGTTTACCTATGCAAGGGGAGCATTGGCATTGTGGTCGCGCAATGGATTGCCGCTAACAGGCACCACAATTGAAACCCTTGATGCAAACCGGATTTCGCGACTTGCCATGGCCAATCCGAAACTGGCGCCGTACGGCCTTGCTGCGAGGCAAACCCTTGAGCGAATTGGAGTGCTGGGAAAGCTCTCGGGCCGCATTGTGTATGGCGAAAACATTGGCCAGGCTTTTGCCATGGTCGCGTCTGGCAATGTGACGGTGGGCTTGATCGCCCGGTCACAAATTGTAAACCTCCCGAATGATCAACAAGGACACTGGATCGGCGTGCCGGGCACATTGCATGAACCCATTTTGCAGGATGGTGTGCTAGTAAGTCGGGCCAGAAACAACAACGTGGCTCAGGCATTCATGAAATTCATGCGATCAGACAATGTGATCAGGATTATCATCCGGTTTGGCTATGGTGCATCTCAACCATGACAACCGAGGTTTTTGATGCGGTATGGCTGACCGCGCAACTGGCTGTTATCTCGGTGGTTTTGTTGCTGGTGCTGGCAACCCCGATTGCCTGGTGGCTGGCGTTTACCCGGTCCGCGATGAGAGTGCCGATTGAAGCGCTGACCACTTTGCCACTTGTTCTACCGCCAACCGTGCTGGGCTTTTATTTGCTGATACTGCTTGGTCCTGCCGGTTGGCCAGGCAGTTGGTGGGTAACCCTGACCGGTCAGACACTGACTTTCAGTTTTACCGGGCTGGTGGTCGCCTCGATGCTCCACTCACTGCCCTTTGTGGTGCAGCCAATGCGGCAGGCGTTTCAGGAGATGGGGACAGGACCTCTTGAAGACGCCGCGACTCTGGGAGCTGGCCCGCTGGATCGATTCTTCAACGTCGGCCTTCCGCAGGCCCGACGCGGGATTATAACAGCATCGGTGCTGGGTTTTGCGCATGTGTTGGGCGAATTTGGTGTTGTGTTGATGGTTGGCGGAAATATACCAGGGCGCACCAAGGTTGTATCCATTGCGATTTATGAAAGCGTGGAGACACTGGACTATGCTACTGCGCACATGCTGTCGGCAGGTTTGCTGTTGTTGTCATTTGCCGTGTTGGTCGGCGTGTTTGCGGTCAACCGGTCCATCCCTCTCAAGGTAGGGCAATGACAACAGTTAAACTTGATCTTGATTTCAAGCTGGTCCGCGGCGGCTTTGACCTTGCTGTAAGACAGGCGCTTACACTCGATGGTGTGACTGTATTGTTTGGCCCGAACGGGTCCGGAAAATCCATGACGTTGCGCACCATTGCCGGGCTGGAAGGCAGTGCAAACGGGATCGTGCGGTTTGACAATACAGACTGGTTGAGGTCAGACGTAGGCACCTTCGTGCCTGCGCACAAACGTCCTGTCGCGCACGTGTTTCAGGACGCGCGCCTGTTTTCGCATCTTGATGTAGCGGGCAACCTTGCTTTTGCCCACCACCGTGCCAAGGGCAACGGACCCGAGGTCTCTCGTGACGATGTAGTTGAAGTGTTTGACATCGCTCATCTTCTGCAACGGATGCCGCATGGCTTGTCTGGCGGGGAACGCCAGAGGGTTGCCATGGCGCGCGCTCTGCTGACCCGGCCCCGGCTGGTGCTTATGGACGAGCCTCTGAGTTCGCTGGATGTGCAGCGACACGCCCAGGCGCTGAATTTCATCGAACAGATACCGCAACAGTTCAAGGTGCCCGTCATATATGTCACTCACCAGATTGACGAAGTGGTGCGGCTGGCCAATCAATTGGTGCTGATTTCAGGCGGGCGCATCGAGGCGAGCGGGTATTCCGCTGAACTGATGTCGAGGCTGGACCTGCCGCCGTTCACAGGCCGTTTTGAGGCGGGATCGATAATTGAAGCAACGGTAAAGGGACAGGACACCGAGTTCGCGTTGACCCGGCTTGAAGTTTCGAAAAGCGTTCAGTTTGAAGTTCCCTTTCTGGATTTCCCCGAGGGAGAAATTGTGCGGCTTCGTATCCGGGCCCGCGACGTATCCATTGCACTGTCAAAACCCAAGGGAGTGTCCGTGCGCAATGTGTTGCCGGCCAGAATTGAGGAAGTACAGGAAGAGGCAGACACTGCTTTTGCCGAAGTCCGGCTGTCAGTTGCCGATCAAGCAGTGCGCGCACGTATCAGCAGGGCATCGGCGCAGGAATTGAAGCTGAAACCCGGCAAAACCGTATTTGCAATGGTCAAGGCGACGGCAATCGACAGAAGACTGCTTACACGGCGTTGAGATTGCGCTCGAGTGCTGGTATTCTGTCCTGATCAAACCGGGCAATCACCCGGATGGCGGATTGATACTGAGGTTACTTATGAGACGTGTATTTGTGTTGCTGGTCGCTGGCTGTCTATTTCCGGCCATGACCAATAGTAATGAAGTTCAAGCGGGGGATCGACCCTATTCAGGCGATATAGGAATGAAGCGGACAGGCAACTGGTCCCGTGCAGATCAGCCTGCTGCAAATTCCGGTTCAGAAGAAACCGGTGATTCAGGAATCCCTGTGCCTCGTCCGAAACCTGGCAGCAAGGCAGCCAAAGCCGATGCAGCCAAAGCCAAGGCTGCCAAAGCCAAAGCTGCCAAGGACGATGACGCCAAAGCCCAGGCTGCCAAGGACGATGACGCCAAAGCCAAGGCTGAAACTGCCAAGCAAGCCGAGATCGCGAAACCCGATGACAAGAAAGTTCCCGTTCCGCGCACGAAAGAACTTCCCGAAAAGCCCGTTCAGGCGGGTATCGTCCCATCACAGGATGATGACAGCGGGTCCAGTGCACCTTATCGCGGCAACCTTGATTCAGCAGAAATCAGGGAATTGCTGAGCGGCAAGGTGCTGACTTCCCGCATTGATGGCAAAACGGCGAATATAACGCTGGCGGAAGGTGGTGTTTTAAACTGGACCTCGACGGCAGGAGAGGGTCAGGGCAAATGGTGGGCTGAAAAGGGCCGCATTTGTGACCGCTATGACCCATCGGGCGATTTCCCGGGTCGCGGGGCCGGATGCCGCAGTTTTGAACAAAAGCCTGATGGCTATTACGCCGGTGGCAGAAAAATAAAGTTCGTGAACTGATTTTTTTGACTGTTTCACCAGGTCACTGACGGCAAACCAGACCGAGTATCGTCGCTACCATGCGATAGGCGGTCAATGCGCCGACACCGGCAATATCGCGGTCCGGCATGAACTCGACCAGATCGAAACCGGAAATTTTCGCCGTGCCGGAGATTGCCCGCAGCAATTCTATTGTCTGCCAGTAACCGAGCCCGCCAGGTGCCCGGCCAATAACGCCGGGCATGATAGCCGGATCAAGGCCGTCGCAGTCAAAACAAATGATGACATTGGATCCGTGTGGAATGGCGGCAGTGACCGGCGCCATGCCGCTGAACGCAATGTCGCTGGCGGTGAAGAACTTGACGCCCCAGGCCAGCGCATCTGCATAATCATCAGGCCGGGCAGAACCGATATTACGGGCGCCTACCTGTATGATACGCTCGATATGATGCATTTCCGAGGCGCGCCGCATGGTGGACGACAAACCCCAGCGTTCGCCATCAACAGCATCGCGCCAGTCAATGTGTGCATCAATCTGAACAATGGTGTATTTGCCGCGACCCTCAAAAGCCTGAAGCATGGGAATCGGAATGCTGTCATCACCACCCAGCAAAACGGGAACGGCGCCTTGATCCAGTATGGTGGCGACGGTGCCCCTGATTGAATCACGATTGGCTGAAGTATCTTCGCCATAGGTCAGATCACCCAGATCACAAACCTGTCCTGGTCCTTCGGGCAACAACGGCGCCTGAAAGTCAAAATCCACATGCAGCAGATTGGCGGCATAAGGTGCTGCGGCGGCACGAATTGCTGCTGGTCCCCCGGCGCAGTATGGTCCGACAGAGGCATAGGGTGTGGCGCAGGGAACGCCGAGTATTGCGGCCTTGGCAGGTGCGAGATTGGACGTCTGGCATGACGGCAGACCGAGAAATGTTGACACGTTTCCCGCGCCAAACATGGTGGCGATATCTGTCTTGGTCATAGCCTGCCTGCCGGTTGGATTGGTGAAGATCAGGTTTCGGATTGGGCCATATAGTCTGCAAACCGGGCAAACAGGTAGTGGGAATCCTGCGGTCCGGGAGAGGCTTCCGGGTGATGTTGAACGGAAAACACCGGCTTGCCGTCAAGCTGAATGCCACAGTTGGAACCGTCAAACAGCGACACGTGGGTTTCCGTCACGTTGCCGGGCAAGGATTTTGCATCGACCGCGAAGCCATGATTCATCGACGTTATCTCCACCTTGCCGGTGGTGTGATCCTTCACCGGATGATTGGCGCCATGATGACCCTGATGCATTTTAACTGTACTGGCGCCAAGTGCAAGTGCCAGCATCTGGTGGCCGAGACATATACCGAATACCGGTTTGCCGCTGTCGATGAGCTTGCGAATTTGCGGTACGGCGTACTCTCCAGTAGCAGCCGGGTCTCCGGGGCCGTTTGAGAGAAACACTCCGTCGGGTTCGAGAGCAAGTATTTCGTCGGCAGTTGTGTTGCCGGGTACCACGGTGACCCTGCAGCCTTGCTGCGCCAGACAGCGCAGGATGTTTCTCTTGGCTCCAAAGTCCATGGCAACAACATTATGGCGCGGGTTTTCAAGCTGGCCGAAACCTTTGTTCCAGGCCCATAAGGTTTCGGTCCAGTCGTAGCGTTGGGTACAGGATACGTCCTTTGCGAGATCCATGCCTTCGAGTCCCGGCCACTGTACGGCCTGTTCGGTCAGCGACGTGATATCGAAGCTGGCGTTTGCGTCGTGAGCAATTACTGCGTTCGGCATGCCCTTGTCGCGGACCAGGGAAGTCAGGGCGCGCGTGTCTACGGCTGCAATTGCAATAATGTTGCGGGCCGTCAGCCAGGCATCAAGGTGTTTTGCGGCGCGGTAGTTGGATGGATTTGTGATATCGGCTTTCAATACACAACCGCGAACACCTGATGAAGCGGCAAGATTGAAGGTCTCAATGTCTTCGTCGTTGGTTCCAACATTGCCAATATGTGGAAACGTGAAGGTTATGATCTGTCCTGCATAGGACGGGTCCGTGAGGATTTCCTGATATCCGGTAACAGCCGTATTGAAACAAAGTTCACCGACTGCCTGTCCTGTTGCACCAAGGCCGGTACCTTCGATTACCGTGCCGTCTGCCAGCACGAGGCGGGCAGTCAAGGCCTGCTTAGCCCAGGAGGGCGTGGTTGGGACGTTGCGTCCGGTCACTGGGTTTGCCGGGCGGGATGATGACTTTGTGGGCGGCATCGGCCTTCCAGGAAGATCCTGGCCTTTTGACAGAGGAGGAGCCCGCTGCAATAGGTGCAGCCAGACAAGTTTGCGGGAAACTAGATAGCGGCATTGCCCGCGTCAAGCGCCGGCGAACAGGCAATCTTGATTTTGCATGAAATGTGACGTTTCCGGTCAGCGGCTTGCGTGGTGCAAATGGTGGGAGTATCAATTGGCGGGCACTGCCCCTCCTTTTGACGCCCTGCCATGAAAGGCAATACAGATGAGTGATTCTATCCGTGACCGCGTCAGCGTCCTCATGAAGGAGGCCATGCGTGAGCAAGACAAGATTAGGCTTTCGACCCTCAGGTTGATCTCGGCGGCATTCAAGGATCGCGAAATCCAAAATCGCGGTACCGGCAAGGATGACAGCCTGACAGAAAGCGGAATGCAGGAAATCCTGTCCAAAATGATTAAGCAGCGGCGGGAGTCAGCCGAAACCTATGAAAGAGGCGGCAGACCCGAGCTTGCTGCCAGAGAAGCTGTGGAAATCGAGATCATTGAAGAGTTTCTGCCCCGCCAGTTGTCTGCGGCGGAGATAGAGGCCGTTGTGTCCGGTGTCGTAAAGGAACTCGATGCAACCGGTTTGAAAGATATGGGGCGCGTGATGGCAGTTTTGAAAGAACGCCATGCAGGGCAGATGGATTTCGCCAAAGCCGGGGCAACCGTGAAAAACCTGCTGGGTTAAAGAGCATCAATGAGTAGGGCGGTTCTAATTGGGAAAAAGTTGCTCCGGCAAACTATCGGGCGCTGAATTCGTAGCAGGTTCGTCGAAAAATGACCCTCGTTTTGCATCATTGCCTGAGTCTGACGAAGCCATAACAGGCAGTCAGTGGGTGCAACCTTGAATTGATCACGATGCCTTAACTGGGGGGAGCAAGTACTCCGCAATCCATTCAGCCGCACCCACTGATACGCAACCCCGAAGGGCTGTGTTGCGTGTCTCGAATACCAATATCCCGGCAGGTTTATTCAAAAGCAACTGCTAGATCACATACCCGATGAGAAGCTTCATGTACCGTAGGTAGTGAATCCGTGTTTGACGTGGTAATATTGTTAATACCACGCTTTTCGTACCCTGGTCAGCAAGCCGTGGCTGAGGGAAATCGGAACAATTGCCGTTCGCATAGTACCTGGTTCAATGTGGACACCGGGTAAAACTTGGCTAACAGGTATCCCGCAGCTGTAATACCGTGGTAATCCTCTGTGACTTGATGAGGCCATACAGGTGGAGAATGCGCTTTCCGCAATCATTTCTTGATGAAATACGGGCGAGGATTTCCATATCCTCGGTCATTGGCCGTTCTGTGCAGTGGGACAGACGCAAGACCAACGCAGGAAAAGGTGACTATTGGGCGTGTTGCCCGTTTCATGGAGAAAAGACACCCAGCTTTCACTGTGAGGATCGCAAGGGGCGTTATCACTGCTTTGGCTGCAAGCAAAGTGGGGATATTTTTACATACCTGGTCGAAAAGGAGGGTGTGCCATTTCCTGAAGCAGTGGAGCGACTGGCTTCCGAAGCCGGTCTTCAACTGCCGCAGCTAACACCGGAAGCCGAAGCGCGCGAAGAGCGACGGGCCAGTCTTTATGATGTGATGGATATGGCACAGGAGTTTTATTGTACCCAGTTGCAGGCAGCGGCCGGAGCAAATGCACGGGGTTATCTTTCAGATCGCGGATTGTCGGCAGAGGTGCAGCGGGAATTCGGCATTGGTTTTGCCCCGGATGATCGCCATGCGCTGCCCAGGGTACTGGCAGAAAACAGCATTACACCTGACCAGATGGACGAGGCCGGACTGATTTTCCGTCCCGAAGATGGCGGGCCATCCTATGATCGATTTCGTGACCGCATCATGTTTCCAATCCGCGATCCCAGGGGTCGTGTGATTGCATTTGGTGGCCGAGCCATGAAGCCGGATGCTGTGGCCAAGTATCTCAATTCGCCGGATACACCGCTGTTTCACAAGGGTAGCGTCCTGTACAATATGGACAAGGCGCGAAAACCTGCCCATGACGCAGGCACCTTGATCGCGTGCGAGGGCTACATGGACGTGATCGCCTTCAGGCGTGCCGGACTTCCCCATGCTGTAGCCCCCTTGGGCACAGCGCTGACAGAGGTTCAACTTGGCCTGATGTGGAAACTCACACCGGAACCGGTGTTGTGTTTCGACGGTGATGATGCCGGGCTGAAGGCAGCGTATCGGGCGCTTGATCTGGCGCTGGAACGGCTGACGCCGGGAAGTTCTCTGAAATTTGCAATATTACCGGAAGGCCAGGATCCTGATGACCTGCTGAATTCGGGCGGATCAGATGCAGTCAGGCAAACCATAGAACAGGCAGAACCGATGGCCAGCATGGTGTGGCGCCGCGCACTGTCGCAAAATGATCGTTCTACGCCGGAACGCAAGGCCCGCTTTGAGGCCGATCTCAGGAAGACGGTCAATGCAATACCGGACCCGACTGTGCGCAAATACTATTCCGACGACATGCGCGAACGGGTGCAAACCTTGCTGCAGGGATCACGCGGCAATGGATGGCAGAAATCACGCGGACGATGGACTGGCGGCAGGGGCGGGGCACGCGGTGGCCGCGGACGCTGGCAAAAGGAGCCGTGGGAGGTTGAAACTCCAGCCTCTCCGCAACTTCGTGCACTGGCCGGAAGACCGGTTCATGATGCCGCAACGCAGCGTAGAACCGGGTTGATTCTTCTCACTCTGTTGAACCATCCGGTGCTGGCCGAAGAGATGATTGAGGATATTGTCGCGATGGATGTGCCAACCCGCGAGCTTGACTCTTTACGCAGACGAATCATAGATACATGCGCCTCTGGGGCAGACCTTGAAATGCACGGCTTGCGTGACCACTTGTTCCAGACCGGGATGGGCGCAATTCTTGATGCACTTGATACCCAGGCAAGGCATCACGATTGCTGGTTTGCCGGTACGGAGGCTGCAGATGCAGATGCCCGCACCGGCTTGAGGCAATTGCTGGTGATGAACCGGAAACTGGTGACGCTGGAAAAGGAACTCAAACGCGCAGAAATGCGCCTCGCCGAAGACCCGTCAGAAGAAAACCTCAATCTTCTCAATGAAGTGAGGGACCAGTTGAATTCCATGGTCGGAGCAGAAGCCACGATTGACGGATACGGTCAAGCTTCCGGAAGAACGGCAAACCCGGTGGGATAAGGGTCGCTGTTCTGGTTGTTTCTGTTGAAGGTTTGAATGAAGTGAACGAATGGTTCCGGCGGCAGGCCAAACATGATTAAGGCATGTTTAACGAGGTAGCCCACATAAAAACATGCAAATGGAATGAGCGAATCAATAGTGCTGTGATTTTCCTCCTGCTAGGAAGGAGTGTCCAGCGTGAAACAGAAAAGTGAGCGTACAGGCATGGCGAAAGCACAGGCACGCAGCACCGCGGCAGTTGCAAAGAAATCTGCTGCTGGAAAACCAGTTGATGATGATACGGACACAACCGATGCCGTCGCCGACGGGCCTGTGCTTGATCTCAGCAATGCTGCCGTGAAACGGATGATCAAGCTCGCCAAGCAGCGCGGGTTTGTGACCTATGACGAATTGAATGAAGTGTTGCCGTCTGACGACACGTCCTCCGAGCAGATTGAGGACATCATGGCGATGCTCACCGACATGGGCATTAATGTGGTGGAGACGGAAGAAGAGACCGAAGATACAACGGAAGTTGCCGAGACCGCCCAGACCGGTATCGTAAAGACCGCGTCAAACACACCTGCGTCGGCTGATCGCACAGACGATCCGGTACGCATGTATCTGCGTGAAATGGGTACGGTTGAACTGTTGTCACGCGAGGGCGAAATCGCCATTGCCAAGCGCATCGAGGCTGGCCGCGAAGCGATGATCTCCGGTCTGTGTGAAAGCCCCCTGTCATTTCAGGCCATCATTATCTGGCGGGATGAATTGAACGAAGGCAAGATACTTCTTCGGGATATTATTGACCTGGAAGCCACTTATGCCGGACCGGATGCAAAGAAGGTAGAAGCGCCGACCCCGGAAGAGCGCGAACGCAAGGAGAAAGAGGCGCGCAAGGCGGAAGCTGACAAGCGTGAAAAAGCTGCTGAAGAAATGCGCGTCAAATCATTGTCGCGCCACAGCGGGGATGACGATGTGCTGTCGGCGGACGATTTTGAGCCTGCCGAACAACCAGACGACGATGACGATGACGAAGACGAGGAGGCAAATGTCTCGCTTGCCGCCATGGAAGCGGAGTTGAAGCCACACGTTCTTGAAACCTTTGATCGCATCGCCAAGACCTACAAGTCCCTTCGTAAACTTCAGGATCAGGAAGTTTCTGAAAAAACCGCATTGTCTCCGTCGCAAGGCCGCCGCTATCGCAAGTTGCGTGAAGAAATTATTGAAGACGTGAAGTCGTTGTCCCTGAACGCGGCGCGCATCGAGGCACTGGTAGAACAGCTCTATGACATCAATCGCCGATTGATCTCGCTGGAAGGCCGGCTGCTGCGTCTGGCGGAAAGCCACAAGGTGCCACGCAAGATCTTTCTGGAGGAGTATCAGGGCGAAGAACTGGACGCCAACTGGCTGCGCCGGATATCCCGGCTCAGCAAGCATGGCTGGAAAGACTTTGTCGCCAAGGAAAAGGATACGATCAAGGATATCCGCGAGGAAATCCATTCCCTGGCGTCTGACACCGGGCTGCAAATTCCGGAATTCCGCCGTATCGTGCATGCCGTGCAGAAGGGCGAGCGTGAAGCCCGCATCGCCAAGAAGGAAATGGTGGAGGCCAATCTGCGCCTGGTTATTTCGATCGCCAAGAAATACACCAACCGCGGACTGCAGTTCCTTGACCTTATTCAGGAAGGCAATATTGGCCTGATGAAGGCCGTGGACAAGTTTGAATATCGCCGCGGTTACAAGTTCTCAACCTACGCAACCTGGTGGATCAGGCAGGCGATCACGCGATCCATTGCCGATCAGGCCCGCACGATCCGTATTCCGGTGCACATGATTGAAACGATCAACAAGATCGTTCGTACCTCACGCCAGATGATGCACGAGATTGGCCGCGAACCTACTCCTGAAGAGCTGGCTGAAAAGCTGTCCATGCCGCTGGAAAAAGTCCGCAAGGTGATGAAGATTGCCAAGGAACCGATCAGCCTTGAGACGCCGGTAGGTGATGAAGAAGATTCCCACCTTGGCGACTTCATTGAGGACAAGAATGCCATTTTGCCCATCGACGCGGCCATTCAGGCAAATTTGAGGGAAACAACAACCCGTGTACTGGCCTCACTGACACCGCGCGAGGAACGTGTGTTGCGCATGCGTTTCGGCATTGGCATGAACACCGACCATACGCTGGAAGAAGTGGGTCAGCAATTCTCGGTTACCCGCGAACGGATTCGCCAGATCGAGGCCAAGGCACTCAGAAAACTGAAACATCCCAGCAGATCTCGCAGATTGCGCAGTTTCCTGGACAATTAGGGCTTTATACCAGATCTCAGCAACGGCGACCCATTTCACCGGAGCGATTTTTTCCGCCGGCAAGGCGCGTGTCGCGCCGTGGTACATGTACCACAAGCGGCGCGCAACGTAGCTGGCGGGAAAAAGCGCCCGGCCCTCCGGGTGGGTCATAGCGGCCCATCGGGTGCGTTGCAATGCTTGCCCGATGCACCGCATCGCGCTGCGCACCGCGCCTGCCCGAGTGAACGGCCATGATCCCATGAAATGGGTCGCCGTTGCTGAGATCTGGTATTACAGGTGCGTCAGGGCATCAAGGCAATTGTGAAAGTTTCAAACCGGGCCGGGCATTTTGCCCGGCCAGTTTCCCTGCGTGGACGATTTGCTGATTTTCGTACTGCGCGGTTTTCTGGATAACCGAACATCTGTCGCCTCTCGACGTTCGGCTGGTCCGGGAGTACAGCAGCAAACAGGTCAACCAGCCGTGGTGGCGACTTGCGCCACCTGAGGTCCTTCTGGTCCCCTTCCGCCTTAGTCATACTGGTACTGCGGCTGCCATCCATCCGGACCGCCCTGTAGCAGGTTGAACATGTGCCAGATTGCGCAATAGTCATCGAACGGACCCATGGGGGTTGTGGCGATGCGGGTGATTTTACCTTTGTCCATGCGGAATGATGACAGACCGGGATGCCAGCTGCCGTCTTCGCCGCGATAGCCCATGTCTTCGGCAAAGCTTGAACCCTGATGGGAGACCATCGGGAAGCGCCAGCCTCGCGAAGCGGCAAATTTTTGTTGCTTTTCCGGTGTGTCCGGGCTGGAAACGCAAAATGCGGCCCGATCTGCCAGGTGGGGATAAATGCCGTTGAAACCATCGGCCCACAAAGTGCAGTAGCTGCAGCCTACGCCCATGTTGTGCACCATCAGCAGGTCAGGTTTGCCGCCGAACAGTTCTGACAAAGTGACATCTCCATCAGTCGTCTTGAATGTATAGTCGGATACTTCCAGCGGAGTGGATTTTACAAGCTCGGTCATCTGCTGGCGAAGCTCGGTGATGCGCCGGTGCAAATCGCCAATCTTCTGCAAGTCGGGTTTGTGTATTGTCATGAATTGTCCTCCTCTCGGGTTGATGCAGGTCCAGTGTCCAGTAAAAAGGCAAGCAAATCGAACTGATCCTGCCAGTATTGCGTGTACCTGTTGAGCCAAACGGCTGCGTCATAAAGCGGGCCGGTTTCGATACGGCAACGGCTGATACGGCCGCTGCGTTGCTGTTGCACCAGGCCCGCCCGCACGAGGACCTGGATGTGCCGGGAGACCGCCTGCAGCGAAATGTCAAAGCCAGCCGCAATCTCCGAAACCAGCAATTCGCGCTCGGCAATCATCTCCAGTATGACGCGTCGAACCGGATCAGACAGGGCAGAAAACACGGCGTCGAGACGATGTCCGGAAATGTCAGTCACATTGGAAGGCAGGGGTTCAGTCATGCCGTAAACTATCAACCATTCAGTTGATAATCAACCGATATGTTGATTAAAAACTTAAGCCGGAAAAAATACCGGACTGCGATCATCATCACACCTATTCTTGTACGTATCCCGGCTTGCTCCTGTTCGATTGCTGCTGCTATGACGGGCCACAGACTTGCAAGCAAAAAGCCAGGGCAACAACGACATGACTGCAGCAGCGACACGAAAACTGATCAACCGCTATTACTCGGCCTTCAATGCCCGCGATACGGACGCCATGCTGGATTTGCTGGGACCGGGCTTTGTCCATGATGTAAGTCAGGGCGAGCGGCGCAGGGGCAGGAAGAAGTTTGCCGAGTTCCTGGCCCACATGCACACCTGTTATGATGAACATCTCAGTGATATTGTAGTCATGAGTTCAACCGACGGGACACGCGCTGCAGCCGAGTTCAGGCTCAAGGGCAGGTATCTTTCAACCGACGAAGGATTGCCGCCTGCTACAGGTCAGACCTACAAGCTGACGGTTGGCGCGTTCTTTGATGTCAGGAATGGCCGGATAACCCGTGTGTCCACTCACTACAGCCTGCCTGAGTGGACCCGGCAGGTCGCCGGTTGAGCCATGAAAATTTCCGTAAAGTCTCTGTCCGGGGCTGATTGTGACTCCGCAATCCCGGCTCTGGCAGAACTTCGTATCAAGGTGTTTCGCGCCTGGCCGTATCTTTATGATGGGAATCTGGCATACGAGGCGAGATATCTCGCCCGTTTCAGGGATGCAGACCGGGCATTTCTGGCAGCGGCTTTTCATGACAGTACGATTGTAGGAGCCGCGACCGCAGCGCCCATGGCCGGCGAGGCGGCGGAGTTCCGCAAACCGTTTGAAGATGCCGGAATTGACGTGTCGCGAATTTTTTATTTTGCTGAAAGTCTCCTGCTGCCGGATTTTCGCGGGCGAGGTCTGGGTCACAGGTTTTTTGATGCCCGGGAAGAATACGCCAGATCCTTTGGTGATTACTCTCATACTGCATTTTGTGGCGTAGTCCGGCCGGATCACCACCCGTTGAAACCGCGTGACTACCGTCCGCTTGACGGGTTCTGGCGCAAGCGTGGATATGAGAAACTGGCTGGCGTCACCACGTCATATTCCTGGAAAGATGTGGGTGAAGTCGCGGAGACCACCAAGACCATGCAGTTCTGGATGAAGCAATTATGACCGGCATGTACAAGATCGCTGCCGCCCAGTATCCGCTCGACGAATTGAATTCTGAAGGTGAGTATGAAGCCAAGATTACCCGTTGGGTCGAGGAAGCTGCTGGCGAGGGAGCTGAGCTGCTGGTGTTTCCGGAATATGGCGCGATGGAGCTTGCATCGCTAGCCGGTGCCGATGTTGCGGCGGACCTGCAAGGTGCAATTGGTGCTGTTTCAGAACGTCTGCCACTGCAGGCCGAAATACACAGTCGACTGGCCAGGAAGCATGGTGTAACCATTGTCGCTGCGTCCGGGCCGCAAAGACACGAAGACGGAAGTGCGACCAATGTTGCGCGGATATTCGCCAGGTCCGGAAAGCAGGGCGAATACCACAAATTGATGATGACGCCCTGGGAACGCGATCCGTGGAACATTTCTTCAGGCCACCGTGAAGGATTGACGGTTTTTGAGGTAGACGGCGCCAAAATTGGTCTGGTGATCTGCTATGATATCGAATTCCCGCTTATTTCGAGGGCGCTGGCGGAAGCCGGTGCCCAGATCATTGTTGCTCCTTCCAACACCGAAACCGAGCATGGATACTGGCGGGTTCGTACCGGGTGCCTGGCACGGGCGCTCGAAAATCAGATATATACGGTGCATTCACCCACGGTGGGTGCTGCCGGCTGGTGTCCGCCGGTTGCAATGAATGTGGGTGCCGCAGGCGTATTCAGCGCTTCCGACCATGGTTTTCCTGCCGGCGGGGTGCTGGCTATCGGCGAAATGAACCGGCCGCAATGGGTATATGCGACAATTGATGTGGAGTTACTTGCCCGCCTGCGCAACACTGGCGGCGTGCAGACCTACAACCACTGGCCGGAACAGCCGGGAGCCTCGCTGCTGCCCCGGGTAAGAAACGTATCGTTGATCTGAGGAAACGAAAAATGGTGAGCGGACAATTTCCCAACCGGTTGAAACAGGGATACGCCAGTTTTCGGTCAGGCCGTTTTACTGCTGAACAGCAGCGCTATGTCAAGCTGGCCAAGGCGGGTCAGAGGCCAACCATCATGATCATCGCCTGTTGTGATTCCCGGGCAGCGCCGGAAACGGTCTTTGACGCCAGTCCCGGCGAGGTGTTTGTGGTTCGCAATGTAGCCAACCTGGTGCCGCCCTATGCACCTGACGGCAAACACCATTCTACCTCGGCCGCGCTTGAATTCGGAGTTCTGCAGTTGGGCGTAAAGCACATCGTCATCATGGGGCATGGCCGGTGCGGGGGTATTTCGGCTGTTGTAAACAATTCAGGCCCGTTGACCAGCGGCGACTTTATTGGACAATGGCTGACCCAGATCCGGGATCTGACGCAGCTTGTAAAACGCGATGACGAACATTCCGATCACCAGCATCTGGCCAATGTGGAGCGAGCCAATGTAGAACATTCGCTGGCGAACTTGCGGACTTTTCCGTGGATTCGTCATCGCGAGCAGCATGACGAACTCAGCGTACACGGGGCATGGTTTGATATAGCCCTTGGAGAGTTGCATGTGCTTGATGATCGCGCCGGTGAGTGGGCGCTGCTGGAAAGCTCTTAAAGTTCGCGGTCAGCCTCTCGCATCGCAGAATTGGTACGCGATGATGGTTGCCAAGCACTCCACAAGTAGACATCATCAGCCTTCACCAAGCCTGATGCAGGCCGGTAAAGGCGAAATTCAGCCGTCGTAATACCGGGGGACCAAACGGGGGAGGCCTCCCTGTTCCCCGTTTAAGCGGCCCGCGCTCCGGTTGTGCCGGAGCGCGGGTTTGCATAGGTATTATACATAACGTAATTCCGGCGGTCACTCTCCTGGGCTTATAATACGGGGCCGCGATTTAGGCGCCGCAATAGGCCACGACAAAGAGGAGAGTGACCATGATGGAGTATGTCGGATTGGATGTTTCGAAGGAAGAGACGAGTTTTTGTGTGAAGGATTGTGCAGGCAAGGTCCTTGCTTCGGGCAAGGTTGCCAGCGATCCACAGGCGCTGTTTGAAGGCTTGCGCGAGCATTGCCTTTGCCCGGACACGATTGTGATGGAAACCGGCAGCCTGTCGAACTGGCTTGCGCGTGAACTTTTGCATCTTGGTCTGAAGGTTGATGTGATTGATGCGCGCCAGGCCCATGCGGTATTGCGATTGCAGGATAACAAGACGGATGCCAATGATGCAGCAGTTCTTGCTGACCTGGCGCGCACCGGATTCTGCCGCCAGATCCATGTAAAGAGCGATAAGGCGAGCAGGATGCGTGTACTGCTGAAGGCCCGCGATCATATGGTTGGCCAGCATCGCAGCCGGCAGAATACGATCCGCGGCCTGCTCGCCAGCCTGGGACACCGCCTGCCGAAGGGTGCGGGCAAGTTTGCCCGGCGGGTTAAGGCGGTTCTGGACAACCATCGCGACCTGGCGGTGATCTTTGATCCCATGCTGGATGAGATGGCGGCCTTGCAGAAAAGCATTGAAGAGCTTGACCGGGCGGTAGCCGCTGCGGCCAAACACAGCGCTGCGTGCCGGTTGCTGATGAGTGCACCGGGGGTTGGCCCGGTCGCATCTGTGGCCTTTGCAGCGACCATGGATGATCCTGCCCGTTTTGCCAAATCGCGCAGTGTCGGGGCCTATCTTGGTCTCACCTCGCGGCGCCTTCAGTCAGGCGAGATGGACTATAGCGGGCGAATATCCAGGCATGGAGATAAAATGCTGCGGGCTTTGCTGTATGGTGCGGCCAACAGCTTCCTGAGTGTTGTGCACCGGGCTCATCCGCTCAAGGACTGGGCGCGCCGGGTGAAAAGGCGGTCCAGCCACAAGAAAGCTGTTGTGGCGCTGGCCCGCAAAATGGCCATCATCCTGCACCGCATGCTGATCACCGGCGAGGCTTTCAGATGGCCGAAGGAAAATCAAAAGGAGGCTTTCAGCGCATAACATTCAGAATCAGCCGGAAACCGCGCCACCTGACAAGGTGGGCGGGGCGTCCCGCCGGGACGACAGGCCGAAGTCAAACCCGTTCATCTGGGTGCATGCAAGGAAGTCATGTCTTCTGAGAATGCGTCTTATACATTGGGAAGCTTCGTCTCTTTAGGGCATTATCGTGAAGCGAGCCAGCTCACAAAACTGGCAAAGACTTCGTAGACAACCCTGACCCAGCAAGGATGCCTGCCCAGGAGGGCTTGACGGATACAACGGAATTAGACAACCAGATCCCAGTAACAGCGACCCATTTCACCGGAGCGATTTTTTCCGCCGGCAAGACGCGTGTCGCGCTGTGGTACATTTACCACAAGCGGCGCGCAACGTAGCCGGCGGGAAAAAGCGCCCGGCCCTCCGGGTGGGTCATAGCGGCCCATCGGGTGCGTTGCATTGCTTGCCCGATGCACCGCATCGCGCTGCGCACCGCGCCTGCCCGAGTGAACCGCTATGATCCCATGAAATGAGTCGCTGTTACCGAGATCTGGTATTACTCAATTTGCCATGTGATATTCACCTGCATTTAAATCGACTGTTGACCCTCGGCAACGGGAACGGAAGCAGCTGCTGCAGATTCAAATGCGGCGTTGCGGGCTACGGGTTGCGGCTGATGTGGGCCACCTGCTTCACTGATTGACAGTACCTTGCCCAGGGATACACCTGCTGCCTCAGCATATAGTTCAGCGCGTTCGCGGGCTTCGGCCACTGCCAGCTTGCGGGCCTGGTTGCGCAGGGGCGCCGGTTCGGCGATCGAAAAATTCAGACCGTTCATCTGGTTGACGCCGGATGACACGACCACATCGAGCATCTGACCGAGATCTGCAAGCTTGCGAACAATCACTGTGACTGTATTTGACACCGTGTATCCGACAATCCTTGGAGGCTCCTGTTCGCCGTTACTGGCACGTTTTGCGTATACATACCTGGGTTGAACTGAAAAGTTCGAGGTCTGAATGTCGGTTTTTGCAACACCGGAAGATTCAATTGCCTGCAACACGCTTGCCATGGACTTGTTGCTGAGTGTCAGGGCTTCGCGGGCAGTCGTGGCTTCAGACACGACGCCTGCGGAAATGACCGCCATATCAGGTGTTGCCTTGACTTCGGCCTGGCCGGTCAGCGACAGGGTGCGTTGAGGAATTTGCGGCGTGGTCTGGGCGAATACGGGACTTGTCAACAGTGCGGCCAGCGTGAGCAGACCGGCAAAGGTCAGGTTGTTCTTGTGTACGGACATGGGGCAGGGTCGCCTTTGTACAGGTGGGAGGGCTTGTTCGTCCGACTGTATCGCGAAATAGGGCAAAAGTCAGGTTACCATGCCGGGTTGCAGCCGGTTACCGGAATGGAACAGTAGATCAACTGATGTTCAGGGGCTGGAGACAAATTTCTCCACAGCTTTGGCAAGTCCGTCCCAGTCGGTAAACTCCCGGGCTTCGTTGACACGAAAGTCGTCGCGATCGCTGAATACGACATGTTCCAGAATTTGTTGCTGAAAGTAGTCATACTCGTCGCTTCTCACGGCACCTGCAACAGTCAGGCTGTGAGCAGGGGTCCAGCCGGTACGGTCGATGAAATCAGCGACGTAGTTGTTGGCATCAGTGATTTTTTCGTCAAAGGCGGCTGCCAGGCTTACAGATATGAACATGGCCGGCTTTGCCGAAAGTACCTTCCTGCTTGCCGCGACGAAAACCTCGATCTCGTTTTGATGCCTGTCCTGATGGACTGATGCGGCTACGATGAAGGCGTCAAAGTCATCTGGATGAACGTGGAGTCGTTTTCGCGCCGTATCCAGCAACTCAGCCTTATGTCCCAGACCGGCGAGCTGGCTGGCGATGGTTTTGCAAACCTTGCGGGTTTGCCCTTCAGTTGTCGCATAGGCGATCAGTATCTTCATGACACACCTCCAGCGGGATCGTAGACAGAAGCAATCGTTGCATCAACGGGGTAGGGGCGAATTGATTGAGATCAATGTGCCTTTCACGGGCCAGATATCCGGCGAAAGGCGCTGCTGCTGATCATGCGTCAGTTCGACTGCTGGCATAAGCGGTAAGTATGGGTATCGTTGCCAGATGTACAGGACAGTCACAGCACGGGACGCGCGACAATGATTGGCAGGCACGGACATGCTTTGCCTGCCGATCACGCCGACCGCCTGCCACTGAACAACGAGGTTCATGCGCGACCGCCGGAGGCCTTGCCGGGCAGGGTGCGGCTTACCTATCTGGTATTGTTCGGGGAACTGGACATGGCGCCATTGGCCGATCTGTGTGATCGCTACGGCGTGCTTCCGCCGGTGGCTGGCGCTGATCATTTCAGTGCTGACCTTGGTCCATTCCGGCTGAAATGGGAACGTCACACGGAGTTTACCCGCTACTGGTTTTTTGTCCCGGCAAGAGGTGCGGGGAACCTGTTTGGCATTACTGCGCTTGAAGCGGTGCCGCAGGACTGGTTGCAGACCCTGGCAGGCGAGATTTTGGTCGCCAACCATGTTGAGATGCTGCCTTTGCCCGCGAGAAAGCCGGATGAGGACAAGTTGTCGAGGGAACACTTTGGCGGGAACCCGATGGTTGGTGCTGAAATCGCAGGCGGTCTTGGCCGGGCGTTCACGGATTTTCGCATTCACGCGGACGGCTTTGGCCGCATGCTGATTTTTGACAATGCCATGAGCCAGCGCCAGCGCGGGCGAACGGTACAGCGGCTGCTGGAAATTGACACCTATCGTGTTCTGGCATTGCTGACGTTGCCGGTGGCGCGAAAGCTGATGCCGGTCCTGACTGAATTTGAAAGCGAGTTGAGCGAAATTACCGCCGCCATGAGGAGTGCAGATGAAACAGACGAGCCGCAGTTGCTGGACCGCCTGACATTGTTGCATGCAGATGTGGTGCGCGAGCATACGGCAAGTCAGTTCCGGTTTTCTGCGGCACGCGCTTATGCCGGGCTTGTTGGCCTTCGGATTTCGGAACTGCGCGAGAATCGTATTGAAGGCCTGCAATTGTTTGCCGAGTTTACCGAGCGCCGGCTGTCTCCGGCAATGCGTACCTGCGAGGCTGCATCCAGGCGCCTGTCCGACACGTCAGAACGCGTTGCAAGGGCAACGCAATTATTGTCAACACGCGTTGACATCAGCCGTGAACGGCAGAACCAGGCGCTTCTGGAGAGCATGAACAACCGCGCCAGGCTGCAGTTACGGTTGCAGGAAACCGTTGAAGGACTGTCGATAGCCGCCATCACCTATTACATAGTTGGTCTGGTGGGCTATGCCGCGAAAGGCGCCAGGGCGGCTGGTGTCTTGCCGGCCAGCCCGGATGTCATTACGGCGCTCGCCATCCCGATTGTGTTGCTGGTGGTCGCCATGGGTGTTCGCCGCGTGAGAAAATCGGTCACCGGTTAGTGCGCTGGCTCGCGAATTTGCTGTTTGCCTGTTGCGGTTTTTACAGATTTCAATAATACATGCACCGTTCGCCAATAGAGCGATCATCCTTTCAGGTTGTCCAGCCAACAGGCTGATATGGAAGGTGATTCATATGGTGGGCCTGTAGCTCAATTGGTTAGAGCCGACGGCTCATAACCGTCTGGTTGCAGGTTCGAGTCCTGCCGGGCCCACCA
>CAVOZJ010000003.1:0-6272 GCA_963700885.1 uncultured Alphaproteobacteria bacterium
AAAGTGGAAAAGCCCGTAATTGCATGTTGGCGTCAGAGGGTTTTGTAACACACCAATCATGGGACAAAAGCGGGGCGGATCCTGCCTCTCAAACATATTCTACCACGAAATGGACGATCCCTCGGAACGTCTTAATTGCCCGTAAACCAGACTTCTTAAACAGGCGCTTATATTTCTCGGGCAACTATAGCCGGCAACAGGAAAACTGCATTGCCGCCAATCAGCGCCATGGCAATTGGGGTTCCAGGATGTGACCGATTGCACATAATTGTGACAGGGAGTGCGTCAGACATAAGAAGCTGGAGCTTATCCAGCCTAACCAAGCGACCCCATGGCTCTTCAAGCTGCTAGCCGCATTTCTTGAAGGCCACGGGGCCCACCGGTCTGGACCAGCGCGGGACGGCGATCTCTGCTTGGTCCAGGCCGGCTTCACCATATTGCCTCAAAATAATGCCCCATCGCATGCATGATGACTAAACGTCGTTAATGATCGGGGGCTGAAATTACTCCGTCGCCTGCCAATCCCGCCCGAATGTGCATTAAATCCGATGATCACAGTCACTTCAACTTGGTTGTTCGCGAACTCTAAAACTGTTGAAATCAGTTGCGAAATTTGGCTACTAGCCCCTGAACTGGAGGCTTTGAGCAGCCTGACCAGTGAAACAGTACCGGAATTTTGAAAGGCCATGAAGAAAACCAGCCGCACCCTGAGGACTGCGCTTGTTGCCGGTCTGTTTGCGGCTGTCGCAATTCCGGTGGCTTTGGGCGTGTATGTTCTCGAGGACCGGCCCCTGGTGCAGAAGGCGCTGCCGCCGGGGCCTGAGGACGTTCGTGCGGCCCGGGCGTTCGTTCACCAGGTGCGCGCTGCCACATCCGACACTTTCACCGGGGAACCGGTTGTCCGCATTGATGTCGATCACCTGAGAAGCCTGCTGAGACTGGGGGGACGGTTTCTGTCCGGGTTCCGGTCGCATACGGACATTGCAAATGGCGAGGTGGTGGTCGAAGCCTCGCTTCCGGTACCCTGGTTCGCCGGTCGCAAATGGCTCAACGCGTCCACCCGGATTCCACCCTTTGAAGGTGAGATCGCCCTGGCCGGCCTGCGTGCCGGTCCGCTGCCGCTGCCGCCACACCTGTCCCTCCAGGCAGCCAGGGTGGTTGCCAATCTCGTGCTCGGCGCAAGCCGGGGCGACAAGATGCTCGGCAGCGCATCGCGCATGCAACTGGACGGCGACACGATCCGGCTGACGATGCAGCTGGATGAAAAAAGCCGGGGCAGTGTCATGCGGGGCCTGTTCGGCGTCCTGCGCGGACGCAACATGCCAACCAGCGATGAGATTGACCGGTACTATGTCCAGATCCGCAAGGCCATGGACTCAGGTGAACTGCCTGCAAACGGCAGCTTTCTTGCCTATGTCAGGTTTGCGCTTGACGCTGTCATGAACGACGAGACTGATACCGATCCTGGCAACAAGTATACAGCAGCTATATTCGCGCTGACAAAGGCGTGCGGAGCCAGGGACTTCAGGCTCGTGGTGGGTCCGCTGGCGGGTGCGTCCCCTGACAGGCTGGGAAGCTGGCAGAAAGACTGCGAGCAAATCACCCTGGCAAACCGGATCGACAGCAAGCGGCACTTCATCACCGCTGCTGCGATCAGGGCTGCCAGCAATCGTGGCGTTTCCATTCCGATCGGCGAGTTCAAGGAACTTTTCGATTCCATTTCCGGGGCCGGCGGTTTTGACTTTACAGATATCGCTGCAAACAATTCCGGCATCCGGCTGTCAGATCTCATGATGTCACACGGGCTGGAGGAATGGCCTGACATTCTGGCCCGCATGAAGGCGGAAGATGATCTGATCATCAGTTATGACGGCATTCCACCGCTCATGCCGGAGCAGGAGTTCAAGGCCAGGTATGGCGATGTTGACAGTGCCAGATACATGGAGATGTTCAACCTGATCGAACGCAGAATTGACCAGCTGAGCCTGCACCGGTCGCAACAGTAAAAGGTCCCGGTCCTGGCGCCTTTGGCATTATCCACAAGCCCGGTTGTGACCTTTGCAGCGTGCGACGGCAGGGGCTGGGCTTTTGCTGCATTGCGTGTATCATGCAATGGTTAGTGAGTTTGTTTTCGTACGACCTGGCCAGGTAAGGTACATCACATGCTCCAGTTACTCAGGATAATTGCCGGCCTGTTGCTGCTTGTCGCCTTCTTCTGGCAGGCAGCGGTTTCCCAGCAGGCCGCGCACCGGATCAACACCGGCACATTGACGTGCGATGTCGCACCCGGTGTTGCCCTGATCGTTGACAGCCCGAAAGACCTGCGCTGCATCTTCCACGGGGCAGATGGCAGCAAACAGGCCTATGGCGGCAGGATGCAGGGTGGCGGGCTGAATGTAGGCGTCACGGGGCGCGCTGTTGCGGCGTGGACCGTGATGAGCGACAGGGCTCCGGACAATCCAGGCGGCCTTTCGGGGCAATACAGCGGCGCTCAGGCAGGTGCTGCCATAGGGGTCGGAGGCACCGGCAGCACCCTGTTGAATGCAGCCAACCGGTCAGTGTCGCTGCAGCCGCTTTCAGCCGCGCCGCGCACGGGCCTGAACATTGCGCTCGGCGTAACGCAGATGCAACTCTACCTGCTGGGGCCCTCCCGCCCGCCGGCGATTGCCGGACCGGCTCCTGTCGCACCGGATGGCAGTGATGCAGGCCGGCAAGCTGTGCCGCCACCCCGGATTGCAGCGCCGGAATATGATTGCGGTTCCACGACACAGCTGCAGCCGTCGCAGACCCTGTCCGGGCTTGCCGGAGCCTGCAGGGTAACACTGGGTGCGCTGCTGGAAGCAAATCCCGACATCACCAATGTGCGCGCCATTGCCGCCGGTTCCGTCATCCGTATTCCGCCTCGCGGATCCGCCGGCAGAAGTGGCAGGTGTGACAGCCGGATGATCGTAAACAGTGGTGATACAGCGGCCGGCATCGCTGCGCGCTGCGGCATCTCCGTGGCGGCGCTGTCTCAGGCCAATCCGGGTATCGGGGACGGACGCGGCGTCGTGCCGGGACAGGTTCTGGATATCCCGGCTCCGCGCGACGTGGCGACTACCACGCCTGCCGTGACTGCGCCGCCTGCGGACAGCGCGAGCGAAGACATTGCAACCGCCGAAGTGGAAATTGTCAGCGAAGAGGAAACTGTCAGCGAAGAGGAAACTGTCAGCGAGGAGGAAACTGTCAGCGAAGAGGAAATTGTCAGCCAGGAGGAAATTGTCAGCCAGGAGGAAGCTGTCAGCGAGGAGGAAAAACCTTCTCCTGGGCTGACAGTGGAAAGCCGCGCGGAAGTGCCTGCGGAACCCGGAGTGCCCGCCGTACCCGCAGAGACCGCAGAACCCGCAGTTGACCCCGTGACCGGATCCCTGCCAGCCGGTGGAGATAATAATCGCGCTGAAACGGAAGCGGCCCTGCAGCAGGAGGCCAGCGTGGCGATGGCGAGGCTCCGGGCCCGCTGCCTGGAAGTTGCGTCCGGTGAACTGGGGCTTCCCGTCTACCAGATTGCTGCTGAACAAGTCACACAGATCGACGAGGAGACGTACTCCGTGATGTTGAAGGCAGGCTCCTTGAACGCCGCCTGCCTGGTTGACCGGCAGAGCCAGGCGGTGTCATTGCAGGCGAGCGAAAAACTCCCGCCCAGTCGCCAGTCGAACAGCCCGCCCATGAAGTGATTGCGTCACGGCTGCCGGATGACGAGACGCTCGTCATGATACCCATGTCAACTGCCGCAGAGACACGCAGGACGGGCACGATTGAAGGCTACCGTTCGACGACCTACGGCTTCCAGGCAAACGCAAACGAGACCCTGATCATTGCGCTGGAATGCGACAATGCTGATTGCTTCTTCAACGTAGTCGATGCCGCGGCGCCATATGGGGAAGCGCTGTTTGCAGGGCTGGATGAACAGATGCGCCGCGCCACGGTACGGTTTCCATCCAGGGGCATTTTCCTCATCCGTCCCTACCTGCATCCGGAAGCTGCGCAAAGAAACGAAATCGCCAACTATACCCTGATCGCATCGCCTGTCGGGCCAATGGTCTCACCTTCAGCCTGATGAGGCTGACAGAATTGATTTTGCGCCCAGCGGCAAGAACGACCGGCTGATCCGGGCATACTGACTGCCTGCCGGTTTGTGAAAACGCCCAGGATAATTTCTGGCGATCGATCAATGTCAAGTGTCGCGCAACACTGTTTTTTCAACCTGATCGAATTGATACGGTTTGCTCGAGTTATTTTTGCTGCATTCGTAAATACACTACAACATGTCGGGCCAAAGCTGAGCATGATGGAGTACACGCAGTATCTCAACCTGGTCGACGGTGGCCCGATAGGCAATGGTGTATGGCAGTCGAGTTAACACCAGTTCATAGGTGTCAGATACTCGTCCATGGCGACCTCTGTGTGAGAATGTGGCCAGATCTTCACCTATAGAAATTATCCCGGAAACAACCTGAGTGGCAGCGGTTGGATTGTCTTGCGAAATGTATTTGTAAATGTTGTGGAGGTCCTGGGTCGCTGCGTTCGTCCAGACGACACTCATAAAGGATTTGTCTTTGATGTTGGCAACGGTAGCTCAGCGTCGATCCCCAAATTCCTCGCCCACTCTTTAACTGCTGAGTGTGGCACCACTTCGCCACGGTTGGCTTGCTCAAGCCCCACTTCAATCGCTCGAACTTGGGCGGCTTCGAAGGCGAGGCGGTCGCGCATCGCAAGTCTCAACCATGTAGGCAGTTGAACGTTCTTCACGCTCCGCCAGCTTGCTAAACGCCGCTTTCAGATCAGCATCGATACGCAAATTAAGGGTTGCGGTCTTGCTCATTGGTTTCTCATCTATATTTAGTGCTTCAAATGCAATGCATTGTATCACAAGTTGAGCTGGCGTGCCAACAGGTGGTTGAGAGAAGTCCTGCTTGGTAGATTGGATGCGTAAACAGTTGATTTTAGTCCAGTACATTTGTGGCGAATGGGGATGCGGCTGCAGGTAGGACATCAGCAAAAAAGTCTTCTGTATTCTCCGGGACTTTTCCGTCCTGATAAATCGGTATTTCTCCTCCGGTTACTGGATCCATCGTGCAATTCGCCAATCCACTGAGTAATCCGCAGGCAACAACAACCATTAGCGCAATTGCATCAATTATCTTATCACCCGGCAATCTCCATTTCCACCTCACGTCTGACTATTGCTGGCAGATGCAGCCTTGCCCGCCCGACAACCCCGGATCAGAAGATCAACTGATAGCGCGTGCCACGGCCTGCGCCGAGGCGCTGAACGAGACCAGCTTCGACCAGGGCGCGCAGCGCATTCTGAACGGTTCTGCGCACCAGCCCGGTTTCGGCCATGAGGTCCGCCGGTGTCAGGCGTCGCTCTGGCGAGGAGCGGAAACAGGCCAGCACGCGTGTAGCGCTCTCGGAAAGTCTTTGCAGAGCGGCATAGCGATCGCGCAGCACGGCGATGTCTGCCGAGGGCAAGATCCATCATCTTGAGGAAGAACCAGGCGAGAGGCTCAAGCTGGTAGTCATGCGGATCGGCGCTGAATGTACCGTTCGAGACCTGCTGCAAGGTTGTGTAATACAGGGAACGGTGCCGTTCGATCTGCCGGTCGATCGAGATGAAACGCACGGCGCGCTGTAACGCTGGATCGTCAGCATGCATGAGGGCCAGCAGAAACAGTGCACGGCCCAGACGGCCATTGCCATCCTGGAAGGGGTGGATCGCCAGGAAGCGGAACACGAACTCGCCCGCCACCAGCAACGGCCACGGATGCGCTTTGATCGCCGAATTGTACCAGCTCACCAACTCGCGCATGGCCACCTCGGTTTGCGGACCCGGCGGCGTCGGGTTGAGGACAATCCGCTGCTCGCCGGTATCGTGGTTGACCGACACCACCTGGTTTGGGCTGGGCTTGTAGCGACCAGCATAGCGCTCGGCCGCCGGATAGTGCCGTAGTAATTCCTTGTGAAGCCCACGGATCACCGTCTCCGTCAGCGGAAACATCTCATCTGCCTGCAGATAGACCAGCGATAACAGTTCGCGGCACCCGACCACCTCCTCGATGCTGCGTTCGCGGTCCTGCGACAGCTTGTCGAGGATAGCGGTCTTCTTGGCCTCGAAGGCCGAGGGTCGTCCATCCTTGGATAAGGTGGTATCCACCCACTCGATCTCGGCATCGGTCAGTACTGCGTTTTCGATCCGGGTTGATGCGCCGATAGTGCTGATCAGGGCCCAACGA
>CAVOZJ010000004.1:0-156083 GCA_963700885.1 uncultured Alphaproteobacteria bacterium
CGACAATGTCGAAGTTGTCAGTGCCGTCCAGTGACTCAACATTGAGCGTATCGGTGACTAACTCATTATCAATCAGGCTGTCCGAAGGGTGACCGTAAGCGTATAACCCCACACGCCAGTGACTGCATTGAAGGTGAACGTGCCGTAGTTGCCTTGCAGGGAAGCCGGTGTCTTGAACCCGGCCTCTCCGGAATCAGCATCGGCAATGTTGAGTACCACCGAGGGATCATTGACGGTGCCGTTGGCTTCGCCGCCGTCCTCAATGACATCGTAGTCACCACCGACTGCCGCCGTGATCGAGGCATCATCATTGGCCCCGGTGACAATAAACGTCGCCGTATTAATTACCGGTCCCCCGCCATTAATCACGGTGTAGGTTACCGTGACTGTCTCCTGCTGGGTCTGGGTGAGGTTATTGAACTGGTTGGGGTCAATGGTGATTTCAGATCCGTCAGTGAATACACCTATGCGCACGGGTTTGATCAATTCCACACTGGTGATTTCACCAACTGAAAGAAGTCACTCTGGCCCGACACAAGGTCAATTACCACGTCATCCGGGTCGTCCTCATTTGCAGTTCCCGCATCAATTTCCGCAATTTCCGGAGTGGGCGGTAACGGCTGGTCAGGGGTCTCAATATCAGCTAGCTGTAAAGAGTTAACTTCCAACTCAAGGTTGTTCAACAACGCAGCAAGCAAATCGTTTATTTGAGAGGTAGGGGTGCCTTCAATACTTACCAGTTCCGCCAATGTAGACAGGGTCTCAAAAAATGCACTTCCGGTCTTCAGCAAATTCTGAAGTTCAGCCACTTGTATATTCTTGAGGAGCTGGAGGATGTCTTTGGCCTTATCGGCCAAATCACCAGTCATAGGCACAACTACTGGCGGCTGGTCGCCGCCAAGTGCAAAAACCAGCGCCGTACCGTCTGCGTCAATTTGGACCGGCGGTGTATTCGGATCTGTAAATGCCAAAAATGGCCCATGTGGGCAATCGGCACACAATGCGACCCATGAACCATCAGGTTCTCCAAAGGTAATTGCCGTCGTGCCGCGGATCGCCAAAACAGCTGATGGTGTGTTTACCTCCACCCCTCCAGAGCCTGCAATTTCGCCCGTGATCAGACCCAGGGCTCCCTTTACGAGGGTGAACAGCATCTTGTTCGAAGATCCGCCGGGATTGTAGACCATGTCGTCCAGCGCCATCGTTCCACCATCACTGAGCGAAAAGACCGCGCCGTCTTCGAATGTAATGCCCAGTTTGCCGTCCTGACTAACCTGGACCACATCTCCCTTATATACCGGTGACCCAATCTGAAGATCCACCTGGGAGCCATCTGTGTGTTGGGCTGTGGCATTGCCGACAAGCGTTTTAACCTGCCCAATATCTTCCGCGGTTGCAGCAGCGGGTGTCGTTCCACCGGCCTGAGCCACCTGAACAAGCCCGGGGCCGGCCAGCGACGACACTGTCTCGCCAGTCAGGTACGCTCCGTTATCAGCCATGAGAGCGGGCGGGGGATTGCTTTGAAAATATCCGTCCACAACAATTTCATGGCCATCATCCATCTGTAGAACAAGATCGGAGCCTGCTCGAATATAGGACGATGATTTAAGCACTTCCTGAGTGATGTCAAAGGTTGCTCCCACATCAGCCGAAAATGCCTGTGTTGGTATTGCCTGGACCATCCTTGCATAAACCTCATAATTCACTCCGGCCGACAAAAACGGCCAGATCACTTCGCGTAACCTAACATTTTGAAGTTGCAAAATCCAGAAATCTTAATCATTGGTTAAGGCTTGGGGAACGTCTGCCGTCTTGAGCGGGTAAACTGGACTTTGCTGGCAATTTTGCATCAAAATCAACCAGAGAAGACCTAACCGCTCCAGGTTTTCTAAGGTGACCCAAGCACCGGAAACTGGATTTAGCGGCAAATTCGCCGTTCAGATGATAATCAAGCAATTGGCGCTTGGATATGAACTTACTTACCGTTTTGGGTTTTCGAAACCATGTCCATAAAAAGCGGGCTGGTCAAATTGGCGGGGCAGCGTTATTGTATTGGTGGATTTAAGGGTGAAAAAGGCGGCGAGAACTCATGCTGTTGCGGTCACGCTTTGTATTTCAAGCAATAGTATGGTGCGGATTTGTGCTATTCTGTTTGTTTCCTGCACATGCCGGGAATAGCAATACGTGACGGGTTTGAAGCTCGGGGTTTATCAGATATTTGGAATAGCACGTCAGCGCCTGACAATCGGGTATCTTTCAGAACCGGTGAGGCCCGGGAAGGGCGCCAGTCTCTCGCACTCGAAATTCGTTCTGGTGACATCGACGAAAGCTGCAAATGCCAACGGACCGAAATAAGGGAGGCTACACATTTGCAGCCGGAATTCGGTTCGGACGTGTGGTACAGGTTCAGTCTAAAAATTACTAATCTGAGTGCCAGTCTTCAAACCACCAGATGGATGTTGGGTGCATGGAAGCAGGAAGTGGAAGGCAGCCCGTTCCTTGGCTATTGCGGTTCGACGGCGGAATTTTTTACATCACTTTTGAAAGTGCAAATACGAGAGTCATGCTTGCTTCTTCATTGATCGACGCGAGGGGTTTCATCGAAGATTCTCAAGGGCGATCAGGGCGAACGATTCGGTTTCATCACCGACAAGAATCTCTATTATGGCGAGACCGGTATTACCCTTAAACACGGCAGGGCAGTGTATCTGCCGGACCCCCGCGCTGGCTGGGTCGATCTCATGATCAGGGTAAAGGGAGGTCTTAAAGGTGACGGCGTCATTGAAATATTTGCAAACAACCAGTTTGTCGTCAGAGCGACAGGCAAGATTGGTGTGGATGCACCTGTTGGGTCCCGGCAATACTTCAGACTTGGCCATCGCCGCGACAAGACAGACTCTAATGCTCGTATTGTTGATTGATGATTATCGGCGCGGTAATTCCCGCAGCCTAGTAGCTGACTGAAAATGCTGGATTGAACGCGACAGTTCTGTGCTCGAGGAAATCTGCATTTCCGGTTGCTCCTAGTCGGGGTGTCGGAGTTTGGAACTTACACTGGTCGACCGGAAATTGACGTTAGATTTCGCAGCACTAATCGATGTAAAAATGAAAGCGGATAACAATCAATGGGGCGAATTATGCGTAGACTGCTGATTGTCTTGACGGCATCGATCACACTTCTGGCAGCACCGGCGGCAATGTCTGCCGACATGGGAGGCCAGTGTTTCTCCGGACAGTACAGGTCATCACTTGTTGACTATCCCAGACCTGAACTTGATGTCGAAATCAACAGGCGATTCGAGGAGGCTGTCGCAGCATCAGAAGCGAAACCGGTGGTCTATGAGTCAGCGTCACTTGTGGACCTGGGCAAATGAGACCAAGGTTTCCTGCGGCAAGGCGATCGGATTTCTGGCCAGCAACGAAATCAATCATGGAACAGATTACGCAATGCGATTGTTTTTATGGCGTGATGTTTTATCTGGCCAATTGATACGCCCGAAACAACGGGTCATGTGGCTTTGCAGGCGCGCTGCAACCAATTGATTGTCGACGCAAATGAACAAGTTATTGACGTCGCGTTACGCTTGAAATTTGGTGCACGTGGGCGCAGGGTCGCCGGGAAACCGATGCGAATTGGATTACTTGCCTTGCACGATCGGCCGAAATAGTTTGTCTGGTGCGAGTGGCCCCTCAGTCATTTACCCTTGCGTCATAATCACAATGCGAATATCAATAACTGCTGTCGCAGACTAACGGCGATAGCTCGGGCGCCTGAACAACCTGTGTGGCATTTTTGTCACAGATGTGAAAAATTTTCTTTGCCAAAGGAACTTTAGTCGATTTTTAAGTGCCGACAGTGTAGCATGCCCCTAATGATCCGGGTTCGATGCTTGGCGGTGAGTAAACCTGGACGGTTTTGTGGGGCGTATGCTGGATGAAGTTAAAACAATTTATTGCGGTGTCCATCTGGGGTTTCAGTCTGTTGTCATCAACTTCAGCGCAAGCAATGAGCTTGCTTGAAGCGGTCCAGAATTGCGGTCGCAAGCAACCCCGAGATTGGCGAGGCGATTTCCAATCGTGAAGCAATTGAGTTCGAGCTTGAGCAGGCCCGTGGATTGTTTCGGCCGAAGAGTGGACCTTGAGGCTCGGATTGGCGGCGAGAAGAGGTGGCGCCAAAACAGACACCGATCCTAATGGCGGTGCAGGGTGGCTGAACCGACGCGAAGCGAGCTTGGTTGCGCGCCAGCTGTTGTTCGATGGCTATGAATCTCAGTCGGAAGTTGAGCTTCAGGCATGCACGTGTTGATGGTGCATCTTATCGTGTAATGGAACGCGCAGAATTTATCGCTTTGTCGGTTGTCAGAGAGTACATCGATATTATCCGGTTGCGTCGTGTTGTTGGGTTTCTTGTTGCAAACGAGACGTTATCACACAAATCTGTTGAGTAAGATCAGCTCGGGTGCGCAGAGGTGGTGCAACAAGTGTGGCAGACCAGCCGCAGGCCCGTGAGCGTCTTTATTCGGCCAAGGCTCGCACAACGCAGGCCAGGGAAGAACTGGCCAATGCGGAAACCCGGTTTGCGAGACTGGTCGGACGTTCAATTGGCAAGACAAGGGCGCCGAGGGGTGTTAAAAAGGCGCTGCCCCGCAGTCTTGACAGTGCCATAGGGCATGCCAGGTTAAATCATCCTTCTATCAAGTTCGCACAGGCCGATGTGGACGCTGCCAGTGCTCTAATCCGCAAGGCTGACGCAAGTTTTGCGCCCAGGATTAATCTGGAAGGACGCGCGCGCGCTGGCGATAATCTTGATGGACAATCTGGTCAGGATAACGACGTTCAGGCGAATGTCATCGTTGCCTGGAATCTGTATAATGGCGGAATCGATAGTGCCAACAAGCAGGAACAGGTGCGACGTACTGACGAAGCGCGGATGGCGCTGCATAGAATTTCCCGTGAAGTAGAAGAAGGTGTCCGGCTGTCGTGGGATCGCAAGCGGTTGCAGGCGGCTCGCCTGGTGGACCTTAATCGCCAGTTGAACACGCAGAACGAGGTTGTTCGTTTTTATACCGAGCAGTTCGAAATTGGCCAACGATCACTACTCGATGTGCTGGATGCCCAGAACAGTCGCGTTTCTGCGCAGGTCGCGGTCGCTACGGGCGAGGCCTCGGTGCAATTTGCCGAGTATCGATTGCTGGCGTCTATCAACAAACTGTTGCGAACGCTTGGTGTCAATCCGCCATCAGCCGTGAAAGCCTATGCGCGCGAACAATTCAGTGTGCCGCCAACTCCACCTGCAGAAACGATGCCGAGATACACGCCAAAAGATCTTGATCGCGAACCGGATTTCAAAGGGATTTACTAATCTGTTCAGCGTGTCGTGCTAAGGTAAGTGTTGATCTGGATGCAGTGATCGTGGTTTGACAGGATCTAGCTGTTGCTCACCGGGCGACAACGAGAGAATCGGCAACATGAACCATGAAATTCGACCGATCACCAGCCATGAGAACACAAGAAGCGGTAAATGAGCAGCTCGCAGACAATGGTGGAGTGAATGATGACGCCAGTTTTCAGACTGCCGATGGTATGATGCGTTGCTGCGATGTCTTATTGCTGTCACCTCCCATCATGATCGCGCCGCCTCGGAAACAGAACTGACCGCTGGCCTGCCTCTCAAAAACGGACAACTTACGCCGGAACTGGCTGTACGGGCGGCACAGAGGGCAGGTTACGCCGCCAAGGTCATCAAAAAACCCCTGCAACGTATTAATCCGCTTGTGTTTCCCGCCATACTGCTGCTGGAGAATGGTGATGCGTGCGTCGTATTCAGGCGCCTGCGCAGGCGCAAGTATGAAATTTTTGATCCACATACAGAGACAGTTTCCAAGGTATCGCTGGCTATCATTGAAGCAAAGCTATGTTGGGATTGCAATTCTCGTCAAACCGGACATTCAGCTCACGAAACGTGAACCTGAAGCGATTCAACTTGCTCGCGGGCACTGGTTTTGGGGCGTTGTCTGGCGGCTGTGGCCAAGTTATGTGCAGGTAATACTGGCCGCGTCCATTATCAACGTTCTGGCGCTGGCATCACCATTGTTCATCATGAACGTTTATGACCGAGTGCTGCCAAACAAGGCTATCTCGACCTTGTGGGTGTTGGCCATTGGTGTCGGCCTCGCGATAGGATTTGACCTGATTTTCAAGGTTCTTAGAAGCTGGATGATTGATGCTGCCGGCAGACGTGCGGACGTGCTGCTGGCAGGGCGTATTTACGAACATCTGCTATCGATCAAACTGCAAAACAAACCCGCCACAACGGGTGGATTTGCCAGTCACCTCAAAGAGTTCGAGTCAGTTCGGGAGTTCTTTACGTCCAATACTCTGGCGACACTATCCGACTTCATGTTCTTTGGCTTGTTTCTGTTTGTCATCCACCTGATTGGCGGGCCGCTTGCAATCGTGCCGGCAGTCGGTGCGGCAGTTGTATTGGTTGTCGGGCTGATCATGCAGTTTCCCCTGCGAAGAGCAGCAAAGGAAACGCAAACTGAATCTGCCTACCGGCATTCTTTGCTGGTTGAATCTATCTCGGCGCTGGAGACCATCAAGATGTTGCGCGCCGAGGGGCGCCTGCAAAGCCTGTGGGAACGTCTTGTTGGGCGCACAGCGCGTACGGTCGAAAAGACCAAGCGGATATCCAATCTGGTCACCACGCATCACCATGGCTGTGCAGCAACTTGTTACGGTAGGTATAGTTGTTTATGGCGCCCATCTGTTTGACAAGGGTGAAATTTCGATGGGCGCCATCATTGCCTGCGTTATCCTGGCCGGGCGTGCGGTTGCTCCATTTCGGTCAGTTTGCGCCAATATTGTAGCACGCTCGCAGCAGTCGTTCGCTGCGCTGGCAACTTGAACGGCATCATGAAAATGGAAAGCGAACGACCGGACGGAAAGTCCTTCGTGGCTCAACCAATCAACGATGCCAGGATCGAGTTCAAGGCGGTCAAGTTCAGTTATCCCGGCGCGCCTAACCCGGCGTTGAATGGGCTCAACTTCAGCATCCAGCCAGGTGAAAAAGTCGGCATTATCGGCAAGATTGGTTCGGGTAAGACCACGATTGGCCGTTTGCTCGCAGCTCTTGTATGAGGCGCAGGAAGGCGCCGTACTCATTGACAATATTGATATACGCCAGTTCCATCCGCATGAGGTCCGCGGCGCTATCGGCGTTGTGAATCAGGATTCCGATCTGTTCTTCGGCACCTTGCGCGACAACATCCTGTTGGGAAATTCGTCCGCTTCAGATGAACAGATTGTGGAGGCTGCTCGTTTAGCAGGTGTGGAAGACTTCGCCATGCGTCACCCATCGGGTTATGATATGCCGGTTGGAGAACGCGGTTGCTTGCTGTCCGGCGGGCAGCGGCAGATGGTGGCTCTGTCGCGGGTGTTGCTACTCAATCCGAAAGTGGTTTATCTGGACGAACCATCCGGGTCGATGGACCTCGCCAGTGAACGTGGGTTAATCAAGAACCTTAAACATGCCTTGAGGCCGGACCAGACCATAATTGTTTCAACCCACCGCTACAGTATGCTTGACCTTGTTGATCGTTTGCTTGTCCTTGCCGACGGCAAGCTGGTTGCCGATGGACCGAAGCAGAAAGTGCTGGAGGCACTCAAGGCGCGACTGGCGGGTAAGTAAACCCGACTGACTCTGCTTGTCAGGGTGTACTGGCCCGTAGCATGGCACCATGCAACCACCGCCCATATTGTGGCTGCTTGTAATAACCGTAGAGTTCAGGACACCTGAAATCCAGCTTTGGATTACTGTCATAGGCTCTGTAGCGGAAGAACCAACCTCTGGCATGCCAATTTGTTTGGCCGGTTGGTTTCCAAGCGAACTGAAAAGGGTTTGTAAAACTGCTTTTTGACCATGTCGAGGTATTCACAACCCAGGCCAACTAGATCAGTATCCACCAGCTGGTGAATTGGTGATTTTCCCGGGTTGGGAGGCGGTACTGATAAAAGGCCTGAACAGAACAAATGTCAGTCGGATGCTGGCGTTGTTGTTGCTTGTTGTAATGATTGGCTTGCGACTGATTGATCCTGCACCGCTGGAAACCCTAAGACTTAAAACGTTTGACCTGTACCAGATTGCCCTGGCACCAAAACCGGTTCCGCAACAAGTGATCATTGTCGATGTGGACGAAAAGAGTCTCAACGATTTGGGTCAGTGGCCATGGCCACGTTCATTGCTGGCACAGATAGTTGAAAAATTGACCAATGCCGGCGCGGTTGCGATTGGTTTGGATGTGTTGTTTCCCGAACATGATCGGACGTCGCCTGCAAATATCGCCGGTATTGTTGAAACCTATGACAAGGAAACGGCTGACCGGTTGCGGGCCATGAAGTCCAATGACGAGGTTTTTGCAGATGCGATGGCGAGAACTCGCGTGGTTCTGGGACAGTCTGGTTTCCACAAAAAACTGACGCAGTGGCATGCGGGTGAGTTGAAGCAATCTGCCACCGCCATACTTGGCCCGGATCCCGCCCAGTTTCTGGATACCTATCCGGGATTGGTGAGGAATGTGCCGGAACTGGAAGCGAAAGCTCAAGGGCGGGGCATGGTCTCGATCCGACCCGAGACAGACGGTATTATTCGAAAAATGCCACTCATGATGATAGCGAGTAACACGATTTTACCGTCACTCGGTCTGGAATTACTTCGAGTGGCCACTGGGCAATCGACGATTTTGATCAGAACAGATGCGGCAGGCGTGAGTTCAGTTGCGTTGGCTGGCGTTACCATGCCAACTGATCGCAATGCGAAGGCCTGGCTGCACTTTCGGCCCCACAATCAGGACATCTTTGTGTCGGCTTCCGACTTGCTAGCGGATAAGGTTGATACAAGACTTCTGAATGGAAAGATCGTATTGCTGGGAGCATCTGCAACCGGTCTGTTTGACCTGAAAGCTACCCCGGTTGACGCTGCAATGCCTGGCGTCGAAGCCCATGCACAACTCATCAATGCGGTGCTGAGCCAGACATTGCTGCAACGGCCTGCCTGGGCCGATGGTCTGGAAGTTAGTCTGGCTCTGCTGATTGGCCTGGCACTGATCGTCCTGCTGCCCGATTTGGTGCCGTCATTACGATCGTCGCCGGTGGCCTGGTGGCGGTTTCCGTCGTCGGGTTTGTCATGGTGGGCGTTTATCCAAAAATCGCTCATATTCGACTATGCGTTCCCCTTGATGGCATCGCTTGCGGTAACCAGTGTCATGGTCATTCTGGGTTACTTGCAGGAAGAAATCGATCGCAGGCGAATACGCACAGCGTTTGGACAATATCTATCCAAGGACATGGTAACGCAACTGACCGAGGACCCAGACAAACTAATTTTGGGCGGCGAAACCAAGCAGATGACTATTCTGTTTTCCGATGTTCGCGGTTTCACGACCATATCGGAGAAGTTCAAGTCCAATCCGCAGGGACTGACCTCGCTGATCAATTCCCTGCTCACTCCGTTGTCCGAAGCGGTTGTTACCCACAAGGGCACCATCGACAAGTACATGGGTGACAACATTATGGCATTCTGGAATGCCCCCCTGGCGGATGACGAACATGCCTTGCATGCCTGCCAGGCCTCGCTGGACATGACGCGACGCCTCAGACTGCTGAACGTGGAAAGGATGGCTGCCGGCGAAGAGGCCCTGGATATCGGCGTTGGCATCAACACAGGCGAGTGTGTTGTCGGAAACATGGGTTCAGATTTCCGGTTCGATTATACTGTGCTGGGAGACGCAGTTAACCTTGGAGCCCGGCTCGAAGGACAGACGAAATCCTACGGTACGAAGATCATCATTGGCAGGCAGACCGCAAAGGCCATCGAAGATCGCCTTGCAGTGTTGCTCATTGACCGGGTCAGGGTCAAAGGCAAAAATGAACCCGAAGATATCTACGCCCTGCTGGGTAACGAGGAAATGGTGTCGCGTGACTCATTTCAGAACTTGCGCACGATGCACACCACCATGCTGGATGCCTACTTCGGTCAGCGCTGGAAAGAGGTCAGCACAATTGCAGAAAAATGCCGCGATCTGGCGACGGAATTTGATTTTGCGGAATTCTATGAAATCTACACGAACAGGGCCATGGATTTCGCGGCCAATCCGCCCGGCAAAAACTGGGACGGCATAAACGACAAACTGGTGAAGTGAATTGCAGGCAAACTGATCTCCTTGATCCTGCAACAAAATACTGGGATATCAGTGTACCTGCAATCAACAATATGATGCGCCCAGTGATTTTTCTTTCGTTAACGATGAAGGAAAAAACTGAACAGTAAAACCTACTGATTATTTCTTCCTTTCCTGCACAATGTTTGCTGACAGGGAGAGGCGGCGACATGAAACAAGTAACGGACAGGACACTTATCAATCGGTTACGCTCGATTGAGACGGCTGAACAGTATCTGATAGCCAGGACACGCGCAGAGCTTAACCAACTGGCTGGAAAACAGCCGGTGGAGGCTTTCGGCTATCCGGTATACATGTCTGCCCTGGCGGTCGGGGTGACATTCACCCTGATTTGGATGTTGCAGTACGGTGTTGTCAGTGACTTCCTGATCACAACAACCTAAAGTGACACGGGCTCTCCTGAATCCACAAAGTTGCTCCAGCACCTTGGTCCCGATCAATTTTAGGACTTTTGATTGGTTCAATCAAAAGTCATATTGATCCAGCATCGTCCAGATTCCCTGATTGTCCAGTAACCTGTGCATGTTATGTATCACATGACAGATTCAAACGGGACGTGAGAACGCCATGCCGGAACTGGTGGATGAGTTGGACTTGCATGACGATGACGGTGCCTTGCGCGCCGAGTTCGTGCGGGCTGTCGCTGATGCACTTGAACAAGATAATTCACGCCAGCTCCGCAAACTGGTCAAGGATCTGCACGCAGCCGATATAGCCGACCTGATCGAGTTCCTGCCATCCGATGAGCGCGTCCGGTTTATTGAACTTCAGGGCCGGACGTTCGATTTCGAAGTCCTGCCGGAACTGGATGAGTCCGTTCGTGACGAACTCATGGAGGCCCTCCCGAACCAATTTATTTCATCTGCGGTTCGTAAACTCGACACTGATGATGCGCTTTACCTCATCGAGGATATGGATGAGGAAGATCAACAGGAAATCCTGGCCAAGGTTTCGAGTAAAAACCGCACTGCACTGACAAGGGGCCTGGAGTATCCCGAATATTCGGCCGGACGCCTCATGCAGACAAGTTTCGTGGCTGTGCCATCATTCTGGTCAGTAGGTCAGACTATTGACTACATGCGCAATGAAGAGGATCTGCCCGAGGATTTCATCGAGATCTACATCGTTGATCCGGCATTTCACACGGTCGGGTTCGTACCGGTGAGCCTGGTCCTGCGCCATCCCAGGTCACAGCAGATATCGGAGATCATGCGAGAGCATGATGTTGTCTTCAACGTGGCAGATGAACAGGACGACGTCGCCTACAAGTTTGAACAGTATCATCTGGGTTCAGCCGCTGTCGTCGATGACAATGATCGTCTGGTTGGCTCCATCACCATCGATGATATCGTGGATGTCATTCAGGAAGAAGCCAGCGAGGACATTTTGCGCCTGGGTGGCGTTGGTGATGAAGAAATCACTGATACGATCTGGTCAACAACCCAGTCGCGGTTTGGTTGGCTGGTGCTGAATCTGGCAACTGCAGTTCTGGCGTCCTGGGTCATTTCCCTGTTCGATGCGTCTATCGAGCAAATGGTGGCGCTGGCAATCCTGATGCCCATTGTTGCGTCCATGGGAGGTAATGCAGGCACACAAACAATGACGGTTGCTGTCCGGGCGATTTCACAAAGAAATCTTGGGCCCGTAAATGCGGTGCGCGTTGTAGTACGTGAAAGTACGGTTGGTGTTCTCAATGGCCTGGCTTTTGCCGTTATAATGGGTCTGTTTGCCTGGTGGTGGTTTGGATCCGATCAGTTGGGCCTGGTTATCGCGGCAGCCATGGTTATCAACATGTTTGCAGCCGCACTTGCAGGTATTCTAATTCCGCTTGCAATGGATCATTTTGAGATTGATCCCGCAATCGCGTCCGGCGTGTTTGTAACCACCGTTACGGATGTTGTGGGGTTCTTTGCTTTTCTTGGCCTGGCGGCGTGGTGGCTGTTGTAGACTTGTCAATCAATAGTGCTGCACTGGAAAATCAGACCAGCCACCATGGTTTAACCCTGGCTGCATAACTGGACCAGTCCTCGCCGAATTTCTGTTGTAGATGAGCTTGTTCGCGCACTACTGCGAGATGGTGGATCGCCATGACAGCAACCGGTGTAGCCAGCAACAGCCAGCCGTTTTGCAGCGCCATTCCCAAACCGGCAGTGGCTATCGTATTGCCCACATAAATCGGATTGCGCATGACAGAGAAAGGACCCGATGTTACGAGATGATCCGCTGCGCGATGAGGCAGGATATTGGTACGGGCTTTTGCCATTGTCGCCATGGCCCAGATATCCAGAGAAATTCCAGCCGCCAGCAGCATGTAACCGGGCCATGAAATGTTCCCTGGCAATTCAAGCGGGACGATGTATTGCAACAGCAATGCACCGATAACGAGACCACCAAATATCATCGGAGGCCATGGCACAGTGTTTGGTGTTTCATAAGCCATTCAAGGTTGCTTTCTCCGCGAATTCACAGTCATGATGACACCTTCAACCGGAAAGTTGCAAAGAGGCAGGATGGCGCATGAAGATTGTTTCAGCAAATGGTGCAGACATACCGGCAATCGGCCTTGGAACCTGGGAACTGCGCGGCCCACAATGCGCTGAACTGGTCTCTGTAGCGCTCCGGAACGGGTATACCCACGTGGATACCGCGCAGATGTATCAAAACGAAGCCTATGTTGGAGAAGGCATCAGGGCCTCGGGTGTAGATCGCAGCACATTGTTTGTGACCACAAAGATCTGGCCGGAGAATTTTTCAAGTGTCGATTTTTCACGCGCGGTCGATGAACGGCTCGAGTTGCTGGATTGCGGTTCACTCGATTTGCTGCTGCTGCACTGGCCGTCGCGCACTGTGCCCCTCGCGGAAACTATAACTGCACTGAACAAGGCCAAACGGGAAGGGCTCTGCCGTCACATCGGCATATCCAACTTCACTGTCAAATTGATAGACGAAGCAGTGGCACTTTCTGATGAACCCCTGGTATGCAACCAGGTAGAATTTCATCCCCTGATTAACCAGGACAAAGTCCGTGTTGCCTGTTCGCGTCATGGGCTCGCGGTGACGGCGTATTGTCCCATTGCTCGAAACAAGGTGGCTGATGAACCGGTGATCAAGGAAATTGCCGAACGGCATGACGCCAGTCCTGCTCAGATCTCGCTTGCATGGCTGGCAGGTCTTGGCGACGTAGTCTCAATCCCGCGTTCTTCCAGGCCAGAAAGACTGGCAGACAACCTGAAAGCCCTGCAAATTTCGCTGAGCCATGAAGAAATGGCAAAGATCAGCGCTTTGGGCTCCCGTAATGTAAGGCTGGTAGATCCGGAAAGTGTGAAACCGGATTGGGATTCAGTGTAGGTTTTCTTGTTTTGGTAACGCTTGGGCAATCAGGGTGGTTCAGGCTGCCTGGTCCTGGCTCAATCCCCAACCCCTTGATGTACCCCCGAGTTTTTGTGCCCAGGTCTGAAGCACAGTTTCAATTGCGTGGATTTCCTGGGGAACCGGGGCCATAAAGAGCGTAACCGCTACAGTCCAGATGCCATCACCTGCCGGTTTTTTGTCGGCGGACAAACAGTTTTCTCCATTCTGCGACACTGACATAATTTCATCTGCACCTTCCTGCGAGGGAACGTCAGCAAAAAATTGGATGCCGACAGGTGTGACGTTCGGCAACGGCAGACCAGGTTGAACTGCGCCGGCCGCCAAGGGCTCAAAATCAAGTGAACCGACATGAGGCGTCATCGCTGCCTGCATGTTGCCGGACGCAAGGCCTAAGCGCGCAAGGTTGGCGGTTGGATTTACTTCGCTGTTCTGAAACGCAATGTCAGACGTTTGCTCGCGTGACAACACGCCCCGCAATTTGCCAAAAAGACTTTCACCCATGTTCTGCCGATCCCGCACTGGAGAAATGATTTATGTTCCTGCACGGTACCGGGATATCACTAACGAAAGGTTGCGCATGGTTTACGGATCAGTGACGGGACTTGACCGGCCTGTAACATTGATAGGAAACTGTAGTTATACTTTTACAGGCCAGCATCGGAACAGCAATTCATGCCACAAGAGATAACCACCGGTATCAAGGAACTCCTTGCTGAAGCAAAAGCCGAGATTACCGAGGTTGATGTGACCGGCGCGCGCTCGTTGATCGACAACGACAATGCCCTGTTAATCGATATACGCGATATTCGCGAATTATGGCGGGATGGCAAGGTGCCTGGATCAAGGCACGTGCCACGTGGCATGGTCGAGTTCTGGATTGCACCGGACAGTCCGTATCACAAGGATGTTTTCACCGAGGACCGTCCGTTTGTTTTCATGTGTGCGGGAGGTCTGCGGTCCGCACTTGCAACCCAGATTGCCCAACGCATGGGTCTGAAACCGGTTTACAACCTGATTGGAGGTTTTGGTGCGTGGCGGGAAGCTGAGGCTCCCATCGTTCCGCACGAAAAGAAGTAATACCAAAAAAGCCTAGCGGATGGGCGTAATATGCGGCTGAAAACTGTGTAAACCAGCCGGATGAGAGTTGCTTGTCGCGACGCGGGCGCGGATGGTGTGCATATGGCATTGCATATTCTTAAATTGTGTGTCGGCGTAAGCGATATCCAGGAGCTTGAGGAGTGGCAAACCCGTCGGTTACGGACTGCCGGCAAAATCTGGCACATTACCAGGATGCTGCCCAGGCGGGCTGACGAGATAGTTTCCGGCGGGTCTCTCTATTGGGTAGTCAAGGGCATGGTGGCAGTACGCCAGCGCATCATCGAGATTGAACCATTCAGGGATGAAGACGGTATTTCCCGCTGCAAGTTCATTTTCGACAAGGAACTGGTACCTGTACGTCCACAGCCAAGGCGGCCATTTCAGGGCTGGCGTTATCTCACAGGCGAAGACGCGCCCCGGGATTTACCCCGCGGTACCATGGCTCATGACATGCCTGAAAAAATGCGCAATGAACTGGCCGAACTCGGGTTGTTGTAAAAGTCGCGAACTTACACAGCAATATTGTCGATCAGGCGTGTATTGCCCAACCAGGCGGCCGCCAGAATACGAAGCTCAGCTTCCGCCAGTAATTTTACCGGTTCCAGTGTTTCGGCCACGCGTACTTCAACATAGTCCGTATTGAACCCTAATTTCTCGAGATTTTTTCGGGCGGCACTGCAGGAACGGGTTATGTTTTTTCCATCCCGGATGTCTGTGGCGAGATCCTGTAGTGTCCGGTGCAGGAATGGCGCAATCGAGCGTTGTTCTTCTGACAGGTATGCGTTTCTGGATGAAAGTGCCAGTCCATCATCTGCACGAACCGTGGGAACACCAATAACGCTGGTTGGTATCGAGAGGTCGCGGGTCATTTTGGTTACTACCTTCAGTTGCTGGAAGTCCTTTTCACCGAACATGGCGTAGTCGCAACCCGCTGCAATGAACAGCTTGGCGACAACCGTTGTGACACCGTCAAAAAAATGCGGGCGTGACTTGTCCTCCAGACCGGTTTTTGCCGGACCAGCCGTAGAAACCGCTGTACAGAAACCCTCCGGATACACTTCTAGGCGAGGTGGCGCAAACACAAGGTGAGCGCCCGCTGCGCGTAGTTTTTCGACGTCCGATTTTTCTGTGCGCGGATACGCATCCAGGTCTTCGCCTGGAGCAAATTGCTGTGGATTTACGAATATGGTGACTACAACCCGGTCAGCCGTACGCAATCCCATTTCCACCAGCCGCAAATGGCCATCATGCAACGCGCCCATTGTAGGAACAAGAGCAGTCCGCATATCCCGTCGCCGCCATTGAGAAACCTGTCCGCGCAAGGTTTCGACAGTTCGCACAATTTTCAGTCTATCCGACATTTATCCGGGTTCGCATTGATTGGTAGATGCAATCCATATCACTTTTTCAGACGGTGGCAGAGGCGTCGAAGGCATCCCCACGAACTATTTGCCGGCGAAGTGTCGTTTGAGCGCTGAGATCATCTTCAGGTTGAGTTGACTTACCTGAGGATCGAAGGGCTTCGGACGTGATGACATTTTTGCTACCACCAGTTCCTGTTCCGGTATGACAAACAGGTTCTGACCGTGAATGCCAATGCACAACATCATTGGATTATCACCGCGTTCAACGTACCATTTATTGCGGTAATGCATGTTCTTGCCGGGAAAATATTCGGCAAAATCACCGGTGTTCCACGCTTCAGCGTCTCCGTTTGTGACCACGTCGGCAATCCATTCACCCGGCAGCACCTGCACAGTGTCTCGCTTTCCACCATTCGCCATGAGAAGGCCAACGCGAGCAAGATCACGCAAGGTGACGCACATGCCACCGGCAGCCCGCGGTGCACCGAGACGATCAACCGTGATGTAGGCCGACGATTCTGCTCCCATTGGCTGCCATAGATGTTCCGACATCAGTTCCGCAAAACGCACTCCGGTCGCACGTTCGATAATCCAGGCCATGAGATCGGTGTTTGGTGACACGTAGTGAAAGCGTTGCTGGTGAGCGCCGTCGGCATCCGTGACCTGGTTGAAGAATCTCCGGAGATCAGTAGCAGCCTCACCGGGTTCAAGCGGATTCCACCCGGTGGACTTTCTGTATTCTATGATTGCCCCGGTGGTAGCTTCATAGTCTTCGTCAAACCGAATGCCGGTGCGCATATCAAGCACATTTTGCACACTTGCGCCTTTCCAGGCCGTGAACTCCATTTCAGGGATGTACTTCGTGACTTTTGCCGAAACATCCAGTTGTCCCTTTTGAGCCAGAATTCCCGAGAGCGCCCCTAGCATCGATTTGGATACCGACATGAGGATGTGGGGTATCAGAGGTCCAGCCGCATTGCGATATTCTTCGGTAACAATCTGCCCCTTGTGGAGCACGATAAAACCGTCGGAAAAGGTGGCCGCAAGGTAGGCGCTCAAATCCATGTTCTCACCGACCGTCAACCCGGACAGGTCTTGCAGGTCTGTTTTCAGATTCCAGACGTCAGATGGAGTGTTGGGGATATCTGCAGTCGGGATAATCTCACGAACGTGGGAGAAGGCCCATGAGCTGAATGGTGCGGTACGCCAGTTTGCAAGAGTGACCTGGTCTTTTGTGGATGGTGGAAATTCACGCATTAATTTACTCATGGGCTGGCCTTTAAACTCCTGATTGACCTAGTGTTCAGGCATAACACAATCAGAGCGGAACTGAGGATACAAGGAAATGCAGCACTACAAGGCAGGCACCAGACCAACCAGGCAGGCTCCAGCCAGCTACTTCACAGGCACAGTATGGCAAGACCCCCTGGTGGAGGCTCCAGAACCCGCCCGAATTCGCGCACTGCGGGTCACTTTTGAACCCGGTTCGCGAACGGCCTGGCACACTCATCCACTGGGTCAAACCCTAATCGTGTTGTCCGGAGTAGGCCGTTTTCAAACCGAAGGTGGACCAGTGGTCACCCTGATGCCGGGGGATGTCATGTGGATATCGCCGAATGAAAAACACTGGCATGGAGCTTCGCCGGACAATGGAATGATACACATTGCATTCCAGGAAGCGCTCGACGGCAATCATGCGAACTGGCTGGAACAGGTCACTGATGATCAATATCTGGCGGCTCCGTCACAATAGTTCGGCCCACTCCGCGAACAGCATTTGTATTTTGTGCAGAAATTCCTATCTCTTCGAGTAGAACATTTTTCGGGGAGTTGCATTTGACAAAACGCGATCACAGAAAGTCTGACGTGAAGCCGGTTGTTGATCAGCGATCTGGAATTACACCGGCTGTGAAGGACGACGTCGAAAATTTCCTTGCAAAGTTGAAATCAACACCGGTTCCGGCAACTGCAGGTCGCGGAAAGCTCATCTTCGCCATGGACGCGACCATGAGCCGTCAACCCAGTTGGGACGCAGCGCTGCAAACCCAGGCGGAAATGTTTCGTGAAGCTGGCCATATAGGCGGTCTTGACGTTCAGCTGATTTACTTCAGGGGTTTTGGCGAATGTCGTGCATCGAAGTGGGTGTCCAACGCCGACAGTCTGGCTCGCCTTATGACCACGGTGGATTGTCGGGGCGGTAACACGCAGATTGCCAAAATTTTGAAACATGTTCGAAAGGAAGCGCGGTTGAGCAAGGTTAATGCTGTCGTCTATGTGGGTGACTGCATGGAAGAAAACATCGATCATCTTTGTCAGCAGGCCGGAGAAATAGGCCTGCTGGGTGTCCGCATGTTTATGTTTCAGGAAGGTCATGATTCGGTTGCGAACAAGGCATTCAGGGAAATTGCCCGGCTGACCGGCGGGGCATATAGCCGCTTTGATTCAGGTTCTGCAGATCACTTGCGTGAACTGTTGTCCGCAGTCGCCGTCTACGCGACTGGAGGACGCGCTGCTCTGGAGAATTTTTCCGGCAACCAGAAAAACGGTGTTCGTGGACTGCTGGAGCAGTTGAGCTGATGCTCTATGCCATTGCCGCCATAGCCGTATTCGTAGCCGCGGCGCTGCTGTTACCGCGCCTCGTAAACGCAAATCCGTCAACGATGGCTTTCGCCACACGCAACGGCCTATCGGGTTTTGTGTTGGGTTTGGCCGTATTTTTCGCACTTCGCGGATTAATCGCTGTGGCCGTTCCGCTGTTTTTGTTCGGCTTGTTCCTACACGGTGCGCGCAAGGGGTTCAACAGGACAAACAGATCGTCCGGGCAGAAGTCTTCGGTTCGCACGGAAATGCTGGATATGTGGTTGAACCACGATGACGGAACCATGAACGGCACAGTTTTGACTGGCGAGTTTACCGGCCGGTTGTTGTCCGAACTCGAACTTGCTGAATTGCTCAAATTGCTCGGAAAATGTGTTTCTGCCAATGATCAGAGCGAAGCTTTGTTGATGGCTTACCTGGATCGTGTACATCCACAGTGGAGAGAGCAGGGCGGTCAGGCTGGAAAAGCCAATTCTCGCAGTTCGATGAGTAGAGGAGATGCGCTGGACGTTCTTGGGCTGAAGGAAGGTGCCAGCGAGAAAGAAATTCGTGCCGCCTACCGGCGCATGATGAAAAAACACCATCCGGACAGCGGCGGGTCTGCCTACCTGGCGGCTCGCATCAATGAAGCCAATGACGTCCTGACGGCTGGCAGGCCGGACCAGTAAGGACGTTCGGCGATCAAGTGGTGCGGTGCAAGCCTGCCTTTTTTCTATTGTCTAACTTCAGCTTGTCGGCGCCAGCGGGAAACAACCTACACCAGCGCGTTTCAATTGGCGACACGCGCCAGTTGCCTGTTTTCTGTTAAGGCCGGAAAAACGGGCGCGATACAAGGTACTGCCATTCTTATCCACAGGCATCAGGAAGGGCGTTGCCTTTCTGAGTTCGTCCACCTGGCTGGTCCTGGCCGCATCAAGCCTGTTGCGGGCACCCTGGCGTGTCGGAAAGGCGCCTATCTGTATGTTCCAGGTGGCGTCATGATCTATTTGGTTCCGGTTGTTTGCAACGGTTGCCGCCGCTGATGCGCCTGCAGTGCGAACTACTGCACCGGGTTGAGTTGGGAATTGTTCAGGGGAAGGTTCTGTTTTGGACGTCAAAATTCGTGATTGATCCTTGCGCGGCATCATTGATGCCGCCAACCCGGCTACAGAATCCGTAACGATCAAGCTATCAGACTTGCTGAAAGATGACTGTACGACCACCGAGGTAAAAGTAACACCAGCCAATGGCAAAGGATCCGCAGACTGGTTTGTGATGTCAGGTTGCGCAGTTCCAGCGGAAAATCTCGCCGGGGGGTCTGCGACTGGAACAGTATGCTGATAAGCGGATGCCAGTTCTGCAAGCTTTGCAGTTTCCTCAGCGTTGAATGCGGGCTTGTCACGCGGTATGGGTACCTCCCCGCCGGCGGGTCCGGGGGCCTCTTTTGCAGTGTCTTTCAAATCAGAATTGGCAGGAGAGGCTTTGTAACCTGGCGGATTTCCCGCTACCACCGCAATTTTCGCTCCACCAGGAGTAGCCTTTTTCAGGTCGCGTATCAGGATCTTGGTCATAAATGCATTACGGGACCGGCCGGTGCGTCCTCCTATTACAACGGCTACGATCCGGCGGCTTCCGACTGCCCTGGATGAAATGAGATTGAAGCCCGATGCGCGCGTATAACCGGTTTTTATACCATCAACACCCTCGAGTTTGCCAAGCAACCTGTTATGATTCCGGTAATTCCGGTTGCGGTAAGTGAAGGAGCGAGTTGCGAAGTTTTTATAATGTTCCGGAAAGTCACGCTGGATTCGCAAACCAAGGGTTGCCATATCCCGTGCGGTGGTTATCTGACGACTGTCCGGCAAGCCATTGGGATTGGTAAAGGTGGTACGTGTCATGCCCATAGAGCGGGCCTGGCGTGTCATGCGCTCGGCGAATCCCTTTTGAGATCCGCCAATGTGTTCTGCCACTACCATTGCCGCGTCATTGGCTGATTTGGTAATCAGGGCAAACATCGCATCGCGCGCTGTTATTGTGGACCCGACCTTCAGGCCGAGTTTAGACGGCTGTTGCGCAGCAGCGTGGCTTGATACAGTCATGGGAGTGGAAAATGTCATCCGCCCGGCTTCGATTTCCTGAAACATCAGGTAAAGCGTCATGACTTTTGTCAACGAAGCAGGATAACGCTTTGCATCAATGTCACTTGCGTAAATTACCTTGCCGGTCGATGCATCCACGGTAATTGCGCTAAATGCAGGTCTTGCGAAGGCTGGCCGAGTATTTCCGGCTATCAGCAGCAATGCCATGAATAGCGCCAACACAATGGCCAGCGTCTTGTCATATCCTGATTGAGTCGTGATCTGATTGACAGTCGAGATGCCCATGAAACGTACTACCCACCCACTTTGACACTTCACATGAGGTGAGGCGTCGGATCCATATACCTAGTCGATTCGATGCCGAAATCGACAAGATTGCTGTGCACAGTTGCGCGCTGGTATCGCTGGTGGAGTAACACTGGCATCGGCAAACCTGCCGGATAACGATATTATACACACACTGACAATACGGACATGCACGCGCCCGATTTTACTACGACCTGACAGGCAAAAACCACCCAAAAGGCGCAATGCCCCCCGATCATCGCAAACAAATCATGAATGCTGGGCCTTACTAACCGGTAAACGAGGCGATGATTAGGCCGGGTTTCGTGTGTGAAATACTTTTTATGGTGCAGTGCACAAAAATACTTGACAACAAATGGTGCAGTGCATATATCAACGTCATCCGAAGAGTTCGGGGTCACACACACCAAGGATTTTTATCATGTTCAAATCATTCGAAGACGTACAGACTGCAAGCAAACAGGGTTTTGACGCTTATGTCGCAAGCGCAAACGCATTCAACAAAGGCTTCCAGACGCTTGCTACTGAAGCTGCTGAATTCACCAAGAAGTCTTTTGAAGACACAGTTGCACTGACCGAAAAGGTTGTTGCGGCCAAGTCAATTGAAAAGGCTGTTGAACTGCAGCAGGCACACGTTACCAAGTCTTATGAAGACTTCATGGCACAGGCCAACAAATTCGGCCAGTTCTACATGGAAGCTGCCAAGGAAGCATACAAGCCATTTGAAGCCCAGGTCGAAAAGTTCGCTCCCAAGGCTTCCAAGTAAGTCGCTCGCGATACCACAGGGATACGGCGTCCCTGGTGTTGCCTGCCAATGCAAACCGTCTGACACGATGTGTCAGGCGGTTTTTTTGTGTCTGATTTTCATTGCCAAATCTCTCCAGGCAGGAAAGTTTTCTTCATACCCTCGTATCTCACCCATTGACGCCTATATGCTAGGGCATGGATGATTGTGTTGTCCGAAGGCAGTGGCCCTGCCTGCATGGACGTCATGTTGGAGTATGTATGGTATTCTATGTCGTTATATCTGGCTGACAAAGACAAGAATGATGGTGACAAAGGCGGCGGCGAAGGCCAGACCGGTGTCATCACGCGCGAGCAGGTCAAGACCAAGAAACCAAGCATGTACAAAGTGCTTCTTTTGAACGATGATTACACACCCATGGAGTTCGTAGTGCATGTGCTGGAGCGGTTCTTCGGCAAAAACCGGGAAGAGGCTACCGTGGTAATGTTGCATGTGCATCAGAAAGGTGTCGGCGTATGTGGTGTTTACACATACGAAATTGCCGAGACGAAAGTCACACAAGTCATGGATTTCGCCAGACAGCATTCGCACCCGCTGCAGTGCACCATGGAAAAGGAATAGGAGCCTCGCGTGCCCACATTTTCCCGCAGTCTCGAACAGGCGCTACATCGGGCGCTGGCTTTGGCCAGTGATCGAAGTCACGAGTATGCCACTTTGGAGCATTTGTTGCTGGCGCTGGTGGACGACAAGGATGCCGCATCGGTGATGCGCGCTTGCAGCGTCGATGTGGACCAGTTGCGCCGCAGTCTGGAAAACTATGTCGATAATGATCTCGCGAGCCTGGTAATGGCAACCGGTGATGACGCAAAACCAACCGCAGGTTTTCAGCGCGTAATCCAGCGGGCTGTCATTCATGTGCAATCGTCCGGACGTGAGGAAGTAACCGGCGCAAATGTTCTGGTCGCCATATTTGCCGAGCGGGAAAGCCATGCCGCCTATTTCCTGCAGGAACAGGATATGACCCGCTACGATGCGGTCAACTTCATATCTCATGGTATTGCCAAGAAGCCCGGACTGTCTGAAAGCCGGTCGGTGCAAGGGGCAACTTCAGAAGACGATAGCGACGACGGTGACGACGTAATTGATGGCGAAAAATCAGGCGATGCGCTTGCTAATTTCTGCATCAATCTCAATCAGAAAGCTACTGACGGCAAGATTGATCCGCTGATTGGCCGAGAATCCGAGGTCAACCGGACCATTCAGATACTGTGCCGCAGATCCAAGAATAATCCGTTGTTTGTTGGTGACCCTGGTGTTGGCAAAACAGCAATAGCGGAAGGTCTTGCCCGCAAGATCGTGAAGGGCGAAGTTCCAGAGGTGTTGAAAGAGTGCACCATCTTCCAGCTCGATATGGGGGTTTTGCTGGCCGGCACGCGTTATCGTGGTGATTTTGAAGAGCGACTCAAGGCCGTAATAAAGGAAATCGAAGAATATGATGGAGCCATCATGTTCATTGACGAGATTCACACGGTAATCGGAGCCGGGGCCACCTCCGGTGGTGCGATGGATGCTTCCAATCTGCTCAAACCCGCATTATCTGCCGGGTCCTTGCGGTGTATTGGCTCAACCACGTACAAGGAATACCGTCAGCATTTTGAGAAGGACAGGGCGCTGGTTCGCCGGTTTCAGAAAATCGACGTCAATGAACCTTCTGTTCCCGATGCAATCAAGATATTGACTGGTCTGAAGCCTTATTTTGAGGAATTTCACAAGGTCCGCTACACCAATGATGCGATCAAATCTGCTGTGGAACTTTCCAGCCGCTACATCAATGATCGAAAACTGCCGGACAAAGCCATTGATGTGATTGACGAAACCGGAGCATCCCAAATGCTGCTGGCCGAAGGCAAGCGCAAAAAGATGATTGATGTAAAGGATATCGAAGAGGTCATCGCGACCATGGCTCGAATTCCTCCCAAAACAGTATCCAAGAACGACCGGGAGCTGCTCAGGGATCTGGAGACTGAACTCAAGCGCGTTGTGTTCGGACAGGATGACGCAATTGGTGCACTGTCATCTGCAATCAAATTGTCGCGGGCCGGGTTGCGGGAGCCTGAAAAGCCAATCGGCTGTTATCTGTTCTCCGGCCCGACAGGAGTCGGCAAGACCGAAGTGGCCAAGCAGTTGGCTGCTGTTCTCGGTGTGGAGATGTTGCGGTTCGACATGTCTGAGTACATGGAGCGGCATTCAGTATCGCGTCTGATCGGAGCGCCTCCCGGTTATGTTGGCTTCGATCAGGGTGGATTGCTGACCGACGGCATCGATCAAAACCCCTACAGTGTGTTGCTGATGGATGAGATAGAAAAAGCCCATCCGGATCTGTTCAATATTCTGCTTCAGGTCATGGACCACGGCAAATTGACAGACCATAACGGCAAGTCGATCGATTTCCGCAATGTGATTTTGATCATGACCACCAATGCCGGTGCCGCTGATCTGGCAAAATCGGCGTTTGGATTTACCAGGTCCAAACGCGAAGGCGACGATAGCGAAGCCATAAGCAAAATGTTTACACCGGAGTTCCGCAACCGGCTTGATGCTACAATCGGGTTTGCCCATTTGCCGCCGGAAGTGGTGCGCATGGTGGTTCAGAAGTTCGTATTGCAACTTGAAGCCCAGCTGGACGAAAGACAAATCAATATTGAACTGTCTGACGAGGCTGCTGACTGGCTTGCCCGTGAAGGCTATGATGAGCAGATGGGCGCCCGGCCACTGTCCAGAGTTATTCAAAAGTACATAAAACAGCCACTGGCTGATGAGGTTCTGTTTGGAAAACTGGTCAAGGGTGGAACGGTGAGCGTCCTGCTTGGTAAGGATGACCAGGGCCTTGATGAGCTCAAGTTCAAGTTTCTGTCGCGTGAACAGGAAAAGGCCTTGCCGAAACCTGTCGAGCGTAAATCCCTGCCGAGCAACAAGAAACCTGATCCGAAGAAATCGCAAACACCGTCGCCAGCATCCAAAGCCGTGCCAAAAAAGAAGAAGGGCGATGGCGGAACATCCGGCCGTACCGAAAAGGTAAAGTAGCAGGCGGTCTGATTGACGTTCCATGGTACGAAGCGAACCCAGCGCCGGGTCTTAACAGGTCCGGCGTTTTCGCATGCAAACCATGCCGCCAAGCGGGTTGCAGGTAACCCTGTTGTACCAGTAAACATGCTCCATGGGGCAAACCGCACAATCCGCAAACGATGAAGACGACACTGTCTATGACTGGACCGGGATGTTTGGTGGCATCCGGGCAGCGTTTTCTCTGCCTGGTCTGGTTATGGCATGTTCATTCATCGGATTCGGCGCCTTGATCCATGATGTCGGGTTTCCGTTGCTCGCGGGAGTTGCGACAATCCCGCTGATATGGGCCTTGCCCGGACAGGTATTGTTTGTGACCATGTGGCAGTCCGGCGTCGCGCTGCCCCTGATAGCTGCAGCGGTATCTCTCACGGCTGTCCGCCTTTTGCCCATGACCATTGGTGTGCTGGCACAGGTCCGATTGAAGCGGGCAGCACGGTCGGCCGAATTCCTGCTTGGCCACTTTACTGCTGTCACCATTTGGGTCATGTCGCTGTCCAGCCTGCATGCCGTTTCTGCGCCAAGGCAGTTGCCATGGCTGGTTGGCCTGGGCGCTGCCCTTATGGGATTGATGGTGCTGGTTGTTCCGGCGGGATACTACCTTGCAGACAGTCTGCCACCAGCGCTGGCGGCAGCCATGGTGTTTTTTACTCCCGCGTTCTTTCTACTGTCACTGCTGTCCGGCGCCATTTGGCGTTTCGACTACGCTGCAATTGTACTGGGTTGTATCCTGTTGCCGATTGCGCGTTATTTGGCACCGGACTTTGACCTGCTGATTGCCGGCGTTGGCGGTGGCACCCTTGCCTTTATGTGTCTTCGGCCACGCCGCAAGGGATTTCTGAAATGAACCAGGTCGTGCTGATCGTGGCTGCCATGATCCCGGCCGGCTTCGTTGCCACCTACACATGGCGGGCACTGGCGGTGGTCGCCGTCACCCGAATTAATCCGGAAAGCGACTTGCTGTTGTGGGTGAGGGCAGTTTCCACAGCGCTGGTTGCCGCCCTGGTCATGCGCATGGTTATCGCGCCGCCGGGTGTCTTGTCGACTATTGCGGTTGAACACCGCTTTGCCGCCGTAATAATTGGCATTGCGGTTTTCTACGCAGCCTACAGGTCAACGCAAATTGCAACCTTTGCAACGGTTATCGCATTGGTTTTACTTCATGTGGTGCTGGGTTAACGGCGCGTGGTGTTTTGTAATGATTAGTCAGCCAATACAGTTCGCAGTTTTTCGGCCCAGACCGCTAGGTCGTCCTGATCGGCCATGTCGCTGGCTGGCGGACGCATTTTCACGCCCTCATGGCGTGGGACAACATGAACGTGGGTATGAAAAACCACCTGGCCTCCGGCACTTTCATTGAATTGCTGGATCGTGATGCCGTCAGCATCAAATGCCGTGATTACCGCATGGGCCATTTTCTGGACAGTAGCCATCACAGCATTGAGGTCATCCGGCGCGATATCAAGCATGTTGCGCGAAGCAGCCTTGGGAATAACCAGGCAATGACCGTCCGCTCGCGGCATGATGTCCAAGATGACAATGGTCTTGTCGTCTTCGTAGATTTTATGGCTGGGCAACTCGCCGCGCAGAATCTTGGCGAAAATATTGCTGTCGTCGTAAGTCGTCATTGAACTTCCTCGGTCTGAAATCAGTAGTAGGCTACCAAAGCGGTTTACATTTGATGTGAGTTGCGTACATCGTTCAGTTTTTGTTCGGAAAGCGCTTTAGCTCAGAAAACGTGCAACGCCAACCTTCAATAGTCCTCATCACGTCCCCGATTTCTGAAAGGTGAGTGATTGTCCTGAATCAGCTTGTTGTCACGGGCCACCGCCTTGCGCTCCATATCCAGGTAGTCAGCGACGGCTGAGCGCAGACGCGGGTCCTGTATCATATGGACAGAACGGGTGGTCACTGGCAGGTATCCACGCGCCAGTTTGTGAGGACCTTGTGCCCCGGCCTCCACCCGTTTGAGACCACGGGCAATGGCAAACTCGATGGCGGTGTAATAGCAGACTTCAAAATGCAGGCAATCGTGGTGTTCAATGCAACCCCAGTTGCGGCCATACAATGCATCGCCGCCGATGAAATTGATGGCGCCCGCAATCCAGTGATCACCGTTTCGCACCATGACAAGGGCAATGTCGTCAGCCATGCTTTCACCTATAGACGAAAAGAACTCGCGGGTGAGATAAGGCGTTCCCCACTTGCGATCACCGGTGTCGATGTAGAAGTGGAAAAATTGATCCAGGTGTTCCTGGGTTATATCATCTCCGGTCAGAACGTGGATTTCCAGCCCGGTTGCAGCCACCGTCTTCCGTTCCTTGCGGATGTTCTTGCGCTTGCGCGAAGAAAGAGTAGCAAGAAACTGATCGAATGAGGAAAAGTTGTCATTGTGCCAGTGAAACTGGGTGTCGTTGCGCTGCAGCCAGCCGAGTTCCCCGAAGTCGGTATACTCTTCCTCGTCAATGAATGTCATGTGAGCTGAAGAGGCGCCAAGACGCACAGCCAGTTGACCGGATGCATTGGCCATGGCGGCACGGCACTGTCTGACCTGGCTCTGCCGGGCCACGAGTACCCTCGGACCGGTTGCAGGAGTGAATGGTACTGATATCTGCAGTTTTGGGTAATAGCGCCCGCCCGCCCGCTGGATGGCTTCGGCCCATCCATAATCGAACACATACTCGCCATGCGAGTGGTTTTTCAGATAGCACGGCATAACGGCGACAGTCTGCCCGTCACCGCATTTCAGTTGCATGTGCTGACCCAACCATCCGGTTTCCGCGACTGCGGAACCCGAGACTTCCAGCGCTTTGAGAAATGCATGACTTACAAACGGGTTGTACGGGCGCCACGGCGGATTGGCACACATGTCCCAGGTGTCAGGCTCAATGCCCGCAATGGACGAATGAACCTCGATGGAGAACTGGTCCTTTTCCGCTATTGTCATTTCAGGATCTAGATCCTGGCATTGGGGGTATACCCTTCAAATGTTACCTGATCGCACCATCTCAGGGCGTCTGATGCTTCCCGTTCGGAACGGATGGTCCAGCAGATCACCGGAGTACGGTTTTTCCGGCAATTGCGTGATATGGGACAGGGCAGCCAGTGCTTGTCCAGAGACACAAAATCCGGTTGTGTCAATCCTATGTGGCGAAACTCCCTGAGGGAAAGTCGGGTTGAAAGCGGCAACCAGGGATAGTCGTCGCGTGGCGCGCCGTCTGCAACCATGCCCCGAATGACATTCGGTGTCTCGTGGGCAAGCCAGGCGATTTGAACCGGATCAAACGACATTACAGCAGCTTCTCCGGCATAAGACGCCAGACACTGCGCGGTCCTGCGCACCAGTTCAGTGTTACCCGACCAACTGCTCTTGACCTCGATGACCAGTCCGACCCGACCGGCCACTAGGTCAAGCGCCTGGGAAAGCGTGGGAATAGTGCCCCTGCCATTTGCATAGGCAATACTGTTTAACTCAGTTGCCGTGAAATTGCTGATGCAACCGGTCTCGCTGGTCAACCGGTCCAGTACGTGATCATGGAACACCATGGCCTCGCCATCAGCAGACAACTGCACATCGGTTTCAATGGCATAGCCATGTTTGATGGCAGCCTCGAAAGCCGGAAGAGAGTTTTCCTCCTCGCCATGTCCTGGATCATGCAACCCTCGATGTGCGATGGCGACTTTCGTCAGCCAATCGCAACCGGGGTCAGAAGGTCGCCACATAGGCCAAAGCCCTTCTATTCGATCTCTACAATGGCCTCGATCTCGACGGAAAGGTTGAGCGGAAGTGATCCTGCGCCAACAGCGGATCTGGCATGCTTGCCCTTGTCGCCAAAAACCTCGACCATCATGTCTGACGCACCATTGATAATCTTCGGTTGATCGCCAAAACCCGGCACGCCGTTCACAAAGCCCACCAGCTTCACGACACGCCTGACCCGGTCAAGATCTCCGTCACAGGCCTGTTTCACCTGAGCGATGATGTTGATGGCGCACAACTTTGCTGCCTCTGTCGCATCTTCAACAGAAACGCTGTCTCCTACAATGCCCTTATACTTGAACTCACCGTCCTTCAGGGGAACCTGGCCAGCGGTAAACACCAGACTACCGGTTCGTACCCAGCCGACATAATTGGCAACCGGCGCTGCCGGTGTCGGAATCTCGATGCCAAGTTCTGCTAATCGGTCGTCGATGGTGCCCATGATGAATTCCTCTGAATGGTTTTAGATGTGTCAATGCGCGGCAATCTACGGGTGTGTGCGACACTTGACCAGCCCGGAAATGAGACCATTTGCCCTGTCGCTGCTTGCGATGATGTACCGGATCACGCTAGCGTGACAAATAACCGAATCCGGGGTTTGTGTGCATGACCAAAATTGTTTTTCTGGACCGGGGCACCTTTGCGCCGGAAATCGATCTGATACGCCCTGCGATCGATCACCAATGGATGGAGTATGCGGCCACACCCACAGATAAGGTCGTTGAACGGCTGACAGGTGCGACCATCGCGATTACCAACAAAGTGCCGATTCGCGCACAGACACTGGAACAACTACCCGATCTCAAAATGGTGTCTGTTGCGGCCACAGGGTTTGACGTAATCGACATTCCAGCCTGCCGTGAACACGGTGTCATCGTATCCAACGTGCGCGGGTATGCGGTCAACACGGTTCCTGAGCACACTTTCGCGCTGATATTTTCGTTACGCCGGGCCATCTCTGCCTATGCACAGGACGTGGCGAACGGTAAATGGCAGGAGACCGGTCAGTTTTGTTTTCATACCCATCCCATCAAGGATCTGAGAGGCTCCACCCTGGGTATATTCGGTGAAGGCAGTCTGGGGCAGTCAGTCGCTGAGATTGCCCGCGCTCTTGGAATGACAGTCCTGTTTGCCGCCCACAAGGGAGTAGACGGCCTTGGTCCACTGTACACTCCATTTGACGAGGTGCTGGAACGTTCCGATGTAGTCACCTTGCATTGTCCACTGATGCCCTCCACTCGCAACATGCTGGCTGCTGCGGAATTCAAGAAAATGAGGCGACAGCCACTGATCGTAAATACCGCGCGCGGCGGCCTGGTGGATGAGGTGGACCTGGTCGCCGCACTGAACGCTGGACAGGTAGGCGGCATTGGATTTGACGTGCTCACAACCGAACCACCCTCTCATGAACATCCGTTGATGAAAGTTGCGGATCGTCCGAATGTGATCATAACACCTCATGTTGCGTGGGCGAGTTTCGAGGCTCAGACAGAATGCTGGCGGCAGACTGTTGACCATGTAAATGCCTTTTTCGAAGGGCAAGCAAAGAATATGGTAACCTGAGCAGCAATCTGCGATAGTCGGAAAAACATGGCGGAGAATGGTATTGAACAAATTATTCAATTTCTGGAGCAGTGCAGTAATCGTAGTGTCTGGCATCTGTTTCGCGTTGCCGGCAATTGCAGCATCGCCGCTGGCAGCACATCGTGCCGTCTACGATATATCGCTCAAATCAGCTGAGGACAGAAGCGGTATCTCAGGTGCCAAAGGCCGTATGGTCATCGAATTCAGCGGAAGCGGATGTGATGGCTGGACGGTAAATTTCCGCATGATAAACCAGTTCTTTCTGGCAGGTGGCAAATCGCGAGTCCTGGACAGCAGGTCGTCCATGTGGGAATCCGGCGACAATCACCAGTTGCGCTATGTTCAACGTCAGTTCGTCGACAGTAAGCTTCAGGAAGAAAAGGAACTGCGAGCGAGACTTGCGGATGGCAAGACCGGCGGTTCGGGCGCCATCACGAAACCCAAGGCTGAGATTTTTTCTCTGCCTGAAGGCGTGACATTTCCGGTTGATCATCAGTTGAAAATAGTCAAGGCGGCTGAAGCAGGCGAGAGTCGTGACGAGACCTTGCTCTACGATGGATCTGACGGATCAAACCCTTCAGTCGCGATAACCTTTATTGGATCAAAAAGAGGTGCCGCGAAAGACCAGACTGATGCCAAGTTGAAGGGCGTCAACGGTTTGTCCGGATGGCCAGTGTCAATTTCGTATTACAAACCGGACAACCAGGATCAGGAGACACCTGAATACCAGGTCAGCATGGTGCTGTACGAAAATGGCGTGTCGGGTGATATGAGCCTGAACTATGGCGATTTTATTCTGAACGCCAAACTGACGGACATCAAGCTTCTGGAAGTGGCTTCCTGCAATTAGTCCTTGTTGGTTTCGGGACAGTCTGTCAGGTCCTGCAGTTCGCATATCGAACCAAACAGGTGGTTCTCGGACGCGATCAGCTCCAAAGCCGCATCATGCCAATTCTGTTGCGGCGAAGCACAGCAGTCGGCCACAGTAAGGCACCAGTATCCGGCATCTACGGCTTCACGCAAAGTAGAGTGTACGCAACACTGGGTCGTTACTCCTGCAAGCACCAGATGAGTAATGCCTCTTCCCTGCAATACTTCACGCAATCCACTGCCGTGAAATTTTCCGAAACCAGGTTGATCTATGACGCGCTCTGCAGATGCAGGCTTCAGTTCGTCTACAAAATCACAACCGTTTTCTCCACGTACCAGATATCTGCCAAATGGCCCCGGCTGACCGACATAATTCTGACTGGCCTTGTGCGCAGTAACATCAGAAAGGTCTGCAGAATAGGATTCTCTCGTGTGGATAACCTCGCATCCCCAGTCCCTCATAACAGCAGTCAGCTTCATAAATCCAGGAACAATCCGGGCCATGTCGTTTGGCTGACCATCCTTGCCAATGAGGAAGTCACGCTGCATATCGATTGCCAGGAAGGCAGTGTAGTCGGGGTCAAGGTCGAATGACCGGTCGTGCCAACAATCAATCTTGTGAAGAGTCACGATCTGCTGTCCTTTAGCCCTCTGCCTTTTTCAACCGCTGCAGTTCCGAATTTGTCCCGAAGTTTATCCATGGCCAGTTCGACTTTTGCGCGGGCATCAGCGCGTTGATCCAACCCGCCTATCTCAGTGTCAGATTGCAACTGAACGAGATTGGTAATGCCAACACCTATAAGGCGAAAAGCAGTCTTTCCGTCAACCTCACGCTCCAGCATCGGTCTTGCGGCATCAAATATTCGCGTTGCAAGAGATGTTGGATCCGACAATGAGGTGTTTCGCGTGCGCGTCTTGAAGTGATCGGTCTTCAGTTTCAACACGACCGTGCTGCCCGCCATGAAATCCTTTTTCGCTCTCGTCGAAACTTTTTCGGCAAGTCTCCAAAGTTTTATCTCCAGTGCTTTATAGCTGGAAAGATCGACATTGAATGTTGTTTCGGCAGAGATGCTTCTGGAGGAATTGCTACCTTCGACCAACCTGGCATCCTGGCCGCGCGACAAGTGGTACAGCCGCGAACCCATGGAGCCGTATTGCCGCATCAAGTCGTGTTTCTCCATCTTCTGCAACTGCCCGATCAGGCGGATACCATTCTTGTGAAGCCTGGCTTGCATTGCAGCGCCGACACCCCAGATGAGACTCACTGGCCGATCCCGCAAGAACTCAACACATTCGTCGGGACCGATCACAAACATGCCACGCGGTTTGTCCATGTCGGACGCCAGCTTGGCAAGGTACTTGGTGTGGGACAGACCAATCGACACCGTGATGCCGACTTCCTGCTCGATTTTCTTCGCCAGTCCGCATAATGCCCGGGACGGGCTCTTGCCATGCAGCCGCGCGGTCCCGCTCAGGTCCATGAAAGCCTCATCAATTGATATCGGTTCCACCAGCGGCGTGAGCTGTTCCATCAACTCCCGGATCTGTTTGCCAACGGCGGCATATTTCGCCATGTCAGGTTTGATCACGACGGCATTTGGACAGGACTCCAATGCCCTGAACATCGGCATGGCCGATCTGACACCATGTATGCGGGCAATGTAGCAGGCGGTGGACACAACGCCGCGTATGCCGCCGCCAATGATGACCGGTTTGTCCGCAAGTTCGGGATTGTCGCGTTTTTCCACTGCTGCATAAAACGAATCGCAGTCAAGATGAGCGATTGAAAGTTCATGCAGGCGCGGGTGTCTGATCAACCTCGGGCCGTGGCATTGCGGGCAGCGCGTTTCAACCTCAGGAACACTGGACAGGCAGTCACGGCATATGGTCTGCATGTTGTCATTCCAATCTACGAACAATCCGGTCGACAGTCTGAATGGCGTCTCCGGTATAGTTTCCCGGTTCCAACAGTGCCGCAATCTGTGCAGGGGTGCGCAACGCTTTAATTCTGTTGTCCTTGTTCAGCGCACTCGAGAAACTTACTCCTCTTGTCCGAACTTGTGAAATCAGATCAGCAATTGCGTGATGGGCGTCTGAACGGCCCATGTCCGGCGCCAGGTCCATCATGACCGCTTCGGCACAGATTAGTCCTTCACTCGCGGCAAGATTTTGCGATACTCGACTTTCATCCACCTGCAGGTTCGCAACCAGGTGCGCGCATTGAGTTACTGCGGCGTGTGCGTAGAGGAAACTTTCGGGTACCGTGGCCCATTCCATCGTCCATGCCGCCATATCCCGTTCATGTTCGTGCATCATCGCATCCAGTGCCATGGCCGGGAGGTGCGTCATAAGCCGCGCCAACGCTACGATGTTTTGTGCCAGCATCGGATTGCGTTTCTGCGGCATGGTGGATGAACCGCCGGTACCGGGCGCTGCACCTTCGGCCAGTTCGCCAATCTCGGTGCGCTGCAGATTTACAACTTCGTTGGCTATTTTCCCGCAGGTAGCGGCTGATACGGCCAACTGACTTATGATATGAGCTATCAAATCCCGACTGGTGTGCCAACTGCCTTTCGGATCAACGAGATCAAGCTCCGCGGCAAGCTTCGTGCGTACATCGGGACCCTTTGTTCCCAAGGTTGCCAGCGTTCCGGCGGCACCGGCGAATTGAACCTGCAGTGAGTTCAGAAGTTCATTCAATCTCCCGAGATGGCGATGGGTTTCGCTTGCCATGAGAGCGAATTTCAAGCCGAGTGTAATGGGAACAGCGTGCTGACCATGAGTGCGACCGGCCATTGTCAAGGCACGCCAGGTTTTCGCTTGTAAAACGCAGGCTTTAACAAGATGTTCGTGCTCCGTAACAAGCAACTTCAAGCCAGCTTTCATCTGCAGCGCCATGCCAGAATCCATAATATCCTGCGTAGTGGCCCCGAAATGGACGTATTGACTGAAATTTCCCGAATTGCCCTCGATAGCAGTTATTACCGGAGTTAACGGGTGGGATGCTTCAGATACCTTCTTTCCGAGCGACTGCAGGTCATATTTACCGGCTTTGCATGCCTTGCCAATGGCTTCAGCCGCTTCAGCCGGTATCAGTTGAAGGTCGGCCTGGACTCGTGCCAGGGCTGCTTCAATCTCCAGCCAGCGTTGGAAGGTTGATGTGTCGGAAAACACACTCCTCATGGCTGGTGTTGAAAATAAATGCCCCAGCAACCGGGAGTCCTGTGCGTGTGCAAATTCTGTCACTTCGATGCTCCCGGTTTCAAATCCGAAGAAAGTAATTATACCGCCCAGAGGCGGGCCGCACCACGTACGCCTGATTCCGGGCCATGCCTGGCGGCCTTTACGCGAATGTCTGCTGCATCTGCAAAAACATATGACCCAATTGCCCCAGGCAGCCGACTTACCAGCCCATTCAGGCCAGATAGCCCACCGCCCATTACCACAATTTCAGGATCGAATATGTTGATGACAGTTGCCAGTCCGCGTCCGCACCTGTCCAGGTGCCGGTCGAGCGTAGCCAGCGCGGCAACATCACCACCGCTTGCGTTGAACCCGATTTCTTCAGCCGACAGGCGGTCGCCAGTCCAGGCGAGGTGATCGTTGGACAAGGCCGGTCCGGAGAGCCAGGTTTCAAGACAGCCGTAACGGCCACACCAGCACAACGGCCCCGGCAGTTCCGCCCCTTGCGCCCACGGCAGAGGATTGTGTCCCCATTCCCCACCAATACAGTGCCGGCCTGCAATGGCAGCATTGTTGATGACCAGTCCACCCCCGCAACCGGTCCCCAGGACAACGCCAAACACGGATGCTGCATCGAGCCCCGCGCCGTCATATGCCTCTGATATCGCCAGGCAATTTGCGTCATTGGCCAGGCGTACGCAACATCCGAGAGCAAGTTCAATATCCTGTTGAAAGTACCGGCCATTGATCCATGTTGAATTGGCGTTTTGCACCTTTCCAGTCAATGGCGAAACGGAGCCGGGTATTCCAATTCCCACACTGTAATCTTTGGATTTTGCCGTTTCGGCAAGCTCATTCACCATGGCGCGGATAGCCAATATGGAGCCATCGTAGTCGCCGCGCGGTGTTGGAATTCGGGCCACGGCCAGCACCTCATCATTGTCGTCAATTGCAATACCGGCTATTTTGGTTCCGCCCAAATCAATGCCAATGCGACTCAATTCAAAACCTCGACTCCGGTGAACACAGCCTCGATGTGACGACGGGCATCCGGCCAGTTGTCGGTACGGTAATGAATGTAATCCTGTTGGGTAACATGACGTCCAAACCGCTCATCCTGCATGAAATGTACCAGGTTGGCCCCTGGCAGATGCTCGGCGGCAGATTTCAGATATCCCGTATGATCATCTATGAAGACGACCGGTGCAACGTGCTGAGCCGCAATCGCGGCTATTGCCGGTCCCTTGGGCCCTGAGTTTGTAACCAGCGGAAACGTCAAACCATGACTTGCCAGGTTACTGATACGCTCCTGCTTAAACTGGGATGGCAAATTGCTTAACATGACAATTTCGCCTTGATTTGCCAGCGCTTGCAGGGCAGGGACCGCACCTTCAATTGCTTCTAGTGAGTGCGTGAGTTCTTCAAAAAAACTCATAATTGCCGGACCAACCAGGTCTTCCGAAAGCGGTTGATTGTCGTGCTTGTGCTTGATGTTGCCGTTCAAGGCAAAACTGGCCGGATCAAGCCAAAGCCCGTTTCTGTCCAACCAGCCTTCGAGACCCTTCAGAAAATGCACCACCACCTCGTCCACATCGCACACCAACAATGGCCGGGATTTATCCAGCCGGAGTTGGGAAACCTGTTGCGCGGTATGTTCACTTGGATGCATCAGGCTTCAGGCGGCTCCTGTATCAGGCTGTTCGTGCAGCGCTTGCAGCGCCCGCATTGGTTCGTCAGCCTGAATCCGGAGGGTTTCGCAAAATCCCAGTAGAATTGATTCGTCCTGGCATATGTAATCCAGCAGTCCCGCCAGCCCCTCCTGCGATTGCATGCTTTGCTTTGCCGCTTCGATATCCATACCTGTTGCCGTCAACATGCGTTGCAGCTCTTCCTGAGTATCTGCCAGATAGCCAAGTGCTTGAATTGCCAATATTTCTGCTTGTTCCGGAGTGTACATACAAATCTAACAAATAGTTGCAACGGGTCTTAACCAGCCGATTGCAGCACCTTTTTCGGCAATAAAATTTTAAGCACTGTGTAACTTTCTTCCGACACATTGGTCAGTCTAAACAGGCAGGGCTGGTATAACGCTAACACGCAGGATTATTTACGAAAATAGCGTGTTCCGTTTATTGCCGGTTCAACAGACTAACAAAGGCCGAATGAGCCATGGCTCAAACATCTGAACAATCGGACGCTTCTGCAGTCAAGACGGTTCTAATCGTCGAGGACAATGAGTTGAACATGAAACTGTTCAACGACCTGCTTGAAGCACATGGATATCGCGTTCTGCAAACCCGGGAAGGGTTGTCGGCGCTTGATATTGCGCGCGAGCATAAACCTGATCTGATCCTCATGGACATCCAGCTTCCCGAAGTTTCGGGGATTGAAGTGACCAAATGGCTTAAAGAGGATGATGACCTCAGGTCCATTCCGGTGGTAGCAGTCACCGCTTTCGCCATGAAAGGCGATGAACAGAAAATACGTGACGGCGGTTGCGAGGCTTACATTTCCAAACCTATATCGGTGGCGTCGTTTCTGTCCACAATCAACGGTTTTTTTGAGGTCCCATCATGACAGCACGCGTGCTGGTCGTGGATGATATACTCGCCAATGTCCGTTTGCTGGAGGCCAAACTGACGAGCGAATATTTTGACGTACACACAACCACGAATGGCATGGACGCGCTTGAAGCGATTATCTCCTTCAACCCGGATATCATTTTGCTGGATGTAATGATGCCCGGCATCGATGGAATCGAGGTTTGCAAACGCATCAAGTCCAACCCGAAATCCCAACACATCCCTGTCATAATGGTCACCGCGCTGGATCAACCTGAAGATCGGGTTCAAGGACTGGAAGCAGGTGCGGATGACTTTATCACAAAGCCTATAAACGACGCTGCATTGTTTTGCAGACTGAAGAGCCTGGTCAGGCTGAAGATGCTGATTGATGAATTGCGCGGCAGGGATCCCGCCACCTTGCTGGACGGGCGCAATGAGTCAATCGATCTGGCAGAAGTGGAAACCAATGCCAATGTACTGATTGTGGACAATCGGGGAATTGTAGCAGACAGAATAAAAAAGTCGTTATCCGAGTTGCATAAACTGGTTATTCTGAAGGACCCTGCAGAAGCCATAAACCTCAACCTGGAAACCGAATTTGATCTCGTGATCGTAAGTCTTGATTTGCTGGATCACGACGGATTGCGCCTTTGTTCCCAGTTGCGCTCATTTGAAAGGACACGGCAGCTTCCACTACTGATAGTAGTTGACCCGGAAGATGGAGCCCGCCTCATGCGCGCGCTCGACATGGGGGTAAATGATTACCTGCATCGGCCAGTTGACAAACTGGAACTGCGAGCCCGCGTCAACACACAGATCAAACGCAAACGCTATACTGATCGATTGCGCAAGAATGTCACACGATCGATGGAACTGGCTGTTACAGATCCGCTCACCGGTTTGTACAACAGACGCCATATGGACAACCAGATGGAGTTGCAACTTGCCAATGCCGGTGCGCGCGGACGACCAATGTGTGTCCTGACACTTGATGTCGATTTCTTCAAACCTATAAACGACACACACGGACATGATGTGGGAGACAGGGTGCTTCAGGAACTGGCCAGACGTCTCAAGGAACAGGTTCGGGCAATCGATTTGTGCTGCCGGATCGGCGGTGAGGAGTTTCTGGTAGTCCTGCCCGGAACTGAACTGCAAGTCGGCTTTACGGTTGGCGAACGCCTCAGACGCATCATCGCGTCACAGCCGTTTGATGTAGGGGCAAAATCAGGGCCATTGGCAATTACCGTTTCAATCGGAGTGGCAGAGTATCAAGCGGCCGGCGATACTCCGGAGAGCATCCTTAAACGAGCCGACGAGGCATTGTACAAAGCCAAGAGATCCGGTCGTAACCGCGTGATCTCTGAAGCTGCATAATACAGTTTTACACTTCCAAAGTGGAATTTTCGAAGTCTGGCTGTTTACCATAATAATATACGATAAATCGATTAAATTTCGTGTGAAAGTGCCTTAATGTTGGAATTTATCTAAATATCTAGTAATTTAAATTCTGTGTTCAGGGCCGTTTGGGTAAGTCTGGTTTGTAATTCAGTTGTCCGGGCAATCCTGATCCCAAGCCTTGTTGGTCATTGATTGTCGATTTGTGCTGGAGATGGCGGCGGCGCCGGTATTTCCCGAGTTGGCAGGTTCAATTGATCAGACAGTTTGCCCCGGGGCTCTTCAGGTCCGCCGCATCTCCTGAAAACCACGGGGTTTGACCGGTCCGGACTTGTTTGAGAGGCCTCCTCAAACCTGACCCCGGGCCGGTCACCCGTTTCACCGGACAAGTTCACAGGAACTCGAAAATATACAGGCGCCGCCCAATGCAGGCAGCGCCCCATATCATTGCCTTTTACGTCGCCCGAGGCTTTGTTTGCCTCTGGTTCGTTACTTGATTTTCGCTTCCTTGAACTCAACGTGCTTTTTCGCAACGGGGTCATACTTGCGGAAGGACAGTTTTTCGGTTTGCGTACGTGAATTCTTCTTCGCCGTGTAGAAGAACCCTGTATCTGCCGTCGACAGCAGTTTGATCTTGATGGTGGTAGCCTTGGCCATTGCCGGACCTTTCCTGTTGCACATGTTCCCGACTTCATCGGGAAGATGCATGTCATATCGTCAAATGATGAAACTCTTGAAGCGCGGTATCGCGCAAGCGGCCTGTGTTGTCAAGATATCAAGGTGGTGTTCATAACGTCTCGTAGCGCCAGTGCTTTCCGTGCATGTACTGGTAACTTACCGGCCGCTGTAACCCGAACGGATCCTTGTCATCAAGTACTGTTTGCAGGCGACCAAGTATCTGTCTGGTTATCCAGGGGAGGTCCAGTTGCATGGCTTCGTCAATGCTGACCCAGTGAGGAGTCAGAAGTTCGTCGGTTTCAGGTACGACTGGAGCATCCATGTTTGCAACAATTGCAGCGTCCGCGATGAAAAACCGGGTATCAGACCGGCGCGGGCGCCCTGGTGGCGTGACAGCACGGGCAAGTAGTCGCAATCCGCGAAGATCTGGAGCATGACCCGTGGCATAGAATTGTTGCCATGCGACATTGCGGGTTCTCGGCGCTGGACCCGGTTTGCCGACTATCAATCCGACCTCTTCAAATGTTTCACGCACCGCTGCCAGTGCTATGCCGATTGCGCGCCCGGTTGACGGTTTGCCCTTCATTGAGGCCAGCAATTTTGTGGACACCTCTGCCGGAAGTGAAAGGGCAGGGGTAATACGGCAATCTCCTGTATCGACCCGCCCGCCGGGAAATACGAACTTCCCCGGCAGGAATTCATGCGCCTGATGGCGATTGCCCATCAAGACATGCGGAGTTGCCCTGTCGCGCCTGACCAGGATCAAAGTAGCGGCATCACGGGGCCGCACAGTGCTTGGGTGTGGTTTTCCGACCGCGGCTTTCATCGCGTCAGGTTATTCACACATTGTCTTGTTCGCAAGCCGCCGGTAGATGAAGCTGGACCCTGTGATCGGCAAAATGTTCTGATGGGTTCAGAGGACGATGTTTACGGCACTTGACTGAGGCGGCAACACGTCATTCGAAGCTGGTGGCATCCTGTTCAAGGGCCCTGGGATCTATCAGGGATGATTCCTCATCCGACAAACCGAAACCGTGCATGCCAACTGCCCATTGCAAACCCACGATTGCCCCCTTGACCATCGGCAACAACCAAAGTGTCAAAAGAATAGACAAGGGTAACCATAGTGCCGCATGTACGCTCAGATCAGGTTTCCATCGGAGCTCAACCAGAAACACCAGCGGTACGAGGATGTGGCCGACAATAAACATCGTGAAGTAGGGCGGTGCGTCATCTGCACGGTGATGATGCAAGGCCTGATTGCACAAGGCACAATCCTGTGAAACCTTCAGGTAGGACGAAAACAGTTTTCCGTTGCCACATCGCGGACACCGCCCCCTGAAACCTCTCGACATGGACCGCCATACGGAGCGCCCAGTAGTGGCCGATGCTAAACCGATTGACGTTGACAGGTTTTTTTGATCGATTTCGTAAGCCATGGACGACCCATTCGCTTCAGCAGTGGTTCCAGTTAGTTGCCCGATCCTCCTCCTGTTCGCAGGCTTCGCACAGCCCGCCTTCCGCCGCGCGTCAGGATGCCACATTCATGTTCATACCGGGTATTCTGAACTGCCAGAACCTAACGTCTGGTGGATACGCTGCGTTGTCTCTTGTTCGGCTTCCCTGGTTTACGCACCGGTTTTCCACGCTTTCGCGAGAACTGTTTCCGTCCTGCCGGCTTTCCGGCAGTTCCTTTTGACAGCATCTCGAAACGTAGGCCACCAACCAGGGGCGTAACTTCCAGCAAGCGCACGTCGACCATGTCTCCCATACGAAATGTCTGGCCGGTTCGCTCTCCCACCATGGACATGGTCTGCTCGTCATGGACAAAATAATCCTGGCCCAGTGTCGATGCCGGAATGAAACCGTCGGCACCGCTATCCGTCAGTGTGACAAACAATCCTGCCTTTACCATGCCAGAGATACGGGCAGTAAAATCAGCACCAATATTTGCGGACAGAAAGTGGGCAATCAGGCGATCAGTTGTTTCACGTTCGGCCAACATCGCGCGGCGTTCCGTCATGCACAAGATACCGGCCAATTCTTCCAGAGTTGCCATGTCCTCGTCACTCAATCCATCGTCACCTAGCTTCAGTGCGCTAATCAGGGCGCGATGTACAATCAGGTCTGCATAGCGTCGAATCGGTGATGTGAAGTGAGCGTATCGGCGCAGGTTCAATCCGAAATGTCCCAGGTTATCAGGGGTGTAAACCGCCTGGGCTTGCGAGCGAAGTACTGTTTGCGACACCAGATGCTCGTTTGGTCCGCCACGGGCCGCGCCCAGTATTTTATTGAAATGCTGCGGTTGCATGACCACCCCCCTGGGCGCAGACATTCCCAGCGTGGCCAGAAATTTTGCCAGGGCATCAATTTTTTCAGGTGCCGGCGCTTCGTGAACCCGGAACACCAGCGGTGTACGGCTTTTTTCCAGCGTTTCTGCAGCCGCCACATTGGCCTAAATCATAAACTCTTCAATCAGCTTGTGCGCATCAAGCCGCGCTGGTGTAACGACACGTTCTATCCGGCCATCCTCGCCCAGCACCAGTTTGCGCTCCGGCAAGTCCAGTTCAAGCGGTTGACGGTTTTCACGTGCCACCTTTAGTGCCTGATAGGCTTTCCACAGTGGCTTGAGCACCGGCTCAAGCAGTGGAGCCGTCACATCATCACTTTGCCCGTCGATGGCGGCCTGTGCCTGTGCATATGTCAGTTTTGCAGCAGACTTCATCCAGATACGATCAAAATTATGGTTCAACTTGTGACCATGCTTGTCGATGGTCATAAAACAGGCAAAGGCGGGCCGATCTTCCATCCCTCGCAGAGAGCATAAATCCGTAGACAAACGTTCCGGCAGCATTGGTACAACGCGATCTGGAAAGTACACCGAGTTGCCGCGAATTCTGGCTTCCCTGTCTATCACACTGCCGGAACGTACATAGGCCGCAACATCGGCGATTGCGACAATCACTTTGAAGCCCCCCTTGTTTTGCGGTCCGTCATCCGGCGCAGCCCATACAGCGTCATCATGATCACGTGCATCCGGCGGATCAATTGTTACCATGGGAGTATCTCTGAGGTCAGTTCGACCTTTCGGCGGCCTAAGCTGTTTCAGTGCCTCGGTGGCTGAAACCACTTCCTGCGAAAACTGATCCGGGATGCCATGCTGATGAATGGCAACCAGTGATATATTGCGCTGGTCTGCAGCATCACCCAATCGTTCAACAATGCGAACCTCAGCAGTTCCGCGCCTGCGGTCCCGGATAATTTCTGCACGTACAAGTTCACCTTTGTGGGCACCGCCTTCGTCTCCATGGGCAACTTCAAAATCGATCTTGTCCTTGCGATTGGCAGACAACACTCGCCCTTTACCACGAGATGACGGCTGGAAGACGCCGACTACATGTCCCGTAGCGCCGGGTATTTTGCGAATGACCCTGGCTTCGTAGGGAAAGGCAACATCGTGTGTAGACGAGATCCGGCACAATACCAGGTCACCTATGCCTGGTGGATTCGGCGTTGGGGAGCGATTGCGTCCACCACCGGTCAGAATGACAACTTTCGGTGGCGTCTCGCCATCGCCACCCCATTCCGCAGGTTCGCCGACAAGTTCGCCATCAACATCCAATCCGGTGATGCGCAATACGGTCACAGGCGGCAGGCCTGACGCTTCAGACATCCGCTTTCGACGGGACGCAATCAGGCCATCATCTGCCATCTTGCGGAGAATTTTTTTCAGTTCGACCCGGTCTGTTCCCTTCACCCCAAATGCGCGGGCAATTTCCCGCTTTCCAACTTTGGTGTCTGCCGTCTTGAGGAACTCGAGAATCTGCTCGGGCGACGGCAGGCCGCGGCTTCGCGTCATCTCAACCATCTGCTTTCGTGGCGATTTTGTTTGATGCCGATTTCCTGGTGCCGGTTTTCTTGGCAGCCTTCTTCGCAGGCTTTTTCCTTGCTGATTTCGTTTTGGCCTTGACTCCACCTTTGGCCGCAATCAATTCGACAGCCTGTTCCAAGGTCACCTGATCGGGTGTTACGTTTTTTGGCAAGGTCGCGTTGATCTTTCCATATTTTGCATAAGGTCCATATCGCCCATCCATCACCAGCACATTGCCCCCGCCGTCCGGGTGAACACCAAGATCCTTCAGGGCACTTTGCTGACCTTTTTTGCCACGGCTGTCGATCTTCTCCGCTATGAGGTCAACGGCGCGGTTCAGGCCGACATTGAAAATTTCCTCAAAATCACTCAAATTCGCATAGACACCTTCGTGAAGGACAAACGGACCGTAGCGCCCCAAACCAGCAGTAATGGATTTGCCGCTTTCGGGATGAACGCCGACCTCACGCGGCAACGACAACAGTTTCAACGCGAACGCCAGGTCGATTTCATCCGGATTGACTGTTTTTGGAATGGAAGAGCGGGGTGGTTTCTCGCCATCCTCGGCCTTGCCGAGTTGAACATAGGGACCAAACCGTCCATCGTGTCTTGTTACCGGCAACCCGGTTTCCGGTTCCTGACCCAGCAGAATGCCGTCTGCAGGTACCTGCGAGGAATCGCCTTCGTCCGGAATGCCAAGCTGTTTGGTAAAGCGGCACTCGGGATAATTGGAGCAACCAACGAAGGCGCCAAACTTTCCGAGCTTCAGCGACAATTGGCCATTCTCGCAAGAAGGACACGCCCTGCGATGGGTACCGTCCTCGCGCTCCGGGAAGATATGGTTTTCAAGCATGTCATTCAGGGCATCCAGAACATGGGTGACCCGCAACTCTTTGGTGCCGTCAATCTGACCCGAAAAATCCCGCCAGAAATCGCTCAACAACTGTTTCCAGTTTTTGTCGCCGGCTGAAACGAGATCCAGCTGTTCTTCAAGATCAGCGGTAAAATCGTATTGCACATAGCGTTTGAAAAACAACTCCAGAAAGGCTGTTACCAGACGTCCCTTGTCTTCCGGGAACAACCGTTTGGATTCCATGTGAACATAGCCGCGATCCTTCAGTACCGTCAAAATAGCAGTGTAGGTCGATGGACGGCCTATACCCAGTTCTTCCATCCGCTTGATAAGGGATGCTTCGGAATAACGCGGCGGCGGCTCAGTAAAATGCTGGACCGGTTCTATTTTGCGCGCACCGACGACATCTCCCCTGGCCAATTGTGGAAGGCGTTTGTCATCTTCTTCGTCGGCGTCGTCTTTGCCCTCTTCATACACTTTCAAAAAACCGTCGAATTTCAGAACAGATCCATTGGCACGCAGTGTATATGGTTTGCCATCGTTGCCGGTCGTGACAATGTCGGCGCTGGTGCGCTCAAAATCCGCGCTTTCCATTTGGCTTGCCATGGTGCGCTTCCACACCAGGACATAAAGCGCATACTGATCTGCATCCAGCGCGTTGCGAACTTGCTCAGGAGCCCGAGATAGTTCCGTTGGACGGATTGCTTCGTGGGCTTCCTGTGCATTCTTGGCTTTGGTTTTGTATACCCTGGGAGCAGACGGGAGATAAGGTTCGCCATATGTTGACTGGATTACGTTGCGCGCGGCTGCAATTGCCTCATTTGCCATCTGCACCCCGTCGGTACGCATATAGGTTATCAGGCCCGTAACTTCGCCATTGATAGTAACACCCTCATAGAGTTTTTGTGCGACCTGCATGGTGCGTTGTGAGGAAAAACCCAGCTTGCGCGATGCTTCCTGTTGCAGGGTGGAGGTGGTGAAGGGCGGGGACGGGTGGCGTTTTGCCGGTTTGACTTCCACCGATCCAACCACGAACCGCACGTCCTTCAATGCGGCTTCGATGGCCCGCGCTGCCGTTTCGTTTCCGATGTCCAGCTTGTTCAGTCTCTTGCCATCAATGGCCTGCAGGCGGGCAGCAAAGGCCTGACCTGCACCGGTTGCCATGGCGGCTTCAATTGTCCAGTACTCTTCCTTTAGGAAAGCTTCAATTTCCAGCTCACGATCGCAAACCAATCGCAATGCAACCGACTGAACACGACCGGCGGAACGGGCTCCCGGTAGTTTGCGCCAAAGTACCGGCGACAGGTTGAAACCAACAAGGTAATCGAGTGCGCGCCGGGCCAGATACGCTTCAACGAGCGCATCGTCGATCTGCCGCGGATGCTTCATCGCTTCCAAAACAGCTGTTTTGGTTATTGCATTGAAGACTACCCGTTCAACATTTTTGTCCTTGATTGCACCTTTGCGTTTAAGCGCTTCAAGTACATGCCATGAAATCGCTTCGCCCTCGCGGTCCGGGTCAGTTGCAAGAATCAGTTTATCGGCAGTCTTGAGGGCGTTTGCGATGTCCGCCAGTCGTTTTGACGATTTACTGTCCATTTCCCACAGCATGGCAAAATCTTCATCGGGCTTGACTGAACCGTCCTTTGCGGGGAGGTCGCGGATGTGACCATAGGAGGCCAGGACGTGGTAATCGCCGCCCAGATATTTGTTGATGGTTTTTGCTTTTGCGGGCAATTCTACGACAACTACATTCATAATAATGCGGATATTCCTGTGCTCACAGCAAGGTCTGTGACTGGCGTGGATGTTGATTCAGGTCAAGCGTCATAGGGCCAAACAACCGCTTCGCGCAAGAACCTTGGACAATGACAAGTACTCTGCAAGTGGCAAACTGTCGGGAACGCCGCCTATAATTTGGACAATAATGTCATTAACAAGACGCCTGATCAGACTATTAGTGACACCCTTTGCCCGGAATGCCGTTCCAGGCGCCCGGAAAGTTCAAGCTCCATCAATACCGTTTGTACAACGCGCAGTGGTAAACTGGATTCGCGGACTACTACGTTGATTTCAACCGGATCGGGGCCAAGTAAATCCGAAACGGCCAGTATGTGGGAATCATCAACTGTCCGAATGTCATTGAATTCGACCGGTACTGTTTGATCCGTCGTTGTCGTATGCTGTGATGTCTGAGACACAGACGAATGCTGTTCCGGATTTCTGCGAGAGGCGACGTCGGAATAAAAATACCCGCGATCCAGGATATCCAAGACGTCCCTATGCGAAGTTATCAGCATGGCGCCATCCTGGATCAACTTGTTCGTACCGGCAGATCTGGGATCAAATGGAGATCCCGGTACCGAGAACACATCACGTCCCAATTCACTGGCCAGACGAGCGGTGATCAATGAGCCGGACCTTAGTGCGGCTTCAATGACCACAACTCCGGCTGCCAACCCCGCAATTATCCTGTTTCGACGTGGAAATAACTCGGCTCGTGGTTGGGTTGCAGGCGGCATCTCGGTGATCACACAACCTTCGGAAATGATTTTCCGGTAAAGAATGGAATTTTCGGGCGGATAGATTATGTCAAGACCGGTAGCAATGACCGCGATCGTGCCTTGAGCCAGCGAAGCCTCGTGCGCAGCAGTGTCTATGCCGCGCGCCAGACCTGACGCCACTATCCATCCAGACTGGCCCAGCCCGTTCGCTACTTCACGGGCAAAGCGTTTTCCGTTGGCTGACGAGTTACGCGACCCCACAATAGCGCATGTAGTCTGCTGCAACAGTTCGATCTTACCGGCCACAAACAGCACTGGTGGCGGGTTGACGGTTTGGGCCAGCAACTGCGGATAGGCGGGGTCGCCGTAACACAGTATTTGGCCACCGCACTCTATGGTACGTTCAACATCCTGCATGGCGCGTTCACGCGGGTAAAGTTTGATCCGCCGGCCCTGGGTAACTTTCGAAGCAAGGCCGGGAAGGGCTGTTACTGCCTCGGCCGCCGAGCCATAAGTTTCCAGTAACTGATGATAGGTGGAAGGTCCGATATTGTCACTTTGAGCCAACTGCAGCCGGGACAACCGCTCTTCATCCAAGTGGCATGACGATTTGGAAGTTTTGCTCATGACGATTTGGGCGTCGAACCAATTCGCGTCTCCTGACCCGAAACCAGGCGGGTGATGTTCCTACGATGAGTGAGATATACAATAATTGTCATTGCCAGCATGGCCAACGCCAATTTCATATTGTCAGCGTAAAACGCATAAACAGGTACTGCCAGAGAAGCCACGAGTGCTGCCAGCGAAGAGTACCTCAGTGAGATGGCCAATGATAACCAGACGACTGCAAATACAGCAAGATAGTGCCAACCAAAACCCAGCAGGACTCCGGCATAGGTTGCAACACCTTTACCCCCTTTGAACTTCAGCCATATTGGCAATATATGGCCAACAAAGGCACCGAGGCCTGCGGCAATTGCCATGTCGATCCCGCCAAAATGCATTGCGAGGATAACAGGCACGGTTCCCTTGAGTGCGTCGAGCAACAAGGTTGCGGCAGCAGCCGTTTTGTTTCCGGTGCGCAAAACATTGGTAGCTCCAATATTGCCGGAACCGATTTCGCGAAGATTACCTAAGCCAAATAATTTCGCGATCAGGATACCGAATGGCACTGATCCATACAGATAGCCCAGACCAAACCAGAGCGAAGCAAGACCAAGCCACTGCGGGTCGATACCAAGAAGGGATTCCATTCGTCGCCAGCTCCGGTAGTTCTTGTACAGTACCTATCAGATCAGTATGGCTTTTGATTGAATCAATCGAAATCCATAAAACTGATCAATTCCAAAGTGCTAGAACAACTTTATGGGTTCAAGTGAACCCATGTCGCTCCTAGTGGTTGGGCAGTCTATACACACTGTGGCCGCCGACAATGGTTTCAATCACCCGGCCTTCGAAGGCACGGGTCTCAAACGTAGTGTTGCGTGAGGAAGATTTGAGCAGGTCAGCATCAACAATCCATGGAACTGTCATATCGACAATTGCGATATCGGCATTTGCGCCCTGTTCGAGGCGTCCACCCTGGATGTTGAGGAGGCGTGCCGGTGCATCTGTCATTGCCTCAATCAGACGTTCAAGCGGCAACTGTTCCGAATGTACCAGGGATAAACCGGCGGCCAGCAATGTTTCCAGGCCGACAGCACCAAAGGCGGCTTCGGAAAACGGGACCCTCTTGGTGTCGGCATCCTGTGGATCATGGCTTGAAACAATAACATCAATTGTGCCATCTGCTACACCGGCAACCAGTGCCGTGCGGTCCTCCTCGCGTCTGAGAGGTGGCGACAGTTTGAAGAAAGTCCGATAGGCACCTATGTCGTGCTCATTAAGTGTCAGGTGGTTGATGGAAACGCCACATGATACGGGCAAACCCTTGTCTTTGGCCTGGCGAATGACATTCAGCGAGGCAGCGCAGGAAATTTGCGCCGCGTGGTAGGGTGCACCAGTCATCTCGACCAATCTTATGTCGCGCTCAAGTGCGATCAGTTCGGCAGCGGCTGGAATTCCGGGTAAACCCAATCGTGTAGCCGATTCTCCCGAATGCATAACGCCACCAGCGAGATCGAAATCTTCCACGTGTTGCACCACCAGCATGTTGAAGTTGCCGGCATATTTCATGGCGCGAACTCAATACTTTGGAGTTGCGAACCGAGTGCACCGCATCTGTGACGGCTATCGCACCGGCTTCCTTCAACAAGCCGAATTCAGTCATCTTCTCGCCATTCAGGTCCTTGGTAATTGCCGCCATGGGATAAACGCGGACATCGGCTGTATCCTGTGCCCGTCGAAGAATGAAATCGACAATGGATGCATCGTCCATGACCGGTTGAGTATTAGGTTGTATGACAATAGATGTGACACCGCCTGCGGCGGCGGCCAGTGATGCTGAATGCAAGGTTTCACGGTGTTCTGATCCCGGTTCGCCGGTAAACACCCTCATGTCAATGAGGCCGGGGATCAGCAGGGCACCCTTTACATCTGTAATGCTGGTGCCTTCCGGCAGGCTGGCGCGACTGACAGCATCACCCATCCATTTGATCACACCATCCTCTATCAGCACTCCACCTGTCAGATCCAGCTTTCTGGCTGGGTCAAACAGTCTCGCATTAACGTAAGCCCGGCGTTCGGCAATGCTTGAACTGGTACCGGCCATTACGCATCTGCCTTGCGGGTTGTGTCGAGATTTCTGGACAGCGCATCCAGGACAGCCATTCGCGTGGCGACCCCCATTTCCACCTGTTCGCGTATGACTGATTGAACCCCGTCGGCCACGATTGAATCTATTTCCACACCACGGTTCATTGGGCCGGGATGCATCACAAGTGCACCTTCGTTGGCGATTGCCAGCATTTCCTGGTCAAGTCCAAAAAAGCGATAATACTCTCTGGCGGAGGGAATAAAGCTGCCATTCATGCGTTCAATCTGGAGGCGCAACATCATCACAACGTCGGCGCCTTTCAGTCCCTCCTGCATATCGGTGAATATCTCCGCACCCAGATTTTCCACTCCGGGTGGCAGCAGGGTTGGCGGCGCAATCAACCTGAGCCGAACGTTCATCTTTGATAACAACGCAATGTTGGAGCGCGCGACACGCGAATGGGCGATATCACCGCAAATTGCAACAGTCAGTCCTTCCAGACGTTTCAGGTGGCGTCTGATAGTGAGCGCATCCAGAAGAGCCTGGGTTGGGTGCTCATGCTGTCCATCGCCTGCATTGACAACCGCACAGGAGACCTTTTGTGCCAACAGTTCGACAGCACCTGAAGATTGATGACGGACGATCAGCAAATGGGGCCGCATGGCGTTTAGTGTCATTGCGGTGTCCAGCACGGTCTCACCTTTCGCAAGCGATGATGCACTGACTGCCATATTGAGAACATCGGCTCCCAGTCGCTTGCCGGCCAGTTCAAACGAACTTTGTGTGCGCGTGGAGTTCTCAAAAAACAGGTTTATCTGTGTGAGACCTTTTAGAACTTTGACATGTTTGTCGCCCTTGCGTGTATCATCGGCATATTTGTTTGCAAGGTCGAGCAGGGCGCCAATTTCGGCCGGCGAAAGATCTGCAATAGAGAGTAGATGATCACTCTCGATAACGGGGCGGGGTGATAAAGAAATCTTGGCCATTAAAAGCTTGTCTATAGGCAGGCTTTGACACAAGTGCAAGCGACAAACTCGCAAGCCGGTTGGCGATTGCACAACTTGCATGACCAAACACCGGTCAAACGTTTGGCCAGCATGATATCCAGAAACACAGACATGGGCGGAATGACGGTTTGCAGTACGATTCAGCCCAGCCAGTGAAGATGGCGGGACAACCAGATTACAAGCGGAATGGTGAAGAACGAAAGGACTGTCTGGACAGTTGCCGTAGCGGCATAGAGCTCGGCGTCACCACCCATGGTTCGAGCCAGGACGTAGCCGTTCATTGCTGTCGGAACTGCCGCACATATCATCGCAGCTTCGAATGCCTCGCCGGAAAGCCCCGTCGCCAGAGCCAGCAACAAAACGAGCAGCGGAGTAACCACTAGGCGCGCGATGACGCCCGTCCAGACCAGTACGCTGGGCCTGAGGGCGGCTTTTATTCGCAAGCCTGCGCCCACCGCCAAAAGTCCTGCGCCAAGCGCCGCACTGCCGAGCAAGTCGAGGGTCGTATGAAGCGGTTCCCAGATGCCGAGGCCGGTAAAGTTTAGGATTAATCCGATGATAGCTCCCCAGATTATGGGGTTTTTCGTTACAATTCGTGCCACATTTCCGATGCCTGGTGTTTGATCGGTGCCAAAGGCAGCCAGCACGCCGACATTCACGATGTTGATGGGCGGCACCAGCAGGGCCATGATGATAGCCACGTAGGCAGCGCCCGTTTCACCGTAAAGTTTCAGCACGATAGCCAACGCTACAAAACCATGGAAACGGGAGCCAACCTGAAAGATCGACGTGAACTGTGCATTGGTGGCGTCATATCTTGATTGCAGAACAGGTTTGAGGGCGAACAGAATTACCCACATAATTCCGGTCGCGGCCAGAACGGTGACGCTCAGTGGACCAAGCGGAAGATTTTGCAGATCGACGCTGGCCAGGGTTATGCAGAGGATGGCCGGAAAAAACAACCAGAAGCAAATGAGTTCAAGACCTCGCCAGTCATTCATTGGCACAATGCCGGTCCGGCGAATGACATTGCCAATCACTACAAGAAAAAATATTGGCAGAATGCTGTTGAGCACCTCCATGGAGATCAGGCCTCGGGGGAGTGACGGGGCCGGGCGGCAAGCCGGTCGAGAGCACCTTGCAAGATCCACGCTGCAGCCAGTTTGTCGACCAGTTCAGCGCGCCTTGCGCGCGATCTGTCTGCCTCAATCAACACCCGCTCAACTGCAACAGTTGATAAACGTTCATCCCAGAGAGCTATTGGAATATCGGTCAGATTTGCGAGATTTCGTGCAAAGGCGAGGGTTGCCTGGACCCTGGGGCCGCGGGTGCCATCCATATTGACCGGCAGGCCCAGGATAAACCCGGCTGCGTTCTCCTCTGCTGCTATTTTGAGAAGTTGAACTGCATCGACTTTGAACCTTGACCGCCGTATCGTGAGCCGGGGAGAAGCTATGGTTCTCAATCGATCTGATACAGCCACCCCGATTGTCCTGGAGCCCAGATCGAGTCCAATCAGACTGGCGGGACCGGTCAAGGCTTGTCGAAGTTCGTCAGGGCTGGACAGAATGCTTGTCATTTTGTCTGCTTAAGGCTTGAAACAGGCAGGTGCAAACTGTTCAGCGCGCATCTGCCATGCGAAAAGGGGAACACATATGAAGATCACATGGTTTGGCCACTCTGCCTTTCGGATTGAGTTCGAGGACACTGTCATTCTGATTGATCCATTCTTATCCGGATCGCCTACCTTCGATGGCAGCGTGGAAAATGCCACGTCCGGTTGCACCCACGTAATTCTCACTCACGGTCACGACGACCATATCGGAGATACAGTAGATATCTGCAAGGCAACCGGCGCGACCCTGATTGCCGTTTATGAACTGGCAGTTCACCTCAACAAAAACGGTGTCGAGAAGATTGACCCGACAAACACCGGGGGTGCAGTTTACCATCGCGACTTCATGTGCACGTTTGTCAGGGCAGATCATTCCTCGTCGTCTGACGGTGTGTATCTGGGTAATCCGTGTGGCATTGTCATCCGTCAGAACAATTCAGGAAAATCTCTTTATCACATGGGCGACACCGATCTGTTTGGCGACATGGGCCTGATTGCGCGAATTCATGAACCGGCCATAGGGATTGTTCCGATCGGCGACCGGTTCACAATGAACCCGGCAACTGCGGCCTTGGCGTGCCGGAACTTTTTCGACTTTGAGGTAATTATTCCCTGTCACTACGGAACATTTCCATTGCTAATTCCGGACGCAGAACCGTTCCTGCAGGCAATGGACGAGGACGCCGGCAAGGTTAAAGTACCTTTTATCGGACAAACACTGGACATCTGATTTGCAGGTCATCACAGCCATAAGGCATTGCAGCCACAAGTTGGCGATGGTATCACGCAAAACAATTCAGCCAGTGAATTGGAGAATATCAGATCATGTCTGTTGACCAGGCAACAGTGCGCCGTATTGCCCGGCTTGCCCGTATCCGGATTTCCGACAACGAAGTCCCCAAACTGGAGAGCGAGTTGAACCATATCCTCGGGTGGATCGAGATGCTCAAGGAGGTCGATACCGACAATGTCGCACCAATGACATCGGTGGTTAACACCAGAATGCGCCTTCGTCGAGACGAGGTGAGCGATGGTGGTTATCCGGAGCAAGTGACCAGCAACGCACCCGCAAGTGATGAAAACTTCTTCATGGTGCCAAAGGTTGTCGAATAGCCCCCCAAGCTATTCGATCAATTCTCGCCTCAACCGATACTTGTGATTCCGGAAAACCCATGACCGAACTTCTGAAGCTTACCATTGCCCAGGCCCGCGACGCATTGAGATCAGGGCAGTTTAAGGCAGTCGAACTGAGTGAAGCGTATATAGAGGCCATTGAAGCCGCCCGTGCGTTGAATGCCTATGTTGTAGAAACACCCGACAAGGCACGGGAGATGGCGGCGGCTAGTGATGATCGCATTGCCAAAGGTGAACCCGGTGCACTTGAGGGTATACCACTGGGCATCAAGGATTTGTTTGCCACAAAGGGCATTCATACCCAGGCCTGCAGTCATATTCTGGATCAGTTCAAGCCTACTTATGAATCGACGGTCACTGCAAACCTTTGGGCAGACGGGGCCGTGATGCTGGGCAAACTGAACATGGATGAATTTGCCATGGGGTCATCCAACGAAACATCCTATTACGGTCCGGTGAAGAACCCCTGGCGTGGAAAGGGGACTAATATCGACCTTGTCCCAGGCGGATCATCCGGGGGGTCAGCTTCCGCTGTAGCGGCACACATTTGCGCCGGGGCCACGGCAACAGATACCGGCGGTTCGATCCGCCAGCCAGCCGCCTTCACCGGGACCGTTGGCATTAAGCCTACCTATGGGCGGGTGTCTCGCTGGGGGACTGTAGCTTTTGCATCATCGCTGGATCAGGCAGGACCAATTGCGCGCGACGTACGCGATGCAGCAATTCTTCTCAAATCTATGGCAAGCGTTGACCCGAAAGACACAACCTCTGTTGATATTGAAGTACCCGATTATGAAGCCGCCGTCGGTAAATCGATAAAGGGCATGAAAATCGGCATTCCGGCTGAGTATCGCATTGATGGCATGCCCGATGAAATTGAGGCCCTATGGCAAAATGGTATTGCCTGGTTGCGAGATGCGGGCGCCGAGATCATCAATATTTCTCTGCCTCATACAAAATACGCTCTTCCTGCTTACTATATTGTGGCCCCTGCGGAAGCGTCGTCGAACCTCGCGCGTTATGATGGTGTCCGGTATGGCCTGCGAGTACCCGGTGACGACATTGTATCAATGTATGAAAACACGCGCGCTGAAGGATTTGGCACTGAGGTGCGCCGTCGTATCATGATTGGCACTTATGTTTTGTCGGCCGGTTACTACGACGCCTATTACGTGAAGGCGCAAAAAGTGCGCACTTTGATCAAGCGTGATTTTGAAGTTTCATTTGCTGATGGCGTAGACGCCATTCTTACACCTGCCACACCATCAGCTGCTTTTGGTATCGCTGATCAGGATATGAGCGCTGATCCGGTTAAAATGTACCTGAACGACATCTTTACTGTGACCGTAAATATGGCCGGGTTACCTGGAATTGCAGTTCCTGCTGGCCTGGATGCGAAGGGATTGCCTCTGGGATTGCAATTAATCGGCAAACCATTTGAAGAATCAACCCTGTTCCAGATCGGCAAGGTGATTGAAGATCAGGCTGGCAGGTATGAAGCGGAAAACTGGTGGTCATGACAGGTGCATAGGCATGGTGGAATTTTACCTGACCTGACGTTTGCCTTATGTTCAATGATGAGTGGTCACCCTTCGGCAGCCAATTTCAACTACAGGGCAAGGCAAGTATGACTTCATGGACGTTTAAAATGAGTGCGACTGTAGTACTGGCTTTTGTGCTCTATTTGTTGCCACCGGTTGGCATCCCTTTCTCGACGAAAGCGCAAGCTGCTTCATGCAATTCCTTGGCACAGGAGTTTAAACGCAATGGCAAACCGGGTTTCATGCGGGTGGTCAATCGGAACCGTTCGATTGCCAACTACTATTATTCGACCCTGCGGCGATTGAAGGCAAACTCTGCACCTACTACAACAGAAATGCAGAAGGCTTATCGAGTGACGGCAAAGAGTTGCTCGTCACGAAAATGCAGGTCCGACGCCAGACGTATTCATAATGCCGCGTTGAAAATTCATGCCTACAATCGCCGTTGGGCGAGATCAGGTTGCCGGGGCACGTTGAGCTAGTGGCTTCAGCATTTTTTGAAGTGTATCCCCATGCAAGGTAATCTGAAGGACAGGCCTTTACTGTTGCTTGTTTTGATGGTCATGCGCGCAATGCTTTGTTTTTGCATTGCGGGGCTGTTACTCGTTGGTGGCGCTATCTGGTACAGCATTACAACGGTGGAGGGCAGGACTTACGAACATTTTACCAACGGCGATACCATGTTGCTGTCGTTTATCTCCGCTCTGACCGCGGCCGCAGGCCTGCTCCTGTTCGGTGTTCACAGATTGCTCAAACAGAACCAGTGAATGTATCTGGAAACGGGCTAACTGCAAATCTCCTTTAATGCCTTCCATTCCGTGTCGCTCAAGATGGCTGGTTCGGTACCTCCGGGGCGGGGCCTGATGTTGGCGATACGATCTTCGGTTCCTGGATGGGTCGAAAATAGATCGGTAAACGGTTCCATCCGGTTCTGTAGTGTTGAACTTTCTTCGTCTGGCTTGCCGGTTCCACCCGCGCTCTTGTCTTTCTGCAATCGCGTGAAGAATGTCTGAAGACCCTTGGGGTCCACTTTGGATTTATCCAGCACCTTGACGGCATAGGCGTCAGCTTCCGCCTCAGCGGCTCGACTATATTTCAAAACGGCGAGTACACCGGCAATGTTGCCGATCGTGTCAGCGCCCTGGCCCACAGTAAACAGTGACAAAACCATCTGCAAACCATACACTCTGACTATTGCTGCTTCCGGATGACGATGGGCCACATGGCCCAGTTCATGCGCCATCACGCCAGCTATTTCATCTGCGCTTTCGGCATTTTCAATGAGACCGGCACTAAGCACCATTCGTCCGCCGGGAAGGGCAAATGCGTTTACCAGCCTTTTGCCGCCGGTCTTGCGAATGTCAAATACTCGTAACGAAAAAGTTGGTGGATCATCTGCTCCTGACACGACACGTCGCGCCAGTTTGTTGAGCGCGTCCTGTCCACTGGGTGAATTGCAACGTCCGGATGATTTGATGACTGATTTTTCCAGACTGTCGGCAAAAGCGTTGACTACCTTATCAGGCACAAATCGAGCCAGTGCATCGGGCGCAACTGCCAGAGTGGCATAACCAGCGGCAGCGATTCCGAGTACTGCAGCAACCGACACGCCTGCACCTTTCCAGAACCTGCGTTTGTGTGCGCTGAGAATGAATGGGGCGGTTGCAACGAGAGTATCCGCAGTTGCACCTTCCGGGAGTGTAAGCCTGCTGCCATGGTCACCGCGCAGCTTCAACCTGAGGGCCTGACCGGGTTTACCCCCGGAAACCAACTCGATACTCTTCAATTTCCATTGAATGTCCGGAAGTGAATCCTGAGTGATCACCAGGCTGTCACGCTTGACTTCCACGTGAACCAGTCTGGCGATGGCTGACTTGCCATCAAAAAACTCGGCGTTGCAGGCGTGCGTCGTCATAATTTAGAATGCATCCAGATCGAGCGCATCGATAAGTCCTTCACCTCGTTTATCAAGTTGCGCCTGAGATTGCTGTATTGATGCAAAATCTATAACTCCTACAACACGTAGCCTTTCTACGAAGTAGCGCATGATCCGCTGCTCCACAAAGGGATGGGCAATCCCCAACGTGAAGATGATCAAGACTATATTGCCAAGCCACAGGGCAATAAGGCTCCAGGCCGTAGCATTGAATTCAAAACCGGCTCCGGAAAATCGGGTGTATCTAGCGAAAACGTTTAATTCGCGGGCGGTATAGAACGACCAGATCGTAGAGCGAATTGCAACATACAACAGGTAAATCGCAAGCAAACCGGCTACAATCCCCACAACATGCATACCAGTCCTGTGATCAGTTGCATCCGTATAACCACCAAGCTTGTTCATTGCTGTTTCCAGGTCGTCGAATGTTCCTGAATAGACCAACGCAATAGCAAATCCGCCAATTGCCACAAATGCCAGAATCGTACCGAACCAGCACAAGGCGTATCTTGCATACAATGGCCCAGAGCGGCCGCTGAAGCTAAACGGGGTGTTTCCAAAGCGCATATCATTGGTAATGTGTTCTGCCAGAATGAGGTTCATTGCAGGTGTTGACCAACCAGCCGTCATCGGACCAAGCAACAGTGATCCAAAATATTTGCCACTGTACGACAGGGCAGAACCCGGCAGAGCCCCGCGTATACCGCGCCACACCGTCCGGGACAGGCGGTACCGCCGGGCCCGGTAAATTGCAAAGCCGTACAATGCGACCAGAGCGATAGTGACTGCCAGTTGAAAACCGATCAATATCGGGCTTTCTGGGCCATAATATGCAGCGAGCCCAAATCCAATCAGTGCCAGCGGCAGAAACACAATTGCCATAATGACGATAAAGCCGAGGAACAGTTCCTTGCCGGTACCTGTGTATTCAACTGGTTCACCATTTACCCGAACACTGGACCAAATGTGACGACGAACCCGCGTTCTCGCCCAAAATCGATAAATCCACAGCGTCATCAGGTTCAGAAGAAAATTTGAAACCGCAATTGAGCCCAGTCCGGACTGTGAAATGTACTCGAGTTTTACCGGCTCCGTCTTGACCGGTGAAATTTCCGGCCCAGGGTTTCCAAACTGTGTGGATGTCATCGGATAAAAACCCTTTTGGTTCAACGGACGCAATTATCGTGGGGAATCAATGCAATGGTAACCCAATGTCGATCAACGGCAACCTCGAACTGGCGTCCAGGCAGGTGTTGCAAATATGTCACACTTTTTAGAAATCTGCACCGACGGCCATATAATGCCTTAATCGCGCTCAAATCAGCATTATAAGAGGTTGGTAGACGCAGAGACGACAACAACAAGCCTTGCAATGTGGATGCAGTATGCAAGCAGGCGATTTTGAACAGACAGGCAGACCCGGGGCGGATTTGACCAGATGGATGCGAGATCAGTAAACAGGAGCAGGCGGCCGAACGGGCTCGTGACGGAAGCTTCGCAGTGCGCACCGCGCCGCCCTTTACATGTTACCACGAGCGCTTCCTTTACACCTTTACAGCATTTGTCATGGCTCGCTGGCCCGGCGAAATTGCGACTTGCGGCCGGTGTGTTGCTTGTGGCCGGTGCTGGCATCTTGTCCGGTGGTCAAGGTTGGGCGCAAGCACAACTACCACCCGGTTTCTATTCTTTTGTACCCAGCAAGCAGGAAGTTCCTGTTGGCCAATTGTCTTCCCGAGCCAAAGCAGACCTTGACGCAGCCCTGGTGGCCTTCAGGGCAAAGGATTTTGCTGCGGCAATGCCCTATCTGGACCGGCCCTCGAGTGAAGGCAGCATCCAGGCAAACTGGTTGACGGGTCATATGTATCGAAAGGGCCTCGGCGTACCTGTGAATGTGGCAAATGCCTTCAAACACTATTCCCGGGTTGCGGAGGATTACGTTGACCACCGCAGTGAAGTTTCCGGCAATGAACGCTATTTTGTAATGGATAGCCTGGCCCACACGGCTGACTACCTGCGTAAAGGACACAAGAAGGCGGGTGTCTCACAAAACGTCAATCGAGCTTTACACTTTTATCAAACAGCAGCATCAGCAGGCCATGCAGGTGCCCAGTATGGTTTCGGTATCATGTATCTCAATGGCGAAGGCGTTGCCATGGACCGCTCCTACGGGATGCGCTGGCTCGGTACGGCGGCACAAAAACGTTATGCCCCGGCCGCGTCACTGCTTGGAGATATATACAAAGACAGTGACGACGATGTGCGAGCGTTGGTCTGGTACAAAATTGCTGCTGATACAGCCGAGAGTTCTCTTAAAGTGAAAGTATCACGAAAATACGAAAGCCTGGTGGCTGGTGTTAGCCAAAAGCAAATGGACGAAGTGAACAGGCTTTACAATCAATGGTCAAACCGTTTCCCCATACGTACCCGTCAGGCGCAAAATTGAGTTGACACGATCCGGGCGATGCCGGATTCGAACATCTAAATATTCAGATCTACAATGACTGGCACATGATCGGATGGTTTTTCCCATCCGCGAACGTGTTTGTCTACACGGCAGCCGATTACTCGATCAGTTGCCTGCGGCGACAACAATACATGATCAATTCTGATGCCATTGTTTTTCTGCCAGGCTCCCGCCTGATAGTCCCAAAATGTATAAACGCCGTCTGACTGGTCGAAGCTGCGCAGCGCGTCGGTGAGGCCCAGGGCGGTGAGCTCCCGGAATTTTTCCTGCGTTTCCAGCCGGTAAAGGGCATCGTCTATCCACATGTCCGGCCGCGCGGCGTCGCGAGCCTGCGGAATCACATTGTAATCACCAAGCAGCGCAAGCGGTTCCTCCAGTGTCAGGGTCCTTTTCGTATGGGCAATAAGCCGATCCATCCATGCCAGCTTGTACGGATATTTTTCCGATTCGACCGGATTGCCGTTGGGTAGATACAAACAGCCAAGCTTGCATATTGTCCGATCTCCTTTCACGACTGCTTCCAGGTAACGGGCCTGTTCATCCGTGTCATCGCCGGGAAGCCGCCTGGCCACGTCTTCAACAGGTCTGAGAGACAGAATTGCTACGCCGTTGAAACCCTTCTGGCCGTGGGTAACAACGTTGTAGCCAATTTCCTCGAACGTGCCATGCGGGAAGCCTTCATCGACTGACTTGATCTCCTGGAGACATACGACATCCGGTCGGGCATCGTTAAGCCAGGAGACAACTGTCTCCAGACGGGCCTTCACACCGTTGATATTCCAGGTCGCGATCTGCATGGAAACCTCCAACTCATACAGCCATGGAGAGATCACAGTCGCTGTCGGCAGCCGGTCGCGTCAAGGCCACAAAATCGATCATCACCAGATCAAATTTTTTGTCTGCAGTTGTTTATTGTCGAGCGTGGAGCTTTATTCGCAGCGATTTAACATTCGTTCGCGCCTCCGATACTCAAGACGCGCCTTGGATCTTGATGTCTCGCTACACCATCTCAGATGCCTATCATAATTGCGGCTCCAGCGCAGACCGCCAAACCCGCAATCGAGGCGGCGGGCTTCGCGTGCCTGTTGCACGGCAGAACGGGCATAATCGCGACAGTGCAGAGGGACAGGGCCGTCAAAGCGCCTCGCCGCCACCCTGCAGTTTTCAATTTGGCGATTTCTGGTATTCAACAATTGAGTCGCTGCACGTGGTCCAATTCGTGCACACAATCGCGCCTGGCGCAACCGACTGGCAGACCAGCGGTCACCACCGAAACCGCAATTTGATACACGGGCCTGGTTAACCTGTTGTATGCTCTGGTCAGCAAAGTTCCGGCAAAACCGGCCTGACCGCGAATTGTCATTGGCCAGATCTTCCGGTTCACTGTCTTCCAGGTCAGGTAAAACGGTTTCTTCGCGACCTTGTCCGCGGGTTGCAAAACCGCGTTTGCACTGGTCCAGTTCTCTGTCACGCGCAGCGCGCGATCCGTTGTATGCAGATGAGGGGTTCTGCATGCAGAAATTGTAGTAGGAAATTCTACTAAAACCCCACAGACTGCCTGACAACCGACAGTTCAAGCGATTGTTTTCATCGTTTTGAGCGAGCGCGCGCGATGCGTAGTTGTTGCATGCGGCAACCTTGGCAGGATCTGGATCCGCCTGTCGGGCAGGTTCTTCGCTCAGGTCCCTGTCATCCTGCTGCAACGGTTGCGGGGACGGCTTCGGCCTTGGTGAAATGGTTATTCTACCCTGATCATCTTGTGGAACCGGAGGTTCCGGAAGCGGTTCGACGATTTTCTCGCTTGACGGCTCTTCGGGGTTGGGCTCCACAACTACAGCCGGTGTTTCTGGCACGGGGGCTGGAACCGGTTTTGCGGTAACAGCGGGTTTCGGGGGAACTGGTGCTGGAACCGGTTTTGCGGTAACAGCGGGTTTCGGGGGAACTGGTGCTGGAACCGGTTTTGCGGTAACAGCGGGTTTCGGGGGAACTGGTGCTGGAACCGGCTGTTCCTGACGAGGAGTTTCTTCACTCAGGTTCCTGTCATCCTGCTGCAACTGGCGCTGGTCCGGCTTCGGCCTTGGTGAAATTGTTATTCTACCCTGATCATCCTGTGCAGCCGGAGGTTCCGGAAGCGGTTCGACGATAGTCTGACTGGACGGCTTTTCGGGAGTGGGATTTACAACTACTGCGGGTTTTTCCGGCACTGGGTCCGGAACCGGTTTTGCGGCAACGGCTGGTTTCGGGGGAACCGGTACTGGAGCCGGCTTCGCAGGAACGGCTTGTTTTCCGGGAACCGGGGCAGGCGCAGGATCATCTGTTCGGGTAACCGGGCTGGATGTAGATATGACACCTGATATGCAACATGTGTCTGAACGCTTGGCTGGCACACCGCTCTTGAGCCCACACATGGCCTTTGGTCCTTTGGAGCCGGGCCAGGAGTATGTCCACGCACGACACTTTCCCTCCTTCTTGCATGCGCTTTCACACAAATCAGGATTGGGGGCAGATAGTTCTATAGTTTTGTAGTCAAGACCCGGCCGGTCTGTCGACCCGTCACGGGCGGCGCTTGCGGATGCCGACAGAAGAATCATGCCGAAAATGGCGGCTAAGAAAGGCCGAAGCCAGAAATGTGAGTTCAGCATGAAAAATATTGCGTCCTGAAAAGCCCTTCAGTAACGATCTTGCGCACGATCATGGCGCAATTGTGGGCTCAGATCATTCAGAGCCGGAGTGCCTGGTCAAATAGAGAAACTGGTGCCACAGCCGCAAGATGCAGTGGCGTTTGGATTGTTGACCTGAAACTGCGTAGCCAAGAGGTCATCCACAAAATCTACTTCCGATCCAAGAACATAGACCAGCGATACAGAATCTATCAAAAGTTTAGCGCCGTCGCGTTCAACAATTACGTCACCTTCTCCGGCTTTTTCGTCCAGTTCAAATTCATATGAAAAACCTGAACATCCACCGCCATTGACCGCCAACCGCAGGGCGGTCTTGTCATTTTCGCTGGCGACAATCTCGCGAATACGTCGAGCGGCGTTTTCGGTTAGTGTTATTGCTGCAGACATGTCAAATGCAGTCCCCATTGAATCAGTGTCTATTGGATTCGTATGTTGGTTGGCAAGAGTGGTTTGTCAATGCGAATCCTGAAATTGGCTGAGATGGAAAATTTTCATGGAAAAGTTAGCACCGTACGCCAGTTGTTCCGGCAAATCACGGGGCAGGTTCATTGATGAGCACGATTTAGCTGGTCGTTCACCATTTCAACGTGACCGTGATCGAATCATTCACTCCGCCGCGTTCAGGCGTCTCAAGCACAAGACGCAGGTGTTTGTCTATCATGAAGGCGATCACTATCGTACCCGGTTAACCCATTCGCTTGAAGTGGCTCAGGTGGCACGCTCCATGGCGCGCGCCTTACGGCTGGATGAAGACCTTACCGAAGCACTGTCGTTGGCTCATGATCTGGGCCATACGCCGTTTGGCCATGCGGGAGAGCGGGAGTTGAACAGTTGCATGCTGGCCCACGGCGGATTCGATCACAACGCTCAGGCACTTCGCATTGTCACCCGACTTGAGCGCCGGTATGCCGGCTTTGACGGGTTGAACCTGACATGGGAAACACTGGAAGGTCTGGTAAAGCACAACGGCCCGGTTCTGGATGCAAACGGCAAACCAGCCGGTCGTTATGCAAAGTCCGGATTGCCGCATGCAATAGTTGAATTTGCGCAGAACCATGACCTGCACCTCGATAGCTATGCTTCAGCAGAGGCGCAGATTGCGGCAATTTCCGATGACATTGCTTATAATGCACATGACATTGATGACGGATTGCGGGCAGGCCTTTTCGACGTGAAAACACTGCGGGATGCACCAATCGCCGGCAGAGCCATCCGCGAAGTTGAGAATCTGTGGCCCGGTCTGGACCGGCATCGCCTTATTCACGAGACGGTCCGGCGTGTCATTTCCTGGATGATAATTGATGTGGTCACCCAAACCCGTCTCAATGCCAGAGCAAATGGTGCTGATAGCGCAGACGCAGTCCGGCGGTCGAATTCAGCCATAGTGGATTTCTCTGCTCCAATGGCACAAAATAATGCGGAATTGCAGGCGTTTCTGGCCGACCACATGTATAAACATGAAAAGATTGTTTCCATCATGAGACGGGCACGCCGGGTGGTTAGAGACTTGTTTGATGCCTACAGCAACGACCCCGATCAGTTGCCGCCAGACTGGCAGGAGCAGGGATATTCGCGCGGAGATAGCCGCCAGGCCCGGCAGATCTGCGACTTTATAGCCGGCATGACGGATCGATATGCCCTAGATGAACACAAGCGGTTGTTTGACCTCGATCCGCTTTTCCGTTAAGTCCCGCGCGGCACATCCGGACAACAGGATGCAGGCACTACTCACAGCACGCTCCCGGACAAGATGAACCCGTTTAACCACTTCAAGACCATCCTCGACGATACGCTCTTGCAACTTGTCAATGAAGGAGTGCTGCCTGAGGGCGTGGATACTGCAAAAGTGGTCGTCGAACCGCCAAGAGATCCGGCACATGGTGACATTACCACCAATGCAGCAATGGTTCTGGCCAAGCCTGCCGGCAAATCGCCACGTCAAATTGCTGGTCACCTGTGCAAGGCACTTGAAAAGCACGACGACATAGCGTCAGCTGAAATCGCCGGTCCCGGTTTTGTGAATCTTCGCATTTCCAAAGCCTTCTGGCCCGGCTTCATACGCTCGGTTCTTGCTGCCGGGACAGTATTTGCCGGTTCGGCCCTGGGACAGGGACGGTTGGTCAACGTGGAGTACGTGTCTGCCAACCCAACCGGTCCGCTCCATGTTGGCCATTGCAGGGGCGCCGTGTTTGGAGATGCATTGGCAAACCTGCTGGTGGCAACCGGCCACGATGTCACGCGGGAGTATTACACAAACGATGCCGGCAGCCAGATCGACACGCTCGTTGACAGCGTTTTTCTTCGATATCTCGAAGCGCTCGGAGAGGAAATTGGGGAAATTCCATCCGGATTGTATCCAGGTGACTATCTTTTGCCGATCGGTGAGTTACTGGCAGAAGAGTTTGGCGACAAGCTCAAGTCAATGGATCTGGTACAGCGACAGTCGCTGATCAAAGAACGCTCCATTTCGGCAATGATGGATTTAATCCGCGATGATCTTGCTTCGCTTGGCATTCATCAGAACGTGTTCTTCTCCGAGAAAATTCTGCATGAAAACGGTAAGATAGCCGAAACCATTCAGGCGATGCGCGATGCCGGTCTGGTCTACGAAGGCAGTATACCGCCGCCGAAGGGTCAGTTGCCAGAAGATTGGGAAGATCGCGAGCAAACGCTGTTCCGGGCGACAGAATTCGGTGACGACATTGACCGTCCATTGATGAAATCGGATGGCAGCTTTACCTATTTTGCAGCCGACGTTGCCTATGCACGTGACAAGATCGAGCGGGGTTTTGACGAACTTGTATTTGTCCTGGGCGCTGATCATGGTGGTTATGTGAAGCGGTTGAAAGCCGTAACCAGGGCGCTTTCACAAAACAGGGTCACCGCCGACGCCTTACTTTGCCAGCTGGTGCGGCTTTTCCGTGGTGGCGAGCCCGTGAAAATGTCAAAGCGGGCAGGCGAGTTCGTAACATTGCGTGAAGTCGTTGATGAAGTTGGCGCTGACGTCTTACGTTTCATGATGTTGACACGTAAGAATGACGCACCACTGGATTTCGATTTTCAGAAGGTCACGGAGCAATCACGCGACAATCCTGTTTGGTATGTTCAATATGCTCATGCGCGGATCGGGTCGGCATTCTCAAAGGCAAAGCTGGAAGTAGGCGAGGCGGCAACCGAGTTTACAGAACTTAGCGATGAAACGCTGCTTTTGCTTGATGACGAGACCGAACAGCGAATCATTGCGCTGATTGCCGGGTGGCCACGTGCCGTCGAATTAGCTGCCGTCCATCGTGAGCCCCATAGGTTAGCTTTCTATCTATATGAAGTTGCAGCAGAATTTCATTCGTACTACAACAAGGGCAAAGATCAGCCGCAATTAAGGTTTATTTTGCCTAAACAGGTGCATCTTACACAAGCACGTCTCGCCTTGTTGCAAATGATCCGCTATACTTTGTCTAGCGGGCTAAATATCTTGGGCGTAGAACCTGTCGATGAGATGTAAGGGTTTGATGGGAACTGGATGGATCAGGAAGCAAATAGTAAACCAGGCAATCGCGGCAGTTGGCGTGACCGGCTTGGTATAAACGACGACAACGTGGCAAAACCGGAGCCGACCTCGAAGCCGGTGGAGGCACCGGCAAAGCTCGATTCTGGCGGCCAGCCAAAGGTTGTTGCAAACCCGGCGCCCATGGCTCCGCGCCCGGGAGCGGCTGCCAAGGCACCTGTTCGACCGATAAGGGAACCGAGCGAAAATTCCGTCAAGGGGCAGGACAGGCCCATGTCTGCACCTGAGCGGCCTCAGGCGGCTGGAGGTGCAAAGGATGATGCGTTTGCCGAACGGCTGCGCCAGCACCGAGCTGCTGCCGAAGAGGCCGTAAAAAAGCGGAGTGCATCGTCTGGTCTGGACAAATTCTCGTTCGCAAAAAAGGAAGTGGAAACTGCCAGAGCAGAATCTGCACCGGCAAGGCAACCTGCCGCCACGGTTGCGCAACCGGCAGCAAGCGCGCCTGCCAAACCACCTGTTTCGTCGCCTCAAATACAGCCGTCAGCACCCTTGCGGTCACCCGCACCGGTGGCTGCTCCAAACACCACGCAGACAACGGCGCCTATACGCCGTGCGCCTCCGCTGCAACCGGTCAGAGTACCGGGAGCAGGCGGTGCAACGCCTTCGCCGAGGCACGCTCAGTATACTCCGCCACAGTCGCCGTATGGACAACCGCCCTTTGGCCAACCACAGCACACTGCTCCGGCCTACCGGCCCCAGCCGCCAGGCTATGCAACACCACCTGGCCCGCGCCCGCAACCGCGTCAGGGATATGCGCCGCAGAATACAGATCCATATGGGCGCGGCGGATACAATGCGCCCAGACCGCCAGTTCCACAGGCGACACCTGGGCAGGCGCACCGTTTCGCACCTCCCTCCAGTGAGCATGACCTGTTTGAGGACAACGGATATCGTCCGGCCGCACCGCTTGGTCGTGCTACGGCGGTTCCGGCACGCAGCGAGCCGTTGCGTCCTGACTTCGATGATCCGTTTGATGACAAGCGCGAATATGGCGGGCGTACCGCAAACGATTATTCTCAGGCTTATCGCGAATATGACGACGAAGACTATGAAGAAGATGAGCCACGCAGTTGGGGTGGACTGATCATGGTCATTCTCGCATTGCTGACAATTGGGGCAATTGCAGCTGGCCTGATCTACTGGTATATGCAGCAGAAAACCCCGGTAAGTGGTGGTGCAACCGGAGAAGTTCCCGTCATCAGTGCGCCGGAAACTCCGGTAAAGGCTCAGCCTGATACCACCACAAATCCACCGGTCACGGCTCCGGCCCAGGGCAAGAAGCTGATTTATGATCGTATTCTGGGTAACAGCAGCGCGGACGAACCGGAACAAATTGTGCCGCGACAGGAAACGCCCGAGGCGCCCGCCACAGATAACGGGGAGGGTAATTTCCTGCCGTTGCCATTGCCGCCACCACCCCAGACCCAGGGCACGTTGACGCCGGGAGAAGCCGGCCCGGATCCCGCGCAACGAACAGCCGGGACGGCGACAGACAGTACACAAACACAAGAGGCCGCCGGGAGCGAACCGGCGGCTTCGGCCGTTTTAACGCCCTCGCCACCCAGTTTTGCACAACCTGACAGCCAACCTGCTGAGGAAAGCTCAATCGCACAGCCGCCACTTCCGCGCAGCAAACCCAGAAATCTGGTTGCGTCCGTGCAACAGGCACCGGCAAACCAGTTTCAACCCGTGTTGCAACCAACACCTGCACCGGCCCCCACCCAGCAGTTGAATGCACCGGTAAATTTGCAACAACAGGCTGCAATCGCAAACCCGCAGGTTCAAGCGCCCGTGAGCACCGAGATACCGGCACCGGCACCAGCTCCGGCTGCACCACAGTCTCGCGGGGTAGCGCGGGATGATGATCCGCTTGCCGGATTGCGCGCTCCTTTGAACTCCTCCGGCCAGTCGTCCCAGCAACAAGCACCACAAGCGATCGAACAACAGCAAACTGTCGCCGTTACCCCACCGGCGCTTCCAACACCCCAGCCACAACAACCGATTACGTCGCAGTCTCTACAGTCGTTTTCGCCTCCTCCGGTGAATGAGGATCAGGCCGCGCTATCAACTGGTTCGGGTTACGTCGTCCAGCTAGCTGCTTACCGGTCTGAACAGGAAGCGCTTGGACAGTACCAGCAGTTGCGCTCCAGACACCGCAACATTATTGGCGACCTGCCGCCGGCTGTGCAGCAAACAAATCTTGGCGCCAGCGGTATTTTCTATCGCCTTGGAATGGGACCCATGTCGTCAAAAAGTGCTGCAACTGAAATGTGCAACAAACTTATTGCCGCAGGTGAACGCGATTGTCTGGTGCGGCGTCGCTAGGTATCTGGTTTTTCATTGAATTTCAGTGAAATGGTGATGGGTGTATGCCAGAGGCATCCCCGTTTGATGACATCGTGGCCAAGTTCGCGCCCTGGCAGCGTGTTGCGCTCTGGATCAGTATCGAAAGGCAGGCCACTGAAAGACATAAACCTCGAGAACCCCCGTTGTGTCGGCATTGCGTGATGCCTTAAAGCCAGCTTTGGTCTAACCGGGAAGACTGCAGGCAAGCGACAGAAGCGGCTTCATGGAAACATGGGGTCGTTTTGCCTTTGATGAATTTGGGAAAACATTTCCTCTTACCGCTTTGCCCAATCAGGTCTAGATTAGGATGAGGCAACCAGAATCAGGAATGGAAGAGCAGATGAACAAGCAGGTAGCGGAGTTCTTGGGGACATTCACGTTGGTTTTGTTTGGCTGCGGTTCAGCCGTCGTAGCCGGGGCCGATATAGGTCTGACAGGAATTAGTTTTGCATTCGGATTGGCGTTGGTAGGTATGGCCTACGGTATTGGTCCAGTGTCCGGTTGCCACATCAACCCCGCCGTATCGCTTGGGATGGTGGCCGCTGGTCGAATGACGATGCCAGAGGCTGGCAAATACATCATTGCACAAGTTGCTGGAGCAATCGTCGCGGCATTGGTCTTGCTGGTCATTGCGAGCGGCAAGGCTGATTACAGTGTTGCAACCAATGGTCTGGGGCAAAACGGTTGGGGAGAAGGCTATTTAGGCGAGTATTCCCTCCTGGCAGCCTTCGTGTTTGAAGTTGTCGCCACATTCCTGTTCATGGTCGTTATTCTTGGCGCGACCGGTGCAGGTGCTCCAGCAGGAATGGCTGGTCTGGCGATTGGCCTTACACTTGTTGCTATTCATCTTGTTGGCATCAATATCACAGGCGTCTCGGTCAACCCCGCACGCTCTATTGGGCCTGCGTTGTTTGCTGGCTCGACGGCACTTGGACAGCTTTGGCTGTTTATTGTTGCACCGGTGATGGGCGCTGTGGCCGCAGGCATGATCTTCAAGACGGAATTGCTCAACGCGCCGGAGTAGTCAGACCGTTTTACCAGCAATGTTCGCCCATACAGTGAGGAGCCATGCAAGGCTCTGCAAGATGATTGTGACAAACTAAATCACAACCGGTGGCCACTTGCCCGGCGCGTACAAGCTGCATGTCAATTGCACAATCTCGCCGGGTGAAAACGCCCCTGTCTGCTGTCCGCCAGACCACTGTGTCAACGCCGGAGCAAAATTACACCACTCGCCGGAGTAAAAGTACGCCACTTGGGTGTTGCGGAAGGTTGTCCATAGGCCCCGCACTGCGGAGTGCCCCCAAATGGCTGACGCAGCAGGGCGGGGACTGTGGGCAAGCTGGGTTGTGTTGAGGTTTAGTCTTTTGAGCGCTTGCGGCTGTGTTTGAGTCGGAAGCTTTCGCCGTTCATCTCCAGGATGTGGACATGATGGGTGAGCCGGTCGAGGAGCGCGCCAGTGAGGCGCTCGGAGCCGAACACGCTGGTCCATTCATCGAATGGCAGGTTTGATGTGACGATGGTCGAGCCGCGCTCGTAGCGCTGTGAGAAGACCTCAAAGAGCAGTTCGGCACCGGTCGGCGACAACGGTACATAACCCAACTCATCAATGATCAGGAGCTTGTATTTGGCTAGTTGGTTTTGCAGGCGCAGGAGCTGTTTATCGTCGCGGGCCTCCAGCAATGCATGCACCAGTGCGGATGCGGTGATGAAGCCGGTCGCCAAACCCTTCTGGCAGGCGGTCAGCCCGAGCCCCAGGGCGATGTGTGTCTTGCCGGTGCCGGAGTTGCCGACGGCGATGATGTTCTCATTGCGGGCGATGTACTCGCAGCGGGCCAGTTCCAGAATCAGCATCTTGTTGAGGTTTGGGATCACCTTGAACTCAAAGCTGTCGAGGCTTTTGACAGCCGGGAACCTTGCCGCCTTGATCCGCCGCTCGACCATGCGCCGCTCCCGGTCAATGAGTTCAAGCTCGGCAAGTTGCAGAAGATAACGGGAATGATCGATCCCCTCGGTAGCACACTGCCTGGCAACCTTGTCGTACTCGCGCAGGAACGTCGGCAGCCGCAGGGCTTTAAGATGATGAGCCAGCAGCAGCTGAGGTGTATCATTCATCGGTCTGACCCGAGCAGCAGGCTCATATAGGCGCCCGGCGATGTCGTAGCGACATGGGCCTTCGGCAGGTAGGGGTACACAGTCATGTCGAGGCGTGGCGGGCGGCGTTCAATCCGGCAAAGGACCAAATGCTTGACCGCGTCAAAACCGATGGTGCCACGCTCCAGGGCACTGTTTATGCCGGCGGTGACATCATCGAGTGAGAACGTCTCCATGAGGCGTAGTATCTGAACAAACTCCCGCTTGCCCTTTTTACCCATGCGGGCCTCAAGCAGGCGTCGGATGGTGACAAAGCTCTCCGGCAGATCCCAGCTTGCCAGCGGAGCAGCCTGATCCAGTGCATTGGTCTTTTGTTCGATCAGCGCCAGATAGTGCAACGGGTTGAAGATGAAGTCTTCTTTGTCCCATGAGCGCGGATGCCGGGCGATGACCTCAGCCCCACAGGCAATCACCACCTCATGCACATAGCCACGCACCAGCACCTCACGATGGCCGTAGGCCGTGGGTACGGAGTAATCGTTGCCACGGTAGCGCACCAAGGATAGCGAACTGACCCGGGCTGTGCGTTTGTCGCATGCATCATAGGCAACGGCGGGCAAATCCTGGAAGGCGGCAATATCCAGCTTCATCCGTTCACCGATTGTCCCGGTGTGGCCGCGCAGCGTGTCAGACATTCGGCGGCAGCACTGATCCTCTAGCCAGGTGTTGAGATCATCAAAGCTGGAGAACCGGGGCAGCGGCACCATGAAGTTGCGCCGGGCGTATCCGACCACACCTTCAACCTTACCCTTGTCATTGCCTTTGCCGGGGCGGCCAAAGCGGTCCTCAAACAAATAATGCGAGATCAACTCGCCGAACACCCGAGTGCGTTTGCGCCTGCCATCACCCAAAATGCGGGCAACGGCAATCTTGGTATTGTCGTACAGGATCGATTGCGGGACACCACCGAAGAATGCAAACGCCGAGACATGTCCGTCGCAAAAAGCTTCCGTCGTCTCGCCTGGATAAGCCTTGACAAAACAGGCATCGGACTGCGGCAGGTCCATCACCAGGAAATGGATCTTGCGTTCAATGCCGCCAATCACGCCAAGCGCTTCTCCAAAATCCACTTGCGCATGACCGGGCCTATGTGAAAGCGGCACGAACACCTCACGCTGACGTTGACGAGCCGCAAAGATGTAATCCTTCACAATCGTGATGCCACCGGTAAAGCCGTACTCATCACGTAGCCGCTCAAAGATCCGCTTCGACGTATGTCGTTGCTTCCTGGGAACCTTGTTGTCGCCCTCAAGGATCTGGTCAATGATGCCGGTAAACGGATCAAGCTTGGGACGGCGAACCGGTTTGCTGCGCCGGTAGCCCGGCGGCACCGAAAACGCCAGCATCTTGTCAACCGTACGCCGGTCAATGCCGAAAATCCGCGCTGCCTCGCGCCGGCTCATGCCCTGAACAACAATCGCGTGACGCACCCGTCCGTACAGTTCCACTCGCTTCATCCCCGCCCTCTGCCAAAAGGCAGAACGCATAACACTGGTGGAGTTTTACTCCGGCCAACAACCAGACAACCTGGCCGCTTCAGTGGTGGATTATTGCACCGGCGTTTTCACCACTGACAACCCAAATATCAATGCCAGTTGATGGGCTAACAGGTGGGTAAGGGAACCTAACAATCTTATTTACTAAATAATATCAAAACCATAGATAGTCATATCTGGCGGAGGGGGAGGGATTCGAACCCCCGGGACCGTGAAGCCCAACGGTTTTCAAGACCGCCGCATTCGACCACTCTGCCACCCCTCCGCAGGAGTAATCTGACAATTTGATGATCGATGTCAGGTGAAGGGTTTAGTCGGGCCGGTGGTTGTGTGCAAGACCAATGCGAAAATTTAAATTTACTCAATTCGAAATTCATGATCCGTTCATCACCGTTGTCCTACTGTGGCCACAGATGGGTCGTAGGGGATGGTTCGATTTGATTAAATATGGTTGCGGTGTGATGAAAATTAACCTGTTTCTCGGTTTACTGTTGCTGGCAGTTGGCATTCAATCAGCGCTGGCACAACCGGCTCAACATGCTTTGGGAATATGGGCAGACGAGGATGGCGAATCCAACATAGAAATTACGCAGTGCGGCGGATACCTTTGCGGCCGGCTGGTTTGGCTCAAGGAACCTTACAACGAAAATGGCCAACCCAAGACTGATGTCAAAAACCCCGATGCCGGCCAGCGAAACAGGCCTTTGCTGGGGTTAACGATCATCAGCGGTTTGCGGCCGGATGATGATTCTCAACTCAAAGGCCAAGTTTATAACGCTGAAAACGGCAAGGTGTATGAAGTCTATCTAAAACCCCAACGCACCACTATGGAAGTTGAAGGGTGTTTCGCGTACGTCCTCTGCGGGTCACAAGTCTGGACACGAGTCCAGTAGTTGACAGATCATTAACGTGTAAGCTGGGGGCTGGCCAAAGCAGAAGAACGTGTGGCATAAGGCGTCATCTTGGGAAATGCCCCCTGGGGAGAGTGATGAAAGTGTTCAGGAAATTTGCATTCACTTTTGGCGCAGTGCTGTTGACTGGTTTGCATTCGTCTCAATCCTGGTCCCAGTTTACTCCTGAAAGTCCGGTTGCTGAAACGGTACAGGAAGCGGCGCCTTCGGGACCCACACTGGAAGAAAAACTAGAACTGGCCCGCAACGGCGACGTCGATACCCAGATATCGCTGGCAAAAGATTACCTGACAGGAAGCAACGATACGCCCAAGCAGCCCGTAGATGCAGCGAGATGGCTGACAGCAGCATCAGAGAAGGGCAATGCAGAAGCACAGTTTCTGTTGGCCAATCTATTGCGCGAAGGTGCCGAAGGGCTGAAAGCCAACATAAAAAATGCTGTGACACTGTATGTCAGCGCTGCCGACAAGGGACATGCCGAAGCCGCCTACTGGGCAGGCGATGCCTACCACTACGGCAATGGCGTAAAGACCGCGGCAACCAGGGCTGTTGAGTATTACGGCAAGGCGGCTGACCTGGGCCATGTTGCCTCGAAGAACAATCTCGGCCTGATGTACCTGCAGGGCAAAGGTGTTGATCGCGATCTGAAAACCGCATTTCTGCTGTTCAGTGACACCGCAAAAACCGGCGATTCATGGGGTCAGAATAATCTTGGCGGCATGTATGAAATGGGTTGGGGCACTGTCAAAAACACTGACACTGCCCTTGCCCTGTATCAAAAGTCGGCTGCAGCGGGAAATATCCACGGTGCCAGCAACATGATACGTCTTAGGGCCGTAATGAGAGTACAGGACGAGGCGGAGGCGGCAAAACAACAACCAAACATCGTGCCATCCACAAGTGTCGAAACAACGCCGGAAAAACAACAAAAACCTGAACCGGCTTTGAATGGCTCATCGGAAAATCCGGAACAGTCGAATACAACCTCGACCAATTAAACCATCTCAAAACGCCAGCATGTTTGACAGATCCGGTACATGTCCGGAGCCTGCCATACCCAGTATATCGTTGACCATCTGGTCAGGATCGTCCTGTCCGCCGTGGATCAGCAAACCTCGGGCTTTATTGAGCATATCTGGTCGTGACAATGGCAATTCCGGATCTCCCCGAGCATCTGTGACTTCATGCGAAATCAGGGATCCGTCTTGCAAAGTTACTTCAACCCGGCTTCCCCAATGTGCAGGATAAGCGGATTGAAATTGTTGTTCTTGTGATACGGTGATTTTCGCTCGCATACCACGGGCAGCCTCTCTCGCTTCCGGTTCAAAACTTTCAAAACCGACAGTGCCTTTGCTGATTGCGGTTGCTACACAGTGTTGTAGCGAAAATTTGCCGGCGTAGGCAGAGTCTACCTCAACTCTGTCGCACAAATCCAGGGCAGCCTGATAGGTGGAAATTTTCACAGCCTGTATTTTTGCGTGCGCCTGCAGTTGCTTGTGCAACTGCAGACTACACTCAATTGCAGGATGGGTGTGTCTGCATGACGGCCACGGCTTTATGGAAGTCATATGCAATTGCCACCGGTCATTTTCAGCAGGTATCAGCAAGCTCTTGTCTGGATTGGGGCAGGTTGCCCGGAAGAACCCGCGGGAACCTTCAAGAATTTGCGGGGCTCCGGTAAATCCGCTCTGAGCCAGGGTAGCTGCTACAAGTCCCGCTTCTGCGCCGCGCCCAGCATGCAGATGCTTGGTTTCGGCGCCCGTATCCAGAAACTGCCATAACCCGGCCGATTGTGACCCGGCATTTCCCAACGCGTTCACACAAGCCGCCTGGTTCAAATTCAAAAGGCTTGCAACCGCCATGGCAGATCCAAATGGCCCACAGGTCGCCGTGTTGTGCCAAATTTCGTAATGCCTGGACCCAACGCTCATGCCAACCCGGCAACACGCTTCAAAACCTCGCAGAATGGCGGTCAAGGCTACCTTGCCATCAGACCCGGCGGCCATGGCGAAAACTGCTGGAACAACAATACATCCCGGGTGAACCACCGAAGCGCGATGCAGGTCATCGACTTCCAGTATATGGCACAAGCTGCCATACAAAAATGCCAGGCGTGCCTTGTCAATCGGGCTGTTTGACCCCATCGACATGCTGCGTTGCCATGCCAGCAGCTTGCGGCCCTGAACCGAATTTCGCCCGGCTATGATGTTTGCGACCGCATCCAGAGTAAACGTTGCCGCGGCCTGCAAGTCGTGGTCAGATACCGGTTTCGCCATAATTGTGGCGCTAAGTTGCGCTGTTAAGGATGGCCTGAGGTCTGCTTGTCTGGGTATCTGGTTCATCAGGAGACTATACAACTGCCAGAGTTTACAGGGAAGCAGGATGACCAACCAATGATCTAAACGTTGATTGTTTGTTAACCGTCTTTTTGAACTTCGCCTTTACCGTCATCGATGCAAACTCGTTAAACATTTAGCGAATTCATGTGGAGTTCGTTTGCCAATCGACGGCACAAAAGCAGGAACTGCGGGACAATGATCCAACAGAATTTAAGGCTGCCAGCTCGCAATCGCAGTGGCTATTTTGTCTGCGGTGCCGGATTATTATTATTATGTGGTGTCGCAGTTGGCCTTGCCGGATGTTCCGGTTCTTCCAAGAAGGACCCGTTTGCAGGAATTGGTTCACCCGTCTGGGACAGCGCCAAGGGGCCAATGCCGAAGGGCGGGGGCCGGCGGCATGTTGGAAATCCCTACCAGGTTGCCGATATCTGGTTCTATCCAGAACATGATCCATCTTATGAAAAAATCGGCGTTGCTTCATGGTACGGCCCAAAATTCAACAGGCGGATGACATCAAACGGTGAATGGTTTGATATGGAGCAGTTGACGGCGGCACACACGACAATGGAACTGCCCAGTTATGCAAAGGTCACCAATCTTGAAAATGGGCGTGAGGTGGTTGTCCGGGTCAATGACCGTGGCCCGTTCGTTGATGACCGGATTATCGACATGTCGAAACGGTCTGCCGATCTTCTGGGGTTCAGGGGCAGGGGCAAGACCAATGCCAAGGTCCAGTATATCGGACCCGCACCGTTGAAAGATCCTGCTTACGGTCATCTCGCTGCAATGAATGAAGAATTGAAACGCCAGACCCCATTGAATCAGATGATCGCCGGGGCCGATTTGCGCGATGGCCGCTATGGAGAGAACCAGCCCACTTATGCTGCTGTCAGTCATCAGGTTCCGGTCAGCCCCGACGCAGGCGGCTACTATGTCCAGGTGGCTGCATTTTCCGACCCCGGCAACGCACAACGAACAAAGGAAGCACTTGCCGATCTGGCCGGTGTGCACATAAAACCCGCCAATGGCTCGTTCGGACCATTATACCGGGTACGAGTGGGGCCGCTGAACAATCACGCGAGCGCCCAGACTGCGCTGGAACAGGTTCGAGCCCGCGGGCATCTTGACGCAGTTGTGAACTCCTCATTCAACTGACTGATCTGTGATTTGCTTCAGCCTGTTGATTGCAGATGCATTGATGCGTAGTGTTGGCTATCCATCAACTTCATGAAGACGACCATCACCATGCTAAAGGCAGCAAGGCACATCATCAACGTTCAGGCCCCATTCCTTTTCGGTTGCCTGGTCTTTGTTGCGTCCCTATGGGCAACTGGCCCCATGCCCGGCGCGCTGGCTCAGGAATTTGATACTGCGGCCGAGTTTGCCATCGTTATGGATAGCCGGTCGGGTAAAGTGCTCTTTGAGAAAAACGCCGATGAACTGGTGCCGCCGGCCAGCATGAGCAAGATCATGACAATGCTCATGGTGTTTGAACGATTGCAACAGAACCGGCTGAAACTAACCGACAAGTTTACGATATCCGAAGATGCCTGGCGCAGGGGCGGTGCACCGTCCCGAGGATCGACCATGTATGCAGAAGTCGGTTCAAAAGTTGCACTCGCCGACCTGATCAGAGGCGTTATCGTTCAATCCGGCAACGATGCGGCAATTGCCATTGCAGAAGCGCTTGGAGGCACTGAGGATGGTTTTGCAGATGATATGACCAGACGCGCGCGTGAGTTGGGACTGCCGAAATCGACGTTCAAAAATGCTACGGGTCTGCCTGCAGATGGGCATTTGTCCACCATGCGCGAACTGGCCAGCCTGACCAGATATCTCATCGAAGTGTTTCCTGAATATTATGAGTATTACGGCCAACGTGAGTTTACCTGGAACAATATCACGCAAAGGAACAGAAATCCGCTGTTGGGAAATTATCGTGGCGCAGATGGTGTTAAGACCGGCTACATCCGGGAAGCCGGATATGGCATGATCGGGTCAGCAGAGCGCGAGGGCAGGCGTCTCATCGTGGTCGCGGGGGGAATGAAAAGTAGAGAGGAGCGCGGTCTTGAGGTCGAAAGGCTACTTGATTTCGGATTCCGTAAATTCCGTCCGGTCCGGCTTTTTTCTGCGGGTGACACGGTCGGTCAAGCGCGTGTCTGGGGTGGAGAGTCACCTTCAGTCAAACTTGTAACGAAAAAGGATATTTTGACACTTTTGTCAGATGAGGAAAAGGCCACGGCGGAAGTCCAGCTTGTTTATACCGGTCCGTTGACGGCACCTGTACAGGAAGGTAAGGAAATCGGTTTCGTTCGAATCCTGAGTGACGGCAAACTTGTCTACAAGTCCCCCGTCTATACCAAGTACAGCGTTGCGCCGACGGATAGCATGTGGAGAAAGGCTCTCAATTCAGCGCTTTTCATGGCGCTTGGCGGTTGATAGTTTGTAGCCCACATGAAACGGGCCTTGTTCATTACATTTGAAGGCGGCGAAGGAACCGGCAAAAGCACGCAGGTCGCATTGCTTGCCGCACGGTTGCGGCAGCTTGGCAATCAGGTCTTGGTAACAAGAGAACCTGGTGGTTCTCCGGATGCCGATGCAATCAGGCAGTTGCTGGTCACCGGCGCAACAGGCAGGTGGAGTTCAACAGGTGAAATACTGCTCAATTATGCCGCGCGTGAAAGTCATTTGCGGGAAACCATAAGGCCTGCATTGGCGAATGGTACGATTGTCATCTGTGATCGCTTTGCAGATTCAACCCGTGCCTACCAGGGGTATGCCGGAGATGGTGACAATGATCTCATTGAAAAACTGGATTCAAGAATTGTCGGAGAAACCCAGCCTGATCTCACGATAGTCTTTGATCTCGACCCGCATATTGGTCTTGAGCGGGCGGGTCTGCGTGGCGGTGATGACAGGTTTGAGCGCAAGGGCCTGGAATTTCACAACTGTTTGCGCCAGGGTTACTTGGCGATCGCCCGGAAATTTGCTGATCGATGCAAAATGATTGACGCATCCGGGACAATCGACGAGGTAGATGCCACTATCTGGCAGATTGTGTCTCCTCATATTGAGAAAGTGACCAAATGAGTTCCGGGGACGAAGAGCAACCGGATCCTCGGGAAACTCTCCTTCATCCTCGTCATCGCCAGCATTTGACGGGCCACGACGGGGCTGAACAGCATCTGCTGAAAGCCTATCATTCCGGCCGATTTCACCATGGCTGGTTAATTACCGGGCCTCAGGGAATTGGAAAGGCTACCCTGGCCTACCGACTTGCACGATATCTGTTGCGACATCCGGATTATGAAACTGCACCAAAGGATACATTGGCGGTTCCGACAGGTGATATGGTGGCTTCACAGGTTTCCGCACGATCGCATCCTGATCTGCTGGTCCTGCAACGCAGGCTGGACAAGGGGAAACTGAAGGCCGGAATTACAGTTGAAGCCAGCAGAAAGGCTGCCGATTTCTTCAGCAAGACCGCCGGTGCCGGCGGATGGCGAATTGCGATTGTCGATAGTGCCGATGAGATGAATGCTGCAGCAGCCAATTCTCTCCTGAAAACGCTTGAGGAACCTCCGGACAGAAGCCTGTTCATCCTTGTGTGTCATCAACGGGGGCGCCTGCTGCCCACGATCAGGTCACGCTGCATTGAACTTGCACTGGATCCGCTTTCGCAGGAAGATACGCTATCTGCTCTTGACCAGTTACCGGAAAATATGGGCAAACCGGCGGCTCCTCTGGCGGCGATTTCGAGCGGCAGTCCGGGGCTTGCAATTGCGCTGGCCGAAACCGGTGCAGGAACAATCTTCAACCGTTTTGCAAAAGCGATGGATGCAGGCAGGTTGGACATGGAAACCCGCATGTCGATAGCCAATGCCCTGCAAGGTCGTGGAACTGATGACCGGTTCAAGGTATTTTGCACTCTTCTCGAGAGCTGGATTACCTCTGCTGCGGCAGAGGCCGCAAGGGATTTTGAAACGACGGGACAGGGCCACGCCCTGGCAAGCGCCCATCAAGCGATCGGGCATTCCATTCACGAAACAAATGCCCTAAACCTCGACCGTCGTCTGACCATGCTGCAGGCGTTTGACCTTATCGACCAGGCCCGCAGGGCATAAAGAATTTTTCATGACCGAAAAACCCACTTTCTATATAACCACCGCTATTTCATACCCCAATGGCGCGCCGCATATTGGGCATGCCTATGAAGCCCTTGCCACAGATGCCATGGCTCGCTTCAAGCGACTGGACGGGTACGATGTGTTTTTCGTCACCGGCACGGACGAACACGGGCAGAAAATTCAACAAACTGCACTGAAAGAGGGTCGTACACCTGCCGAGTTTATCGACGAGATGACTCCAAAGTTTGAAGCCATGGTAAAAGCACTTGAGTGCACGCATGATGATTTCATCCGCACGTCAGAGCCGCGCCACTATGAGGCTGTTCAGGCTATCTGGAGAAAAATGGATGCAGCGGGAGATATATATCTCGACAACTATTCCGGTTGGTATTCGGTGCGTGATGAGGCGTTCTACGGTGAGGACGAACTTGAAGACCGTGAAGGAAAGAAGTTTGCGATCAAGACCGGTACCCCGGTTGAATGGGTCGAGGAAGAAAGTTATTTTTTCAAATTATCTGCTTATCAGGACAGACTCCTGAAGCTTTATGCTGAACATCCAGAATACATCGGACCCTCTGAACGGCGCAACGAGGTAATTAGCTTCGTCAAGAATGGCCTGAAAGATCTTTCAGTTTCGCGCACAACGTTTGACTGGGGAATACCGGTACCCGGTGCACCGGGGCATATCATGTATGTATGGGTAGATGCGTTAACCAATTACATGACGGCAACCGGGTACCTTAATGATGATCCGAAGCTGGCCAGGTTCTGGCCTGCAGACGTTCACATCATTGGCAAGGATATCGTGCGATTTCACGCGGTTTACTGGCCGGCATTCCTGATGTCAGCCGGCCTGCCATTGCCCAAGCGGGTATTTGGTCATGGCTTTCTGTTCAATCGCGGTGAGAAAATGTCGAAGTCAGTCGGTAACGTTGTCGACCCGCAATCGATGATTGACCAATATGGCGTTGATCAGGTGCGATACTTCTTCATGCGTGAAGTGCCGTTTGGACAGGACGGCAATTACAGTCATGAGGCGATCGTGAACCGGGTGAATGCAGATCTTGCCAATGATCTCGGCAACCTTGCGCAACGTTCACTGTCGATGATAGCAAAGAACTGTGACGGCAAAATACCGGATCCAGGCCGGTTCACGGCCGGCGACACCGAAATGCTCGCGGCTGTGGATGCATTGCTGCCGCAGTGTCGTGAGTACCATGATGTGCAGGCTTTGCACAAATCGCTGGAAACAATCTGGAACGTGGTTGCTGATGCCAATCGCTATTTTGCCGCCCAGGAACCCTGGGCCCTGAAGAGTACCGATCCCGCACGCATGGCAACAGTTTTGTACGTCACGGCGGAAATCATTCGCCAAGTGGGCATTCTCGCGCAACCGTACACCCCAATTGCGGCAGGCAAACTGCTGGATTTGCTCGCCGTGCCGGAAAATGCTCGCGACTTCGCAAACCTCGGCAGCGCGGGACGGTTGAAATCAGGTATCCAGTTGCCGAAACCGGTTGGTGTGTTTCCGCGTTATGTCGAAGACGAGCAGGCCTGAACGAAGAGCACAGCGTGATGAAGCCTGCCATTGTAGATAGCCACTGTCACCTCGATTTCGATGTGCTGCATTCCGACATTGATGGTGTGATAACGCGCGCTCGCGCGGCCGGTGTTCACATAATGGTATCAATATCAACACGAGTAAAAAAATTTGACGTCATCCGGGCCATTGCTGAAGCGCATGACGAAGTGTTCTGTACAGTTGGGACACATCCTCATAATGCCGATCAAGAGCTTGATATAACAACCGAAAAACTTGTTGAACTGGCGCAACACCCCAAGTGTATAGGTATCGGCGAAGCTGGTCTCGATTATCACTACGACAACTCACCACGCAATGCTCAGGCCCAGGGTTTTCTCAATCATATTGCCGCCGCACGTGAAACCGGATTGCCACTGGTCATTCATTCAAGGTCAGCAGAAACCGACACGGCCAAGATCCTTGAAGATGAAATGGGGAAGGGGACATTCAAGCCCCTGTTGCATTGTTTTTCTTCCAGTACCCGGTTGGCGGAACGAGGGTTGGCAATCGGAGCATACCTGTCATTTTCCGGAATAGTGACATTCAAGTCCGCCGAAACCATTCGAGACGCCGCCAGATTGTGCCCGCTGGACAAAATGCTTGTCGAGACAGATGCCCCATATCTGGCGCCGGTGCCACATCGTGGACAAACCAACGAACCGGCTTACACCGCCCACACTCTGGCGTATCTTGCCGGGGTCAAGGGCATTGGTGTCGCAGAAATGGCCGAGATTACTTCAAACAATTTCTTTCGCTTGTTTGATAAGGCCCCTCGACCCGCTGTTTACGGGGCCGCTGGATGAACCAGACCCTGACAATACTGGGTTGCGGGTCTTCAGGCGGCGTTCCGCGTATAGGAAACAACTGGGGTAAATGCGACCCGAACGAACCAAAAAACCGCCGGAAAAGGTGTTCGGTTTTGCTTGAAAGGCGCGATGGCGACAAGCTTACCCGCGTTCTGGTTGACACGACACCTGACCTTGTTTCTCAACTCAACAGTGCCAACGCCGCCGCGCTGGACGGAGTTTGGTTCACCCATGAGCACGCCGACCACACTCATGGCATAGATGACCTGAGACAGGTTGCAATCCACATGAGATCCAGGGTTAGCGTCTGGGCGGAACGAAATACCGCAGACATGCTGATGACCCGGTTCAGCTATTGCTTCGTCACGCCACCGGGTTCGTCCTATCCGCCCATTCTGAACATGAACGGTATTGAAGCTGAAACTGAGGTTTCGACCAGCGGCGAGGCGGGTGAAATCACTGCCATGCCGTTTCATGTCAACCATGGAGACATTGACGCTCTCGGATTTCGAGTTGGCAATGTGGCCTACACGCCTGACCTCAGCAGTGTTCCGGACGGTTCATTGAAATACCTGGAGAAACTGGACATCTGGATCATCGATGCGCTTCGGCGCACTCCGCATCCAAGCCATTTCAGCCTCGACGACGCTCTTGGCTGGATAACGCGCATGAAACCCAGGCACGCCATATTGACCAACATGCACATAGATATGGATTATCAAACCTTGAGCATTGAACTACCGGCAAATGTAGTGCCGGCGTACGACGGAATGGTCCTGGAGATTAGTTGATGAATGGACTTATGCGGGCATACGCCAATGCCTGGTCACAGTCTGGCGCCCACAATCTTGCCAGGCTGGTGCATGCAATTGAAGCGCCGGACCGGTTGACGTCATCACAAGACAATGTGCCAGTTGCCCTTGAACACGATTATGCTCAATCGATAGCATCCTTGAAAAGGTTTGGCGAACTACAGGAAGAGTTGTTGCAAATCGGCAACCAATTGCCATGGACGCAGGGCAATATGAAAATGCCTGACAGTTTCAAGGGCCGGTTTGCATATGTTGAACTGGCGGGACCACGCGGCATAATTGCAAACGACGCCGTCAGTTTTGGTCTGTATCTGCAACAACGCGATGTGATTTATCCAAGCCATTGGCATTCGGCAGTCGAGAATTACCTGGTCGTAAGCGGAACTGCAATGTGGCAGATCGACGATGGAGATTTTGCAGCCCGGCCGCCGGGCAGCCATATCCTGCACGCATCCGGTCAACCTCATGCCACAACCACGTTGGCAGAACCGTTGATGGCTTTGTGGTTCTGGCAAGGCGACATCAGGGACAGTACATACCGGATTGTAGGAGTTGAAGATTGAGCACTCGGGCGTACGCGATTGGATAGTTGTTGGACTGACATCGAAATGCAGACAAGTATAAGGTAACGACGGGAGATCGGAAAACAGGCATGCGCATCAAGGGTTCAATACCGTGAACAGAGATCGCTGCTATTTTCTGTTGTTGAATATTGGCCATTTCCTGGATCACCTGTTCACCCTGATCTTTGCAACCGTGGCCGCGCTCGCCTTGCACCGGGAGTGGGGGATTGGATACGGGGAGCTTCTGGTATATGCGACGCCGGGTTTCTTTGCTTTTGGGCTGTTTGCGCTTCCAGCCGGATGGCTTGCTGACAGATGGAGCCGGGACGGGATGATGGTCGTGTTCTTTGTCGGTATCGGATTGTCCGCGATCACTACCGGCTTTGCGGCGACACCCGTACACGTCGGAGTTGGGCTGTTTGTTATTGGTATGTTTGCTGCAATCTACCATCCGGTAGGTCTGGCCATCGTTACAATGACCTGGCGCAATACGGGCATGCGCATTGCTGCCAACGGTGTCTGGGGAAACCTGGGGGTTGCGAGTGCGGCCCTGATTACCGGTTACATGATCGACAATGGCGGATGGCGAATGGCGTTCATTGTCCCAGGCATTTTTTCGATTGTCGCCGGGCTGGGATATCTGGCTTTACGTTGGGAAGCCATGCGTATTGACCGTATAGTGCCCACAGCAACTGCTCAGAAGATGTCCGGGACAGTACCGTCACAATCCAATCGCGGGTTGTTGATCCGCGTGTCGGTTATTGTTTTTCTGACCACTGCAGTTTCGTCCATAATATTTCAGTCGACAACATTCGCATTGCCGAAAATTTTTGACGAACGCCTGCAAGGACTGGCTGGACAACTTTTCGCACTAACCGGCAGACTTGGCGACGGCAGTCAAGGCGACGTTGCCACCATCGTGGGATCGATGGCATTCATAGTGTTTTCAGTTGCGTCAATGGCGCAACTCGCTGTGGGCGGCATGCTGGATCGTTTCGGTCCACGTCGTGTGTTCATGGCGGTTGCAGCGTTGCAGCTTGTGTTCTTTTCACTGATGCCTGGACTGACCGACGGACCTGCATTTGCCGTAGCACTAGGTTTCATGCTGGGCGCATTCGGTCAGATCCCCATCAACGACTACATGATTGGCAAGATGGCGAGCGGGACCTACAGGGCGCGCATCTACGGTATCCGGTATGTTGTTGCTTTTTCCGTTCTTGCGATGTCGTTGCCACTGATTGCTTTTGTGTATGAATACTGGGGATTCGACATGTTGTTCCGGATACTGGCCGGAGCGGCCTTGTTGATCCTGTGTGCTGTGATGGCACTGCCGCGTAATCTTCCAACACCTGAAACAACGTCCGTTGCTGCAGAGTAGGACTAATTCATTTGAGTGGTGCTTTTACCAATAGCATCAAACTGCGGATTCGCACCTAATTAATATTCCATAATATATATTATGCGAATTTATGCGGTTGCAGTAAAATACCAACGCGACCCTCACAAGGCTCACTCTCCTAAACGGCGTGCCCAAGTGCTCAACCCCACCTGATGCAGCATTGCGCAGTTGCCGGTCTGCCGGATGCCGTTGCCGCCTGCTTCCATCATGCTACTCCCGGGTTAGATTCGGTAACAGAAAGTCTCAGTGCGTATTTACCATTGCTGACTTTACGTGGATTGACGTTGCTGCCGATTGTGCCAACCTTAGGGCCTGGAACCTGAACACCGGACCATAGCTGGCTAACCCACGCAATCATGAAAGTGCAAACTCCAATGCAACTCAATGCAGACTTCTCAAAACGAGCGGCGGTTCATGGCAAAAAGGTTAACTGGGTAAAATCACCAATGCCCGGCGTGGACAGGCGTATGCTGGACCGGCTTGGTGAGGAAGTGGCGCGAGCCACCACCATCGTTCGTTATGCTCCCGGCAGCAAGTTCTCGCCTCATGTACACACCGGTGGCGAAGAATTCCTGGTACTCGATGGAGTTTTTCAGGACGAACATGGCGATTTTCCTGCAGGCAGCTATATCCGCAACCCACCGGAATCCAGCCACACCCCCGGTTCCGGCCCCGGCTGTATCATCATGGTAAAACTCTGGCAGTTTGACATGGCGGACCGTACGCACGTTCGTATCGATACCAACAAGATGCGGGCTCTTGCCGTGGCTGACCGGCCCGGAGTATCAGTAACGCCGCTGTTTCATGATCAGCATGAAGACGTCAGGATGGAAATCTGGGATGCCGGTTCCACAATCGAGCTTGATGTTCCTTACGGTATCGAACTGTTTGTTGTGAGCGGCAGCTTCGTGGAAAACAGTGAAACATTCGAACCTCAATCATGGCTCCGGCTGCCATGCGGTGATAGCTTGCGCGCGACAGCAGGCAAGGATGGATGCAAGGTATGGATCAAGGCAGATCACCTGAAGGAAACACCGGAACCTCCGGCGATTTGAGCGCCTCAGGTCCCGAAACACTTTCGAGACGGGAAATCACCACCCTGCTCGCAATCATGCAGGCGCTTCGAACACCTGAAACTGGTTGCCCCTGGGACCTGGAACAGGATTTCAATTCCATAGCACCCTTTACCCTGGAAGAAGCCTATGAGGTGCTAGATGCCATTGATCGAAACAAGATGGATGATCTTTGTGATGAACTGGGAGATCTGCTGTTGCAGGTGGTGTACCACGCGCAGATGGCAAAGGAAGCCGGTCATTTCGAGTTCAACGATGTTGTTGAAGCGATTACGACGAAGATGGTCCGGCGCCATCCCCATGTTTTCGGTAACAAGTCGGCACGCTCTGCAGGCGTTAAAAAGGGATTTTGGGAAAGCGCGAAGGATGCCGAGCGTGAAGCAACGGACAAACCACGCAAACGTGTGCTGGATGATGTACCGGCGGCCCTGCCCGCTCTTACGCGAGCCTTGAAGCTTCAAAATCGGGCTGCAAGGGTGGGTTTCGACTGGCCGGACATTTCGAAGGTTCTGGACAAAGTGGTTGAAGAGGCACGCGAGCTTGCTGAGGCGCGCGACAGGCTGTCTGTGGAAAATCAGCTGGAGGAGTTTGGAGACCTGTTGTTTGTCATGGTCAATCTGGGGCGCCATCTGGGCCTGGACGCTGAACAGTCACTGCGAAAGGCAAATACAAAATTTACCCGTCGTTTCAATTTTATAGAAGAGAAACTTGAAGAAAGTAACAGCTCAGTCGAGCAAGCCAACCTTGAAGAAATGGACGTCATCTGGAACGAAATCCGGGCCACAGAAAAATCTGCTGGTTAGACTGAACTTCTACACCTAAACCGGACTGATACGCTCTCCCAGCCGTTTTTGGGCTGCGCTTGCGTGCCGGCCGTCAAATCGCGCTGTCAGCGTGACGCGTCCATCTTCATGATCCTGCCTCGACAGCACCTCGGAGTGCTCGTAGATCCACGCCATCTCAGCCCCCTCGCCTGCCGCCAGTGCGACATCCAGGACCGGATTGTGATGGGCCAGTCTCTCCTCGATAATATCCAGCATCTGCCTGACACCTGAACCGGTCAACGCTGACACCATCTGGGCGTTTTCCTTTCGGACGCACTCTTCTTGCAGTGCGTCCGCCCGTTCGCGCTCCAGCAGATCAACCTTGTTCCATACTTCTATTATAGCTGACCTGCGCTCGTCACTGACCCCGAGTTCCGTTAACACCGACAAGACGTCGCTGGCCTGCTCTTCCGTCTCCGGATGAGCAATGTCTCGAACATGAACAATGATATCGGCTTCAAGTACTTCTTCCAGCGTGGCTCTGAACGCGGCAACCAGCATAGTCGGCAAGTCGGAGATAAATCCAACAGTGTCGGACAGAATAATCCTGCGGCCCTTTGGCAGTTCAATCTGGCGCATGGTTGGATCCAGCGTTGCAAACAACAAATCCTTCGCGATCACGCCTGCGTCGGTCAATCGATTGAACAAAGTCGACTTTCCGGCATTGGTATAGCCAACAAGTGCAACTACCGGGTACGGCACCTTCGCCCTGCTCTGGCGATGCAGGGTCCGCGTTCGGATTACCTGTGCAAGCTGCTTTTTCAAACGCGTGATGCGTTCCTGAATAATACGCCTGTCAGCCTCGAGTTGGCTTTCACCGGGCCCGCCCATGAAGCCATGTCCGCCACGCTGGCGTTCAAGATGGGTCCATGATCGCACCAGCCTGCTCTTCTGATAATCAAGGTGCGCAAGCTCAACCTGCAAGGTTCCTTCCCTTGTATTTGCACGGCGACCGAAGATTTCCAGTATCAAACCGGTTCGATCCACAACCTTGACTTTCCAGGCACGCTCCAGATTACGTTGCTGACCGGGACTTAGCTGAACATTGATGATAGCCAGATCGGCCTCAGATGTTTCTATCTGCTCACCAAGTTGTTCGACCTTTCCAGATCCAAAGAATGAAGCCGGCTTCAGACTGGGCACCGGAACAACAACTGCGCTGACTATTTCCAGTTCTATAGCCAGTGCCAGTCCAACGGCCTCGTCCAGCCTGGCCTTTGCATCGCGCCAGCCAGGCACTATCTGCCTGCTCTTCAATTCTGGGTGGATCACAAAGGCCCGTGTGACAACGGGCCCTTCAATCTGAAAATCGACCCCACCGCCGTTTTGACTCTTCATTTGCCAAAAATGCTTTTGTTATTGCCTTCTGAAGCAGAAGTCACCGGATACCGCCCAGCTTGATACGTTGACATGACTTCTGCCTGACTACTCTTCACCGCTGTCGTCGTCATAAAGCGAAATCTGTTGACCTGGCATGATTGTCGAAATTGCATGCTTGTAGACCAACTGTGACATACCATCACGGCGAAGCAACACGCAGAAATTATCAAACCAGGTTATAACGCCCTGCAATTTCACACCATTAACGAGAAACACGGTAACAGAGACCTTGTTGCGCCGCACAGTATTCAGAAAAGTGTCCTGCAGGTTTTGTTGTTTTTCTTGCGCCATTGTTGTCTCTCTTTTTGTTTTTGGGGCGCTTTAGTATTCCCCACGGAATTCTACTGACCGGCCCCTGAAATTTCCAACCGACAATTCTACTATAAAGACTGCACCCGGCATGCACCAGCGGCAATTGTCACCTGAATTTCAAGTCTGTAGCGGTACACTTTCATGAAAACTGATGATTTATTTAACATGTTGTTATATTTCAATTTTTTTAATCTATCAGATACGCACAAAATGCTTGCTTCCAAGGCTAGAAGTATTCAATGCTCACCCTGAACAAATGCTGAATTTCCTCAATCTTGTCACGCAGAGCGAACATGACTACCCGGTCTTTAGGTCTGATTTCTGTATCACCGGTGGGAATTTCAACCTGATCATCACGCACAATGGCGCCAATCCTGATACCTTCAGGCAAATCAGCTTCGCGCAACGGTTTGCCGATCATTGGCGAAGTCTCGAGAGCCTCTGCTTCCACGACTTCCCCATCTCCACCTTCAACTCCATGCACGCCGCGGATGCGCCCTCGTCGAACGTGCTGGAGGATGCTGGAAACAGTAACAGACCGCGGATCAATGTATGCATCAATTCCCAACGGAGAAATCAGCGGACGAGCGTCAAGATTTGACACCAGGCATGCAGTGGAACGGGCGCCATGCTGTTTCGCCAACATAGCTGACAACACGTTGACCTTATCATCATTGGTGAGCGCAATGTAGGTCTCGGTGCGACCAATTCCTGCCTCTTCCAGCAAGGCGGCATCCAGTGCGCTGCCTCTCAAGACGACTACATTGGCCAACAGGTTGGCTACCTCTTCGGCGCGCTGGATATTGGATTTTATTATCGTAACCTTGATACTGGAATCGCGTTCTTCAAGTTTGCGGGCGACATACTTGCCGATCGTTCCGCCGCCGCCAATCAACACCCGATTGGCAGGCCTTTCTTCGTGACCAAACAGAACCAGTGTCCGGGCTGCCTGAGTTTGATCGGTAATCACATAAACACCGTCTCCCGGCAACATCTGATCATCTGATTTCGGCACAAAAAGCGTTCCGTCACGCACGATACCGCATACGACTGCTTTCAGATCGGGAAACAAACCCGTTAACTGGGAGAGCGGGGTATTTACTACAGGGCAATCTTCCTCCAGCTTAATGCCAAGCGTCAGGACTTTTTCATCCGCGAAGTATATCGCTTCAAAGGCACCAGGCAGCGCCAGCCTGCGCAGTACCATTTCGCCCACCGCAACCTCCGGGGAAATCACGACATCGATTGCAGTGTTTTCTCGGGTAAACAGGCTGGAATACTGAGGAAGCAAATAGGACTGATCTCTGACACGTGCGACACGGGTGGGAATATTAAAGAGCGCCTTTGCAACTTCACATGCCATCATATTGACCTCATCAACGAAGGTCACTGCGATAATCATATCCGCTTCACTTGCCCCTGCGTCGTTGAGAACATCAGGATGAGCGCCATGCCCGACAATGCCGCGCACGTCGGTACTTCCCGAAATCGCCTCAACCAGTCCCGCCGAGATATCAATAACCGTCACATCATGGTTTTCAATTGCGAGGCGCTCGGCAATGCCTCTGCCAACCTGTCCGGCACCACAAATGATGATCTTCATTCAGATCCCCGATTTATACCAAAGGTCAACAGTCAGTTGCCTTGGTATTGCCCTGCTACCAGGAAATTTAAACTGATGTAACGAGACATTGGGCCAACACACGCTTAAAAACAAGCCAGCTATCGTCCAGAACCAAGTCAATCACCTAACCGCATAATCGTTTTCAGTTCCCGGCCGCTGACAGAGGAGCGTCCGGTTCATCGCGTTCTGCCACGCTGATGTCCAGGGACCTCATTTTGCGATGCAGTGCAGAACGCTCCATCCCCACAAACGACGACGTCTTGGAGATATTACCCCCAAACCGGCTAAGTTGTGCCTTGATGTATTCGGTTTCAAAAGCGTCACGTGCTTCTTTCAGCGGTAGTGACATGAGGTTTTCGATACCATGAGCCCCGCTGTTGTTGCCTGTTGTGCTCGTCAGATCAGCAGGCAACAGGCTTGCGGATATTGGCTCATCAGGTTCGCCGCCTGACATTATCAAGATACGTTCCACCGAGTTCTTGAGCTGACGTACATTGCCGTTCCAATCCATGGTCTGAATTACCGCCAGCGCATCGTCGGCAAACGTTCTGAGCGGTTTGCTCGACTGGGCAGAATACAGGGTGCAAAAATGATGGATGAGTTCAGGAATATCCTCACGATGTTCATGTAACGATGGAAGAGCAATCGGAACAACCGCCAAACGGTGCAAAAGATCCTGGCGGAACGCCTCGGCGGCTACCAAAGCATTCAGGTCTTTCGATGTTGAACTAACTATTCGAACATCGACGTTGACCTGTTTGGCGCCTCCTACCCGATTGAACCTCTGATCGACCAGAACCCGCAACACCTTGCCCTGGGTTTCTATCGGCATGTCCGCTACTTCATCGATATACAGTGTGCCGCCGTGAGCTTCTTCCAGCCTTCCTACCCGGGTCGGATTCCCGGTACTGTCTTCCACACCAAACAGTTCCTCCTCCATGCGTTCGGGAAGCATAGTGGCTGCCGACAATACGACAAAAGGTGCCTCGGCACGTGTCGACCAACTATGAATGCTGCGGGCAGCAAGCTCTTTTCCGGACCCCATGGGACCAAACAACATGATACGACCATTGCTGGGTGCAGCGCGTTTCAACGCCAGAGTTAAATCGCGGATGACAATTGATGATCCTATTATGGCGGAGCTTTCACCCGACTGGCTCCGCAACTGCTCATTTTCCCGCTTGAGACGCGAATTCTCCAATGCCCGTCCCACAACGTGAATCAACCGGTCTGCCTTGAATGGCTTTTCTATATATTCATATGCTCCGCGTTTGATGGCGGAGACTGCCGTCTCGATATTGCCGTGACCTGAAATGATCACCACAGGCAAATCTTTATGAACCTTTTTGATTTCAATCAACAGGTCGAGCCCGTCGAGCCGCGATCCCTGCAGCCAAATATCCAGGATAACCATGGATGGCCGCCTTTCGGCGATAGCGTTCAGTGCTGCATCACTATTCGCAGCCAGCCGCGACTCGTACCCTTCATCTTCCAGAATACCGCCGATCAACTCACGGATGTCTTCTTCATCGTCAATTATCAGAATATCAACCGCCATGGTCAGATCCTTTCCGCAACTTGATCGTTGATGGTTTGGTCCGTGCCAGTGTTTGTCTGGGTGCCATCTTCCGGTGTCACCTTGAACTCCAAACTCACACAAGCACCACGTCCGTTGTGGAATTCAGCCGGTGCGTCACTCAGGGTCAACCGACCGCCATGTTCTTCCATGATCCTCGTAACGATTGCCAAACCAAGACCTGTCCCCTTTTCCCGGGTCGTCATGTATGGCTCGGTAAGTCTGGACCGGTTTTCATCCGGCAACCCGATGCCATTGTCTGCAACAGCGACAACTACCCTTGTTTTGTCCTGCTTTATGGAAACTTGAATTTCTCCCGGCTCCGACGGATCTGCCGAATGGCGCGTTTCAATGGATTCCCTGGCATTCTTGACGAGGTTTGTTATCGCCTGGTTGATCAGGCGCCTATCCAGAAGCAGTGTGACCGGATCTTCCGGGAAACTTGTTTCAAACCTGATTGTCTCATCACTTGCCTTTTGCAGGACAAGGGCTTCGCGAACCAGCGCGGTCAGGTTGTTGGGCTCCAACTGTGCACTGGGCATGCGGGCGAACGATGAGAACTCGTCGACCATGCGCCCAATATCGCCAACCTGGCGAATTATGGTATCTGTGCACTGATCAAACACTCTCCGATCACCAGTTATCTGATCTGCGTATTTTCGTCGCAACCTTTCAGCTGAGAGCTGGATCGGGGTAAGAGGATTCTTGATTTCATGGGCTATTCGCCTGGCAATATCTGCCCAAGCAGAATTCCTCTGGGCAGAAACCAGTTCTGTTGTATCATCAAATGTCACAACAAAACCGTCTGTTCCCTCATCACCGCGCTCGGTGGTCACCCCAGTCATGAAGGTGCGTTCCTGATCACCTACGCGTCTGGTTATGGTACCGTCTGCATAGCCGTCAAACTGGACTTTGGCTTTCGAAAATATTGGCTTGATCTCCGGTAACACCTTGAGCACCGGTTGCCCGGCTACATCGTCCTGATCCAAGCTAAGCAGTTCAAGTGCGGACTTGTTGGCCAGCGTGATAATTCCATTTTCATCCAGGCCAAGTACGCCGGCACTCACACCTCCCAGAACCGCTTCGGTAAATCGCCGGCGTTCATCAAGTTCAGCGTTGGTGGTGGTCAGTTCCTTTCGCTGGGATTGCAGACGGTCTGTCATCTGATTGAAAGTTGCACCCAGAGTAGCCATGTCTCCAGCCGCGTCCTTAATTGAAACTTTGGTGTTCAACTCGCCGGCACTGACCAGCCGGGCAGCTGAAACAAGCGACACAATTGGCTGAACCAGTCTGTTTGAAAATAACAGCCCCAACCAGATTGCAGACAACAGAAAGATAAAGGCGAGGCCAGCGTAAAGTGCCGCAAAATTCAGCTGGAGGGACCGGCGCTGGGCGATCAGATTATCGAAAGCGGCACGTTGTGATTGCGCCTTTCCAAGCTGTTTGATGACTTCAGGATTCACCAAGCGATAAAGATAAAGATAATACCCGTCTATTTTCTCGAGCTTGATCAGGGCTCGAATTACATTACTGCCCTTGTCAGGTTGGCGAACAACCATTTCACCGGTGGTCGCCTGTGCAATGTCTTCGGGAGCAGGAGGTCGAAACTTGACCAGTTTGTTGGCTGTCGCTGAAACGGCAAGTTCCTTGGTGGTCGGATTCATCACGAATAGGCCGGAGAGTCCGCGTATTGATCCAAAAGTCGCTACCCTGCGGATCATACTGTCCCGGTTTAGTGTAAATTCATCGGCTCTTTGATTGATTTCATTCGCTATAAAAGCTGCATCGCTGCGTGCCACCTCCAGATTCTCACTTATATAGGCCTCTGCCACGGCTTCAGCCGAATCAACAATTGACTGGGTTTGCCCTGACAGCCAGATGTCCAGACCCCTGTTCAACGTTACGGTTGCAAACGCTGCAACGATTATCGCCGGCAACACTGCAAACAAGGACAGCAAAGCTACTATTCGAATGTGCAATCCGGACCCTGGCACCCCGCGCATTCTGGCGAGTGTCAGTTTGGTCAAATGCCAGGCAATCAAACTCGCCATCAAGGTTAACAAGATACCGTTTGCAAAAAGCAGGAAACGGGCGTTGTCTGGTTGTGGCTCCAGATGGGTCAGTCCGGTGAGGTAGAGGTAGGTCCCAAGTCCGCACAAGATAGTCGATGAGGCGAGGAATATTCCTGCCCTGTTCAACCACCTATTGTTGAGAAATGATTCTGCTACGGTCTGGTGAATCGACTCGGTTGTCTGCGGGATGGGAATTTCCGACATCACGGTCATGGAGTGCTGAACCCGTTCTGAAGACAAAAATTACTGCACCCCCGTACGGTGTTGCAGAAACGCAACACTATTGTGGCAAATATGTGACACCCATTGAAAATGCTGCAGGATTTCCAACGTAATCAGACACCGTTGGGTCAATTACAAGCGCGTTCCCGGAGTCTTCACGACGCTCAGACCAAGCTCCTTGATTCTGGTCCGCAATGTGTTGCGATTGATACCAAGCAGGTTTGCCGCCCGGATTTGATTGCCGCCGGTAGACGCCAGCGTTGCATTGATCAGCGGCACCTCAACTTGTTGAATGATACGGTGATACAAACCATCAGGAGGCAAGTTGGGTTGGAAGCCCGCAAAATACTGGACCAGGTGGTTTTCAACAAACTCAGACAGGGAATTGTAGGAGTCCGGGCCGCGGACGCTTGATGGTGTCTTTTGAACTGCAAATTCCTGCTCAACAGCGGAGCTGGAAATTTCGTCTCCAACATGCACCGCGCAGAGCCTGCTTACAAAATTTTCAAGTTCGCGAATGTTTCCCGGCCACCTTGCACGCTTCAATGCGTCAATGGCGCCTGCGGAAAAGACTTTCGAAGGAAGACCGTATTTTTCATTCTGACGCAAAAAATGGGTCACCAGATCCGGTATGTCATCTGTACGTTCGCGCAACGGCGGTAACCTCAGCGGGACCACGTTGAGCCGGAAAAACAAATCCTCGCGAAACATGCCCTGACCAATCAGTTGATGCAAATCGCGATGTGTAGCTGCAATAATCCGGACATCTGTCTTTATCGGTCGTACCCCGCCCACGGATGTATACTCACCTTCCTGCAGAACACGCAGCAATCGAGTCTGTGCTTCCATGGGCATGTCACCTATTTCGTCCAGAAACAATGTCCCGCCATGTGCTTGCTCAAATCGACCCAGATAGCGGGAAACCGCGCCCGTAAAAGCTCCCTTTTCATGACCGAACAGTTCAGATTCAATCAACTCTCTGGGAATGGCGGCCATGTTCATTGCAACAAATGGTGAAGCCTTGCGTTTTGAAAAATCGTGCAATGCGCGCGCGACCAATTCCTTGCCGGTGCCGCTTTCACCCTGAATCATGACTGTAAGATCTGTCTGCGTCATTCGTGCCACGACACGGTAGATGTCCTGCATCGCGGTTGACCGACCAACAATTGGTATAGTTTCGTTATCTTCATCCGCCTGCCGGGGCGTGACGGGTTGTTCGGCCTTGCGGCAATCTTCCAGCGCCTGACTCACCGTCGAAACCAGAGTACTCAGGTCAAATGGCTTTGGAAGATAGTCGTAAGCGCCGCGTTCACTGGCTGTAATTGCCGTCATGATGGTATTACGTGCACTCATGACTATGACAGGCAAATTCGGGCGTTTGGCTTTGATACGAGGCAAAACGTCAAACCCGTTCTCGTCTGGCAGGACGACATCAGTGACGACCACGTCACCCTGTCCTTCACTGATCCAGCGCCACAGCGAAGCCGCATTGCTCGCTGCACGGACATCATACCCGGCCCGCGTCAAAGCTTGAGTGACGACAGTCCGTATGGCTGCATCGTCATCGGCTACAAGTATTGTTCCTTGCGTCATTCGCCCGCCTTCTTTCGACAGTATATCACTGCTTGAATTCGAATTTTATTTCGTTTTATTAATATGTTATATTAATTTCTCAATGTGTTATATTTCATTCGACAACTCTGCATCGGACATTGAAATAGGCAGCAACACTCTGAACACCGTCGCATCTTCAAGTGTTGAGGCGTCCACTATTCCCCCGTGATCGCGCACAAGCTTTGCAACCAGCGCAAGGCCCAATCCCCGGCCGCCTTCCTTCGAGGTAACAAACGGGTCAAAAAGATGCTGGGCCACATCTTCTGAAATGCCCGATCCATTGTCGTAGACAGCTATTTCGAGAGGCAGCGAAACGGATCGCTTGCTTCCGGGAATTTGCATGCGGATGCCGGGTTTGTAGGATGTCGATAACGTGATTTTCCCAATCGCCTCAGCCCTATCAATTGCTTCAGAGGCATTTTTGACCAGGTTCAGAAATACCTGGACCAACTGGTTCCGGTTTCCACTGATGTACGGAAGCGAAGGATCATAGTTTTCGACGAAGTTTATGTGGGAAGCAAAGCCGCTGGAGGCGATTTTTCGCACGTGCTCCAGGACCGTGTGCACATTCAGGGAGTCCAATTTCGGGGGCCGTTCATCCGAAAACACTTCCATCTGGTCAACAAGTTTTCGGATCCGATCAGTTTCACTGCAAATAAGCTGTGTCAGTTCGCGATCCTCATGAGGAGCATTTGTCTCGAGCAACTGCGCAGCCCCGCGAATGCCGGACAACGGGTTCTTGATTTCATGGGCCAGCATAGAGGCCATGCCGGAGACAGACCGAGCTGCTTGCAGGTTGTTGAGTTGCCGGTCGAAGGCCAGTGCCACTGAACGTTGCTGAATAATCAGAATTATACAGCCGGGATGCTCAGATATCACACCTGCCTGTATATCCACACTGCGATCACCTCCGGTGCGGGGGGTTCCCAACTTGACACCATACTCCGACAGTGTCGTGCCAGTAGCGCGTAGTCTTGCAACGGCGGTGTAGAGTGGGCTCGCAAACGGGACGATATCTTCAAGGCCCATACGTTTCAGCATCGACTGGCTGACGAAAAAAAATTCTTCAGCCGCTGCGTTGGCAGCAACAATCCTGTTGTCAGCGGAGATCACCAATACCGGACTGGGAAGAGATTGCAACAACAAGTCCGCACCAAGCGCACTTTGCTCTGTCGGGTTCATGCGGCGATCAACCTTTTCTCTGTCAGACAGAGCTGATCCTTTAGTTCCCGTAACCCGACCTCAACGTCAACGGCTTTATCCAGTCTTAGTAATCTGCTCCTCCATTCGCCATGCCTGGATGCTTCATACAATCCCTTGTTGCGCCAGCGTTCCAGTGCCCAGCCAACATGCTTTCGCGCAACACGCACCCCGTGATGCTCACCATAGTGATCAACAATTCGCGTGAAATGCTCGATGATTATATCGGCCTGCAACGCAACGGACGGCTCGGGTATCCCCTTTCCCGGATCAAGTTGGCCGGCCAGTACTCCCGGCCACCATGGCCGGCCATAGGCGCCCCTGCCGATCATGACACCATCTGCACCAGACACATCCAGCATATTGCGAACGTCTTCAATGCTGGCGCCGTCACCGTTCGCGATTAACGGGATAGTGATCGCCTGCCTGACAGTTCCTATCGCTGCCCAATCGGCCTTACCTTTATAAAATTGATTGCGGGTCCGCCCATGCACCGTAATCATCTGGATACCAAGTTGCTCAGCACGACTGGCAAGTTCTGGCGCATTCAAACAATCAAAATCCCAGCCCAGGCGCATTTTCAGAGTAACGGCTACGCTGCTGGCGCGCACCGTTGCCTCAATCAGACTGCAAGCGTGATCCAGATCGCGCATCAAAGCTGATCCGGACAATTTGCCAGCCACCTCGCGTGCCGGGCACCCCATGTTGATGTCAATGATGTCCGCACCAATTTTCTGTGCCAGTTCGGCACCCCGTCCCATCCACTCCGGTTCGCGTCCGGCCAGTTGCAACACAAAGGGCGAAACCCGCCCTGCACCGGTTGCCCGTCGAACCATATCCGGCCTGGCCTGAACCAAAGCGTTACTGGCGATCATTTCAGATACAACAAGGCCTGCACCGTACTCGTGAGCCAGAACCCTGAAAGGTTCGTCAGTTACACCAGACATGGGAGCGAGGAAAACGCGATTGCGTGTCTTGTGCGCCCCAATAGTAATGCCCATAAATTAGACACTCATATTTTTAGTTGAAATTTCAGGCATATTAGCATCTGGTTGAATCATTGCAATTGTTTTACGTCCTCACCGCTTGCCCCGCGTGCGAACTGCCTGCTAGAGCTTCTCTTACACAGTTTTGACTACTATTCTGGACGTCATTTCCATGACCACAGCCGTTATCATTGTAGCAGCAGGTACCGGTCTGCGTGCCGGTGGCGAAATTCCAAAACAATACCAGTTAGTCGGCGGCAAGCCGGTCTTGTGGCATACAGCAACTAATTTCCAGCGGCATCGTAGTATCGATCACATTCTTGTCGTAATCGGTGAAGGCCACGAAAACCTTTACGAACAGGCAGTTTCAGACATGGGTTTACCGGCACCTGTGCTGGGAGGTGCCAGTCGGCAGAGGTCGGTATTTAATGGTCTCAAGGCCATTGCCAGGCTGGAACCCACCAACGTATTGATTCATGATGCGGCAAGACCATTCGTAAGCGGCGACACTATTTCGGCCGTTATCAGAAACCTTCATACTCATTCAGGATGTATCCCGGCCGTTGCCATTGCTGATACGCTGAAGCGAGCACGCGATGGCATCATTGTCGAAACCGTGGACCGAACCGAACTCTACGGTGCACAAACACCGCAGGCGTTTCGTTTCAAGGAAATTTTCAAGGCCCATTCGGACGCTGCAGAAAGTGGCCAGAGCAATTTTACAGATGACGCGTCAATTGCAGAATGGGCTGGACTGAATGTCGCGATTATTCCAGGCAAATCCGATAACCACAAGATTACAACAAGTGCAGACCTGCAGCAGGCAGAAACCAGGTTGAGTGCAGGAAACACAAACATGCGGAATGACATCCGGGTTGGTCACGGCTACGACGTCCATGCCTTTGACGCTGGCGATCACGTAATTCTGTGCGGGTTGAAAATTCCCCATACCAGGAAATTGAAAGGACATTCCGACGCCGACGTAGGCCTGCACACATTAACCGATGCAATCCTGGGAGCCTTGTGTGAGGGCGATATCGGAAAGCATTTCCCGCCCACCGAAGTGGAATGGAAAGGCGCTGCATCGGACACGTTTCTGAAACACGCAGCGAAGCTGGTCGCAGATCGAAATGGCATCATTTCCCACGTTGACCTGACGCTCATCTGCCAAGCACCAAAAATCAGGCCCTATGTTGACGCGATGCGCGAAAACGTAGCGCTGATTATTGGTGTTGATGTGAACCGGGTATCTGTCAAAGCCACCACCACGGAATGGCTGGGCTTCACAGGACGTGAAGAAGGCATCGCTGCAGCAGCCACAGCTACTGTCCGATTACCGGAGTGAACAGGAATGTTTGACCGCCAGTTGATCATAGAGGCCAAAGACACACTGGATATGCTGCGGAATGGCGGGTTGATGCTGGCAACCGCCGAAAGCTGCACCGGTGGCCTGATTGCAGGACTGCTCACCAGCTTCGAGGGTTCCTCAGGGATGATTGATCGAGGTTTTGTCACCTATTCCAACGCAGCGAAGTCGGAAATGCTGGGTGTACCCGCAACGATCATTGAACAATATGGCGCTGTGTCTGAACAGACGGCGCGGGAAATGGCTGAAGGCGCGCTCCGAAACTCCCGTGCAAATGTGTCGGTCTCCGTAACCGGTATAGCAGGCCCTGGTGGTGGCTCTGCGGAAAAACCGGTTGGGCTGGTTCATTTCGGTTGCGCACGAACAGAAATGAACACCCACCATGTCTGCATGACCTATGGCAATATTGGTCGCTATGAGGTTCGCCATGCGGCAATTGGTACCGCATTGGCGATGATCCGGCAGTCCATCAATCAAGCTGGCGGAACCCTGGTCTGATCCCGTGATCGGGTGTCTTTATCTGCCGGATTGATGCGAATGCGTCCGCGGAGTTCATGGTCGCAACCAATGATTTGGAATTTCAGCGCCTTCATACCTATATACATTTCAACTCACACCTAACGGGGAAACCTGAACATGCGACTGATCCTGAATATTCTCTGGCTATTGTTTGGCGGCATCTGGTCTGCAATTGCATGGTTCCTGGTTGGAATTCTGGCTGCCATTACCATCATAGGCCTGCCATGGGCGCGGTCATGTTTCATGCTGGCCAACTATACCTTGTGGCCATTCGGACGCGATGTTATCTCGCGTGACGAGCTTTATGGGCGCGACGACATAGGCACCGGTGCTTTGGGGTTGTTCGGCAACGTCGTCTGGTTCGTATTAGCCGGATGGTGGCTGGCCATCATGCATCTGACTTTTGCGGTCGCAAATGCCATCACGATTATCGGGATACCGTTTGCATGGGCGCATGTGAAGCTGGCCGGGGCATCCTTGTTCCCGGTCGGAAAAACGGTTGAAGATCTTGAAGTTGTAGATGAAGCGATGCGCAATACGGCTCGCACCAAGGTTGACGAAATGCGCCGTTCGAGCTGACTTCTGTCTAAAATACGAGAAGATAATGGCCGCAGAAATATTCTGCGGCCAACGCTGTTGAAAAACTAATCCAGTTCAGGAATGCGCAACACCTGTCCGGGATAAATTTTATCCGGATGAGTTAACATGGGTTTATTGGCTTCAAAGATGACATTGTACTTTGAGCCCTTACCCTTGCCATACTGCTTTTCTGAAATTTTCCAGAGGTTATCGCCCTTTTTTACGGTGTAGAAGACCGGGTCTTTTTGCGACGGCGCTGTCAGTTTACTTTCCACCTTGGAGACCCCAAGCGTGTTGCCAACTGCAATTATTGCCTTCTCAAGAACAGACTGTTCCGCCACGTCGCCAGTAACAATGGCTTTGTCACCTTTGACCTCCACCTTAACATTTTCCGTGCCAAGTTTATAGGAATCCAATTCCTTCTTGAGCTCATCAGCTGTAGGCGCGTCGTCTCCTCCGATACCAAGGGCCTTTCCTGCGCTCTTGATGAAATCAAAAATTCCCATAACGTACTCCTTTGTGTAGACTTGGGTTTCAGGACTAGTCGCCCCCGGTTCGCCTAGTTGTGACCTAATAATGCCCTGATCGTCTACCAAAAATATTCTACCCGACAGTTCCGGGGGACAAACGTTCCACAAGGAACAAATCTGACAGGAGGCCAGTATGGCATTGCAAATCGGCGACACCGCCCCGAACTTTGATGCAGAAACGACCGAAGGCAAAATCAATTTTTACGATTGGGCTGGCGATTCGTGGGTTGTAATATTTTCACACCCGAAGGATTTCACTCCGGTATGTACAACAGAATTAGGCGCGATGGCCGGCATCGCAGACCAGTTCGCGGCCCGCAACACCAAGATTATCGGTCTTTCCGTTGACAGTGTTGACGATCATCAACGCTGGAAGGCCGACATTGCAGACGCCACCGGTAACGCGGTTAAATATCCAATGATTGGCGATACTGAAATGACCGTTGCCAAGCTGTTTGGCATGATACATCCCAACGCGACCGGCAAAGCCTCCGAGCGCACAGCAGCTGACAACAAGACCGTACGAACGGTATTCATTATTGGGCCGGACCGGGAAGTCAAACTCACACTGGCATATCCAATGAGTACGGGCCGCAATTTTGATGAAATCCTGAGAGTGATGGATTCCATTCAACTGACTGCAAAACACAAGGTGGCAACACCGGTCAACTGGCAAAACGGCGAAGATGTCATCATTATTCCGGCGGTTTCTGATGAAGACGCCAAGAAGAAATTCCCGCAAGGCTGGAAATCTCCGAAACCATACATCCGGCTGGTCAGCCAACCGAAAGACTGATATTCAATGCAGTAGTATTGCAACAATAAGGTCAGACACCCGTGTCTGACCTTATTTCAGTTGGTCAGCCTTCGCGCCCTCCGCTAGGGTTACAGTATGAAATTCACATCTGACCAGGAGACAACTGTCTTGAAACTTCATCACAATCCCGCCTCACCGTTTGTGCGCATGGTCATGGTAATTGCCCATGAGCTCGGTATTGCCGAGCAAATCGAGAAAATTGAAACAGGCGTCTTTCTGCCCGACCGTGTGAACGACGCGGTTGCCGCTGACAATCCTCTCGGCAAGATTCCGGCACTGATCACTGATCATGGAAGTGTGCTGTACGACAGTCGCGTCATCTGCGAGTACTTGTGCCATCACGCAGGTAACAAGGCACTGTTGCCGGATGAACCCGTATCAAGGTTTCGCATATTGACATTGCAGTCGCTGGCAATCGGTTTGATGGATGCAGGTGTATCCCGGCGGTACGAGACAGCCGTTCGACCTGAGGAGAAGCGTTGGCCGGAATGGGTGGCGCGCCAGCATGCGCGCATGGAAGCTGGGCTGGATGAACTCGAAAACAACTGGGCAGGTGAACTCGGCACGGTCAATGCGGGATCCATAGCGGCTGCCGCCGTGCTGGGCTATTTTGATTTCCGTTATGATGATCTTGGGTGGCGCGACACACGGCCAAAGCTGGCGGCATTTTATGAAGGCTTTGCAGCACGGCCATCCATGACTGCCACCCAGGCGCCTGTGTGAGCCAGTTAGCCGGTGATACGCATAGTTGAACACCCTGGCTTTTTGCCCAGCACTATCATGCTCAGCCTGGCTGCAGCCATGTGGTGGATGATGTGGGCTCATATGGGAAACACCAGCATGCCGGATGCGGCCATGATGGTGAACTGGAGCGCAAAGAGCCTTGCCGGTACCGCGGGCATGTGGCTTTTCATGATGCTGGCCATGATGTTACCCGCCATGGTGCCGATGGTGGCGACATACGCGCTAATATCCAGAAACGAAGCAAGTGGATTGGCGCTTGCTTTGCGGGTGGCCGTTTTCGCGGCAGGATACTTCTCGCTCTGGACTGCATTCTCGATCGCGGCTGCCTTGACACAAACCGCGCTGGCACAGACACCCTGGTTTGAAGACGGCGGCACCCGGGCACTACCTGTGGCAGCAGGTGTTCTTCTAATTGCCGCAGGCGCATGGCAACTCACGCCGATAAAAGACACCTGCCTCAAACACTGCCGCAGTCCGATAACATTCCTGATGTCCCATTGGAAGGGCGGCCTGAAGGGCGCTTTTCCGGTCGGATTTCACCATGGCGCGTATTGTGTCGGTTGCTGTGGCATGATCATGGGCCTGATGTTTGTCTTCGGCGCCATGACGGTTTGGTGGATGGCGGTACTGGCGTTGTACTTTGTAGCTGAAAAAACCTTACCGCGAGCGGAAACCTGGGGACGTTTTGCCGGCATTGTGTTGCTGGGCGCAGGCTTGTACGTATTGTTTGAAACATATTGGAGTTGACGATAGGCATGGCCGACATCGAAGAATGGAAGATCAGGGGCGAACTGGCATTAAACTGCAACTGCGATCTGTTTTGCCCCTGCGTAGTCTCACGCGGCGAGGCAAAACCAACTCATGGATATTGCCAGGCATGGATGGCTATACGCATTGATGACGGTCACTGGGGTTCAAACAGCCTGAAAGGTATCAATATTGCGGCCCTGCTCGATATTCCCGGTCGCATGGGTGAAGGCGGATGGTCAGTTGGCCTCTATATCGATGAAAGTGCGAGCGATATGCAAACCCACGCCCTGGAAATGATCATGTCCGGTGCTGCCAGGGGGACAACCGGCCTGTTCAAACTGCTGGTGGCAAATTTCCTGGGAACCCAACGAATGGCGGTAACATATGAGGCAAACGGCACCGAACGTACGGTAACTGCCGGACGCAAGGTTATGGCAACCATCAAACAGATTGAAGGCGCAAGACCAAATGAGCCTGTGACAGTACAGAATACATCCTACTGGATGGGCCCGGAAGTTGTTGTGGCCCAGGGTGTCAAGGCCAAAGTTCGTGATTTTGGACGGGTCTGGAACTTTGACAACAAATCAGCCGAATTATGCAACATCGAATGGTCAGGCCCATAATTCACCCCTTGCTCACTCGCCTTTGAATACCGGTTTGCGCTTTTCAAGAAACGCGGTGACACCTTCATTGTAGTCATAGCTGGCGGCCGCCTGTGCCTGAAGCTGTGCTTCGATTGCCAAATGGTCGTCAAATCCATGCGAGGAAGATGCGTTAATTGACTGTTTTATCAATGCAAATGCCTTTGTCGGCTGTTTGGACAGGCGGATCGCGATAGCGGTTGCTTCCTGCATCAGCTTGTCATCGTCGCAGACCTGCCAGATCAAACCCCACTGGAGTGCCTTTTCCGCAGCCAGAGGTTCGGCAAGCATGGCCATTCCCTTGGCGCGGGCTTCACCAGCCTGTCTCGGCAGCGTCCAGGTACCACCCGCATCAGGGATAAGGCCAATGCGCGCAAATGCCTGCAGGAATGATGCCGATCTGGCGGCAAGAATTACATCACATGCCAGAGCCAAATTGGCGCCGGCACCGGCGGCAACACCGTTCACTGCGCAAACCACCGGCATGCGCAGATTACAAATCCGGCTGACGAGGGGATTAAAATCATCCTCGAGCAACTCCAGGATCTCGTCAGGTCCATCCATTCGCAGATCAGCAAGATCCTGGCCGGCGCAAAACGCCCTGCCCGCACCTGTAATCAATACACAACGGGCACCAGATTTCTCAATTTCGTCAAACGCTGCGCGCAACTCGGCATGCATGTTCCGGGTAGTCGAATTCAACTTGTCCGGACGGTTCAACGTCACTATGGCCAGATTGTCATTGAGGTCAAAGGCTATGTCGGAGTATGCCATTTGCAGTTCCTGATTGTTTTTCAGTGCTATCGGTTGAATTCATGATTGAAGTGTGCCTCACATTTGTGGAACCGCGCAATCGGCAAGGTGAATACAATATGCAGCACGGAACTGACTTTGACGTGGTCGTTGCGGGCGCCGGGCCCGCGGGCCTGGCTGCTGCATGCCTGTTGGCTCAGACGGGGTGCAGAACTGCGTGCATCGCCCCTGAAGTAGAGATCGCAACCGGTTCACAAAGAGCCGAACCGATACGGCGAACCGTGGCACTCATGCAACCGGCTATCCGCTTGTTAGAAACAATTGGAGTGTGGCCGGGACAGCTTCAACAGGACTGCGCACCACTGGACACTTTGAAAATAGTTGACGACACGCTGGCTGCGTTTACTGCGCCAACAATTACGTTTTCATCCAGGGAACTCGGTGAAGACCCGTTTGGATGGAATATCCCGCTTGAACTGCTGGTGGGCGTGCTCAGTGCGAAAGCAAATGCCAGTGGTGTAACCATTATCAAGGCTGCAGTTACGGGCTACAGGGTTTGCGATGACAGGGCACGGGTGTCACTGAACACCAATGAAGAGGTGACGGCATCCGTCATCGTCGCTGCTGACGGGCGGCAATCGGTTCTGCGTCGAGACGCTGGCATAGCCGTCAATGAATGGCGATATGACCAAACGGCTCTCGCACTCAGTTTTTCTCATTCGTCGGCACATCACGGCATGTCGGTAGAATACCACAAAACATCCGGGCCCTTTACCACTGTGCCATTGCCCGGTAGACGGTCCAGTCTGGTCTGGATGGTCCGGCCCGATGAAGTAAAAGCGATCTGTGCGCTTTCCGGTGACCAACTTGCAATACGTCTGCAACTGGAGATGCACGGCGATCTGGGCCTGATTGAACATGCAACCACGCCGGTGGCGATCCCCATGACCGGCATGACGGCCAGGAAATTTGCAGCAAATCGTGTGTTGCTGGCCGGCGAGGCCGCCCACGTCGTTCCGCCGATTGGTGCACAGGGCCTGAATTTGAGCCTGCGAGACGCTGCCATAGCCGCTGAAGATATTGCGGATGCCATTCGGCTGGGAGATGACCCCGGCAGTCCCGGTTTGTGCGCATCCTATGACGCCGGCAGACGGGCTGACATAGTACCTCGCCAGGCTGCGGTTGACACCATGAACCGCTCGCTGACTTCGGAGTTTTTCCCGCTGCATCTGGGCCGTGCTGTCGGTATGACGGCATTACAGCACATTCCGCCATTGAAGCGCCGGGCCATGCTGGAAGGCATGAACCCTACTGGCTCACTGCCGCGCTCAATGCGCATCTAGATCAGGTTGACTTCTGACTAAATCAATCAAAATCCATAAAACTGAACGATTTCAGAGCGCAGGCAACTTTATGGGTTCAAGGGAACCCACGTTACCTAAGGGTTATTTCTGATTGAGTACGATGTCATTGTGCGCTCCGACAGCTGGTGCAGCCTTTTCCACACTCGCATCATCACGGAACTGAGCAGCCACGGCGACCGGCGTAGCCGGCAGCGTTTCACCTGCCTCATTGACCAGCGTGTGATCAAAAAGCCCGCGACCATGAAAATGCATATCACGCATGGCCTCAGGCAGTGTTTTTACGACCGTGCAACAACAATTGGCCTGCGCCAGAATAGGCTCCCAATGGTAACCTGGAAATTCAGAAATCAAAGTACCAACAGCAGCCATGGTTGCAGCGGGATCCTGCTGATCGTTGTGATATTCCGGGGCGAGCTTGATGGCTTCGCAAAATGCATTCCAGAATTTCTGCTCAAGAGCAGCAACAGCGACATGTCTGCCATCGGATGCAGGATAGATCTTGTAACGTGGTGACCCGCCGGTCAGCAGACTGGTCCCATTTCCAGGCCAATACCCGGTTGCCAGGCCATTGCCGATCGCCCACCACATCAACATGAACAGGTTGTCCGCCATGGCGATATCGATATGCGTTCCCTGACCGGTCTTCTCGCGACCCAATAATGCCAGCAATATGTTAACGACTGCCGGATAAGAGCCGCCGGCTATATCTGCAGCGAGGAATGGAGGAACGGTCGGGTTGCCTTCTGGGCCCATGCTGAGAGCCAACAATCCGGTATCACCAATGTAATTCAGATCGTGGCCCGCCTTGAGTGTACGGTCACCGGTCTGGCCGTAACCGGTGATGGAGCAGTAAATTATCCCCGGATTGATGAGAGCCATGGCATCATAACCAAGTCCCAATCGCTCCATCACGCCCGGCCGGAACTGCTCAACCACCACATCTGCTTCGCGGATCAGGGGCAACAGAAACTCGAGCTGCCGTTCAGACTTCAGATCCAGAGCCAGCGATTGCTTTCCTCTATTGAGCATCGCAAAGCTGGCCGGGTCCCTTCCCCATTTGGGTTCGTAAGACCGCATTTCCTCGCCATCGCCCGGCCGTTCAATCTTGATAACCTGTGCGCCGGCTTCAGCGAGAAACAATGTGGCCATGGGGCCTGGCAACAATGTCGAAAAATCGAGTACCTTGATCCCGCTCAAGGGTTGTGCGGATAATGGTGTGCCTGTCATGGGTGTAAATGCTGATCCGGAAATCCAAAGTACTGTATTCGTGTAACCGCCAATCCGGTTGTGCGCAACACGCTGACGGCAGATTTTAAATTAACCATTGTGGACCCGCGGTAGCTGCCCTAAACAATTGTGCATCGCAACAATTTTCCGGTCTGCCGTTCATCGGTTCCAAAACAGCAGGTGTCATGAAGCTACCATCGCAATTCTACAAGCCATTAGCCATTGGAGCACCTGCGCCAATGCGCGAGACCCAAGTCAAAATCGAGCGGATGATCCATTTCCTGCCGCCTCAGATTGAAAAGATGCGCAGCAAAGTCGCCAACCTGATCCCGCAGGTCGATGTTGTTCTTGGCAATCTCGAGGATGCCATTCCTGCCGATGAAAAGGTCGCCGCGCGTGACGGTTTTATTGAAATGGCACTTGCGCATGATTATGGCACCACCGGACTTTGGACCCGTATCAACAGTCTCAACAGTCCCTGGGCACTAGATGACATCACCCAGATTGTGCTCGAGGCAGGGAATAAGCTGGATGTGATGATGTTGCCAAAGGTTGAGGGAGCCTGGGACGTTCACTACCTGGATCAACTGCTTGCTCAACTTGAAGCTCGTGCGGGTATCAAACAGCCAATCATGATCCACGCCATTCTGGAAACCGCGCAAGGGGTGAAGAATGTTGAAGAGATTGCCGCTGCAAGTCCCCGTATGCATGGCATGTCGCTGGGCCCTGCTGATCTGGCAGCATCGCGTGGCATGAAGACCACTCGCGTCGGCGGCGGGCATCCACACTACGGTGTCCTGTCAGACAGTGCCGGCAATGGAGCACGAGACAGTTCTGCCCGCCCTTTCTTTCAACAGGATCTATGGCACTACACTGTTGGCAAAATGGTGGATGCCTGTTCTGCAAATGGTATTAAACCTTTCTACGGACCTTTTGGGGATTTTTCGGATCCTGATGCATGCGAATCACAGTTCCGCAATGCTTTCTTGCAGGGGTGTCTCGGAGCCTGGTCGCTGCATCCTTCCCAGGTTAAAATTGCCAAGCGTGTATTTTCACCTGATCCCGATGAAGTGAAATTTGCGCTCAGAATTCTCGAAGCCATGCCGGATGGTACCGGCGCGGTGATGCTGGATGGCAAAATGCAGGATGATGCTACGTGGAAACAGGCCAGTGTAATTGTGAATCTGGCTCGGTTGGTGGCAGCCAGGGACCCCGGAATGGCTGCAACCTATGGTATATAGACCACCAACTGTTCAACAAATATCAACTTAAATTTCCGCGCTGTGCTTGAATCAAATCACGTTTGGATGCATTTATAGGTGATGATCGCAATTAACAGACAGGCTCGATTCGGTATCGGACAGGTGGTTAAACACCGCCTGTTTCCGTTTCGCGGTGTCATCTTTGACGTGGACCCTACCTTTTCAAACACCGAAGAGTGGTGGGCCTCAATTCCTGAAGAAACCCGCCCATTAAAAGATCAACCATTCTACCACCTTTTGGCGGAGAATGAGGAAACCGAATACATCGCCTATGTCTCCGAGCAAAACCTGTTGGCAGACGATACGGGCAATCCGGTGCGTCATCCTCAGATACCTGAATTTTTCGAAACCTATGATCCGGAAAAGCACACCTATCTGCCACGCGATAGTGCGACACATTAGAACGGCAACGTTTATTTCGCCATTTGGTGCGAATCCCGATGAATAGGTGTTTTCGACTGCTTGCCGCAAGCATTGCGTGGTCGGCGCTGGTGCTGTCGGTGCATGCAGAACCGCGTTACGCTATCGCCATGCACGGTGAACCGGACCTTCCACCCGGATACAAGCATTTTCCCTATGTCAATCCGGATGCGCCGAAAGGCGGTGCCCTGCGTGCTGCCATGACCGGCAGTTTTGACAACGTCAATCCATTCATCATCCGTGGCGAGGCTGTTGATGGACCCCGTACGCTGGTTTTTGAAAGCCTGATGGCTCGATCACTTGCAGAACCATTCACCTTATACGGTCACATTGCAGAGACCATCGAGGTCAATTCCGATCGTACTGAAGTTACATTTCACATTGATTCGAGAGCCAGGTTTTCTGACGGTGAAGCCATCCAGTCGGACGACATTGTTTATTCCCTGGAAATATTGCGAGAGCACGGTCGCCCCAACCACCGTAGCTATTATTCAAAGGTTAAGTCAATCAGCACACCGGACAGTTTGACTGTGCACATGACGCTGGAACCCGGCGACCGTGAACTGGTGCTCATTCTTGGCCTGTTGCCGGTCATTCCCAAACACTTCTTTGAGAAACGCGACTTTGAGAAAACCACGCTGGATAAGCTTGTGGGATCTGGTCCCTACGTGTTTGACAAGATAGATGCCGGCGATCACATCGTTTATCGCCGTAACCCCGACTATTGGGCCAAAGATTTGCCCAGTTCGCGAGGTCACTACAACTACGACACCATTCGATACGATTATTTCCGTGATAGCCAGGGAGCGTTCGAAGCCTTCAAAAAAGGTGAGGCCATGTTGCGTGTCGAAACCGACGCCTCGCGTTGGGCAGTCGGTTTTGCCGATGTGAAGGCCCGGCCAGTCACCATGGAGACCATACCGCTTGGACTGCCCAAACCTGCCTGGTCACTGGTTTTCAACACCCGAAGACCAATCTTTGCGGACAAGCGCGTACGCGAAGCGCTGGTTCACACATTCGACTTCAAGTGGATCAACGAAAATCTGTTTCACTCCAAAATGGAGCGCACGCAAGGTTTTTATTTCGGGTCGGAGCTCAGCGCCATCGGTCGATCTGCTTCAAGTTATGAACGCGAAATGCTGAAACGTTCGGGCGCAGTCATCCGTGCTGACATAATGAATGGCACCTACTCCCTACCCGTTTCAGATGGATCCGGCCGGGACAGAAAAAGCCTCCGCAAAGCATTGAATTTATTACACTCCGCTGGCTGGAAATCAGCCGGTGGTGCGCTCCGAAATCAAACTGGACAGCGGTTTTCTTTTGAAATCATTGTTGCAAACAGGCCGCAGGAGCGGGTTGCACTTGCGTGGCAACGCATGTTGCGAACAATTGGGATCGATATGTCAGTCCGACAGGTCAATTCAGCGCAATTCCAGCGCCGGTTGCAGACCTATGACTATGACATGATACCGTTCACGTGGACCAATTCACTTTCACCGGGTAATGAGCAAACTTTCTACTGGGGCTCTGCGGGGCGCACCCAGGAAGGAACGCGAAATTACATGGGTGCAGACGATCCGGCAATTGACAGAATGATCGGGGAGCTTCTGGCTGCGCGCGACGAAACGTCATTTGACGATGCTGTACGCGGACTGGATCGTTTGCTGCTCGAAGGCCATTACGTCCTGCAATTGTTTCATCCACCAGGCCAGTGGCTTGCCCGATGGAATCAGCTCAAACGCCCAGCGCAGCCTTCGCTATATGGGTTCCAGATTGAGACAGGCTGGATCGAAGAATAATGGCAGGCTTTACCGGCGAACGTCCGCCCGAAAGATTTAACCTGGCGCAATACTGTCTGGCCCGGAGTTCCCGGGACCATCCCGACAAGGTTGCACTCACGATAGCCGATGGGCTCGACTACCGGATCCTGACCTATTCGACGATCGAAGATGTTGTCTTGAGGATTGCGTGTGCATTCAAATTGTTCGGGTTTGAACGTGGCTCCCGGATTCTGATCAGAATGGGCAACAGCTTTGATTACGCAGCGGTGTTTTTTGCTGCGAATGCTGCTGAACTTGTGCCGATACCTGCATCTTCGATGTTGTCAGCTGAAGAAATCTCATTTTTGCTGGAGGACAGTCAGGCCGCTGCTGTTGTGCATGACGGCATATTGTCACTTCCTGAACTTCCATCTGCATGCCGGTTGATCCCTCAACGCGATATTGAGGTGTTCAAGACCGGACCACGCGGCCAATATGGCCAAACGTCTGCTGCCACACCGGCCTACATGGTTTACACTTCAGGCACCTCCGGGAAACCAAAAGGTGTCCTGCATGCCCAACGGGCAGTCTGGGGACGCCGACCCATGTATCAGGGCTGGTATGGCATAACGTCTGACGACACGATCCTGCACACCGGCGCATTCAACTGGACATATACTTTGGGAACAGCGCTGTTCGATCCGTGGGCTAACGGCGCCAGTTCAATCGTGTACACAGGCCCCAGAGATCGCTCGATATGGCTGAAGCTGATTGCTGATCTCAATCCAACGATATTGGCTGCCGTGCCGGCGCTTTATCGCCAGATGCTCAATGACGGCGGAGTTTCACCCGAATCCATGGGAAGTCTCCGTCATGGACTTACGGCTGGCGAGGCAATCTTTCCTGGACTGCAGCAAGACTGGTTCGAGACAACGGGGATTCCGCTTTATGAAGCCCTCGGTATGAGCGAGATTTCTACTTACATTTCCAGTTCACCAACAGTACCGACAAGACCTGGCAGTCCCGGCAAACCACAACAGGATCGCAGCGTCAGTATACTGCCGGTTGCCGGCGGTGAAGTACCATTAGAATCCGGTGAAACCGGATTGATTGCAGTGCATCGCTCCGATCCGGGCATGATGCTGGGCTACTGGAACCGTCCGGAAGACAATCAAAAGGTGTTTCGCGGTGACTGGTTTGTCGGCGGAGATCTCGGTTATTTCGATGATGATGGTTATTTATGGTATGAAGGCCGCAATGACGATGTAATGACATCTTTTGGGTATCGCATCTCACCGCTGGAAGTCGAAATTGCGATTATGCGCCACCCTGCCGTGCAGCAGGCTGGTGTAACCGAAGTGGAACTTAATCCCGGCATGAAGCTGGTTTCGGCTTTCGTGGTGTTGCGCGAACACGAAACATTGTCCTCCACCGACCTGATCAATTTTGCATCCAGTTCGCTTGCGCGCTACAAGGTACCAAAACAGGTGTTTTTTGTGGAAACCCTGCCGCAAACCGGCAATGGCAAGATCATCAGAAAGGATCTGGCCTTGTTGCTCAACCAGACCAAGGAACATGCCAATGACGATTGACCCCTCTGACATCATCGAAATTGATGTCATCTCCGATGTCATGTGCCCATGGTGCTACATTGGCAAACGCCGTCTGGAAAAGGCCCTTGCAATGGTCCCTGATGTTCCTGTCGATATCCGTTGGCGGCCTTTTCAACTGGATCACACCATTCCGGAAACCGGTATGGACCGGAAGGAATACCTGCGCAAAAAGTTTGGCTCTGACGAACAGGTTGCACAGGTTTACGGTCCTGTCCGCGCGGCGGGTAAGGACGAGGATATTCCATTCGAGTTCGACAAGATCACCGTCTCTCCAAATACGCTCAATGCGCACCGAATTATTCGCTGGGCCATGGCCGATGGCGTACAGAACGCCGTAGTTGAACGGCTCTTCCAACTGTATTTCGTTGAAGGTGCCAATCTCACCGACAAGACAGTGCTGGCAGATGCGGCAGTCGAAGCGGGGCTTGAACGCCCCGTAGTTGAGCGTCTGCTTGAAAGTGATGCCGACATGGCAGAGACAAAGGCAGAAATTTCCCAGGCCCAGCAAATGGGTGTCACCGGTGTACCGGCTTTCATTATTGGCGGCCGATACGCCGTCATGGGCGCGCGTGAACCCGAAGCAATTGTGCAGGCAATTACCGAAGTGGTAAAGGAACGTTCTGCTCCTGCGGGCAATGCATAACCTGGCCTAGCTTTCCGGGTTCGCCAGTTTCACAAGGGTTTGCATCAACTGGCGTGTACCAACCAGCCTGTCGGCTGGGGTCTCCCATGTACGGATAATCACCAGTTTCATGTCTGGCCGTATCTTGGCGCGGCTGCCCTGATCGTTGATCCATCGCACCAGGGCTTCCGGATTTGGAAATCTGCCATCCCTGAATGTGAACACGGCACCCTTTGGTCCGGCGTCAATGCTGGCGACATTGGCCGTCCGGCACAATAGTTTGACCGACACCACATCGATCAGATGCACTACTTCTTCCGGTAGCCGGCCAAACCGGTCCTGCAGTTCTGCCGCAAAACCATCCAGTTCATGCTGCGTCGGCAGGTCCGCCAGGCGGCGGTACACTCCGAGGCGAACTTGCAGGTCGGGGATGAACGTTTCGGGCAACAACACCGATGTCCCTACATTGATCTGTGGCGACCACTGGCCATCAGACTGCACTTCGAGTTCACCGGACCGCAAAGATGCCACTGCTTCTTCGAGCATGTGCTGGTAGAGCTCAAATCCAACTTCCTTGATGTGTCCTGATTGCTCTTCGCCCAAAAGATTGCCGCCGCCACGAATATCCAGGTCATGGCTGGCGAGCGTAAAACCCGCACCAAGTGAATCGAGGGATTGCAGAACCTTGAGACGCTTTTCGGCAGGGGCGGTCAGTGTCTTGTTGGCCGGTACCGTGAACAGCGCATAGGCACGTTGTTTGGAACGCCCTACCCTGCCCCTGATCTGATACAATTGTGCCAGGCCGAACATGTCGGACCGGTGCACGATCAGTGTATTTGCAGTTGGTATATCCAGACCGGATTCAATGATCGTCGTCGCCAGCAGAACATCATACTGACGATCATAAAAACCGGTCATGATGTCATCAAGTTCAGTTGGCGCCATTCGACCGTGTGCAATTGCAAATTTTACTTCAGGCACTTGTGCCCTGAGGAATTCGGCAATCACGGACAGATCAGAAATACGTGGCACAACATAAAAACTCTGTCCTCCACGATACAATTCACGCAGCAGGGTTTCGCGAATTATAACCGGGTCGAAGGGCGAGATATAGGTTCGCACTGCCAACCGATCGAGCGGTGGCGTGGTAATCAGCGATAGTTCCCGTACACCCGACAATGCAAGCTGTAACGTACGCGGAATGGGTGTCGCGGTCAGCGTAAGAACATGTACATCCGCACGCATTTCCTTCAGTTTTTCCTTGTGCTTGACGCCGAAGTGCTGTTCTTCGTCGATGATCAGCAGTCCGAGATCGCGGAATTTGACGTCTTCAGCCAGCAAGGCGTGGGTGCCGATCATGATTTCAACCGTACCGTCCGAAATCCCCTGCTTGGCTTCAATGACATCCTTTCGACTGACCAGGCGGGATGCCTGTCCGATTTTGACGGGCAACCCCTTGAACCGCTCGACAAATGTCGCGAAATGCTGACGCGCCAGCAAGGTAGTCGGCACCACAACTGCAACCTGCTTGCCTGCCATTACCGCAATGAAGGCGGAGCGCAGAGCGACTTCTGTCTTGCCAAACCCTACATCACCACAGATCAATCGATCCATGGGACGTCCCCTCGCCAGGTCTGTTATGACCGCATCAATCGCAGTCAATTGATCGTCGGTTTCCTCAAACGGAAACCGGGAGGCAAACTCATCATAGATACCGTCTGGCAGGCTCAATACTTCGCCATCGCGCAATTCACGCTGGGCGGCCGTCTTGATGAGCTGGCTGGCGATTTCGCGGACACGTTCCTTGAGGCGTGCCTTGCGTGCCTGCCACGCCACGCCACCGAGTTTGTCCAGATTGACTCCAGCCTCATCGGAACCATATCGCGACAGCAGCTCGATGTTTTCTACCGGCAAGAAAAGTCGATCACCACCGTGATACTGCAGAAACAGGCAGTCATGCGGAGCACCTTGCACATCAATAACCTTAAGTCCCTCAAATCGGCCAATTCCATGGTCGACATGGACCACGAGATCGCCGGTATCGAGCGACGCCAACTCCGAAATAAAATCACTGGCTTTCTTTTGCCGTTTGCCACGACGCACCAACCGGTCGCCCAGAATGTCCTGTTCGCCAATGACGGCCAGATCGTCTGTCTCAAAACCGGTCTCCAGGCCGAGTACGACAACCGAAACCATGTCCTTGGAGCGTTTCAATGCTTCCGGGCCTGACTTGGCAGTCACTACCAGTCCCAGATCGTGATCCTTCAATATACCCAGCAAACGATCCCTTGAACCTTCACTCCAGGCTGCCAGCCATACCCGTTTGCCGGCTTTTTGTTGCCCACGCACGTGGTCCACAACCGCGTCATAGACATTGCGGCCCTGTTCGGCGCGCTCAGCTGCAAAGCTGCGCCCCTGCCTGCCCTGTGCTGATATCACCCGCAGGGTTGAGGCCTCGGGAGCTTCAAACGGTGTCAGCGCTATCACGGGATACTGAGCCGCAAGGTCAAACCATGACTGGCCGTTGAGAAACATTTTCCCGGGTGGCAGCGGCTTGTAGACTGGCGCGCCGAATGTATCTTTTTCCAATGCTTCAATGCGTGCCTGGTAGTATTCCTCAATCTGGACGTTTCGCGCCTCAACGGATTCGTCGGCGAGGTGGTCCATTGTGAGAACACAATTGCCCGCGTAGTCGAGCACGGTTTCCAGTTTGTCATAGAACAGCGCCAACCAGTGCTCGACACCCTGGTAACGCCTACCGGCAGAGACGGCCTCATACACCGCATCGTTCAACCCTGATCCGGAGAACTGTGCCGTATAGGAGGTGCGAAACTGCGAAATTGTCTCAGCGTTCATCAGCACTTCACCTGCAGCGTCCAGTTTCAAGGAGTGCAATTGTCCGGTCGTGCGTTGAGACTGGGCATCGAAACTTCGAATGGACTCGAGTGTGTCGCCGAAGAAATCAAGCCTTACGGGCTCATCGCTTCCTGGCGGGTAAATGTCGATGATGCCGCCGCGTATGGCAAAGTCTCCCGGGTCAACCACCGTACCGGTGCGGGAAAACCCATTGATTGCGAGATATTCCTGCAGTTGCCCTGTATCCACCCGGTTGCCGGGCAGGGCAGAAAAACTGGCTGAACTGACAACCTTTCGAGGCGGCACCTTCTGAACAATTGCATTGGCCGTGGTAAGCAGGATGGCCGGTTTTTCAATCTTGCCGTCAACCAGTTGTGTCAGCGCACTCATGCGCCGGGCAAGAATAGCTGCAGCCGGTGACACCCGGTCATAAGGCAGGCAATCCCAGGCTGGAAACTGAATTATGTTCACTTCCGGCGCGAAAAAGGCAATTGCCTCACTGATCATTGAAGCGCGCTGATCGTCACGTGCGACGTGCACAACAAGACGGTTTTCGGCAAGCCGCGCCAACTCGCCCACTACGCGCCCGTCGAGTCCTTCAGGCGCACCCGACACTATCACCCTGCCTGGTGATGCAATGGCGCTCTTCAGTTGGCCGCCTTTCATGTGAAACTTCCGTAAAACGATTGGTCAAAACGAAGTGCAAGCATTTCAAGCAGCAATGCTGACTGCTGATCCTGGGGAATAGGTCGCGCGCCGGTCAACCAGGCCAACAGGTCCTGATCAGGAATTTCCAGAATGCGTTCCAGTTCCTGCAACTCGTCTTCATCAGATTGCTTGATTTTGCTGTGCACAAATGTGCCCACGACGATATCCATCTCCCTGATACCTCGGTGGCAGGCCCGCCAGACTATGCGTTTTCGCCGGTTTTCGTCTGTAACAGTCACAGTAAATGCCCGATGGAAAAGAGGATAACAGCAGGTAGAGCTTGGTGATAATGTGCCCGGCGGTTTATGAAAGAACCGCACATGAAACGCAACCGGACAACCTGGGCCAGGAACGAGTTATCTTGTGCAATTCTGTTCGAGGGAAACAATCCAGTGGCTTGCGTCGATCATCCGCCTTGTCACAGGCAAAATTTCCTCCCTCAGAATGGATGACGTCAAGCGGTCCTGACCCAGAGTTGTCCTGGACACTCGACTGGAAGACCAGGCGCCAATGCGACCGGAAATTCTGAACAGGTATTTTGCTTCTGCCAGCGTGCTGAAGGGAATCGGTGCGAAGGTTGAAAAATCGCTGGCGGGTTTGGTGCGGCCGCAAAGCGGGGACCCCAGCGTTGGCGACCAGCCTGCCCGCCTGGTTGACCTTCTGTTTCATTTGCCGGCAGGAGTTATTGACCGCCGCAATCGCCCTACAATCAGTAATCTACCCCAAGACGGCATCGTCACGATCGAGGCCCAAGTTGGTCGGCACAGGCCGCCGCCTCGTCACAACAAGCGAATTCCCTATCGGGTTGAAGTATTCGATGATACCGGGGCCCTGCCGCTGGTGTTCTTTCATTCGCACGGGCCCTATCTGGAACGCACGTTGCCGGAAGGCGAGACCCGGTTCATATCGGGAAAGATTGAATGGTATGGCGGCTCGCCTCAGATTGTTCATCCAGACCATGTTCTAACTGCCGAGCAATTCGCAGAAATGCCGTTGCTTGAACCGGTCTATCCGCTCGCGGCCGGCGTATCCGGTAAAATACTGGGAAAGGCAATCCGGCAGACCTTGGCTGACATTCCGCTACTGCCGGAATGGCAAGACGCGGCATGGGTTGCAGCAAGAAGTCTTCCGTCATTTCAGGAGGCTCTGGAAGTTCTCCACAACCCGCGCGATGCAACCGACCTGGAGCCCGATGGCCCGGCAAGACAACGGCTGGCCTACGACGAGTTGCTGGCAAATCAACTGGCGCTGTCACTGGTGCGCAGGCACATGAAACGTGCATCTGGAAGGATGTTGAAAGGCGACGGCAGATTCGTGAAAATGATCATGGATGCGTTGCCATTTTCCCTTACAGTCAGTCAGAACCTGGCCGTGTCAGAGATACTGGCAGATCTGGCATCGCCGGTTCGCATGCTTCGGTTACTGCAGGGTGACGTGGGATCAGGCAAGACCATCGTTGGCCTGCTGGCCATTGCAACTGCCGCAGAAGCCGGCGCCCAGTCAGTCCTGATGGTACCAACCGATATCCTGGCCCGCCAGCACATTGCCAGCATTGAGCCGTTGGCGCTTGCAGCCGGGCTCAGGGTTGCCGTCCTTACAGGCCGTGAGAAAGGTCAGTTACGGCAACGATTGCTCGATGAACTGGCTGCTGGAGATATTGATGTTCTGATTGGCACGCACGCCCTGTTTCAGGAAGGCGTCAGCTTTGCAGATCTTGGCCTCGTCATCATTGACGAGCAACATCGTTTTGGCGTGCATCAACGCCTTGCGCTGCAGTCGAAATCCAACCGCGCCAGCGACCTGCTGGTAATGACTGCCACCCCGATCCCGCGAACCCTGGCGCTTACAACATATGGCGATATGGACATAACCCGTCTAACGGGCAAACCGCCGGGCCGAAAACCGATTGAAACGCGCGTGATGCCAATGGAGAAACTCGATCAGATTATTGACGGGCTGGCACGAGCCATTGCGCAAGGCAAGCGGGCATACTGGGTATGTCCACTTGTTGAAGATAGTGACCTGATTGATAAAACAGCTGCTGAATCACGCTTCGCCAGCTTGCAGACGCGGTTCGGTCAACAGGTCGGACTGGTACATGGCCGCATGAAGGGTCATCAAAAAGATACCGTTATGACGCGCTTCAAATCCGGAGAACTGTCGGTTCTTGTGTCCACCACGGTAATCGAAGTCGGTGTTGATGTGCCCGAGGCGTCAATCATGATCATCGAGAATGCCGAACGATTTGGACTTGCCCAACTGCACCAGTTGCGCGGTCGCGTAGGCCGTGGATCAGATGCATCCAGCTGTGTGTTGCTATATGATGGACCACCGGGTGAAATGGCTGCGGCTCGTCTGAGAACCATGCGCGAAACTGAAGATGGCTTCATCATTGCGGAAGAAGATCTGAAGCTACGGGGTTCAGGCGAGGTATTGGGCACCAGGCAGTCGGGAGTCGCCAGTTTCAGGTTGGCCGATCTCGGCCAGCATGCAGAACTGCTGCAGGTTGCCCGTGATGATGCAAGGCTGGTTCTGGAAACCGATCCGCATCTGGCCGGGGCAAGATCTGGAGCTTTGCGTATGCTGCTCTATCTGTTCGAGCGCGACGACGCGATCCGGCTACTGTCAGCAGGTTGATCAAGCATTGCGTTTCCTGCCAGGATTCTTTCCAGCTGGTTTTCTGCGGCTCTTGGTAATTCTTGGCGCCGGGCGCAGCACCTGGTCCGGGTGGGCAATAAGCATGGACAATGTGTCATCATCATCAGCAATCGAGATATTGGCTTGCCGCATCTGCTCAGGTGTCACCAGCCCTGCCGAAATGACCAGCTTGGCAGCTTCCTCAACTGTCAGATCAAGTATTGTCACTTCCGCCTTTTCCACAAAGAACAGGAAACCTGAAGTTGGATTTGGTGTGGTCGGCATAAACGCGGAGTAGAATGTCGTCCCCGGTTTCAGGCCGATTTCTCCAGAGTCCAGTTCGCGCGCGATGAAACAGACAACATTGACACCTTTGCGCGGATAGCCAATAAGCCCAACTGAGGAAAAATTACCGGCATTGGATGACAGGGCCGTCTCGAAAATCTGCTTTACGGCCTTGTAAACCGACCGGATAATTGGCATCCGGTCAAGGGTTCTCTCGCCGAAATTCAACAGGGTTCTGCCAACAAGATTGGCAGCCAGAGCACCAATCAGGGTAATACCCACGAGTGCAAATACAAGGCCGACGCCTGGAACTGAAAATGGCAGGTAGGAATCCGGATTGTAGATTGACGGAATATATGGTTTCAACCAACTGTCGAACAGCGAAACAAACCACCACACCAGCCAAATCGTGATTGCGATTGGGGCAGCAACAACTACGCCCGTCAGAAAGTATGTCCTCACCTTGCCAAGCATCAGCTACAGAAAAATCCAAAAGTGTCGAAAATGTCGATCATCATGCTACCTGCGCGCTGCTTGCCATAGCATGCTCACACTACGACTGCTACAATCCTGTTGCAATTCATTAACACCGACAGCCATTTTTGGCCGGGTTGCCGGTTTTGAGTGAACGGCTAACCACAAGGCAGCATGTTCTGAGGGTCCTCGGCTTTATGTTTGTCGGGCTCGGAATTGTTGGCGCATTTCTGCCACTACTGCCGACAACACCATTTTTGCTGCTGGCGATGGCCTGTTTTGCGCGTTCGTCCCCGGCCTTTCATGACTGGTTGATCAACCACCGAACGCTTGGCCCTTATATCGTCGACTGGGAGCGCGACCGTTCGATACCGTTTCCGGCCAAAATTACCTCTGTAACGATGATGTCTGCGAGTCTGGCCTGGCTAGCGTTTGCAAGCAATGCGCCCGCCATCGCAATCTGGATGACAGGCGCAGTACTGATTTGCGTCGCAGCCTACATTCTTACCAGGCCTACATCACACATTGGCCGTTGATCAGCCGGCGGCACGCGCAACAAAGCAACCGGTTCCCAGGTGTTTCAAACTGCGACACAGGGATTTGGCCTGCGTTTTGTTCAGTTGATGCACCCGGAGACGGTAGTAAATCCCCTGTCCTTCCACCTCAGCACGAACAACAGCGGCGGTCTTATTGCCCAGCAGTTCGTCATGGCGGGATTTCAGGGTGTCCCAGTTGTCCCAGGCCCTGTCGGCCTCGCGTTGTGACACAAGTTGCACGGTCCAGCCTTCCAGCTTCGCTGAAACATTCGAGACGGCAGTCTCGACGTTCACGCTGGTAACGCTTCCAGATGCGGCCACCGGTTCGACACGTACAGGATCTTCTGCCTTTGCAGCTTCCGGCATTTCGCTGGATTTTGTGGCGACCTTTTCGGGAACTGGCGGTACTTCTGCAACCTGACCGGCAGTAACTGGCTTCGGGTCTGCGACTTTGACAGGTTGCTCCTCTACCAGTCCCGACGGTTTTGACGCAGGCATTTCAGCAGTTGCCAGTACGAAAGCAGGAGCAACAGTTCCAGAACCGCTGGCCAGGCTGGCTGATGGCGCCACCGGTTCACGCAGTGCTACCCGTGTAACCGTTCCAGCAGGTGCCTTGAGCGACCCTGTGATTATGTCATCGGCCATAAGATTCTGAGTTGGCAATACGGCGAGTTGTATTTGGCGGGCACTGGGACTTTCCGGTACATCCATCCCCATGTCGGCAAGCCGTTCCCGTACCGGCGCGAAATCGGGCTTGATGGAATAGGCCTGGAACAGAACCGCAGTTGCCTCTGCACGATGACCAAGTTTGGCAAGCGCCAAAGCCTTACCGTACAGGGACAAATGCTTATGCGGATAGTTCAGTTTTGTGGCGCGTGCATAATCAATCAACGCGTAGTCATATTGTCCGGCCTCGCGCAACACATTGGCGCGTGCATAAAACGCCTCCGACAGGTATGGATCGAGATACAAGGCGTTCGTATAATCGTCCAAAGCCGCTGATTGACGGTCCAGTTTTGCATTCGCCAGACCACGATTGTACAAGGCGACTGCGCGGGTTTTGGCGTTCAGCGCATCCAGTTCTATTGCCTGACTGTAGTCGGCAACAGCATCGGCATGCTCGGCGACTTTCTGGTGGGCGAGTGCCCGGTTCAGCAGCGCCCGGGCTTTGTCTGCAAGTGAAATTTCTTCAAGAGAAATGGCGACTGAGTATTCGGCAATTGCCATTTTCGGCTTGCCGGATACAAGGTGTGTGTAGGCTGACTGCATGATGGCAGTTGGCGCGGTGGAGGTGACCCCGGTGGTTTCTGAGGCGGCTGCGACAGCATTGGTGGCTACTCCGGCAACCAGGAACGCATACAAAACAGACGCACGAACAACTAACTGTACTTTCATGCCGCTGATAGTGCAGCGACATGGTTAAACAAAACCTAAGCGAAACAAGAAAATTTTCTGCACAAACCGAACCGGCTCCGGCCGGTTCTATTCCACGGTCACGGACTTGGCCAAATTGCGGGGCTGATCAACATCGGTTCCTATAAATACAGCAGCGTGGTAGGCCAACAGTTGCATGGGAACTGCATATATCATTGGCGATATGAACGGGTCTGCCTCCGGCACCGCTATCGTCTCGAATGCGTCTGCTGCGTGTGCTGAAGCGCCGGTTTTGTCGGTCACCAGGATCACCTGCCCGCCCCGCGCGGCGACTTCCTGCATGTTGGAAATGGTCTTTTCAAACAACTCATCGCGTGGCGCAATCACGACTACCGGTACATTTTCGTCAATCAGGGCTATGGGGCCATGCTTCAGTTCACCGGCAGCATAGCCTTCTGCATGAATGTACGAAATCTCCTTCAGCTTGAGTGCGCCTTCCATTGCAATGGGATAGTTGACACCCCTGCCCAGATAAAGCACGTCGCGAGCCACCGCGATCTTCCGGGCCACTTCCCTGATGTGGTCTTCCATGGTCATCATGACCGACATGATACGCGGCAGGCCGATCAGGGCCTTCACCAGCGCCTGTTCCTCGCTTGCATCAATGGTTGCGCGCGCTTTCGCCGCCGCGACGGCAAGACAGGCGAGAACACACAGCTGACAGGTAAATGCCTTGGTTGACGCCACTCCTATTTCAGGTCCTGCATAGGTGCGCAACACGGAAGAACTTTCCCGCGCTATGGTTGATTCCGGCACGTTCACGATTGCGATTACCTTGTGACCCTGTGACAGGCTGTAGCGCAAGGCCGCCAGGGTGTCCGCAGTTTCACCCGACTGCGAAATAACGATGGTGACACCGTCTTTGTCCAAAGGCGCTTCGCGGTAGCGGTACTCCGACGCGATATCCACTTCGACAGGCAGTCTGGCAATTTTTTCAAACCAGTACTTCGCCGTCAAAGCTGCATAGAATGCAGTTCCGCAAGCAGTAATTGTCACAGATGAGATTCTGGACAAATCAATTGGCAGGTCTTCAGGCAAAATTATTGTACTGTTGGAAAAATTTACGTACTCAGCCAGCGTATGACCAATGACCTCGGGTTGTTCCTCGATTTCCTTGGCCATGAAATGCCGGTGATTACCCTTGTCGACCAGCATGGTCGAGGCCTGGCTGAAACTGATGTTTCTGGTGACCGGTCGATCATTTTCATCGAAAATTTCAGCTCCGGCTCGGGTCAGCACCACCCAGTCGCCATCATTGAGGTAGCTGACGCGGTTGGTGAAAGGGGCCAGTGCCACGGCGTCAGATCCCAGAAACATCTGACCATCGCCGTAGCCAACGGCCAGCGGCGCCCCCTGGCGCGCGCCCATCATCAGGTCGTGTTCACCCCTTACCAGAATGCCCAGCGAGAAAGCACCCTGCAACTGTTTCAGCGTTTGCGACACCGCATCCCTCGGCGGCAATCCGGCCGCCAGTTTCTGGTTGACCAACTGAGCAACAACTTCGGTATCTGTTTCCGTTTCACAGGAAATTCCGTCTGCAGCAAGCTGATCTTTCAGTGTACGATAGTTCTCAATAATGCCGTTATGGACAATCACGACATCGCCGGCCTGATGCGGATGAGCATTGATTTCGTTTGGCGCTCCGTGCGTGGCCCACCGGGTGTGACCAATGCCGGTCGTCGCATCCCAGCCGTTTCCAGCAACCCTTGCATAGAGGTTATCAAGTTTTCCCGGCGCCCGGACCCGGTCAATTGCACCATCTTTCAAAACCGCTATGCCGGCCGAGTCGTATCCTCGATACTCCAAACGACGCAGAGCTTCGATCAGTTGCATAGCAACTGGTTCCGTGCCCAGAATGCCCACAATACCGCACATAAGCGTTTAATCCTTTGTCTTTCGGTCTGCCGAAGCCTTGAGTTTGCGCTCACCCTGAACCCGGTTGTAACGGGTTGCCCAACCCTGACGTTCTTCCTGCAATCCACGCGCCAGTGCAAGCGCGCCAGGTTCAACATCCCTTGTAATCACACTGCCAGAGCCCACATAGGCACCCGCGCCAATTTTCACCGGCGCCACGAGAGCTGAATTGGACCCGATGAAGGCACCGGCACCAATATCTGTCCGATGCTTGAAGAAACCATCATAGTTGCAGGTGATTGTGCCTGCTCCAACATTGGCCTTTTCACCCACACGGGCATCGCCAACATAACTGAGGTGATTGACTTTCGCACCTTCCTCAATGGTGGCATTTTTCACTTCGACGAAATTGCCAATCTTGACGTTTTGCGCCAGTTGGGTGCCCGGACGGATACGGGCATAGGGGCCCAACTCGACTCTTTCGCCAACCTGCGCATTTTCAATATGGCAAAACGAATGAATTGTGCTGCCTGAGCCAATCGACACACCTTGTCCAATCACCACATTCGGTTCAATGACCACATCACTGCCGATTATGCTGTCGGCGCTGAGGAATACCGTTTCAGGTGCAATCAGCGTTGCACCTTCCGACATGGCCTTTTCCCGGTACCGGCGCTGAAGCTCGGCTTCCACCCGAGCCAATTCAGCGCGCGTGTTCACTCCCAGTGTTTCCTGTTCCGGGCACGTCACCAGGGCAATGTTCTCGCCCACACTGTTGGCCAGCCCCACTATATCGGTCAGATAATACTCGCCTTTTGCATTGTCATTGCCAATTTTGGGCAACAGGTCCCGCAGCAACCTGACATCAAACGCCATCACGCCGGAATTGCATAACGTTATGGCACGTTGTTCATCCGTTGCATCAGCATGCTCGCGAATGGCTGTTACCTGGTTTGAATTGCTGGTCAGCAAACGTCCGTAACCGGAGGGGTTTTCAGCATTAAACCCCAATACACCCAATCTGGACCCGCCTGCTATCACTGCAATCATCCGGCGCAGTGTCTGCTGGGTCATCAGCGGGTCAGCTCCAAAAAGCACCAGTACTGTCCCATCAAATCCGTCCAGAGCGGGCAATGCCTTGCTGACCGCATCCGCTGTTCCGCGGGCTGGAGACTGAACAACCACGTCAGCGTCGGAAGAATACCTCAGCACTTCATCCCGGATTGCGTCCGCGCTGTCACCGACCACCACAACGATGCGGGCAGCACCCAGATCATTGGCAGCATTTACGACATGGCCAACAAGCGTACGTCCTGCAGCCTTGTGCAGAACCTTTGGCAGTTGAGAACACATCCGTGTCCCCATCCCTGCGGCCAGTATGATACAAGCGATGTCTGTCATGGCCCTGATGCCTTATCTGCCTGAACGGGATTGTGTGACCTGATTCGGAAGTATCAAACCATACCTGAATATAGCAACGACTTGTTGAGCAGCTACTGGGGAATATTTATGGCCGGTGATACACCTGTTTGCGCGCTGCGGCGATCAGAGAACCTGGTCAACAGGAAAATCGGCACCAGACCAATGGCAACAATCACCAGTGATCCGGTTGCGGCCTCGTTCAGGCGTTCATCAGATGCCAGTTGATAGACCCGTACAGCAAGGGTATCGAAGTTGAACGGACGCACTATCAGCGTTGCGGGCAGTTCTTTCAGGACATCAACGAACACAATGGCTGCCGACATCAGGACGGACCGTCGCAGCAGCGGCAAATGCACCATCATGATGACGCCTCGGCGGGTACATCCCAATGTGCGGGCCACATCGTCTATGTGGACCGGTATACGTTTGAAACCGCTTTCAATGGCACTGTTGGCTACTGCGAGAAAGCGCACGGCATAGGCATAAAGCAGTGCAATGATACTGCCCGACAACACCAGCCCGGTAGAAACACCGAACCGGTTGCGCATCATATCATCCAGCCAGTTGTCGAATGCCCCCAATGGAATAAGCACGCCGACGGCGATAATCGTTCCGGGAATGGCGTATCCCAATGTGGACAATCGAACGAGATTTCCGGCAAACCCGCCTGCGGCACGCCGCAAACAGTACCCGGTCAGCATCGCGCACGACGTCACGACAATTGCCGCGGCGCCCGCCAGCAGGAAACTGTTGCCCGCATAAATTGTGAGCCTGTTGCCCAGAAAGCCGTCGCCTCCATCCACATGAAGATCAAGCAGGATCAGCACGGGCAGGAAAAAACCCAGCAATACCGGAATGGCACAGGCGACAAAAGCAAACACCGCTGCCCACCCCCTCAGCAACACCGGCTGAGGTTTCAAAACGCGGCTGGAGGTATCGTAATAGGCCTGGCGCGACCTGGACCAGTGTTCAAGCGTCACCAGCAAGAAAACGAACGCCAAAAGGCCCGAGGCAAGTTGGGCTGCGGCCACCCTGTCGCCCATTCCGAACCAGGTCCGGTAAATGGCGGTGGTGAAGGTCTGAACACCAAAATACTGGACCGTCCCAAAATCAGCAATTGCCTCCATCAGTGCCAATGCCACCCCGGCCGCGACTGCCGGCCGGGCCATTGGCAGCGCGACAGTACCAAAAACATTCCAGGGGTTGCGGCCCAGGGTGCGGGCCACGTCAAGCAGTCCCCTGGACTGTTCCTGGAAAGCAGTTCTTGCCAGGAAGAATACATATGGATAGAGCACGAGCACCAGCATCACGCTCACGCCCCATAATGAATGTATGTCGGGGAACCAGTAGTCATGCCTGGTCCAGCCAAACATTTCCCGAAGACCGGTTTGCAGTGGCCCTGCAAAAACCAGAAAATCGGTATAGGCATAGCCGATAATATAGGCAGGCATGGCCAGCGGCAGAAGCAGCATCCATTGCAAAATCCGCGAACCGGGAAACCGGCAGGCACTGACAAGCCATGCGGTACCGGTTCCGACAACGGCTGTACCCAGACCCACCATAAAGACCAGTCCAAGTGTGTTGAGCACCAGTTCCGGAAGAATCGTCGACACGAGATGGTTCAGGGAGCCCTGGCTTGTATCGAACAGGCTGGAAATCACGGCAGCAATCGGCAGCAACACCATTAGTGCCAGAAGCGCGGTCGCCACAAATACGCCATTGGGGCGGGCCTTTGAGGCCCACCCCCTTGCTGTTCGCAAACCATCCCTTTTGTTTCCGGAATTTTGTACTGTCGCCATGCTTGATCTGGTCAGGGCCCCTCGGCAAGTAAAATGGACCCGCTGCCGGTCAGCTTTATTTCCAACCTGCCTTGTCCATTATTTCAACTGCTTCGGAGTTCAGGGACGCAAATTTCTGGGCATCCAGAGTGTCTTCCCTGAAGTCACCAAATGTATCCAGCGGGCTCGTGAGCGGAACACCTTCAACCACTGGATACTCGGTATTGCCGGCTGCAAAATATTCCTGGGCCTGGTCGGAAGCCAGATACTCCAGAAACTTGACGGCACCGGCTTTGTTCGGGGCATCGCGAGCCACGCCACCACCGGAAATATTCACATGGGTTCCGCGATCTGCCTGATTTGGAAACACCAGGACAACCTTGCCGGCAGCCTTGCGCTCGTCTTCCTTGTCCGACTTGATCATATTGCCGAGATAGTAGGTGTTGACCACGCCAACATCACCTTCACCTGCAGCAACCGCCTTGATCTGGTCGCGATCACCGCCTTTCGGCGCACGGGCAAAATTAGCGACAATCCCACGGGCCCATTTGCCCGCTTGCTCCGACCCGTGCGCTGCAATAATCGAGCCCATGAGCGACTGGTTGTATATGTTGCCCGAAGACCGGATCAACACCTTGCCTTTCATCGCTTCGCCGGCCAGTGCTTCATAACTGGGCGCATCTTTTGGATCCATGCGATCTTTCGAGACAACAATGACGCGCGCACGCTTGGAAAAACCAAACCAGCTGCCGTCCGAATGACGCAAGTGACTGGGTATCCGGGTACTCAGCAATTCCGACTCAATAGGCTGCAGCAGATTTTCCACGTTCGCCCGCTCGATGCGGCCCGCGTCGACTGAAATAAATACATCGGCAGGAGAATTTGCGCCCTCGGCCTTCATACGTTCTATTAACTGATCAGCCTCGGCTTCAATGCGGTTGATTCCAATTCCCGTCTGCTTGGTGAAGTTGGCATAGAGCGCCTCGTCTGTATCGTAGTGGCGAGATGAATACAGATTGATCTCGTCTGCGGCCCGCAAAACTGATGGTGCAGCCAATATGCCGGCAACTGATCCGGTTGCAGCAAGAACAAAACGACGGCGATTAAGTGTTGGGTGAACGAAGGGCATGTGAGTACTCTCTTGAAGATGAATTTAAAATCCGACTAAATCAGTCGGGATTATCTTTTGCAAGCACGAACTGTCATCTTGCGACATTATGACATGCTGTAACTAATTGAAATTACATAATTAAAATTGGAATAATTCCAAACTTCAGCGAACAATGCTGCTCAAACCGTTAAATCTTCAAGGATGATCTCGCTGGCGCGTTGCCCAATCATCATGCTTGGTGCATTCAGGTTTCCGGTTACAACAAAAGGCATCACGGACGCATCGGCGATGCGTAATCCTTCCAGTCCATGTACCTTGAGGCGCGAACTGACGACTGAACCAGTTTTTTCGGGACCCATTCTGCATGTGCCACAGGGATGATAGATCGAATATCCCCGTGCCCGGATATCGTGCTCCAGCTGTGCGTCTGAGGCTGCATCAGGGCCTGGAAGGTACTCCCTTTCAACAATCTTCTGCATGGCTGGAGTGTCAGCCAGAGCCCGCAAGACGCGCGCGCCTTCCATCATTTCAACAAGGTCATCTTGATCATCCAGGAAGTTGAACCGGATAGCCGGTGCATCGTTCACGTCACTGCTGCGCAAGGAAACCTGTCCGCGCGATCTGGGTCGTGTGTTGCAAACGCTAATGGAAAAGGCGGGGTATAAATCTACCTGGGCCATACGTCCCGGTGACCCGGGTTCAGCGTCACGCGTCAAGGGAGAAAAATACAGTTGCAGATTTGCTCGCGCGCGTGATGGCGCCGATTTCACAAAGCCGCCTGCATGGGTTGTTCCTGACGACAATGGCCCTGACCCATGCAGATAGTATTGCAATCCTGCGCGCAACTTACCGTACCAGGTCCCCACTTGCTGGTTCATTGTCGGAACACGCGAGCGAAAATGCATGTCATATGCGAAATGATCCTGCATATGCCTGCCAACTGCCGGAAGTTCATGGTGCACATCAATACCCAGCTGGCGAAGTGATCCGCCTGCCCCGATGCCGGATACCATCAGCAGTTGCGGCGTGCCGATTGCGCCACCGGCCAGTACAACTTCATGCCTGGCTGTAGCGGTGCAAAGGTGGCCATTCTTGCGATAACTCACACCGCAGACCTTGCGATCCTTGAAATCGAGCCGGACAACCTGCGCATTAGCCTCAAGGCGGAAACCGGACCTTCCGCGCGCCGGTTGCAACCAGCCGCGTGCGGCTGACATTCGCATGGCAGAAGTGCAAATCGTATGGTGGTAGTATCCGACTCCGTCAACTCTCTCGCCGTTAAAATCGTCGTTGCGCGCAAACTGCAACTGCTGACCGGCCTCCAGAAATGCATCGCAAATCGGATGAGCGACGCTTGCCCTGCTGTTGACCTGCAACGGGCCGTCTGTTCCATGCCACTCATCGCGCACACAATGATTTTCCATCGCCTTGTAACTGGCCAGAACCCTGTCCCATGACCAGTCGGGATTGCCTTCACTTTCCCACTCTTCATAATCTGACCTGGTGCCGCGCATATACACCATCGCATTGATTGCACTGGATCCACCGACAACCCTGCCGCGGGGAACGGGTATCGTACGTCCAAACAGGCCTGCCTCAGGATCGCTGGCATACATCCAGTTTACCTGTTGATTGACAATGGAATGGCCGTAACCAAGTGGTGTCCTGATCCAGAAATCATTCCGGTCGGGGCCTGCTTCCAGCAGCAGCACGGAATACCTGCCTGACGCCGACAGGTTTCCGGCCAGTACGCACCCTGCCGAACCTGCGCCCACGACCACGAAGTCGAACTCCGGTACGCTATGTGTCAACAACTCATTTCCCGTCCAAAACCCTGGAATCGGTCATGATGCTGAAAACTGTCTGTCTGCCAAGCAAAAAGAAACGGACCGGTCCTGCAGGCAACCACCGGTCCGCTTAGTTTCCACTCTGGAGGAATGGCTGCAGGTCAGAAGTTCTTATTCCGCCGCAACATCCATTGCGAATGAGTTGGCCGACACGAACCATTCCTGTGCCGCGGCGACACCCGAACCAAGCTTGACCCCGGCACCAGCGTCCCGCAATGCCATCTCCGCAGATGCGAGTGCGGCAAGACACATGACTTCGTTCAGATCACCAAGATGACCAATGCGGAAAACCCTGCCCATGACCTTGCTCAGGCCGGAACCGAAACTGGTACGGTAGCGCTCATAACCAAACTTGATAACGTCCCGGGCGTCGATGGTTTCCGGAACAATGATCGCCGAAACCGTGTCTGAGTACCATTGCGGAGAATGCGCGCACAGACTGCAACCCTGCCAAGCGAGAATTCCCCTGCGAACACCTTCGGCAAGCCGCCTGTGCCGCGCAAAGACGTTTGCCAGGCCTTCTTCCTCAATCAACGCCAGGGATTCCCGGAGCCCGTGGAAGAGTTGGGTCGGCGGCGTATAGGGGAAGTAGCCGTCATCATTGAATTTGAGCATGTCTTCAAAAGAAAAGTAGCAACGTGGCATCCGGGACGTTTTTGATGCCTTGAGCGCCCTTTCGCTTACACCCAGCATCGACAGACCTGCGGGCAGCATGAAACCTTTCTGCGAACCGGCCACCGCCAGGTCAACCCCCCACTCTTCGAAACGGAAATCAATCGATCCAATTGAACTCACGCCATCCACAAACAGCATTGCCGGATGGCTGGCAGCGTCCATGGCAGCACGTACCCCGGCCACGTCGGACGTTACTCCGGTTGCCGTTTCGTTCTGTGTCGCAAACACGGCCTTGATTGTGTGGGCTTTGTCGGCAGCCAGAATATCTGCATATTCGGTCACCGGAACACCCTTGCCCCAATCAACCTCAACAACCTGTACTTCAAGCCCAAGCCGCCTGGCCATGTCGACCCAGAGGTGGCTGAACTGCCCAAAACTGGACATCAACACCTTGTCGCCCGGGTTCAGCGTGTTGGTTATGGCGCTTTCCCACGCGCCGGTCCCGGAGCCAGGAAACATGAACATACGGCCCGAAGTCATTTGAAAGACGCGTTTAAGCCCTTCAAACAAGGGCTTTGTCAAATCGCCAAAATCGGGGGCGCGCATATCCTCCATCGGCACGTTCATGGCCCGTCTGACACGATCAGGAATATTCGTGGGTCCGGGAATGAATAGATGTGACTGACCGTTTTTCATGATGTCTCCTCCGACTATCGAGCGTGCGACCACCTTGTTTGTTTTGCTTCACGCACTCTTTGTCCTTAGGCGATAAACCGGCAACATCCGAACTAAAGCGGGTCGTGTTGAAAACCTTGTTGTTTACAATTTTCGTAATTGTAATATTGTGAATTTCTGGTAGTGACAATATGGAATGATGGATGAACTCGAGGAAGACATTTCTGGGACCCAAACTTCGCCAACTGCGAGCCGAACGCGGCCTGACACAGTCTGGCCTGGCAACCGCTCTCGGGTTAAGCACGTCTTATGTGAACCTGCTGGAAAACAACCAGCGCAGCGTGTCTGTGCGTGTCTTGATGCGCATATCGGAAGTTTACGGGATTGAGTGGCGCGACCTGGTAGCCGATGACACACCCGGCAGGCTGGCGGAGTTGCGCAGTGTCCTGCTGGATCCGGTGTTTGATCCTACCCGTCCCGACCTTCAGGAATTGCGCGCAGCCCTCGATCATTGTCCCAGTCTGGCGCGAAGCGTGATCTCAATCTACGACAATTACCGCACCCTTACAGAACGCCTGATGTCGGTGCGCGATGCGGCATTGCAAGATGGGAGCGAGGCCATGCTGCCGGCTACGCCGGAGGCAGCGGTACATGATCTGTTCCGCAATCACCGCAACCATTTCTCGGCTCTGGAAGATATAGCGGACAGCTTTTTTGGCGGTACACGAATACCCTCAGACGAAATGTATTTTTACCTGAAGACCAGACTGAATGAGCGCCTCAAGATTGAAGTGACAACAGTTCCAGTTTCCGAATTGCCCGGAACTCTGCGCGCCTACGATCAGGCAACGCGCAAATTGCGGCTGTCCGAGGGTCTCGACTTTCGCAACCGGATATTCCAGCTCGCTCACATGACAGGCTTGCTGGAATTCGGGCCGGACATCGACCAGATTGTGTCGGACAACGGGTTCGACGGGCCGCGTATTCAAGCCCGATGCCGCGTGGAACTTGCCAACTACCTTGCTGCTGCGGTGCTGATGCCCTACGATCCGTTTATCACCGAGGCCCGGGAAAGCCGATACGATCTCGATCACCTTGCTGCCCGTTTTGGCGTATCAGTTGAACAGGCATCCCATCGGGTTACCACCCTGCAAAGGGAGGGAAACAAGGGGGTGCCGTTTTTCTTCCTGCGCATAGACAAGGCCGGCAACGTCACCAAAAGGTTCAATGCGACAGCAATCCATCTTGCCGAGTATGGCGGCGCCTGCCCCCGCTGGGACATTCACATCAGTTTTCGAATGCCGGGGCGTATCCTGCCGCAATTCGTCGAGATGCCTGACGGCTCCAAGTACTTCACCATCAATAGAACTGTTGACCGCCCGACATTCGGGCATCAGAACCAGGATCACCGCCTGGCAATTACGCTCGGCTGCTCGATTGAGTATGCAAGTCAGATTGTCTATGCCGGACAATTCCAGATTGGTGATCCGGAAATTTTCACACCGATCGGGATCAACTGCAGGTTGTGCCCGCGTCATGCCTGCTCACAACGCGCTCATCAGCCCATCCATCTGGATTTGCCGATAGACGAACACAAGCGGGGGCAAACCCGGTTTGAGAGTTGATGAACCCGTACGGATACTCCAACACACTGTAATCGTTCAGTTTTATGGTCTTTGACAAAGTCAATCAAAGATTACACCAATCGACATAGGTCCTGATCCGGTATCAATTGTTGTAGTTTGTCCTGGCTCGCACCTCTGGTTCCTCGATCGAGATTCTTGTGATCTGAGCACGAATGTTGCGCCCCTGCCATGGAACGAGCCCGAAGGAATCACACCACTTGGCAAACAACACCTGCCGTTCGCCTTGTACTTTCAGCGCAAACCGCAGGCATTTGCCGGATCGCTTGACCTGGCCTCCGGAAAACACGCCGGGGATTTGCAGAGACACGCGGCAATCCGGTGTCAGCCGGGCCGTGGCTGATTCAACCCTGCCCCGAAAATTACCAGATACCTGGTATTTGCCGGGCTTTGCCCAATCAAATCCACAGGATTTTGCCGCATGGGCTGGTTCAGGTGAAAACACGCCGCCATGCACCAGCATACCACCCGCCACAAGCAACGTCCGTGTTGCGATCATCCACCGTCTTTTCATTGCTGACCTTCCGCTTCGCGTTGCCTTGCTCCCCCGGTTGGCCACATGCCGTGGCATATGTGTATGACGTTTATTATAGTGTTTCCTTACGCAAAGTGAAGATCAGCAGCTTCCTCGTTTTGACGGCGCACGTTCCGGGTACATATGGCGCATGGCAAACAGCCAACACGGAGCCTTTTCACAACCCGAAAATGCCCTGCCTTCTGATTGACGCGTTTTCGCCCAAATTCGAACGCGAAATCCACAAACTAAAGTCACTTCCAAAAGCGAATGTCTATGTGACGGCATATTGGTTCCAACCGGCGGATGGGGGCGGCTGCGCAGGCAGCGGGGGCCTTGCACTGCCAGTGTCTGGATGAAAGGCTCGTCATGGCGAAAAGATATCCGCTGTCTGTTGTTTCCATTCTGGTATTGCTTACATTCTTTCTCACATTTGTAGCTCAAAGCGCCCATTCCCAGGACGCGTCTCCCAGTGAATGGAAATTGCGAAAGACGGCTGCCGACAGCGTAATCAGAGTGGTGGCGGAAGATGTAAACAGCACTTCTTTTCGAGCCGCAACCGAGATTGCCAGTTTGCTGGCGCGGGACGACGGGCTCAGGCTGATGACGATATCGGGACGAGGCGGCGCCGAGAATATTTCAGACCTTCTGTTCCTGAGGGACATTGATCTTGCCATCGTCTCACTCGATACTCTGGAAAAGATAAATGCCGAAAACACCTTTCCGAAACTTGATCGCCGTGTCGCCTACGTCACCAAACTGTTCAATGAGGAAGTTCATGTGCTTGCACCAAACAAGGCCTCCAAAATACAGGATCTTGCCGGGGGCCGGATCGGTGTGGGTCCGAAAGATGGCAGTGGCGACTTTTCAGCACGAACCATTTTTGGCGCCGCTGATGTAAAATACACACCGGTTTACGGGGACTATGCCAGGGCATTGCTGCAACTTCAGAACGGTGAACTTGATGCCGTCGTCAGTGTATCGGGCAAGCCGGTCCGCATGTATGGTGACTTGCCGCCAGAATCAGGATTGCGTCTGCTTCCGGTGTCACTCGACGTGGCCGCGATGCCTGACTATATACCAGCAGCCATGGACTCCGCCGACTATCCAGATCTGATTCCCGCGGGCGAAACCATCGACACGGTAGCAGTGCAGAATGTCCTGCTGGCCTTTAACTGGAAGGAAGACACCAAACGTTACGAGAAGGTTTCCACATTCATCAATCAGTTTTTCCCAAAGGCGGATGAACTGAAACAACGCCCCAACCACCCCAAATGGAATGAATTCAACCTGTCGGCACGACTCGACAACTGGATCCGTGTCAAGGCAGCCGAGGATGCAGCGCCGAAACCGGTTGTTGCCGCCGTTTCCGGCAGTTGCAGCACCGACGACCTCAGGTCCGCATTTGCTCAGTACTTGGCGGCAGCCAACATCCGCGTGGCCGGGGAAATATCAAAATCGGATGCCGAGCAAATCTTCAAGGGTTTCAAGGACTGGGTCAACACCGGGGCCTCAAGCCAGTAATACGCGCCAACCTCCCGTCCGGGCCAATGCCGGACCAACCAGATCAGTGTGAAAACCAACATGTCATTATTCCGTTTCCTTCGCCGGCCCAGACTGCTTGCCGTTGTAATTCTGGCCTTGTCTTTCACTTTCGCAGGCCATGCCGCTGCCGAATGGTATCCTGAAGAACCGGTGAAGCTGGTGATAATGGCCGGAGAAGGCGGCGGGGCTGACAAGATGGCCCGGCATTTCATCAAGATCATAAACGATGAGGAAATGTCGCCGGTGCCGTTTGAACCTGTCAACATGCCCGGCAATTCCGGTGGTGATGCGTTGCAGTTCCTGAAGGCAAATGCAGGCAATCCGCACGTGGTGATGGTTACCCTGAACAGCTTTTTCACCACGCCGCTTCGCCAGCCCGAACTGGGCATCGACATTACCGAATTTGCTCCGATCGCCCGCATGGCGGAAGACACCTTTCTGCTGTGGGTGAGCAAGGACAGCGGCATCGTGAATCTCCAGCAGTTTATCGAGCAGGCTTCGGCCAAGGGCTCCAATTGGCTGATGGCCGGCACCGGCAAAGGCGGCGAGGACAGCCTGCTGACGGACCGCCTGAACCTGACATACAGGCTGAACATGGCGTACAAACCTTTCAAGGGTGGCGGTGCGGTTGCCCGCGAACTGGTTGAGGCCAAGGCCAATTCCACTGTGAACAACCCGTCTGAACAGGACAAGTACTACAGCCAGGGCCTGTCACGTCCGATTGCAGCGTTTACCCCCGAGCGGCTGGATCAATATCCGGACGTGCCGACATTCGCCGAGCTGGGGCATGACATGACATATTTCATGCAGAGGTCAATTGTCGGCCCACCGGGGTTGAAGCCGGAAGTGATCGCCTTTTACAAGGAAATCTTTCAGGCGGTTTATGAATCCAAGGAGTGGCAGGATTACATGAACAGCAACAGCCTGCGCGGTCAGTTTGCCTCAGGCGACAATCTGATGAAGTACTGGATATCCGGCAAGGAGAACCACAGGAAAATGCTGGCGGAAATGAAGGCCGTGAACTGAATTTCAGGGGGAGATCAATATGCGGCAAGCTTCAATTTTCGTTCTGTGCGCCCTGGCTTCGACAGCATTGGTCCCTGTTGCCATGGCTGAACCCGTGGTGCTCGTTTCCAAGGACGGGTACACCCGGCTGTCAGGCGACCTGATCAAATTCGACAAGAAATTCTACGTCGTGAAAACGTCCGTCGGCCAGGTTCGGGTACCGGTTGCAGATGTGACGTGCGAAGGCGCTGGCTGTCCTGACCTGTCCCCCACGCCTGTTGAGCAGCCGAAGACAGAACTTACCCAGGAACAGCAACTGGAACTGTTCAAGGCATTTCTCGAATGGCGCAAGAGCAGCGCCGATTTCAGGGCATTTCTTGAATGGCGCAAGAACAATGAAAATTAAATATCAAGGGAACTGACTTGCGGAGATCCACATGAGACCAATTGAACTTGTTTCGATGCTTGCTGTTGCAAGTTTCTGGGCTGCCGGCGGTATGTCCGGTGCAAGCCCTGCAACAGCGCAATCGATAAAATGCGGCAAGCCATACACAGTCGTTGCCGGAGACAGTCTCAGCGATATTGCGCAACGGACATACGGCAATGATGCCAGCTACCAGCTCGTATACAGTGTCAACTCCGGCACGGTCGGCCCCGATCCGTCGTTTGTCCAGGAGGGCGCGGTTCTGAAAGTTCCCTGCCTGGACAATGTTACACCTTCTACCGCCAGTACGTCCGTCATTCGGCAGGTGTCGACGACAAAGGCATTGCCGCCGCCTGCTCCGAGGCAAATTCGCTTCGTAGTTGGATCCGACTGGGCACCCTTCACCAACGAAGACCAGGCCCAGGGCGGCATGATGACCGAAGTGGCCAACGTTGCCATGTCGCTTGCCGACAACAAGCCTTCCTACAAGATTGATTTCATCAACGACTGGGGAGCCCATCTGCAACCGCTGATCACCGACCACGCTTATGATTTCAGCCTTGTCTGGCTCAAGCCAAATTGCGCGCTGGTCGAAAAGCTTGGTGATGGCTCCAAGTTTCGCTGCAATAACCTTTACTGGTCGCAACCCCTGTTTGAGCAGATCATTGGCTATTATACCCGTGCCGATCACCCGCGGCCTTCCAGCCACAAGGACCTGTTCGGCCTCAATGTCTGCCGCCCCGCGGGCTACTCCACGTTCATGATGGAGGAGGTCGATCTTGTTGAGCCGAATATTTCATTCAAACGGGAAAGCACTACCACGGGTTGTTTTGAAGGCCTGGTCTCGGGCAAATATGACGTTGTCGTGCTGGCAGCGGATGTAGCCGAAGGTGCCATTGCGGAAATTGGCGCCAGGGACAAGGTCAAGTTCCAGGACCAGTTGTCCTACGTTGCAACCATGCACGCCGTCATCGCAAAGACAAATCCGCGCGCAAAGGAATATCTGGCCGTGCTGGATGGTGGCGTCACAAAGCTGAAGGATTCCGGTGAGTGGTTCAAGATTGTCACCAGGCATATGGCGGAACACCGCGCCAAGGCAAAGTAGACCAAAGATCTCGTATAAATGTCCCGCCGGTTAAATCCGGCGTCAGTTACCAACCGGGAACTCTACACTCCACCGGATGAACTTGTTGAACAAAGCTTTCCGGGCCGGGTCATTGATGTTGCCGGCATGCCCGGTACTTTCAAGATAGGCCTGAAACGAACTCGAACAGTTCCTCCTGGGTTTTTACTGTTCCGCTTGCCGGCATTGCCCTGGTGGACTGTTGTGCCGCCGCCGCGGTTTCCTCAGGCGGTGCGGCCAGCCCGGTTTCGGCCGGCACCGCAAGCCATTGCCCGATTGTCTTGCGGGGCACAGGTGGTGTCCCGGAGACATTCACGTTGGTTCTGGATGCAGCCTCACCTGCTTGTGCCGCCGGAACAATCTGCACCAGCCGTTCGTTTTCCGGATTCGCCGTATCCGATGCAGAAGATGCCTCCGGGGCTGGTTCCATTGCAGCTTCAATGGCCTGGTCTGTTTCTGATTTCCGGTCAGCATCGGCAAGTGTTTCAGTTGCTTCCTGCTGCTCAGGGAATTCCGGCGCAACCGGTTCCTGCAGGACGGTTTCGCCACGCGGTTCGATGCCGGGCGGCGGCGCCGGCAGGTCAAGCGGTTTCTCGAGGCTGGTGTGTGCCGGCCCACCTGGCTCTGCTGGCGCGGATGCGGGCACGGTTGCAGCTATGGTAACAGTCTGGAGATGCGCACCTGTTCTGTCTTCAGCGTTGTTTTCCAACAGAAGTGAGGTTGCCTCCAGTTTCCCGGTTCCGGCAACGCCCGGGCCGTATGCCGAAACAGCCATGGGAGCCCCAACCAGGTAATAAGCCGCTGCGATGCCACCGAGACTGGCCAGCAACAATGCACCGGCCAAAAGCCAGATGCGGCCCTGCCCCCTGTTTCGGTTTACAGCCCTCCTGGCGGCAGTTGCCTGCACCCGGCCTGCCAGCAGGGCATCCGGGCTCGCGGGCTGACCGGTCTGGCCTGCTGTATTAGCACCTCGCCTCGCCGGGGCGCCCGGTGCTGCGGCTTTTGCGGTAAAAGATTTGTTCCAGTTGTCGTCACCGATCTGGCTGATATCAATTCTGCTGCTTTTCGAACCATTCCCGGTGCCGTTGGCATTGCTACTCATAACGCACTTCCCCTGTTCCGCATGCCGGTCTCACCGGATCAGCCTGGCGGTCGTTGCACATGACTTTAACGGTCTTTTGTGTGCCTTCGAAACTTCCTCATTCGTGTAAACGAAGCAAACAATGATCGGCCCGTGAACCGGCCATGAAGTATGGTTGGAAAAACAGCGCAAGTGCGGCTGTAACAAACACAGAAATCATATTGCCCCTCCACCTGGCCGGACACCAGGAACCTGGGTAAGCGCTGCACACCTACACATCACAAGGGCCGTCCCCCTGTTGTCAACAGCCCACTGTATGCATCGAGTTCGATGTAATCAGGAAGAGATTCAGGTCAAATTGTGTTCAAACGACGACGGTATGATGATGCATCGCCCGGAATGGCTCAACCTGGTCCCGCTAACGAACCTTTCGCTGTCCGAACGTTGGCTGTACCTCGGGTATGGGAGGCATCTGCCAGGTGCCGGTGACCGGTATGCCGGTGTCGCGATTTATGATGACATCAAGCACAGTGGGAATGTTTGAACGCAACGCTTCGGCATAGGCGTCGCCGAACTGGTCGGGATGTTCGATACGGATGCCACGACCTCCCATGGCTTCGGCCATCTTGCTGAAATCCGGGTTCCAGAGCTGCCCGGTCTGTTCGTTGACAAAGCTGGTGCCGATTTCGCGGCCGTCGAGATAAAACCGCTGAAGATCCCTGATCGTTCCGATTGCATAATTGTTCTGCACCACCCAGACCGCCGGCAGGTTGTACTCAACCGCGGTTGCAACCGCGTGGGGCCACATCATGAACCCGCCATCGCCACACAGGGTTACGCATGGAGAATCCGGCCGCGCCAGGCGTGCGCCCAGCACACCGCACACACCAAATCCCATGGCCGCAAATCCGCCGGACGTCAGATGGGTTCCCGGCACCTTGGTTTGCCAGTACTGCTCGGACCAGACCTGGCAGTTGCCAATGTCATCCACCATGACCGTACCCGGCGGCGACAGCCGGTTCATGTCCGCCAGCATGCGGCGCGGTTCGATTGGAACTTCGGAGCTGCGTTCAAAAGGCTCGCAGAAATTGCGCCATTCAGACTGCCAGCCCTGAATTTCGCGCCGCCATGCGTCACCCGACTTCAATCGCAGGGACTTGGCGTTGGCAATTTTCAGCGCCTGGCCCAGGAACTGTTTGGCATCGCCGGTAATGGCCACCTCAACGGGATAATTACGGCCGATCTCGTTGGCGTCGATATCCACCTGGATCAGTTTGGTCGGCGGAATATTGTACACATAGCCGGGGATCCAGGACCCGGTGTGCAGATCGTTGAACCGGGCTCCGATGGCGAGCACCACGTCCGCGTTGCGGCACGCCTCGGTGGCCGGATAATCGCCCCACACACCGGCAATACCGAGGTGAAGCCTGTGATCAAACGGCAATGCGCCCTTGCCCATGAAGGATGTGTAGACCGGTATTTCCAGTTGCTCGGCCAGTGCTCTCAACTCTTCGTAGGCGCCCGCCACCCGGATGCCGCCGCCGGCCAGTATCAACGGCCGCTGCGAGGAACACAACATGTCCAGCGCGCGCTCTATGGAATAGTCGGAAATGCCGGCGTTCCAGGTGGATGCCGGTTTGCGTTCAGCCGGCTCAGGTGTGCTGACCGGTGCTGATTCAATGTACAGGTCATATGGCATGTCGAAATGAACCGGCCCCGGACGGCCTGTTCGCATCAACTGAAACGCCTCTGGCAGGGCGCTGCACAGATCCTCGACCTTGCGGATGCGGTAGGATTTTTTCACAACCGGCTGGAAGATCGAAGACATGTCGCCATTGTATCTGTAGTCATCCTGCAGCGCGCCGCTGTTCACCTGGGTGGTCGGAACCTGGCCGGTGATCACGAAAAACGCCGAATTGTCGTAAAACGCGTTGGCCACGGAGATCATCATGTTCATCGGGCCGGGACCGGTGGATGCATAAACCGCCAGCGGCTGACCTGTCAGCCTGAAATAGACGTCCGCCATGAACCCTGCGCCCTGCTCTATCCGGGGCGAAATGTGGCGGATCCTGTCAGTGTGTTTCTGAATGCCATCCAGCAGTCCGATTGCGCCGTGGCCGGCATAACCAAGGATGTAGGGGACCTTTTCCTTGATGAGATACTCGGCAATGATGTCAGCGCCGCGCATTTCGTTGCTGCCGGGCATGCCGCTGTAACTGGCGGCAGGCGTAGTGTAGGAGTGGGACGGGGAATAGTTGCTGTAACCAGATGACGTGTATGCCTTGCGCCTGTCCATCTCATCCTCCCGTTCATGCATCCGTGGCCGTCACAAAAGATATCCGAGGGTATTGCGGGCTTTGACAGGAGTCACCTGCAAATTCTCACCGCCGCAAGCGCTGCAGTTGCGGCGCCGGAGCCTGTTCCGGCACGACCTTCACGCAACGCCAGAACTCACTGGAGAATCCGCGATGCCTGTGCCAGTCTTGCCAGGCAGACAAGATCGACCGGGGATAACCGGATACACCATGGTTTCACCGCAACATCCGGGTATTTGAATGCAATCCGATATTGCCGCCAAAGCCGAAAGCTGGCAGGACACATTGGCGCTTTTGCTGAGTGGCCGGTCGCTGCGCATGCTGCTGCTGGGGTTTTCGTCCGGCCTGCCGATACTGCTGGTGTTCTCCACCCTGTCGGTGTGGCTGATCAAGGCCGGCGTAGAGCGCGATCTGGTGACATTTTTCAGCTGGGCAGGCCTTGCCTACGGCTTCAAGTTTGTCTGGTCGCCGCTGATTGACCGGATACCCCTGCCCTATCTGGCGCGCCGCATGGGCCATCGCCGGGCCTGGCTGCTGTTTTCGCAACTGTGCATCATCGCAGCGCTGCTTTTTACCGCGACAACCGATCCGGCCATTTCGCTGGTCTGGACTGCCGCCGGCGCGGTCGCGATCGGGTTCACCAGCGCTACTCAGGATATTATCATCGACGCCTATCGCATCGAGTCCGCCCCGCCGCGCATGCAGGCATTCCTGTCGGCTACCTATGTCGCGGGATACCGCATCGCCATGCTGACCGCAGGAGCCGGTTCCCTGTGGTTTGCCTCATGGCTGGGGGCTGAAACCTACGACCCGGAAACCTGGCAATCGGTCTACCGGCTGATGGCGGGCTTCATGCTGGTAGGCGTCGCGGCCACGCTGATATCGCCGGAACCTGCCGCCGGCGGCGACGCCGCCACAAACAGGATGGTGCAACTGAAACTGTTCCTGGCCTTCGTCGCCGGCGTCGCGGGGCTGATATTCATGTTCAACCTGTTTCCCGGCACACCGGAAAACCTTGGCCCGTTTGCCACGCTGGGTTTCAACTCTGCCCGGTTGCTGGTCAGCCTGGCCGCAGCAGGACTGGTGGTGTACGGCCTGGCGAAACTCCGCTTCGTTCCGGCACATGAGGCCCGCAAGGCCTACGTCGAACCGTTTACCGATTTCATTGACCGCTACGGCAGGACGGCAGTTGTGATCCTGGTGCTGATCGGAGTTTACCGGATTGCCGACATTGTCATGGGCGCGGTCGCCAACGTGTTTTACCTGGAAATGGGTTTTGATATCGCCCAGATCGCCACTTATTCAAAGTTCTACGGCCTGGTCGCCACCATCGCTGGCGGATTTCTGGGCGGCATCCTGGCCAGCCGTATCGGCGTCATGCGCGGGCTGTTCATCGGCGCCCTGCTGGCGGCCGCCAGCAATCTGCTGTTTGCCTACCTGGCAACCCAGGGCGCCAATCTCAACCTGCTGATTGCGGTAATCACGGCCGACAACCTGTCGGCCGGTTTTGCGGTTGCCTCGTTCGTGGCCTATCTTTCGGCCCTGACGAATGTCTCGTTCACGGCCACCCAGTACGCCCTTTTCAGCTCCATCATGCTGCTGGTGCCCAAGGCGCTTGCGGGATATGCCGGGTCCATCGTCACCGCAACCGGGTATCCGGGCTTTTTCATCTTCACCGCGCTGTTGGGTCTGCCGGTTCTGGTGCTGGTTTACTGGGCCGGCAAGCTGGCGCCTGTGGATGAGGGACAGGCGGAACAACCAGTAGCATGAGTTAAGTGGCGTCAGGTTTCCTAATCCGGAATTGTTGGATCGCAAATTGAACCATGCTCTGCCAATGTTTGTTCAAGTCATAAACCCATTGTCTCACTTGGCACTATATGAAAACGGATAACGTAAAAATTTTTCGCACTTTTGGATTTGACGGTTCCTTTCGGTTATTCTGGAAGGATCGATATGATGAGTGAAGACAAGAAGGGCGAAGGCATGGGTCAGGTGATCCAGATTGATGATGCCCGCATCAGGGATCATCTTGGCGAGATGGTTCGCGGGACGGTTGAAGAGACGCTGAATGCGCTGCTTGATGCCGAAGCGGACCGTTTGTGCGGTGCCGGGCGCTATGAACGCAGTGAGAGGGGCGCACGGACACACGGGCTGGCGGTTATGAACGGTCGCTGCACACCAGGGCCGGTGAAGTCAAACTGAAGGTCCCCAAGCTTCGCCGGCAGACATTTGAGACAGCGATCATCGAGCGCTACCGGCGGCGTGAGAGCTCTGTTGAAGAAGCGCTTGTGGAGATGTATCTGGCGGGGGTTTCGAGTGCGCCGTGTTGAGGATATCACCGAGGCGCTTTCGAGTACCCGGGTATCACCCGGTACGATTTCCAATCTGAACAAGAAGATCTATGCCCAGATCGAAGCCTGGCGTCACCGCAGCATTGAGGGTGATCATCCCTATCTGTATCTGGACGGCATTGTCATGAAGCGCACGTGGGCTGGTGAAGTGCGCAATGTGTCCTTGCTGGTGGCCAGTGCGGTCAATGCCGAGGGTTACCGCGAGATACTGGGTATCTGCGAGGGCGCCAAGGAGGACAAGTCGGGCTGGTCGGCGTTCCTGCGCCATCTGGTGGATCGCGGTTTGAGCGGTGTTCAACTGATCATCTCCGATGCCTGCCGGGGTTTGGTGGAAAGTGTGGCCGATTATCTTCCCGATGCCCGCTGGCAGCGCTGCATGGTGCATTTCTACCGCAATGTGTTTTCCCATGTACCAACGGCGAGGGTTCGCGAGGTGAGCCACATGCTCAAGGCGATCCATGCCCAGGAGAACCGCGAGGCGGCGCAGGAAAAGGCAGAAGCCGTGCTTGCCTCGTTACGCGGCCAGCGCCTGGTTCGCGCTGCTGAGCTGATCGAGGAGAGTATCGGTGAGACATTGACCTACTATGCTTTTCCCGACAGTCACTGGCGCAAGATCCGCACCAACAATCCGCTGGAACGCATCATGAAGGAGATCCGCAGACGCACCCGTGTCGTGGGCGCATTCCCTGATGGTCAGTCGTGCCTCAACCTGGCCGCTGCCCGGCTCAGGCACATCGCATCGGGCAAGTGGGCAACACGCAAGTACATGGACATGAAACCGCTGTTTGAACAGCAAACATCAACCCACGGAGCCGTCGCCTGAAAAAATGTGCGAAAGATTTTGGACACTACCTGAAAACGCTTGCGGGACGGGCGATCAAAATGACCCAGATTGAGTGGAAACTTCTCTACGCTAACGGAGCAAGTCTAGGTTATGCCTCAGTCTCAAAGGCGACACCAATTCGACCAATCCAAAGGGGCAAATGAGTTCTGCTAGTGAAACTTTGGATGCTAGATTTCTGCTTATTTTGTCTGCGCGCTATTTCCAATTGACGGGTTTGATTATGTTAGGGTTTGTCGAATGATTTCTTCGACATCTGCACTCAAAGTTGAGCCTTCGACGGTCTCAATCAGTTTGCCAGGGAAGTGGGCATCGTACCAAAGAGTCTTCTTTTCTTTATGAGCCGCGTACGCTGTGTTCCCTCGCATACCCCAGTGTTCCCAGTAGAATTTTTCTCCACGTACGCGGACTGTAAAATCGGGCAGAAAAAAACTTCCATCGTCTGCATACAAGGGTTCTTCATATGTGAAGGGGATGCGAGCCTGATGAAGCAGGTTTGCAATTATCACCTCCGATTTTGAACGAACCATATCGCGACTTAGGGCTTCGTGGATCTTGCCACTTTCATACCAGTCGTTCCGTGCCAACAGCCTATCGTCAATCGATCTGAAGATTCCGAACAGCGAGGAACTCACAAGCAAACTCTGAGCGTTCTCTTTTCGACGCGCTTCGAGCAGAGGCGTAAGATTACCTTGAACGTACAGTGCACAGTGCCCTTGGGCACGGGTTAAGGCAGTATAGAGCAGCTCAGCGGACAGCGGCCTCTTTGAAGCCGGCAAAATTACAAAGGTTTTTTCAAACTCGCTCCCCTGGGATTTATGAATGGAGATCGCGTATGCAAGTTCGCAATTCTCTTCCACACTTTCGGAAGTGAACCTGCCTTTCGAACCTGTTGGAAGGTCCCGACCGTAATTCACACACAGTTTCGCTTTTCGGGCGAATTTAACCTGAAATCGTTTGAGGCGCTTTCTGCTATATCCAGCGAACACCTTTTTCAGGTCCGAGCGGTCATAATTATGTGGTTCTGCATATCCGATTTCGCCGTTGAAAAGTTCAACTTGCCGGGGCTTTCCAAGATCGAAATCATACGCCCAAATTCCACGGCTGGATGTCCTGTTACGGACCTGGATAACTTTATCATTCAGTGTGATGCCGTCGACAGCACCCACACGATCGATCAGGTCATTGGTCAGTACCGACTGCAGTTCAATGTTCAGCGCCTCTACGCCATGGAGTTCGCCGCGATGCGGTGTCAGCACCTGGAGGCGTTCTGGGCTGTTTTGAATGATTTCATTGCGCCAGAGCTTGTAAACTGGCTCGTCCGCCGCCTGTTGCGGCAAGGCAGAAATCAAGTCGGATACAGGACGTTCAACGAGGTCATCGGGAGTGTTCCAGTAAACGATGTCCAGGTCGTCCTCAACCTTGCCGCCCTGGTGAATTTTCTGAAGGAGAGATTCTGCTTCAGGTGACGTCTGAACATCTTGCATTGCAGAATTGACGAGGAACAGCTCAGCAAGGCTGAGGATACCATCCCCCTTTCCGTCCAACTGGTTTTCCATCTGCCGCATGTTGGTTTCAAGCACAGCCAGGTTAGGCGCGTTAACTCCACGCAGCCATTCGATGATGTCCGAAAAAACCCGTCCCCTGCCAATGGGTGGGAGTTGGTTGTGGTCACCAACGAGTATCAGGCGCTTTGCGTTTTGCCATTCGATCGATCGGAAAAACGTAGCTGCAAGAGCGAGGTCGAGCATTGAGGTCTCATCGATGACAATTGTTCCCTCCAGATCAATCTGCTTACCGCCCCATCGTTTGAAAGTCAGGTTGTTATTCAACCAACCATTGGAAGCTAGGAACGAGTGGATAGTAGATGCACCTATGCCACTGATATTGTGTTTGTCAAAAACAGCGCGGACACGGTCAGTCGCCTTGCCGGTTGGCGTCATCACGTGGATCGGAGCGCCAGCACCATCAACTTGGCGGATGCCTTTGACGAGTGCGCGGATGATGGTGGTCTTGCCGGTTCCTGCGCGGCCTGAGACAACCGAAAGGGGCATTCTGAAAATTTGGGCACATTGCTCAGCCTGTCCTTCAATAGCCGTTCGATAGGAATCGCCACCCTTCTTCGCTTGGAACAATGCAAAACTGTTGGGAATTTGCCCCGGTCGTCCGCGTCAATATGAAGATGGTCCTTGTGCCGGATGACGTCCTGTCGCTTGGCCGAAATAGCATACCGATGCCGCCCCCTGAATTTGGTGTAGCCAAGCAGGCTTCCCGTTGTGTAGTCAAAAACAGTCTTGCCGCCGTTAGTTTGAACAAGTTCATCAATGTCCACAATAAGCGTTGCAGCGCTTTCACGCAGATAACTCAAGCGGGCGAGATTGAAGAGAGCCGTTTGCAAGAACTTTGCCCTGGCCCGCCAATTGACGCGTACATGTGGTCCGTACTTGAAGGGTGCCGAGACGACCTTGAACGTCTTCAGGCCGTCAATACCTGACAACGTGCCGGCAATGTCAGCGAGCGAATAGGCGTCCGAGCCATTGTCGAAGAACAGGATGGCTTCCACGCCCTGCCGGTGCACGTGATGCGCAGCCCAGTCTTCAATCCATTGCAACCTGTTGTTCTTGGACACGGTGACCAGACAGTTCAGCCCGGCAAACTCTTTCGCTCCGTCATCGCGTACCGGTATCGACAGCTCAAGGTCTTTCCAACTCAGCCGCATGACCTGTGGCTGGAACCCGGTCTGCAACACAAGGCGGTCGAACCCTAGCGCCTTGTGCAGGCGCTTGTTGGAAACGGTAACTTCATCAAACTGGAACGTGCCGGATGAGATGATTTTTTGCAGGTTGAGCAGCTTGGGCGCGATCAGCGTAACGGTGCCCCGGGACGCAGTGTAGAAAGCGTCATAGAACAAGGTCTTGAAGTCATACAGTTCGTCGTAGTTTTCAGGTGTGTTGGGCAAAGCATGAACGCGCTCCCGTTTCAGCGGGACCGCTTGTGGAATGACGCATCCTGCAAGATGTTCGATTTTCGCGTCACCGTTTTCCTCTGAGCTGTTTTTTGCTCAATTGATGCAAGGCATGAACATGGGCGGTGTTAAATTGCACCGTGTCCGACAAGTCAACCATCCCGCCATCTCTATTACCTGATAATCCTGATAATTCCCCCTATTCGCAATGGCTTGTCACACTTGCGCGCCATCCCCTAACTTATGGCCGGTGGGACTGGCGTTACATTGCATTTTCCTCAAACTCACCAGGGCTGAGATAGCCCAGTGTCGAATGTCTTCGTTTTGGATTATAGAAGCGCTCGATGTAATCGAACACGTCTGCTCTCGCATCATCCCTGGATCTGAGGGGCGAGTCTGTTGTTACTATCAGTTTGAAATCAGATCACCGAAAGCCCAGACTGGATGCGCCTTCTCCCTACAAAGGCGCGGGCTCAACGATCAGATCAGCAAAGGCCAATTCATGCATTTGGTAAACTGTCACCGTAAATAACGACTGCAGCTATCGTCGAGTTGTCGCACTTTACTGCCACTCGAATTCGTTGCCGATGAATTCGAACAACTCCTGATTGAGTGCCCTAAAATAATCGTTCAGATAGTCTCATAGACAGCAGCACTAACAGGTTCCCGATTAAATCCGACTTGCTTGGGTGAGAGATCGCTGATTTCTATATCTGGATCGACATCGAGGAATCGTATATTTCCCTCAGTGTTTGGATCGGATTTTCAGAAAAACGTTCACTACCAATTACCAAAATGTTGTCAGAAGCGAATTGTTGATAGTATCTCACCAGTTGTTCCTTATACATTCTCTGCGTTTGTATATTGCTCCCTCAACTTTCATGGCTTCCAAAATTTGCTTTTGATCCCTCCCCTTCTTGATGTTGTGAAAATAATGAGAAATCGCACGTTCAGTTGGGTTCCGGAGCAATACTATCAATTTAACATTTGGAATTAAACTTGCAATTCGTACTGAGGATGCAGGATAAATCAAATAATCCGGGGATGCCTCAAATGTTAATGAACCACTTGGCATATCTTTCATTCTAGGAAAATGTGATCTATACCATTTTTCACCTTTTGCATAATAATTATCATGAGAAAAATATCGAATCTCTTTATAATTTGACCTAAATAATTGAGGATGTTGACCAAGATACTTGAATAAGCTGGATGTGCCGCACTTCATCCCTCCAATAATGATAAAACCGGGAAGTGCACGTTCCTGCCATCCCTTCTCCCGCTTTTTTGTAAGTAAATCGATATAAATCTGTACCAACCTGTCTTCTGCGTCCTTGATGACCGGATACCGGTTCAGCACATGCAAATAGGACAAGATTGCAGCCCTTTCGATTTGCCTTATAGATATTTGTCGATATTTGTCATTGCGTGATGCCCGGGCGTCTTCAGCCCCCATTAAGCGTCAGAGAAGAAAGTTAGTGCATGGCGGGGCATTGATCCATGGGGATGATGCGCCCAGGAGGCCCGGCCGCAATTAACTGCATGGCTTTGGGTGCTGCGCGCACACCACGTCCAGATTTGCATTTCATCTACTGTGAGCACCCAACTCAACGATCGCGGTGGCAGGCCCCGGTGAGCTCGCGACGAAGTCAAACGAAAGTTCAAGAGTTTTCGCGCCAGACCTTGTCAGGCCGGGAAACTGACACGCAAGCCTTTCTTACTCGGATAGCAACGCCGTCACTTGAGGCCACCGCCAGCGTTTTCCGATGCCGCGCGGCTGCCTCCTGTTTGTCCACGGCGTCCTTGCCAGCCGAAAGTCTCGGAATAGATGGAAAGTGTGCCTCGCTCGCCAATGCCGACGGGTGCGGAGTGAAGTGTCCAGGTACAAGTGCTTCTTTGGATCGTTCCTAACCTTGTGGGCTATCCGGCGAGCGATGAGTGCGTGGCTGGTGTACTGCCACGCCTTGCGCAGCATTTCCCCGATCAGGCGGAGATGAAGAGAATTGGAGGATCTACCGGCACACCTGGCCGGCGATCCTTGCGATATTTGTGCCGCAGGATGCCACCTTCGAGAGGGTGTATGCCCTCAATCTCGTATAGCCCGCGAAACTCGGTAAGGAACAGTGTAACCTTGCCAGGATCACGTCCCAAAGCTGCGTGCCGGCGCGCGACCCTTTCAATATGCTCATCCGAGTAATAACTCCGCCAGCCAGCATCATAGGTTTCCTCCCACTCGGCGTCGCTCATGGTGCTGTGATGGGTTACTCTATGGTGGAGATCATACTTGTCAGGTCGGGGTCCATCCATGCACCTCGCCTCGAACATATTCAAATGATCTTCCGATCCGGGAAGCGGCGTCAGCAAGAAAAGCTCCAGGAGATCAACGGGCAATTCCCGCTTCAAGATCTCGATGTCACGTAGCACCGACTGTTTGGTGTCTGCCGGAAAGCCTATAATGTAACCAGCCCAGGTATATACCCCATGAACAGTCCATTTTTGCAGCATAGCCCTGTATTCGGTGATTCTGTCTCTGGTTCTTTTTGACCTCCAGCAAGTTTCTGAGGATTGATGTTTTCCAGCCCAATAAAAGCTCGCCTCACGCCAGCGCGTTGCGCCTTCTCGATAAAATTCGGAATCTTGCTGACAAAGTGTATCTACCTGAATTATCAAACTCACTTTAAATCCCTGGACTTCACGAAGCGCGATCAACCGGTCGAAGAACGCTTCCCAGTTGCGGTTGCGCGCCAGATTGTCATCAGTGACAAAAAAATCGCGCACACCCTGATCTGCGTTTTCACGAATGATGCGTTCCAGATCGTCCGGTGTACGAAACCTACTTTTGCGTCCCTGGACGTTGATTATGGTGCAGAATGAACACTTGAAAGGACAGCCGCGACCAAGGTCAAAGCTTGTGTGACTGCCCAAGGTTTTGGCGATTGTCGCAGCGGGCAGCACAGGCGTAGGTTGTCCGTTCAGACCCGGTAGATCCTTTATATGATTGTAGAGAGGTTTCAGAGAGCCTTTCCAGGCATCCTGCAAAACTTCGTCTAGCCGGTTTTCTTCCGCTTCACCTGCAAAGAATGAAACGCCTGCCTCCATGGCCGCGCTGATCTCGCCGGGCAAGTTGTCCAGCATGGATACGCATCCAGAGATGTGAAATCCGCCAACGATCACCGGCAACCCTTCCTTCAGGAACATCGTTGCCAAATCTATCGCCCGGGGAAACTGATTGGACTGCACACCCACGAGGCAAATCAAGGTCTTGCCATTGCATTTGCTGACAGACCTTGTGATCTTCGCGGGACGAACGCGCACGTTGCATTCGTCGTGTGGCTGAAAGTCAAACTCCACATTCTCACCAAGGACCTTTCGATAGGCACAATCCTTCAGCAAGCCGTGGAAAGCCGCGAGCGTGTTGGATGGGATAATTGAGCGGTACCACGTTATCGGGTAACCATCATCATCGTAATGCGTCGGTTTGATCATGACAACTGTCATGACTTGTTTGCTGTTACCGCTGCGCACGAGGAATTTTTCCAAAACCGAGTTTCACATTTCAACATCCTGACTGCAGCCGTACACTGGGCCACAGATGATGCCTACACCGGGTTGACACGACTGATAATAAACAATCTCAGGAAGCGTGTCGAATTTGCCGACTGCTGGCTACTTTAACCTCTTGTCGTGCCGGATGAAAATTCCGGTTTCGTAATGCAGGAGATGCCTCCAGTGACGATCGCTGAGGACGCGCACCACCTCCGCCCCCAGTATTTTTATCTTATCGTCCCACTTCGGCAGCAACCCCCGCCACAATACCAGCTGATCTCTCGGCACTTGATCAGCCAAATATGACAATCTGCCAGTGGCCAGCTGCATCCATTCATTCATGAACGTTCTACCGTCCTCACTGTTTCTTACGGCAAAAAAGCCGGCATTGGGCAGGACCCAACGACGTGCTTGGGTCACTCCTTTCGGGTTCAGCGGAAAGTCCAGTCGCCACCGCCGTGCGACATCCGCCGAGAACACCATGGCCAATTCGTCGCAGACGCTCAACAGGGATTCAAGCCGGCGCTGCCTGTCGTGAACAAGAGAATCTGCATCCGTAATCACCATCCAGTCGCAATCCGACTTCAACAGGTGTTGTCTGGCATGTTCGATCTTTGACCAATTGATATGCAAATCCCGCCGCACGTGGTCATCGTAGACAGTGAGCGAATAGCCGTGTTCAGCTACATAGGATGCCCAAGCGCTTTTGGTTGCAGCGGCGTAATGCTCGATGTTTGGCGTAGCCATCATGACCACATCAATTTTCCTGCAGATCATCGGCGGGACTGTCCACGCGCGTTGCAATTGAATTGACAACAGCGTTGCCGAAGGGTCTCAAGCAACGTACGCCACGGCCTGGTTCTCGCGTTAACTCCGTGTCCGTGCCACATGTCTGTTTGCCACCTCCTTGATTATCCTGCCCAGTTCGCCGACAATTCTCGTTCGATTGTGCTTGGTTTGAACAAAAAGCTGCAAAGCTTCTGCTCGGCTGGTTCTTTGGTTCTCATTGCCGAGGCATTGCGCGCAAGCTTGAGCAAAACCGTCTGCCGTACTGTCACAGAGGTAGGCATGAGTATCAGGATCGAGCTCGAGCCCGTCAGCGCCCGCATGCGTGGATATTACCGGAACTCCAAAAGCACCGGCTTCAAGTATCTTGATACGGCTTCCACTGCCGAGGCGCAGTGGAACTATAGCTGCGCTCGCCTGCGTGTAAAGGCGTCTTAACTCCGGCGGATCTGCGACGAGTTCGAAACCGGCTTCCCTGCAAATCGATCGTATATCTGCGGGCGGCTCACTGCCGGCGATCGTGATTTTTGCTTCGGGACAAAGTTTCTGAAGCCTTGGCCAGATCTCCCTGACCAGCCATTCAACACCGTCCCTGTTGGGCAGATAGTCCAGGGTTCCCACAAACAACAGATTGCTGCCCGAACGGGATGATCGTCCCTTGGCACGCACATCAGGCGCTACATTGGAAATGCTCTTTGTCTGTTCGGTAACCAGACGGCAACTTAATCCATTCCTGACAGCATTGCTGGCGCAAGTGAACATGCGTACACGCGGCCGGGCCATTTCGATCAAGGTGTCATAAATCTGGGCTTCCGCCTCAAACCACCGGGCATTGTCAATTCGCCCCAATGCTCTTTCGTGCAGCGAGAAACGCCGTTTCAGGCTGGCGTCGTCATCGTCTAGATCCAACAAGACTGGTGTTGCCTTCAACTGGTCAGGCAATGCCCAAATCACCGGTATCAGGTATGCTCTCGACACAATAATAAGATCAGGTGCAAAGGCGGACAGCTGAACCTGCACATCCTTGATTACCGGATCAGACAGGCTCATGGCGTCCACTGGTCGTCCGTATTCCTTGAACATGTTTATGCGCAACTCAACGTCGGTCACCTGCCGGATCAGCCGAAGCCTGGTATCCAAACGATTGTTGCAGTCCATCACGAGAACATTCGCATCGAAGAATTTTCTTTGCTGCATGCTGGTCTGCCGACTGTCCAACGCTACTACCAGACACTTCCCCAGGCTCGCAGCGGCTTCGGTAAACACTCCAACCCTCATGGCCAGACCATTGCCTGTCAATGCCGGTGACACCGGGCAAACGTGTGCAATGCGATAGCTCAAATTACCATATCTCATGTCCGGACGTAGTATCTGGTATCTTGCAGCAAATGCTCGGTTGACGCAGAAAGGCTGGTATCAACCGATGTTTCCAATCTGCAAGCGAGATCGAGCAGATGCTGATGCAAATCCTTGTCTTCTGCCTTTATCAACACGGCCATATCGGCGACTTCCATTGCGACCTGTAAATCTATACGCGCCAGCATGGTCAGCGCCGCGTCAAGCAATTGATGGTCCGATGCGTTACCGTGTCCGCCATTCCAGGTCGCAAATATCAGGTCTGCTACAAGTCCGGACTGACGCTGAACAATCCGGTCACAAGATGGGTCCGGTTCAATAGCATGGAGTACGACCGGCAGGATGGGTTTACCCAGCGTTTTACCCTGCCAGGTATTCTCATTTTTCCGTTCCAGGGCCGCCACCGGTTTTTCGGAATCGTAGAGAACCAGGGTTGTGCAACCTGTGAACTCACGAACACACCAATTCATAATTTGAAATGAGCGACCTTTGCCGATCTGGTTCCCATCCAGTAGTTCAATCTCGGTGGATCTGGCCGAACCTGCGGCAAGGGTGAAGTAACGCTGTCGAACAAGTTCCAGTTCATCCCGATACATCGCTGGCAAGCGAGTCGGCGCATCAAATGTCCGGCCGTTCCATATGGCATAAAGGTCCTGCAAGAAAACTTCACACTCGCTGAAGAGTTTGAATCCGTCAGGCCTGATATTGTCGCCAAATAGCGACCATTTGCAATTTGTACGATGCTGAAAAAGCGATCGGCCGGCAAAATCTCTCTGGCAAAGATAAAATTCATCAGCGAAAGGTTTGTGCGGAATCAACGCGAAAGAGGCACCTGTAAGTAACCATGACAGGAGAAAGGTGTCCTTGTCGCCGTAGACCATTGAATAAAATGTTTCTCGATCCTGGTTCATGGCATCAACGAGGCAAACAGACAGCCAATGTCGCTTACGATTGATGCATAATTGCCCGCTTTCCCATGATACTCGAGTCATCTGCGTGAGGCCGAGCAGTTTCCAGACCGGATTGTCGTTCGAGATGTCGACCACGTCGGGCCAGAAAACGGCACCAAACTCGCGGTATTCCGGCCAGTTAAAAATCTCCTCCGGGTCTCGCACCGGCACCTGATCGGCGTCCAGCAAAATCACGTTCTCAAAGCTGGTAAACTTCAGCGCCTGAGCTTTCAACTGCCATCCGCTCATTGTTTGCTGCGAGCGCTGCATATTGTCATTTGGAATCGTTCGGGCATCGACGAGGAAACACCCCAAAGCGACAAACTTCTTCGACAAAAATCCGGGAAACTCATGCGAGCCAAAATACCAGATTTCCACCGGCAGATTGCAATCCAGAACATCGCGCAGCACCCTTATCAGCACGTATGCATTGGTGATCATGACGGGTCCACCTGCGCAAACTACAATCCCGCGTTCCCGCGTTTTTTTGGCAGGGTAAGGTCCACACGAGGCAGCCTGAGCGAGCAACTGTTCAGCAGTTTTGCTTTTCAGCGTCAAATTCGTCTTTCCTCAACCGATCCAACAGTCTGATGCTATAGTTGGCATCTCATCCAAATCTAGTCTGGAGCGAAGTCCGTGCCAAAAATACTCGATTCTAACGCCGACAAAAAATGCCAACAAGTATCTCGACGCGTACTTTGAAAGAATACGGGCAATTACATATGATCACGCCAAGTTGTCAGTAGCCTTGCTCGAAAGCGACAGCGTCGATTCCACTTATGAAAACTTGCAAACTAAGGTGCAAGAGTACGGTACCAATTTTAGATCGTTGAACCTTTTCAAACGGGATTATGGCCTTACCTTGCCGCCTGATGTCAACCGCTGGGACAGCGCCTGGCAACTGGCACGCAGAAGCGTTCTGGCCCGCGCCCGCAACCAGTTACTTTTCCGGGCCCTGACAGACGAAGACTGGGTTCTTTGGCTGGATGTCGATGTCATTGAGTATCCACCTGACATCATCGAAAAGCTTTTGAGTTACAAGCTCGATATTCTCCACCCTGACTGTGTACGTGAGCGAGGCGGCGACAGTTATGATCTCAATGCCTGGAAAGATGACGGCAAGCTCACTATGGGCGACCTGCGAGGATCAGGCGGTCCGGTTCGCATAGATAGTGTCGGGGGAACAGCATTGCTTGTCCGGGCAGACCTGCATCGCGACGGCCTTGTGTTTCCGCCTTTTCGTTACGGTGTGGAATCACCTTCCATTCGCGCCCGTCATCCGGTTTGGGGCAAGGGTGAAATTGAAACTGAAGGTCTGGCAGCGATGGCCAGAGACATGGGGCACCAATGCTGGGGGCTGCCAGATCTGGAATTGTTGCACGCGTGAGGCAGACGAGTGGCCGAAAGACAACATGCATTCCTCTGGACTGGAAAGTTGCAGCCAATTACGCGCCGCGAGGTTCACAAGGTGCAAAATCTATCTGCGATGCCCAAATGCCCACACACCGGGCGGCTAGATGAAACCGGCTTGGCGCAACACGCTCCGGCAGAAACGCCTAACCGGTTCACTGGTTCGAGCGCGATTCACAAAGTGCCTTCTTGGCCTTGTACTCAAGCGAATCCGGAGAGTAGGTCAGCGCCTTGTCGAAACACCTTGCGGCATCAGTATAATTGCCTGACTTGAAGTGAGCCGAACCCAGCACGCCATAACAGGCATCTTCGAACAGGTTTTTCTGATAGGCAATTCGTATATCGAAGAAATCTTCTCCCACGTGCCTGAGAACGGGTTCAAGCGCTGACATTGCTTTTTGGCACTCGCCGAATGCAACGTAGCTACGGGCCTTGAGCCAATGCAACGCGAGATTGTCGGCAAATAGCGACAGACCCTCGATAACGGCGGTCATGGCGTTTTCGGGCTTTTCCGCCGCAAGATACAATGACGCCAGAATTTGCGCGCTCATTGAGCCTTCCACCCGGGCTTGCGCAGACGCTTCATTTGCCAGTTTCATGGCCGTTTTCAGGGCGCGCGCCGCCTTTTGTGGCTGGTTGATTTCCGCCAGCGTGGCGCCAAGGTGATAATGAAGATATACCCGGTCCGGATTTGACTTCAACGCCGCTTCAAGCAATGGAATGTTGCGCGCGTGTTTGTGGGTCTGATCTCCTTCGTAACCCAGATGATTTACGAGCAGGTCTTCGACGAATGCGATATCGACTCCGTCCGCGGCGCGGACCCGATCAATGGCGGGTACAATCGTTTCATGCATCGCACCGGTAAAGCGAATGCGCGGATCATTGCGAAACAGGCGCAGTTCGCCATAACATGTCATGTCCGATCTCGGCCGGAACTTGACCATGCTGGCCGCGTAGCCGTCACCTGGAAGCAGGGATCGCAGCGATTGACCGGTGCCGGAAGACAGCCTTTCGTCTGCATCAATATACAAGATCCAGGTGCAGGAGGCCTGTTCGACTGCAAAATTGCGTGCGACGGAAAAGTCATTTTGCCATCTATGATGCAGAACCTTGCACCCGTGGCTTAGCGCAATGGCGCAAGTGTCGTCGGTCGAACCTGTGTCGACCAGGACGATTTCGTTCACTTGTCCCCTCAATGAAGAAAGGCAGCCGTCAAGATAGGCAGCCTCGTTCCTCGCTATCATGCACGCGGAAACACTCAGGTTCGCTTGTCCTGCGACTGATCCAACACGAAACTGTCTAGTTCTACATTGATGATGTCTGGTTACCGGCTGCGCTTGCCAGACTAAGTTTGCCGTCAATCGCGAATGAACTGACGATAGGAGCACTGAATGCCGCGCCGGTTATCAATGTCCGCACCGTGTTGCGCTTCTTCTCGTCAATTTGGTCGAGCGTCTTTTCTACGTTTTTTGGCATTGTATCCCCATCTGCTTTTATCCCCTGCCCAATTAACATGTCGTGGTAAGTTCGCGCAAGCCATTAATGGCCCCGTTCAGACAACCGACACGCATTTGTGAGCATTCGGCACCTGCTACGAGAGTGTGCAGACGCCCCAAAGCCGCGACTTTTCCTGCTACAGGCAGAAATGTGTTCGAAATCACTTTTTCAAAGGCTGCGGTTTTACTGATCCGTTTCATGGACGTAAGTCCACCGTGATTCGGTGACAGGAATACAAGAAAGTCGACGGCTCCCGGTGCAATCTTCCACTTGATTCTGTTTGTCCTCGGCTCAAACGAGTAGATCAGGTCGCCGTTCCAGTCGCAAATGGCAGGGCTTGCAACAATCTCTTCCGCCAGTTCGGGTACTTCCTTTAACGAACCCTGCTTGACGCGCAGCGTCCTGGGGCGAGCGACAACTTCGGCCTGCCGGACGACGACATGTTCATCTCCTTCAACCTGAAAACCGGCGGCAAGGCATTTCAGACCAAGCGTGGTCTTGCCACTACCCTTGTCTGCGAGCAGCACGATGCGCTTGCCGGCAGCAATAACACTGGCTGCGTGCATCACAGGCGAGTTCTCACATTCTTCCAGCATGATCTCCCGCAGGAGGGAGTGTGCCCTCACGCGCATATGGGACAGTGTGCCCGGGCCGCCATTTCTAGGAGCCGCAAAATCATAAAACCCGTCGGCATAACTTTCGATTTTCAGTTTCCGTATTTGATTTGCGCTGTACGGCATATCCGGCATCGCCGCCAGGAACGACAGTGAGGTCGCGATTTCTTCTGCAACGCAGTGAAATTGAATGATGCTATCAATTGAGCGAACCTGGACTACTGTGTCTGGCAAATGAGCCCAGCCTTTTCCAGGTCATCCAAAAATCCGGAAATTTCGACTTCCTCTTCCAGATCATATGCTGACTGTATGAACAATTGTATCTCGTCTACTGACCTCGCCACATCGCAAATTGAATAGATCACCGCAGCTGTCGGATTGAGATAGTGCACTTTTCCATTTGGCTCGTCATAGATCACAAACCCATCCGGCACTTCGGTTATTTCGTAGTCATTCCTGCTTTTGTACATTAGTGACCCTAAAGTGTTACCCATCTCGTCATCCTTTCACTTATGAACGATCATCGCCGAGCATTGTGCGGCGACCACAAATCCCGTGCACCAAGTGCGTACCCCAGTGCGGAAGTGAAGTGAAGCCCGCTTTCAAATTGCCTCAAGCAGCTTTTTCGAAAGCTCAACTTGCCAGTTCACGGCAAGGCGATCAACCTTCTGCAGC
>CAVOZJ010000005.1:0-67500 GCA_963700885.1 uncultured Alphaproteobacteria bacterium
GCGCTTTTTGATCCGAAAACCGTTTCACACTTTTCGGAAAGCGCTTTAATCCTCAACGGTTAGTCCCGCTTGCCTGAGCCGTTTGATAAACTGTTCGGGCCGCGTCAGTCCCTTGCGAAAGGCGGACGGTGGCGGCGCCGGGTTGGCCGAAGGGTATTTGACCTCTGATCCCTTCAGCAGGCGGCCAACCAGATGCCGCATGTCTTTCTGGGCAACTGATGCGAGGTCTGCCTGCTGCCAGACATTCATCATGGCCGGTCCATGATATGCTGACAGGACCAGGCAGTCCGTAAGTTCGAGGATGAACCCCAGATGGCTGCCCTGCAACTGGGCAGCCCTATCCCACGTTGCCTGAATTGCTGCGGGCTGAACAGCCATGCCAACGCGATGAGATACAAACTGGGGAAGATTGGGTCCGAGTTTTTTGTATACACGGCGGAAGAAGTGCCGGGGTTTGACGGCGGATGCATATAGGCCTTCCAGGTCGTTGACATATAAAGGTCGGCAACCTGTCCCTTCCAGAAGATGGCCTGTTGCTCAAACTCCCTGGTGATTTGCTGCAAGTGGGCACCCCAGCGCCAGTGCTGCAGGTCCGCACGGCAGCAGCAACTCAGGATCTCATGTTCCAGCTCAGCTTTGTTTTCCGGGTCTTCCAGCCGCCTCACATTGTATCCAAGGTCATTGTCATGGATGAACTGTCAATCGGCATTAAATCTTGACCCTCTATCGGCGTGCAATTTTGACCCCCTTTATTTGCATGGCACGGTCCGCCCGGAGGCGATGCGCGGAGCCTTTGCATAGCGCAGCGTATCGCCGGAGGGCGCTGTGAGGGGGTCGCTTTCTTTATACGCGCTCGGGTATATTTCATTTTTATACGCAAGTGCGTATACCCCTTTCTTATACGCATTCGCGTATATTGACATTTTATACGCATTCGCGTATATTGATATAAGAAAGGAATTCCGGCTATGAACGACCACATTGCCAGATCAGAAAAGCAGCTCGGAGCAATCCTACGCCGCCAGCGCAAGCGCTCTAGCATGACGCAAGCCGACCTCGGCGAGAAGATTCACATGCGCCAAGCGACAATTTCCAAACTGGAGGATGGCGCACCGGCAACGCAGCTCCGCGTCCTGATCGCGACGCTCGCGGCACTTGACCTTGAACTGGTTGTTCGTCCCCGAAGCAAGGGCAGCAGTGATGAGATCGAGGAGCTGTTCTAATGGCACGTAAGCGTTCGCGCATACCGTTGAATGTCTATCTCAACAGCCGCCTCGTTGGCCAACTGACAAGACAAACGAGCGGAGCGATCGATTTCAGGTACGATCAAAGCTGGCTTGATTGGAAACACAACTTTCCGGTCTCGCTGTCATTACCGCTGCGCGAAGACCGCTATATTGGCGATCCAGTGATAGCGGTCTTCGACAACCTGCTTCCCGACAATATCGACATTCGCCGCAAGCTGGCCAAGCGCTGCCATGCTGATGGTGCCGACGTCTTCAGCTTGCTTGGAGCTGTGGGCCGCGATTGTGTTGGTGCGCTTCAGTTCTTGCCGGAAGGCGACGAGCCTGGAGCGGCTGGTGCCATTGATGCAAGGCCAGCGGCCGATGACAAAATCGCCGCCATTCTGGGTGATCTTGCCAGCGCACCACTCGGGGTTGGTGAGGATGAAGAATTCCGGATTTCACTGGCGGGCACTCAGGAAAAAACGGCGCTGCTGTACTGGAAATACAAATGGTATATTCCGCACGGCACCACGGCGACCACACATATCCTCAAGCCCGAGATTGGTCCACGCGATGATGGCATTGATCTGACACTCAGTGTCGAGAATGAGCATCTATGCATGAAGCTCATAGCGGCGCTTGGCATGCCGGTGGCAAACACCGCCATGGCGACATTCGGTAACAAGAAGGTGCTTGTGGTGGAGCGCTTCGACCGGCGCTGGACAAAAGACAAGCGTTTACTGCGCCTCCCGCAGGAAGATTGCTGCCAGGCGATGGGAGTGCCACCCGGGCACAAATACGAAAACCAGGGCGGCCCCGGCGTCCCTGATCTGGTCGACCTGTTCAAGAGCAGTGATGATCCTGCCCATGACCAGAAACTTGTCATGAAGGCTAATATTGTATTCTGGCTACTCGCCGCTACCGATGGTCATGCCAAAAATTTCAGCCTGTTCCTGCATCCGGGTAGCCGCTTCGCGATGACACCGCTTTATGATGTGATGTCCTTGCAGCCGATCTTTGATGCGAAAAAGCTAACACAAAATCAAATGAAGATGGCGATGGCAGTCGGCAAGAAGCGCCGCTATCGCCTTTTCAACATTCTGCCCCGCCACTTTCTGCAAACGGCGGAACTGTGTGGCATAGGTGAAAGCATCGTGCAGGAGATATTCACTGAGTTACTGAATGACAGTGACCGTGCCATCGAAGAAACCGTGGCCGCCCTGCCGCACGGGTTCCCGAATACCATTACCGATTCAATCATCGGCGGGTATCAGGTACGCCTTCCCCAGATCGAAAGATTTCTAGACTAACGCCGCCATCCCGCCCCTTGGATAAACCAAATCGACTTGCTTCGGCGGCGCCGCCCGTCGCTTTCACAACCAACGTCGACGCGCGGTGAGGAATTTGTATTGGTCACCGTTTGTCTTGTGAAAAAAGATCTCGTCATCACCAAACCTTCCGACACCGTAATCATCAAGTCCATATGCCCCCGATCCAAAAAATTAGAGCGTTTCATGGTTTGACGGAAGCATAGCCAGCATTTTTGAGGTAGTTGGCGCATTCGTCTGGTGTGATTGTGCCGATAAGATAACCGACGTGTCGCCAGGTGTCCTCCACATTTCTTTTTTGGGCATCACGCATCCAGTGCTTGATCTTTGCGAACGCCTGTTCGATCGGATTGAGGTCAGGGGAGTATTTCGGCAGGAACCACAGCCTTGCGCCAGCTGCCTTGATGGCGCTTCGGACGGCTTTGGATTTATGACTGCCGAGATTGTCGAGAACGACGATGTCGCCGGGTTTGAGGGTGGGAACCAGTTGCTGGTTGACATAGGCGCGGAATGCCTCGCCATTGACAGGACCATCAAAGACACACGGCGCGGTGAGCCGGTCACAGCGCAGCGCGCCGAGAAAGGTCAGGGTGACCCATGCCTTCGCCCTTCTTGTCTTCACTCATTATATCGATCCTTCCAGAATAACCGAAAGGAACCGTCAAATCCAAAAGTGCGAAAGATTTATTACGTTATCGGAACTTGCCGGTCCGCCGCAGAAACAGGGCAGCTAAAACGGTTTGCGTTTGATGTGAACCATGTTCTTTGCTTTAGTTTTTTGTTTTGACGCGCTTTTTGATCCGAAAACCGTTTCACACTTTTCGGAAAGCGCTTTGGCAAAGGGCTGCAAACCAAACAATTGTTCTTTTTTGAGAACACGCGGCTATGACTTGACGATGCCCAGGCTCTGCATCTTTCCGGAACCGTGCAGTGATTGCTTCCTGGATGATATTACGCCGGAATTGCCGCCAACCCAGCCCCACTCGCCTGACAGTTTGCCATACTCGATTTTCGGGCACCGGTTCATGACGACCCTTACACCGGCTGCTTCTGCTCTTTCAGCGGCTTCATCATGGCGCACGGTCAGTTGCATCCAGATAACCTTTGGCACAGGCTTCAGCGTCAGGGCCTGTTCCACAAAACTTGCCGCCACTTCGGAATTACGAAAGATATCGACCATGTCGATGGGTTCCGGCACTTCGTTCAGGGACGAATAGACTTTGCGTCCGCAAATTTCCCTGCCTGCCATGCCGGGATTGAGCGGGAACACATTGTACCCCTTGTCGGCGAGATACTTCGTAACAAAGAACGACGGTCTTGCTTCATTGGATGATGCACCCACAATCGCAATGGTTCTGACATCCTCCAGAATTTTGCGGATATAGGCGGTTTCGTAGACATCATGGTTCATGGCGCCGTAACCCGGCCGTCTTCATCAAGCGGAAACAACGGATTGCAGGCCACCTCCCACAAATGTCCGTCCGGATCTGCAAAATACCCGGAATACCCGCCCCAGAAGGCTTTTTCAGGTGGCTTTATGACTTTCGCGCCGCTTGATTCTGCAAAGGCCATAACCTCGTCCACCCGTTCTTCGCTTTCGCAATTGTGAGCCAGCGAGACGCCTGTGAACGCTGCAGGGGAAAACTCGACCTGTGCGTCTTCAGCCAGGGCCTTGCGGCCGTAAAGGCCAAACACCACCCCGCCCATGTTGAAAAATGTAACATCATCATTGGAACTGGACGCCGCCGTCCATCCCAGCCGCTCATAGAACCCCCGGGCACGTTTCATATCGTCGACACCTAGTGTTACAAGGCTGATACGCGGCTCGAGACCTTTCATTCGTCATTCCATTCAGGTTTGCGCTTTTCCAGAAACGCCGCAATGCCTTCCTCGGCATCGCGCATCATCATGTTGTCGACAATGACTTTGCTGGTGTGCTGATAGGCCTGTTCCAACGGCATTTCAAGTTGTTCGTAAAACGCCTTTTTACCCAGGGCCAATACTGCCTGCGACCGCTCCGCCAGCCTTGCAGCCAACTGATGTGTGACCCCGGTGAGTTCATCGTCGGCGCAGACGGTGTTGATGATACCGGCAGTCATTGCCTCATGTGCGTTCATCAATGCACCGGTGGTTAGAAGTTCCATGGCGCGCTTGCGGCCGATATTGCGTGACAGTGCCACCATCGGGGTAGAGCAGAACAGGCCCGAATTGATGCCGTTGACGCCAAACCTGGCAGACGCACCGGCAACCGCCATGTCGCATGCCGCCACGAGTTGGCATCCTGCAGCCGTGGCGATGCCGTTGACTTCCGCGATGACAACCCTGGGGTGTGCACCGATCATCTGCATCATCTGCGAGCAGCGCGCAAACAATGCCTCGTAAAACGCCCTGCCGCCGTCCTTGTCCATACGATGCGATGTCATTTCCTTCAGATCATGGCCGCCGCAGAAACCCGGCGCTTCACCCGCAATGACGATGGCGCGAACCGACCTGTCGGTCGCCGCGGCCTCGAGAGCGGCCACAATCGCATCCAGCATGGCCATGGATAACGGATTGCGCTGCCGGCCCCGCATCAGTGTCAGCCGCAAGATGCTGCCGGCATTTTCAGCCGACAGTAGTGGGGCATTTGTCATCAGTGTTCCACCTCTACCGCAGAGTCATCCAGCAATTTCAGTTTTCTCGCCCAGTCCTTGTCCTTGTTGAGCTCACCAACAATTTTCTTGTTGTTTTCTGACGGCAGCATCGACTGCAGGCCTTCAATGAGCGATTTCTTCATTCTGTCATCGAGATCAACGTCGGTTCTGATGTTTTCCAGTTCCTGCCTGATTTCATCCTCGTGGGTTCCCGAAAGCGCCGCATAGGCGAAACTGACCGACGTTATGGCGGTGTTCCACTCACTTACATTGGCAAATCCGAAACTCCTGATGTCCTTCTCAAGTGCCGGGCCCTCGTCGGCTTCGGCCACAAACTGCTCAAGCGATTCGTATTCCGCGATATCTGTGTCCTGATAGACTTCCTTGAGCCTGACGAAGCCATCAATCGCCCGCCTCGCCAGGTCTGGTGTAAGTTCAATTGTCACCACCGTGGAGATGGCCGGAACAACCTCGTTGGCCCTGTCTTCGCCGCCGACACTGTTTCGCCCGGCACCATCATCATCGTCACCGGGTTCCAGTTGCAGCAACGGCTGGTCACCTGGCAGGGGATCAGGCGGTTCGCCATTCAGCCCGCCGGCGGGCGGAGCCGCCTCCTCCATACCGGGCATGCGGGTTTGATCCTTTATCGCCAGCGCCGGCTGGACAAACAGTGCGACAAGCGCTGTGCCCAGCAAAATCGAGATATCTCCGGTGCCCTTCATGGCGATGGATTGTAGGACACAGCAGATTGTGGGGGAAGTGCCATTGACGCGAATGGCCAACTTGCTCACAACCGCTGCAAAAGCTTGTGCAGGAGATGGTGAATGGCACTGAAATGGTCGGTTGAGGACGTATTCGATTTCCTGCGGGAAGAGTTTCCCCAGGCACTGCGCGACGGTGTAAATTATGAGGTTGTGAAACTGCAGCCGGAAGAGGCACATGTCCGCCTGCTGGCCGGCGAACAGCAGTTGCGCCCCGGCGGCACGGTTTCCGGACCCGCCATGATGGAACTGGTGGATTTCTCGATTTACGTGCTGCTACTGGCTCATCACAAGCAGGCCGCACGGCTTGCTGTAACCACCAATCTGGCGATCTCTTTCCTGCGCAAACCGCAGCCTGGACCCATTGTCGCGCAAATCCGGCTGATAAAGCACGGCCGCACGCTGACAGTCGCGCGGGTGGATATCATATCGGAAGCTGACGGCAAGCTGGTTGCAAGCGCAGAAGTCACATATTTCATGAGTGAAGTATGAGGTAATATATTACCTCATATATTTTATGTAATTAAATCATATACATACATGAATGTAATGTTTTAGAATATACTTGACCCTGTCGCCGGACACGCGTAGAACCCGTCGCCAGCAGGGTATCCGGTCCTCAAGGTCGGAAAACCTCCGGTTTTTTTGTAATTACTCAGGACAAACTGTCATGAAAACCTTTTCTCTTCGGGCATCCGAAATCGAGAAGAAGTGGATTTTGATTGACGCCGATGGTCTGGTTGTAGGGCGCCTCGCTGCCTTTATTGCCACCCGCCTTCGCGGCAAGCATAAACCTTCCTTCACCCCTCATATGGACATGGGAGACAATGTTGTCGTCATCAACGCCGGCAAGGTGCGGCTGACCGGCAACAAGCGCACCCAGAAAACCTATTATCGCCACACCGGCTATCCCGGTGGCATCAGGCAAGCCACCGCCGACAGGATCCTGGAAGGCCGATTCCCCGAACGCGTGCTGGAAGCAGCCGTCAGGCGCATGATGCCAGGCGGCCCGCTGACCCGCGATCAACTGTCGAACCTGCGCATTTTTGCCGGCACCGAACATCCGCATGAAGCACAGCAACCCGAGACCGTCGACGTCAAGGGCATGAACCCCAAGAACTCGCTGAGAGGTTAAGGCATATGGCTGAAGAAATCACCACACTGGAAAACCTCGGCGCAGCAATGGGCACAGTTGCTGAAGCTCCTGCACCCGCGGAACCGAAAATCGACGCCCTTGGCCGCTCCTACGCGACCGGCAAGCGCAAGGATGCGGTTGCCCGCGTCTGGATCAAGCGCGGCAACGGCAAGATCACCATCAATGACCGTGAAATTGAAAAATACTTTGCCCGTCCAACATTGCGCATGATCATCCGGCAACCGCTGGAAGCCTGTGAGCGCAAGGACGAGTTCGATGTCGTCTGCACCGTTGGCGGCGGCGGCCTGTCCGGCCAGGCAGGCGCCGTGCGTCACGGCATCTCCAAGGCGCTGACCTATTTTGAGCCCGGCCTTCGCTCGGTACTCAAGAGCGGCGGCTTCCTGACGCGCGACTCCCGTGTCGTGGAACGCAAGAAATACGGCAGAGCCAAAGCGCGCCGCAGCTTCCAGTTCTCGAAACGGTAAGTTTCTATATTAAGAAATTTGATATTTGAGGGGTTGTGTTTCGCACAACCCCTCTTTCCATGCTGAGCAAGCCTTGGCGCGGATTTGAACCCGGCCGTTCAGATCAATGTTTTTTGTATTGCATCAGTCAGTGCAATGTTGCGATCACGACGTTTTGCCAACAGCTCTGAAATGCGCCATTCAACCCATTTACCGGTCATCGCGAATCAGTGTGCCGCCCGTCAGCCGGCTTGTCGGATGAGCCGAATACGGCTGTCTCCGGTGTGCTGGCGCGGGCAAGCGGTGCATACTGGAATTGCACCTTGTCTTCATCTGACACCGTATCCCGCTTTTGAATCCGCCACAGCCCAAACGCGACCAGCAGAACATGGGCGCAGATTGTCGTCATGAACAGCCCTGACGCCCCGCCAGTGCTCATTCCAATTCCGGCAATCAGCGGACCGGCAATTGCGCCAATTCCGTAGACGAACAACAGTCCGCCACTCGTCTGGATATGGGAATTGGGAGGTGCATGATCGCTGGCGTGCGCAACGATCACCGGATACATCGAATATACGCAGCCCCCGAACACGGCAGATAGCAGCAAATTGACGGCCCGGCCATCAGGTTGCAGCAAAATGAAACCGAGCTCGGCACAGATGGCCAGCAGGGCCAGCCCTATCAGAACCCGGCGCCGGTCCATTCGGTCCGACAGATAACCGACCGGGATCTGGGCCAGGGCGCCGGCCAGGATCGGAATGCTGGCGAACAATGCGATCGTGCTCAGCGCCAGACCGACACGATTGCCATAGACAGCGGCCAGTGTGCCGAAGGCGCTGTTTGAAACACCAACCATGAGGACCCCAAACACTGCAATAGGCGAGTTTTTCCACTGGCTCGCGATATCCAGCTTTACGGTGACCAGAGGTTGTGGCGAGGCTGACGAGGATATGGCAGTTGGAACCAGCGCCAGGCAGTAAAACATGGCGGCAAGGACAAAGAACAAAAAGGTGTTGGTGCTGCCGAGGGTGAGAGTCATCTGGCCACCCATGGTGGCCATAAGGCTGACCATCGTGTAGATGGCGAAAATCCGACCCCTGGTATTGCTGTCGGCGCGTTCGTTCAGCCAGCTTTCGGCTATCATTGCAGCGCCTGCAAAGCAAAATCCCGACAGGGCCCGCAGCGGTATCCATGCATAGGGTGAAAGAAACATCAGGGATGCGAGAATGGCGACAGCCGCCAGCGCACACATGACGCTGAAGGAGCGAATATGACCCACATTGGCTACCAGCCTCGCGGTCATCAGGCAGCCGGAGATATAGCCTATCGCCCAGCCGGTGCCGAGCACTCCGAGTGATAATGCGCTGAAACCTTCAGCCGCCCCCCTCACCGGCAGGATCAGGCCGTTTATGCCGCCGGCAAACAGCAGAAATGACAAGCCAAGAAGCAGCGCACTTATAGGCAGTATTTGACTTATCAAAACCCGGAAAACCTGTTTGAAGCGATGAGCCGAGGCTTGAGAAACCACATTTCAGCGTGTTGAAGAGCATGAAATCATACCAGTTCAATGCAGCCGGGCAATAACAAGTTTGCAGAACCGCGAAGTCAGGGCAGAAGCCGGCGAAATGATAGTCGTCACGGTTGGTAGTCGCGGTCCCCGCAGTGGCAGGTCAACAGACTTTCTCGCGGCTCATTTCACAGCGGTGAAAATGTGAGCCTGGATTTTCGCCGACACGGGACCATCGCCAAAGCGCGTTGCAATGGCCTGCGCGGCATGGTCCGTTACGTGCTGCAGCAAGCGGGCGTCACGCGCCTCAATCTCGTTGCGCAAAGGCGTACCCTGACAATATGCAACCGCCGGGTGCCGGGGAGATGGCGCGCGACTGACTTCTTTTATCGTGTCAACAGAAATGTCAGAAAATCCGGCCGCATCCAGATCCTGCCTGACCAGGTCCTGATCATGATACCCATGCGGCGTGCGTACGAGGAAACAGGGTGGGTCATCAGGGAAAATTTCGGCCGCCGCTGCCGTGACAACGTCGGCAAATTCGTTTTCCGTAATGTGATCCCAGACACTGAAGACATATCGGCCACCCGGTTTCAGCACACGGCGGGCCTCTGCATATCCCCTGACACGATCAGGAAAGAACATCACCCCAAACTGGCAAACAACCACATCGAACGAGTTCCTGTCAAAAGGCAGGTCAAGCGCGTCGGCCTGCCGCCATTCCACGCGGTCGTCACTGCCTTGCCTGGTTGCTGCATGATCGAGCATGGCCTGATTCAAATCAGTTACAACATACCGCGCTTTCGACCCCAGCCTGGAGGCAAGCGCGCGGGGCACCACTCCACTGCCGGCAGCAGTTTCCAGAACTGCACCGGGCGCCAGTGCTGCCACCCGCCCTGCCAGGTCACTGGCATAGGCATCGAATATCAATGGTACCAGATAGGTGTCATAAAATTCCGGAATTGATCCGGTGAATTCCTTGTCGCTCGCGGTCATGCCATACCTTCCCTTTGAAAGGATCCTAACAGCAATCGCCGGAGCCGGGAATTGTCAGCTTGTTACCTGGCACTTGGTCCAGATCTCTCCCGCCTGACTGGCAGAAGGGTCCCCGCCAGGCACGATTACCCTGATTTCGTCATCATTGAGTTGATCGGCATTTACACGGCTGCCTGCGCCGGGTTCACCATCGGGTATTTCATAATCCACATGATGCCGGTTGTACCGGCCGGTGACGGATTGCCCGCCGGGAGTTACTATTCGCGAACCTTCAATCGTCATGCTCCTGCCCGCCGGCGAACACCAGGTACCATCAATCTGATCTGCAGTTGCAAGGGTCGTTGTTGCCAGCAAGACAGCGCCGATCAGAACCAGTCTTTCAACTCTTGCGATCATCATGGGATCGATCCTAAGGCCAGGACCCACGGTCGGCAATGATCTTTCGATCCATGCGCCAGACAGCGGAACCACGAGCAAGGCTTGAACCCGTTTTTCGCCTGGTCATTGATTCCTGAAATTTCTTGATCTGCATCAACAAAACAATCCGCGAGATGGCACAAGCTCGACCTGCGTGTCACAGGTGGCGAGGCAAGACAAACTCTGAAAACTGCAAAATCATTCAACAATTTAAATCATAGTAAGATTTTCTAATCACAACCATCAGCAAATACAATTTCACCTAATGGTACGCGCTTGATATACTGCTCGCAACGAAGACAGGGAATGCAAACATCAAATACGCCTCGCGCGGCAGTTGCCGGCAGCACGCAGGTCACTGATACTCACACAGATCACAATGCCGGTACTGACAGGATGAATGTGTTGCCGGATCACTTTCCGGCGCATCCATCATCAAACATCCACGCGACAGCAGTACCTACACCACGATCGGAGCCAATTATGAATGACATGACCAATGAAAGTGCGGGCAAATGCCCGGTAATGAGCGGAGTAAACGCTCCAAAGGCAACCGGCAGCACGGCAAACCAGCACTGGTGGCCGAACCAGTTGAATCTGAGAATTCTTCATCAGAACTCTCCGATGATCGATCCCATGGGCGAAGGCTTCAACTATGCTGACGAGTTCAGAAGCCTCGATCTGGCAGCCGTCAAGAAAGATATCGTTGCCCTGATGACGGATTCACAGGAATGGTGGCCGGCCGATTACGGACATTACGGTCCGCTATTCATCCGGATGGCCTGGCACAGCGCCGGCACATACCGGATTTATGACGGCCGCGGCGGCGCGTCCTCCGGCTCACAGCGCTTTGCGCCACTGAACAGCTGGCCCGACAACGGCAACCTGGACAAGGCGCGTGCGCTGTTGTGGCCGATCAAGAAAAAGTACGGCAGGAAAATTTCCTGGGCCGACCTGATGATCCTGACAGGCAACTGTGCGCTTGAGTCCATGGGCTTCAAGACATTCGGCTTTGGCGGCGGGCGGGCCGACGTCTGGGAACCGGAAGAAGACATTTACTGGGGTCCCGAAGCAATCTGGCTTGGCGATGAGCGCTACAGCGGCGACCGGCAACTTGCCGAGCCGCTTGGTGCCGTGCAGATGGGATTGATTTACGTAAATCCGGAAGGTCCGAACGGCAACCCGGACCCGGTGGCCTCCGGCAGGGACATTCGCGAGACATTCGCCCGAATGGCGATGAACGACGAAGAGACTGTCGCCCTTACAGCCGGCGGGCACACTTTCGGCAAAGCCCACGGAGCAGGTGATCCGCTTAAATATGTCGGACGTGAACCCGAAGGCGCAGGTATTGAGGAACAGGGCCTTGGCTGGAAGAACTCCATGGGCAGCGGAAGTGGCGACGACGCCATTACCAGCGGTATCGAGGGTGCATGGACACCAACGCCCATCACATGGGACAACAGCTACTTCGATACTCTGTTTGGTTACGAGTGGGAACTGACAAAAAGCCCCGCCGGAGCCCACCAGTGGACACCAACAGACAAATCCGCAGCCAGTACCGTGCCGGATGCACACGATCCCGGCAAGACACATGCCCCGATGATGACCACCGCCGACATGGCCATGCGGATGGACCCTGCCTACGAAAAGATTTCAAGGCGTTTCCATCAGAACCCGGCCGAATTGGCTGATGCCTTTGCCAGGGCCTGGTACAAACTGACCCACCGCGACATGGGACCCGTTTCCCGCTATCTCGGTCCGGAAGTTCCCGATGAGGAGCTCATCTGGCAGGACCCGGTGCCCGCAGTTGATCATGACCTGATCGGCGCTCGCGACATCTCCGGCCTGAAGGCAAAAATACTCGCTTCGGGCCTGTCTGTTTCGCAGCTGGTTTCCACCGCCTGGGCTTCGGCATCAACCTTCCGCGGCAGTGACAAGCGCGGCGGTGCCAATGGCGCGCGTATTCGCCTCGCTCCGCAAAAGGACTGGACCGTCAACAACCCGGCCCAACTGGCGAGCGTCCTGAAGACCCTAAAAGGCATTCAGGATGACTTCAACTCCGGCGGCAAAAAAGTATCGCTGGCCGACCTGATCGTGCTCGGCGGTTGTGCTGCTGTAGAAAAGGCCGCGAAAAATGCCGGCCATGACATTGAGGTGCCATTCTCACCCGGCCGCACCGACGCCACCCAGGACCAGACCGATGTGGATGCATTTGCCGTGCTCGAACCGGTTGCAGACGGCTTCCGCAACCATATGAACGGTGCGCAGGGCCGTCCGGCAGAAGAACTTCTGGTGGATCGCTCGCAGCTCCTGACCCTCACGGCACCGGAAATGACCGTACTTGTCGGCGGAATGCGGGTGCTGAACACCAATACGGATGGTTCTACCCGCGGCGTGTTTACAGACCGGCCCGAAACCCTGAGCAACGACTTCTTTGTCAACCTGCTCAGCAGAAACACCAGCTGGGCGCCTGCGGCAGCTTCCGGTGATTTCGAAGGAAAGGACCGGGTAACCGGTAAGGTCAAATGGACCGGCAGCCGTGTCGATCTGGTATTCGGATCAAACTCCCAACTCCGCGCGCTTGCCGAAGCCTACGGTTGCGACAATTCGCAACAGGCATTTGTCAGCGACTTTGTTGCGGCGTGGAACAAGGTGATAAATCTCGATCGTTTTGACCTTGCCTGATCATCCGGGCCGGGTTTGCACCCACCTGAAACCGGGGACAATGCTGCGCCTGTGATCGGCTGTCTGGAGCCGGTCACAGGCTCTGTCTTTGCAGATGAGCCAGAAAAATCGTAAGACGTTCAACGTGGGTTCGCATGAACCGGTAAGCTGCTTCGTCACTTTGGAACCGGTCAGCAAAAGTGGCGCAGTTTTTCACCTGACGCGGCCGGGTTAGGAATTCATAAGGTTTGCACCCTAGATTAGGTGACCGGCAATACATGAGGACGACCATGTCTGGGCAGATGATCTGGGGAACTGTGATGCTGGGCGCCTGCCTGCTAGTACATATCGGCTTCCTGATAGCCGACATCAAGCTGTTGAAATGGCTCAACGGCAAACTATGGGCGTCCGGGCCATTGTTCAGCACTATCGTGCTGTTGAGTGCAGCGGTCACTGTGATCGTACTGTCCCATGCAGTACAGGTATGGTTGTGGGCAATTTCGTTCATCGCATTCGGCGCATTCACCGAACCCGGTAGTGCTGTCTATTTTGCACTTGTCACCTACACAACACTTGGTTACGGCGACATCGTCCTGGCTGAAAACATCCGTCTGTATGGCGCTCTTGCATCGGTAACAGGCCTGCTGGGTTTTGCCTTGAGCACAGCCTTTCTGGTGGTTGTCTTTGGCAAACTGCTGCCAAACCACCTGGCTGACTAGACATACCTGGGCATACCTCGAAAGCGTCACATTTCAGGGCCATGGCACCCCGGTCGCGCAAACCTGGAACCGGTTGGTTTCGCTATTGCCAATATCTCATCACACCCGCAGAATAAATCCACCCGGACCGGATTACCCGAAATCGCAAGGATTGGTATATGCCAACAGGTGAATTGACCCTGCCTGTCATCATGCTGTTTGCAGCAGCGCTGTTGATGACCGGCTGTGAAGAGGCTCCGAAACCGCAAACTTCAGCGCCTCCGGCGCCAAAAGTCAGCGTTGCCAGGCCTGTCGTCAAGAACATCGTTGAGACAGACGTCTTCACGGGCCGCTTTGAAGCCAAGGAAGACGTCGAGATTCGCGCCCGTGTTGCAGGTTATCTGCAGGAAGCCCATTTCACGGATGGCGCTCTTGTTGACGTTGGCGATCTGCTGTTTACCATCGACGCCAAGCAGTTTGAGGCAGAGCTGGAAAATGCCCGGTCCAGCGTTGAGGTTGCCCAAAGCAAGCTGGACCTGACCAAGGAAGAATTTGAACGCGGACAGAAACTGCGCACTTCAGGCACCATAGCCGTGTCGACCCAGGATCAGCGCCGGCAGGAGTATCTGGCGGCACAGGCAGAATTTGCCGGCGCCACGGCGCGTCTGCGTACAGCCCAACTGAACCTTGGCTACACCAAAATCTATTCCCCCGTAAAGGGCAGGATCGGCCGCAACCTGGTTTCCGTCGGCAATCTGGTTCAGGCAAACTCGACCATGCTGGCATCGATCGTGTCACTGGACCCGATCTACTTTTACTTCGACGTGGATGAACGTTCCTACCTGACGTACGCCAGGTTGTCCCGCGACAGCACCAGGCCATCAGGCAGACTGCCACCCTACGAAGTAAAAATACAGCTTACCGACGAAACCGAACCGAAACATACCGGCAATCTGGATTTCATCGACAACCGGATTGACCAGGCAACAGGCACCATACGCGGACGCGCCATTGTCCCAAACACCAACCTGTTCCTGCAACCGGGCCTGTTCGGGCGTATCTCCATTCCCGGCTCGAACGAATACCAGGGCGTCCTGGTGCCTGACCAGGCCGTATCGACAGATCAGAACCGGCGGATCGTGTTCGTTGTCGGCGATGACAATGCCGTCAAACCCACAGTCATTGCTCCCGGCCCGAGCATTGATGGATACAGGGTGGTTCGAGAGGGTCTGAAGGGTGACGAAACCATCGTGATAAATGGCCTGTCACGGGTACGGCCCGGGGTGATTGTCGACCCGCAGATGCAGGAACTTCCGCTCGTTGCAGTGAAAAACTAGGGGCGAACAGATATGCGCTTTGCCCATTTTTTTGTCAGCCGGCCAATTTTCGCCAGTGTGATTTCCATCCTGATCGTGCTGATGGGCTCTATCTCCTATTTCCTGCTGCCTGTCGGGCAGTATCCGGAAATCGCACCCCCGACGATAGTGGTGACGGCGAACTATTCAGGTGCTGATGCCGAGACCGTCGCGGAAACTGTCGCTGCACCAATCGAGGAAGAGATCAATGGCATTGAGAACATGCTGTATATGTCTTCCTATTCGACAAGCGCCGGCACCATGGCGCTCACAATCACCTTCAAGAGCGGCACCGACCTGAACGATGCGCAGGTTCTGGTGCAAAACCGGGTGGCGATAGCAGAACCACGTTTGCCCGAAGAAGTCCGCCGTGTCGGTATTACAACCCGCAAGAGTTCACCGGACCTGATGATGGTGGTTCACATGCTGTCGCCGGACGACAGTCTGGATCAGCTCTATGTGTCGAACTACGCCCGCAACAATGTACGCGACGTGTTGCTGCGTCTAGATGGCGTTGGCGATCTGATGCTTTTCGGCGAACGGGAATATTCTCTGCGCGTATGGGTAGATCCGGAAAAACTTGCCGCCTACGGACTTACTTCCGGCGATTTGCTTGCCTCGCTGAGAGAACAGAACGTTCAGGTTTCCGGTGGCGCAATCGGCGCCGAGCCTGCCCCACGGGGAACCGCTATCACCTATACCGTCACGACACAGGGCCGGTTTTCGACTGTCGAGCAGTTCCGCAACGTGATTGTGAAGGCCGGAGATGATGGCCGGTTGATACGACTTCAGGACGTTGCACGGGTGGAAATCGGCGCCAAGAGCTATACAACCAACTCGTACCTGAATGGCAAGTCAGCCGTCGCACTGGCCATTTTCCAGCGCCCGGGCACAAATGCCCTGCAGAGCGCCGAAGACATCATCTCCACGATGAAGCAACTCAAGCCGTCTTTCCCACCCGGCATTGAGTATCAGATCGTCTATAACCCCACCGAGTTCATCGCTGAATCCGTCACTGAGGTCTACAAGACGCTGCTGGAAGCAATCCTTCTCGTCGTTCTGGTCGTCATAGTTTTCCTCCAGTCATGGCGCACTGCAATCATTCCCATAGCAGCCATTCCGGTCTCTTTGATCGGCACCTTCATGATGATGATGTTGCTTGGATTTTCGCTCAATACACTCACGCTGTTTGGACTGGTCCTGGCCATCGGCATTGTTGTGGATGACGCCATCGTCGTCGTCGAGAACGTAGAACGCAACATCGCCAATGGACTATCTCCCAGAGAAGCGTCACACCGGACAATGGATGAAGTCGGTTCAGCTCTCATTTCCATTGCGCTGGTGTTGTCTGCTGTGTTTATCCCTACCGCTTTCGTGCCAGGCATCACCGGTGCTTTCTACAAGCAATTTGCCATCACCATTGCAACTTCCACCATCATTTCAGCGATCAACTCGCTGACCCTGTCGCCAGCGTTGGCCGCATTGCTGTTGAAGCCCCATGATGCACCCAGGTCAGAATTCTTTCTGGCCAGGATCGGCCGTTGGGCGGCAGACAGGTTCAACGCCGGTTTCGACAGGACCAGCGCCGGCTATGCCCGTGCAGTTGGATTTTTATCACGCCGGACTGTTATGGGTCTGGCCGTTTATGCCGGTCTCATCGGTCTCACCGTATGGACGTTTGGCAAGGTGCCGGGAGGCTTCATTCCCCAGACCGATCAGGGGTACGGCATCGTTGCCATTCAACTGCCCGAAGGTGCATCGCTGGACCGTACTGACCAGGTTGTGCAGCGCGCGACCCAAATCATCAGGGACACGCCCGGCGTCAAGAATGCAGTTGCCTTTGCCGGTTTTTCCGGTGCGACATTTACTTCAGCCACCAACGCCGCGGCCATTTTTGCGACATTTGACGACTTCGCGGAGCGCAATCAGAAGGGTCTGTCCTCACAGCAGATTATTGGCTCGCTGTTTCCACGTCTGCAGCAGATTGAAGAAGCATTCATCATAGCCATTCAACCACCATCGGTACGCGGTGTTGGGCAGGGCGGCGGCTTCAAGATGCAGATCCAGGAACGCAGCGGCACCAGGATGGATCGCGCCCTGGGCGTTGCATATGCCATGATGGGCCAGGCGCAACAGACGCCGGGTGTGTCTGGTGTCTTCACCACCTTTTCCAACTCCAGCCCGTCATACTTTCTCGATATCGATCGCGTGAAGGCCCAGCAGCTGCAGGTTTCAATCGGAGCCATTTTCGAGACGCTGGAACTCAATCTCAGTTCGTCCTTTGTAAATGACTTTACAGCGTTTGGCAGGCGATATGACGTGCGCATGCAGGCCGATCAGTCGTTCAGGCTTGAAAAGGCAGACATAGCCCGGCTCAAGGTTCGCTCTGCAACCGGTGCTCTTGTGCCTCTGGGCACACTGGTCGAAATCAGGGATACCAGCGGTCCCTACCTTGTGCAGCGTTACAATCAGTTTGTATCAGTGCCATTGCAGGGCGCGACCGCTCCCGGCTTTTCGACCGGCGAGGCGCTGACGATCATGGAAGACCTTGCGGCGCAAAACCTGCCACAGGGCATGACGTTTGAATGGACTGAACTTGCGTTGCAGGAAAAGCAGACCGGCAACACGGCTATCTACCTGTTTGGACTGGCTATTGCCGTGGTTTTCCTGCTGCTGGCGGCACAATATGAAAGCTGGACCCTGCCCCTGGCAATCATGCTGATTGTGCCTCTTTCGATGCTGGCAGCCCTGCTTGGAGTCATGATGCGTGGCATGGACAACAACATCCTGACCCAGATCGGGCTTATCGTGCTGGTCGGCCTGGCAGCAAAGAACGCCATCCTGATTGTGGAGTTTGCGCGGCAACAGGAAGACGCGGGCAAGGGCCTCATGGAAGCGATCGTTGAATCATGCCGCCTGCGCCTGCGTCCCATCCTGATGACCGCGTTTGCCTTCATACTCGGGGTTGTTCCGCTTGTCATAGCAAGCGGGCCGGGCGCGGAATTGCGGCAGGCGCTTGGCACTGCCGTGTTCTTCGGCATGCTGGGCGTTACGTTCCTCGGACTTTTCCTCACCCCCGTGTTTTATGTGGCAATCCGCTCCATGTCACAACGGTTGCGAGGCAATGCACCCAGGTCTGCACCTGCCGACGACACCGCCACCTGAGAAAATGGCAGATCTGGTTTAAAGCGGCTTGCGCACAACGGCTGGCAATTCCTCGAGACTTTCAAGCAGAATGTCAGGCCTGCCAGGTATCCGATCATCCTTGAGACCGAAACGGTTGATACGGGCAACCTGAAAACCGAAACTCTTGGCAGCCTGGGCATCCCAGGTATTGGCTGACACAAAGCAGATTTCAGCAGGCACGGCCACGGCCATGCGATCCACAGCCTGTTGGTAGACACGCGGATCCGGCTTGAATATGCCGACATCATGAACCGAAATATTCTCGTCAAGAAAGGCAACAAGTCCCGACGATTTCACGGCCGCATCCAGCATTTCCGGTGATCCGTTGGACAAGATGGCAGTAGCAACGCCCAATTCCTTCAGTACCTTCAGGCAGGCCACCGCGTCATCGTAGGCCGCCAGATGAAGATAAAGCTCCATCAGGTCGTCGCGCAGTGACTGGTCGTCAATGGAAAACGCCTCAAGCGTGTACTCAAGCGCATCACCTGTCACCTGCCAGAACGGTACATAGGCCTGCATCAGTGACCGGAGCCACGTGTACTCAAGCTGCTTCTGCCGCCAGAGACGGGACACCGCATCTGCATTATCACCGATACGCGCCGCCAACTGGGCCACCGGGGCATGAACGTTCAGCAACGTGCCATAGGCATCAAACACACATGCCCTGATGCCTTCAAGTTTCACAGTCATGGTGTTTCCTTGCAAATTTGTGAGTTGTGAGTTTGCCCGGTTGATTGCAGTATGATGCCCGGTCAATCAAGAGAGTAACCCACCATATGGCACACGACACTTATGGTCACGCTCACCACCATCATCAGGATGGGGATTCCGAACTGTCCGAAACCGCACTGCGGGTAAAGGCGCTGGAAAGCCTGCTGGTGGAAAAAGGTTACGTCGACCCCGCCGCGCTCGATGAACTCATAGACACCTATGAAAAGCGCGTTGGTCCGCGCAACGGCGCACAGGTGGTTGCCAGGGCCTGGAGCGACGCTGCCTACATGGAAAAGTTGCGCACGGACGCCACCAATGCCATCTCTGAAATGCGCTTCATCGGCCGTCAGGGTGAACACATGGTGGCCGTTGAGAACACCGAAGATGTCCACAACATGGTCGTATGCACGCTGTGCTCCTGTTACCCGTGGCCCGTCCTCGGGTTACCGCCGGTCTGGTACAAGTCGCCGCCTTACCGGTCCCGGGCCGTCTCCGACCCGCGCGGCGTGCTGGCTGAATTCGGGGTCCGGCTGCCGGACAATGTCGGAGTGAAAGTGTGGGATTCCACTGCCGAAGTCAGGTACCTGGTAATTCCGCGGCGCCCCGCGGGAACCGAAGGCTGGAGCGAGGAAAAGCTTGCCGGCCTGGTAACGCGCGACTCCATGATCGGTACAGGCATTGCGCTGACGCCCGAACAGGTGGCGTCATGAACGGCGGACAGGATTTGGGCGGCGTCCACGGCCTTGGCCCCATCGACCCGCAAGTTAACGAACCGGTGTTTCATGCCGGATGGGAAAAACGGGTCTTCGCCCTGACGCTTGCCATGGGATTTCTCGGCCAGTGGAATATTGACCAGGCTCGTCATGCCCGCGAAAGCATGCACCCTGCAAAATATCTGACATCCAGTTATTACCAGATTTGGATGGAAGGCCTGATCAAACTGATGCTGGATGCCGGATTTGTGGTGCCCGGTGAAGTGCACCTGGGCAGGCAGGAAGTAACACCGCGTGATTTGCATCGCGTTCCCGTGGGCGCAAACGAAGTTGCCGCCATTTTACGCAAGGGCGGACCGGCTTCACGCAATCTGGACACAGCTCCGAAATTCCCGCCAGGTGCTGCGGTGCGGGCCGTCCGCATGAATCCGGAAGGCCATACCCGGCTGCCGCGATATCTGCGCGGCTGCGAAGGCAAAGTTGTCGCCCACCACAAGGCTCACGTCTTTCCCGACACCAATGCCCTTGGCAGGGGAGAGAACCCGCAACACCTGTACACGGTGATGTTTTCCGCCCGCGAGCTCTGGGGAGAAAAGGCACCTGCCAGTGATTTCGTGCATGCCGACCTCTGGGAGAGTTATCTTGTCCCTGTCTGATGAAGTAAAACGCCTTCCCGGCCTGTTAACCGATGGTGACGAACCGGTGTTTGCCGAACCCTGGCAGGCGCAGGCCTTTGCCATGACAGTCAAACTGCATGAAAAGGGTCTGTTTACCTGGGTCGAGTGGGCAGATGCACTCAGCAGGGAAATTGCCGCAGCCGGCCCTGATGATGCGGCGGAAAACTATTACACCCGCTGGCTCGCAGCGCTGGAGAAAATCACCCAGGACAAAGGTGTTCTGAGTGAAGCCGAACGTCTTGAGCGCAAGGATGCCTGGGACCGTGCGGCAAAAGCCACGCCACACGGCAGCCCGATAGAGCTCGGTTCCGAAAACCGGAGCTGATTCTACGGGTTCAGGTGAGCCCAGGTTGTCTGTTGCTATCAGTCCTTGCCTGGCTTGGACGGCTTTCCGCTTGTCGCTGCTGCCCACATGGCCTTTTGAATTTGACCAAAGCCCTCTATGCCGGGTGTCAGCCATGTCTTCATGATTTCCGTCGGATCCAGTTGTTCCATCTGATTTTCCAGTTGCGACTGCATTTTGGCCATCATGGCCTTTTGCATCGGTTGCACGTCAGGCAGGCCAAAGAAGGTGCGCGCCTCTTCCGGCGTGCAATCAATATCAACAGTAACTTTCATCGGGTTCTCCATTTCAACACCGTGAATGGAAGCAGGTCTAGCCCAGGGTGGCAAGGCCGGGGAAGGTTTCGATCATCCAGTACGACAGTGCGGTAAATGTGCCGGTCAGGAACAATACACCGGTAACAACCAGCATCCCGCCCATGACTTTTTCAACCAGACCGGCATGACGGCGAAACTTTTTCATGAAAGCCAGAAACTGTGGCATCGCAACTGCAGCAAGCAAAAATGGCACACCAAGCCCGGCAGAATAAATCGCCAGCAACCCCGCACCCCTGGTCACGCTGTCAGCAGAACCGGCCACGGTCAGGATGGCGGCCAGCACTGGCCCGATGCAGGGCGTCCAGCCAAGTGCGAACGCCAGTCCGATTGCATAGGCTCCAAACAGCCCCACCGGTCTTGCATCCTGCTGATAACGCACTTCACGCGACAGAAAACCAATGCGGAATGCTCCGAGAAAGTGCAGCCCCATGATGATGATGATGACACCCGCAACCGACGTCAGGACCGGAAAATTCATGCTGCCTATGGTGATTTCCCAGGTTGTCGCCTCCCTCAGCCATTGCCCGATCACGCTGGCAGATGCCCCAAGCGCGATAAACACCGTCGAGAACCCCAGCACGAACAAAGCCGAGGCCGCCACTGCCTTGTGCCGCACGGCACGGTCCGTGCCGTTCTGGCTCGTCAGGTCTTCAAGCGATGTGCCGGCAATGAAACACAGATATGGCGGAACCAGCGGCAGCACACAGGGACTGAGGAAGCTCAGCAGCCCGGCAAGGAATGCAGCCCAGATTGATACGTCCAGTCCCATGTTTCACAGTGCCTCTAAGATGGTTGGAACTATTTGACCAGTAAGTGCTGACAATTGCTGCGCGATGCAACTCCTTACCGCTTCAATCGCCGTCACATATGCGTTAGGTCATGTACCCGCAAATAATGTCCCGCAAATAATTTGCAAATCACAATTGTTGCGCAATAATGTGCAAGACATATCATCATATTGCTGCAAACCCACGCTAGCACCTGAAGTACCAGCTTTCAGCAGACGGACTGCAACATGACATTTTTATCGAGACGACAGTTCGCCTTATCGTCTGGCCTGATGGTTGCGGCAGTTTTGTTTTCGCAACCCGTGTCCGCTCATCCCCATGTCTATTCCGACCTGCGGTCCGACATCATTCTGGATGAACAGGGCCGCGCTGTCTCCATTCATGTGGAGTGGATTTTCGATGAGGGATATACCGAAGCTGCAACCGAGGGCATGGATGCCGACAGGGACGGAGTCTTCACCTCAGCCGAATTGCAACCGGTGGTAACGGAAAACATCAGTGCTTTGAAAGAGTATCGATATTTCGTTGCAGCCAAGGCAAACGGCAAGGATATCGCCTATTCGGATGTGACTGAGTATGGCCAGCGCATAAATGACCAGGGCCGGTTGTCGATGACGTTTATTGTGCCGTTTGCAACTCCGGTTGACCTGACAACGGCGAAATTTACATACAAGATCTACGATCCGGATTTTTTCATCGCCTACGATTACATCAAGGGCGAAACAGTCACTGCCATTGGCAACCTGCCAAAAGGTTGCGTGATCAATGTTGGTACTGTGGCGTTTGACGAGAATATGGAAGAAACCAAGAAGCAACTGGCGGACAAACCTGCAGACTGGCAGCCTGACCAGCCGCAGGATTTCGGTTCACTGTTTGCCCAGCCTGTTTCAGTCTCCTGCAAGCAGGCTGCAAGCTAGATTATGAACCAACCGCGAGACGCAATTTTGATCCGCATCATTCTTGTTTTGCTTCTTGTAGCCGCTTCTGTTTTGCCCGGCAGTGCAGCAACACCCGGCAACCCCGTCAGTCAGGTCATGATGGCTCAGTCCGACACCGCCCGCACACCAGAGGTGAAGCCGGGCCAGTTGCTGTTACAGCGCCGGAAGAGTGCCGGTGAAGCAGATGTAGCGCCGAACCTCACCGGCAACCCGATTGAATGGATCAAGGTGCAACAGCGTACCTTCTACGGCAAGATGTCGGCGGCGCTGACGGCCATGAAACGCGGGTCAGCGTGGTCAGCGGCATTGACCCTGATGGCACTGAGTTTTGCGTATGGAATATTGCACGCAGCAGGGCCCGGACACGGCAAGGCGGTGGTGTCGGCATGGCTGTTGGCCAACGAGCGGCAATTGAGACGCGGCGTATTGATCTCCTTCATGGCAGCGTTTTTTCAGGCAGCTACAGCAATCTTCCTGGTGTCTGCCTTGCTGCTAACAGTGAGCGCCGCTGCCAGGACAGCCAAATCCATGGCAATTGCACTGGAAGCTGCAAGTTACGGCCTGATCGCGCTGACCGGGCTGTGGCTGATCTGGCAGGCCTTGCGTCCGCGTCCGGCAGTAGCAGCCGCAGCCGCCGGAATTCAAGGTCACCAACCCAGTCATCTCCATGCTCATGCCCATCACGATCATGAGCACGGTTCTGACTGCGGGTGCGGCCATGCACACATGCCACCGGCAAGCGAGCTTGCTCAGCCTGTGAGTTTGTGGAAGGCCACTGGCATTGCTTTCGCTGTAGGTATCAGGCCCTGCACAGGGGGCATTCTGGTGCTGCTGTTCTCGTCGGCATTGGGACTTTACTGGGCGGGAATTGCCGCGACACTGGCTATGGCACTGGGCACAGCCATCACTGTGTCAGTCATCGCCAGCCTTGCAGTGAAATCCCGCGACCTGGCATTGAAGTATTCCGGCCACAATGCTCTGTGGCTGGATCGTACGGCCTTTGGCCTGAAATTTTTGGGCGGACTTTTCATTGCATGCCTGGGCGGGCTCTTGTTCTGGGCAACAGCGACCAATACCATGCCAACGATTTGACGGCGGTCATTGCACCAGAGGAAGTCATTATTGACCCGTTCCATCAACATCGTACGTGTGGCAGGGAAATTGGCTGTTGCCGGCCTGGCCCTGCTTGCCTGTCTTTCCGTGCCGGTGCTGTCACAGATGACCGAAGGTGACGATGGACCTTTGCGCTTTGGCCGCTTCGAACATCAAGGCAAGGTGCACTATGGTTTCATCTCGTTCGGTGGCGTCCATACGCTGACAGGCAGCTTTTTCGACAGGCAAACTGTGGTAACCGGCAATGTAATTCCGCTGGACGATGTGAAAGTGCTGGCCCCGGTGATACCGGGCAAGGTGATCGGCATTGCGTTGAACTATGAAAGTCACGGAGGAAGTGGCGGCAAACTGCAGTTCTTTGCCAAGTTGCCGTCGTCGGTCATTGGACCCGAGGAAGTCATAACCCCACCCAGGGGTTCTACCGACCTGCATTATGAAGGTGAAATGGTCATCGTCATGGGTGCGCGGGCAAAGAATGTATCCGAAAAGGAGGCACTGTCCTACGTGTTCGGAGTCACGGCAGGAAACGACATTACCGAGCGAAGCTTCGGGTCAGGCGGGTTCTCGGTTTTGAAATCCAAGGGATCCGACACGTTTGCACCGCTGGGGCCCTGGATATCACCGGGCCTGACCATCGATAATCTGAAATTCGAAACACTGGTCAATGGCAAAACCGTCCAGAAGGGATCAACCAGTCAAATGATCCACTCATCTGCCCGCATAATTTCTGAAGTGTCGCAGTTCATTACGCTCGAGGCGGGCGATGTGATCTATACAGGGACTGCCGGCACTACTGCCGCCCTGAAAGAGGGCGACGTTGTTGAGGTATTGCTGGAGGGTATCGGGAGGTTGCGTAACAAGGTCGGTGCGACACCCAGATAGTGTTACTCTTTTGACGTGGCTTGCTTGCCCATCGCAGTAACCGCACCGGTCATCTTTTCAATGACCGGCGATACAGCTTCCAGACCATAGCGGGCTTTCAATGACGCAGGATCAGTGACCGCAAGCCATGTCCTGCCGGCATCGTCCGTCCAGGCAAGCGCCTTCATAGGCAGGTCAAAGCCAGCTTCGCGATTCACTTTCATCAAGGGTGTTCCAAGCTTGGGATTGCCGAACAGCAATAGTTGGGTTGGCGCCATGTCTTCTCCAATTTTCATGGCGCCGGCAGCATGATCGACCCGGACAAAAACCGTGATGCCCTTGGCCTTGAAGATTGCCTCCAGCCGATCCAGCGTGGTGGCTGCATCATGCGCACTTTCCATCTTGATTGTGCCATTGCCGTCTCCGGCAGCCAGAGCAGGCGCGGCAGTGATCAACAGGCAAATGGCGGCGGCCAGGAACGATTTGAGCATGAAATTTCTCCTCGGGATTTGAACCGGATCAGGGTCATATGTGGAAGGTATTTATGTCATGCTGACGGCAAACCAGACGCAAGTCACAATGTCGTGGGAAAGTATTTGCCGCTAATACCAGATCCCAGTAACAGCGACCCATTTCATGGGATCATAGCGGTTCACTCGGGCAGGCGCAGTGCGCAGCGCGATGCGGTGCATCGGGCAAGCATTGCAACGCACCCGATGGGCCGCTATGACCCACCCGAAGGGCCGGGCGCTTTTTCCCGCCAGCTACGTTGCGCGCCGCTTGTGGTACATGTACCACGGCGCGACACGCGCCTTGCCGGCGGAAAAAATCGCTCCGGTGAAATGGGTCGCTGTTACTGGGATCTGGTATAAGCCAACCGAAAACTTGCCGGACGGCTGTCAGTTATGCCGACGGACGGTTGATCAGGGCCGAGTAGATCTCTGCCTCGCCGACTTCCCCGACCGCAGTACCGTCGGTACCGATCAGGACATTTTTGCCGGAACGCCAGCATTCAGCGATAATTTCCCGCATGGTTGCATCAGGAGCCATCATGACCGGCGCAGTTTTACCCGCACCAATCTTCCGCGGCTTCGCCAGCTTCCGCATGATGGTGGCGCCGGTCATTACGTTGAGCGGGTTCATGTGTTGCACAAATTGCTCGACATATTCATTGGCAGGCTTGAGCACAATTTCCTGTGGCGTGCCTGCCTGCACAATGCGGCCGTCCTGCATGATGGCAATCCGGTTGCCTATTTTCATGGCCTCATCCAGATCATGTGACACAAACACAATGGTGCGTTTCAGTTCCCTCTGCAGGTTCAGCAATTCATCCTGCAGATGTGTCCGGATGAGTGGATCGAGCGCGGAAAACGGCTCGTCCATCAACAATATTGGCGCCTGTGTCGTGAATGCCCGGGCAAGTCCGACACGCTGCTGCATTCCGCCTGACAGTTCGTGCGCATATCGGCCCGCCCATTGATCAAGGCTGACCAGCTGCAACTGTTGCTTGACCCGTGCCTTGCGCTCCGCGTCCGGCACACCGGCAAGCTCCAGGCCAAAGCCGACATTTTCTTCAACCGTGCGCCACGGCAACAGGGCAAACTGCTGAAACACCATTGCCACCTGGTGCATGCGAAGGTCACGCAACTCGAGGTCGCTGCATGACGCGACATCCACTGTCTTGCCATTTGTGGAAACCAGTACCTCACCGCGCGCCGTTTCGTTCAGGCGGTTCACAGCACGCAACAGAGTTGACTTTCCGGAGCCCGACAGCCCCATAAGTACAAAAATCTCGCCTTCTGCGACGTCAAGCGAGGCACCCGCCACGCCCAGCACCGCGCCGGTTTTCTCATTGATTTCCTGGCGGGTTGCGCCTTCATCCAGCAGCCGGAGCGCGTCCGCCTTGTTGTCACCGAATATGATATCAACGTTTTTGAAACTTACGGCCGTACTGGTCATTTGCCTCTACCCCCGATACCCGGATCCTGAACCCGGCAAATCCGGTCCAGCATGATGGCAACCGCCACGATGGCCAGTCCGGCCTCGATACCCATCGGGATGTTGACCGTGTTCAACGCACGCACGACCGGTTTGCCCAATCCGTTGGCCCCGATGAGAGCCGCAATAACCACCATCGAAAGCGACAGCATGATGCACTGCGTCAGCCCCGCCATTATCGTGGGCATGGCCGACGGCAGTTCGACTTTTTTCAGCAGCTGCCATTTGGTTGCGCCAAATGCCTGGCCTGCCTCGATCAATTGTCTCGGTACCGAGGTGATACCCAGGTGGGTCAGACGGATTGGTGCAGCGATGGAAAAAATTACTGTTGTGACAAGACCAGGCGCCAGTCCGAGACCAAACAGGATCAGCGCCGGGATCAGATACACAAAAGTCGGCAGGGTCTGCATGAGATCCAGAATTGGCCGAAGAATACGAAACAGCCAATCATTGTGTGCCGCCACGATACCAACAGGCACGCCCAGCAACATGGACGCCGATGCGGCCCCGACAACCAGAGCCAGCGTCTCGACAGTTTCCTTCCAAAGCCCCTGGTTGATTACGAATGCCAGGCAGAAAACTGCAATCGCGGGGATTTTCCAGGACCGCGACAGCCACCATGCCAGTGCCGCAATCAACGCTACGATGACAATCGGCGGAGGCAGCAGCATCAGGTCTATCAGGGTTTCCAGAACAAACTCTATCCCTCCGGAAAGGCCGTCAAAAAACCAGTCAAAACTGTCTGTTAGCCAGTTGAAAAGCTGCTTACCCCAATTGCCAAGCGGGATCTTGTTGTCTTCGATGAAGCTGCTGATTGGATCCATGATTTCCGTCCGGTTTGTGGGACTGCCCCTTGCACTTCAGAAAAAATTTGCCCGGCCTCGCATGGTGGCAAGACCGGGCAGCAGTTTGTCAATTCAGGACAACCAGGCTTACTGGATTGCCGACTTTACAGCCGCCATACTGTCACCATCGTCGAACGTGGTAACCCCGGCCAGCCAGGCATCAGCCACACCCGGATTGGCCTTGAGCCATTCGGCAGCTGCTTTTTCGGGGTCGGTTCCGTCATTGAGAATAGCACCCATTATCTCGTTTTCCATCTTCAGGGTGAACTTGAGGTTGGATATGAACTTGCCGACATTGGGGCAGTCAGCAATATATCCCTTGCGCACATTGGTATGAACCGTTGCGCCGCCGAGGTTCGGTCCAAACACTTCGTCGCCACCCTCAAGATAGGCCATCTCGAAATTTGCGTTCATCGGATGTGGCTCCCAGCCAAGGAAAACCAGGTCAGTCTTGTTTCTGCCGGCCTTGGCAACTGCCGACAGCATGCCGGCCTCCGATGATTCAACTACTTCAAAGCCCTTCAGACCGAAAGTTCCCTTCTCGATCATGTCGAGGATCAGGCGGTTGCCGTCATTTCCCGGCTCAATGCCATAGATCTTGCCATCGAGCTTGTCCTTGAATTTTGCAATATCCTGAAATGACTTGAGCCCTGCGTCATAGGTATACTTGGGAACCGCCAACGTATACTTGGCGCCTTCCAGGTTGGCACCGATCGATTCCACCGAACCGTCTTCGCGGTATGGCTTTATATCGGCTTCCATGGTTGGCATCCAGTTGCCAAGGAAGACGTCGATATCATTGTTCTTGAGAGACGAGTAAGTCACCGGCACAGACAGGACCTGGGTTACCGGTTCGTAGCCAAGCGCCTTCAAGAGAACAGTGGCGGTTGCAGTCGTAGCCGTTATGTCAGTCCAGCCGACATCGGAAAATCGAACCGTTTTGCAGGCTTCACTATCGCCAGCCTGAACTGCGCCCACGGAACCAAAGACGAAAATTGCGGCCACGGCGGCGCCGGTCATCAACTTTGATATTGTCGTGTTCATGAATATTCACTCCCTGTTTCAAATTTCGCCTGATCACCTTCAAACAGTGATCTTCAGCAAACTGGATTTACCGAAATGTGCGCTGTGGCAAGTGCGCAAGTCAACAGCCCGCCTCAAGTTATTCCTTTTTTAATTGACTGATCAATTAAAAAAAATATGCTGCGGTGAGACTTAACTCACTGGAGCGGCACGGGCTCTCTTCGCCCCGTAAAGTTGCTTCAGCACTCTGGAATCGATCAGTTTTATGGATTTTGAATGAGTTGATCAAAAACCATACTGATTTGAGCGAGGCAAAATGCCGAAAATTGGCATGGGTCCGGTACGCCGGAATCAATTGATAGAAGCAGCAATTTCTTCGCTGCATGACTATGGCTATGCAGACACTACCGTTGCCCGCATTGCCAGGAAAGCCGGCGTTTCCTCCGGCATCGTGCATCACTATTTTGACGGCAAGGACGATTTGTTGTTCGCCACCATGCAGCATATGCTGCAGGTCCTGCGTGCAGAGACACTCAGGAATCTCAAACAGGCCGCAACACCACGTGCCAGACTGTCGGCGATAGTGGAGGCAAACTTCGCACCCAGCCAGTATTCACCAGATGTGATGTCGGCATGGTTGGCCCTGTATGGTTCAGCCCGTCAGTCACCAAACCTCACTCGCATACTGAAATTGTATGACGCCCGGCTGAAATCAAATTTGCGCGACGCCCTCAAAAAACTCACCGGTCAGGAAAAAGCAGCCGAAATGGCAATTGGCGTTTCGGCGCTCATAGACGGCGTTTGGTTGCGCGCAGCACTGCTGGGAGACGGCTATAATCGCGATACGGCGATCCACCTTGTCAGCTCCTACATCGACTGCCAGCTGCCAGACACCCATTGAGATACCCATGACCGACGGCACATTTGACTTCATCATAGTTGGCTCCGGTTCGGCCGGATCGGTCATGGCCAATAGGCTGACCGGGAACGGCAACCATACTGTACTGGTGCTGGAATACGGCGGCAGCGATATAGGACCCCTGATCCAGATGCCATCGGCATTGTCGATACCGCTCAATACCACGACATACAACTGGGGTTACCGGTCAGAACCGGAGCCCGGGTTGAACAACCGGCGCATCACTGCTCCGCGCGGCAAGGTCATAGGAGGGTCTTCCTCGATCAACGGCATGGTATATGTGCGCGGTCACGCCAGGGACTTTGACACCTGGTCTGATATGGGCGCAACCGGCTGGTCGTATGCCGATGTCCTGCCTTACTTCAAACGCATGGAAACATCGCATGGCGGTGAAGACGGCTGGCGCGGTACTGACGGGCCAATGCATGTTACCCGCGGCAAACGGGAAAACCCGCTCTATCATGCTTTTGTAGACGCGGCCGAGCAGGCCGGGTATCCCACCACCATTGACTACAATGGCCGCCAGCAGGAAGGTTTCGGCGCAATGGAGATGACCGTCTGGCAGGGTCGTCGATGGTCCGCCGCCAATGCCTATCTCACACCGGCCCTGACGCGAAAAAACCTTGAACTTGTGACCCGGGCGAAAGCGCGGCGAATTATACTCGATGGCAAGCGTGCCACGGGAGTGGAGTATGAAAAGGGTGGTGAAATCAGGACAGCCTGTGCACGGCGGGAAGTCATCATTGCAGCAAGCGCTTTCAATTCTCCGCACATTCTGCAACTTTCCGGTATCGGTGATGCAACCACGCTGAAGCTGGCAGGAATTGAGCCCGTACACCACTTGCCCGGAGTGGGTGCAAACCTGATGGATCACCTGGAGGTGTACTTCCAGTTGCATTCAAAAAAGCCCGTGACCCTGAACACGAGGCTTGGCCTGTTTTCCAGGGGCTTGATCGGCCTGGAATGGCTGCTGTTCAAGACCGGCCTTGGCGCAACCAATCATTTTGAGTCTGCCGGGTTCATACGCTCACGCGCAGGTGTTGAATATCCTGATATCCAGTATCATTTCCTGCCCGGTGCTATCGCCTACGATGGAAGACCTGCCACCAGGGGACACGGCTTTCAGGTGCACGTGGGTCCAAACAGGTCAAAGTCGCGCGGATTTGTGGCACCGGTCAACGCAGATCCCGACACCGCGCCCAGACTGGTCTTCAACTACATGTCAAAAGACGAGGACTGGGAGGATTTTCGAACCTGCATCCGGCTGACGCGGGAAATCATTGCGCAGCCCGCCATGCAGGAATTTGCCAATGGTGAAATACAACCCGGCGAAGATGTTACCAGTGACGACGCCATCGATGACTTCATCCGCCAGCACGCAGAAAGTGCGTACCATCCATGTGGCACCTGCAGGATGGGATCCAAAAAAGACGCCATGGCCGTTGTCGATCCACTCTGCCGCGTCATGGGCATTGCGGGATTGCGCGTGGCGGACAGCTCAATCTTCCCGTCCATTACCAACGGCAATATCAACGGACCATCCCTGATGGTTGGCGAAAAGGCATCCGATCATATTCTAGGTCTTGACCCCCTGCCACCGTCCAATCAGCAACCCTGGATCAACCCGGATTGGCAAATTTCACAACGCTAGGCGCCAATAGCAGTATAGAGTTGGCGAATGGGCTACAGGGCTGACACACAACGCCAAACCAGCCGGCCGTCCGCGAAATTGAGCGACAGGCTGGTGGCGGCCTGCCTGCTTGGCGTCGCTGTGTTCGAACTGATCGAACTGCATGGGCAAATCCGTCTCGCAGGCTCAATGGCAGCGGTTCTCCTGGTCGTGTTTCTGTTGGTCGGTCATGCGCGGCTGGGTTTGCGCGAACGATACCTGATTGGCCTTGCTGTCATTGCAACGATTGCCGCCGTGATGTTTTCCGATGCGCCATTGCCTTTGATCGAACGCGGATTTACCCAGGCTACCTACCTGGCAGCGTTCATGTTGCTGTTGGCACTCCTGCGCGATGGCGCGGTTACCTCGCCATCCGTCCTGAAACTCGGCCGCTACCTGACCCGCCGCCCGCCTGGTCAACGTTATTTTGCCATTCACATTGGCAGCCATGCCCTCGGCATGATCCTGAATTTTGGCGCGCTCAGCCTGTTGGGTCCATTGATCCAGCGTGGCATCAAGGCGGATGCTGAGACGAATCCTGAGCTGGCTCAGTGGCGTGAACGCCGGCAGATGTCTGCACTGGTTCGCGGCTTTTCATGGATCATCGCCTGGTCGCCTACGGCGGTAACCCAGGCTTTGGTAGCAAGTGTCGTGTCGGGATCCAGACCACTTGTCATGGCAGGTATCGGGTTTTTCATTTCCCTCGGCGTAATTGTGATCGGTTGGACAGAAGACCGGATCACCGGCAAACGTGCCCGCAAAACCCTGGCGGCACACGACGCCTTGCCAAGGCCAGACATGACGCGGGAAGTTTTCCCCTGGCAGGCGTTCAAACGCTTTGCAATGGTCTGTTTGGCACTGACAGGCATATCACTGGCGCTGATAGTGACAACCGGCGCAAAGGTCGTGCCGGCATTGATGCTGGCCAGCCCGCTGGTCACCATCATGTGGATCTGGTTCCAGTACCGATCCGCACCAGATCAGGCCACAGCAACAATTGCCCGTATCAGGGACATCGCAGGCACATCCATTCCCTCCGGTTCGCCGGAGGCAGTCACACTGTCTGCAGCCGGGTACATTGGCATCGTGGCTGCGGGTCTCAGCAACGCCTCCTCACTGGCAAACACCGCCGGCCTTGAAACCTGGTCACCGGTCGCCGTCTATCTCGCCATCATGCTGATCGTTCCGGTCGCATCAAATCTGGCCATGCCGCCAATGCTGACGGTGACCTTCATGGGATCGCTTTATTCCGCCTTGCCGGACAGCCAGCTGGATCCGACCCTGCTGGCCACGGCACTGGCGCTGGGCTGGACTCTGAACCTGACGGCATCACCGTTTGGCGCCACCGCGCTCATACTGGGCAGGATTACCGGAATTCCGGGAACAACACTGTCGTGGCGCTGGAATGGCACGTTCACTGTTGCAGCATTCCTGTGGGCAGCATTTGTGCTTGGCGCCATCAGTGTGCTGGCGGATTGATCCACAATCTGGAAGCACGCTTGCCTCGACGGCCAGTTCAACGCATCATGCGTGACATGAAGTCCGGTAATTGTGTTTGCCGAGGCTTACAGCACCTGCCCGAAAACAACCGGGCGATATCTGACACAGGGAGTAATGACGACATGTTAAAGAAACTACTTGCTACAACCGCACTTGTGGCCTTTGCCGCCACATCCACGATGACCATTGCAAAAGCAGCCGAGGTCGATGGCCCGGAAGTCAAATGGAACGTATCACTATGGGGTAAGGAGCGCGCCTTTACAGCCGGATTTGAAAAACTTGCCGAACTGGTCAATGCCAAGACCGATGGCAAGTTCACCATGCAACTGCATTACGGTGAGGCACTTTCGAAATCCCGCGAAAACCTGGATGGTATATCCGTTGGCGCTTTTGAAGCCGCCATGACCTGCAACTTCTACCATCCACAGAAAAACCCCGGCCTGATGGTTTTGACCATGCCGTTCCTGCCAATGTCCAGCTGGGATGACAATCGCAATATCAGGGATGCGATTTATGCCCACCCTGACATTGTCAAGGAACACGCCCAGTGGAACGCCATGCTTTACATGTCATCCTACCTGCCGCAGTACGAATTTCTCGGCAAGGGTGAACCTCCAATGAAACTGGATGACTGGAAGGGTAAAACCGTGCGCGCCGGCGGTGGTCTCGGCAAGGCCATGCAGGTCATGGGCGCAACGCCGACCAGTTCAACCGCAACCGAGGTGTATACCGGGGTACAGCAAGGCACCATGGACGCCGCCTCGTTCCCGTTTACCTATTCTCACGTGGCCTACAAGATCCACGAAGTAACCGACTGGTTCACTGCAAACCTGTCACCAGGTACTTCTGATTGCCCGTTGATATTTTCCAAGACTGCGTTTGATGCACTTCCGGATCAGTACAAGAAGCTGCTGATGGACGTAAGGGACGAGGCTGCCAAGGCCCAGATCCAGGCCTATATAGACATCGACAAGGTCAATCTGCCGATGCTCGAGGAAAAGCTGAAAAAGGTTACCTACACCGAAGAGCAGTTGGCATCGTTCCGCAAGGCTGCCGGCAAACCTGTCATCGACGAGTGGATTGCAGAGAACAAGGACAGCTTCGATGCCAAGGGTCTGGTCGAACTGGTCTACACGACAGTTGGCAAAAATTACGACTAGTTAACGCTCAGGTCGCCACGGATCTGTGCTGCCAGGCAAAAGTCAGCGGTACGGTAATCCGTGGCGACGTCGATTGACCTTTGTCCGGGGAGGCGGGAAGTGGCAGAAAACCCAACAGGCGACAGGGACGGACTGGGCAGGTTTCTGGCACGAGCCGACCGGCTGCTATCGCCTGTCGAGGACCTGACAAATTTCCTGTCCGGCTTGCTGATATTTGGCCTGATGTTCCTTGGTATGCTGCAGATCGTACTGCGGACGGTTTTCCGCTCGCCCATGTTCGGTTACATCGACGTGGTGGAAGCCACAATGATCGCCTTTGCATTGCTCTCGATTTCGCAGGTCCAGCGGTTGGGTGGCCATGTGCGCATGGAAATCCTTGTCGGATATCTGAAAGGCGCCGCGCTGTGGACTGCGGAAACCATTGGTGTTGCGGTGCAGATCATAATTGTCGCCATCCTGATCCCTTACTCATACAGCCACTTCTTACGATCATGGAGCTTTGGTGATTCAACCATCGACATCGAACTGCCCACGTGGCCGGCCAAATTGCTCGTACCGGTCATGCTGGCTGTGTTGCTGATAAGGCTTGTTATCCAGTTGCTCGGATACATTCGCCTTGCCGTCAACCCCGGCCTTGCCCCGATTGCTGTTCCGCTCATGAAGTCTGTGGAACAGCACGCCGAAGACGAGATCAAGGGAGCAAGCACCCCATGATCATCGGCCTTGATGCCTTCACCACCGGCATAGCCGGCGTGTGTCTGCTTATTGTTCTCGTATTGCTGGGCGTACGTGTATTCGCTGCTGCAGCCATAACAGGCTTTCTCGGACTGCTGGAACTGAAGGGCTGGCATGTTGCTGCCTCCATAGCCGGTCAGATACCGCACTCCAAGACGGTCACCTACCCCCTGTCGGTCCTGCCGTTGTTCATTCTGATCGGTTTTCTGGCGTTTTATGCCGGTCTAACGAGACGCCTGTTTGAAGCCGCGCGGCGCTGGATGGGCTGGGTGCCGGGCGGACTGGCCGTTGCAACCGTCATCGCAACGGCGGGATTTGCGGCGGTTTCCGGAGCATCCACCGCGACAGCGGCCGTCTTCTCCCGCGTCGCCATCCCGGACATGCTGCAGAACGGCTACGACAAGCGCCTGACTGCCGGCGTTGTCGCTGCCGGTGGCACGCTGGCCTCGCTCATTCCACCCTCTGCCATCCTGGTCATCTATGCGATTATCGTGGAGCAGTCAGTGGGAAAATTGCTGCTCGCCGGTTTCCTGCCGGGGCTTTATTCCGCAGTAGTCTACGTAATTCTCATTGTCGGCATGTGCTGGTGGAACCCTAAGCTGGGCAGCCCGATCGGTGGTTTTTCCTGGAAACAGCGGTTCGAGAGCATCCCCGGTACATTGCCAATCTTCGTCGTTGTCGGGGTTATTTTCTCAGCCATCTATACCGGTTCAGCCACACCGACGGAAGCTGGCGCGCTTGGTGCCATGGTGGTGTTCCTGTTCTATCTGTGGCGTGCATTCCGCGAGAACGAGCTGTCGAAAATGTCAGGCCGCCTGAAGGAAGCTCTGGTTGAAACCGCGCGCCTGTCAGCAATGATATTCACCCTGATCTGGGGCGTGTTTCTGTTTGTCCGGTTTCTGGGTTTTGCCGGATTGCCGGCGGCGTTTTCCGGCTGGGTCGTCACGCTGGACGTACCCCCGATTGTCATCATGCTGTGCATCCTGCTTGCCTATGCGGTGCTTGGCATGTTCATGGATGCCATCGGCATGTTGATCCTGACATTACCCGTTGTTTACCCGGCGGTTATCGCACTCGGATATGATCCGATCTGGTTTGGGATCATTGTAGTGAAAATGGCTGAGATTTGCCTGATCACGCCACCCATCGGATTGAACTGTTTCGTGGTTGCAGGAGTGTCGCGTGATTTGACCGACGAAGACGGTAACTCTCTGGAGATTCCGCTGCAGGATGTGTTCCGCGGCATTGGCCCGTTCTTTGTTGCCGATGTGGTGACCGTGGCCGGGTTGCTGGCGTTCCCCGGCATCATCACCTGGTTGCCAAGCCTGATGGACTAGAATTGATCAGGTTTGTGACGTTTGGTTTAGTTAACCAAAAGTCATCCTGACCTAGGCGATGCCGGCTTCCGCCTTGATTTCCGCAATATAGGCTTCGCGCATCCTGCGGGTTATCGGGCCGGGCTGACCTCCACCTATCATCGTGCCGTCAATCTCTACAACCGGCATGACCAGTGTTGTTGCCGACGACAGAAAGGCTTCATCTGCAGCCAGTGCTTCTTCCACCGAAAACAGCCGTTCTTCAAGTTTCACATTGTGATCGGCACATAGTTGCAGAAGCACCTTGCGTCGAATACCCGGCAGGATGGAGTTGGACAGTGGCCGTGTTATGATGGTGTCGTCCCTGACAATATAGGCCGTTGAAGATGTGCCTTCCGTCACGAAACCGTCTTCAACCATCCAGCCCTCGAAACCACCCTTTTCAACCGCCTCCTGCTTGGCCATCACCTGGCCCAGCAACGCCACAGACTTGATATCACGGCGCTTCCAGCGAATATCTTCCACTGTAACCACCTTCACGCCTGTTGTGGCGTTCGGATTGTCGATCAACGATTTTTTCATGGTGAAGGCTGCAACTGATGGAACGGTATCCTTCGGGAACGCGAAATCTCGATCGGCAACACCGCGGGTAATCTGTGAATAAACACCCCCCTCGTTGAGGCCGTTCAACTGGATGAGCCTGTCGTGCATGGCGAGATAGTCGGCTTCGCTCATCGGCATGCCGATACGCAATTCGCCCAGAGAGCGCTTCAATCGCTCCAGAAATGGCGCCTTGTCCACCATCTTGCCTCCGACAACGGGCACAACTTCATAGATGCCGTCACCGAATACGAATCCGCGATCAAAGATCGACACTTGCGCCTTGTCCTCGGGCACATACTGGCCATTTACAAAAACCGTACGGGCCATGCTTGCGCCTCCTGGAAAGTGGTTGAACGTCTTGACTTCACATACACCCGACACGATGTGCCACAAGATGCCGGAAGACCACAAGTCATATCACCAGAGCGACCTCAGCGTGCACCATGACGGCGAACGATATCATGTGCCGGCACACAATGTGGTCAACTGCACCAGCGATTTCTGGAAGTGGCAGACCTCGGGAGCAAGACGGAAATGGCCGAAATGGATCGACAATGAACCCCATTCTCCACCACCCCGGCGGGTGCACGGCGACGATCTGTCAGCAACCTGGATCGGCCACGCTACAGTCTTGATCCAGACCGGTGGTGTGAACATTGTGACCGATCCGTTTTTTTCTATGCGGGCAAGCCCGGTCCAGTTGGCCGGACCCAGGCGGGTCCGCGACCCCGGCATCGCACTGCAGGACCTGCCGCCGGTTGATCTGATACTGCTCAGCCACAACCACTACGATCACATGGATTTGCCGGCCTTGCGCAAGCTTGTCAGGCAGCATGACGCCCCGATCATCACACCATACGGCAACAAACGCATCATCAAACGGTGGATAAGGCAGGCTAAAGTTGTCGAACGTGGCTGGCATGAACCGTTTGAACATTCACCCGGCATTGTAGTTACGCCGACACCGGCCCTGCATTGGTCAAAACGCACTTTCCATGACCGCAACAGGGCGCTTTGGTCAGCCTTCATGATCCAGGCAGGCACGCGCCAGGTATATTTTGGCGCTGATACCGGTTTTGGAACAGGCGAACATTTCGTCCAGATCAACAGCAGGTATGGCGGACCGGATCTGGCACTCCTGCCCATTGGCGCCTATGAACCGCGCTGGTTCATGAAGCCGCAGCACATCAACCCGGACGAAGCCGCACAAGCTCACAAGCTGCTGGGCGCGAAGGCATCGCTCGCCATTCATCATTCCACCATACAACTGACCGATGAGGCAATTGATGCGCCCGCCGCGGCGCTGCGGGCGGCCAAAACCAAACACCGTATTGCAGATCATGAGTTCCGCACCGTTGCGGTTGGCGAAACATGGCGGCAGGACAGTCTCGTCAAGGCTACCGAGCCGTGGTAATCATGACCGTAACCAAAAAAATTCTCAGGAGATACCAGGCATGTCAGCAATTATAGGTTGGGCACATTCACAATTCGGCAAGCTCGAAGACGATGATCTTGAAAACATGCTGGCAAGGGCGTGCAGGCAGGCCGTGGAAGATGCCGGCATCGGGTTTGACGAGGTAGATGCCATTTATGTCGGTAATTTCGGAATGTTTGAGAAACAGTCATTTCCGGCATCTTTTGCGCTGGAAGCAGACCCTGCCCTGCGCTTCAAACCGGCTACACGGGTTGAAAATGCCTGCGCGACCGGATCTGCTGCCGTACACATGGGGCTCAACGACCTGGCATCAAAAAAGTCACGTTTCGTGTTGGTGGTCGGGGCCGAAAAGATGACATCTGCTCCAGGCAGCGTCATCGGCGACGTGTTGCTCAATGCGTCCTATCGCAAGACCGAAGCTGATACGCCGGGTGGATTTGCAGGTGTGTTTGCACGTATCGCCGATCTTTACTTTCAGCGCTATGGCGACCAGTCCGAGGCCATGGCGAGAATTGCTGCAAAAAACCACGCCAATGGTGTCCACAATCCCTTTGCGCAGATGCGCAAGGATTTTGGCTTTGAGTTCTGCAACACGGTTTCCGACAAGAACCCGACCGTGATTGGCGCCATTCGCAGAACTGATTGCTCGCTTGTATCTGATGGCGCGGCAGCGGTAGTCATGACCGACACCGAAACCGCCTTGCGGTTTCCCAAGGCGGTGCATTTTCGCGCTGCTGCCCACGCACAGGATTATTTGCCGATGGCAAAACGCGATATTGTTGCATTTGAAGGTTGCGAGCAGGCGTGGAGCGAGGCACACCGGCAGGCGGGAACCTCGCTGGACGATTTGTCTTTTGTCGAAACCCATGACTGCTTCACCATTGCCGAATTGATTGAGTATGAAGCCATGGGACTGACACCAAGAGGTCAGGGCGCTCGTGCAATCGCCGAAGGCTGGACTGCCAGGGACGGCAAGCTGCCGGTGAACCCGTCCGGCGGACTGAAATCCAAAGGCCATCCGATTGGCGCCACCGGAGTGTCCATGCACATCATGGCGGCCATGCAGTTGACTGAAAGTGCCGGTGACATGCAGCTTGAGGCCCCTGAACTCGCAGGCATCTTCAATATGGGCGGCGCCGCAGTGGCCAATTATGTGTCAATTCTTGAGCGTTTGCGTTAGGCAATTGCCCATATTTTAATCAACCCGGTCGGTTGTGATAGGTTCTGCAGATTTTGCATGGAAATTATGCAAAATCCGTTTGCGCGTGCTTCGCATTTGATTAAGCCTTCGGCAAATCTGGCAACTGCGGAAGGACAACACCAATGGTAAATGGCGCTGATACGGCCTGGGTTCTCACGTCAACTGCACTTGTTCTGTTCATGACACTGCCGGGACTGGCGTTGTTTTATGCAGGTCTGGTCAGATCGAGAAACATCCTGTCGGTTCTGATGCAGTGTGTGGCGATTGCCTCTCTCATGTCGCTGCTGTGGCTGGTTGCCGGGTACTCACTGGCATTTGCAGAAGGCACATCATGGGTCGGCGGACTTGGTAAAATGATGCTGGCCGGCGTCACCCGCGGCCAGGTCTTTGAAGGCACCGGCATTCCCGAGAGCCTGTTCTTCATGTTTCAGATGACTTTTGCCATCATCACCCCCTGCCCTGATCGTCGGCGCCTTCGTCGAACGGATCAAGTTTTCCGCCGTGTTGCTGTTCTGCAGCCTCTGGCTGCTGCTGGTCTATGCTCCCGTAACCCACTGGGTGTGGGGCGGTGGCTGGCTCGGCGCCATGGGCGTCAAGGATTTTGCGGGGGGCATCGTGGTTCACGTCACCGCCGGAGTGGCAGCCATTGTGGTGGCAGTCATGATTGGCTCACGCACCGGTTTTCCGTCCCAAGTTCAGCCGCCGCATGCGCCCTGGATGGTAATGGCTGGCGCTTCAATGCTGTGGGTAGGCTGGTGTGGATTTAACGCCGGCAGTGCGCTTTCTGCCGGTGCCGATGCCGGTATGGCCATGCTGGTTACCCATGTATCGGCAGCAACCGCGACGCTTGTCTGGGTTTGCATAGAATGGCAGCGTTTCGGCAAGCCCAGCCTTGTAGGTGCTGTCACCGGCACCATAGCAGGCCTTGCCACCATCACCCCGGCATCCGGCTTTGTCGGTCCGGTTGGCGGATTGACCTGCGGCCTGGCAGGCGGCGTCATCTGCTACCTGGCTGTGAATGTGATCCGGAATCGCTTGCAGATTGATGATTCGCTGGACGTCATGGCTGTGCATGGCGTGGGCGGAGCGACCGGCACCTTGCTGGCCGCCTTTTTGATGAGCGCCAGCCTGGGTGGTGTCGGTTTTGCAGAAGGCGCCAGTGCAGGCAGTCAGTTCGTTGTGCAACTCACAGGTGTTGTGGCTGCCGCCATGTACTGCGCGATTGTCAGTGTGGTCATTGTCATTTTCGTCAGGGCCACAACCGGCTTGCGGGTAACTGTAGATGAAGAGCGCGAGGGGCTTGACCTCGCATCACATGGTGAAACCGGCTACAATTATTAGTCTCACGACCCTGGAGCGACATGGACTCACTTGACCCGATAATGTTGCTGCAAAATTTTGGAAGCCAACAGAATGCAGGAGTTTGCACGATGAAATTCATCATAGCCATTATTCAGCCGCACCGGCTTGATGCTGTTCGCGAGGCGCTGTCTGCTATTGGCGTAGCCGGAATGACGGCATCCGAAGTAAAAGGTTTTGGCCGTCAGGGCGGCCATTCCGAAATCTATCGCGGCGCTGAATACACCGTGCACTATCTGCCAAAGGTGAAGCTCGAGATTGCCGTAAACAGCGAAGTCGCGGACAAGGTGGTTGAATCCATTACCGCGGCAGGCCGCACCGGTAAAATCGGCGATGGCAAGATCTTTGTGCTCGACCTCGAGAACGCCTTGCGTATTCGCACCGGTGAGACAGGTACCGAAGCGCTTTAAAGCCATTCATACCAGATCCCAGTAACAGCGACCCATTTCACCGGAGCGATTTTTTCCGCCGGCAAGGCGCGTGTCGCGCCGTGGTACATGTACCACAAGCGGCGCGCAACGTAGCTGGCGGGAAAAAGCGCCCGGCCCTCCGGGTGGGTCATAGCGGCACATCGGGTGCGTTGCAATGCTTGCCCGATGCACCACATCGCGCTGCGCACTGCGCCTGCCCGAGTGAACCGCTATGATCCCATGAAATGAGTCGCTGTTACTGGGATCTGGTATCACACAAACGAGATTTCTTTCGACAGCGGCAGCTGGCGAATTCGTTTGCCGGTTGCAGCATATATCGCATTGGCCAGTGCCGGTAGCGAAGGTGGCGTGCCGGGTTCACCTGCTCCACCCATCTTGCCGGATGCCTGAAGAACCCGCACTTCAATTTCAGGTGCCTGGTTCATGCGTATGGCATCGTAACTGTCGAAATTGCCCTGTTCTACCGCGCCGTCGTCAAAGGTGATTTCCTGGCTCATCGCGGCAGACAGGCCGAAAATGATGCCGGACATCATCTGCGCTTCAAGATTTTCAGGATCAAGCGCAATACCAAAGTCAGCGGCACACCAGACCTTCTCGATGCGAATTCCATCGTCTGTATCAGCGACCTGGATCACCTGTGCAACCCAGGTGCCAAACGACAGGCAAAACGCCACACCGCGCCCGCGCGATTTCACGCCATCGGCAGACAATGGGGTAGCCCAGTCTGACATTTCCCTTACCGCCTGCATCGCACCAACAGCGGCCGGGTAAGGCTGCATGAGTTTCAGGCGCATCTCCAGCGGGTCCTGGTTGCTGGAATGGGCAATTTCATCCATGAAGCATTCGTGGAAAAATGGATTGTGCGAATGCCCGACTGATCGCCAGAATCCCACCGGAATATCCATATCCACCGGAATGCCTGTGACACGGTAATTGGTCAGCGCATAAGGCTGATCCCACAGGCCGTCGACCAGCGTTCTGTCATTGCCTGGTGGTGTGATGGCGCCGGCAAGGCGTCCAAACACCGACGCGATCGGCGACTGACTGGCCGCCCTGAATACAACTGAAGGAACACCCTGCGCATCAACGACAGCAGATGCTTCACAAATTGCACCGGGCCGATACATGTCATGTTGCATATCTTCTTCCCGGCTCCAGGTGACCTGCACAGGTTTGCCATCCGTTTCCCTTGCAACGCGTGCTGCCAGAATCGAAAAGTCGGTTTCAAACCGCCTGCCGAAACCGCCTCCAAGATATGTGGAGTGAACCGACACGTCGTCAGTTGAAATGCCGAACTCCGAAGCAGCCTGGATAACAATCGAGGTTGGCGCCTGGTTGCCGCACCAGACTGTGAGCTTTCCATCACTCCACTGTGCCGTGGCATTCATCGGTTCCATGGTGGCATGGGCAAGATAGGGTGCCGTATAGCGTGCGCTGACTGCCTTGCCGGACGCAGCTGCAATCGCACCCGGCGCATCACCATCGTCCCGCATGTTGAAGCCGCCACCGGCTTTCAGTTCCCCATCCAGCTTGGCGAAAATTGCATCAGTATTGTCGGGGTAGGCAGCCGGTGCCCATTCGGGCTTCACCAGGTCGGCCGCCTTGAATGCGGCCCAGGTATTGTTGGCAATCACGGCATACCCGCCACCAAGGTTGATCACCTTGACGACACCAGCGGCCTTTTCTGCTTCAGACACGTCAACCGCCTGCATTTTCGCGCCCAGCCGCGGATTCATCCGGACGGTTGCAAACAGCATTTCGGGCAACCGCACATCAATCCCGAAGCCTGCCCTGCCGGTTACCTTGGCCCTCATGTCCAGACGCGGCTGCGACTTGCCGAGATAGCGCCAGTCGGCCGCCTCCTTCAGGACGATTGTGTCCGGAATTTTGTGGCTGATGGCATCGCCAACCAGTTCTCCATATGACAGCGACCGGTCAAGAGCGGCATCAACCACCTTGCCATTTTCGGTCTTCAGGGACGCAGCAGGCACCTGCCATTTGTCAGCCGCTGCGCCGATCAGCATGGCGCGGGCAGCAGCACCTGCGGTGCGCATTCTATTGAATGCGTCAGTAGTTGAACTCGAACCGCCGGTTACCTGCATGGCCAGAAACTTGGCCACGACACCTTGAATATCCCGTGTCATTTCAGCCACGAAGGAATTGTCGAACACCTGGAAAGGTGCGCCTTCTTCCAGCATGGCGCGGTTGTAATAGACACGGGCCGCGGGCGCGAACTCGGTTTTCACGTCCTGCAGTTCAATATCAAGCTCTTCTGCCACCAGCGCTGCCAGTGTGGTGACAACACCCTGGCCCATCTCGGCGCGAGGCACGATAACGGTCACCGAACTGTCGGCCGCGATCTTGATGAACGGATTGAAAATACCTTCGCCCTTATCCGGATCAGCAACCAGCGGATTGGAGTAAGGTGTGTGATAAACGTAAAATCCCACAGCCACACCACCAACAATGGCCGCAGAACCCAGCAGGAATGTGCGCCTGAGCAATTTTCCCATAACCTCAAGCCCCGGCAAGTTTCTTCGCAGCAGTATGAATGGCTGCCCGGATACGAGGATAGGTGCCGCAGCGACAAAGGTTTCCCGACATGGCCTCGTCGATAGCAGCATCATCAGGTGCCGGGTTGGCCGCCAGAAGCGCGACTGCAGACATGATCTGCCCGGACTGGCAATAGCCGCATTGCGCCACCTGGTGCTCAATCCAGGCTTCCTGCACTACGTGTAGCGTGCCATCATCACCTTCCAGGGCCTCAATGGTTGTGACCTCTCCTGAAACATCTTCCAGCGCAATGGAGCACGACCGGGCAGGTTCACCGTCAATCAGCACGGTACAGGCACCACACATCGCGATACCGCAGCCGAATTTGGTGCCGGTCAGGCCCACTATGTCCCGCAATGCCCACAGCAGGGGCATTTCGGGGTCGGCTTCGATGGAAACCGTCTTGTCATTGATTCTTATATCCATATCCGTCGCCCTATACTGCCGGTGCAGCAAAATTGTGAACCGCAAGAATCAACTTTGCCATTGCTGTCTACATTTGGCACATTACCTCACAGTTTCCAGTCAACCTGCGAGTTTCAATGACGCCAACTCAAGATACCATTGCGCAAAAGTGTGCTGATACCTTGTGGCAGAAAGACAAGGCCACGCAAGCACTCGGCATGCAATTGATTTCGGTTTCGGCCGGCAGTGCAGAACTGGCAATGGTCGTGCGCCCGGACATGATAAACGGTCATGGCACCTGCCATGGCGGCTATATCTTCACGCTTGCGGATTCTGCCTTTGCCTTTGCCTGCAATACCTATGACGAACGCACTGTGGCCCAGCATGCCCAGGTCAGCTTCATTGCCCCGGCCATGTCCGGAGACAAGCTGATTGCCAACGCCGTCGAGCGGTCGCGCGCAGGCAGGTCCGGCATCTATGATATCTCTGTCGGCCTCGAGGACGGCAAACAGATTGCCGAATTCCGCGGTCTCTCCAGAACCATTGGAGGCTCGATTATCGAGACGTCGTGAACCCGTTTTTATAACCAGGAAAATTTGATGCTTGATCCAGCAACCTACACTCCCATGACAGACGCCATAGAAACGGCGTCGCGCGACGAAATTACCGCATTGCAGGTGCACCGGTTGAAAGCAACATTGGCCCAGGCCTATGCAAATGTGGCCCACTATGGACAGGCGTTCGACAGGGCAGGCGTCAAACCGGATGACCTGGACGGGCTATCCGATCTGGCGAGGTTTCCCTTTACCGTGAAGTCCGATTTGCGTGACAATTATCCGTTCGCCATGTTCGCCGTACCCCAGGATCAGATTGCGCGCATTCACGCTTCTTCGGGCACCACCGGAAAGCCCACCGTGGTCGGATACACGCAGGCAGATATCGATATGTGGGCCGATGTGATGGCGCGTTCAATACGCGCAGCCGGCGGCAGGCCCGGCATGAAGTGTCATATCGCTTATGGCTATGGGCTGTTTACCGGCGGACTTGGCGCCCATTACGGCGCCGAACGTCTCGGGCTTTCGGTCATTCCGGTTTCAGGCGGCATGACCGAACGCCAGGTCCAGTTGATCCAGGACTTTGAACCCGAAGTCATCATGATCACACCCAGTTACATGCTGGCAGTCCTGGACGAATTTCACAGGCAGGGCATTGATCCGCGCAAATCATCGCTGAAAATCGGCATTTTCGGCGCTGAGCCGTGGACCAATTCGATGCGCGAGGAAATTGAGCAGGCTTTTGACATGGATGCCATCGACATTTACGGACTGTCGGAAGTGATTGGCCCTGGCGTGGCTCAGGAGTGCGTGGAAACCAAGGACGGCCTGCATATCTGGGAAGACCATTTCTATCCCGAGATAATCAACCCGGAAACCGGGGAAGTCCAGCCCGAAGGAGAGCGGGGCGAATTGGTGTTTACCTCGCTCACCAAGCAGGCTCTGCCCATCATCCGTTACCGCACCGGTGACCTGACCCGTCTTTTGCCGGGAACGGCACGCACGATGCGTCGCATGGAAAAGGTGACAGGTCGCACCGATGACATGATGATCATTCGCGGGGTCAACGTGTTTCCCACCCAGATCGAGGAACTGATTTTGCGCAGCGAAGGTCTCAGCCCGCACTTCTACATAGAACTGACCAAGGCGGATCGGATGGATGCCATGACGGTGAACGTTGAGGCACTGCCCGGCTCGTCTGCAGAAGATGTACGCATAGCCATCGCGGCCGAATTGCAAACCCTGATCAAGAACAATATCGGTGTTACATCGGTCGTTCACGTGGTCGAGCCCGAAACAATTGAGCGCTCTATGGGCAAGGCAAGGCGCATTGTTGACAATCGGCCGAAACAGTAAAACGCACTGGCAGTCAGTTTTTGTCTCTCAACAGTTGCAGCGCGCGCAATACGCCGAGCCGGGGCGAACTGAGGACCGGCAGGCCGGTATCACTAAGCAACGGCTCGGCGACGGCCATTGATCCCTGCGCCAGTACTATGCAATCCACCTGATGATTGCGCAGTTCAGCAACAATGATCTCGGCAATGGACCGGGCATAGGCGCCCATGTCACCTGCCTCGAAGTGCCGCCATGCCGGCTGGCACATGACGACGCTCGCAGATGCAGTACACCCTGACGAACCGGCGACATCGTCCAGAAGATCCAGCGTGGGAGCCTTTGTACTTTCTAGGCACATTGCGACCAGAGGCCGCGGGCCATGCGAAAGGGCCGCCTGCATCAATGCACGATCAATCCTGATCGTTGGCGCGCTATCGTTACCGGCAGCTTCGGCCACACCGCCAATTGTCGAGCAGGTGCATACGCCAACCCCGCCGGATGCCAGCTTGCGCATGGTGCCGGAAATGCTTGCCGACAGTTCCGCCGTCATGCCGTGTTCGCGCGCCCGGGTGAGCCAGGTTTCCTCGACGCGATGTTGACGCGCCATGCCAGGCGACAGTTCGTCCAGCAACGCATCAAATGTCGCCACGTGAACCGGACTGGTATGCAGAAACGAAATCACATCTGCCCGCTATCACCCGATGCGCGATGCAAGATACTGCGCAAAGTCATAGTTCGGACGCTCAAGGTGTGACAGGTGACCGGGCTTGGCAAATCCGGAGCACAAACCGTTGTAGACTTTTTCTGTGCAACCCCGGTCTTCAACGTTCACATCGTCCAGCAGGTGCTTGAGTTGTTCAAAATGCGCCTGTGCCTCAGTGTCACTGACAAACTCCGGCGCCATGCCGCCACCGAAAATGATGCTGACCTGCCCGGTCCCCTTCGGATGCAGCGACAGGTACCAGAAATATCCCGGCGTCAGCGTGATGAGCAGGCTGGGATATATGGCCAGCAGCGTAGTGGTGCGCCGCCAGTCGCCTTCAAGGCGTTTGTTGGATGGATGCGCCAACGCAATTTTCAGCGTGTCGTCTTTCAGGATGAAATGATAGTTGAACGCCTCCCGGCCGGGCGGGCAATTCATCTCCTCCAGTTTCGACAGCCCGCCAATAGTACCTGCATGACAGACGGGAAGGTGATAACTCTCCATGAAGTTTTCCGCCAGGACCTTCCAGTTGGTGTCCCAGACATGGGTCTCACGAAAGGTTTCGGTGTAGTGTTCCATGCCGTACTGACCGACCAGGTCCTCAACTTCAGACAGGCTTTCCGATGCCGGCCGTGCATCCGGGTTCAGTGACACCATGATCCATCCAAGCCACTCTTCGCATCTGACCTGCGGCAGGCAGTAACCGTCCCTTTTGAATCCCTCGTTCAGGGTCATCGCCGGTGCACCGCGCAGACTGCCGTCCAGGTTGTAGGTCCACGCGTGATACGGGCACACGATCATTCTGGTGTTGCCGGACCCTTCAAGCAATGTGGACATGCGATGCAGGCACACATTTGACTGGGCGCGCAATTTGCCGTCAGCATCGCGAACAACCATGATCGGCTGGCCTGCGAGTTCCAGCGTGACGTAGTCACCTTGTTGTTTCAGAGAGCTGGCACGGCCTGCGCAAAACCAGTCCTTCGCAAACACATGCTCAATCTCCTGCGCCAGAAACTCTTCCGAGGTATAGACACTTTTCGGCATGGCGCGTGCCTGCTCAAACGGCAGGGCGGCATTGGCCTTTAGCTCGGCAGCTGCATAACCGGATGGGGTATGAATATTCATCGGGCATGTTCCTTTTGTGATCGCTGCCAAGTCTGCTAGATCAAGGCACGACTTGCAACGCCGAATAGCTGAACCAGGTCTTAGAAATAGCCGATCCAGCAAGGAGCACCATGCAGACTGACAATCCTGAAAGCCCGCTCAGACAGCCGTTTCTGGACGCCATGAGCCAGCTCACCCATTCAGTCTGTGTTGTCACGACCGATGGCGCGGGCGGACAGGCTGGCACCACCGTGACGGCCATGACGCCTGTGTCAGCTGACAGCGAAACGCCGTCACTGCTGATCTGCCTGCATGCAGACAGCCTGACCGCCCAGGCTATCGCCGAAAACGGTGTCTTTGCCGTCAATGTGCTGAGCGAAGGCCAGTCCGAACTGGCAGATTGCTTCGCCGGCCGTCACGGATCATCAGGCCCCGGTAAATTTGACGGCGTGAAGTTTGAGGCAGGCATTACCGGCTCTGCACACCTGGATGAAGCGGTTGCGGTTTTTGCCTGCCGGACGAAGCTGCAACAGGTCTGGGGAACACACATCATATTCATTGGCGAGGTGGCGGATGTTGTGCTCAATGCACCCTCGCAGGTACTGACCTATACAAAAAGAAAATATCTGGACTGACAACAGCTCCAATGAGGCAACGGAAATGACGTGGTCTGCCGGCAAAGGCACAGAACAACTGGCATGAATGGGATGCGGTCAATCCGGCGCCAGCTGTGTGATCTCCCGGCGGAACGGCAAGGCATCACCAATGTCCGGCATGTCCAGTTCACGCGCATACCGGTGGCCGGCATAGGTGGCCCACGCAATCGGTCCCGGCGCCTGCGCATCGCCGATAACCTTTATGTTTGCAATTCCCGCATCCGGCCAGTCCGCCTGACGCTTCTGCAATGCCCGCCACAGGTCATCCGTTGCCACGCGCGAGGTGACCAGTACAACGCTGTGCGCTGCAACAGTTTCAGTTTGTCCCGTGTAAACGCAGCCTGTAACAACATGATCGGCCGCAACTGAACACACGCCGCGATTGAGCCGGATCGTGACGCCCATCTCCACCAGGTGCTTGTGAATGGTTGCCTGCTCAAGGGTGTTGTTGGTCCAGTCTGACACGAAGGCAGATGGCGTCACCAGCGTGACCCTTGCACCGTTTTGCACCAGCAGTTCGGCCAGAACCCCGCCCATGTAATAGTGATCGTCATCGTACAGCACGACCTCTCCGGCAGGTAGATTGCCGGCCATCAGGTCATCGGGTGTGTAGACCGCCATGCCGGTATCAATCGGCATCGGCACAACATGCTGGCGTGCAACGCCGTCCCGGCGCCATCTGGACCCGGTCGCGATTGCAACATTGTCAAAACCGAATTCAAGAACTTCCTGCAGGCTCAACTCGCTTTCCAGGTATGTTTCAACATTCCCCATCTGTGAAAGCTGATAGTGACGATAGTCGCGCACCCTGCCCCATGCGGAAAGGCCCGGAAGTTTGCATTCCAGCGCAACCCTTCCTCCAGGTTCGCTGCCCGCTTCGGCAAGGGCTACATCATAGCCGCGCCTGGCAAGCGCCAGAGCGGCTTCCAGCCCGGCCGGGCCGGCGCCCACCACGAGTACGTTCCCGGATTTCCCCTTTGCCTGCATCCGCTCCGGGTGCCAGCCCTTTCGCCATTCTTCCATGAAGGTTGGGTTTTGAGTACAACGGGATATCGACATTGTCATGTCGCCGGTGATGCAGATGTTGCATCCGATACACTCGCGTATGTCTTCTATGCGGCCCTCTTCAACCTTTTTGGGCAGGAACGGATCGGCAATCGACGGCCTGGCGCAACCGATCAGATCCAGAAGGCCTGAATTGATCTGTCTGACCATAACATCTGGTGATGTAAACCGGCCAACACCCACAACAGGCTTGCTGGTGAGTGCCTTGATACCCTGGATCAGATCCTGTTGCGCGGCTTCCTCCTTGAAGCGGGACGGGCCGGAACAGTCCTCCCATGCACCATGGGCCAGATCCCACAGGTCCGGCATATCCTTGTGCATTTCCACAAAGTCGCGCACCTCGGAATTGGCAAAGCCGAGATCGCCGATCATTTCATCCAGTGACACGCGCAAGGTGACGCCCATGGTGGCGCCAATGGTGTTGTGGGCATCTTCAATCACTTCACGAACGAACCGCGCCCGGTTTTCCAGACTGCCACCATATTCATCGCTGCGCTGGTTGGTGGCGCGCGACAGAAAGTGTTGAAAAATCCCGAAGCCATGCGCACCGTACAGGCAAATCAGGTCAAAGCCTGCGGCGCGCGACCGTTTCATCGCATTAATGAACCAGCGCCGCAAATCCCTGATGTCCTGCTTGTCCATGGCGCGAGCCTGGACCGGGTCGTTGGTGAAGGTACGGATTGGCAGCGCCGACGGTGCCAGCGGCACCTCCTTGGTATAGAGATTGGGACCATTGATGCCGGAATAGGCCAGCTGAATACCCGCGAGTGCACCGTATTCCTTCATGCGCCCAACCATTTTGGCCAGTTGTGGAATGTCGCTGTCTTCCCACAGACGCAGTTCGATGAACGGTGTGATTTCCGACGTATGATGCATTTCGCATTGTTCGGTGAAGATGACACCCCAGCCACCTTCGGCCTTGCTGCCGCGCATGGCAGCCACTGCCGACGGGTCGCGATAGCCCCCGCCATTGCAATGCGGCACCTGGTAGAAGCGATTCTTGGCAGTCACCGGCCCTATTGCAACCGGCTCAAACAATACGTCATATCGTTGATCACGTGCCATTCCTGTCCCCCAGTGCCATGCCCGGTATGCCTGAATTTGTGATCAGGTTCCGGCAGTGCTGTTCAAAAACCGTCAGGATCATCGGTTTGCGTTCCTGGGCCAGGGTCGATATCCCGATTTGCATGGGCGTGTGCTCTCCAGCCAGCCTGACCGATACCAGTTTTCGTCCATCCAGTGCGGTGAGGTTTCTGGGGCGGACATTTGAAATGGTGAAGCCATAATTGTTGGCAACCATTGTACGCACGACTTCCTGATTCGCCGCCCGCGCTACAATGGTAGGCACAAGGTTCCTGCTCTCAAACAATGAGACGAAATATTCACGGCTTTGCGGAAGATCCAGGATGACCATCGGTTCACCCGCAAGTTCACCCAGTTCGATCGATGTCCTGCGGGCAAATTTATGGTTGCCTGACAGCAACACATGCGGTGGCAGGCTTGCCAGCGGTTCAAACTGAATGTCTGCCGGCACCTGAAGATCATAGCAGATGGCGACGTCGATCTCGACCTGGCGCAATTTGTCCAGCAGATCCTGGTGACTGCCTTCGATCATGTTCAGTGTCACGCCGGGATGCTGCTCGCTGAATGCATGTAGCAGTTGCGGCGCGATCATCGGGGCCAGCGTGACCATGCATCCCACCGACAGCCGGCCGCGCATCTCGTTGTTCAGTTCTCCTGCAATCGTGTACAGGCCCTGGGCCTGCCGCAGCATGAGTTTGGCCTCGCGCAGCATCGTCTTGCCGGAAGATGTCAGCGCCAGTCCCCGGGCATGATGACGTACAAACAGCTGCACGCCCAACTCGCTTTCAAGGTGTGAGATAGCCGATGAAATCGACGGCTGGGAGATATGAATGCGCATCGCGGCAAGCTTGATGCTGCTCATTTCACCAGCTGCGACAAAGTACTCAAGTTGCTTCAAGGTGATGCGCATCTCATCACCAGCAACAATTGTCGTGCGCCTTCAGGCAGGCAGTATCCCGGAAAGTTGAATTATTCATCGCCCGGCACGCCATAACTTGGTGCATCGCGCGGGTCGATGGCACGCTGCAAATATGCGTCAAGCTGCGGTTTGTATACCTGCCATGCCGTCGCAATGTTCTCGATCGGGCAATCCTCGCTCCAGTCACATCGCAACTCCGCGACCGGCCAGGCAACCTTGTCGACAATTTTCATGCCGGCAGAATGAACCGGTCCCTCTTCGCCTCCTTCGGCGACTCCGGCCCGCATGGCAGCAATGAGCCTGTCGCCAATATGACCTTCGGCGCTCAGAAACCCGTCCACAATCGCCTGCGGCACACGCCGGCTTGCCAGAAGGTTGCCCCCGCTGGCCACATTTGTGGTGTTTGCCTCAGCCCACGTTCCCAGTGTATTGGGTCCCGAATGTATGGCCGTTTCACCATGTCTGTCGACAGCCAGCACCTGGCGGTACTCGATGAAGGCACTGGAATTTCGCAAGACCTCGATAGCCTGCACAGCGCTGGCGCCTGCCTCCATAAGGGCAAGCCCGCGTGTACCCAATTGCGGATCAGTGACATTCTGGCTGGCAACCGCACCTACTCCTGCCCGCGCATAGGCGCAGCGGGCCGCAACTGCCGGTGAAGATGATGATACAGCCACGCCAAACATACCGGTATCTGCACAACGCGCCACCAAAGAAAATGTCATTTCCAGCTCCTGTAACTCGCGACGGTGTGGATTCAGGTGAACCCGTGTCGCCCTAGTCTAGTCTACTTCCAGTCCAAATATCTGCAGGCAGTGCCAGACAAAGGCTTCGGTTGGCTTGCTGAGTTTTGCATCACGCCTTTGCGACAGGACCAGGCGGCTGGTTTCCACCCTGTTGGCCAGCGGGCGCGTGACCAGCGCCTTGCCGTCATAACTCATCGCCGACGCCGGTTTTGTAGCCAGGAGACTGTAGCCCAGGCCATGCGCCACCATGCCCCGCACCATCTCGAATGTCCCGGCCCGGTAAGCCACCCGGGGTTCCCCGATACCGTCAAACAATGACAGGAAATAATCGCGGCTTGGTGATGCATCCAGCAGCACCATCGGCCGGGAAATCAAGTCTGCCAGAGCAACCGCACCGTGCTGCGCAAGCGGGTCGCTTTCGGCCAGCAAGACATAGGTCGGAAGCTCTGCAACGGCCAGCGCAGTCAGGTCGGACCCCAGATCGAGATCATACACGAAGGCCAGGTCAATCGTGCCGGCACGCAACAGTTCCAGAAGCTGGCGCTGATCACCTTCATGCAGATCCAGTTCCACCGGGCCAACTTCATCCTGCAGTTTGCGGATTATGCCGGGCAGCAGATAGGGGCCAAAGGTGTTGAGCGTGCCGATCTTCAGGCTGGCAAGTTCCGTGCGTTGCTTGCGTGGTGGCGAGATGGTCACTGGCGAGCCATAGGTTCGGTTGGCAAAAATCAGCGGGCTGCCACCTGCAGCAACGAATATTTCCTGCACTTCACCGATAAACACGAAGTGTGTCCCGACACGTTCACTGCTTTTTACCTTGCAATCGAAAGCTGCCAGCGGGTCCCGAACCCGTGGTGCGCCGGTTTGCATCGCCATCCAGTCTACACAGGAAAACTTGTCGCCATTTTCCGTTGTCCGGCGGCCGGCGAATGTGTCGGATATGAATGACTGGTCATCGCGCAGGATACTGGTGCAAAAGCAGCCATTCTCCAGAATGGTTTGAGCGGCCGCTGAAAGATGATGAACACACACCAGCATGGTTGGTGCATCGCCATCGGCAGACACCGACGTCATTGCCGACACGGTGACGCCGGCGCGTCCTGCCACTCCATCGGTCGTAACCACGTTGACCGTATTGGCGGCACAGCTCATGCCTTGCAGAAACTGCCCTCTCAGGTCCATGTCCGCAATACCTTCCATCAGGTCCTACTCGGCCGCCTTGAGAACGCCATTGTCGGCATACCATTTGTGAACCGCGCTATCACCGGCGGCCCGGCCTGTGTCCGGCCGCACCCGGTCCGACAGATCAGCTGCCTTTTTCACAAAATCCAGCGGACCGTCCCAGTCGAAATTGCGATAAATTGCACCCATCTGGTTGAAGCGCGGGCTTTGCGCAAACATCTGGAACGCCAGCCGGTGACCTGCATAGTCTGATGAAATCAGGTCCCGGGCAAAGGCCAGCAGCTTGCGGCGGTCTTCTGCCAGCCAGTCATCGTTGAGCGTATAGTATTTTTCCAGCCAGGGCCTGGTCTCGGGTGCCTCAAACGCAGCCACGTCAGGCGTCACGCAGATCTGGCCTCCGCACAGATCACGGGCAATATTGATTGCCTGGTAAAGGTTCGAGCAGGCATGCACCCGGCCTGTCATGAGTAACGACTGGTTTGGCATCATGAGCCCCGCCGGAGACCGCTCACCAAGCGTTATGGCTGCGGTCAGGTGGGCATTGATGGTTTCGCGATACATCGCCAGCTCTGCCAGCTTCTCCTGGACGGCAGGTTGCTTGTCCAGGCCGGTCTGCCTTGTATTGTACAGTGCTGCGCCAATCAGCATGTCTGAAAACTTGAGGTTACGCTGCACAAATGCAAATGCCGAATAACGGTGCAAGGTTGCGCGAATAAATGCCGCCGCCCTGGTGTGACGATAGAACAGCACGTTTTCCCACGGGATCAGTACATTGTCGAAAATCAACAGCGTATCTACTTCATCGAACTTGTTGGTCAGCGGATAGTCGCGTGCATCGGCACGGCCTGAAAATCCGGTCCTGCAGATGAACTTCAGATTTGGAGATCCGAGATCGCAAATGAAGCCGACTGCATAATCCGAATAGGCTTCATTGCCCCAGTTGGCGATGGTCGGCTTGGTGAACGCTTGATTGGCGTAGGCCGCAGCCGTTTCATACTTGGCGCCGCGAACAATGATGCCGGCATCAGTCTCCCTTACGACGTGCAACAGCATGTCCGGGTCCTGGTCCTGCGGCGCCTTTGACCGGTCCCCCTTTGGATCCGTGTTGGCGGAAACGTGAAACGGATCACGCGCCACTACGGAGTGGATATGGGCCTCTATGTTCTTCGCCCATTGCGGGTCAATTTCCGACAGCACATCCTGCCCGTCATAGAGTGACCACATCTCGCCAACGGTCTCGTCTCCAACACGCGTCGCAATGCCACCAATATCCTCCAGGATTGTATCGGTGGCCCGGCGTTTCGCCCACCAGTCATCCTGGGTATATGGCAGGGAATTGCCGATCGCCTGGCGTTCACCGTCAACCTCGACAGTCATCACGTCCCTGGTGGCCGCCTCATGCTGCATGTCGTAGATGCGGGCCCTTACATCCACGATCGCCTGGAAGCTCGGGTGAGTGGTTACATCGGCAACTCTTTCACCGTCTATATAGATGTCACGGGTGTCGCGAATTGACTCTTTATACTGCTCGCCGGTGCGAATCATGGGCATCATCCTTGTTGAAAGCGGGTATTGGCTGCGCCTGGCCAACTCAATTGAGCCAGCGCATAGGTTCCCGCAAGACTGCTTCAGCATGCCATCTTGCCGATGAATTTGGCTTTGGCAAATTATTGTTTGTTGATTTTTTGTTTTTGAAAATCCAAATCAACATTACTCGCGATCAGAATCCGCTGACCAAAGCTGACAGGAGCGTTCTACTTCCACTTGATGGAACATCCCATGCTGGGTGTTTGATGACGCGGACCCTGTCCGGTTTCGGCAATCAGGCGCATGGCATTCAGCAGTTCCGGGGTTCGATTGGCAGGATCGCCCTTACCGGCATCATCGATCCGGCCACGATACTGCAGTTCACCGTGCCTGTTCAGGCCGAAGAAGTCCGGGGTACACACCGCACCATAACTGCGGCCGACGGTTTGGCCCTCATCGACCAGGTACGGAAACGGGAAATCATATTTTTCGGCAAAACGTTTCATGTGCGAAGGCCCGTCCTCTGGCACGTGCCGGTAGTCGTTCGACATCACGGCAAGCACATTGACGCCTTCCTTCATCAGGGCGCGGGCGTCTGCGCTCAGACGCTCCGCTACAGCTTTGACATAGGGACAGTGATTACAGATAAATGCAACAAGCAGGCCCTTGTCCTGCAGGTGCCCGGACATGCTGAAGCTGTTTCCGTCGGGGTCCTTGAGCGTGAAATCTGGCGCCTTCCAGCCAAAGTCGCAGACAGGTGTATCCATAAGCATCGCTTCTCCTTGGGCATTTGCAGGCACGGGCCAGTTTTTTCAACCCGGCCCGTGGGGAGGTTTTTTCAGGCTGGTGTCAACAATGACTTCCCTGTTGGTCCAATGCAAGACGCCGCCTTGCGATCCATCACCGGACCTTGTTGTCAGGGCACAATGCATGCCGGTATCGCTGGCCAGTTGATCTGTCCTGTTGAGAAGTCAGGTTTTTTCTGTCCTGCGTTCGCGTTCACAACGAACCGGATGATAGAGTAATACCGGCCATCCATCTGCACTCTTCACCCAACCTGGATCCGTCATTTGACAAAGACTTCTGCAACAATTCTCCGGGACATATTCGGTTTTGACGGATTTCGCGCCGATCAGGAAGCCGTCATCAATCTTTTATCCCGCGGCGAAAATGTTCTCGTAGTAATGCCGACCGGTGCCGGCAAGTCCCTGTGCTATCAGGTACCGGCACTGCTGCTGGAGAGACCTGTCATTGTCGTATCCCCCCTGATTGCACTGATGGACAATCAGGTTGCCGGTCTAAGCGTCAACGGTGTAGCCGCAGCAGTCATTCATTCCGGCCTTTCCCGGGCGCAGCAGGTCGACAACTGGCGGGCCTTTGCATCTGGTGACTGCCGGCTTTTGTACCTGTCGCCCGAACGCCTGATGACCGAACGGATGCTGGCTGCAATCGAGAAGCTTGATCCGGCCCTGATCGTGGTCGATGAGGCCCACTGCATCTCCAAATGGGGGGTGAGTTTCCGGCCTGAGTACGAGCAATTGTCGATCCTGTGCGACCGCTTTCCAAATGCCGCCATCGGCGCATTCACGGCAACTGCGGATGCAGCAACCCGCAAGGACATTGCCCGGAAACTGTTTCGCGGCAATGGCCGCATTCTGGTGCAGGGCTTCGACCGTCCCAACCTGACCCTGGCCGTTGCCAGCAAGCAAAACTGGAAAACCCAGCTTCGGGATTTTCTTGATGACAAGCAGGACGTCTCCGGAATTGTTTACTGCCTGTCGCGCAAGTTCAGCGAGGAGGTGGCCGAATTTCTCTGTCAGGATGGCTTCAACGCCATCGCCTACCATGCCGGACAGGATTCCGCGCTGCGCGCTGCCAATCAGAACAGGTTCATGAGCGAGGAAGCCGTTGTCATGGTCGCGACCATTGCATTCGGCATGGGCATCGACAAACCCGACATCCGGTATGTGTGTCATCTCTCCCTGCCGGGCAACATGGAATCCTACTACCAGGAAATCGGGCGCGCCGGCCGTGACGGCCTGCCTGCCGAAACCCTGCTGCTGTATGATCTGTCCGACATGCGGATGCGCCGGCAGTTTATCGAGCAGGATGGTGAAGATGAGGTCCACAAGCTGCGCGAACACAAGCGGCTCGACGCCCTGCTGGCCTATTGCGAGGCTTCCGGCTGCAGGCGTACGGCGTTATTGTCATATTTCGACGAGGAGGCAGGCGCATGCGGCAACTGTGACAACTGCCTGCGGCCGCCGCGGCTGGAGGATGGAACTGCCGATGCACGGTTGTTGTTTTCCGCTATAAGACAAACCGGGCAGATGTTCGGAAGCGCTCACATCATAGATGTGCTTCGAGGCGCGGCGACCCGCAAAATTGCCGATCGCAGACATGACACGCTGGATTGTTATGGCGCAGGCGCAGATCATACCAGGGAATACTGGAACGCCTTCATACGCCAGGCTGTGGCTGGCAATTATTTGACCATCAACATTCAAAAATATGGCGCACTGCAACTGGCCGGCCGGGCAGAACAGGTTGCTGCAGGTGTCCAGGAATTTGCACTTCGCCGGATTGAGGCGCTCAAACCGGTCCGGACAAAAAAACCGCCGAAGGCAGAGGCAGTTGAAGTGGCAGACTCCGACAGGCAACTGCTTGCATCGCTAAAGGCGCTGCGGTTGGCGCTTGCCCAGGAACGAAAGGTTCCAGCCTTTGTGATACTGCATGATACTACCCTGAACGAAATCGCCCGCACTCGCCCGGCGACACTTGATGAGATGGCGGCGATCAACGGCATCGGCCCCCGCAAGCTCGAGCAATTCGGACAGGCGTTCCTCGCAATTGTTGCTGCCGGCTGAATACCCAGGCACGGATGGCTGCCAACTGCGACTGGCGCTCACTGAGTGATTTCCGGCTCGACTAGTTTGGCGAGCTTGCGCAGGGATTCCTGCCAGCCGAGGTAACAGGCCTCAGGAGGGATCAGGTCAGGTATTCCTTCCTGCACGACAGTCATCTCCGTACCCACTGAAACGTTCTTCAGCGTGACGGTAACCTTCATCTCGCCCTGCAAATTCGGATCGTCGAACGTATCGGTGTAGACGAGCGTCTCACCGGGAACGAGTTGCAGATAGGTGCCGCCGAAGGAATGGCTGTCGCCGGTGGTGAAGTTGCGAAAGGACATGCGGTGCTTGCCGCCCTTCCTGGCCTCGAGCTGATGCACCGTGCAGGTAAAACCAAACGGCGGCAGCCAGCTTGCCACCGCATCAGGTTCGACAAAGGCGCGATAGACTTTTTCCGGTTTGGCGGCGAACACGCGGTGCAGATTTACGGTTCCGGGCATGGCTACGCCTGCTCTTTCTGCACACTGCCTGAAACTTCGATGATCGGCGTGAAACCGCCAAATATCAGGCGCTTGCCGTCAAAAGGCATCGGGTTCTTGCTGGGGTCCATACGGGGGTCTGCCTTTTCCGGATTGTTCATCCAGTCGGTCATCTTCTGCATGGCCGCGTCGCGGGTTTTTTTGTCGGGCCATTCGATCCAGGAAAAGACGATCGCCTCGTCATCCCTGGCCTGGACTGCCTTGCGGAAGTCCGTGATCTTGCCATCGCGCACATCGTCGCCCCAGCACTCGATCACGCGCGTTGCACCAAGGTCGATGAATACGCTGTCGCCCAGCTTGGCGTGCTCGATGAATTTCTGTTTGTTTGCGGTCGGCACCGCGATCACGAAGCCATCCATGTAACTCATTGCGCTTCTCCTTCAGTTTCCTTCGGCTGCCGCCTCGATCATTTTGATGTCGATCTTCTGCATGGTCATCATCGCCTCCATCGCCCGCTTCGCTCTGGCGCGGTCGGGGTCAGTGGTCAGCTCGATCAGCCGCCTGGGTGTGATCTGCCACGAGAAGCCCCACCGGTCCTTGCACCAGCCGCAGGCGCTCTCCATGCCGCCATTGCCGACGATCGCATTCCAGTAGCGGTCGGTCTCTTCCTGGGTCTCGGTTATCACTACATGGCTGACGGCCTCGTCTGGCGTGAAGGCCGGGCCGCCATTGAGGCCGAGAAACGGCCGGTCGAGCACCGTGAACTCGACGGTCAGTTCATTGCCTTCCTTGCCGCCCGGATAATCGGAAGGCGCGGCGTTCACCCGGCCGACATGACTGCCGGGAAAGGTGACGGCGTAGAACTCCGCCGCCTTTCTGGCTTCGCCATGGTCGAACCACAGGCATGTGACTAGATGGGTCATGCCCGTGCTCCGATAGCCTTGGTACCTTCGTAATTGAGCATCCACGGTGTGCCATACTTGTCGGTGAACATGGCGAAGCGCTCGGCCCAGAACGTTTCTTCGGGCGCCATCTCGACCGATAGTGCATCCTTGGCGAGGGCGGCGTGGACGCGGTCGAATTCCTCGCGCGATGCTGGCGCTATCGAGACCCGGAAGCCGCTGGGTTTGTCGTACATGTCCTCGGTGTTGTCGGATGCCATGACAGTGGCGCTTCCCAGTGACATTGCCATGTTCATCACCATGTCGTCGCCGCCGGGCATGCGGCTTTCCTGATCAGGGGCGTCGGCGTTGCGGAGAACGCCCTTTATCTCACCGCCGAGAACCTCGGCATAGTGGGACATTGCCTCAAGACAATTCCCTTTGAAGAAGAGATAGATTGTCGGTTCCATTTCTGTTTTCTCCCTTGGTGTTGATGTTCGGGTATGAGGGTTTGCCATGTGTGATGGTGGGATTGCCTTGAAACAACATTATGGCTTCCCGGTTTTTTTGTGCGGCGTGAACAGCATTTCGATATAGCGTTTTAGATGATCGACGCTGTCGCGCGCGATGGCGCGGTCACCGGTCGCCTTGGCGAGGATGAAAGCCCCCTGCAGCGCGGCCTGGGTGTGGGCGGCGAGGCTGGCTGCCGTCCAGTCCCCTTCAATGCCGCGCGCGGCCATCGCCGCTTCTATATCGGGCTCCAGCGTCGCGGCGTGACCGAAAATGCTGGCGGCGCAGGCATCGCGGACCGCCGGATGCGAGGCATACACCTCCTGGGTCATGGTACCGGCAAGGCAGGTGAACTCAGCGAGCTCGCCCTCAATGATATCCTTGCGGAATTCGACATAGCCGATCACCCGGTCGAGCGGATCCTCGTGATCGTGATAGGGTGCGTTGGCGAAGAAGACGGAGGTCGTCTCGGCCCAGTAGTCGGCGGCGGCGACACCCAGATCCTCCTTGGTTTTAAAATGGTGGAAATAAGCCCCCTTGGTGACGCCGGCCGCCTTGCAAAGGTTTTCTACCGACGTCGCGGCGAATCCCTTCATACGAATGACGTCCTGTGCGGCTTTCAGAAGCCTGGTACGGGCATCTCCGCGTTCGGGTTGGTGTTTCGTTGGCCTGGGCATAAAGTTTACATACCGTACATACGGTATTAATGTCAACAGCTCGACTCCAACCTGCCGGATCTTTTTCGATAGCCCCGGATCAGGCTTCATGATCACCGGGACTTGATCCGGCGGATTTTCGACGGCGTTTGGAAACCTTTGCCGGGGTCATGACCAGCGGGACTGTCATCTTTTCGTACATTGTCAGCAGATGCTCCAGATCGGCTTCAGGAGCCGGCGGTCTGGGGAGGTGTTGTAAACGAGACCGATAACAGCGCTCTGTCGGCGCTTTCAACGATCCTGACGCCTTTCCATTATTGCTGCCGGCTGATTTCCCGTCCCGTGCCAGGCACACATGGCTTGCAATTGCAACTGGTGACTGGCGGCTGAGCCATCACCGGAACTGCCGGCAAATCTAACCGGTAAACTCAATCCTGCCTTCAGGCAGAAGGTACAGAACCAGCGCCCGGCCGTCTGTCACTGTCGGATGATGCGCGCTGCCGGGCAGGTTCACGCACCAGCCTGCACCATGCCCATCAAACTTCGCATCCTTCGTAACCGGCATGACCATGCAGACTTCACCTGTCGGGTGGCGGTGATGGGGTCCGACAATGTCGGTGAGATCAACGACGTCGATGCTGAGATCTCGCGTTTCACTCGATGGTTCGACTACCCGCCCGAAGCGCCGCCCTACTCCGCCCTGGCTGCACATCCAGCCTGCCTCGATGGCTTCATGACAGGCTCGCTCGACCTGGCGAAACTTCTCGGCATTCGCGGGAAATGTCGAGTTCAATTTCTCTTCCAGGCCAGGAACGACCCCGGTTTGCGCAATGGTCTCGATGACAGGCCGCATGACTGCCTCAAATTGCCTTTTCTGCTGTAGCGACATGCCCTCATGGTCTCCTTGTCGAATTCTGTTGAACCCGGATCATGCAATACAATGCTCAATTCTGCGAAAGCATCGAGGCAATCTCGTCCTTCAGATGAAGCCGCTGCTTTCTAAGATCAGTAGAACGCTCATCGGTTGATGGCTCCACCCTGGTTTCAATGCGATGAATCTCGCGATTGACAAGGTGATACTCATCAAAAAGCCTGGCAAAATGCGCGTCTGACATTTTCAGTTCGTGAAGTCTTTCTGCCTTGTCAGGAAATTCCTCGGCAAGCTCATGCGGAACGTGAGACAATTTTATTCCCCTCTTTTTGTTTGGAATGGTTAGCAGCACGGTAGCGCCGCGATTTCCGGTTCACCTTGACCTGCGTCAAACCACAGCTCTTATCCGACACGGATTCTCTGCCGAAAATTCTTTCAATGCGCATGCTCTAAGCTGATCTTCAACCGTGATCCCGTTGCCGCTGCATAGCGTTGCAGTGCCTTCATCGAAGGGCTGACGCTGCCACTTTCCAGCTTGGCGACATAGGACTGCGAGGTCTGCATCTTCGCAGCGACCTGCTCCTGCGTCATATCGGCTTCAGCGCGGGCACGGATCAGCGCCTCGGCAATCGAAAACTCTTCGGCCAGGGAATCGTATTCGGCACGCACATCGGGCCGCTCCAGCAATTTCTTTTTCAGCGCATTCAGCTTTGTCATTTCACTTCCTCCGCCCGCTTCAAAGCGAGCTCAATTTCACGGCGTGGGGTCTTCTGGGTTTTTTTCGCAAACACGCGAACCACGACAACCCGTTTCGGTTTTGCCACCACATAAAGGGCGCGGGAGATACCATCCCTGCCTTTCATCCGGATTTCCCAAAGCGACCCTTCCAGATGCTTCACATGGGGCTCTCTGACACGTTCCAGACCCAAAGCCTGAATCAGCTCGCCAATGCGAATGAACTTGGCAATCTGATCAGCCGGAAGAGCCTCCAACTCCGCGTCAACCGTCACATTGAGTGTCTCAACAACCCACACCATCAATATATCAAATCTGACATAATTTTGCAATCTCAATATTCTGACGAGAAAAGCCTTGTCCTATATCCCCTTGAACCAATCCGAATTGACCACAACTTTCTCGATCATCTCTGTCTTCACACCGAGTTCGTATTGCTTCAGCAACTCGCACAATCGCTCAGTTGAAACCGGAGCAGCTTGAGATTGACAGGCTGCGCCGGGAAGTTGCGAAGCTGAAGGCGGAGCGCGACATCTTAAAAAAGGCCGCGGCCTGCGTGCACGGCCTCGCCGGCGCGGCTTGCCAAAGGACAATGGCGAGCGCCTGGTTGCATAGGTAACAGAACGTACCGGACACATAGGTAACACTTTTCATTTTATGGGAGGTGTTGATGCCGTGGAAAGAGAGTTCGGTAATGGAAGAACGTTTACGATTTGTTGCGCGCCGTCTTGAGGGTGAAGGCATGAGCGATTTGTGCCGGGAGTTCGGGATTTCCCGCAAGACCGGCTACAGGATATTCAATGGCTACAAGGAACATGGCGTCGAGGCTTTGTGGGATCGTTCGCGGCGCCCGGTCCGGTATGCCAATCAGTTGCCCGGCGCCATTGAGCGGATGATTGTCGAGTGCAAGCGCGGGAAGCCTCACTGGGGAGCCCGGAAGATCCGGGAGCTGCTTGTGCGGCGTCTGGCCGGCGATGTGCGGATTCCGGCCAAGAGCACGGTGCATGCAGTGCTGGACCGTCATGGCCTGGTCAGGCGAGGCCGGCAGAGAAGGCGCCACAAGGCGACCGGAACTGCGCTTTCACAAGCCATGTTACCCAACCAGTTGTGGTGTGCCGACTACAAGGGGGAGTTCAAGCTCGGTAACAGCCAATACTGTTACCCCCTGACGGTGACGGATCAGGCCTCGCGCATGCTTTTGATGAGCGAAGCCCATGATTCAACCAAGGAGATCAATGCCTTGTCGGCCTTCGAGCGGCTGTTTGAAGAGCGCGGCCTGCCGGACGCCATGAGAACGGATAACGGTTTGCCGTTCGCTTCGCCCCAACGGGCTTTATAATTTGTCCAGACTGTCAGTGTGGTGGTTGCGTCTCGGCATCCGGATCGAACGCATCAGGCCAGGCCATCCCCAGCAGAACGGCCGACATGAACGGATGCATCTGACGCTGAAGAAGGAAACAACCAGGCCTCCGGGAGCAAACAGCCTGCAGCAGCAGGCCCGCTTCGACGAGTTCATCAAGCGAATTCAACACACAAAGGCCCCATGAAGCGCTCGATATGAAGTGCCCGAATGAGCTCTATTCACCATCCGAGCGCCCCTACCAGGGCCTGCCGGACGTTGAATATCCATTCCATGACAAGGACATTCTCGTCACCGCCTGCGGACGCATCTGCATGCATCGGAAAAAGATCAACATATCAACCGTCATGGCCGGTCAAAGGCTTGGCATAAAGGAGGTCGACGATGGAATATGGCTCGTCATCGTTCATGCAGCCACGATTTGGGATATATCGACCTGGAGCAGAAAACATTGCAGACTATCGACAACCCGTTCGGCACGAGGTTGTCACCCATGTCTTAGGTACAATCTGTTACCTATGTCTCCGGGTCGGACACCGTAATTATTGGTTGCGGGGGCAGGATTTGAACCTGCGACCTTCAGGTTATGAGCCTGACGAGCTACCGGGCTGCTCCACCCCGCGCCAACAAATCGAAAGCGAGGGCAGTGGCCCTCGCTTGTGAAACAGTATGTAGCAACTCGATGACAGGAATGAAAGGGTAAAATTCCATAAAATTTGGCCGGGTGGCACAACTGTCTTTTCACGCCGGCTCAAGTCGCAAGATCAGGAGTTCGTTACAATCCGCAGCCTGGGTTTTGCATCCCTGCCGGATGCCGTCAGCGCGGGATTTCCCGGTTGCGCCTGGCCGGCGGCACCTCGGGCCTTGGCATTCTTCATGGAACGCACCAGGCCGAACAGCAAATCCTCGGCTGTGTCCGACAGGTGGGCATGTTCGGGCATTTCCAATAAAGAGGCCTGTATTTCCAGCAGCAGACCGGCGATTGCCTCCGCGCTCAGGGTCAATTCAGAAGTGACCGGCGGCGCTATTCCAAACTCAGCAGCACTGTCTTCGGCCATGGTCTCGCTCCGCCCCGGTATGGAATGAATTCTGTCGGACCTGAAGTTTCCATGCCCTGTATTTCAGTTCTGTGACAAAACCCACACAGCGCAAAATAATACCGCTCCAGCCCGGTTGGGGCTGAAGCGGTTCAAGGTAGAATGTAAAGAAGGAAATTGCACATGCTCCGGTTCACGGAAACAGTCTCCGTTCTTTGCAGGCCTGGCAGCGACCTACTCTCCCGTGCCTTAAGACAAAGTACCATTGGCGCTGAGGCGGTTAACGACCGAGTTCGGAATGGGATCGGGTGGGGTCACCTCGCTAAAACCACCAGGCCGGCAAAAAACGGAGCACATAACTGGAATTTTCTTTATCACCTGGAGCAATACGTATTCTGACGTGGCCAGAATCGCACTCCACAATCTTGTTGTCGCATGTCTGTGGCCACAAAGCCGGTTAGGCTTTTGCAGCACATGCTTGAGGTGAGCATTGATTAATGAGAACAATCAAGCCTGTCGAGCGATTAGTATTGGTAAGCTTCATGCATTGCTGCACTTCCACACCCAACCTATCAACGTTGTAGTCTACAACGGCTCTCAAGGGAAAACTGGTTTCGAGGTGGGTTTCCCGCTTAGATGCCTTCAGCGGTTATCCCTTCCGTACATAGCTACCCTGCAATGCTGCTGGCGCAACAACAGGTCCACCAGAGGTACGTCCACCCCGGTCCTCTCGTACTAAGGGCAGATCCTCTCAATTTTCCTACACCCACGGCAGATAGGGACCGAACTGTCTCACGACGTTCTGAACCCAGCTCACGTACCGCTTTAATTGGCGAACAGCCAAACCCTTGGGACCTGCTCCAGCCCCAGGATGCGATGAGCCGACATCGAGGTGCCAAACAACCCCGTCGATATGGACTCTTGGGGGTCATCAGCCTGTTATCCCCGGCGTACCTTTTATCCGTTGAGCGATGGCCCTCCTCACGTGGGACCACCGGATCACTATGACCGACTTTCGTCTCTGCTCGACTTGTTTGTCTCGCAGTCAGGCAGGCTTATGCCATTGCACTCAACGAGCGATTTCCGACCGCTCTGAGCCCACCATCGCGCGCCTCCGTTACTCTTTGGGAGGCGACCGCCCCAGTCAAACTACCCACCACACACTGTCCCGGATCCGGATAACGGACCGCGGTTAGACATCCATGTAGATAAGGGTGGTATTTCATCTTGCGGCTCCACATCAGCTGGCGCCAACGCTTCAAAGCCTACCACCTATCCTACACATGCCGACACGAATGCCAGTGTGAAGTTGTAGTAAAGGTGCACGGGGTCTTTCCGTCTGACCGCAGGAACCCCGCATCTTCACGGGGAATTCAATTTCACTGAGTCTATGCTGGAGACAGTGGGGAAGTCGTTACGCCATTCGTGCAGGTCGGAACTTACCCGACAAGGAATTTCGCTACCTTAGGACCGTTATAGTTACGGCCGCCGTTTACCGGGGCTTCAATTCAAAGCTCTCACCTCTCCTCTTAACCTTCCGGCACCGGGCAGGCGTCAGACCCTATACGTCGTCTTGCGACTTCGCAGAGCCCTGTGTTTTTGTTAAACAGTCGCCACCCCCTGGTCTGTGCCCCCCACACCTGCTTGCGCAGGCATGGGGCTCCCTTCTCGCGAACTTACGGGAGCAATTTGCCGAGTTCCTTCAGCATAGTTCTCTCAAGCGCCTTGGTATTCTCTACCAATCCACCTGTGTCGGTTTCGGGTACGGTCTAATGTGGGAGCTATTTCCTGGAACGTCTTCGCAGCATTTCCAATCCGATAAGGAAATACAACTTACAACATCCGTCACTACCCACTGGTGCAGGAATATTAACCTGCTTCCCATCGACTACGCATTTCTGCCTCGCCTTAGGGGCCGACTAACCCTGCGCAGATTAGCTTTACGCAGGAACCCTTGGATTTTCGGCGACAGTGTTTCTCACACTGTTTATCGTTACTCATGTCAGCATTCGCACTTCTGATATCTCCAGGTGTCCTCACAGATCACCCTTCGCAGACTTACAGAACGCTCCGCTACCGCGCATATTGCTATGCACCCGTAGTTTCGGTGCTTGGCTTTAGCCCCGTTACATTTTCGGCGCAAAGATCCTTGTTTAGACCAGTGAGCTGTTACGCTTTCTTTAAAGGATGGCTGCTTCTAAGCCAACCTCCTGGTTGTTTTGGGATCCTCACATCCTTTCCCACTTAGCCAAGACTTGGGGACCTTAACTGACGGTCAGGGTTGTTTCCCTTTCCACGACGGACGTTAGCACCCGCCGTGTGTCTCCCGCGCAGTACTTCCAGGTATTCGGAGTTTGGTTAGGTTTGGTAATCCGTTATGGACCCCTAGCCCATCCAGTGCTCTACCCCCTGGAGTATTCACGCGAGGCGCTACCTAAATAGCTTTCGCGGAGAACCAGCTATTTCCAGCCTTGATTGGCCTTTCACCCCTAGCCACAAGTCATCCCCGGCTTTTTCAACAGACGTGGGTTCGGCCCTCCAGTGCATGTTACTGCACCTTCAGCCTGCTCATGGCTAGATCGACTGGTTTCGGGTCTAATCCAACGAACTAGGACGCCCTATTAAGACTCGGTTTCCCTGCGCATACACCTATCGGTTTAAGCTTGCTCGTTAAATTAAGTCGCTGACCCATTATACAAAAGGTACGTGGTCACCATTTCAGGCTCCCACTGTTTGTAGGCATTCGGTTTCAGGTACTATTTCACTCCCCTTGTCGGGGTGCTTTTCACCTTTCCCTCACGGTACTGGTTCACTATCGGTCGCTGAGGAGTACTTAGGCTTGGAAGGTGGTCCTCCCATGTTCAAACAGGATTTCACGTGTCCCGTCCTACTCAAGTCTGCATACGATTTTTACCCGTACGGGGCTATCACCCTCTATGGCGTGCCTTCCCAGACACTTCCGGTTTAATCATATGCAGCACAGGCCTGGTCCGCGTTCGCTCGCCGCTACTAGCAGAGTCTCGGTTGATGTCCTTTCCTCCGGGTACTTAGATGTTTCAGTTCCCCGGGTTCGCCTCCTGCACCTATGTATTCAGTGCAAGATACAGCCGAAGCTGTGGGTTTCCCCATTCGGAAATGCGTGGATCAAAGCTTATTCGCAGCTCCCCACGCCTTATCGCAGCGTATCACGTCCTTCATCGCCTCTCAGCGCCAAGGCATTCACCAAATGCCCTTAAGTCGCTTGATCATTCTCATTATCAATGCT
>CAVOZJ010000005.1:72500-339626 GCA_963700885.1 uncultured Alphaproteobacteria bacterium
GCAGAACAGCTATCCGGCCCCAGCCAGCAACACGCTGGCCTATGGTGAGCCTACCATACTGGAAAACAGCATAGAGCTTGCCTCCCTGCCGGACACGGAAAATTCCACCAGTGTGTCCAAAACACTGCCGTCAGAACCGGTGGATGAAGAATTTATTCTGCGTCAGGGCGATACCCTGATCGGACGTATGGTCGAGCTCGGCGTCACAATTGAAAGTGCGCGTGCAGTTGCAGCAGCAATTGAACCGATATTCCCGGGGCGTCTTGTGCAAACCGGCCAGAAATACTCCGTCACTCTCGACAAGCAGCAGGATTTTTATGGCAATGAAGTCATTGCACCCGTCCGGGTATCGTTTACGCCGCCGGGCGGCGAAGAGCTGATCATCGAATCCGACGATGATGGCCGCTACATTGCCGCCGTCGGTGGCAAAAAGGCCAAGCCGTTGTCAGTAATTGCGAATGCGCCGCACTACCGCGCCAGGGCAAAGGTATCGTCCTCGGTCTATGCAGCTGCACGCGATAATGGCGTTCCGAACTACGTTATAAACGCTGCAATGAAAGTGCTCGGACACAATATCGACCTGCAGCGCCAAATTCATGCCGGCGATCAAATCGAACTGTTTTATGGGAATCCACTCAGCGGTTCGTCAACCAAACGCAAAGTGTTGCATTACGCCAAGTTACGGACATCCGGCCGGGACCACATTTATTATCGTTTCACCGATTCCGAAGGCCAGACCGCCTATTATGACGAAAACGGCGTAGCAGCCAACAAGGCATTGATGAGTACCCCCATTTCCGGCGTCCGGATTACATCAGGCTTTGGCATGCGCCGTCACCCGCTATTGGGATATAACAAACTCCACACCGGTATTGACTTTGGCGCAGCTCGCGGCACGCCGATCAAGGCAGCTGGTGATGGCGTTGTGTCGCACGTCGGCTGGCGCGGTTCATATGGCCGCACTGTTGTCATTGAGCACGCCAATAAATACTCGACACTTTATGCCCATATGAGCAAGACGGCCAAACTGGAAAAGGGCCAGAAGGTCCGTCAGGGTCAGGTTATCGGCTATGTCGGTACGACTGGCCGTTCCACCGGCCCTCACCTGCATTACGAAGTGCGCCAGGGCAAGCGGCCGATCAATCCGCGCCGCGTGCAGGTTGCCACGTCTGGCAAGCAGTTGACCGGCGAGGACTTGCTGGCATTCAAGCAGAAGAGGATGAGAGTTCTCGCTCTCATGCAGGAAGCTCCATCTTCCATTCAAATCGCGCAGGTCAATGGGCAATAACCAGATCTTCTGGTACAAGGCCTTCCGGGACCCGGAATCTGGCAAACCCGCCCACGAACCTTGTGGCCGGGGAATCAGTCACGCATCGTCCACTGGCGTGTTTTGCCATCGCGAACGCCTGACACCCTGACTTGTTCATTGCGTGTCAAACCAGCCATAACCGACAACCAGTCCTCCGGTTTGCGAATGCGCCTTCCGTTTGCCTCATAAAGAGTATCGCCGGGCTTGAAACCTGACTTGTCGCCGGCCAGTCCAGGTATGACTTTCACCACCACCACTCCCTGCCGGCCCGGCTCTCCCTTACTCGGAATGGCCCGCAAAAGCACGCCTGTCCGGACCGGAACAAATTTGCCGGTCTTTGCGAGACCATCGGTGATGACAGTCACCAGTTTTACATCCACGGCAAAATTCACACCAATGTTTGCATCTGACTGTTTGGTGAAGATCGCCGACAACATTCCTGCAAACCGCCCCTCGAGGTCCACAAGTGCACCGCCTGACATACCGGGATTCACCGCTGCATCCGTTTGTATGAAATCTTCAATGGCGTTGAAACCAACCCCGGCACGGTGCACCGCCGATACTCGTCCGCAACTGACCGACAATCCTACACCGAACGCGTTGCCAATGGCACAGACCTGCTCTCCCAGCCAAAGCTGACTTTCACGCGCGGCAATTGCCGGCAGCTTCTGGTCTATATGAAGGATCGCAATGTCACTGGGCTTATGGCGGGCCACCACCCGGGCTCGATAACTCGTTCCATCATCATCGCGCACCAGCACGGGCACCTGCTCCTGGGCTGGCCCCAGCACATGATCGGCCGTTACCACGGTATACCCGTCGCCGATAACGACACCGCTTCCTTCAGGTTCGCTCGCGTTCGACGGTTTGCCTGGCCAGACCGGCAGCACTGTCACAACCGACTTGCGGGCAGTCTCAAAAGCCGAACCATCCTCCGCCGCGACCGTGGGCACGATAAATCCAAGCAGGGAAATTGCCAGCACCGGTGCTGCAGAACGCCCCTTAAATACAGCCATCAATTGGTCAACTCCGTGTAAATTCTGGCTGGCCAAGATCACCAACACGGGTTGTGCGACCGTGCAGGCAGACCTCGCGAAACTGATACAAAAGTGCCGCTGTCGGCGCATACATCCGATGTCCGATTGTCGGAAACACCGCCGACATTACTGATTTACCACCGGACTTGTCGGCGACAATGTCGGGGATTGACGGTGAATCCAGCTCTTCCAGCGGAATGCGATAAATCTGCGCCACTTCTGCCGGATCCGGCACAAATCTCGGGTCTGCACCAGCCCAGGTAACCACTGGTGTGATGACAAACCCGGAACGGGTCACCAGATCATCCAATAGCCCCAGAACCGACGAATTTTCAAGATGAAGACCGACTTCCTCGCGAGTTTCGCGCAATGCAGCCTCAACCACGCTTTCACCGTTATCAAGGCGCCCGCCGGGCAAGGCATACTGGCCGCCATGCCTGTTCAACTTGCTTGCCCGCAGGGTTACCACAATATCAGCCGGCGCATCATGCGATGCAGCACTGACGACAAACGCCACCGCAGCGGGTCGCAGGGACACATCCGCAACAGCAACCCGATCATGCGTTGCCAGGTTCCTGGCAATGGTTTCACGCAACCCGGCGTTAAGGGGAAATATCATTCTCCCATGGTAGCGCCAAAGCCGGCTGCGCAAAAGGCATTGCCACACTTCCAGAGTGCCAACTGTATTGGTTCAAGAGAACCCATGTCGTTCTAGTGAACGCTCGCGGGTTTGGAAGAATCGTCCCCCGTAACAGGGGCTATGATCGCAGCCTCCAGATCACCTGCGGCCTCACCATTGAACGTCAGGCCCGTCTTGCCAGCATCGATGTGGACAGTCTGATCGTCGTGAATCCGTCCGTCCAGGATGGCTTCCGCCAACGGATCCTGAACCAGCTTCTGCATGACCCGTTTCAGCGGACGCGCTCCATAGGCTGGATCATATCCCTGGGTAGCCAGATGATCGCGGGCCTTGTCCGTGAGGTCCAGAAAGATCTTGCGATCCTCCAGCAGGGCTGCCAGACGGGACAGCTGGATGTCCACAATCGCGCCCATGTTTTCCCGCTTGAGCCGATTAAACAGAATGATCTCGTCCAGACGGTTGAGAAATTCCGGCCGAAAGTGCGAACGAACCATATCCATAACCTGTCCACGTGCAGCTTCTGCTGGTTCATCTTCATTGAGTGCGACCAGGAATTCTGAACCAATATTGGATGTCATGATGATCAGCGTGTTGCGGAAGTCTACCGTACGGCCCTGACCATCGGTCAGGCGACCGTCATCAAGTACCTGCAGTAGAATGTTGAACACATCAGGGTGTGCCTTTTCAATCTCGTCAAACAGGATAACCTGATACGGCCGCCGGCGGACGGCTTCGGTCAATGCGCCTCCCTCATCATACCCCACATATCCTGGAGGGGCGCCAATCAATCGGGCAACCGAATGCTTTTCCATGTACTCTGACATGTCCACACGCACCATCGCATGCTCATCATCGAACAGGAAAGCTGCCAGCGTCTTGGTCAACTCTGTTTTTCCAACTCCGGTCGGGCCGAGGAACATGAACGAGCCGATTGGCCGGTTGGGGTCCTGAAGCCCTGCCCGCGCGCGGCGAACAGCCTTGGAGACCGAGCGAACCGCGTTGGCTTGCCCGACAACCCGTTTTGCCAGCTCTGATTCCATGGTCAGCAGTTTCTCGCGTTCGCCCTCCAGCATCTTGTCAACCGGAATACCGGTCCAGCGCGACACCACGCCGGCGATGTGGCTCTCCGTAACCGCTTCTTCCATCAGCGGGTTCGCCGGTTTGCAAACCGCTTCTGTATCGCTGAGTTTTTTCTCCAGTTGAGGTATTGTGCCGTAGGCGAGCTCGCCGGCCTTTGCCAGGTCGCCACCACGTTGTGCACGTTCAAGTTCAAGCCGGGCCTGATCGAGTTCTTCCTTGATTTTCTGCGCCGCATTGAGCTTTTGCTTCTCGGCCTGCCAGGTTTGGGTCAGAACTGAAGCTTTTTCCTCAAGCTCAGCGAGTTCCTTTTCCAGCTTGTCGAGTCTTGCTTTTGACGCCTTGTCGGCCTCCTTCTTCAAAGCCTCGCGCTCGATCTTCAACTGAATGATGCGCCGATCCAGTTCATCCAGTTCTTCCGGTTTCGAATCAACCTGCATACGCAGACGCGAGCCTGCCTCATCCATCAGGTCGATCGCCTTGTCAGGTAGAAATCGATCAGTGATATAACGGTTGGACAGGTTGGCAGCAGCCACAAGCGCTGCATCCGTAATGCGCACACCATGGTGCATTTCATATTTTTCCTTCAGGCCGCGCAGAATCGAAACAGTGTCTGCAACAGTCGGTTCCGACACAAAAACCGGCTGGAAACGCCTTGCCAGCGCAGCATCCTTTTCAACATGCTTGCGGTACTCGTCGAGTGTTGTTGCGCCAATACAATGCAATTCACCGCGCGCCAGGGCCGGTTTGAGCAGATTTGATGCATCCATTGCGCCGTCTGCCTTGCCTGCACCCACAAGCGTGTGCATCTCATCGATGAACAGGATGATGTTTCCGGCTGCCGCCTGTACTTCCGACAGCACCGATTTGAGTCGCTCTTCAAACTCACCCCGGTATTTGGCGCCGGCAATCAGCGCGCCCATGTCGAGCGCCATCAATTTCTTGTCGCGCAGGCTTTCCGGCACATCGCCGTTGATGATGCGCAGCGCCAGCCCTTCCGCAATGGCCGTCTTGCCAACTCCGGGTTCGCCAATCAGAACCGGGTTATTCTTGGTGCGGCGCGACAGCACCTGGATTGCACGCCGGATTTCCTCGTCTCGCCCGATGACCGGGTCAAGTTTCCCCTCCCGGGCAGCTTCGGTGAGATCACGGGCGAATCGCTTCAGTGCATCATAACCTTCTTCAGCCGAGGCACTGTCGGCAGTACGGCCCTGTCGCAGTTCGTCAATCGCCTTGTTGAGACCGGTTGGCGTGACGCCGCCAGCCTTCAATGCTTCCTGTGCGCCCGACTTTTCGATCGACAATGCCTGCAAAAGACGCTCTGCCGTAACAAAGCTGTCGCCCGATTTACTTGAGCTTTGTTGTGCAGTCTCAAACACCCTCGCCGTTTCAGGTGCAAGAAACAGTTTGCCGGCGCCTGAACCTTCCACCTTTGGAAATTTGGCAAGCCGCGCACTCACATCACCCAGAACAGCCTTGGCATCACCACCGGCTGATTTGATCAGACCTGCAGCCAGGCCCTGGTCGTCATCGAGCAGGACCTTCAGAATGTGTTCGGCAGAAAACTGCTGGTGATTTTCGCGCAATGCCAAATTCTGGGCAGCCTGAACAAAACCCTTGGCGCGCTCGGTATATTTTTCAAAATCCATCTCAAACCTCCTTGTGGCATATCCTGTCTGACAGCCCGCCATTGCAGCGCTGATTTCTGGATATCCGGTTATGGATTCAGGGTCTGGACCCTGCCTTTGTTGTCTTCCTTTTCAGCCGGTAATCTATGCCGCTATCAGCCGACCCTCATGCAATACTGGCCAATCAGGATGCTTCCTGCCACATATAGTGACGGTTCCGTCCATAACAAGCTTCAGGCACACCAATTATGGCCAGCATGATTACCATTCGCGCATTGAACACTTTCCCGATCAAGGGAATGTCGGTTCAAAGCCACGAAACAATACAGTTGAGTACAGGGGAAAATTTACCGCTGGATCGTAGTTGGGCGATAGAGGCCGGTGCCAGAAAATTTGATCCTGTTTCGCCCGCATATCTGCCAAAGACCGCTTTTACCCAATTGATGAGCCATGAAAAGATTGCAGCTCTCGATACGCGAATGGATGTATTGAAAGGAACTCCTGTGCTGACCATAAACCGTGATGACAAACAGGTCGCACGCGGCGATCTTTCAACACCTGTCGGGCGCCAGATCATCGAACAGTTCATGGCCGCATACATGAAAGACGAACTGCGCGGCAGTCCGCGTATAGTTCATGCCGAAGGCCATCATTTTACCGACGTACCGGCAAAATTCATCTCGATCCTCAATCTGGCCAGTGTACGCGAGGTTGAGCGCGTCGTCGGAAAACCAGTTGATCCATTGAGATTTCGGGCCAATATTCACATTGACGGTGCTGAGCCGTGGACAGAGTTCGGCTGGTTGAGCAAACGTTTGCAGGTAGATGGGTTACCGGTTTTTCGGGTGGCAGAGCGCATCAAAAGGTGTGCCGCGATAAGCGTCAATCCGCAGACAGCCGAGCGTGACATGAACCTGCCACGCACATTGATGTCAGCGTTCCAGCACGAAGACTGTGGTATTTATGCCAGCTCGATTGCGGACACCATTCTGGCAGTCGGTCAAAAAATTACGATCGATTAATACCAGGGGTGCCGACTGTTGAGCCTGTCAATGAGTTTAAGTCTTCTGATTGATTCAACCTGAAGTCATCCTGATCTGGCCTACGCTGCACTGACATCCTCAGATGCATCACCATCGGACGGATTTCCGCTATCCGATGTGTCTGCCACCTCAACCGGTTTTGCCTTTCGGCCACGAGGCTGGCGTTTGGTCTTTGCTTCAACTTGCACATCATCGCCATCACGTCCGCCTGCTTCACGACGCAGGAAATCAGGTGCCTGCGACTGCCAGTTCTCATCACCTTCTGATGGCGCGGCCGATTGCGTCTCTTTGGTACGGGTTGTTGTTTCATCGTCATCGGCAACTGATTCGCGCTGGCGGCCATTGCCGCGATTTCCCCGATTGCCTCTGTGATTGTTCTGCCGGTTAGTGTCGACCGCACCGTCGTCTCCGGAAGCTGCTTCCCGGTTTTCGCTTTCATCATTGACAGTATCGCCCGATGCGGCATTTCCTTCACTGTCACCATCCTCGCGACGTTGCTGGTTTTGTTGTGACTGCTGGTTGAAGGCCTGGGCTGCTGCCACTATGCGCAGGTAGTGCTCTGCATGCTGGAAATAGTTTTCCGCACTCACGTTTTCGCCGGACGAAACCGCATCGCGTGCCAACTGCATATATTTGTCGGCAATCGTTTGAGCATTACCGCGCACTTTCACATCAGGACCGTTGCTTTCAAACACACGATTGAGCGGATTGGACTGACGCCCGCCGCCGCCACCGCCGCCGCCGCGGTTTCCACCGCCGCCACGTCCACGTGATCTGTTTTTATTATGCTGTTGTCCTTGTCTCATTCCGTAATATCACCTGCAAATTGAACTACAACCAGCCCGCCTGTCCTTTTGGAAACAGGCAAACCTCTCAAAAATGACTTCAAAGCAAATGTGCCTTGTATAACCCCTGCAAAATTCAAGCCCCGGACGTTAACCGCCAATGATCCGCAATTGCCACCTTCCAAGCCTGAATGCTCTGGATATCAATATGATTTTAAGGTGCCTTGACAAGATTGGCGCATATCTGCCCGCGCCGGCGATTGTTCGCTCCAAGAAGTCTCACGCTCAATGTGTCAACCACATCACAACGCCACATGACCTCGCTGAAGAGAAAGTAGCCGCTTGTGCTCACCTTTCCAAGTAGTTTTTTTCATATGGCAAACAGAATTAACAAACTTTAAAAATTGCACACCGGATTATTCCCGCCAAATCACGGATCAGACCGGCAGCGCAGTCCACCGGAACCAACCCCTGCTGCTGTGCTATCTGTCTGATCGCTTCATGTTGTCCTTTGCCAAGCTCTACCAGCAGATGCCCGTCTGATCGAACCAGGTTGGAGGCGGTTTCAAAAATCGGTCGATAGGCATCCAGTCCGTTGGCCCCTCCATCAAGCGCCAACTGTGGATCATAATTGCGAACACCCGGTTCAAGTCTGGCCAGGTCCTGACTTGCAATATAGGGTGGATTGGCAACCACAAGGTCAAACCTGCCGTTCACTGCATCAGCCCAGTTGGTGCACACCAACTCGAGACGATCATCAACGCCGTGTTGACAGGCGTTGCTGTGACAAACCTCCAGAGCTTCGCGCGACACATCCGTTGCAACGCCCGTCACATGTGACCGCTCAGCCAGCAAGGTCACCGCGATGGCGCCGGTGCCTGTTCCGATATCAAGAAACCGGGCGTCGCGACCCGCGTGCCGATTCGACAACAGCCTCAACCCCGTCTCGACCAGGATTTCGGTGTCCGGGCGTGGATCCAGTGTGGCAGGCGTAACCTTGAACTCTCGACCAAAAAACTCCTTGTATCCGATGAGCCGTGAAACTGGTTCGCCTGTTTCACGACGCGAAATCATTTCATTAATTTGCAGAATGTGCGCATTGCAAACCGGCGTGTCGGGCCTGGCAATCAAATCAACGTCACTCAACCCGGTCACGTGACGGATAATCATTCGCCCGTCGAGCATGGCCGTATCTATACCCGCATCACGCAATTTCGCGGCAATATCCTGGTGCAGCCGTGATGCCTCAAGCGGCATGTTCATCGCCTTCAGATGCCAGCAGGGACGCCTGATGATCGGCCACCAGCTCATCTATGATTTCGTCAAGTCCTTCGCCTGCTACAATGCTGTCGAGTTTGTATAGCGTAAGGTTGATGCGATGATCGCTGACACGGCCTTGCGGATAATTATAGGTGCGGATGCGCTCGGAGCGGTCACCGGACCCTACCTGGCCCTTTCGGGCATCGGAACGCTCCTGATCAACCCTGTTTCTTTCCCTGTCATAGAGCCTTGCTAGCAATTCCTTCATGGCACTGGCACGGTTTTGATGCTGGCTCTTTTCCGCCCGCACCACGACGATACCGGTGGGCAGGTGGGTGATGCGAACCGCCGAATCAGTTGTATTCACATGCTGGCCGCCGGAACCGGACGCGCGCATTGTATCGATGCGAACATCCTCATTGCGTACCTCGACGTCGACCTCTTCGGCTTCCGGCAAAACCGCAACAGTTGCTGCTGACGTGTGGATGCGCCCCTGCGCTTCGGTTTCGGGAACCCTCTGTACGCGATGCACGCCTGACTCATACTTTAATTTCGCATAAACACCGGCACCGGAAATACTGGCGATGATTTCCTTGTAACCGCCTTGCTCGGCCTCACTGGCTGACATTACCTCCACTTTCCAGCCATGCAGGCTGGCGTGCCGCTGGTACATACGGAATAAATCACCAACGAACAAAGCCGCCTCATCGCCGCCTGTGCCTGCTCGAATTTCGAGTATGACATTGCGTTGATCCGCTGCATCTTTCGGTAGCAGATGCAGTCGCAGATCATGTTCAAGCGCTGCCAGACGCTGTTTCAGGCCGTCAGCCTCCGAACGCGCAAGTTCTGCCATGTCAGCGTCACCGGAGTGCATCATCTCTCCAACACCGGCCAGTTCCGCAACCGTGGAACGCAACGTCCGGATCACCGTGACGGTAGCTTCAAGCTCCGCATACTCCTTGGACAGCCGCACAAAATCGTCTCCAACTACGCCGGAACCAAGTTCCGCCTCGATTGCCTCGAAGCGCTGCAGGATCTTATCTATCTGTGGACTATCAGAAAGCGACATGGCGACGGTATTGCCGGATCAGGATGACTTTTGGTTGAATCAAGCCTACTTCTACAACACGATGCGCGAATGTATAGTCAGTTTCGCAAATTCGTCGCAATTCAAAACAGCGAGCCTTTACTTCAACGCGCAGGCAGGTTGTACCACCTGACCCCCACAGTTCACCATCACAGCGAAATCAACTGCCCTGGTTCATCAGCTTGTTGAGGTCAAGCGCGCGGTTTACCAGAACTTCTCCGGGGCTTCCGAGGGTACCCACTGGCTTGCCGTCTATTTCAAAGGCCAGTAACCCGCCATCGCGCGCAATAACCACCAGGCCTTCCTGGTTTGGTACCCTGAACCGGTCTCCCGCGTTCAGGGTGTCGACGAGAATTGTTTTTCCCTTGCCGTCTTCAACCCGCACCCAAACTCGCTCGGTCGCGCGCAGGACAAGCCGGGCATCGGTGTTGTCGGCACCGAAAATACGGCCCTTGCCGTCACGGTTCAAAGGTACATCGACAGATTTGACTGGTTTGGTCGTTGCCGTCGTCATACCGTCAGCAAGCGCTTCAATCTTGCCATTGCTGGCAATCAGCTTGTCGAGACCATCGAGACTGTTTGCCGCCTGATCAGCTTCTGCGGCAAGCAGTGCGCCTATCGGGTCTACAGCCGGATCAATGGCACCGGCAGTCTGGGGAGTATCCTCGAGCGCAGATTCAGACTTGCTGACCGCCGCGCCAATCCTGGTGCTGCTGCCTGCAATAGTTGAAACTTCTTGAACAGGTTCGGTAACTGAGGCCCCGGCAACTGTCCGGCTGGAATCAGGACCGCCACCGGGCAGAACCGCATAGCTGATGCCGCCAAAAAGAATCACTGCAGCCAGCACCGACGCAACGACGCCGCCACCTCCGCTGGCCACTTCCTTGAGGCGGCGCGCCAGTGGGAAGTCAATAATACGAGCACTGCCAAGCGGTGTGGGTTTACGTGATCCCTGTAGCTTCGGTGCGCTCGAACGGGGTAGCAACTGGGCATAATGCATCATCATGGGCTGCGGATCGAAGCCCAGAAACTCCGCGTAGGCGCCGACCATTCCGATGGCATCGGAGCGATGTGGCATACGGGTCAGGTCACCACGTTCGATGGCATCAAGGTGAACGGGATGAACTCTTATAGCCCTCGCTACATCACGAAGACTGACTTTGCGGCGTTCGCGCTCGCGCTGCAAAAACCAACCCGCCTCGCCCGCCGGATCGGTTGAGCCATCCGGCTTGGCCCGGTAGCTCTGAAAACTATGATCAAAGTTGCCGCGCGTATGCTGGTTCATCGCCGGGTACTCCTGCTTGATCCGGCGCCATGAATGTCGCATGCGTGACCCGGGTAAATGCTGGGGTCAAAGCAACTCATACTGACAACCGGAACACCCTTGCTCCATAACACTTGCGCCTGGAGCTCATGACTATTCGAGACCCAGAATGAACAAACAGGGTTAGCATTTGGTGAACGCCGGGAAATTTTACGCCAGCACCTGGAAACAGCCTGCAATTTCCAGCCCCTGAATATCGAGTTTCGATCTTACAGCGGAATCCTGTGCTGCCTCGCATAGCCGACAAGTGGCTCGCGCAGCGAATGGGCCTGACTCTCGAAATGATCACGCAGGAAGGCGCCTGCCTTCACCGAGTCGAGTTTCAACAACATTTGCTTGACTGGTCCGATCGATGTCGGAGCCATCGAAATGGAACGGAACCCCAACGCAATCAATGCCATGGCTTCAAGTGTGTTACCGGCCATGTCCCCGCATATGGTCAGCGCAGTGGCATGATGCTCGCAGCTTTCTCGAATGGTATCCATGACCTTCAGTGCCGCCGGCGACAAAACGTCATAGCGTCCAGCCAGCTTCGGATGCTGGCGATCTGCCGCAAACATGAACTGCATGAGGTCGTTGGAGCCAATGGAAACAAAATCCGTGTGTAGCAGCAGCTGGTCAAGTTGCCACATGAGCGCGGGCACTTCGATCATGGCCCCTATCCTGATTTCGCTCGGCATTTCATAACCGCGATCAGAGAGGAATCGACATTCCACGTCCAACATGCCGCGTGCTTGCACCATCTCCGAGGTTTCGGAAATCATTGGGAACATGACCCGCAATTCCCGGCCTGCAGCTGCAGAAATCAAAGCCCGCAACTGCAGTCTCAACAATGCCGGCCGGTCAAGCGCCATACGGATCGCACGCCAGCCAATTGCCGGATTTTCTTCCTTTACTGATGTCAGATAGGGCAACACCTTGTCAGAACCAATGTCGAGCGTACGAAACACCACCGGCTTGCCACCTGCTGCCTGCAGAATACTTTCATAAAACCGTCTTTGCTCGTCAAATCTCGGGAAGTGCCGCGCCAGCATGAACTGCAACTCGGTGCGAAACAGGCCGATACCCTGTGCGCCTGCAGCTTCCAGATGCGGCAAGTCAACCATGAGTCCGGCATTGATAGACAAATCAATATGACGCCCATCCAGGGTGATGGCAGGCGTATCTCGCATCTTGGCGTATTGGGCCTGACGCTTTGCATACAGCCGAACCTTCTCGGTGTAGACCTTTTGCACGTCCTGCGCCGGCCGAACATGCACATCTCCAGACCCCCCATCAATTATGATTTCCTGGCCGTCCTCGGCAAGATCGGAAACCGAGCGTGCAGATCCCACCGTGGTCACGCCCAGGGCACGGGCCACAATGGCTACGTGGGAGGTGGAGCCGGCCAACTCCAGCACCAGACCACGCAATCTGGAAGGATCATAGTCAAGCAGCTCTGCCGGTCCCATCGTGCGCGCAACAACGATGGAATCCTTTGGCAGCTCTGTGCGAGAGGCCTTTTCTTCAGCGCCGGTCAGAATGCGCAACAACCGGTTGGCAATATCATCCAGATCGTGCAGGCGTTCACGCAAATATGGATCTGCCTGGCGTGCCAGCCGGGCGCGAGTATCCGATTGCACTCGCTCGACAGCTGCTTCTGCTGTCAACCCGGTGGCTACAGCCTCTCGCAATTTGCGCAGCCAGCCTCTGTCGCGGGCGAACATCCGTACTGTTTCCAGCACGTCTTCAAAGTCGCTGCTGAACTGACCGGGCCGCCGTTCTGCAAGCTGATCGATCTGGGACTGCAGCTTGTCTATGGCAACATCCAGACGGCTGCGTTCTTGTTCCGGGTCTTCCGCAATAAAGCGGGTCACGATTACCCGCGGCTCGTGCAGCACTACATGGCCAAGCGCCACACCGTCGACCAGGCCTTCACCTGAAATATGTAAAGAACCGGTAAGTTGCACGCCGTTGCCTGCCACTTCCAGTTCCGACTGAACATCAGGTGAAGCTATAACCTCCGCCAGGACCATGGCCACTGTCTGCAGGGCTTCTTCTTCTTCCTCCGTGTAGCTGCGCTTGACCTGGTTCTGCACAACCAGGACGCCTGAAACGACACCATGGCGCATGATTGGCACGCCGAGAAACGAGGAATAGATCTCTTCACCAGTCTCGGGAAGGTATTTGAAGGCCGGATGAGCCTGCGCATCAGACAGTGACAACGACCGGGCATCATGGGCAATGAAGCCTACAAGGCCTTCGCCTGCCAGGAGTTTGGATTTGTGAACCGCGCTGGATTTCAGACCTTCAGAGGCAAACAGTTCCAGATCATTGTTGCCCGGACGCACGAGATAGATGGAGCATACCTCGGCCACCATGTTGGACGCGATGAGCGATACGATCTTGTCGAGCCTTGCCTGCGCAGCTTCCGGTCGTGCCATGACCTCGCGCATGCGTCTGAGCAAAACTCGCGGGCCCTGGACTGGATTTACCATCAGCGCGCGGCCTCACCTTTCAGCTGTTTTCGCCAGCTCGTCATCGAATTCAAACCCATTGACATGGCTGTTTCACGCCGCTTCCATTCCGTAAGCTTCGTGCAAAATCCGGACGGCAAGTTCAGTGTAGTCTTCATCAATCAATACGGAGATCTTGATCTCCGACGTCGTTATCGCCTGAATGTTGATACCCTTGTCGGCAAGCGTCCTGAACATTACCGCGGCAACGCCCGCATGACTTCGCATGCCAATGCCAATAACCGACACTTTGGCAACACCCTTCGACGCTTCCAGTTCGAGATAACCGATATCCTGCTTTGCATTTTCAATCACAGCCATCGCTCTTTCAACATCATCGTTCGCAACCGTGAATGTAATGTTGGCAGTTTCACCATCAGCCGACACGTTCTGAACAATCATGTCGACACTGACGCCAGCCGCGGCAAGCGGTCCAAACACCGCAGCCGAGACTCCCGGTTTGTCCTTGACCCGGCGAATGGAAACCTTGGCCTCGTCACGCGAGTAGGCGATGCCGCTGACAACCTGTTGCTCCACTATATCCTCCTCGTCGCAAACCAAGGTGCCGGGGCCGGTACCGTCTTCGCGGTTCTGGTCCTCCGACTCCGGGCTTTCAAAACTGGATCTTACCTGCAATGGCACCTTGTACACCATGGCAAGTTCAACTGATCGGGTCTGCAATACCTTGGCACCTTGCGATGCCAGTTCAAGCATTTCCTCATAGGAAATGCGATCAACCTTGCGTGCCTTGGGTTCTATGCGCGGATCGGTTGTATAAACACCGTCTACATCTGTGTATATGTCACATCTCGCCTGCAAGGCGGCTGCCAGAGCCACGGCACTGGTGTCAGATCCACCACGGCCCAGTGTTGTAACGCGTCCCAGCGAGGACACTCCCTGGAAGCCTGCCACCACAGCAACCATGCCATCAGCCAGCGTCTTGATCATTTCACTGCAATCAGCATCAAGGATACGGGCGGCACCATGCACGTCGCTTGTCAGCATCGGAATCTGCCAGCCTGCCCATGATCGCGCTTTCAGCCCCATGGACTGCAGCACAAGTGCCAGCAGACCTGCGGTCACCTGTTCACCGGATGCCAGTACAGAATCATATTCCTTCATGTCGGCAGAAGCCCGGTTCGTTCCGCCACTGGCAGCGGCCTCGTTGGCCCAGCCGATCAGCCGGTCTGTTGTCCCGGACATGGCCGACACAACGACTGCAACTTCGTGCCCGGCGGCGACCTCGCGCGCTACGTGACGCGCTACATTTCTGATTCGCTCGATATCAGCGACAGACGTACCGCCAAATTTCAGAACCAGCCGTCCCAAGGTCACCCTGCCCCTTCAAAACAAAATCACTCAAACCGGATTGCAAACAATCCGGCGCAGCAGCCATCTGAACATCGAATAGCCGGTAATCGCCACCTGAAGTGTGAAACACATACTCGCAAACACTGTCATTGTGCAATATTGCCGAATTGTGCAAGTAACATGACCACAAATGATCGATGATCGGAAGCTCAATGACCGCACCCAAAACAGCTGAAAAAAGCCCTGCTGCCTCGGTGGACAGTGCCGAGGTAGAGCGCTTTTCCGCCATGGCGGCAGAATGGTGGAATCCGGATGGCAAGTTTGCTGTGTTGCACAAATTCAATCCGGTCCGCCTCGACTACATTCGTGAACAGGTCACGGCAAGATTGCGTATTGACCCGCATCAACGCACACCATTTGCCGGCTTGAAAATCCTCGACATCGGCTGCGGCGGTGGCCTGTTGTCCGAACCAATGGCGCGTCTCGGTGCCGACGTGACAGCAGTCGACCCTTCCGAAAGGAACGTCAGGACTGCGTCTGTTCATGCGCGCGAACAGGGCCTCGCTATCAATTATCGGATTTCAACAGCAGAACAACTCGCCGCAGAAGGTGCCCAATTCGACGTTATACTGAACATGGAAGTGATCGAGCACGTCAATGACCCTGACGCGTTTACCGCAACGTGTGCCGGCATGCTCGACCCTGGCGGCATCATGTTCATCGCCACCCTGAACCGCACGTTGAAGGCATTCGGACTTGCAATTCTGGGAGCGGAGTATGTATTGGGCTGGTTGCCAAAAGGCACCCATCATTGGGAAAAGTTCATAACTCCTGCCGAGCTGCATGACTGGCTGGCGGCCTGTAATTGTCCGGCGCTTGAAACAGTCGGCGTGACATATTCACCGTTGTCAGGCACCTGGCGCAAAGCCGCCGACACCGATGTAAACTATATGATTGTGGCACAAAAGCCCGTCACCTGACCGGGTTTGCTCCACGTCATGAACTAGGGTCAGGTCTCTAGTTTCCATCTTCAGGCAGTTTGGGCAGGGGCAACACCTCGACCCCTTCATCGTGAAGCTCACGCGCTTCATCTATGGTCGCTTCACCATAAATTCCGCGTTGTTCTTCTTCGCCGTAATGAATTCGCCGGGCCGATTCGGCAAATTTGTCCCCGACATAGTCCGCATTGGCTTCAACATGTGATCTCAGTTTGCGAATCATGTCGACCATTGCGCGCGCTTTGGAATCAAGTGGCGCATGCAGGGCCGCAACTGGTTCCGAGCGACGATTGCTCCGGGCAGGCACACCGGGTGTCATCAGGGCTTTTTCAACATTGTGCGAGCCGCAAACAGGGCATAGCACGAGGTTCTTCCTTACTTGATCGTCAAAGCCATCGCTGCTGGCAAACCAGCCATCAAACTGATGTTGGCATTCACATGAAATGTGATAGCGGATCATTCTGCAGCCGCCTGTGACGCGGCGTCAGCAATACTCAGCACCTTGTCATGCGAAAGCGCCGGAATGCGAATTCGCGCCTGCGTCACCATTGCTGGATCTATCGTAGCCGTGACGATTCCCGATGTTACTTCGCCGGCATCAGCCAGAACCTCGCCCCAGGGCGACACAATTAGGCTGTGACCAAAGGTTTTGCGGCCTTCCTCGTGAGTTCCTGACTGAGCAGGGGCAAAAACGAAGCAACCTGTCTCGATCGCCCGGGCTCGTAACAATACATGCCAATGCGCCGCTCCGGTTGGCACTGTGAATGCCGCCGGGACGGATATGAAACTGCAGCCGAGTTGGGCCAGCATCCTGTATTGATAGGCAAACCTCACATCATAGCAGATTGTCAGACCCAGCCTGCCCCACGGCAAATCGGCAAATACGGCCTTGTCACCCGCTGAAAAAGTTGACGATTCGCGATACACCTCGCCATTCGGCAGATCAACGTCAAACATGTGCGCCTTGTCATAACGCGCCATCACGGTTGCGTCCGGGGCAAACAACACCGACCTGTTGGCCAGTTTTCCGTTTCCCGCCTGCACACCAAGGGATCCTGCTAGAATGTATTTGCCGGTCTCCGCAGCCAACTCGGCAAACTTCCCGGCAGCGAAACAGTTCTCCTCTGCCGTTACCTTCGCCGCGACGGCGGAACGGGGACTGTCTATGATATTGGTCATTTCCGGTGTCATGATCAGGTCGGCACCGTCACAGGCGGCCCGACGCACCAGTTCCGCAGCAATCTCGATGTTGGATTGCGGATCGCGGCCTGAACACATTTGAATGCAGGCTGCCTTAAACGGTGTATCCATTGGTTTGCTCATCAGCTTCAAAATCCCGCAGCGAAAATGTCAGCCCTTCAGCATCGGGTCAAGTTTTCCCGCATGCTCCAGAGCATGCAACTCATCGCAGCCACCGACATGATCATCACCGATGAAAATCTGCGGTACGGAGCGTTTGCCGCCGGAACGCCTTGTCATGTCAGAGCGTTTGCCCGGCGCAAAGGTCACGTCAATCTCATCATACGGCACCCCTTTGCGCGACAACAGGTTTTTCGCGGCATTGCAGTATGGGCACATCATGGTCGAATAGATGGTGACAGGCTTCATTGTGGGAATGTCCGGTAGAGTTGCAGTCAGTTTGCCTAGATATGATATCAACCCTGATTGCTGACAAGCGCGAAAACAAGCACATCCACGTGAATGGCGCCGGCACGTTTCAACACCGAGGCGCACTCATTGGCAGTCGCGCCTGATGTCAGCACATCGTCCACCAGAAGTACCCTTTGATCCATGATGACCGGAACCCGTGAACCAGGCACTGAAAATGCCCCCTTCACGTTACGACCGCGCTGAACCTCTCCAAGCCCTACCTGGGAACGGGTATTGCGCGTTCTGGTGAGCAGGTCGGATTGCAATGTCAGACCCGTCATTTTACCGATCTCCGCAGCAAGCAATGATGCCTGGTTGTATCTCCGCGACCACAGGCGCCAGCGATGTAACGGTACCGGCACTACAACATCGGCTTGCGATACCATATCACGGCCAGCATGAAGCATCATTCGCGCCATGGTATGTGCCACTTCATGCCGGTCACGGTACTTCAGGGCATATACCAGTTGCCGCGAGCAGTTGTTGAACATCACTGCACCACGGGCCCTGTCCCATACAGGAGGATTGGCGATTGCCCTGGCCGACAGCGCGCCATCGCCTTCGTCATACACAAACGGTGTGCCATAAGCCTCACATACCGGTTGCGATATAATCTCCAGGCCGGCCCAGCATGCAGCGCACAGACCGCCGGTACCCGATACCGGCCGACCGCATACAGAACACGTCACCGGCACAACCAGATCCAGCAGATCACCGGCAATCCGGCAACCTGCACGGGCAATTTCTATGGCAGTATGGCGCATGGCTTTCGTGTCGCCCTCAAGCATCATCCCGTTTGCCGTTCTATCACCTGAAAGCTTGTTTGCACACTTGCACAGCCTGCGCCGCTCGCCCTATTTGTCAGTCATGACCATGCTGACTCCTGAGAATCCCGACCTGTTTGACCAGACGGCCCTGCACCGCAACTTATCCCGCGCAGCAGCCAGCGGAAACTTGCCGGGCTTTCTGGACACCGCCGCTGCAACCGGATTGATTGATCGTTTTGAAAATATTTCGCGCAAGTTCTGTGAAGTTGCCATCGTCAGTCATGATGCATCCCCCATTGTCAGCGCCATAAGACCGCAGCTTTCCAACCACGCCACGATGACAGAAATCCCGATCCTGGCAGCAGACGGCATGTTCCTGAACAATCCGAATCTGCCGCAGCAGGCGTTCGACTGCATTTTCGTCTGTCCGGGACTTGAATGGGTAAATGACCTGCCGGGAAGCCTGACCCGAATACACCACGCCCTGAAACCAGATGGTGTACTGCTTGCTGCAATGCTGGGTGGTGAGAGCCTGCATGAACTTCGCTCAAGCTGGCTTTGGGCAGAAACCACGTTGATTGCAGGGGCATCGCCACGCGTGGCTCCATTTTGTGATATCCGTGATGCTGGTGGATTATTGCAGCGCGCTGGTTTCGCCCTGCCGGTAGTCGACACCGACCGGCTCACGGTCCGCTACAGCAATGCACTGCAGCTTGTGCGTGATCTGAAGGCACACGGACTTTCCAACGCAATGACCGAGCGCCATCGCTCGCTGGTAACACCCAACCTCATGGCAACCGCATGCGCCCATTATGATCGGAATTTTGCAGATCCGGACAATCGTGTCCGCGCCACATTCCAGTTGATCTATCTCAACGGCTGGTCACCGCACGAAAGCCAGCCCAGGCCCCTACGGCCCGGCTCGGCCAAAAGCCGGCTGGCTGATGCGTTGAAGGTGCACGAGAAAAAATTGCCGAGAGAGTAGAGCCTTCTTGCTCGAATAGAAACGTTTGATGGCATCAAACCGGTTCATGCGGCCAGGCGCAAGGTGAAATGCGATGCGGGGTATCGGGCAAATTTGCAACGGCGCCGATGGACCGGTTTGATCAGGATTATATTTGGTTAGGACAGCCAAAAATCATCCTGATCGCTTTCACTGTTGTAGAGCAACTTTGTGGGTTCTTTGAACCCAGGTTGCTCTGCAGTCCGGTTTTCTTGGCTATTCAGTTTCATCCGGTGGAGTGGCGACACCAAAGCCGCTGGATGGCTTGTCTATCGAGGGATCACTGAACTCCCGAGTATGTAACCCGCGACTGATCAGTTCGCGAATGGCAGCTGCTCTGCTTGGCAGCCTGTTTTCAAAGCGCCAGTCGTCAATGGCCTTGATCTCCGTATCATTCAGCATGACTTGCAGCTTTTCAGTTCGCTTTCCACCTGCAGCGCTCATCGGAGTTGGTATCCACGCAATTGTTTGATTTCGCCTTAACTGGAGTAAGTGATGCATGTTGGGTTGTCTAGTGAAGTGATGTCTCAGACATCTGTTCCGTTGGCGACCTAATATCTGCCTTTTGCTCTACGCCCGGCGGTTACGAAGGTTCATCATTCTACGCTGCATATACATGTTAACTATATGAAAAATATTGATTTTTTTATTATAAATCCATATTTATGTACATATTGAATGCGCAGGCTGCCGTTTTGTGACGGCATTATTGCAGGACACTGAAACGTTGAAGGAAGAGTAGGCCAATGACCACTGAAAGAACCACTCTTGAGGCCCGTCAGGGGGAAACCAGTGGCGCAGGCAGACGCATTCTGGTGAGTTCTCTTGCACTGGCTTCCGTTGCCCTGCTGGCCGGCGCTTTCATCCTCGGAACCCTCTGACGCGACCCTACAGATTGCAGCCCGCCGCTTTCGCCAGTCGGTTGCTCGCGCTGAAATCGCTGCTGATGTCGTTACTGCCGATATGCACACGGCCCGTATGGCGGGCCAAAACAAAATCATCTGGATGTTGCACGCACTTCCGGCCAGATAGCCCGGCAGCAGGTGCCCAGAACCCAGAACCCAGAACCCAGAACCCAGAACCCAGAACCCAGAACCCAGAACCCAACGAAAGGATCATAAAACATGAACATGAAACAAGCATATATCGACAAAATCCAGGCCCGCCTCAACGAGTGGGATGCGGAAATCGAAAAGCTGACAGCGCAGGCTGACGAGGCCAGTGCCGATGCCAAAATCAGGTACGAAAAGCAGGTCCGTGAACTCAAGGAACGTCAAAAGGAAGCACAATTGAAACTCGATGACATGCGCCAGGCTGGTGAAGATGCCTGGGATGACATGAGGGCTGGCGTCGAGGATGCATGGAAGCGCCTGGAGAAAGGTGTCAGGGACGCGACTTCGCGATTTGCTGCCTAGCGTTTTACGGGTTCTGTTGAACCCGTAAGGCGGCTTGCAATTTGGAACCGATCAGTACGGCTTTTGACTGATACCGTCAAAAGCCGTACTGATCTGGTGTATCCACGGACGTATCAGACCGTGAGGGAACCAGGTGATGTTGGATTCAGATGACAATCCAGTTTACCCGGTTATCAAAGTTTAACGGAGGTAGTTGAAGGCTGAGATGTGTGGTTTTGCCGGTGAAATCCGTTTCGATGGCGCTGTTGCCGATGTGGCAGCGATCGCCAGAATGAACAGGGTTCTTCATCCACGCGGCCCAGATGGCCATGGTGTCGAATCCAAAAGAAACTTCGCATTTGGTCACCGGCGCCTGAAGATTATCGATCTTTCGGAAAGGGCGGCCCAGCCCATGACCGATCCGCAATTGGGCCTGACGGTCGTTTTCAATGGTTGTATTTACAACTACCGGGACCTGCAGACAGAACTGCGCGCCGCCGGTTACCATTTCTTCTCCGACGGCGATACAGAGGTTGTTCTGAAAGCCTATGATCTTTGGGGCCCGGATTGCGTCGAGCGCTTCCACGGCATGTTCGCCTTTGCAATCGCCGATGTGAACGCCGGTACGTTCACCTTCGCCAGGGATCGATTCGGTATCAAGCCGTTCTATTACTCCCAACAGGGTTCACGGCTGCGTTTTGCTTCAACGTTGCCCGCGTTACTTGCAGGTGGCGATGTTGATACGACTATAGATCCCGCCGCCTTGCATAACTACATGACGTTTCATGCGGTTGTGCCAGCGCCACGCACCATTCTCAACGGTATTCGCAAATTGCCTCCAGCCACTGTGCGCCAAGTGGCGGCTGACGGCTCGTTCAAGGACCATCGCTACTGGTCAGCCCCGTACCAGCGCAGGTCTGAAGACGCAAGGTTGACACGGGGTGAGTGGCGCGACCGGGTTCTTGATGCGCTACGCACAGCTGTACGCCAGCGGATGGTGGCGGATGTGCCAGTAGGCGTACTGCTGTCAGGCGGCGTGGACTCAAGCATGATCGTCGGTCTGTTGGCCGAAGAGGGCCAGCACGACCTGAAAACATTTTCAATCGGATTTGAAGAAGCCAATGGCGAGAAGGGAGACGAATTCGTCTACTCCGATCTTATCGCTGAACGTTTTGGCACTGACCATCACAAGATATTCGTGCCGGCAGAACACCTTATGCAGCATCTTCCAGACACGATCAAAGCGCAATCAGAGCCGATGGTATCGTATGACAACATAGGATTCTATTTGTTGTCCCGCGAAGTTTCCAAACACATCAAGGTAGTCCAGTCAGGCCAGGGCGCCGATGAAGTCTTTGGTGGCTATCACTGGTATCCGCCACTGTCGAACTCAGAGGACGTGGTCAAGGACTATGCGGGTGTGTTTTTCGACCGCAATCATGATGCGCTAGCCCACCAGCTCGGCGAAAACTGGGTAACCAAGGATGATCATAGTTTGCAGGTTGTGACGAACCATTTGAACGCAGCAGGAGCCGATACGCCGCTTGACCGTGTATTGAGGCTCGATTCCGAGATTATGCTGGTTGATGACCCGGTAAAGCGTGTCGACAACATGACAATGGCTTTCGGTCTGGAGGCCAGGGTACCGTTTCTTGATCACAGGCTGGTTGAACTGGCTGCAATCATCCCGCCTGAATTCAAGCTGGCGGACGGCGGCAAGGGCGTTTTGAAGGATGCTGCCCGGAAAGTGGTACCGCCAGAGGTGATCGACCGAAAGAAGGGATATTTTCCGGTCCCGCAGCTGAAATACATTCAGGGAGAGTTTCTTGACATGGTGTGCGAAACGCTGACATCCCAGCCTGCACGCAAGCGGGGTCTGTTTCGCAAGGAGTGGCTTGATCAGCTGTTTGCTGATCCATCCGGCCATATAACGCCCCTCCAGGGATCTGAACTCTGGCAGGCGGCAGTTCTTGAAATGTGGCTTCAGGGCCACGGCGTAAACGGGTGACGCGATGGTTGATGACCGCAAGAATACCCACATTGACAACAGTTCAGGTGCTCAACCCCGCTCCCGCGGACGCCAGAGCCACCGGCTCAGAAAAATGCGCGAACGGGGGCTGGAACCTCCCATTCACCAGGCTATTGAAAGAACCGGAGGCCACCCGGATGGATTTGCTCTTGACTGCGGGTGGGGCCAACTGGTGTTCGCCCAGACATTCAGGGATCCAGCGCAGCTGGCGAAGATATTGCGCGAGGAAAAGGCCGACCACCGCGACATTGCAGTTTATGTTCGCGACCCGCACGTGTTGCTGGCCACGGCACCACAGGAGTTGTTTCTTGACCCCTCACACACCTACCGCCTGGAATTGACCGACTATCGTACGTCCAAGCGGCTGCCCAAGGGATTTTTCATCCGCAGACTGACCTCCCACGAAGACGCAGTCGCGATCAACCGCATCTATGCTTCCCGTGACATGGTTCAGGTTCCCCCGGACTTTTTCTGGTCCAGGAGAGATGCGCGGTCGATATGCTACTTCGTGGCGGAAGACGAAGAGACAGGAGAGATCATAGGTACGGTCACCGGGGTCGATCACACCCGCGCATTCGGTGACCCGGAGCACGGGTCTTCGTTATGGTGCCTGGCGGTAGATCCCCAGGCGCGCCATCCGGGCATTGGTGAAGCGCTTCTGCGACGCCTGGCGGAATATTTCACTGCCCGTGGAGCTACCTATCTCGACCTGTCTGTCATGCACGATAACGAGCAGGCCATTGCACTGTATGAAAAACTGAAGTTCCGCCGCCTGCCGTTCTTCTGCGTAAAAAGCAAAAACTCCATAAATGAGCCGCTGTTTGCGGGACCGGAGCACGATGACCAGCTCAACCCTTACGCACATATTATTGTGAAGGAAGCCCGCCGCCGCGGCATTCAGGTGGACATTATCGATGCCAAGGGCGGATTCTTCCGGCTCAGGCAAGGTGGGGTAGCCGTGCGTTGTCGCGAGAGCCTGACCGATTTTACATCTGCGGTGGCCATGGCAATTTGCGATGACAAGGCCACGACCCGGCGCATTGTTGAAGCTGCAGGTATAAAAGTGCCGGCACAAATCAATGCTGACGTGGAAAAGGCTGAGCTGGAAAAGTTCTTGAAAATGCACGGCAGCGTTGTGGTGAAGCCGGCGCGCGGTGAACAGGGAAAAGGCGTCTCGGTAGGGTTGACCACGCCAGAGGAAACCGAAGCAGCTATCAATGAGGCAAGGATGTTGTCGGATGAAGTTTTGGTGGAGCAATGTTTTGAGGGTGATGATCTGCGCCTGATCGTGATCAACTTCCGCGTCGTTGCTGCTGCGATCCGTCGTCCACCGTCAGTTGTGGGAAACGGGCAGGAAACGGTCAGTGAGCTAATCTACGCGCAGAGCAGGCGCCGGGCGGCGGCAACCGGTGGCGAATCCTGCATTCCCCTGGATGCGGAAACCGAGCGCACAGTCACATCAGCAGGCTATTCGCTGGATAGTGTCCTGCCGGACAAGGAGGCGCTGACAGTGCGCCGGACGGCCAACTTGCATACCGGAGGCACCATTCACGACGTGACCGACACGACTCATCCGAGACTGGTCGCAGCCGCAATCAAGGCCACGCGCGCCATCGACATCCCTGTTACCGGAATCGATTTTATGGTGAAGTCGGTGAACGGCAGCGACTATGTGTTCATTGAGGCAAACGAACGGCCAGGACTTGCCAATCATGAACCGCAACCAACTGTCGAGCGTTTCGTTGACCTGCTGTTTCCATTGAGCATGCCAACTGCGGCCCGGCAGGCGCTTCTGGATATACCGGCAGACGGAGACCCCGGATGACACGTCGTAAGATAGATACAGACTACCTTCAGGACATTTTGGTCAGCCTTCTCGAGATCCCCAGCCCAACCGGTTACACCGACAACATTGTACGTTTCGTCACCCACGAACTGGAAACGCTGGGTCTGGAACCGCAACTGACCCGTCGAGGCGCTATTCGTGCGATCCGACGAGGTGACAACCGGCATGGTGCCCGGGCGGTCGTTTCTCATCTGGATACTCTGGGAGCCCAGGTCAAGTTACTCAAGAGCAATGGCCGGCTGGCACTGGTCCCCATCGGCAACTGGTCTGCCCGGTTTGCCGAAGGTGCCAGAGCCAGTCTCTTTACCGGCGATGGTGTTTACCGTGGCACTATCCTGCCACTGAAGGCATCCGGTCACACCTACAATGACGAAGTGGATAGCCATCCTGTGGGCTGGGAGTTCGTCGAATTGCGCGTTGACGCCCTATCACGGGACACTCAGGACCTTGGACGGCTGGGTATCGAAGTTGGGGACATTGTCGCGATCGACCCACAACCCGAATTTGTTGAGAACGGGTTCATCGTTTCACGCCACCTCGACAACAAGGCTGGTGTTGCAGTGACACTGGCCGCACTGAAGGCAATGCAGATGGAACAGGTATCGACTCCGGTGGACATCCACTTCCTGTTCACGATCGCAGAGGAAGTTGGCATTGGTGCGTCTTCAATTCTTCTGCCCGACGTGGCCGCCATGCTGACGGTCGACAATGGCACCACCGCCCCGGGCCAGAACTCTGATGAGTTCGGCGTAACCATATCCATGGCGGATCAGACCGGACCGTTCGACTATCATCTGACCAAGAAACTGGTTGAGTTGTGCAAAACCAACGATATTCGTTACCAGAAGGATATCTTCCGATACTACCGCTCGGACTCGGCCAGTGCGTTGCAGGCGGGAGCCGATGTGCGCAGTTCGCTGATCACTTTCGGTGTTGACGCATCTCATGGCTATGAACGCATCCACATGCATGCCCTGCGTTCGCTTGCAGAACTTATCACCGCCTATGTGGCAAGCCCGGTTGAGATCAAACGCGACTTTAAAAAGACAGCTGGCATGAAGGGTTTCACCAGACAGCCGGAAGAAGACGCCAGTCAGACAATATCGCCCGGCTCTGATTCAGATGAACTGAATCTCAAAAGATAACGTAGCGTCAATAGAGAACCTGGACTACCGGATGGAGCTTCTTTCAACCGGAACCGGATTACAAACCACCCAGTGTTCCGCCAATCACCGCAAGTGTTGCGATAATGGCGGCTGCCATACCCAGCGCCAGAACTGTGTAGTCACGCATGATCGGACGTCGATCAGCTTGCGTAGTATCCATCTTTGAATTGAACATCAAACCAACTTCCCCGTTACTTACTTTACTCACCACATTCGCCCGCCTTGTCTGGCGGATCCGTTGTGTTGGAACGTAAACGGTGAAAGCTGCCGGCGCCCGGTCAGAGCAGGTCCATCAGATGAGCAATCAGCGGCTCATCTGCCGGCGGCATCGGAAACTCGCGCAGTTTAGCAGGCCTGACCCAGCGAATTTCGCTGTGTTCTCGCTTTTCAACCTCGCCATTCCACCTGCGGCATACATATACCGGCATTAACAGGTGGAAATTCTCATAGGCGTGGCTGGCAAACGTCACAGGTGCCAGACAGGCTTGCGTTACATCGATACCCAGCTCCTCCTTCAATTCACGTATCAACGCGATTTCAGGCTGCTCTCCGGGTTCGACCTTGCCACCGGGAAACTCCCAAAGTCCGGCAAGTGTCTTTCCCTGAGGGCGCCGGGCTATCAGAACTCTACCGTCCGGATCGACCAACGCGCAGGCAACGACGAGAACGAGCTTCTTTCCGTTCATGTCCGGGAACCACCTTGGCGCATAAGAGTTAACAGGCTTGATCGAAGTTTATGATTTAAGCCGCAGGAAACCCCTTTTGTGCTGGCAAGGTTACCAAATTGCAACCGCCATCTCAGCTTCGATACGATCCATTAATATCTATGTAGCCATGGGTCAGATCACAGGACCACACCACCGCCTTGCCTTTGCCAACACCCACGTCAACGGCAATGTCAATCTCATCCCCCTTCATATGTGGCATCAACCGGGTCTCGTCATAACCTGGATGCACACTGCCCTTCGAGGCAACTGTAATGCCACCGATCCGGATTTTCAGTTTGTCGCGGTTTGCCGCTTCGCCTGACTTTCCAACTGCCATGACAATACGTCCCCAGTTGGCGTCTTCACCGGCAATAGCTGTCTTTACCAGCGGCGAATTTGCAATGGCCAGTCCGATGCGCCGGGCGGCGCGGTCGCTCTTTGCGCCTGTCACAGTAGTTGATATGAACTTGCTGGCTCCTTCGCCATCACGAACCGTCTGATGTGCCAGATCCTGCAGCACCTTGACGAGGGCGGTTCTGAATGATTTCAACGCAACATCTTCCATGCTGCGGACCTCCTTGGGAGCACTGCCTGATTTACCGGTTGCGCACAACAAGAGCGTATCTGACGTGGATGTATCGCCATCCACGGTAATGGAGTTGAAACTGCGGTCTGCTGCATCTGACAACATTTTCTGCAGTAATCCGCGAGGCATGCCTGCATCGGTGAACACAAAGGCAAGCATTGTAGCCATGTCAGGCGCAATCATGCCGGAACCCTTGGCGATACCGTTTATGGTCACGGTCTTGCCTCCGAGTGTTGCTGAGGCGGTTGCAACCTTGGGAAACGTGTCTGTGGTCATGATGGCGCGAGCCGCCTGCATCCACGCACCACTACTGGCAGTTTGCTTCAAACCGGAAAGCCTCGAAGTGATTGGCAGCGGATCAAGCGGTTCACCAATTACGCCGGTTGACGCCAGATAAATTTCCGAAGTTTTACAGCCCATCACCTTGCTGGCTTCATCAACTGTTGCCTTTACGGTCCGCAGGCCCGCACGGCCGGTAAACGCATTGGAGTTGCTGGCATTGACCACAATTGCACGCACCTTGCCTTTTTTCAGATTGGCCCGGCACAAATCCACGGGGGCAGAACAGGTCTTGGAAGTCGTCAGAACTCCGGCAACCGTTGATCCCTTTTCCAGCAGGCATAACAGCAGGTCATCCCTGCCCTTGTACTTGACTTCTGTAGCTGCCGTGGCCAGCCGTACCCCATCAATGTCCGGTAAATCGGCATAACTTTTGGGAGCTAGCGGTGACTGCGGTAATGTCTTTGCCATGGTATGTCGTCCTTAAAGAGTGCTGTTCACGTGCAGGGTTTCGAGTGCGTATGAAGCTGGAAGCATAGGTCTCACGCCGGCACAATTACCCATCCCGTTGTGATTATCAATTCGCCGGCAAAATGATCCGGCCAAAAAAATCGAGCCCGCAGAACCGGTACTGGTTTTGCGGGCTCGAGATTTGAATATCGGCAGATGGCCCAACTATTGGGCGTCGCCCTTGTTGGACTTGCCGCCCGTTGATTGCGGAACCTCCGTGTCAGTGCTTTTGAGCGGAGGCACTTGGCCGGAGGCTTCCAGCGCCTGACGCTTCTTTTCTGCTTCTTCCTGCAGTTTTTTGAGGTCTTCATCAAAAATTTCGATTTTGCCTGAACCGCGCAGTTCCAGCACCTTGTCCTGAACTGCTTTTCGCAACAACACCAGCCGTATCGCATCTTTGACCTGATCAAAAGGTTGGGCACCTCCGGCCTGAACGTCTTCCAGCCTGATGATGTGCCAGCCAAAATCAGTCTTGACCGGTTTTGATGTCTCACCCTTTTCCAGGGCAAAAACCGCCTCGGAAAATGCCGGCACCATTTCAGCGGCGGTAAAGAAGCCCAGATCACCGCCATAGTCCCGTGAACCATCCAGCGACACCTGCTTTGCCACTTCTTCAAATTTCTCGCCCTTGTCGAGGCGTTCCATCACCTTTTGGGCCTCCGCTTCGGTGTTAACCAGAATATGGCGCGCACGCGCACGTTTCTCGGTAGTTACCTTCGAGGCTTCCTTCTCATAGACTTCCTTGACTGCATCTTCAGTAACCGAAGTGGCCAGATTTTCGGTGAAATATGCATCCCGCAGTGCCTTGGCCTGATAGTATTTCAGACGACGCGTATACTCTTCGGTGTTAATCGTATTCGCTCTCACCGCTTCCTGTGCTAGCAAGTGGCGTTCAACCAGATATTCAACAACAAACGCAAATCTGAAATTCGCCGGAACCTTCTCCAACTGGGGCCGCAGATCGTCTGATGCCAGCGCAACTTCCTTGGTAGTGATATTGTAACCGTTGACGTTGGCGATCACCTTGTCGGTTTCCTGCGCCCCGGCGGATATTGAACCCGCCACAAATGCCGTTGTTGCCAACGTCAAAACCAGCTTCAAGCAAAACGTTCTCATATTACCTAACCACACTCTTGGACTGCCTGTTACAACAAAGGAGGTAACAGGATCGTCGTAAATCCAGACCAATCTTACTTGATCATGACTGGTCAATGCTCGCCAATTCAGGCGACATTAAGCCAACTCAACATGACCTCTATACGTCTCCCGGACGACAAACGCCGTCATCGCGGTGCACAATGCTTACATTCGCCATGATATTCAAGAGTGCTATCGAGCTGCGGATTGTCTCACCAAATCTCGTTCAGATCGATTTTTCCGCCTTGAAACAGCCACTTATCCACACTATCTGCCGCTCATACGACCTGTTGCGCCACCAAGCTTACATATTACAATGACATATTTTTCTGGCAGATGTTGCCTATTTGCCACACCTGTTGCGGCAGGCAGCCAAGTTGATTAAACATTACGGCCTGTTTACAGCTACGAAAAACATCGATGGCCCGGAAGCTAAAATCGGCTTTTTGGGCTAACAGGACGCAATTCTAAGGACACCAAATGTTCGGACTGGGCTCTATAGCTGCAAAGGTCTTCGGTAGCTCAAATGACCGGAAGGTAAAAAAATATCAAGACCGCGTGGCGGCCATCAACGCGCTCGAACCTGAACTTGAGACCCTTGGCGATGACGATTTGCGCGCGCGCACAGAAATGTTTCGAAAGCAGTTTGCTGATGGCACCTCCCTGGATGATCTGCTGATTCCTGCATTTGCCACAGTCCGGGAAGCGTCAAAACGCGCGCTTGGTTTGCGTCATTTTGACGTGCAACTGGTTGGCGGTATGGTTTTGAATGACAATTCGATTGCCGAAATGAGGACCGGCGAAGGCAAAACACTGGTTGCCACACTGCCGGTATATCTCAACGCCATATCCCGCAAATCGGTGCATGTCGTGACCGTAAATGACTACCTCGCGCAACGTGATGCTGCCTGGATGGGAAAGGTCTATGAATTCTTGGGCCTGCGGGTAGGCGTAATCGTGCATGGGCTGGAAGATGACGAACGCCGGGACCAGTACGCCTGCGATGTCACCTATGCCACCAACAACGAACTCGGTTTCGATTATCTTCGCGACAATATGAAATATGCTGTTGAGGATATGGTGCAACGCGGACACTATTATTCGATTGTGGACGAAGTTGACTCAATCCTCATCGACGAAGCTCGCACGCCGCTTATCATCTCCGGCGCACTGGAAGATCGCTCTGACCTGTATACCCACATCGACGCCATCATCCCGCAATTGCTTAAGGAAGATTACGAGGTCGATGAGAAAACCAAGTCCGTCACCTTGACTGAAGCTGGCAACGAACACATCGAGGAGTTGCTGCAGGCTTCCGGATTGATGACCGAAGGCTCGCTATACGATGTGGAAAATGTCGCCCTGGTCCACCACGTCAATCAATCACTTCGCGCGCACAAGGTTTTCACCAGGGACCGCGATTATATCGTCAAGGATAATGAGGTAATCATTATAGATGAATTCACCGGGCGAATGATGCCTGGCAGACGCTATTCCGAAGGTCAGCATCAGGCGATCGAAGCCAAGGAAAAGGTCGCTATTCAACCAGAAAACCAGACCCTGGCTTCCATTACCTTCCAGAACTATTTCCGTCTGTACGAAAAACTGGCCGGAATGACTGGAACCGCTGCTACGGAAGCAGACGAGTTTCTCGATATATACAAGCTCAACGTCGTGGAAGTGCCGACAAATGTTGCAGTCATTCGTGTCGATGAAGATGACGAGGTCTACCGTACTGTCCGCGAAAAATTCGATGCCATAGTTGTAGCCGTAAAAGATGCCCGTGAGCGCGGACAGCCCGTACTTGTCGGCACTACTTCAATCGACAAGTCCGAGTATCTCTCGCAGCATCTGAAGGAACTCGGCATTCCGCACAATGTTCTGAATGCGCGCTACCACGAACAGGAAGCTCAGATCATTTCGCAGGCTGGTGTTCCGGGTGCAGTGACCATTGCCACCAATATGGCAGGGCGCGGCACCGATATCCAACTGGGCGGTAATGCCGACATGCGTATCGCCACCGAGCTTGGCGACATGCCAAAGGGTAAAAAACGCGAAACCGCCGAAGCAAAGATTCGGGCCGAAATTGCAGAACACAAGCAAAAGGCGCTTGGCGCCGGTGGACTTTTTGTGATTGCCACCGAACGCCACGAAAGCCGACGCATTGACAATCAGCTTAGAGGCCGCTCTGGACGTCAGGGTGATCCGGGCCGGTCGCGCTTCTATTTGTCTCTTGAAGACGATCTTATGCGCATCTTCGGCTCTGAGCGCATGGACTCCATGTTGCAGAAACTGGGCCTCGAAGAAGGCGAGGCGATTGTCCATCCATGGATCAACAAGGCGCTCGAAAAGGCACAACAGAAGGTCGAGGCGCGCAATTTTGATGCCCGCAAAAACATCCTGAAATTTGATGATGTGATGAACGATCAGCGCAAGGTCATTTTTGAACAGCGCATCGATATCATGAATGGCAATGAGATTGCCGGTACGGTCGATGACATGCGCCACGAAGTCGTGGAATCAACCGTCGTGGAATTCATTCCGCCAAGTGCCTACCCGGAGCAATGGCGTTCAACGGAATTGCGTGAAAAGCTTCGCGAAAATGTTGCAATCGATTTCCCGATTGAAGACTGGGCAGCCGAAGAAGGCATTGCCGACGAGGAAATTCGAGAAAGAGTAATGGACGCTGCCAACAAGCTTTATGGCGAGAAGCGCGAAAAGTATGGCGCTGAACTCATGGAATATATCGAAAAGGAGGTACTGTTGCGTTCGCTTGACCAACTGTGGCGCGAACACATCATTACACTTGAGCATTTGCGTCAGGCAGTGGCACTGCGTGGCTACGGTCAGCGTGACCCGCTGAACGAATACAAGACAGAAGGATTTACGCTGTTTGAACAAATGATAGTCCGGCTGCGTGCAATCGTAACCGGCCAGCTTATGCGGGTTGAAATCAGCCGGAACGGTGCAGATGGCATGTTCCCGGACGACGAGGACCTGCCGGAAATGTTCATTGAGGATTTTGATGAACACGGCAATGAGTTGCCAGCGGGCACTCTGCAATCGGCAGCTATTTCACCCGCGCCGGATCAGCCGGATGGCTTTAACGTCGAAAACCCGGCTACATGGGGAAAAGTGGCGCGCAATCAGGCCTGCCCGTGCGGATCGGGCAAAAAGTACAAGCACTGCCATGGAGCCTTTGCTTGAGGAACCGGTCAGGCATAAGCAGACGGCGCGTCGTTTCAGGCGTCACAGCAAGCGCCTGCCTGTTTTTAGCCTCCGGAGGCGCATTTGCCACCAGTTCTCCATCCCATCGCAGACGGCTTGTGGCGGCTAACCCGAAACCGATACCGCCATTTACACCCATTCAGATGCCCTCGACAACTGAAACACTGCAGGTATTGATATCAATCAAGCAGCAGTCCATGCAGGTCTTTTCCGGCCAGCGCCAGATCGGCTTCAGTCCGATTTCTTCAGGCAGGCCCGGCAACGAAACCCCACACGGCATTTTTTCGGTATTGCGAAAGTACAAGTTTCGCTGGTCCAATTTGTATGTGCGTGAACCAATGCCGTTCATGCAGCGTCTGACCTGGAGTGGCATCGCGCTGCATGCCGGTGAACTGCCCGGCTTCCCCGCTTCGCACGGCTGTGTGCGAATGCCAGATGAATTCGCGAAACAGCTGTTTGAACTGGAAACCAGTAACCGGCACGTCATCATTGCCGATACACCTGCAAAACCGATTGGGGTGGAACATGCTGACCTGCTGAAACCCGCGTCCATGGTGGAAACGCGCAAATATGGAATGGTAACCTCCGAACCGCCATTGCGGGTCCTTCTGACCCGACTGACCGGCCGCGAAAAAACCCTCAATGTGCAAAAAATCCTGAACAAGCTCGGATTTGATGCGGGAACGCCGGATGGTTATGTGGGCCGCAAAACATGGCGCGCCATCCACAACTTCCAGAAATCGGCTGAATTGCAGGCAACCGGTGCACTTAATGACGAGACCTATCACGCGCTGCGATCATCCAATGGAGCAGATGACTACCCGGAAGGTCATCTTTATGTGCGCCAGGGCCACAAACCCCTGTTTGACATCGCCCTGCCACTCAAAAACGCTGAAGATCCGCTGGGAGCGCATTTGCTGACCTTGCCGGAGGAGCAGCTTGACCGAAGCAGGCCGCAATGGCTGGCAGTCAGTCTCGAACACGAAATGTCCCACGCCGGACTGGATGCGTTTTTGCGTTTCACTATCCCGGACGGCGTGCGCGATCGTATCGAATATCGGCTTGGCGCACATTCTTCTATTGCAATTTCGGACACCGGACTTGGTCCTGAAACCGGCAAGGGCACCGACTTCATCGTTGTAACGAAACAGTCAGGCTAGTGGCATGGGGTGTCCTGAAGCCATAAGTTTGCCTGCACTCAGGAGCCGGTCAGTTCTCTGGCTCTTGATTGAGTCTATCAATGGCCATGCTGATCCGGGGTCAGGGCTCCAATTTAGCCGGTTGGCAAATACGCCATAACCACTACGCTGCAACCAATGATGACCAATGAACAAATCATACTTTTCATCATCATGGGTGGGGTGCTCGGACTGCTGGTCTGGGGGCGTATACGCTATGATCTGGTGGCATTTTCTGCACTGGCGCTAGCCGTCATTCTGGGAGTGGTGGACAAAGATACAGCCTTTTCAGGCTTCGGCCATCCTGCAGTGATGATAATAGCCCTGGTCTTGATTGTGTCACGGGCCCTGTCACAGTCCGGCGCTGTCGACCTGCTGACCCGCAACATTGTATCTGCCCAGCGGGGGATTAAGGCGCATATTGCCATCATGGGACTGGTCGGCGGCGCCCTGTCTGCCTTCATGAACAATGTTGCAGCACTTGCCCTGCTGATGCCCGTGGACATGCAGGCCGCCGACAAGGCCAAAAGATCCCGCTCGGCAACCCTGATGCCATTGTCGTTCGCCACCATTCTGGGCGGCATGGTAACCATGATCGGCACCCCGACCAACATTGTAGTTGCCCAGTTCAGAGGCAACGCAACTTTTAACGGTGAACCGCTCGGCAGATCATACTCGATGTTTGATTTTGCACCTGTTGGCCTGGCATGTGCCGCTGCGGGCCTCATTTATATCGCGTTCGTCGGCTGGCGCCTTATCCCGCAGGACAAGGCACGGACCTCGTCCGCTGCGGATCTTGTAAATCTCGAAGGCTATGTAATGGAGGTTCAGGTTCCCGAAGGTGCTCCGGCAATCGGCCAGAAAGTACGGGAGTTGTCCCCGGTGGCCGAAGAAAATGATGTCTATATTCTCGGCCTTATCCGGCGTGGAGAGCGTATGCCAGGTTCTGCGCATGGGGTGGAAATCCGGAATGGTGACATTCTGGTAGTAGAGGCTGACCCTGAAAGCCTCGAACAGTTTTCCAATGCCCTGAAGCTTTCTTATTCGTCATCAGCCCGCCACAAGGGTATTCTGACCGACACTCTGGCGATGACCGAAGCTGTCGTGGCTTCCGGATCGAGACTGGAAGGACGGTCGGCCCGCGATGTCCGGCTGTTGAACAGGCAGCAGACAATGTTGCTGGGAGTTGCCCGCCAGGGCCGCCCGTTTCGCGACCGGGTCCGGCAACTGAAACTGAAAGCGGGAGACGTCCTGCTGCTGATGGGAAACAGGGACGCCCTGCCTGACGTTGTAAACTGGCTTGGATGCCTGCCACTGGCGGAACGGGGGCTCCAGGTCACCCAACGGGAAAAGGCCGGTTTTTCCATCGCAGTATTTGCCATCGCCATTGTAGCTGCAAGCCTCGGACTGGTTTACCTGCCCGTCGCGCTGGCTGCTGTTGTGGCGGTTTTCGCCCTGCTCAAGGTAATCACCCTGTCGCAAATTTACGACTCCATCGAGTGGCCGGTGATTGTATTGCTGGCGTCATTGATCCCGATTGGCGCTGCCATAGAATCATCTGGTGGCACGGTGCTGATTGCAAATGCAATCGTTGACATGACCGGAGGCTGGCCTGCCTGGGCGGTATTGTTGCTCCTTATGGTTGTTACCATGACCCTGTCAGATGTTTTGAACAATGTCGCAACCGTGTTGGTTGCTGCTCCCGTGGCAATCAAGATTGCCGAGCAGTTGAACGTCAATCCCGACGCGATGCTGATGGGCGTGGCGGTATCGGCCAGTTGTGCGTTTCTGACGCCGATCGGCCATAAAAACAATACCATTATCATGGGTCCGGGCGGCTATCGTTTCGCCGACTACTGGCCCATGGGCCTGCCGCTGGAAATCCTGATCCTGGCTGTCTCCCTGCCGATGATCATGCTTGTCTGGCCGCTATAAAGCGGTTTGCTTTTTGAACCATTTGATGGTCCAGGCCAGGCCGGCTATTGCCACTCGCCTGCCCGCCAGCCACGAATAAGTTGTGGTGCGAGTGGATCGGCTGACGCCTGTTGGACCTCAAACTCCGGCGGCACGCTGATATTGTGCGGCAGGAACACATAGCGTTGTTGCATTACGCCAACGGTGGGGGGCTGCCGTGTCTGCTCAAAATAATCATAGCCCGCCTTCAATTCCCACCAGTAGTATTCATGCTGGTGGCCGGCATAACGCATCAGGTTCTGCTCGGTCATGCGAAACGGAAAGGCATGCACGGGAAATTCCTTCTGGCCATATAAAAAGGCTTCGCGCGCCAGTGAAAACAACTCCTTGATATGATCATCGGTAATTGCATAGCAACCCGCCGAACGGCACCCGCCATGCACCATCAGATGTTTGCCGGTCCTGCCATGGGATTTGTCAAATGCATTTGGGAAACCGATATTGAATGACAGGTAATATTCCGACTTCGGATTCATCTGGCGCTGCGAAACCATGTAAAACCCTTCAGGAGCCTGCCGGTCGCCTTCCTTGAATTTCGGCCCCAGTTCGCCGGATCGGCTGCAAATATCATAGGTCCGAAACAGGACGAAAGGTCCATAGGCCTGTTGCAGCCAGACTTCCATCTGGTTTTCTTCCTTGAAAACCCGGACAAACAGCGGCGCACCCACTTTCAGGTCTTGCCTTTGAAGATCGGCCATGATCTTGGGCGACAAGGGTTCGAGTGCCTTGTCCGTTCCGCTGCAGGCCGACAACGCAAACAGCGATAAAAGGCCCGTAGCGCAAAACCTGCGGCGCGTCGGTCCCGAATTGAATGTTCTGTTATGGTTCACTATTGCCTAACCCAATTTCCCAAGCCGTCCCCAAACTCCCATTGTGAAACATTACACGCTAACGCTTAATTAATCACATAGGACTTGTTTGCCATTTTCACTCGCGGTATTTCGCGGCTGTGTTCGAACTCATCGTATCCGCGTTTCAGCATAGACCAGAAATCGTGCCATTTTGAGCCTTCTTGGCGATCAAGGGCGGTTTGTTGCATGCGGAACGGGAAGGCATGCACCCGCACTGCCTGCTGACCGTTGTTCAGCGCTGCTTCAACCAGCCGGTAAACAACTTCCACCTCATGATCGCGCACTGCATAACATCCGCTGGACGAACAGCCGCCATGCACCATCAGGAATGACCCTGTCCGGCCGAGTGAGCGGTCATAACGGTTGGGGAAACCAAGATCAAACGAAAGATGATGCCGGCTATTGGGGTTCAACTGGCTCTTTGTGACAGTGTAGAAACCTTCCGGCGATTGTTTGTCGCCTTCTTTCAGCTTTGGCCCCAGGTTACCCGACCAATTGCAGATTTCAATCGTCCGGTACAGTTCCCAGCCCTTTTGACCCTGCAACCACAATTCAAGCTCCGAACTCTGTTTGAAAATACGGATGAACACCGGCATGCCGGGTTTGAGGTGCCTGGCGTCCAGTTCTGCCCAGGCCTGTTGCCTGAATATCTGTGGATCAGGCGAGAACACGCGTTCTGCAATTCGGGCCTTCTCGCCAAAGTGGTAGAGCCCGTAACCGCTGGAGGCCATTACTGCGAGTACCAGAACCAGTTTGAAAAATCGCCGCATAAATCCACACAGCTTCAATGATTGTCAGCACACAACATTGCCGAGCAAAACGGCAAGTTTGCGGCAGCGGCGTGGGTGAACGGTGCTGTCGGTTGTCAGTACCATATCCGTTTAGCCTGAATTATTCACCGGGGTGATTGAACTGGCTGGCGGGTGTGGATCAAGTTGTTGAAATAGCGTATGATTTTGGTTCTTACACAAGATCATTCCATATCAACAGAAAATCCCACCCGCCATGACCGAAGATAGCCTGTTACTGCCCGGTTTGTCACCTGTAGAAGGCCTTGATGTCCACGCCCGGTTTGCTGGCGGAGCGCTGTCCAGTGATGGCGGCGTGGTTTTGCTGCGCGAACTTGAACGGGGTCTGAATTTCGCCGGCACAATGGCGGCCTGTCTGCACGACAGGCGAGACCCATCACGCACACTTCATGATTATGCCAGCATGATCCGTTCACGCATATTGGCGATCAGCTGCGGATACGAGGACTGTGACGATCTTGACGGGTTGCGCCACGACCCGGCTCTGAAAATCGCTTGTGACCGTCTGCCGGATACCGGTCATGCACTGGCCTCCCAGCCGACCTTGTCGCGGTTGGAGAATACCCCATCGTGGCGCGAACTGGCCCGCATGGGGCTGGCCCTGATTGATCTGTTCTGCGCCAGTTTTAACACGGTGCCGGGACATATCGTGCTTGATATTGACGATACCTCTGACCGTACGCATGGCGGCCAGCAATTGTCCTTGTTCAACACCCACGCCGGCGGTTACTGCTTCCAGCCGATCCATATCTACGATGCAGCGTCACAAAAACCGGTGTGCTTTGTGCTGCGGCCCGGCAAACGGCCTTCCGGACAGGAAGCAGCCCAGATCCTGCGCCACGTGATCCGGCGCATCCGGCAGAACTGGCCGCGCGTCACGATTACGGTGCGCGGTGACGGGCATTACGGCACCCCTGAGGTGATGCAGCTTCTGGAACAATCCGGCTGCACCTATATCCTCTCTCTGCCCGGTAACAAAACCCTGAAACAGCTATCACACCCCTGGTGCGAGGATGTTGCAACACGCCGGGCGGTTGGAGGAAAGCCCAAGGTCCGCCGTTTCTTCCAAACCCGGTATGGCGCAAAAAGCTGGTCGAAGAAGCGAAAGGTGATCGCCCGTGTGGAAGCTACAGAGCAAGGCAGTGATGTCCGGTATATCGTCACCAATCTGGCTGGGCGCGGCAAACATCTCTATGAAAAAGTCTACTGCGCGCGCGGCAAAATGGAGAACCTGATCAAGGAGCACAAGCTCTACACCAAATCTGATCGCACGTCCTGTCATCGCTGGCAAGCCAACCAGTTCCGGCTCTTCCTGCACACCGGCGCCTATTGGCTGTTGCTGTTATTGCGTGGGGCTGCTCCCAAACGCTCGCGCTGGCGCACTGCCACTTTCGAAACCATTCGCCGTACATTCCTGAAAATCGCCGTGCGTGTCGAGCAATTGAAAACAAGGATTACGATGGCCCTGCCTACTGCCTGTCCACACCAGAAAATGTTTGCCCTGCTGCTCACAAGGATCAAGGCGCAAAGTCCGTAACCGGCGCGGCAGCAGAGCCGCTGTTCAAACCAGAACGTCAACCCTCAACGCCTGCTCAAAACCCTCACAACATTCTCCCCGTCAACCCGGCCGATAACGCTCGCGCTCGCAAATGCATGACAGTCCGGTGAATAATTGGGGTTAGGTGAATTGGGGGCCTGTTAGCTGCCGAGAGTACGGCCAATGGCCAGGAACTTCTCACGGCGTTGCTGGCGCACTTCATCCGCAGACATGTGCTTGAACGGCAGGATAGCGGTTGAAATCGCTTTCCTGACCGATTGCATGACAACTTTGCGGCCGCGATGTGCACCGCCCACTGGCTCCGGCACAATTGTATCAATCACACCCAGTTCCTTGAGGTGAGCAGCGGTAATGCGCATGGCGGTGGCAGCTTCACTGGCACGCGCCGAATCGTGCCAGAGAATTGAGGCCGCGCCTTCCGGCGAGATTACCGAATAGATCGAGTGTTCCAGCATCAACACCGAATTCGCCGTTGCAATGGCAACGGCCCCGCCTGACCCGCCCTCGCCGATAATGGTCGCAATTATCGGCGTGCCAAGTCCCAGACAACAATCGGTTGAACGTGCAATCGCTTCAGCCTGACCACGTTCTTCAGCTCCAATCCCCGGATAGGCACCTGCGGTATCCACGAAGGTCAACACCGGCAAGTCAAACCGCTGCGCCAATTCCATCAACCTGACAGCCTTGCGGTAGCCTTCCGGTCGCGCCATGCCAAAATTATGCTTGAGGCGGGATTTTGTATCAGCACCTTTTTCCTGACCGATAACCACGACAGGAGTTCCGTCAAATCGGCCCAGCCCGCCAAGAACAGCCTCGTCTTCGGCAAATTTCCTGTCCCCGGCGAGCGGTGTAAACTCTGTGATCAGGGCCTGCAGATAATCCCGGGTATGTGGCCGGTCCGGGTGCCGTGCAACCTGGGTTTTCTGCCATGGCTCAAGATCGGCATACAGGTCAGCAAGCGACTTGGAGAGCTTGACCTCCAATTGCTTCACTTCGTCTGAAATTGAAACCGAACCGCCATCATCATTGATGGATTTCAGTTCGGCGATTTTGCCTGTCAGTTCGGCAACGCGTGTTTCGAAGTCAAGAAATGTCTGCATGTTTCATACGACCGCAACTGCCGGAACCACAGTGCATGCCCTCGCCTGAGCCCGATTGGAACATTGCTGCAAACTGGCGTTACGCCGATGTGATGTCAACCTGCTATTTGCTGCGCAGAAAGTGCGCCAATCAGAGGTTGAGGGGATGATGACTTTCAACTGTTTCACGCAATTTTTCCGGCATTACGTGTGTATAAATCTGCGTCGTCGAAATATCTGCATGTCCCAGCATCTGTTGAACGGACCTGAGGTCTGCCCCGCCCTGCAGCAAATGACTGGCAAAGGCATGACGCACAACGTGGGGTGATAGGGTACTGGCTTTGAGCCCGGCGTCCCTAGCCAACTGTTTCAGCAGCAGCGCAAAGTGCTGCCGCGTCAGGTGTCTCTGCCTGCCCGCCGATGCAAACAGATATTGCGCGGCAGGCAGATGCACTTCATCCGCCGTCTGTTTCACAACTTCAATATATGTGTTGATCGCCGAACGTGCCGCAGGCGATAGAGGAACCAGCCGTTCCCGGCCGCCCTTGCCGCGCACCGTGATGAACCTGTCATCGCTGGATACCATTCCAACGGTCAGACTGATGAGTTCAGAAACCCGCATTCCCGTTGCGTAGAGGACCTCGATCAGGCACACCATTCGCAGCGCTTTCAGTCTCGCATTGCCACGCGTGTGAGTTGCCTGCTTGCGGGCTTCAAGCAGCAGTTTCTCCGCCTGGCCGACGCTCATTGTTTTCGGCAAATTGCGTACTTTGCGAGGCGCTGAAACCCCACCTGCAGGGTTGTCTGCCACGATACCTTCGGCATAGGCAAACTTGTGCAATTGGCGTACGGCGGACAATCTTCGCGCGATTGTGGATTTTGCCATGCCATCCGACTGCAACTCGGCAAGCCATGCGCGGACTTCATCCGCGCCTGCTGCCCCGGGAGCACAGCCGCTTCTTTTCAGGAAATCACAATAATGTCCCAGATCATGGGCGTAGGCAGAAAGGGTATTTGGCGATGCACCGCGTTCGGCACTCATCATTTCCAGAAACAATTCCACAACCCTGCCGCCATCGGCAGGTTTATCGGGAATGTCTGGATTGTCAGTAGTCGATGACACCATCTGAAAGCTGCTTTATCACTTCTTTCTGTTGTGGCGGAAAGTTGGCAAGTCCCCAGACCAGGCCGTACCCGGCACCAGCCAAGCACAGTATGATTAACAGAAAGCGAAGACTGTCAGGCATGGCAGCTACTGTATTCCTCAAGACACCGTCTGATTTACGCCCCAGGCACCCATGCAATGTGCAACAAATAAGGTAGAATCGCAAAGTGTTTGCAAGCAGACCAGCATCGACTGGCTGGCAACGTAACCGATTCGTCTGCGCTGCAACATCGCCCGGCAATTGCGGCAATGGGCCAAAACAGGAAGAACTGCCTGCTAAGCCTGCCAACCGGTTGATCTTAACTGAACGCAGCATGTTCTATGGCATCGGCCGGGATTTTCTCCTAAAACTGGAAAATGCACCAAGTCAACCAGGCTTCACCCCTGAATAGAGTTCAGACACCAGTGACCGAATCCAGCAAATCCGACGACGATGTTGACGCTATTTTGTCGCGCCTCAATGATCGCAGTATCGTGCTGATCGGCCTGATGGGTGCCGGTAAAACCACCATTGGACGGCGTCTGGCGAAAAAACTGAAAATGTCCTTTGCTGATGCCGATACAGAAATAGAAAAGGCAGCAGGTAAAACCGTCCCGGAAATTTTCGAAGAACATGGCGAACAGTACTTTCGCGACGGTGAACGCAGGGTCATCGACCGTCTGTTACAGGATCCTCCTCGCATACTGGCAACCGGAGGTGGTGCCTACATGAATGATGCAACCCGTGCAAGAATTGCGGAAAAGGCGATATCCGTGTGGCTCAAGGCGGATTTTGACTTGCTGATGAAACGGGTCCGCAAACGGTCAAACAGACCACTGCTGAAAACTGGCGACCCGGAAGCTGTGATGCACAAACTGATCAAGGAGCGTTACCCCATCTACGGCGAGGCAAACATTGTTGTGGAAAGCAAGGATGTACCTCACGATCAGATTGTCGTTGCCTGCATCGAGACCCTGGCATGCCATCTGCGTCAGGAAGCGGCGGACGGCGCATGACCCTGACCAGACCAGACCAGGCCGGGACAATCCGGGCTGTAATCAATGTTGCTCTGGGTGAGCGCAGCTACGATATTACAGTTTCCGACGGTTTGCTGGCTCATGCCGGGCACACGATCAAGGCACTCTTGACGCGCCCGGTGACAGCGATAGTAACCGATGAGAACGTTGCCCGTCACCATTTGAAGACATTGTCGGACAGCCTCACTGAAGCAGGCATCAAGCATTCCTCCATCGTGTTGCCCGCCGGTGAATCCAGCAAGAGCTACGCCCACCTTGCGCAGTTGTGTGATGATATCATTGCAGCCGGCATAGAGCGTAGTGACCGCATCATTGCACTGGGAGGGGGGGTTATCGGAGATCTTGCCGGTTTTGCAGCCGCAATTGTCCGCCGCGGCATCGGTTTCATACAGGTGCCGACGACTCTGCTTGCACAGGTTGACAGCTCTGTGGGTGGCAAGACCGGCATCAACTCCAGCCATGGCAAAAACCTTGTGGGTGCTTTCCACCAGCCGGTTGCCGTGCTGGCTGATATCAGTGTCCTGAACACCCTGCCTGCCCGCGAACTCGCTGCCGGTTATGCTGAGGTTGCCAAGTATGGCCTGCTTGGCGATGAGGAGTTTTTCAGCTGGCTGGAAGACAATGCAGCGAGAATTTTTGCAGGTGATCCCCAGGCCCGCATCCGGGCGATCCGCACTTCGTGTGAAGCAAAGGCCGCCATTGTCGCTCGTGACGAACGCGAAGCGGGAGATCGCGCGCTGTTAAACCTGGGTCATACATTTGGTCATGCGCTGGAAAGCGCCACGGGTTATTCCGGCAAATTGCTGCACGGTGAAGGCGTCGCAATCGGCATGGCGCAGGCCTTCCGGTTTTCCGAGCAACTGGGCATCTGTACACCGGGCGCCGCAGCCCGCATGGCAAAGCATCTGAAGTCAGTCGGTCTGCCGACAGATGTGTCCGGCATACGCCAACACCTGCCGGACGCCCGCCAGTTGGTGGACATCATGCGCCAGGACAAGAAAGCCCAATCCGGTCGCGTAAACTTTGTCATGGTAAAGGGTATCGGCAATGCCTACATCGACACAACCATAGAAGAGGACGGCCTGATCAATTTTCTTGAGGCCGAGTTGAAACTGCAATGACGTTTGCACTGGGTATCATGGCAGGTGCAGCCCTTGGGCTGATTTTTCTGTCTGCGTTTTTCTCCGGATCGGAAACTGCGCTGACAACCGCCTCGCGCGCAAGGCTTCATGAACTGGAAAAACGCGGCAACAAGCGTGCCCGCACTGTCCTTGACCTGAAGGAACAGCCTGAGCGCCTGATCGGCGGGATACTGCTTGGCAACAATCTGGCCAACATTCTGGCTTCGGCGCTGGCCACAACGGTATTTCTGCATCTGTTTGGTGAAAGCGGTGTTGTATGGGCCACGCTGGTGATGACAGCACTTGTTCTGGTGTTTGGCGAAGTGCTGCCGAAGACCTATGCGCTCGTTCATCCGGAGCGGTTTTCGCTTGCCGTGGGTGCGGTCATTTCCGTTATTGTCAGGATCTTCGGGCCAGTGGTGATTGGCGTCGAACTGATCGTCAGGAACGTACTGTCGCTTGCCGGTGTGGATCTCGCCAACACCGGTAATATTCTGTCAGCTCAGGAAGAAATCCGCGGTGCCATTAACCTGCATCACAAGGAAGGCGCCGTGGTCAAGCATGACCGCGACATGATTGGCGGTGTTCTTGATCTGTCTGAGCTCGAACTGTCAGACCTCATGGTCCATCGCACAAAGATGTTTTCCATCGACGTCGACATGCAGAACGGCGAAATCATATCCGAACTGTTGAAGTCGGGATTTTCCCGTGCTCCCGTATGGCAGGATAACCCCGACAACATCATAGGCGTGCTGCATGCCAAGGATGTTCTGGCCGCGTTGCAATCGCACAATGGAGATGCATCGAAGCTTGATATCAAATCGATATGTTCGGATGCCTGGTTTGTCCCTGATACCACAACCGTGAATGACCAGCTTTCGGCCTTTCTGCGGCGCAAGGCGCACTTTGCGCTGGTCGTGGATGAGTATGGTGAAGTGATGGGACTTGTCACTCTGGAAGATATTCTGGAAGAGATTGTCGGTGATATCGCCGACGAGCATGACGTGATCAACGCAGACATCTCACGCGAAGCCTCGGGTTCCATGGTTGTCAGCGGATCACTGCAAATTCGCGACCTGAACCGCGCCAATGACTGGGAACTTCCGGACGACGAGGCCAACACCATTGCCGGTCTGGTAATCCATGAGGCCCAGATGATCCCGGAAAAGGGTCAGGCTTTTACCTTTCACGGATTTCGCTTCGAGGTCGCGGGGAAAAAACGCAACCAGATTACCCGCCTGCGCATCACGCCGCTGAAACCTGCCGGATAAAGTCTGTTGCCCGGATGGAAATTACTGCGCAGCCGGAGTGCTTGCGGAAATCGCCAGAGCATGCACAGGGCCCGCCAACTCCTCTGCCAGCACTTCGTTGACCATCCGGTGGCGCTGGACAAGTGACTTGCCCTGAAACGCTTCAGACTGAATCCTGACCCGAAAATGGGTCTCTCCTTCAGGCCTTGCTCCTGAGTGGCCAGCGTGAAGATGTGATTCGTCGATCACCTCCAGCGAGTGTGGTATCAGCGCTTTCGAGAGTTTTTCCGTAATTGTCTGTCCAACCTGGCCTAGCTGCATTGCCTGTTGCTCCCTTTTTCGGCACGAAATGCGACACACAGGTCCACATTGATGACTTGATCGTAATTTATGGGCTAAGTGAATTCCAAATGTCCACCAAAATGGGTTATACTCTTGCGCTGCTTCGGCGGCCACGACACTTACGCATCACAAAACCAGGCGGCAAATGAAACTGAATTCGAAATACTTCGACACAATCCGCATAAAGCCAAAAGGCGCCAGGGCGGAACCCGAGACTTTCACCTGCGAATGGCCGGATTGCGAGGCCGTGGGCAATCACCGGGCGCCCAAGGGGCGCAATGCGGAAGGCGAGTACTTCCGGTTTTGCGTGAACCATGTGAAAACCTACAACAAGTCCTACAATTACTTTGACGGCATGGCTGACAATGATATCGGAGCCTGGATCAAGGCATCACAGACCGGCCACCGTCCAACCTGGAAATTGGGTGACAGTTCGTGGGCTGAAAACAAGCGGGCACGGGCTACAAAGACCGCATCGGGAAAGTCCGGGCGCAGTGGTTATCGCCACGATAGCGATGTGAATGATCCGCATTCGATTTTCGAGGAGGCCGTCGGCACCAAACGCGCAGCGGGTTCTCGGCGCCGGGTTGGCAATGCCGAACGCAAGGCACTCAATACACTTGGACTTGATCCCGGGGTGACTGCGGACGAAATCAAGGCGCAGTACAAACTGCTGGTCAAACGGTTTCATCCGGACGCCAACGGCGGCAGTCGCGAGACCGAGGACAGGCTTCGTGACATCATCACTGCCTACAATTATCTCCGGGATGCCGGAGTGTGCTGAATTGCAGCAAAAGTGGCCCTTGCTAGGGTTGCATTACTCAGACTAAAACCTCTTGGCAAATGACCCTTGAGCCCCGGTTTTCCATGTACGAAGACCGGGTGTTGATTTCCCGGAGACCGGTTTCCAATGAATGCAAATACAAAGATCGAAGCACCTGGCATGCCTGACATAACCGTTCCGGTGCGGAAACTCTTCGATATAGACACGGACCTGACGGTTCCGGCGTATTCCACCAGGAACGAGTATGTTCCGGAAATCGATGAGGATTATCTGTTCAACCCGGAAACCACACTGGCCATCCTTGCAGGATTTGCTCACAACCGCCGGGTGATGGTGTCGGGATATCACGGTACCGGGAAGTCAACTCACATCGAACAGGCTGCCGCACGATTGAACTGGCCCCTGGTGCGCATCAACCTCGACAGTCATATTTCGCGTATCGATCTGGTCGGCAAGGACGCCATTGTCATCAAGGACGGCAAACAGATCACGGAATTTCGCGAAGGCATTCTGCCATGGGCGTATCAGAACAACGTGGCACTGGTGTTTGACGAGTATGATGCCGGGCGCCCGGACGTCATGTTCGTTATTCAGCGTGTTCTGGAAAGCTCCGGCCGTCTGACACTGCTTGACCAGGCGCGTGTATTGAAGCCGCACCCCGCATTCCGCCTGTTCGCGACTGCAAACACCGTCGGCCTTGGAGACACGACCGGCCTTTACCACGGTACCCAGCAGATCAACCAGGCCCAGATGGACCGATGGTCAATCATCGTGCAGCTGAATTATCTGAGCCATGAACAGGAATGCGGTATTGTGCTTTCCAAGAACAGGCTTTTCAGAGATGCTGCCGGCAAGAAGATCATTTCAAACATGGTGCGTCTGGCAGACCTGACCCGCAACGCCTTCATGGCAGGCGATCTTTCAACGGTCATGAGCCCTCGCACGGTCATTACATGGGCAGAAAACGCCACCATATTCAAGGACGTCGGCATGGCGTTCCGGATGACGTTCCTGAACAAGTGCGACGAACTGGAGCGCGCCCTGGTAGCGGAATTCTACCAGCGCTGTTTCGGGGTGGAACTGCCTGAGTCATCGGCAGTCCTGGCGGTGACCTGAAACGGCGGACAGAATAGAACCAATGGTAAAAGATCGTGACGCACCGGCAGAAAACTTCAAGCGCGCCCTGACGCTCGCAATGAAGACCCTTGCTCAGGAACCGGAGCTGACCTGTTCGTTTGGTGCCGAACATCCCGGTATCACGGACAAGCGCGCGCGACTGCCGCAGGTGACCCGTGATGCATCAACAGCAGACCTTGCCGTCACGCGCGGCCTGTCCGATGCCATGGCGATGCGTCTTGCCAACCATTCTACCAGTGTTCATGCACGCTACCTGCCCCAGGGCCAGCACGCACGCACTGTCTATGAGGCAATCGAGCAGGCCCGGGTCGAGGCCCTGGGCGCCCGCGCCATGCCGGGGATGGCGACAAACCTGAACGCCATGCTGGACAAGCGCTTCGATGACCTGGTCACAGGCCCCCTGCACAAACGCGAAGATGCACCGCTGGAGGACGCCCTCGCCCTGTTGGTACGCGAACGCCTCACCGGACAGGCTCCGCCGGATGCCGCAACAAAGCTGGTTGATCTGTGGCGGCCCTGGATCGAGGAGAAGGCCAGCGAGAAGCTCGATAGCCTGGATGACTGCATTTATGATCAGACAGCTTTCTCGCGGGTCACCCGCGATTTGCTGGCGCGTCTCGATATGTCCGACGAACTGGGTGACGACCCGGACGATGCAGAAGACAATGACGACGATACTGACGACGATGCAGATGGTGAACAGGAGCAGGCCGAAACCGGCCAGGAAGATGCAGAAACATCAGCATCTGACGACATGGAACAAGGTGATGCCGACCAGGACGAAACCATGGAAGACGCCATGGAGATGGACGGCTCGGAAGATATGGACGATCTGCAGGGCGAGGAAGAGCCCGATGGCGATCAGCCGTGGCGTCCGGAGCTTCCATTTGCATCCATGTCCAACGACAAATTCTATCAGGTCTACACCAACCAGTTTGACGAGACGGTCGAGGCCGATGAGTTGTGCGATCCTGAAGAATTGACCCGGCTGCGCAACTATCTGGACAAGCAGCTTGCAAGTCTGCAAGGCGTGGTGGCCAGGCTTGCAAACCGGATGCAGCGCCGGTTGATGGCGCAGCAGAACCGGTCGTGGGATTTTGACCTTGAAGAAGGCATTCTGGATGCGGCAAGACTGTACCGGGTGGTGATAGACCCGATGCATGCACTGTCATTCAAGGTCGAGCAGGACACCAGGTTCCGCGACACGGTTGTGACGCTGCTGCTGGACAATTCCGGCTCCATGCGAGGCAGGCCTATCACGGTTGCTGCTACCTGCGCCGATATTCTGGCGCGCACGCTGGAGCGATGCGGGGTCAAGGTTGAAATACTCGGCTTTACAACCCGCGCCTGGAAAGGCGGGCAGGCTCGCGAGAAGTGGCTGGCCGACGGCAAGCCAGCCATGCCGGGCAGGCTCAACGATTTGCGCCACATCATCTACAAGTCCGCCGACCAGCCGTGGCGGCGTGCCCGGCGCAACCTGGGCCTGATGATGCGCGAAGGCCTGCTGAAGGAAAATATTGATGGTGAAGCCCTGATCTGGGCCCACAACAGACTGCTGGGACGCCCTGAACAACGCCGCATCATGATGGTGATCTCCGACGGTGCGCCGGTGGATGATTCAACCCTGTCGGTCAATTCCGGCAACTACCTGGAAAAGCATCTGCGCCAGGTAATCGGCGATATTGAAAACCGCTCACCGGTTGAACTGATTGCCATCGGCATCGGCCATGATGTGACCCGCTACTATCAGCGCGCCGTCACCATTGTCGATGCCGAGGAACTGGGTGGCGCCATGACCGAAAAACTTGCCGAACTGTTTGAAGAACGTTCAACTGTTCAGCCGGTGAACCGCGGCAACCCCTCATTGCGCAGGGCCGGTTGAGTTTGTCAGGCAGACCACAATGAAGCTTCACAGACGGGTCGTCGCATGTTGCCTGTCGGTCTTCATGGTTTTGCCGGTTTACGACGCAGTTGCTCAGGACCACTCGATATCACTGACCGCCACTGCGCGAAACTTTGCCCGGTTTGGCAATGGCAACCTGCCGTCAGGCCTCACTTTTCTGGGCGGGCTGACACTTGCCAGCGACAACCGGAATTTTGGTGGCTTTTCCGGCCTGGAAGTGTCGCGTGACGGACAGCGTTTTGTCAGCGTCAGTGACGGTGGCAACTGGCTGACCGGCCGTTTCGTGTACAGCGACGGCCGTCTGAGCGGCATTGCCGATGCGCGTCTTGCGCCGATATTGAACCACCAGGGCAGGGCAGAGAAACGGGGATCGCGATCGGATGCCGAAGCTGTCGCGGCATGGACTTCGAAAGGCATTGACGGCAAGTTGATAGTCGGATTCGAGCGGCGCCAGCGAATTGAACAATTTGACTTTGGCAAATGGGGTCTTGCAGCAAGGCCGCAACTTCTCAAAAGCCCCAGGGGCCTGTCTCACGGCCAGTACAACGGCGAACTTGAAGCCCTGGGGCGGTTTACAGAAGGACCCCTGAAACACCGGCTCATCGCAATTTCAGAACGCAATCAGACCGGGTCTGGCCAACTTCGGGGATGGTTGTGGCGCACCGGGGAAACCCACGAGTTACATATACCGCGGCACGAGGACTATCTGATTACCGGGCTTGCAATCCTGCCCGGCGGAAGGGAGATCATCACGGTTGAGCGCAGTTTCACACCACCTGTACTGGTCGGCATGGCCATGCGCAGCTTCTCGGTGGAAGAGCTTCAAAAACGCAACACCGGACCTGGAAAACTTCTGTTCGCCGGCAGTCTGACCTCATACCAGATTGACAACATGGAAGGCATTGCGGCCCATCAGGATGAACGCGGTACAGTTATCACTCTGATTTCAGACGACAATTTCAACAAGTCTGTACAGTCTACCGTGTTGTTCCAGTTTCGTCTGAATTGAAAATCAGACTTCGATACCACCGTCATACTTGTCCAGAAAAGCCCCGGCACTCAACCGGGCCATATCATCCACCGCATCCGCCAGCCGGTCATGGCTCCAGTCCCACCATTTAAGCCGCAACAGCCGTTGTGCGATATCATGTTCAAACCGCCAGCGCACGAACCGCGCAGGTGTGCCGGCGACAATGGCGTATGGCTCGACATCGTGTGTCACAACTGCGCCTGCGCCAACAACTGCCCCTGTGCCTATCGTTAAACCGGGCAAGACGATGGCGCCATGACCTACCCAGACATCGTGACCCAGCACAACCCGGCCTTCTTCCATGCGTTGCTCCCGAAACCTGTGGTCGAGTTTCTTGTCCACGAAGTATTCGTTCGCCCGATAGGTAAACTTGTGCTGGCTGACCCGATGAACAGGATGATTGAGTGCATTGACGCGTACATCAGCCGCTATCGCACAAAACCTGCCGGTTTGTGTATAGATCAGTTCGCAATGGCGCTCGACATAGGAATAATCACCCAGTGAGGACGAGCGCATCAGGACACGTTCCTTGACTTCGCAGAACCGCCCGATCCGGCAATCATGCAAAGCCGCCGATGTGTGAATTACCGGTTCACCATCGCGACTGGCGCCGGGCGAACGCCGCGCCGGGTCATTGTTTCTGGTTTTGCTGCTCATTGCCGCATACCAACGATAGAAAAGACCGCCCCCTCGGGAGCGGCCTGAACAGTGTATCAGGTAAAAGGCGAATGACTAGCTCAGACAGCAGCAGTTGCAAGCTTCTTCTCGACCTGGCGTTTGACGCGCCTGGCCGACAGCGACAATTCCGTGTCACGTGCCTTGAGCAGGTATGCATCAAGGCCGCCGCGATGTTCGACAGAACGCAATGCCGCGGCTGATACCTTGAACGCGAAATCACGCTCAAGGCTTTCGCTCATCAGGTGCACCTGGCACAAATTTGGCAAATAGCGGCGGCGGGATTTATTATTCGCATGGCTGACATTGTTACCTGTCAGAACACCTTTGCCGGTCAATTCACAGCGACGCGCCATGTTGAGTACTCCAGTCTGTTCGGGTCGTCCGGTTGCCGCGCATGCCACATTTCGGGGCGAACTTGCGTGCTGGGACCCACAGGGCCCATAAACACAAAGTCCGGCGTCAGCAGGCCGGATCAAATTCATCGGCTGTCTATAGGCAAGCATGCAACACCCGTCAAGCCCGGTTTTCCTTTATGCTCCTTCCACCGTGTCCACACAGGCGCCAGCCATTCACAAATCGGGTTCAACACCTTGTGATATCCGCCGGAATGACCATATTCCCGGCACAAACCGGATTTAGCAACATGGCCGGATATTCGAGGCGGATATTGCCTGTTCATCGACGGTTCAGCCATAATCAGGCTAGCATAAGTTTTGAAACACGGGATCAGGGACACAACAGCCACAATGAGGACGGCCTTCATCAACACGGTCTCAGCGGCAACCGTCGCTGCTGCCGCATTCACATTCGCGTCTGCAGCCACTTCAGGTGCGGTGCTGGCAGCCGACAAGCTGGACGTTCAGTATGACCTTTACACGCGCGGCATCCGCATCTTCGCGCTGGGCTACTCGGCAGATATTGACCGGAGTTCCTTCAATTCGTCCGCAACGCTGCGGCCCAAGGGACTTGTTTCCCTTTTTACAGATCTGAAGATGGACATGAAATCTTCCGGCACTGTTTCACCCAGGGGGGTCCATTCCAGCGCCTTCAGCATGAACATCAGGGAAAAGGGCCGCAAGGGCAGTTACAGTGTCAACTTCGACGGTCTGGTTCCTGTCTCCAGCAAACGCGATCCGGCGCTGAAGGAAAAAACCGAGGCAAAGGTCAATGCAGCTGCCGCCGAAGGTGTCCGCGACACGCTGGCCTCCATTCTGAACCTTTCCATAAATCCGGAAAAAGATCCATGCAATGCCACATACCGTGTCTACAACGGCAAGGAAGTATTTCAGCTTGCCTTCCGCAAAATCGGGGACGACGTGTTTGGAAAGGACGCTGACGGCGTATACCGCGGCCCCGCCATCGAATGCAGCATGACCTACTCCCCTGTCGCGGGCCAGTCAGCCAGAGCAGAGGCCAGGCTTCGCAAAAATCCACTGATCTTCAACGTATGGTTCGCCCCTGTGCGATCATCGGCACTGGGCAGGGACATGAATGTGCTTGTTGCCGCCACCGGCAAGATCAAGGGTAAGGATTTTGTGGCTTATGCCAGTCGCGCTACCCTGTCCGGCCGCCCTTTGAACGCCAAGTCCCTGGCCAGCAGATAGAGGTTCCCTGATTGCTGCTTGTGCCTGACAATCACCTGAACCGCTATATATGGTGGGTGAACACAACATGAATCTGGAGTGATTCATGATTCGGTCATGACATGTTCCTGTTAGAATCCGCCAGCCCGGCGCAGGACAGCAAGTAATGGACTTGATTTCGCCATGCGCGCCACAGCGATGTTTTGGAACACATTCACGTACCGGTTGGCATGGTACAAAATTCTCCGCTCACCTTTCCCGGACCCCCGATAGAACCGACATGGACGCCCGCAGAAACGTCACCGCCCTCCTGGGACCAACCAACACTGGCAAGACCCATCACGCCGTTGAGCGAATGCTAGGCCATCCCAGCGGCATGATCGGCCTGCCCCTGCGCCTGCTGGCGCGGGAGGTATATGACAGGATTGTCGCCAGCGCCGGTCAGATGTCGGTTGCGCTGGTGACGGGAGAGGAAAAGCTGATCCCGCCCTCGCCGCGATACTGGGTGTGTACTGTGGAAGCCATGCCAAACGACATTCCGGTTTCGTTCATGGCCATAGACGAAATACAGCTTGCCGCCGATACCGAACGTGGTCACGTTTTCACCGACCGGTTGCTGCATGCGCGCGGGCTTAACGAAACCCTGCTGCTCGGGTCGGCAACCATCCAGCCCATGCTGGAAAAACTGCTGACAGGTGTGAACTATGTCTCGCGCCCGAGATTTTCAAAACTCACCTTTGCCGGCCAGAAAAAGATTACCCGCCTGCCCAAACGCACAGCGATCGTGGGGTTTTCCGCGGGCATGGTTTATTCCGTCGCCGAACTGATCCGCCGCCAGAAAGGCGGAGCCGCAGTAGTGCTCGGAGCGTTGAGCCCGCGCACCCGCAATGCCCAGGTGGCGCTGTATCAGTCAGGTGATGTGGATCACATTGTAGCCACCGATGCCATCGGCATGGGACTGAACATGGATATTGACCATGTCGCCTTCGCCGCAACCCGGAAATTCGACGGCTTTCAGTTTCGCAATCTGACTGCTGCGGAACTTGGCCAGATTGCAGGACGCGCCGGCCGCTACATGAACGACGGGACATTCGGCCTGACGGCAGATGCAGTCAGCATCGATGCGCAAACCATAGAACAGCTCGAAGATCACCACTTTGAACCGCTGCGCGTTCTGCAATGGCGCAACCGGAACCTGAATTTTGCATCGCTGGACCGGCTGCTGGGTTCATTGAACGCCCTGCCCAACCGCGAAGGACTGACGCGTATAAGGCCTGGCGCAGATGTTGAAACCCTGTCCCTGGTTGCACAGGACCGGGAAATAACTGATCGTGCGGCAGGCAGGGATAACGTGGAACTGTTGTGGGAAACCTGCCAGCTGCCGGATTATCGCAATATCACCGGCAGCGAGCATGCCAACCTTGTCGCCACCATTTTCAGATACGTAGCCGACACCGGGCGCATCGACACCCAGTGGTTTGCCCGGCAGTTGGCGTATTGCGACAATACCAATGGCGATATAGATACCTTGTCAAATCGCATTGCCCATGTGCGAACCTGGACCTTCGTCGCCAACCGGCTGGACTGGCTGGACGACCCCGGTCACTGGCAGGAACTCACCAGGGCGATGGAAGACAGGTTGTCGGATGCATTGCATGAAAGGCTGACCCAGCGATTTATCGACAGGCGCACAAGCGTCCTGATGAAGCGGCTGCGTGAAAGGGAAGAGTTGATGTCGAGTGTCGATCAGGAAGGTGCCGTACTTGTGGAAGGCGAATATGCCGGGCGCATGGAAGGTCTGCGTTTCATTGCCGGACCTGCCGGCGGTGAACACTCCAAAGTCGTGCTCTCCGCTGCCCTGCAGACAGTGGCCGAAACACTGGTCGGGCGAGCGCAGTCTCTGGTCGCCGCGCCGGACCCGGATTTGAGTATTGATGCCGCCGGCAACATCATCTGGAAGTTACATGCAGTGGGCCGCCTCACGGGCAGCGAAAACCTGTTGAAACCACGTGTTGAAACGCTGGCTGACGAACAATTGCCGGGTCCGGACCGGGATGCCGTTCAGATGCGCCTGTCCAAGTTTGTGTCCCGCCACATTGCGGGCCTGCTGGCGCCTCTGGTGTCACTGGGCGAGGCGGAGGAAATCACCGGAATTGCCCGTGGCATCGCGTTTCAGATCATTGAGGCGCTTGGCGTCCTGCCGCGAGACCAGGTTGCCGGCGAGGTCAAATCGCTTGATCAGGCCGAACGCGCCCTGCTGCGCAAGCATGGAGTACGGTTCGGGGCGTTTCATATCTTTGTGCCGGCAATCCTGAAGCCCGCCCCGACCGCTCTCAGACTGTTGTTGTGGGCGTTGCATGATGGCCAGAAGCGGGGTCTTGACGCTGCTTCACTGCCAGCTGCCATGCCGCAGCAGGGTTTGACATCCGTCCCGTTCGACAGGTCGACACCACGCGGCTTCTATCAGGTCGTCGGGTTTCGGGTATGCGGCGAGCGCGCCGTACGGGTCGACATGCTGGAAAGGCTGGGAGACATGATCCGCACCCGGGTGTTCTGGCGCGCGCAGCGCGAAGGCGAACAGCGCCCCGACGGCTCCGTTGAGGGTGGCGGGTTCACGGTGGTCCCGGACATGATGTCCCTTGTCGGGTGTTCAGGCGATGAGTTTTCCTCAATTCTGAAATCGCTCGGCTTTTCAGCCCAGAAACGCAAGGCGCCTGAAAAACCCGGCCAGGCGGCTCCACCTGCAGACGCCCCGGCCGATGCAGCCTCCGAAGCCGCCCCCGCAGATCCTGCGCCTGAAACAGCCGCAACTGATGCTGCCGGACAGGCTGGGCCAGCCGGGACGGTGTCCGAAGCGGCGGCACAGTCCGTACCTGCGGACGCTTTGGCAGCAGAACCGGCAACCGGCACAGCGACTGCGACGGTCGACGCTTCTGAAACCGGAAAGCCTGACGGCGCTGAAGCAGAAACACCCGCAACACCAGTACCGGAGCCCGCAGAACCTGAGATGATCGAAGTCTGGTGGCCAAGGGATACAGGTCCCTTCCGCCAGCAAAGGCAGCAGCAGGCCAATCGCCCCAGGGGAGCCAAAACCAATGCCGGCAAGCCTGCCCGCAATCGTCCCAAAAAAGGCGCCGGCGGCAAGAAGTCTTCAGGCCCGCCCGGACCGCCGCATCGCAAGGAAAAGCCGGTTGATCCGAACAGCCCGTTTGCGGTGCTTGGTCAGCTGAAACAGGCACTTACCAAGAAATAGCATGCCGGATGACGCCGCCAGAGCAGTTCAGCGGGCTGATCAGTGGTTGTGGTTTGCCCGGTTCGTCAAGACCCGCGCTCTCGCCCGGCATCTCATTGTCAGGGGCAAGGTCAGGGTCAACCACGTCAGAATAAGCAAGCCGGCGCATAGCGTGTCGCCCGGCGATATTGTCAGCTTCATGGCCCATGATCACGTCAAGGTGGTTGAGGTGCTGGCCATCGGCGCCCGCAGGGGCCCCGCCACCGAAGCTCGAATGCTGTATTCGGAAATAAATGCAGACCCTGGCTGATACCCCGGTATAGTATTGATCCGGCACGCTACACCGCCACTCGATGCCTGATCTGCAAAGATGTGAGCTTGACGACTTGCCAGGAACATGCGAGTTCACCGGCAATCCGCTCACAATGACAGCTATCGAAATTTTGAGAACCAGCATATGACCTATATTGTCATCGAGAACTGCATAAAGTGCAAATACATGGATTGCGTCGAAGTGTGTCCGGTGGACTGTTTCTATGAAGGCGAAAACATGCTCGTCATTCATCCGGACGAATGCATTGACTGCGGCGTGTGCGAGCCGGAGTGTCCTGCCGAGGCAATCAAGCCGGACACTGAACCCGATCTCGACAAATGGCTTGAAATTAACACCAGGTTTGCCGACATCTGGCCGAACATCACGCAAAAGCGCGAACAGCCCGCCGATGCCGAAACGCATGATGGCGAGCAGGGCAAGTTCGAGAAGTATTTCACCGAAGAACCTGGCGAAGGCGACTAAGGCGGTCGACGTTTGATGTGCACCATGTTCTTCGCGATGCCGGGTTAACCATTTCTTTATACTTTCGTTGGATTCGAGGAATTCCGGCAACTGGTTGGTGCTGAAAGGCTTTAACAAGGGGTAAATTTGTGATATAAGCCTTGTTAATGACATGAAACTAACAGCAAAGCATTGAGACCCGGGTCCGAAAGGCTCGGAATTTTTTTCGCCTGATCCAGTTTTTTGAAACGAAAGACCGCAATTCAATCAGACCTGACATGCCCGCACATGAGGCTCACGCAGGTAGCACCGGAACTGCACTTGTCACCGTATCAGGATTTACTGGTCATCAGTTACGCACCCCTCCACCGAAATGGGTGGTCATGCCTTCCGGGCAGGAAGGTGAACCTGGTTGAAGCTCATTGGCAACAGGCAGGAAGCGGCGAAATGGGTTTTGCTGTCTGAACGGGTTGAACAGGCGAGTTACAAGGGATTGAAAAATGGCTACTGAAAAAAAGACTGTATCGCGCAAGCTGAAGTACAAGATTGGTGAGTTTGTTGTGTACCCGGCCCATGGCGTTGGCAAAATCGTAGCCCTGGAGGAACAGGAAATTGCCGGCGCCAAGCTCGAACTTTTCGTGATTGATTTCGAAAAGGACAAGATGCGCCTGCGTGTGCCGCTCAACAAGTGCGACAGCGTCGGCATGCGCAAGCTGTCGGACAGGAACATGGCCGAAGACGCCATGAAGGTTCTGACCGGCAAGGCCCGGGTCAAGCGCACCATGTGGTCGCGCCGGGCGCAGGAATACGAAGCCAAGATCAACTCCGGCGACCTGATTTCGGTAGCTGAAGTAGTGCGCGATCTGTACCGGTCCGACCGTCAGCCGGAACAGTCCTATTCCGAACGCCAGCTCTATGAATCGGCGCTCGACCGCATGGCCCGTGAAATCGCCTGCGTGAAGAAGCTTGATGATGCAGGCGCGGTCGGCGAGATCGAGGGCGTGCTGGAAAGGTCTTCGCATCGCGGTGAAAAGCCTGCTGCCGTATCTGCCGGCACCGAAGAAAAAGCTGCATAAGTCCAACGCAGGCAATTACTGCCCTTAATGACCGATTTTCCACCCCCGCCGGAGGCCTGCCTCCGGCGGGGGTTTTTGTTTTGATTGCCCGCAGGGAAATTCAGGTTTGAGTAGACCACCACAATGGCGTTATAAGGCTGTCACGTGTCAACAATGGTCCCGTAGCTCAGCAGGATAGAGCACCAGATTCCTAATCTGGGGGTCACAGGTTCGAATCCTGTCGGGATCACCATTTTTACGCGGGTCCATTCTGGACACATGGTTTACGGTTTATTCCGGAGACATGGCTTACAGTTTCTCCGGGGTGAACGGATTTGGGGCCGGTTCGACACGGCCCTGTTCGATGTCGAAGAAACAACCCCGACCGGTACCTGACCACCTGACAGACGCGCTCCGTCCAAAACCACGCACGCAGTCCTGATGTCTTGAGGCCGGTGACATATTGAGGGGCACTTGCCTCCTGTGTTCGACAATCACACTGTTATGAAAAAATTGTGATATTCTGCACATCGCGTGGGTGGTTCAGCCAGTAGCATGGTAGCCATCATAGCCGGAGATGTGGTTCCCGCGACCCCTGCGGGGCCCAGGATTCGCCGGTCAGTAACCGGAGAAAGAACAGTAAAATGAGCAATCACAGGCGACGAATCATGATTACGGTCGCCTTGGCGGCAGGCGTGTACGCCATTGCCCCTGCGGGCAGCGCTCATGCCCAGGACAACACGGTGTTGCTGCCCGGGGACGCGGTTGTCACGGGTTTTTCGGGCGTTGCCCCGCCTACTCCCACCGCTACGTCACTGGCGATTGACCTGCAGGGCCCGTCTGCCCAGATCCTGTCACTGGCGGCCATGCCGGGGCCACCTGACGGCATGATGGTGGGTGCACCCGCCACGCGGCGCATTACCGCTGCCGAGGTCGGTCAGGTGTTTGCCATTGCTCTCGACGATACCGGAGAAGGTGCGCAACCCAGCATCTATCTCGGCGCAACATCGATGTTCGGGCTTCATATCGTTGAAGGCAACGGCACGGAGCGGCTTGAAAACGGCGAGGACGGAGCCAGGTTCATGGATGGCCAGTTCGGTCCCGGCGGCTCCGCCGGTTCGATCTGGCGCATCGATGGCGCGACCGGCGAGATCGTCGAGTTCACCAGCCTGCCGGACAATTCCGGTCCCGGTGTGGGCGACATTGTTTTCGATGCCGAGACCCGGCAGTTCTTTGTCAGCGATCTCGATACGGGGCTGATCCACCGCATTGCCGAGGACGGTGCCCTGATCGACACGTTCGACCACGGCGTCCAGGGCCGCAGTTCTGCCGGTCTGGAAGAAATTGCCGATGATGACAGCCGCCTTGACATCACCGATCCGTCTTTCGACGCCGTTGATCCGGAAACCTGGGGCTACACCCAGGCCGAGCGGCTTGTATTCGGGCTGGCAGTCAATGATGGCCGGCTCTATTACTCAACAGCAGGCACACCCCAGGTCTGGTCGGTCGGACTGGCTGACGATGGCAGCTTTGCAGACGATCCAAGGCTGGAATTCGACGTGGAAGGACTGCCGGGCGACGGCCCGATAACCGACATGCTGTTCGACAGGCTGGACAGGATCTATCTCTCCCAGCGAGGCACCCAGAAAGCGAGTTTCAACTTCGCAGAGTTCGCTGAGCCCGGCCAGGCAACGGTGCTGCGTTACAGGCCGTCGGATACGGGCGACAACACCTGGGAACCGGATCCGGAGGCCTATGCCATCGGCATGCCGCCTGAGCACGATGCAGCCAACGGCGGAATCGCACTTGGTTATGCCTTTGACGAATATGGCATGGCCCAGTCCGGAAAGTGCGGCGAAACCCTGTGGTCCACCGGCGGCAGGCTGGTATCGAGCGATGGATTGCCTGAGACACCGGCTGACGTGCATGGCCTGCAGGGCAATGCCATCTCGCTGGTGCGGCCGGAAAATGAACCGCCGCAGGCCGCCTACTTCATCGACTATGACGGCCTGGTGGGCGACGCCAACAAGGCCGGCCAGATGGGCGACGTCGAGATATTCCAGCCCTGTTCGACACGCGCCGGCTTTATTGTCCCGCCGGAAACCTATTACCCGCCCGGCTTTGTTCCCCCGGGTGAGGAAGTGCCGCCCGGCTGGCCACCGGAGTTCCCTCCGCCGGGAATACCGTTCAATACCAACCTTGAACTGACCAAGCGCGCTGCGCCGCGCGACTGCTTCCGTTTCTTCGGCGGCTGGTCTTGCCAGTTCACCGTGCGCGTGCGCAACACCGGGCCAGACCGGTATTTCGGTTCCATACTGGTACACGATACCTTGCCTGCGGCCCCTGGCGGCGCATTCTTCGGTGTCGGTCCTGTCCCGCCATGGGCATGCTGGTCGACGGGACCTGCGCAGATCCGCTGCTGGCGTCCGAATGTCCTGCTGGATCCGGGCCAGAGCGTCCTGCTTGGGGTCAATGTGTGGCTGCCGGACTCGTACGGCAGATGCCGGCTGCGCAACATTGCCGAAATCGAATGGGCTCCCGGCGGTACGCAGTGGAACACCGATCCTGATGATGATCGAGACGGTGCATCAGCGCGTATTCCAAGTCCCAGATGCCTGCCGGTGCATCGCCCGGCCGGCTCGGTCGTCCACCGGCCAATCGGGTCTGATGTGCATCGTCCAGCCGGCTCAGACGTTCACCGGCCAGTCGGGTCTGATGTGCATCGACCGGCAGGCTCGATCGTCCACCGGCCAGCCGGATCTGATGTGCATCTCCCGGTAGGCTCGATCATCCACCGGCCGCCCGGATCTGTCGTCCACCGGCCGAGGGGTTCGATAGTCCACCGGCCACCCGGATCTGTCGTGCACCGGCCAAGGGGTTCGATAGTCCACCGGCCACCCGGATCTGTCGTGCACCGGCCAAGGGGTTCGATAGTCCACCGGCCACCCGGATCTGTCGTGCACCGGCCAAGGGGTTCGATAGTCCACCGGCTACCCGGATCTGTGGTACACCGGCCGAGGGGTTCGGAAGTGCACCGGCCGAGGGGCTCTACAGTCCACCGCCCACGCGGGTCTGTCGTACACCGGCCGGAGGGTTCGAACGTGCACCGGCCCAGAGGCTCGACGGTCCACCGCCCACGCGGATCTGTCGTACACCGGCCAGAGGGTTCGAACGTGCACCGGCCGAGGGGCTCTACAGTCCACCGCCCACGCGGATCTGTCGTACACCGGCCGGAGGGTTCGAACGTGCACCGGCCCAAAGGTTCAACAGTCCACCGGCCACGCGGGTCTGTTTTACACCGGCCGGAGGGTTCAGTTGTACATCGCCCACGTGGATCACGCGTCCATGACGAGAAAAGATCGGCGATCCACCGTCAAAGCGGTTCGGAGATACGGAAGGACTGACAACACCCGGCGGCCTGCCTCTTGCGGTGGGCCGCTGGTCTCATTGGCTCATCCGGCTTTGCCTCCCGGCAACCGCACCTGTTCAGGACATGTAACTTTGAAGGAACTGACCATTGACCCCTTCCGGCCGAATTATCGCGTTTGCCATCCTGATCTTGGCCAGCCCGGTCCTGGCAGCCAATGACACCCCGCCCAGGCTGATGACAAATCAGGACTGGATCGAGGATCTGCAGCAGACAACCGGTCTCGAGGTCCAGACCGTGGAAGACGCTTTCGATATTGTTTTCTCCCGGTTGCCTGACACGGTGTTCGTCTTCCCGACCGAAAACTACTACTACTTCACTTTCACGGCAGGCGGCATCATCCATGCGGGCAACCTGCGCCTCGCCGCCCGGGACCGGGACAGGGGCGTACTCCATTTCGCAGTCTTTCAGCAGGCCAACCAGGCCAGCGAGGCCGGTGAAATGCTCTACCGGGAAATGACCGCCGGGGATGGCGTCAGGGTCGAGAAGCTAAAGAACCTGACCTACCGCGTCACCTACAAGTCAAAACCGGTGGTTTTCCGTCTGAACGACGTATCCGGCGTTCATCCACCTGAGAACATCATTGCAGCCGGAGAGAAATACCTGGGCCTGGTTGCCGATGAATCCGGACTTCGTTTCTTTTTATTCTACAACCAGACCCACAAGCTCTTCGCCTATGTGCTCGACGAAACCGCGGGTGTTCTTGACCAGTTCAACCTGCTCGAGGAAGACGGGCGCATTCTCATCGGCCAGCGCTCCGGCTTTGCCTTGTACAACCACCACTATCTGGACAGGCGCGTACTGATAGGTGTGCATGGCGCCAACACCGTGGTGAACAACTACTACGACGGTCCCGCCGACCAGTTGCCGGAAAATCACATCACCGGTGACAGCCTGCGCAGGGCAATCATTGATGCAGACCCAGGGATGAAAGGTAAACTGGATGAATACGGCTACCTGAAGACAGGCGAGGGCCGTTACCTGATCGCACCTTATACCCAGTACGAGACAACCGGAGAGCTGGCAGGTTATGACCAGTGCGCCGATGACCCGGACACAGCCGCTGAAATCTACGACGCGTGTTTCACGGCCGGCGATCAATAGTGCTGGTGAAACAACACCTGGGCAGATGCCTGATCACGATGTGGAAATTTGACTTGCATGACCGGGCATACCTTCTACTCTGGATGTACTGCCCGTGGAATTGAGTATGACCGGGCGATTAGGGAGAGAAAAATGACTGATATTTCAAAGGCGGGGTCTACCGTGGCCTCACGCCGTAAATTTCTGACAGGAGCCGGAGTTGCCACCGTAGCAGGCCTCGCAGCACCAAGCATTGCCCGCGCAGAACCAAAGGTAATCAAGATGCAGGCTGCCTGGGGCGGTGGTATTTTCCTTGAAAATGCCCAGTCCTATGTCAACCGTGTCAACTCCATGGCCGAGAAGGAACTGAAGATAGACCTGCTGCCGGTAGACTCGGTGGTCAAGACCAGCCAGATGCAGGACGCGGTTCACCGCGGCGTGCTCGACGCTGCTCACTATGTGCCCGCTTACTGGTACTCCAAGTCCAAGACCGCTTCACTGTTCGGAACCGGCCCTTGTTTTGGCTGGTCCAGCAACGAGGTGCTTGGCTGGATCTATTATGGTGGCGGCCAGGAACTGTTTGATGAACTGATGGGCACGCTTGGCCTCAATGTCGTGTCGTTCTTCAACTCGCCCATGCCGGCGCAGCCGCTGGGCTGGTTCAAGGAGGAAATCAAGGACGCTTCGCAGATGAAGGGTCTGAAGTATCGCACGGTTGGCCTTGCTGCCGACGTTCTGCTCGAAATGGGCATGTCGGTTGTGCAGCTGCCCGGCGGTGAAATCCAGCCTGCCATGAAGTCCGGCCTTATTGACGCAGCCGAGTTCAACAACCCGACTTCGGACCGGGACTTCGGCATGCAGGATGTGTCCAAGTTCTATCACCTGGCCAGCTTCCACCAGAGCCAGGAATTCTTCGAAGTGACCTTCAACAAGCAGATGTATGAAGCACTTCCTCCGCATCTTCAGGCAGTTCTGAAATATGCATCGGAAGCCGAAAGTTCCAACTTCTACTGGAACAACACCAAGCGTTATGCAGATGACCTGGTCAAGCTGCGCGATGAGCAGGGCGTAAATGTTTTCCGTACACCGGACTCGGTGATGGCGGACCAGCTTGTTGCATGGGATGTCGTGGTCGACCGCATTTCCAAGGAAGATCCGTTCTTCGCCAAGGTCATTGACTCACAGAAGGCATACTCCAAGAACGTGATGCATTACCTGAACCTGAACCAGCCTGACTACCAGCTGGCATACAAACACTACTTTGGTTAGCTGACAACTGCCCCGCATCCGGAACCGGGTGCGGGCAATTGAATCAGGCGACATCTGCGGAGAGCTGTGCTACACGCTACAGCTCTCCGATTTGCAAATTTGCACATGGCATCTCCCGGAAAATTTTGGGTACCGGATCATGTGAACAACTCGGCAATATCGGTAGGGAGCGCGGTTTTGATGCAGTCAGAACCTGTTACGCTATAGGGAGGCGAACCTGTGATTTCACTCATTCACACCATTGAAAGCCTTAGCATCTGGGTAGGGCGCGCCTTTGGCTGGTGTATCCTGATCCTTACATTTTCAGTGTCTTACGAGGTGTTCGTGCGCTACGTACTGAACTCGCCGACAGTCTGGGCGTTTGACATGATGGTGCAGATGTACGGAGCCCTGTTCCTGATGTCAGGGCCGTACGCGCTCGCCCAGGACACACACGTGCGTGGCGACGTCGTGTACCGCCTGTTGCCGGTGAAGACCCAGGCAACCATGGATTTCATACTTTACGTATTGTTCTTCTTTCCGGGCATGCTGGCCCTGTTCTGGTTTGGCGCCGAGATCGCCAGGGACAGCTGGCGCTACCTGGAGGTCAGCTGGAATTCGCCTGCCCGCATTCAGATCTATTTCTTCAAGACGCTGATCCCGCTGGCTGGCGCCTTGATGATCATTCAGGGCATCGCCGAGATACTGCGCTGCTGGAAGGCCATGCGTGAAGGCGTCTGGCTGGAACGGCTTGAGGACGTCCGCGAAACCGAAGATCTGCTGGCAGCGCCTGATCCGGTTGCTGACAAATCCTGATGATCCATTTACTCGCGCTGTTGCCGCTGGAGTTCAATGAAAAATGACAAATCCCGAAGTCGCCATCCTCATGCTGTCCCTGTTCATCGTCCTGGTGCTTCTGGGATTTCCGATCGCCTTCACCCTGCTGGCAATGGGTGTCGGGTTCGGCTATTTCGCCTACTACAAGGCTGAAACAATCACCAGCTTCGGAGATTTGTTCCAGAACCAGATATTCTATCTGCTGAACCAGAACACCTATTCGGTGATGGAAAACGACACGCTGGTAGCAGTCCCGCTGTTCCTGTTCATGGGCTATGTGGTTGAACGCGCCAACATCGTCAACAAGCTGTTTTTCTCACTGCAGCTGGCCGCCAGAAACCTGCCCGGTTCCATGGCCATCGCCGCCCTGCTTACCTGTGCCGTGTTTTCGACCGCCACCGGCATTGTCGGCGCGGTTGTCACCCTGATGGGCCTGCTGGCGTTTCCGGCCATGGCAAACGCCAACTACAACAAGGAGTTTGCATCAGGCGTTATCTGCGCCGGCGGCACACTGGGTATTCTGATCCCACCGTCAATCATGCTGATCGTCTATGCCGCGATTGCCGAACTGTCACCGCTTCGCCTTTATGCAGCCGCGGTATTTCCCGGCCTGTTGCTGGCCGGTTTTTATATTCTGTATGTGATCGTCCGGGTCACCATCAACCCCAAGATCGCCCCCAAACCAAGTCAGGTAGGTATCCCGCCTGTCCGTGAAATATACTGGAACCTGCTGGTTTCATTCGTCCCGTTGACGGTGCTGATAGCGCTTGTGCTGGGCTCCATTCTGGGGGGTCTGGCGACGCCGGCAGAAGCAGCTGCCATGGGCTCGATGGGTGGCCTGGTGCTCGCCCTGATCTACGGTGCACTGAGCTGGAACATGCTCAAGCAGTCGGTCTATCTGACCGCCAAGGCAACGGCAATGGTGTGCTGGCTGTTCGTGGGCTCATGGACGTTTGCATCTGTCTTTTCCTACCTGGGCGGCCATGACCTCATTGCCGACTGGGTCGCCTCGTTCAACCTGGCGCCGTGGCAGTTCCTGGTCATGGCGCAGGCCATTATTTTCGTTCTCGGCTGGCCGCTGGAGTGGTCCGAAATCGTAATTATCTTCGTACCGATCTTCCTGCCCCTGCTCGACCAGTTCGGGGTCAATCCATACTTTTTTGCCATGCTGGTCGCCCTGAACCTGCAAACCTCGTTCCTCACCCCGCCCATGGCCATGTCAGCCTATTATCTGAAAGGGGTACTCAAGGGCCAGATCGAGCTGATGCAGATTTTCCGTGGCATCATTCCCTATCTCGGCATCGTGATTTTCACCATGGTGTTGATGTACCAGTTTCCCCAGATCGCCTTGTGGTTCCCTGATTACCTGTTTGGCACCTACTACAAATAACCACTCTAGACCGCAGGACCATCGAGCCAGCAATGCTATGCCAGCTGACAGCCAGTGAAGCCATCCGGCAGATTGCCGAAGGCCTGATCACCTCGGAGCAACTGGTCAAGGCCTGCCTGGAGCGGATTGCCGATACCGATCAATCCATTGGTGCGTGGGTGCACCTTGATGCCGTAAGCGCACTTGCGCAGGCCCGGGAGCTTGATGTTCTGCGCCGCAAGGGCCGCACACTGGGTTCATTGCACGGTGTACCTGTAGGGCTGAAGGACATCTTCGACGTCAGGGGGCTTCCGACTGAATGCGGCAGCCCGGCGCGCAAGGGCGCAATTGCCGAAATCGATTGTCAGGTAACCGCCAGGCTCAGGCAGGCAGGCGCGGTCATAATGGGCAAGACGGTGACCACGGAGTTTGCCTTCCTCAACCCTGCCGATACCTGCAATCCGCATGCCCTGGCCCATACACCTGGCGGATCGTCCAGTGGATCAGCCGCCGCCGTTGCGGCAGGCCATGTACCGCTTGCCGTCGGCAGCCAGACCAATGGCTCGACGATCCGGCCTGCATCGTTTTGCGGGATATTCGGCTACAAACCGACCCGCGGCATGATCTCCCGCACAGGTGTGCTGCAAACCTCCGTGACGCTTGACCAGGTGGGCGTATTTGGCAGGTCACTCGAGGATGTCTCGCTGCTGGCCGATGCGCTGTCAGGCTATGATCCGCGCGACCCGGCAAGTCTTCCCCGCGCGTCGCCAAGCGCAACAGCGGGCCTGCGCCGCCAGCCGCCGATCGAACCTGCCCTTGCTTGGCTTGACATGCCGTTCAATGATCGGCTGTCGAACGATGCCCGCGACGGGATCGAGGAAATCCTGACCACACTGGGTACGCAGGTAGAGCGCATCGCAGCGCCGAAATCCGTCAATGCCCTGGTGGAGCATCAAAAAATTGTCCATGAATATGAAATCGCCAGACATCTTGCCGGTGACTTCGAACACCATTGGGATGTCATCAGCGAGATTCTGAAACCCGTGGTGGAACGTGGCCGGTCATATTCAGACAGACAATACGCGCAGGCGCTGTCCATGGTGGCCGGCGCGGAGAATTTCTTCGAGGAATTCTTCCATGATTATGATGCCATAATCGCGCCGTCTGCGGCCGGTGAGGCGCCTTTGAAGACCGATGGCACAGGAGACCCGATCTTCTGCACAGTCTGGACGACGGCTGGCCTGCCGAGTGTCAGCCTGCCGTTGCTTTCCGGATCTGCCGGTTTGCCGATTGGCGTACAACTGATAGGATCGCGCGAACAGGATGATCGTTTGATGACGACTGCACAGTGGCTGCTGGGTTCATTGACTGACGGTAAATAGGCTGCAACTAGGGAAGACAAAACGATGGACATGAAACTGGTCAGAAAAATCACCGGCCTTATTGGATTGGGCCTGTTGTTCACATTCATCATTGGACTGGCGCGCAGCATTTCCACCGGGTTTGCCGGATTTTGGGGCGGCCTGCCGTTCTGGGTGATCGCCATCAGCGTACTTTCGATGGTTGCGTACGATTATTGGGACGAATGCATTCGCAAGCACTGAGAAAAGCATGTCCAAGCCAACAGTCTGGATATCCAGAAAACTCTCCCACAACACACAGGCCCGTGCGGCGCGTGATTATGACGTCATACTCAATCATGACGATGTGATTTCCGGAGCTGACGAAATTGTAGCCATGAGCGCAAAGGCAGATGCAATCCTGCCATGCCATTCGGAGATCTTTGACGCCGGGGTCGTGTCCAGGCTGTCTGATCGCGTAAGGATCATTGCTAATCATTCCGTGGGCGTGGACCATTGCGATCTTGCGGCTTTCAGGCAAAGAGGCATTGTGGTCACCAACACCCCTGACGTACTGTCCGATGCCACCGCAGAAATTGCCATGTTGCTGCTGCTGGGCGCGGCCCGCCGTGCACCGGAAGGTGATGCAATGGTGCGCAGCGGCAAGTGGAAATCCTGGAGCCCGTCCTTCATGGTCGGTACCCAGGTGTCCGGCAAGCGTGTCGGCATCATCGGAATGGGCCGCGTCGGCCAGGTCATGGCCCGCCGCTGCCGCGGCTTTGGCATGGAAATACATTATCACAATCGCTCGCGGCTCCCGGCCGAACTGGAGCACGGCGCCACCTATCACGGCACAATCGAGACATTGCTGCCGGTGTCGGACTTCGTGTCGCTGCACTGTCCGGCAACACCTGCAACGACCGGTTTGATGAATGCCGAACGGTTTGCATTGCTGCCGAAAGGCGCAATCGTCGTCAACACAGCCCGTGGCGCCCTGATAGTCGAGGATGATCTGGTGGCTGCAATCAGGTCAGGCCACATTGCGGCTGCAGGCCTGGATTGTTTTGTGAGCGAACCCGGCGGAAATCCGGAGTTTGCCGGTCATGCGAACATTTTCATGCTGCCGCACATCGGCAGCGCGACACGCGAAACACGAGATGCCATGGGCTTCAGGGCACTGGACAATCTGGACGCATTCTTCGCAGGCAGGGAACCCCGCGACCGGCTGGTCTGAAATCGTAGCCGGCCGGTCAGTTTACACAACCTGCTATTTCTTGAAGGTGATACCGTTCAGCTCACCGACCACGTCGGACATCATGGGCATGTGGCGTTCCCCGTCTCCCCTGGCCACAGCGATCGCATAGGACTGCTTTACCGCCGGGGCAACAATGGCAGCCATGCCTGATGCTTCAATCATGTTGTTGAAGTAGCGCTGGTCCTTGAGGCAGTTCCGGATGGCAAACTCATGCGCCTTGGGATCACGTCCGATGACCCATTTGCTCATGTTCTCGAAATTGCCGCAGTACATGCCGCCCGCCTTCACCACGTCATACAGGGTTTTCTGGTCAACGCCGGTTTTGGTGCACGCTGTGTAGGCTTCGGCCCACACGGCCGTGTAGGACATGGCTATGAAATTGTTGATCAGCTTGATCTTGTGACCATTGCCGAGCGGGCCAACGTGAATGATGTTTTCAGCCCATGTCTCGATCACCGGGCGGACCTGTTTCAGGGTTTTGGCGTCAGAGCCTACAAACGTGTTGAGACGGCCCTCTTCGGCTTCCTTCGGCGTCCGGCCAAGCGGAGCATCAATCAGCTTTACGCCGATTGCCTTCAGTTCAGCGGCCAGCGCCAGTGTTGATGTTGGATCCGACGTGGACGTGTCGACCACTATGGTTCCCTTTGCAGCACCGGCTGCAATGCCGGTCCTGCCACGAACCAGTTCTTCGACCTGAACGGATGATGACACGCAAATGAAGATAACATCGCTTGCCCTGGCCAATGCCGCAGCGGTTTTCGCTTCGCTGGCTCCACGCCTGATCAGGTCCGTAACCGGCTTGCGGTTTTTGTGACCCATGATTGTCAGTTGATAGCCGCCTTCCAGAATGTTTCTGGCCATGCCATGGCCCATCAGGCCAACGCCGATGAATCCGACGCGAGGTTTAGTGCTCATTTATTCTCTCCTTTTGCTTTCTTGCTTTTGATGATGAGTGAAACTCCACAAACGCCAGGGCACGTTCGACAATGCTGGCCGGTTGCTCTGAAATGTCCAGGCTGATCGCCACCTCGTCGGGTTCCGGATACTGCAATGTAGCCAGCTGGCTGTCGAGCAGGCCTGCCGGCATGAAATGCCCGCGCCGCTCGCGCATGCGATCCTGCAGGAGAGATTTGCTGCCGGTAAGGTGTACCAGTATCATGTTCCTGTCTGCCGTCCGCAACCTGTCACGATATATCCGCTTGAGTGCCGAACACGTCACGACGACACAGGTTGCCCGCGATGACAGTTCAACTGCTGCCGCTGCTAAGGCATCAAGCCACGGTTCGCGATCGTCGTCATCCAGGGCAATGCCCGCCGCCATCTTGTTCCTGTTGGCGGCGGGGTGCAACTCGTCACCTTCCAGGAAGGCTGCACCCAGGCGAGATGCCAGCAACCGGCCAACGGTGGTCTTTCCGCACCCGCATACCCCCATGACGACAATGATCATGAATCTGCCTCATGCCACGGGCCATGAAACATCTCTCCCGTTTCCCTGTGCTTGAGGCCATGCCCACCAAACCGGTCACGCTGCAACTGAACCAGTGCGGTTGGCAGTTGCTCGGCGCTGCACGAATCGAGATAGGCAAGGCTTGCCGCCATCACAGGTACGGGAAGGCTTGCAGCAAACCCGGCAATGACTGAGCGGCGCAGCCCATCGCCATGTTCGCACGCCATGTCGAACAACGCTGCAGGGTCGGCAAACTTGTCCAGCAGCGCCATGCGCAAAATAGAGCCTTTCTGCCAGACCCTTGCAGCTTCGGCCAACTGAATCTTCCAGTCGTTCTCCTGGCTTGCAACCGTCAAAAGATGCGCACCTTGCGCCAATGCCAGCGTCACCGTGCCAACAAGCGCATCGTAAACAGCCTGCACGGTAACGTCAGGAGAGATTTCGGTATCATCGCCCGGAAGCACACGCAGCACTTCCTGCGACGAAACCTGGCGCATGGTGACAGCCGCCATGATCGACGGTACCGGCACACCGAGTTTCAGCGCCTCGCTGACGCACCATCCTCCGGTTCCCTTCTGGCCGGCCGCATCATCCACCAGTTCGATCAGGAGTTTGCCGCTGGAAGCTTCGCCGGTTTGCAGGACTTCTGCGGAAATTTCAATCAGGTACCCGGCAAGCGTGCCGCTCGACCAGATGTCCATTTGCCTGCCTGCCGCAGAAGTTGTCATTCCGCTCAATTCGAGCAACTGCCAGCTTTCGGCGATCGCCTGCATGATGGCGTATTCAATACCGTTGTGGACCATCTTGACGAAGTGTCCCGCACCACCGTCTCCAAACCATGCCAGGCACGGCTTGCCATTGTGTCTGGCAGCAACACTGGCCAGCAGAGGCTCCAGAACAATGCGCATTTCACCGGCGCAACCCAGCATCATTGATGGGCCCTTGCGGGCACCCTCCGCGCCGCCGGAGACGCCCAGGCCGGCAAAGTTTATGCCGTGCTCGCGGCACAGCAAGACATTGCTTTCGGTATCGATATAGTTTGAATTACCGCCATCGATGACAACATCTCCTTTTTCAAGCAGTTCGCACAGCCTCTCGGTAAGCTCAAGCACCGGCTGGCCTGACTTGACCATCAGCAGGACCATGCTTGGAACAGGCAGGCTGTTGACCAGGCCTTCCAGCGTGTCGCAAACCTCTATTCCGTCGGCTTGCCAGCTGCGCGCCTGCTGCCACGGATCCCAGACAACACACTGGTGTCCGGCATCCCGGAAATTAAGGGCCAGATTTCGCCCCATGACACCCAGTCCAATGATGGCCAGTTTCATGAGGCGGCCTTACACACGGGCGGCAAGGCGCTGCTTTGTGCATTGAAATAGGCCGTAATGTGATGCTCAAGAGCCCTGGCACAGGCTTCGCTATCTCTTGCAAGGGCAGCATCAAGTATCGCCTTGTGTTCTTCAATGATGCGCACACCCCTGAAGCCGACAGCGCGGTATTCAAGGGCAACTATTTTTCTGAACTGATCGAAAGCAGCCTTGTGAAGTTCCATGTGCAGTTGTGATCCGCAGCCTGCAACCAGGGCTTCATGAAACTGCCAGTCACACTGGCGCCAAAGCTCATAGTTTGTTGCCGAGCCGGATTTCATCCTGAATTCGATGTGTGCCAGCCGGTGATGCGCCGCAACCAGCGCGCTTTCCCAGCCTACCCCGGCATTGGCTATGGACTGCCGGGCTCCATCGGTTTCCAGCAGAATTCTGAACCGCGCCACCTCCTCCAGCCGCTCTCCCGGCACACCGCAACTCAGCATCCCGCCACGCTCAGGTTTGGTGGCTGCATGAGGGTCAAGAATGACCGCACCGCAATTCATGCGAACATCAATCAGGCCAGAGACTTCCAGTGCAACAATCGCCTCCCGCACAGTTGCACGGCTGACGCTGAACTGCCGGGCAAGCTTTTGTTCGGACGGCAACCGGTCGCCGGGCTTCATATCCCGGGCTGCCACAAAATCCGCAATCTGCCTGGCAACGGCGGCGTAAAGACGCCTTACCTCAGTGGGCAGCGCAGGCGACTGAACGGGTTCGGACTGCTTCATATTGTCAGACAATTTCCGCTGTGGCTGTATTCAGGCATGTTTCAGGCATGCCTGCAACAAGGCAAGATTAGTTGGCTTGGCCACTGAAAGCAAATATCGAAAAACACACCGATTGCCTGACAATCTTATATTGCCAGTTCTGGCCATGCACCGTATCGTTGAATCCAGAGGGAGACGATGAATGATCGGTCGACTTCGGCGTTCAGGCATCAATGACCTGAGTTTACGCATAAATGAAAAGGTCGGCCACGAGGGCGACTGTACCAACGGAGGAGTAATGTAATGTCCATGAAAAAAGTACTCGCAGGCGTTGCCACTGCGGCGTTGCTGGCGACTGGCCTGGGTGCCGCTGCCAGTGCGGAAGAAACAAAACTGCGCATCCAGACCCACTATGCACCTGAAACACCGTCCGGAAAACTTGCTGCGCAATATGTCAACGATATTGAAGTGATGTCCAACGGCGAGATCAAGGTGGAAATGTTCTACTCCTCGTCGGTGGTGAAGTCGGTTGAAACCTTCGATGCCGCCGCAACCGGCATTCTTGATTGCGACATGACCGGTGGTGCCTACCAGACCGGCAAGAATCCGGCATTCCAGTTTGTCGGCGACATCATGGGCGGTTATGAAACGCCTTACCAGCAATTGTCCTGGTTGTATTATGGTGGCGGCCTTGAAGCAGCACAGAAGCTGTACAACAAGTTCGACATGGAACTGATCGGCTGGTGGGTTTATGGGCAGGAGTCATTCGCATCCAGCAAACCGATTGCCCAGGTTTCCGATTTCAAGGACTGGAAATTCCGCTCGCCTCCAGGCATGGAAACGAAGATCTTCGAAAAACTCGGCGCCAAGCCGATCGTGATGGATTTCACCGAAATCTTCACGGCGCTGGAGTCCGGCATCATTGATGGCGCAGATGCGTCGGGCCTTGCCAACAATGTCGGCCTTGGTCTGTATGACATCGTGAAGTTTGCCAACTACCCGGGCTTCCACTCCATGCCGTCAGATCATCTGGCCTGCAACAAGGCGAAATTTGACGCCATGCCAGAAAGCCATCAGCGCATCATGAAGGTTGCCATGGAAGCACTAGCACTGCGCACCGCCCTGACATTTGAAAAGAAGAATGCCGAGGCCGCCGCAATGTTGCGCGAAAAGGGAGTTACCCTGTCACAGTGGTCACCTGAAGAACTTCAGAAGTTCCGCGATGCAGCCCAGTCCACATGGCCTGACTTCGCCACCACGCCCGAAGCCAAGGATCTGGTTGAAGCACATCTGACGTATCTGCGTCAGCTGGGTCTGGCCAAGCAACCGTGAAAATCGCGAGGCGGTTCCGGAAGGAGCCGCCTCGGTTTCATCTCTCAAACTGCCGTCAAACGATGACAGTTCTCAGCTGCATCTGAACTGGCATTTCGAAAGATGTAACAGCGGCGTCGCCGGGAACACACAGCATGGTTGAACACGAGCGAACGGGTCCGCTGGATCTGCTCACATGGAGCTTTAGCCGGGTAGCCATGTGGGCTCCATTCTTCATCGTGCTCATCATTTTATACGAAGTGGTGATGCGTTATTTCTTTGCCGCTGCAACGCTGTGGGTGAACGAGATGTCGCTTTGGGTTGCCGGCGGGGTTTACCTTACTGCCGGTTTGTACTCCATGCAGCAGCGCAGTCATATACGCATCTTCATCATTTATGACATGGCGCCGCTGTGGCTGCGCCGTGCTTTCGATCTGTTGTCTACATTCTGTGTTTCGGTTTTCGCATTTGCAGTTGTGTGGGGCGGTTTTGGCGAGTCAAAGGCCAAATTTTTGCGCTGGGAAACATTTGGAACCGCCTACGATCCTCCGATACCGGCGACCATCAAGCCACTTGTGCTGACAATGCTGCTGTTCCTGGCCCTGCAGGCCATTTCCAACCTTATCAGGGACTGGCCTTCCGTTGCCTGGGTGCGCAAGTCTTTTGATATCTTTGTAACCGCCCTGATTACAGGGCTTGCCATGGCAGCAGCATACAATCTGTTCATCGATCCGCCCGAAGGACACGTGGTGCCGTTGAGATGGCAAATTGGCATAGGCGTGTTTCTGCTGGTGTCAGTTGGTATTGTGCTGATCGGCCTGTTCCTGGATTTCAACAAGACACCGGTACCGCATGTCGAACTGGACGAAGTTGCCGAAGAAGCAGCTCAACTCAAAAAGGTGAACATGCCTGACGAGATACTGTCCGGCGACCCGCCAAGACCGAAGGACTAGGGGCTCCATTCATGGATATCGGAACGATCTCGCTGATCTTGCTGCTGGGCATGCTCATCCTGCTCGCCATCGGCATGCCGCTGGGTTTCGCCTCGGGTTTTCTGGCTGTTGTTGTCATGGTTCTCAAGTTCGAGCCGGCCCTGCTGACCGATCCGTTCAGTTTCGGATCGGGTATTCTGACCAGCAATTTTGGCAGCGGGCCCATGAACATTCTGGCCCAGAGATTGTATGGCATTACAACCAATTATGTGCTGATTTCGGTCCCGCTGTTTATTTTCATGGCGACACTGCTGGAGCGCTCCGGCATCGCCAAGGACATGTACTCGTCGCTCAGCCAGTGGATGTCCCGCACGCGCGGCGGCATCGCCGTGGTAACAGCCGTGATGGCAATTGTCATGGCCGCCATGTCCGGCATTATCGGCGGCGAGGTCGTGTTGCTCGGGCTGATCGCGCTGCCCCAAATGCTGCGTCTTGGCTACAATCAGAACCTCGCAATCGGCACAATCTGCGCATCCGGTTCACTGGGAACCATGATCCCGCCATCGATCGTGCTGATTTTCTATGGCCTGATCACTGAAACCTCGATCCATGCATTGTTCCAGGCAGCTTTTCTGCCCGGCTTCATGCTGGCCGGCTGTTACATTATCTACATTCTGGTGCGCACCCGCATGAACCCGGAACTGGCCCCCCTGCCTGACCCGTCGCCAGACGACATGACCGGCAGGGAAAAGGCACTCTATGGCAGCACATTGCTGTTCCTGATAGCCGGTGTGGCCTCGGCACTGGTTGTCGCAAGATGGCTGTATCTGACCATTGGCAGCCGGTTCAACGAGAACATGATCGACGGAAACACCCGGCTCATCGACAACGCAACCCTCATCCAGTATCTCTCGATTGCTGTTGTATGCGCGGCTTTCATTTATTTCGTCGTCGGCGTCAGCGTTGCAAAGACGGCGTGGGCAAAGGGCAAGGGAATGGTTGCGCCCATGATGGTTGTTTTTGTCGTGCTTGGCTCCATCTACGGTGGCATTACCGGGATTACCGAGGCCGCCGCCATGGGGTCGCTGGCGGTACTTTTCCTGATCTGGATCCGTGGGGAGTTTTCCATAAACCTGTTGCGTGAGGCATCCATGCGCACGTTCAGATCAACTGGCACAATCATCTGGGTGACGTTCGGTGCGACCGCGCTTGCAGGCGCCTACACGATTGCCGGCGGACCGACCTACGTCGCCAACCTGATTGTCGGCTACGACCTGCCAACCATGGGTGTGTTGCTGGTCATGATGATCATCTTCCTGTTCCTGGGTGCTTTCATGGACTGGACGGGTATCGTTCTGCTGGTGATGCCGGTCTTTCTGCCTATTGTCCTGAAGCTGCCAATAGATGAACTCGGGCTGACCGGCGGACTGGATTCCAGCACGATGGTACGCGTCTGGTTCGGGATACTGTTCTGCGTCAACATGCAGGTCAGCTTCCTGTCTCCCCCGTTTGGTCCGGCCGCATTCTATCTCAAGTCCGTCGCGCCGCCACACATTACACTTCCTGACATTTTCCGCGGTTTTCTACCGTTTATAGCCATGCAGATATTTATTCTGATGATCATACTGCTGGTCCCGGAGATCACCACGGTATTCCTGTAAACCGTTCGATATTTGGAGAGTGTATTGCAGCCCACCTCGATCAGTTCAATGGAGACCGGTCACTACCTGATCAAACTTGAACAGGTGCTGACAGACAGCATGCATGGTGCAATGCATGGCTTTGAGATAATCACCGTCAGGTTGTTTTCCGCCGATGGCGCACACGGCGCCGGTTACACTTTCACCTGCGGACGAAACGGTGGTGCCATCGCAGATATATTGCGACGAGAGATACCCCGCCTGGTAACCGGCGAGGATCCCGATTGCATAGAGCATCTTTGGAGCAAATTATGGTGGGCACTGCATTATGGCGGGCGGGGCGGACCGGCGGTGCTGGCCATCTCGGCGCTCGACATGGCCTTGTGGGATCTGAAGGCAAAGCGGGCGGGGCTACCGCTATGGCGTTTGCTGGGTGGCAATGATCGAAAGGTTCCGTGCTATGCCGGTGGCATTGACATTGAACTCACGGCGGATGAGTTGATCAGGCAAACAGAAGGTAACCTGGCCAAGGGTTTCCGCGCCATCAAGATGAAGGTGGGGCGTGAGAAACTGAGCGAAGATGTCACCAAGATAGCCGCCATGCGTGACTTTCTTGGTGAAGAGTTCCCGCTGATGGTCGATGCCAACATGAAATGGAGTGTCGACCAGGCAATCCGCGCCGCCCGCGCATTTGAACCTTATCATCCCGTCTGGCTGGAAGAACCCATCTCACCGGATGATGTTGCAGGTCATGCCCGCGTGGTTCGGGAAGGTGGATTGCCTATCGCAGCAGGTGAAAACCTGCGCACCGTCTGGGATTTCCGCCACCTGATTGCATCCGGTGGAGTGACCTATCCTGAACCGGACGTGACCAACTGCGGCGGCGTCACCAGCTTCATGAAAATCGCGCACCTGGCCGAAGCCTTCAATCTGCCCGTCACATCGCACGGCGCCCATGACATAACCGTGCATTTGTTGGCTGCATCGCCAAACCGGTCCTATCTTGAGGCGCACGGATTCGGGCTGGATGAATACCTTGCCCATCCGCTGGTGATTGAGGACGGTTTCGCCATTGCCCCGGAACGGCCGGGCCACGGCATGGAATTCGACTGGAAGGGTCTCGGCAAGATCAGCGTGTCGTGAACTGAGAGAAAGTTAAGCCATGGAAACTCTGAACGAACACCAGGTGCAGTTTTATCGCGACAATGGCTATCTCATGCTGGAATCACAAATTCCTGCAGCCGAAGTCGACAAGTGTGTCACCGAGATCGAAAAATTCCGGGAAGAAGCAAGTCATCTCGAAGCCTCGAATGACCGCCTCGATCTCGAGGACACTCACACAAGGGCAGCCCCGAGATTGCGCAGAATCAAGCTGCCGCACACTATTTCCGGCGTCTTTGCAAATCTGATGCGGTCAGACTATGTGCTGGGCCCGGTGCGTGATCTCATCGGCAAAAACCTGCGGCTGCACACGTCAAAACTCAACATGAAGTCTGCCGGATACGGTGCTGCTGTGGAATGGCACCAGGACTGGGCTTTTTATCCTCATACAAATGACGATGTGCTGGCCGTGGGTATCGTGCTCAACGATGTCGGGCCGGACAACGGGCCGTTGATGGTGTTTCCAGGAACCCACAGGGGAGAGGTGTTTGACCATCATTCCGGTGGTGCTTTCGCAGGTGCAATGGACCTTGAGGCCTCAGGCCTCGATCTGAAGAATGCTGTAAAGCTCACCGGGCCACGCGGCTCGATGTCAATTCACCATGCGCGCACAGTGCACGGTTCGGATGTCAACCGGTCTGATCGCGACAGAATGCTTGTGCTTTACGAGATCATGGCGGCAGACGCCTATCCGGTGATGGGATCAATGACCCCGTGGCCTTCGCTGCAGGAGTACGATGACAAGCTGTTGTGTGGATCGGGCACAATCACCCCGCGTCTTGCAGCTGTACCGGTTCGCATTCCACAGCCACAGCCTTCGAAAACCGGGTCCATTTATGAAATCCAGTCTACAGCGCAAAAACGCACTTTCGACACGGTAATGTGACAGCCTGCATCGAATTCAGGATCAACTGGCATTCAGCGCCACGATAGCGGGCCGGTCCCTACAGGCATGCCGTAATGCCGCCATCCACATACAGGATATGACCGTTCACAAAACTCGCTGAGCCCGACGACAGGAAGACGGCGGCTCCCACCAGCTCATCCACCCTGCCCCAGCGTCCGGCCGGTGTACGATTTGACAGCCAGGCAGAAAACTCCTTGTCGGCCACCAGCGCTTCGGTGAGCTCTGTTTCAAAATATCCCGGCGCCAGCCCGTTCACCTGTAGTCCGTGTTTTGCCCAGTCCGTGCACATACCCTTTGTGAGGTTTGCAACGGCTCCCTTGGAAGCCACATAGGGCGCGATACCCGGCCGGGCCAACGCGGTTTGCACAGAGCAGACATTGATGATCCTGCCGCGTTTTCGCCGGATCATGTGTTGCGCGACAGCCTTGCCGACATTGAACACCGAATAAAGGTTGGTCCGCATGAGTGTTTCCCACGCATCATCAGGAAAATCCTCCAGCGGAGCGCGGTGCTGCATGCCGGCATTGTTGATGAGAATATCAATCTGACCAATGTCTGCCTCGATCATTGCCACCCCTGCTCTGACGGCAGCAGGCTCGGTCACGTCAAAAACCGCAGTTGAAACCTCGGCTCCGCCTTCCTTTAGCTGATCGGCTGCTTCATTCAGCTTTCCGCCATCACGGCCATTGATGACAATTTCCGCGCCTGCACCCGCCAGGCCCCTGGCGAGCGCATAACCGATACCCTTGCTGGAGCCGGTAATCAGTGCCCGTTTGCCGGAAAGGCCAAAAAGCTCATGTACATTCATCGGGTGTACCTCTTAAACTTGGGTGCGGTTGCGCTCAGCACCCATTAATGACCGCTGTCTGGCGGCGCGGCAACCCGGGAGACCACCTAAGGTGAAAGCACTGACAATTCATTCTGCCAGGGACCTGAGAATCGAAGATGTCGAGGTTGCCGGTCCGGCTGAGGGCCAGGTTCTGATTGCCATGGCTGCAGGCGGTATCTGCGGCTCTGATCTGCATTATTACAATCACGGTGGTTTCGGCGCGGTTCGCTTGCGCGAACCCATGGTGCTGGGACACGAAGTGGCCGGGCATGTGGCAGCCGTTGGCGCAGGCGTCAGGCTGGTCAGGGAGGGCGATCTGGTCGCCATCAATCCCAGCCGGCCATGCGGGCAATGCGATTACTGCTGCAGGCAGCACTTCAACCATTGCCTGCACATGCAGTTTTACGGGTCCGCCATGCCGTTTCCCCACGTTCAGGGCGCGTTTCGCCAGCAATTGCTGGTGGACGAGGCCCAGTGCGAGATTGTAGCACCCGGCATAAGCGCCGGCGAAGCGGCAATGGCAGAACCATTGAGCGTTTGCCTGCACGCTGTGAAGCAGGCAGGACAGGTGAGGAACGCCCGCATCCTGATTACAGGCTGCGGCCCCATTGGTGCTCTTTGTATCATGGCGGCCAGACAGGCAGGCGCATCCGAAATCGTGGTCAGTGACCTGACCGATGAGGCACTCGGATTTGCATCACTTGTTGGTGCCGACAGCACCGTTAACGTGACCGGTCAACCTGACGCGTTGTCAGCGTTTTCGAACGACAAGGGGTATTTCGACATCTGCATCGAGGCATCCGGCAGTGCGAAAGCCCTGTGTTCCGCCCTGTCGGTAGTGCGCCCGCGCGGCACCATTGTACAACTGGGTCTGGGTGGAGACATGAGTGTGCCGATGAATTTGCTGGTAGCGAAGGAGATCCGGATCGTCGGCAGCTTCCGGTTTCATGGGGAATTTACCCAGGCGGTACGTCTGATCAATGCCGCAGATGTGGACGTGAAACCGCTGATTTCGGCAACCCTGCCGCTTGCCGACGCTGTTGCAGCGTTTGAGCTGGCCAATGACCGTTCCCGCGCCATGAAAGTGCAATTGTCGTTCTGATATTGTCCCGGATCAGTAGCCAATTGCGCAGCCATCCTTGCGAGGGTCTGACCCGCCCGTGAGCACGCCTTCTTCCCAGTCAATCCAGATGGCCTGCGACCCGCCGATTGGCTTTGCAGGACGCACAAGTTGATGTCCCTTCGCTTCCAGGCCCGCCATGATTTCGGCAGGGATGGTGCCCTCTACCTCAACCTCGCCGGTGAACGGGTCCGGGAAGAAGCGCGGTGCATCCTGCGCTTCCTGAACGTCGAGACCATAGTCGAACACGCGCGTAAGAAACTGCATGTGTCCGAACGCCTGGTACTCTCCACCCATGACCCCGTATGGCATCACCACCCGGCCGTCTTTGGCCACCATGCCGGGAATAATTGTGTGCAACGGCCGCTTGCCCGGCGCAATGCAGTTGGGATGGGCCGGATCAAGTACAAATCCCTGGCCGCGATTGTGCAGCATGACGCCAGACTTTGGCGCCATCAGCCCTGAGCCAAAATTATGAAACAATGTATTGATGAAGCTGCATGCATTGCGATCCCTGTCCACAACACTGATGTAGACGGTCGACTTGTGACCGGCGCCTGCGAACGCCGGCAGGGGTTCAAGCGCGTGAGCGTCATTGATCGCCGCACGGATTTCTGCTGCGTGCCCTTGGGACAGAAACCAGTCTACCGGCACGTCTGACTTGCCTGGATCAGCCAGAAACAGATTGCGGTCACGATAGGCAAGCCTGCCAGCTTCAATCTCGCGATGCACTCGCTCCAGTGTTATGGGACCGGCATCCCCAGGCTCAAAACCACTCATCACGTTGAGCAGCATTAGTGCAATCACGCCCTGCCCGTTGGGTGGGCACTGGTAAACAGTATGGCCACGAAACTCCGTGCTGATCGGCGTGACATACTCGCCTTTCATGCTTGCAAAATCATCAAGGGTATGAAGCCCACCCTTCGATTGCAGGTAGCCGACAATATCTTGAGCGACCGGTCCGGTGTAAAAGCCGTCGCGGCCGGCTTCCCCGATCAGCTGCAATGTGTCAGCCAGAGCCGGTTGTCTGTGCAGCTGGCCTCGCGCAAAGGTTTCGCCGTCCTGCCGCAGGAAAACCTTTGCCGCGTTCCCGTCATGGCGCAGAAGCTCACGCTGGCTGGCAAAATCCACACTGACCCTCGAGGAAATCGGATACCCGTTACGTGCGAAATCAATGGCCGGTGCAAGCAATTGCGCCAATGACCTGCTGCCATGCTCGCGCACCAGCGTGTCCCAGGCATCAATCGCGCCGGGGACTGTTACGGAATGGGGGCTTTGCTGTTCAATTTCGGAAATGCCATTGTCAGCATACCATTGTGCGGTTGCTGCAGCTGGCGCCCGGCCGGATCCATTATAGGCAATAATGTCGGTGGAACCAGTTGACGAATACAGGCAGAAACAGTCACCGCCAATGCCGGTTGATTCAGGTTCAACCACGCATTGGACCGCACATGCTGCGACCGCTGCATCGAGCGCATTTCCGCCGTCCTGAAGAACTCTTACCGCAGCTTGCGTCGATAATGGATGCGAGGTTGCCGCCATGCCATTGGTTGACAGAACTGGTGAGCGGCCGGGCTTTTCGAGATCTCTCATCTCAGTGATGCCTTTTTCAGTAATGAAACACTTGCAGTCTTCAGGTGGCCGGCCAGGACGGTTGATGTCAACCTTTACACGGTAGTCAGGGCAATCGGCAGGGTGAAATTTCCGGCAGGCGGGTTTTCTCTGGCCTGTCGGCATATTGATGGTTGCAGGCTGCCTGCATGCGTTGTATCGCGTCCAGTACAAAGCTGCTGAATTTGAACCTGCTGCCGCAGAAAGTGCCGGATGAGTTTACCCCTCCTTGCCATACTGATGCCCCGTGACATGGATTTCGGTGCCGGCGCAGAAGCGCAGGCCCTTTCCCTGAAAATCCAAACCGGAATGAAAACCAGCAAGGAATAGATCATGCACAAGCGTCGACTGGGCACGGATGGCCCGGAAGTTTCAGCTATAGGTGTCGGTTGCTGGAGTTTCGCAGGGGCCTATGGTCCAACCACCGAAGCCGAAAGTCACGACACGCTGGCTGCAGCAGTGGAGCTGGGTATCGACTTTCTGGACACCGCCAATGTCTATGGCGCCGGAGCGTCGGAGAAAACAATTGGTTCCTTTATCAGGCATCATCCGCATAAATTTACGATTGCCACCAAGGCAGGCATTTATCGCGACCCCGTGACCAATGTGCGCGGTTTCAACAATTCTCCCGAACACCTGCGCGAAGCGCTTGAAAAGTCCCTGCGCAACCTCGGCGTGGAGCATGTGGCGCTTTATTATATTCATCGCCGCGAGGCGGACCGGCCTATCGAGGATGTGATGCAGACACTGGTGCGCTTCAAACAGGAAGGCAAGATCGGCGGCATCGGATTTTCGGAGATTGCGCCATCATCCCTGCGCCGGGCCCATGCGGTTCATCCGGTCATGGCGGTGCAGAGCGAATACTCTCTCTGGACACGCGCTCCGGAACTTGGTGTTGTCCAGGCATGCCGGGAACTGGGTGTGGCGTTTGTCCCCTTCTCACCACTGGGACGCGGCATGTTCGCCGAGACGTTGCCTGATCCTGCAACTTTCCCGGACGGAGACTTCCGGAAAGGCAATCCTCGTTTCATTGAGCCGAACTTCACCTGCAATGTGAAAGCCCTGCAGGCGTTTCGGGAGTTTTGCAGGCAGCTTGGTGTATCGCCCGCAACTGTCGCCATTGCCTGGTTGCTGGAGCAGGGCCCGCATCTTTTCCCCATTCCCGGTACTCGTTCCCGGAAACATCTTGAGCAACTGGCCGCTGGTGAAAGTCTGAAACTGACACCGGCTGATATGGCCAAAATCGCCGAATGCCTGCCACCCGGTTTCGCGCACGGGGACAGATATACCGAGGCGCAATGGCCCGGTGCCGAGCGCTATTGCTGAACATTTGCTTTTGATTCAAGGAACCGACAGATGACTGACATACTTCTGGTCTCAAACATGATGCCGCACATCCAGGAAGCACTGGCGGCAAAACACACGCTGCACCGCCTCTACGAGGCAGAAGACAGTCAGGCCTTTCTTGCATCTGTTGCAAGCAGGATTGCAGGCGTGGCCACCATGGGCAAGGCAGACGCTGACCTGATCGACGCTTTGCCCGGTCTCAGGATCATCTCCAGTTTCGGTGTCGGCTATGACGGGGTAAATGCGACCCATGCAGCATCGCGCAATATCGTTGTTACCAATACTCCGGACGTGCTCAATGATGACGTTGCCAATATGGCTGTCACCTTTGTGCTGACCTGCTCGCGCCGTTTCAGCGAATGGGAGAGATTCGCCCGTGCAGGACGTTGGGAAAATGAAGGTGATCCACCACTCGCTCGCGCCATTAATGGCCGCAAGGTCGGCATTCTCGGTCTTGGCCGCATCGGCAGGGACATTGCCCGCAAGCTCGAGGTATTCGGCTGCCTGATCGCCTATCATGGCCGCAGCCGGCAACCAGATCAGTCTTATGAGTATTTTGATGACCTGACCGACATGGCCCGCGATTGTGATTTTCTGATCGCCATATGCCCTGGCGGTGAGGCAACCAGAGGCATCGTCAACCGGCAGGTGCTGGAAGCCCTCGGTCCCGACGGCACCTTCATCAATGTCGCGCGCGGCTCGGTGCACGATGAAGAGGCACTGATCGAGGCTCTCGAGTCCGGCAAGCTGGGTTATGCAGGTCTTGATGTGTTTGCGGCAGAACCCACAATTCCGGAAAGATTGCGCCGGCTCGAGAATGTCACGTTGCAACCCCATCAGGGCTCGGCAACTGTCGAGACACGCCGCGCCATGGGTGACCTGGTGGCCACCAATCTGCTGAGCTTCTTTGACGGCCGAGGTGCCGTCACACCCGTGGCCGAGTGCGCCGGCATGACATGAGCGGCTCTATCCGGTTCTTCGGCCCGAGGTCTCATCCAGGCCACGCATCAGGTCGAAAAATTTCTCGCCCTGCACTGTCACATGCTGGCGCAGCAGCGTTCCGGCCGCTTTTCCGTCGCCTCTTTCAACCGCTTTGAGGATTTGCCGGTGCTCATCCAGTGATTGCCTGATGCGGCCACGCACCCGCAACTGCAGCCGCCGGAACGGCTGTAGCCGCTTTTGCAACTGCAGGGCCTGTGATCGCAGAAAGCCGTTGCCGCTTGCCTCATACAGAACCTGATGGAAAGTTTCGTTCTCGCGATAGTATGCATCACTGTCCCCGGCCGCCTCAGCCTGCTCGCAATTCAAGCAAGCCTGCGAGAACGCCTGGAGCTGGGAATTGCTGATCCGCTTGGCGGCCAGCCTGCCGCACATGCTTTCCAGCTCGCCCATGACCTCGAACATTTCCACAACCTCCACGAAGCCCGGCATACGCACAAAGGCACCCCGCCGCGGCTTCATCTGCAGCAGGCCCGAAGCAGCAAGTTGATGTAAAGCTTCGCGTACCGGGGTACGCGACACACCGAAACGGGTGCACAGGCGAACCTCGTCAAGACGCGCACCGGCTTCAAATTCGCCAGTCAAAATAGCCTGTTCGAGAGTTTCGCGAACGCGATCTGCCGTTCTTTCCGTCATGATGGATCATACCATAACCGCATTTTTATGCATCCAACAAGGTCAATTTTGTATACAAGAGAGTTGACTCCAGTACGCAAACCCGTAGTCTGCTGTCACTGACCAGTTTCGTCAGCCACGCATTCAACAAGGAAAATGTCTGGTCGCGTTACAGGCCGGACCGGGAGGATTACATGAAGCTCAAACTGACATCACTGATTGCAGGACTGGCAATGGCCACCGCCCTGTCAGGCGCCGCCTACTCGAAGGAGCTGCGTCTTTCGCACCAATGGTCGACCAACGATGTGCGCCACAAGGTGGCCCAGATCGTGGCTGACGAAGTGGCCGCGGCCGATGTTGATCTCACCATCAAGATTTTCCCGTCCAAGTCCCTGTTCAAGCCACGCGAACAATACAAACCCCTGTCGGCCGGCCAACTCGACATGTCGGTGTTTCCATTGTCATATGCAGGCGGTCAGCGCGGTGAATACAATCTGACGCTGATGCCCGGCCTGGTGAAGAATCATGATCATGCGGCCCGGCTCAACAAATCCGAATTCATGAAGAAGATAGAATCCATCATGGCAGAAGACGATGTGCGCGTTGTGGTGCACGGTTATCTGGCAGGTGGTTTTGCCGGCAAGGACAAATGCATCACCTCACCCGACGATGTGAAAGGCCAGCAGACGCGTGCCGCAGGCAAGGCATTTGAACAAATGCTTGCAGCAGCAGGCGCGTCGATTACCTCCATGGCATCATCTGAAATCTATCCGGCGCTGCAATCCGGCGTACTGACGGCGGCAAATACTTCCTCATCGTCGTTCGTTTCCTACCGCATCTACGAACAGGTCAAATGCTATACGCCAGCCGGCGATGTGGCCCTGTGGTTCATGTATCAGCCGCTTCTGATGAACAAATCGGCATATGAAAGCCTTGATGACAAGCAAAGAGCTGCTCTGGATGCTGCTGCTGCCAAGGCTGAAGCCTACTATCTGGAAGAAGCCAAGAAAGAGGATGCCGCCTCGGTTGAGGTTTTTGAGAAGGCCGGCGTTGAAATAAAGAACATGACACCGGAAGAATTCAACCAGTGGCGCGATATTGCCAAGACATCTTCCTACAAGAACTTCGCAGAAAACGTCCAGGGCGGCCAGGCGCTGATCGACATGGCTCTTTCCGTCGAATAGTCCGGACAGGACCCTTGACCGGAGACGGTTCGCCGTCTCCGGTTCAATACCCGAACCCATCATATTCTCCACAGGACCAAGGCGTGCAGATCATGGCGGCTGACGAAACTTCCAACTTGTCAGGCTCCGGTGAACGGACCGGCTGGCTCAAAGCCGTTGACAGGATCTCGACGGTCTGCGGCTGGATATCCGCAGCCATGATCCTGATTTCGGTGCTCATCATCTGCCAGATGATCTTCGTACGTTTTGTGCTGAATCTTTCAACCATCTGGCAGACCGAGGCCGTGACGTTCCTGATGGTTGCAGCGACATTGATCGGCTTGCCATATGTTCAGAAATTACGCGGCCATGTCAATGTCGACCTGATACCGCTGATGATGAGACCATCCGCCCGCAGGGTACTGGCGCTGTTCACGCTGTCGGTAACAATCATCATCGCGGCCTTGATGTTGGTCTATGGGTTTGATTTCTGGCACACCGCGTGGTCGAGAAACTGGAAATCAGACACCGTCTGGGGTGTGCGATTGTGGATTCCATACCTGGCAATGCCGATCGGATTTGGCCTGCTGCTGCTGCAGCTGATTGCCGATCTCGTAGCGGTTGTAACCGGCATCGACAAACCCTTTGGCATCAGCAGGGAGAGCCGCTGATGGATCCGCTTTCCCTGGGTGCAATCCTGGCATTGGTTACGGTTCTGGTGTTGTTCTCCGGGGTCTCGGTGGCGGTTGGCCTGCTGATCGTGTCTGCGGGTTTCCTGTTGATATTCGACGGTGCCCGGTCGCTGCAACTGTTGCCGGAAATTTTTTTCGGCAAACTCGACAATTTTGCACTTCTGTCGATCCCCATGTTCATTATCATGGGTGCTTCAATTGCCTCCACGCGGGCCGGAGCAGACCTGTACGAAGCGCTCGACCGCTGGCTGACGCGGGTTCCCGGTGGCCTGGTTATATCGAACCTTGGGGCATGTGCGCTGTTTGCGGCCATGTCTGGCTCATCCCCGGCAACCTGTGCCGCCATCGGCAAAATGGGTATTCCGGAAATGCGCAAGCGAGGCTATCCGGATGGCGTGGCTGCCGGTTCCATCGCTGCCGGTGGTACACTCGGCATCCTGATCCCGCCTTCGGTCACCATGATCGTCTATGGCATTGCCACAGAGACCTCAATCGGGCGCCTGTTTCTGGCAGGCGTTGTTCCAGGCCTGTTGCTGGTCAGCCTGTTCATGTTGTGGTCGCTGTTTGACACATGGCGGTCCGGTGCAACTGACGCGCTGTCGGGGCGAACCTTCTCCTGGAGGGAACGCTTCGAAATCCTGCCGCGCGTATTGCCGTTCATCGCCATTATCCTGGGTGTGCTGTATGCCATGTACGGGGGCATCGCGACACCGTCGGAAACCGCAGCTGTAGGCGCCTTGATGTGCCTGGCAGTAGCCATCATCATCTACAAGTTGTGGAGCCCTCGACTGCTGTGGAACGTGCTGCGCGATTCGACCCGCGAAAGCGTCATGATCCTGTTCATTATTGCAGCTGCAGGGGTGTTTTCCTACATGCTCTCGTCGCTGTTCATTACCCAGTCCATCGCGCAGTGGATCGGGACACTGGACGTGAACCCCTGGGTATTGATGTTTGCAATCAATATTTTCCTGCTGTTTGCCGGCTTCTTCCTGCCGCCGGTTGCCGTCATACTAATGGCAGCGCCTATCCTGCTGCCGATTGTCATCAGCGCCGGTTTTGATCCTTACTGGTTTGCGGTCATACTGACCATCAATATGGAAATTGGTCTGATCACCCCGCCAGTGGGTCTTAACCTCTATGTGATTAACGGCATCGCGCCGGAAATTTCATTGCGTACCATTCTTGTCGGATCTCTGCCGTTCGTCGCATGCATGGTTATTGCGATATTGCTGTTGTGTCTTATGCCAGGCCTTGCGACCTGGTTGCCGGAGACAGTTATGGGACAAGCCGTATGAGCCGTATCTCGTATTTTCAGGACATGCTGTCGAGCCTGTTTGAGCGCCGGACCTCCAGTTTGGCCAGGCCCGATGCCCGTGGCATGCTGGCCTTGTGCAATTCACTGCTCGCCGATACCGGCGAGGTGTCCGGCCTGCAAACCGGTTCGGCGCTCCTGACCAGGTATGCACAGGCCGACAAGGACCATAAGCTGGCGTTCTTTCAGAGCCTGGCAAGCGATTTTGACATCGACACGCTGGTACTTGCTGAACGCACCGGAGATTATGAGACCAGCCGCAGCGCGACAAACCTTACCCGCTTGCTGGAAGTCGCAGAGCCGCGCCGCCAGGAGCTTCTGCGCAGGCTCAATGGCGTTCCCGGCGGTACTGAGTCACTGGTCCGCATGCGTGAAGACCTGCTCGAAATTCTGGATAGGGACGCAAGCCTGGAGCGCGTTGATGTTGATTTCGAGCACCTGTTTTCATCCTGGTTCAACAGGGGATTTCTGGTTCTGCGCCCGATTGACTGGACAACGCCTGCGCATATCCTCGAGAAAATAATCAAGTATGAAGCAGTTCATGCCATTGACAGCTGGGAGGATCTTCGCCGCCGCCTGCAGCCACCAGACAGGCGATGTTTTGCCTATTTTCATCCAGCAATGCCCAATGAACCACTGATCTTTGTCGAAGTCGCGCTAACCGCAACCATCGCAGGGTCAATTCAGGAGGTGCTCGCAGAAAACCGTGACCCTGTGCTGCCGGAAGACGCCGCAGTTGCCACCTTTTACTCTATCTCAAACTGCCAGAAGGGCTTGCGTGGCGTTTCATTTGGCAACTTCCTGATCAAGCAGGTTGCGACTGACCTGGCCTCAGGCCTGCCCAACATAAAGACCTTCATGACACTTTCGCCGATACCGGGGTTCATGACATGGCTCAAGACCCTGGCCGAAGCGGACCCCGAAAGCGAACAGGCAGCGCTATATACAGTGGCCAGTCAACTGACACCGGAAAACGCCGGCGAGGCAACGCCCGATGTGGTTGCCGGATTGAAATCATTGGCTGCACGATATTTTTTGCAGGAACAGAGAGCCAGGGGTGGGCCAATTGACGCAGTTGCACGATTTCATCTCGGTAACGGCGCCAGTCTCAGAACAATTCACTGGTTGGGTGATCGCTCGGAAAATGGGCTTCAGCGCTCTGCCGGCATGATGGTCAACTATCTTTATGATCTGAAATCCGTGGACGCCAACCACGAGGCCTACTCACGCGACAGGAAAGTTATCGCATCGCGCGAAGTCACTTCCCTTCTGGATGCCAGGTTTGAGCCCCAAAATTCTAGGAATCAGGTGCATGGCTAATCACCTGTTCGACGGTTTGTTGCAGAATGCCGATGGTGAGCGCACGTTTGCCCGGCTCGATGATGGCCGCAGGTACACTTACAACCATGTCGTGGAAGTATCCGGCCGATTTGCCAATATGCTGGCCGAACGCGGCCTGCAGCCCGGCGACCGGGTAGCTGCGCAAATCCCGAAATCCATCGAAGCACTGATGCTTTACCTGGGGACGGTGCGTGCCGGCGGTGTGTTCCTGCCGTTGAACAACGCCTACATGGCCAGCGAAGTGGAATATTTCCTGTACAATGCGAACCCCCGCCTGTTTGTCTGTGATCCGGCGCGCCACTCAGAATTCGAGCTGCTGACCGGCAAACTGGACGTCAAACTCGAGACCATGGGAGTCTGGAAAAATCACGACGCCAGTGCCGGGTCACTGCTGGATGCCGGAATGGAGGTTTCACCGGAATTCCCGAATGTAGGCCGGGGACCTGATGACCTTGCAGCGATCTTGTATACGTCTGGCACGACAGGGCGATCAAAGGGCGCGATGCTGACCCACAACAATCTGCTGTCGAATGCCGTTGTATTGAAAGATCAATGGGCATTCACTGGTGATGACGTGCTGCTGCACGCCCTTCCCATTTTCCATACTCACGGGCTGTTTGTGGCAACCAACACACTTATGGTCGCCGGTGGACAAATGATCTTTCTGCCCGGTTTCAAGGTCGACCAGATCCTGGAGCATCTGCCCGGCGCCACATCAATGATGGGTGTGCCGACATTTTACACCCGCCTTCTGGATGATGATCGCTTCACCCGCGAGGTCACCGCACACATGCGCCTGTTTGTGTCCGGCTCGGCGCCTTTGCTGGCAGAGACCCATGTTGAATTTGAAAATCGCACTGGCCATCGCATCCTGGAACGCTATGGCATGACGGAAACCAACATGAACACGTCAAACCCCTATGACGGTGAGCGTCGTGCCGGTACGGTAGGTTTTCCGTTGCCAGGCGTTGACCTGCGTGTCAGCGACCCCGATACCCGTGAAACGCTGGCGCGGGACCAGATTGGGGTTATTGAAGTCAAGGGCCCAAACGTCTTTGCCGGCTATTGGCAAATGCCGGAAAAGACACGTGAAGAGTTTCGCGATGACGGGTTCTTCATCACCGGCGATCTCGGCAAGGTGGACATGGACGGGTATGTGCACATTGTCGGGCGCGCCAAGGATCTGATTATTTCCGGCGGGTACAATATATACCCCAAGGAGATAGAACTGCTGCTGGACGAGCAGGACGGAGTGCTTGAGTCGGCTGTTATCGGTGTATCCCATCCTGACTTTGGTGAAGGCGTGGTTGGTGTTGTTGTGCCTGCCGACGGGCAAAATGTCAGCGAGAACGCAATTCTGACAGCTATTTCGGACAAGATTGCCCGCTTCAAGCAGCCCAAAAGGATCTATGTCGTGGATGAACTGCCACGCAACACAATGGGCAAGGTTCAAAAGAACATTCTACGTGACATCTACGGCAAAACCTTCACTGCATAGAACCCCGCTCCTGGATCAGAATGACTGATCGAGTCCGTAGTACCGCAGCAACTAAATCGGATCAAAAGAACCCATGTCGCTCAAGGACTTGCAGTTTGTGGCGTGTCTTGGGACACTAGCAGGTGAAATTTTTGAGCAGGACCGCCGGGGAGGCCAATGAATGAGTATCGAACTTTCCTTCCACGGGGCAGCCCAGACTGTAACCGGTTCCTGTTTCAGACTGAAAACACCACACTCCAGCGTACTGATTGACTGCGGCCTGTTCCAGGGATCGAAAACCCTGCGGGAGCTGAACTATCAGCCTCTTCCCTTCAGACCGGACAGCATCGATGCAGTACTGCTGACCCATGCCCATATCGACCATGCCGGTGTTTTGCCCAAGCTGGTCCGTCATGGCTTCAAGGGGAAAATCCATGCCACTGAACCAAGCATTGACCTGTCATCTGTCATGTTGCCGGATTCCGGACACATCCAGGAAAGCGAGGTTGAACGGCTGAACAGGCGTAACCGGCAACGCGGTCGCAAGGAAGTAAAACCCATCTATACCATGCAGGACGCCCTGCAGGCCGTTGAGCAGTTTTCGCCGGTCGAGTATGAAACCTGGGTGCAGCCAACCGGCGATATCAGGGCAAGGTTCTGGAATGCCGGTCATATGCTCGGTTCCACCTCCATCGAGGTCGAGGTTTCACAAGGCGAAGGTCAACAACCGTTACGTCTGTTCTTTTCCGGCGACATTGGACCTGACCACAAGTTGTTGCAACATGACCCGGACGCGCCGTCCGGTTATGACTATCTGCTGTGTGAAGCGACATTCGGCGCGACTGACCGGGTTGAAACCAACCCCGGGCAACGACGCGCGCTACTTGCCAAACATGTAAACGACGCTGCGCAGAAAAGCGGCGTTCTGCTGATCCCTTCTTTTGCCGTCGAGCGCACCCAGGAAGTGCTGACCGACCTGATGATGATCATGTCAAACGGTGAAGCGCCACCTGCACCGGTGTTCATCGACAGCCCACTGGCCAGTCGCGCCACGGCGATCTTTGAAAAACACGCCAGCCTGCTTGCCAATGCAGAGGCTCTCAGGTCGGCGTTGAAATCCCCAAACCTGAGAATCTCTGAAACTGTGGATGATTCAAAGGCGATAGGAAAGTTGAGCGGTTTTCATGTAGTGCTGTCTGCCAGCGGTATGTGTGATGCTGGCCGTATCAGGCATCATCTGAAAAATCACCTCTATCGCAGGAACGCGACCGTACTGATGGTCGGGTACCAGGCCAACGGAACACTCGGCCGGATATTGCTGAATGGCGCGAAAAAGGTGCGCATTCACGGTGAAGAGATCGAAGTCAAGGCAGCCATTGAACATATAAACGGTTATTCCGGCCACGCTGACGCACCGGAACTGGAGCGCTGGATTTCCGAGCGCTTGCCCGTCAAACGCAACATGTTTCTGATACATGGTGAAGAAGAGGGTATGGCTGGCCTGGCGTCGCGTATCGCCAAAAAACTGATGCCTGCCACGCGCATCCTGCAACCCGAAATTGACGATACATTCCGGCTCGATGGCAAAACAGCTGTGCAGGTAGCAAGTGAAGTCCGCCGCACCATCGACCCGCCGGATGCCGCCCGCAAACCTGACTACAACAATGAACTCACCCAGTTGATCTTCGACATCAATAGCGCAGTGGAAAACGTCGCAGGCAACAGCAACCGTGCCAAGCTGATCAGACACTTGCGCCGGGCACTCGAGAAGGCAAGGTAGCAGCATCCGCTTTCAAAATTGAATGCTGTTTGCGTTCGCGATGGGCAATGTAGGTGCTTGCCGCCAGAATGACTGCACCGCCTGCAATCACCCATGCATCCGGTGTTTCGGAAAACAGCAGGAACCCGAACATCGCTGTCCAGACCAGTTGCAGAAACGTCACTGGCTGAACCACGGTGATGTCGGCAATGGCATAAGAGCGTGTCAGGCAATAGTGCCCTGCCGTTGCAGCAACCGTGGCACCCGCCAGCCACAGGAGTTGCCCGGTGTCAGGTGTCTTCCACGTCATAACGGCAATTGGGGCAAGCACTGCCAGGCAGACAAAATTCAGCATGATCACGATCATTGCTGCGCTGTCGATTTGTGTCAGGCGCTTGACCAGCAGCATTGCGGCTGCAAACAGCGGTGTTGCCGCAAGTTGTGCAAGCTGACCGCTCGACAGGGTTTCAAAACCCGGCCGCAATATGATAATAACCCCTGCAAGCCCGGCGGCAATCGCCCCCATTCTTCGCATCTGAATTTTCTCCGAAAAGAAAATCACCGCGCCAATAGTCATGAATATCGGTGCCGTATAGCTGATGGCCGTCACTTCAGCCATCGGAATGCGTGCCATTGCATAAAACCACAGCAGGACACCAATACCGTGAAACGCGCCGCGCCATATGTGCAGTTTCAGATTGTGGCCCCGCGGAAACCGTATATCAGCCTTCATTAACACAGGCGCCAGCAGTACAATGCCGAATGCATATCGGATAGCAGCAGATACCGCTGCCGGCAGATCAGGCCCAACGTTGCGAACGGAGATCATGACACCTGTAAAGCACAGGCCCGACATCACCATCCAGACCATGCCATGAACATTTGAGTTAACTATTTTTGCGTCGGACGCTGGCATGATCGTGATCTGAAACCGTAGCGTTTCAACTGGTTGAGTGACAGTGGATCGTACAGGCCATGAACGACGCACACCATGCCGGATACTGCATGGCGCCCATGACTGCGGAACTGTCTTTATTGAAAGGAAGTTTTATGACCGAGCCGAAATCCCCGAAAGAGCAGATGGCGTCACAGTCCTTTACGCTGCCGACCCTCGATCAGGAATTCCTGCTGGGCGACTCGACCCGCGGCATCCGGTTTATGCTGGAATATATGAAAGCCGAGGAACACCTGCGCGCATGGGGTGTTCGCTCTACCATTGTGGCATTCGGTTCTGCTCGCGTAAAAGAAGACGACGAGGACAAACGCGGACACTGGTATCGTTCTGCAAGGGAAATCGGCCGCATCGTGTCAGAACGTGGCGGTGCTCTGGATCACAATGCCAGTCCGCGCGACAATGTCATAGCGACAGGAGGTGGCCCGGGCATCATGGAAGCTGCCAACCGGGGAGCCTATGAAGCCGGAGCACCTACCATCGGCTTCAACATCACTCTACCCCATGAGCAGGAACCAAACTCCTGGTCCACACCCGACCTCACCTTCAATTTCCATTACTTCGCCATGCGCAAGATGCATCTGGCGATGCGCGCCAATGGGCTTGTGGTTTTCCCGGGCGGTTTCGGCACCATGGACGAATTGTTTGAGACCCTCACCCTGGTACAGACCGGCAAGATGTCGCCCATTCCGATCGTCCTGTTTGACAGGGATTTCTGGTCACGAGTGATAAACCTGGATGTATTTGTGGAAGCCGGGACAATTTCGCCCGGCGACAAGGATTTGTTCCACTATGCCGAAACCGCAGAAGAAGCCTGGGACCATTTGGTCAAGGGTGGAATTCTGCAGGAAAGGTCGCAACAGGCTGACTGAGCAAGAAGTGCTCCAATCTAAACATCTTGTTCACCATATTCCGGCATTTTGGATGCTGATGAGGATGGTGCCATGCCACAGCTTGCACAATGGTGGAAGCGCTGCATGAGTTTAGTCAGGCGTAAGTAATGTCAGTTTCAGTACCCGGGCGTAGCCATGTCCTGATTGTCGAGGACAAGCCATCGCTTGCAAGCGTCTATCGCGCCCACCTTGAAAAGGCGGGGTTTTCATGTGAGTTGGCAGCAGACCAGCCAACTGCAGAAGCGCTCATTGAGAACAACCCTTTCGATGCGATTATTCTGTCTCTGGACCTGACCGGCCCCGACAACAGTTCTCTCATCAGGACTTGGTCTGCAAGTACCCCGCTTGGCGCTGTCATCGTCGTTGCTGCAAACGCATCGATACATGATGCTGTTGACGCTGTGCGTGCCGGAGCCTGGGATTACCTGGTCAAACCGGTATCCCGCAACCGCCTGATCACCACATTGACCAATGCCTGCCGTCGTCCGGAGCAGCATCGATCAGAAAATTTTGCAAGGCCATCCATCCCGAAGCCGGCCGCTCAGAACACAATGATTGGTTCTTCGAAGCAGATGGCCGAGACCCGCAGACAGATCGAAGCCATTGCGTCCTCCAGTGCACCTGCCTTCATCACCGGTGAAAGCGGTACCGGCAAGGAATTGTGCGCGCAGGCCATTCACGATTTTTCCCCACGCGCCAGCCAGCCATTCATCGCGCTGAACTGCGGGGCCATTCCGCGCGATCTGATGGAATCTGAAATTTTTGGCCACCTGAAAGGTGCCTTCACCGGTGCCATTTCTGATCGCGAAGGTGCAGCCGCTGCCGCAGACGGGGGAACATTGTTTCTGGACGAAATCTGCGAAATGGAAGCATCTCTTCAGATCAAGTTATTGCGCTTTCTGCAATCCGGAACCATTCAGCCTGTGGGTTCAACCCATACCCGCAAGGTAAACATTCGCATCATCTGCGCCACCAACCGGACACCTCAAACCGAGGTGAGCGAAGGCCGTTTCCGTGAAGATTTGTATTTCCGCCTGCATGTCCTGCCCATTAATCTGAAACCACTGCGGGACCGTGGCCACGATGTTCTGGAGCTGGCATCGCGCTTCCTGAAAATCTATTCCAGTGAGGAATCCCGTTCATTCAGCCGGTTCGGCAGCGACGCGCTGGACCGGTTGCTGGCCTATCATTGGCCCGGAAATGTTCGTGAATTGCAAAATGTCATTCGCCAGACCGTTGTACTGCATGATGGCGAAGTGCTCGAAAGCCACATGCTGCCGGATCACGTTGTGCCTGCGCAAGAAACCGTCTCCGCAGCTGCAGTGGCCCGGTCCGGTCGCCACTTGTGGCAGATCGAGCGCGACGCGATCGAAACAGCAATTGCCAGTTTTGCAGGCTCCATTCCCAAAGCAGCGGATGCTCTGGGTATCAGCGCGTCCACAATTTACCGGAAGCGGGAAACCTGGGCTGAAAAATCAGCCTGAGCGTTGAACCGGATCTGCATTGACCATGTCGTCTGAGTCGGAAACCGTGTCACCAAAATGCACCGCGACAATCTGTACCGCTGCGTCACCCGCAGTCTTCAGCCCATGCACTGCGCCTGCCGGGATATAAACGCTGTCGTCGGGTGCCACAATCAGCACATCATCCCCCAGCAGCACCTCAGCTTCACCTTCAACAACAGTCCAGTGTTCAGAGCGATGCTGGTGGTAGTGTGCCGGCATTTCCCTGCCACGCTTGACGGCAATGCGTTCAATGCGGTGCCCACCGCTGCACGACAGAACTTCGACATTGCCCCATGCGTGCCGTCTGGGCGTTGAGTTTGTCGTTTCGGGGTGATGATCAATCAGCCGGGAAACAAAGTCCCGTTTCTGCGCAATCGGAATTTCAGGCACAATACCTGTCATGACAGTAGCTCCCTGTTGTTCAGGGGCTGTCCTGCATGAGCCTTTATCGGCTTCTTTGAGGTACTTGGCCCCCGGCCTCAGGTTCCCTGAAGCAAAATCCGGTCCATCACCGGGCAATGTGCAGAATCAATCAATAAATCGCTGTTTTCAGCGATGCCTCAGCTTGAAGGGATGGAAAATGATAGCTGCGAGGTTGTTCGCTTTTCGCAAAATGCAATGTCATCCTTGCAATCTGCAAAAATGCACCGTGGGCGAGCGTGCCCGCCTGGCATGCCTCATGTCGCGATGATGTCAGGATCCTTTGGAACCCTGGCCGCTTTCCATCATCTTCAACAGGTGCATGACTTCTTTCAGCTCAGGAGAAATATCCTGATGCTGTGTTGCGGGTTCAGGTGCAGTTTTTTCTGCTACTGCAGGAATCCCTTGTTCGCGTGCGCGATTTGCGCTGTACATGTGTCCCAGCCTCTTACTCAAACAATCTGGATAGTCTAAGCCCGTGCTTCCTAACGAAGACCTAAAATCCTTCTGCAGTTTTGCTTGCTGCCAGAAATCGGCGGTTGATCTAGTTGCACATCCGGGCGGAATTTGGACGCGGAGAAGTCGAAATCATGCTTGAACCAGCAAAAACCTATGAGCAGGCTGTAGCAGGCTTCAAATGGCAGATACCGGAACGTTACAATATTGCCCATTCGGTCTGCACGCGCTGGGCGCTTGAAAGCCCGGACAAAACCGCTGTCATCGAGCACATGGTAGACGGCCCTGTACGCAGGACCTCGTTTTTGCAGCTTGAGGAAATGTCAAATCGCTTTGCCAACCTGCTGATCAACTCAGGCATCGGACGAGGTGACAGGGTGGCATTGCTGCTGCCACAGTCGCGCGAAACCGCGGCAGCCCACGTCGCAATCTACAAAATAGGCGCAATTGCTGTACCTCTTGCAATGTTGTTTGGCGTCGAGGCGGTTCAATACCGGTTGCAGAACTCCGGCGCCAGGGCTCTGATCATTTCGGCGGCATCGCGCGACAATGTAGCAGAAATCATGGCCGGCCTTGACTCTATGCAGGTGATGTTTTGCATCGATGGCAAGCTGGATATAGCCGCGCATATTCATGATGAAAGCGGCTCGCTTCCGGACACATTCGAAGCTGTTGACACCGCACCTGACGATGCCGCCCTGATGATCTACACCTCCGGCACAACCGGGCCGCCGAAGGGTGCGCTGCACGGGCATCGTGTTCTGCTTGGCCATATTCCCGGCTTTCAATTTGCCCACGAATTCTTTCCCCAGCCCGGTGATCTGATTTGGACCCCGTCTGATTGGGCATGGGCCGGCGGATTGCTGAATGTGTTGTTGCCGTCGCTCTATTTCGGCGTGCCGGTGCTGGCTTACAAGTACACCAAATTCGATCCAGCCAACGCCTGGGACCTGATGGCTCTGTACAAGGTCCGCAACGTGTTCATTCCACCAACCGCGCTGAAACTCATGCGAGCCAGCACACCAACGGATGTCGGCAAGATCACCCTGCGAACGATTTTTTCCGGCGGCGAAGCCGTTGGCGGCGCATTGCAGGAGTGGGCAATGGAAAGCCTCGGCATGAGAATCAATGAGGTTTATGGACAAACCGAATGCAATCTGGTGCTGGAAAGCTGCAACGCAATCGGCGTGTGGAAAGCCGGCGCCATTGGAAAACCGGTGCCGGGCCACACGGTCGCCATCGTGGATGATGCCGGAAATTCCCTGCCAGACGGACAGGCAGGCAATATTGCAGTACAGCGGCCGGACCCGGTCATGTTCCTGGAGTACTGGGGCAAACCGGAGGCGACCAGGGACAAGTATGCCGGTGACTGGCTGTTGACCGGGGATCAGGGGTACAAGGACGCAGATGGGTATTTCCACTTTGTCGGGCGCGATGATGATGTGATCACGTCATCCGGCTATCGCATAGGCCCGGGCGAAATTGAAGATTGTCTGTCGCGGCACCCGGCGGTAAAACTGGCCGCAGTCATTGGCGTGCCTGATCCTGTCCGGACCGAAATAGTAAAGGCGTTTGTGGTCCTCAACGATGGCTTTGAGGCAACCGGCGACATGCATGCTGAAATACAGGCCCATGTGCGCAATCGCCTGTCTGCCCACGAATATCCGCGTGAAATCGAATTCCGCAGCGAGTTGCCGCTGACGACCACAGGCAAGGTTATCCGCCGGATTTTGAGGAGCGAAGCGTCTTCAAAATGACGTGTTCGGTGTAAATTATCCACCCACTGCAGCCAAACTACGCCTAGACTTGGCGCTTGCCTCTGGCACAACCGGAAAACAATTCAGGAGATTGCTCATGTACAACAGGTTTGTTTCAACATCTGCAACGGCAGTTATCGGCGTTATCGCCGTCTTCGCTGTTACCGGTGCCGCTTTTGCCGGCCCAATCGAGGAACGCCAGGCTGCCATGAAGAATGTCGGCAAGGCCATGGGCGCGCTCGCTGCCATTGCCAAAAAAGAGGCACCGTTCGACGCTGCCGTCGTAAACACCGCCGCAACCACGCTGGCTGACAATGTGAAAACCGCCAAGGGCAATTTTCCGGAAGGCAGCGCCAGTGGCGACAAGGAAACCTGGGCCAAGGTTGAAATCTGGCAGAACAAGACAGATTTTGACGCAAAGGCTGACCAGGCTGTCGCTGCCGCCATGGCGATGGCCGCGGTTACTGAGGAAGCAGATTTCGGCGCAGCTTTGGGTACCCTCGGCGGCGCCTGCAAAGCCTGCCATACCGACTATCGCCGCCCTAAGGAGTAATCGCTGAACGGCAGTTGACGGCATGAAACGGATATTGGCTGCAGGTATCATGGCTGGTGGCATTGCTGCTGCTGCCGGCTGGATGGTGGCGGCTCCTGATCCGCTGCCTGCATCTGCTCTCGGTGCCCACACCGCCAATGTTGAAAACGGCAAACGGCTGTACACTGCAGCCGGTTGCCTGTCATGCCACCTTCCGGCCAAGGACGACACGCAAGCAGACGCATCCCTGCCGTCAGGCGGGCGGGCCCTGAAAACCCCCGCCGGTGTTTTCTATCCGCCGAATATTACACCTGACAGCACAGGCATTGGCGGCTGGACCGACATACAGTTCGTCAATGCGGTCAGGGGTGGAATTTCTCCACAAGGCTCTCACTATCTGCCTGCCTTCCCGTACGCCTCGTATGCCCGAATGAGCAATTCGGACGTGCTGGATATCAAAGCCTACATCGACACCCTGAAACCGGTTGAGGCGAGCAATCGCCAGCCTGATTTGCCGCTCGGACTGCCGGTCGAAACAGTCATGCGCCGCGGCCTCGGCATCTGGAAAATCGCGACCGGATTCAGTCCCGTCGAATTTGCAAGGGATACCTCTAGAGACGACATCTGGAACCGTGGCGCCTATCTGGTACACGGACCTGGTCATTGCGCCGAGTGCCACACACCGCGTAATTGGGACATGGCACTGGATACATCACGCTGGCTGGCCGGCGGTCCGCATCCTGAAGGCAGCGGTCAGGTGCCCTCCCTGCGCAACCTGAAGGAGCGAAACCGCTTCAAGGACGCCTCGGACCTGGCAACTGCGCTGGAATTTGGCGAAACGCTCGGATATGACAAGATGTCTTCCGGCGGCATGGCAGCCGTACAGACCAACATGTCGAAACTGCCAGCCGAAGATCGAATGGCAATCGCTACCTATCTGATGAGCCTGAAATAATACCAGATCTCGGTAACAGCGGCCGGTTACCGAGATCTGTTATGAGTTCGTTCAGCCGGAAAACCCGCCAGCATCCAGAAACGCCTGCTCTTCGGCACTGGTGTTTCGGTCGAGTATGGCGTTGCGGTGTGGGAACCGGCCAAACCGGGCGATGATATCGCGGTGGTCAACAGCAAAGGGAAGTGTCTCTTCAAACCCCGGTTGCTTGCAAAGCTCCACACATCTGTCCTGATCTGCCAGCGCTTCGGAATGCATGAACGGCATGTAGTACCAGCGCCTGACGGATGCCTCACAGTCCCTGTCATCGCCCAGATCAAGAGCCCTGGCTGCAAGTGCCAGTGCCTTTGGATCAGTGGCAAACATGTCTGGCGTGCCGCGATGTATATTGCGGCTCATCTGGTCCAGCAGCAAGATCAGGCCCAGCCTTCCATCGCGCGTTTCCTGCCAGGCATCAAGCGCACCTGATACAGCTTTGGCATGAGTGGCTCCAAACTTTTCGCGCAATCGATCATCGAACCTGGCATCGGCGGCAAAGTAGGCCTTTGCCGGTTGTGCCAGCCAGAAGTCAATCACGTCACGCGGTGTCATGCCGGGCCTCCGCCGGTGAACGCCACATCACGCCGCGCCGAGCGAATTGAAATGGAGTATCCTGCAATTACGTCGATCAGTGAAATGCCCAGGATTGTGAAAAACGGTGCTGTTCCGGCCTCCTGCACCAGCAGAAACTCCACCAGCGCGACAATGAACACCCCTGTCGACATGATGTGGTCGACAATGGTCAGACTGCCGACCCGGGCAGCTTTCAGCACTTCAACGAACAACAGGAACAGCGCGCTCATAATCAGCATGTCTGCCCACTGCAGGGAAAGTGATGCTCCTGACATCATGCTGACCCGCATGGCTTCAGCCCACAACCAGTCCGGATCAGTGAATACCATGACATTGTAGGCAATCAGCACCAGAACGATCAGCGGAAATGCCAGCAGGTATCTCATTGGATTGGTATCCCTCGTGAATCAGTTGACAACCCGGCAAAAGTTACCACATGCCCGCCAGACGATTAAGGGCTGGTGATGCATTTACATCACCAGCCCTGTTTTCTTGCATTGGCTAGTGCAACATGGGCTCACCTGAACCCATAAAGTTGCTCTGTCACTTTGGAAGCGATCAGGTTCATGACTTTTGGGTGATTCAACCAAAAATCATTCTGACCGGGTGCGCCGTTGACAGCGCAAGCCTCCCCGGTCAGATCAGAATTCGCCCTTCGGCTCGAGAATCTGACGGCCCTTGTACATGCCGGTTTTCAGATCGATGTGGTGCGGACGGTGCAGCTCACCGGTCTGCTTGTTTTCCACATAGGTGGCTTCCGCCATCTTCGAACCGGACCGGCGCATGCCGCGTTTTGACGGCGTGGTTTTTCGCTTTGGAACAGCCATGACAAACTCCGTTAATGAGGCGCCGCAAAAGGACTGTTGTCCTGCAGCCGCCTTGAACATACGTTCGGATAAACCAGGATGGCGCGGCTTATAACTTGTACAGGCTCAAAACACCAGAGGTGATTGGTCCGCCAGCATGTTATTTGACGCTGCAATTTACCACGTGACCATCACCGCTCACTCAAGCCCGTCCCTTACGCCCGCCAGCAGGCTGGCCGCGCCCTTCGTAAGCAGTGAAATATCTGATCCGCACGCTACGAACGTGAAACCGTCATTGAGCAGTTGTGCCGCGAACTTTGCATCGAACACCAGCGTGCCCACCGGCACCCCCATTGCCATCAGCTTTTTGGCAACCGGCATGACATGTTCCCACACCGCCGGATGCATGGGTTGTCCCACATGTCCAAGGTCTGCTCCAATATCAGCCGGGCCGAAAAACACGCCCGAAATACCGTCAACCGCTGCAATCTGCTCTGCCTGAGCCATTGCCGCTCTGGTTTCCAGTTGCACCAGCACCGCTGTTTCATCTTCCACCCGATCGAAATAATCCGCCACCCTGCCAAACGAGTTGGCACGTGTGGCGCCGCTGACACCGCGGATGCCACGCGGCGGATAGCGCGTGGCGGCAACCGCCTTTTCAGCTTCTTCAACAGATTGCACCATGGGAAACAGCAGCCCCGGCGCCCCGATGTCCAGCAGGCGCTTTACCTTTACAGCATCATTCCAGTCCGGCCGCACAATGGCAGTTGTGGAACTGGCCGCAAGTGCCTGCAGCTGGCCCAGAACCAGGGGTACTTCGTTCGGCGCGTGCTCCATGTCCAGCAGCATCCAGTCATATCCGGCAGTGGCCAGCACTTCGGCTGAATAATTGTTGCTCAGACTGGCCCACAGCCCGATCTGCTTTTTGCCTGCCCGTATGGCTTGTGTGAAGGAGTTGGATTGCATTTTCATATGACTGCCTTTTCCACAAAAGCCTCGTTGCGCTCAATCCGCCCGTAGTTGAACGCTGACAGGTCGAGTGACCGGTACTCGCCGTAGATTATAAGCTCCGAGGTGCCCCGGCCCATGGCAGGAGACTGCTGGAAGCCGTGACCGGAAAACCCGTTCACAAAAATGAAGTTTTCAACTTTGCTGTGACGGCCGAGTATGGCGTTCTGGTCGAGCGTGTTGAACGCGTAATGCCCGGCCCATGAATTGATCAGCTTGATCGCCTCAAACTGTGGAATGCGATTGGCGATAGCCGGCCAGGCCTTGTTTTCCCAGATACCATGATCTTCGACGAAATCATCATAATCCACTGCAGGATCATCATCCGGAGGACACCCGCCCAGATAATACTGCCCGTCCGAACGCATGTGAACGCCGCTCGGATCAATGGTCAAAGGCAGAACACGGTCAAGTGGTTTCTCAGCGGCAAAAATGAAGGTATACCGTTTTCGCGGTTCTACCGGAATTTCGATGCCCGCCATACGGGCGGTCAGCACGGCCCGCGGGCCTGATGTGTTGACCACGGTGCCGCATGCAATTTTCTCACCGGACTTCAGGGTGACACTTTCAACCTGAGTGCCGGCGGCATTTTTTGTCATGCCGACAACTTCGTTGGCAATGAATTCAGCTCCCTTCTCACGGGCCGAACGCTTCCACCAGTCAAACAGTGTTGCTCCGTCGAAATAGCCTTCATCTACAAGGTTGTGATTTGCACCGACAATGCCGTCAAGATTGTAAAACGGGTAGGCTGCTGCAATCTCGTCGCGCGTCAAATGCCTGGTACCGGCACCGCAGGCAGCCTGTATTTTCTGGTTCTGCTTCAATATTCCGGCGAATTCCTCATTGTCCGCCATGTACATGTAGCCAAAGCTATGGATCAACGGTTGCGGCACCCGTGGATCATTACCCATGTACTCACGGAAATTTTTCACAAATTCTGCACCAAACTGCGACACCCGTACATTGATCTCATTGGAGAATTGCTGGCGGATACAGCTGTTGGTGTGCGACGTGGAGCAAAACTCGTAGGTCGGGTCGCGCTCGACAACCAGAATGGACCCGTCAAAGTCCGGATTGTTGGCCAGCCACCAGGAAACTGACGAGCCATACATGGCACCGCCTACCAGCACTACGTCGTAGCTGGAATTCTTCGGGGTTTCCAAAGCCTGGGTCATTCAACTGCCTCACCTGTTTTCCGCTCGCCGGGTCAATAATTACTTCCGCAGGTATAAGCAAGCGTCATTTCAGAACATCACCTGACCAGCAGAACCGGTGCGCAGCGTACCGCTGCGTGGTAATGGAAAACATGCGCATGGGCTCGCGCGGGCCGGTCATTCCAGTTTCAGACAATCAAGATACGGTACTGTTGAATTAACCCGCTTTCTGATTGTTCGCGCCTTGGCGCGAACCTTGGGACCGGGCTTGCCGGCATTTCGCACCGCCGGGTTTGGCAGAGCTGCAGCCAGGCGGGCGGCCTGGGTTTTGGTCAACACCTCGCCGGATGTCTTGAAGTGATGCTGGGCGGCAGCTTCCGCGCCATAAATGCCGGGAGCCCACTCAGCCGTGTTTACGTAAACTTCAACCACCCGGCGCTTGGACCAGACCAGATCGATCCACAGGGTCAGCGGCAATTCCAGCGCCTTTCTGATGTAGGATCGTGACGGCCACAGGAACAGATTCTTCGCCACCTGCTGGGTGATTGTCGACCCACCGCGAGATGCGCCTGCCTGGTTTTCCAGTGCTTCCCGGGCAACCGCCTGAAATGTCGCCCAGTCAACACCTGCGTGCTCGCAGATGCGGGCATCTTCGGCCGTTACCACCGAGCGCACCAGATTTTGCGATGTCTGGGCCAGCGGGCGCCAGCGATAGTCGATTGCATTGCCTTCAACTGCCCTCCACAACATCATGGTCGTCACCGGTGGCGGCACTACCAGATAGACCAGGGTCAGGAAGTAGGGAAGCGCCAGCAGGCCAAGCACCAGGTAGAGCCCATAGCGCAGCCCTGAAGGTTTTCGTAATTTTCTGAATGGTGCCATCGCTTGCCGGTTGCGCTCCGTTGCCGCCGGAACTAGAAGATGGCGGTATCAGGATCATTACCCCAGCCGGGCGCGGGACGAAACCGGCTTTATGACAGGAGCGTGTGAAGCCAAATGACATTCCCGGCTGCACTAAAGAACACGGCCAACGAAATTGAAACCCTTCTCGCCACGCTTTTGGAACCCAATACATCGCTCGCGCCACGTGTCACCGAAGCCATGCAGTATTCCGCGCTGGCGCAGGGCAAGCGCCTGCGGCCGTTCTTCGTCTCCGAAAGCGCCCGAATACTGGGTGCTGGTCATCAACAGGCGCTGCGTGTCGGCGCAGCTCTTGAGTGCATTCACTGTTACTCGCTTGTGCACGATGATCTTCCGGCAATGGATGACGACGATTTGCGCCGTGGCAAGCCCACCTGTCACATTGCCTTTGACGAGGCAACCGCCATCCTGGCCGGTGATGGCCTGTTAACACTGGCCTTTGAAATTATCGCTGATCCGGCCACCCATGCCGATGGCACAGTGCGAGCAGACCTGGCCCTGGAACTGGCGCGCGCAGCCGGTCACAACGGCATGGTCGGAGGGCAGATGCTCGATCTTGCCGCAGAACAGAAACACTCGCACGACCTCGACGAAATCATCGCCATTCAAAGTCTGAAAACCGGCGCATTGTTCCGCTTTTCGCTGGAAGGCGGAGCCATTCTCGCCCAGGCCGGTGCCGAAGACAGAACCGCCATGCGCACTTATGCCGACAAGGTTGGCCTGGCTTTTCAGATCGCCGACGACATTCTCGATGTCGAAAGTTCTCCGGAACAGCTCGGCAAGGCCACGCAAAAGGACGCCGACGCCGGCAAGGCAACATTCATTGACCTGTTTGGCCTGGATGGCGCCAGGCGAAAGGCCAGCGTACTGGCGGATGAAGCCTGCGATGCCCTGACCTGTTACGGCGACAAGGCCACAACCCTGCGCGAAGCTGCCCGCTTCATTGTTGAGCGCAAGAACTGATGCTTTGGATCAGTTTGTTTTTGATCGAATGAATCAGAAACCATAAAACTGAATGATTTCAAAATTCTAGATAGGCATGGGTTCATTAGAACCCATGCCGTTCCAATGCCGCCTTCTGTCTTGAAATTCGCCATGTGACATTCTGCACATCGCCACAATCAGGCATGTGCGACTGTCATCGTCATCGAGAGGGCACATCAGGCCCGCAAACGACAAGAGAACAAAATCCAAGGAACACAACAATGAAGTCCCTCCTCATTGCAGCAGTTATCGCATCGGCTTTCGCCATAGTTGGCACACAAACAGCAAATGCAGGCGGCAACCAGAGCTACGCCTACCAGTATTGCTACTACTACAAGGCTCGCGCACTGGGCGCACACAGCCTCGAACGCAAGGATTACATGTGGGCAAAGTATCGTGCCTGCCTGCGCGAATACGGCGCCTACTAGGCACTGCGCAGCATTTCAATCGTCGAATAGTTCCGGGACGGCTGGAGCTAGAGCGGGGTGAGCATAGCGAACATACTGGTTTCGCACTCATCCCGTTCAACGCATCTGGAGGCAGAAAACCGGTTCCTCAGCACGTATGAACCCGAATTACTCTGCAGAAAGAGTGATCTGGTGCTCGTCGTAGAAGTTGGTGCAATAGTCGGGGGGCCCGATAAACTGAACACCTGCGTGTTTACCTTCCATCCAGCGAAGCCTGCAGGGAACGGTTACGTTTTCACTGGTGATCTGGATACTGAATCTCTCGGGCAGGTACCTGAGGGGAACCGACGCAAGCTTCGCGCCGGTGATACTCATATCCTTCAGTTCGCAGAACACGCTGCATCCCTTGTTGCCGATCAGCAGGCTGACCGGATGGCTGACTTCGTAGCGCGGGTGAATATTTCGTCTGTTGTTCATGCCGAACTTATATGATTTCGCAATAGTCCATGTGAATCGAAATCCGATTATTCGGCTAACGATTGGTTGCCACGCATGAAAGTTCTGCAGTTATGCCAAGGGAAGTAATACCAAAGGAAGTAATTACTTCCCGGCCAGTTCCTTGCGGATGATTTCGGTTCCTGCGCCAAGGGCGAACAACTTGCCCTCTGCCACATGGCGCGGCAGGGGGGCCATGCCGCAGTTGGTGCAGGCGATCAGCCGTTCCGGATCGACGAATTCCAGCGCCGCCCGCAAAGTGGCTGCGACCTTTTCCGGTGTTTCCACTGTATTCGTGGCCACATTGATTGCGCCCACCAGCACTTCCTTGTCCCTCAGCGCCGCCATCACCGACAGCGGCACATGGCTGTCCGCGCATTCCAGCGACACCTGGTTGATCCGGCTGTCATTCAGGGCAGGAAAGAATTCTTCGTACTGCCGCCACTCCGCGCCCAGTGACTCTTTCCAGTCGATATTCTGCTTGATACCGTAGCCATAGCAGATGTGCACCGCGGTCTTGCACTTTAGCCCTTCAATCGCTCGATGCAGGCAATCCACGCCCCACTCAGGCACCAGATGCATGAAGGCGTTGAACGCCGGTTCGTCGAACTGGATCACATCGACACCCAGCGCTTCCAGTTCCAGCGCTTCCTGATTCAGCAACCCGGCAAAGGCCATCGCCATCCTTGCGCGCTCACCGTAGTGTTGGTCTGCAATTGTGTCGCAGATGGTCATCGGCCCGGGTAGAGTGAATTTCAACTCGCGTTTTGCATGCTGGCGCAGGAATTTCACGCTGTCGCCATGTACGGATTTCTTGCGGCTTACAGCGCCTGTCACGGTCGGTACCGAAGCATCGTAACGGTTGTCCCGGATGCCCATGGTGGTCATCAGGTTCCAGTCAATGCCTTCAATCTCTTCGAGGAAGCCATGCACGAAATGTTTGCGGAACTGTTCACCATCGGACTGAACATCAATTCCGGCCTCGTCCTGGATCTTTAGCCAGCAAAGCGCAGCGTCCTGCTGAGCCTCTATCAACTGATCGCCTTCCAGCCGCCACGCGGCCCAGAGCTTTTCCGGTTCGGCCAGCCAGCTTGGTTTCGGCAGGCTGCCTGCAATCGTGGTTTTGATCATTTCGTTCTCCGGTTCGGGACACATGCCAGACTGGTTGGCCCTAACACAGACACTTTCAGCTCAAAAGATCCAGTCTAAATCGATCTACAAATAGCAGGCCCGCACCTGAAGCTTCATAGAATCTGCCAGTGAAACACGAACACTGGCAGACTGTGATGAAAGCATTCCTGGTTACAAACATTACCGGCTCTAGTTGAGATCACCAGAAAAAATCTCAACATTGGAACTGCCTGTGTGGACCAGTTTCAGCCGGTAACCCGTGTTCGGATAGATCTCATGATGACCAAGATAGCCGTAGTGGCTGTAGACGCCATAAGGACCCCGGTGTTGATGGAGTACCGGGCTGTTGTGCGTGTAACGGCCTCCATACTGCGGAGTGGGCACTCCAATCTCATAATACGCCTTGACGCCGGGCCCTTTGGCCTGCGCCCAGCCGGCACCTGTGCGCGCCAGATAGGCAGCTTGCCTGCAGGAGTGGTCTGAAACCACCGGCTCTCCGTTGATGGTACAGCGCATGGAGCGGAACTCGCCATAAAGTGTAGGAGCCACATAATAGCCCCTGGTTTCCGCACTGCCGCCTGCTGACAATGTTCCTGTTGCAGCCAAAACGGCCAAACCGGCCATCAAATTCAAAGTACGCATGCTGAAATCCTCCTTTTGACAGGATGCCGCGGGCCTATCAGACTGTCTGTGTTCCAAAATTGTCCCTTCAGGAACTGGCGCAAGTCTAGGGCAAAGATATTTCAGGTGTTAGGTATTTTGACTGTTGTGGTTAAGCATCAAAGTTTCAGACGTTGCTGCGATGGCGCGGGCTGAAGACGCCATCAGCCAACGTGCGCTTGCCGGCAACGGATCACATGTGATGATGGCAATACAGTTGGAGGTTTACTCCGCTGCCTGATTGGCGCCCCCACCCCACCTGTTGACCACGTAATTGTCAACGATCTGTTTGAACTGCTCGCCAATATCATCGCCACGCAGGGTCTTGACCTTTTTGCCGTCAATGAAAACGGGAGCCGCCGGCACCTCGCCTGTACCGGGCAGTGAAATTCCGATGTGGGCGTGTTTGGATTCACCTGGCCCGTTGACGATGCAGCCCATGACTGCGACCTGAAGCTCTTCAAAGCCCGGGTAGGCCTTTTTCCATTCAGGTTGCCGGGCACGCAGATACCCCTGAATGTCCTGCGCCAGATGCTGGAACACGGTGGACGTCGTGCGTCCGCAACCCGGGCAGGCAATTACCATCGGTGTGAAATTGCGAATGCCCATGGTCTGCAGGATTTCCTGCGCCACGATGACTTCCCTGGAACGGTCACCACCGGGATCAGGGGTCAGCGAAATCCGGATCGTGTCTCCGACACCTTCCTGCAGCAGTACTCCGAGACCTGCAGCCGAAGCCACGATGCCCTTGGAACCCATTCCGGCTTCGGTAAGCCCCAGATGCAAAGCATAGTCACTGCGAGCAGAAATCTGGCGGTAACAGGCAATCAGGTCCTGTACCTCCGACACCTTTACCGAAATAACGATCTTGTCGCGCGGCAGGCCGATTTCCTCGGCTCGCGCGGCAGATTGCAGACCGGATTCGACCATCGTGTCATGCATCACTAGCCGTACATCGCGAGGCTCTGCCAGCTTGGCATTCTGGTCCATGTACCTGGCCAGCATGGCCTGATCCAGCGAACCCCAGTTCACCCCGATCCGAACCGGCTTGTTGAACTCGATGGCACGCTCGATCATCATCGAGTAATTGCGGTCCTGCTTTTCCCTGAAGCCGACATTGCCGGGATTGATGCGATATTTGCCCAGCGCTTCAGCACACGCCGGGTGATCGCGCAGCAAGGTGTGGCCGATATAGTGAAAATCACCGATCAGGGGCGTGTCTACACCCATCTGGGCCAGCCGGTCGCGGATATGCGGCACCGCCCTGGCAGCTTCTTCCTTGTCCACCGTAATGCGCACAAGCTCGGAGCCGGCCCGGGCAAGTGCCGCCACCTGTTGTGCAGTGCCTTCAATGTCCGCCGTGTCCGTATTGGTCATGGATTGCACCACAACCGGCGCACCCCCGCCGATCTGAATCTTCTCGCCAACCTTCACACCAACGGATTTACGGCGCGGCTGAACGGCCGAATAGGCCATGGGCTTGAACTCCTGAATTGGATAAAATGCTTCGTCGGGATGTTTATTGGCATGGGTTGGCCTGCAATTTCAAGCGGCGCATACGCGCACGCCGGCACAATTTCACCTTACCACGGATCGCTTGCCGGTATATGCTAACCTGATCGCCTTCACAGTCAGGAGTTGCCACCATGGATGCCAAGGTTGTAGAGGAAAATCCGGACCAGAGCATGAAGTTGATTGAAAACCTGCCTTTTGAAACCGACAACGGTATTGCGGAGCGAGGCCGGGTCGGCCTCATTGTACTGGCCAGCGATTATACGATTGAGCATGAATGGCGGCAGATTTTTGCCCGGCTGCCCGGATTGGCATTGTATCACAGCCGTATTTTCAACGACGACCAGATAACACCTGAAACTCTTCGGGCGATGGAACCGCGCATCCGTGCTTGTGCAGACGTCTTTTTGCCGGGCGCCAAAATGGATGTCATCGCCTATGGATGCACGTCTGCCTCGATGGCGATCGGTGAGGAAAAGGTATTCCAGCGGATACGCGAAGCGCGTCCGGGCGTTGCCTGCACCACGCCGATTACCGCCGCTTTTGCAGCTTTTGAAGCATTCAATGCCCGCAAAATTGGCGTGTTGACGCCTTACCGAGCAGATGTGAATCGGATTGTTGCGGATTACATTCGCGCGCGCGGTTACGACGTTCCGGTATTCGGTTCATTCAATGAACAGTCTGATGCAGTGGTGGCAAGCATTTCACCGGCTTCGATCAGCAGTGGTGTAAAGCGTATACTGGCAGAATCAAATGTCGATGCTGTCTTTGTTTCCTGCACGTCGGTTCGGCTTGTCGGGGAAGCTGCCGGTATCGAGAAGGAAACCGGGGTTCCGATCACATCCAGCAACCATGCAATGGCATGGCACACAGCCCGGTTGGCCGGCGTTGCAGACAAGCTGCCGCAGTTTGGCAAACTGTTTGATCTTTGAATTCCCTGACAAAAGTGTATCAGGTGCCTCCTGGACTGGACATGTAGCCGGGTAACGTACAAAATCGGCCAAACGGGCTAATCGTTGGTTCTTTTGGCATTACACACGCTCTGCCATGATGCACAACAGTTCAAACATCATGGTCACACCGGCAAGCGCCGTATAGCCGGAAGCGTCAAACGGCGGCGACACTTCAACTACATCTGCACCGATTATGCTGAGCCCGCGCAACTGGCGCAACATGGCCTGGGCTTCCCGTGTGGTGAACCCGCCTGCTTCCGGGGTACCGGTGCCTGGCGCAAAGGCAGGGTCCAGACAGTCTATGTCAAATGTGACATAGGTGTCGGCCTCACCAACTATATCACGGGCCCGTTTCATGGTTTCGTCGAGACCGGCAGCAACAGCTTCCTCCATATCGATCATGGTCACTCCATGCCTTTCGCCGAACTCGCGGTCCGACCAGTCGTATACGCCGCCACGCAGCCCGATCTGTACTGTGCGTTTCGGATCAAGCACGCCTTCTTCGATGGCCCTGGCAAATGGCGTGCCGTGGGTAAATTTCGAACCGTGGAAGTAACTGTCCCAGAGATCCGAATGGGCATCAAACTGGATCATGCCGACGGGCCTGTTCCGGCCCAGCGATCGCAGGATCGGCAGCGAACAAAGGTGATCTCCCCCGGCTGACAGGGGTTTGATGCCGGCAGCCACGACTTGATCATAGAACCTCTCGATGCGTGACAGCGCATCCATAAGATCAGCCGGATTGACCGGCGCATCACCTATATCCGCGACATTCGCCAGTTTGAACGGCTCGATCTTCAGATGATGATGAACTTTCCTGATCATCGCGGAAGCATCACGCATCTGTCGCGGACCATGCCGCGGGCCGGGGCGGTTTGTGGTTCCGCCGTCCCACGGCACCCCGATCAGTCCAATATCCACTTCGCCTGCGTCTTCGAGCTTCACCTGCGGCAGGCGCATGAAGCTTGCAATTCCGGCAAAACGCGGGATTTCCAGCCCGGGAACAGGTTGATAGAAGTCATTGTTGGGTCTGGACATTCCTGAAACTCCCGGATCAGTTTGATGGGTTGACGTGATACTCATGCTGTTCCTGTGCACATGCCGGTGGAGACTATCTTGCAATCAGCCTCCGGACCAGCACCTGCGCGAGCCACCAGAACGCAAGCAGGTGGATCGCGGAATACAGCCAGAACATCAGCGATGTATGAAGGCCGCTGGACCAGGCATACGGCCATAGTGCAAACGGGTACATGGCAAGATCTCCCGGAATGCCGATCCAGTGCTGCACGCTGTCACTCAGCCCGAAGCCGCGGCAGGCCGTCCAGGGCAAGGGTTCGGGCCACAACCATCCGGCCGCGCATTTTGGCGGGTCGGTAAATGCCTGCACCAGTCCGGCAAAGGCGCCATACCCCAGTTGCCAGACCCAGCAGGCAGCGATGATCACAAAACAGGTGAAACCAGCGCCGCTCCCTGCCCTTGCCTGTTGCATTGTTGCGATGACCTGATGTGAATTTACCGATAACAACTACTTGAACACATGACTGTGATTGGGCAAGTCTGCAACTGATCACATTTCCAGGAACTGATAACCGCCATGAACCTGTCGCACTGGATCGAACGCAATGCACTTGAACGCCCGGATGGCCCGGCCGTGGCTGTGGGCAAAGAAATCGTGCTCACCCATGGTGAGTTGCGCGGCAGGGTGGAACGGCTGGCAGGCGGGCTGAAACAGCTCGGCCTGAAGCGCGGCGAACGGGTCGCCCTGGCCATGAAGAACGTTCCGGAATATTTCGAAGTCCTGTTCGCCATCTGGCATGCAGGCCTCGTGGCAGTTCCCATGAATTCGAAACTGCATGCCTCTGAATTCACCTACATCCTGGAAAACTCCGGCAGCAGGGCCTGCTTTGTCTCACCCGCGCTGGGTGAAACCATCACCGGCTCAAGGGCCGCTTGCGTCCAACATATCATTGATGTCTCCTCTGACATCTACGTCAACCTGGTGAGCGGTGATCCGGCAAAAATCACCTTTGTTGAGCCTGATGAACTGGCATGGCTTTTCTACACGTCCGGCACTACGGGCCGGCCCAAGGGTGCGATGTTGTCGCATCGCAACATCGTTGCCATGACCTTGAACTATTTTGCCGATTTTGACCGCGTCATGCCGGATGACTGCATTATCCACCCTGCCCCGTTGAGTCACGGGTCCGGCATGTGGATGTTTCCGCATGTGTGCGCCGGTGCCTGCAACATTGTGCCGGAATCAGGCGGGTTCGACCCGGCCGAGATCTTTGACCTGATTGCCGGCTGGCAAGGTGTGTCGTTTTTTGCGGCACCCACCATGGTGCGGCGCCTGACAACCTGGACTGGTAAGGCCGATGTTACCAACCTGAAGCTGATCATCTATGGCGGTGCGCCGATGTATGTTGAAGACTGCATTGCAGCACTGGACCGGTTTGGACCGAAGCTGGCGCAATTGTATGGCCAGGGAGAATGCCCGATGACCATTACCCACCTGTCGCGCGAGGACATTGCCAGCCGCGACCATCCCAGATGGCGGCGCCGGCTGGGTTCTGCAGGTGTGGCGGATTCCTGCGTTCATGTTCGTGTGGTCGGCGAGGACGGCAACGAGTTGCCTGCAGGCGAGAAAGGTGAAATTGTCTGTCGCGGTGACTCTGTCATGCTGGGATACTGGAACAACCCGGACGCCACCGCGTCTGCGCTGCGAAATGGCTGGTTGTGGACCGGCGACGTGGGCGTATTTGACAGCGACGGCTATCTGACCCTGACCGACCGGTCCAAGGATCTGATCATATCCGGCGGCACCAATGTCTATCCGCGCGAGATCGAAGAAGTGCTGTTGCAGATGCCGCAACTGGCTGAGGTTTGCGTCATCGGCAGACCGCATCCTGAATGGGGAGAGGTGGTGATTGCCTATCTGGTCTGTGAACCCGGCCAGACCGTGAGCGCTGCGGATGTTGATGCCTACTGCCTGGCCAACATGGCGCGCTTCAAGCGGCCAAAGGCCTATCGATTTGTTGATACGTTGCCGAAGAGCAATTATGGCAAGATACTGAAAACCGAAGTTCGTGAAATCGAGAAAACCCGCGATTGGACAGATTAATGGCTATTATCCAGACCCAGGGCGTACACCACATCACGCTGAACGGAGCAGACCGGCAGACGTCGATTGATTTCTGGGAAGGCATCCTTGGAATGCCGTTTATATTTGAACAACCCAATCTCGACGCACCGGAAACCAATCACCTGTACTTTGACCCGGGTGATGGAAGGCTGATCACCGTCTTCACCAATGAAGATTGGCCGGTTGACGCGCGCGCCAACCCGAACGGGGTTGGCAATCTGCATCATCTGGCGTTCATCGTGTCGCGCGCCACCTATACCCAGGCGGCCGGGCGGTTGAAAGAAGCCGGGTTTTCCAACTCCGGCGAAGTGGACCGGGGCTTTATGGATTCGCTTTATTTCCGCGATCCCCTGGGTCAGCTCATGGAACTTGCCTGCTACAAGTTTGATCCGCCACACGGGTTTACCCACGCCGACGTGCTGCACCAGGCGCATAATATCCGCGTCGAGGCGGGAGACTACAACATTGCTGACCAGCACATCGCCGATGCGCTCATGGTGCTGGCGCAGAAATCAGCCGGGACGCTGAGCGACTAGATCAGGATAAGTTTTGGTTGAATCAACCAGAAATCCGAAACCTGATTGCTTCCAAAGTGATAGAGCAACATTATGGGGTCCGGCGAACCCATGTTGCTCTATCGCAGCCTGGAAACCTGCCGTCGTGAGATAAAATTTTACCCCAAGTGACTGTTTTAAAATTAATTGTCTTGCATATCCGTCCAGTTTTGTGACTCTTGCGATAGAGAGGGACAACATAACCTCGTGGAGTTTAGAATGAAGAGTTTATTGAAGTCAGTCTTTGCGGCAGGCACATTGTGTCTCGGCGGACTGGTTGCTTTGACACCCATGCAGTCTGCGTCAGCCTTTTCCCCGGGCATGACGCCACTGAACCAGATGCTGGGCGATGTCGCCGAGCAGCTGCCCATTGAGTATGTCCGTAGAGGGGACGGGGGCGGGTCCTACCGTGGGGGCGGCGGCGGAGGCCGTGGAGGCGGTAGTGCCTACCGTGGCGGCGGCGGAGGCGGTAGTGCCTACCGTGGCGGCAGCAGAGGCGGTAGTGCCTACCGTGGCGGCAGCAGAGGCGGTAGTGCCTACCGTAGCGGCAGCAGAGGCGGTAGTGCCTACCGTAGCGGCAGCAGAGGCGGTAGTGCCTACCGTGGCGGTCGCAATCGTGGTAATGCCAACCGTTATCATGGCAATAACAGATACGCCTACAACCGTCACCGGGATGGCCATCGCTATCGTCATGCGCGCCCTGGTTACGGGTACTGTCGCTACGGATGGTGTTATTCAAGCGCATGGTGGCTAGCTGGTCTGGGTACGGCTGCGATTATCGGAACGGGTGCAGCCTATGCAGGCGGCTATTGCGAACGTATGAGTTATCTGTGTGCGGAAAACTGGGGAAGCGGCGGTCCCGACTACTGGGGTTGCATGCGATATGAAGGTTGTGACTAGATCGAACTAGCAGCATTTTTTGAGCCCGGCCTGAATCCGGCTGGCGCATAAAATGATCTGAAGCCAAGGGCATTTCCGGACAGGTTCCGGAGATGCCTTTTTGTTTCCATGTCATCTGGACAGCGTTGCATCGCACAGTTTCTTGCCGCTGCACTGTCAGCGGCATTTGCCGCGCTCGCTGCTCGCCTCGACCACCGTAAAGTCAGCGAAAGTCACGAACATGCAATACCAACGGAGGTAATTATTGACTCGTTTGACCGGCTTTTCGCGTTTGCTGGCAAGGCATGCTTCACGCCGTGGTCTGGTTGACCACAAGTGGAGCATAACGAAGTTCAGCGGGCGCGAAAAACTGGCCTTCGGTGGGCCAAATCCGTACATCTGGTGCGTTGCGGCGCTTGCCCGATACACCGTATCGCGCTGCGCACCGCGCCTGCCAGAGTGAACGGATTTGACTCCATCAAACGGGTTAATAATTACCTCCGTTGGTATAACAGCAACGCAATAACCTACCCCACACTCATTGCCAGAATGCGGCTGAGATGGGTGTAGGGCCTGCCGGTTTCTTCATGCCACTGGTTGAAGGCAGCCTGAACAGCAGCCATGTCCTTCTTCGACGACGGAATTTTTCCAACCACTCCTTCCCGCACAAGAGCATGGGTCACATCTGCTGACAGGATAAACCCGTCCTTGCCGATGAACCGCAACGCATACTGACCGGTGTTGCCGCCCAGTCGCGAACCCTGCCTTTTCATCAGGTCCAGCAAACCGATCTGGTCACATGCCGGCCAGGCGCCGAGAAATTTTGCCGCCGAGCCATGTTCACGCGCCAGGCCCACCATCCAGATGGCATTGTTGCGCACCGACATGATTTTCGCACCGTGGCGAACAATCCGGGTGTCCCTGAGAAGGCTTTCATATTCCTCATCCGGCAACATGGCCAGAAAGTTGGGGTCGAACCCGTGAAACGCCGCTTCGAAGCCTGGCCATTTCTTCTCGATGACTTTCCAGTTGAAACCCGAATTGAACACGCAGCGGGTGAAGTTGGCTAGCCAGCGATCATCGCCCATCCCGACCACTGCCGATTGATCCGGCACCGGTTGCAACAGGGCCTGCATTGCAGCTTCTCCTCCCTTGTTATTGGCGGCAAGTGTTTCGATTTCCGCAAAATGACGCATGCGCCTATCCCTTGACAAACAGCTTGCGCGGCGTGTTGCACAGACATTCCACACCGGTTTCGGTGATCAGGATCGGTTCGGTGATTTCCAGCCCGCCATCGTCCAGCCAGAGAGCCGGCATGAAGTGAAAGATCATGCCGGGTTGCAAGCACGGTCGTGTCGCCACGCCGGAAAGACATGGTGCGTTCGCCCCAGTCAGGCGGGTAACTGAGGCCGATCGAATACCCGGTACGCGAGTCCTTGGAAAACCCGTGCCTCTCCAGGGTGTCATAAAACGCGATTGCGATATCCTCGCAGGTGTTCCCGGGCCTTGCCTGCTCCAGGCCCTTGTCCACAGCCTCCAGAACCGCTTTTTCAGCATCAAGGTACTTTTTCGGCACTTTGCCCAGAAACAGGGTACGCGACTGCGGACAGTTGTACCGCCGGTAACAACCGGCAATTTCAAAAAATGTGCTTTCTCCGGATTTGAACGGCTGATCATTCCAGGTCAGATGCGGTGCGGTTGCATCCATGCCAGACGGCAACATGGGCACGATGGCCGGGTAATCGCCCCAGTGACCATTGGCTCCTTCAATTGATACCTTGTACAACTCCGCCACCAGCACGTTCTTTGCCAGTCCCGGTTCCGCCATATCGGCAATCGTCGCATGCATGCGTTCCACAATTCCCGCTGCGCGGCGCATGAACTCGATCTCGGCCGGTGACTTGATGGCGCGTTGCCAGTTCACCAGGCCGTTGGCGTCGCTGAACCTGGCATCGCGCAGATGCGACTTGAGAGCTTCCCATGCAGCCGCGGTAAACCAGTAATTGTCCATCTCGACGCCGATACTGGCCTTGCCCCAACCGCGCCCGGCAATGACTTCCGACAGATGATCCATCGGATGGCGCTCACTGGACTGTACGAAATGATCGGGGTACCCGATGATATTGTCGTGCCGCATGAAAGCGGTCCGGTAGGCGCCATTGGCATCCATCGAACGCCCCCACCAGACCGGTTCGCCTTCAAGGCCCAGCAACACCGCCTGGTGCACATAAAACGACCAGCCGTCATAACCGGTCAGCCATGCCATGTTGGAAGGGTCCGACACAATGATCAGGTCGAGCCCGCGCTTGTCCATGGCGGCCCTGGTTCTCGAAATTCGGGCCTGATACTCGTCATGTGAAAAATGCAATACAGCGTCACTCATCCTGATAACCTCTCGACTGCGATTGAATAGTCAGCCAAGAATGACGCGAGATGTGATCCAAACGCAATGCGGTTGATGAATCTGATTGTATGGACAAAGTTTTTGACATCGTCGTGATAGGTGGCGGCATTGCCGGGTTTTCGGCAGCCGCCGAGCTTGCCGAAACCCACAGGGTCTGTGTGGTGGAACGCGAACCGCAGGCAGGGTATCATTCAACCGGCAGATCAGCGGCAACCTTTGTACCCAGCTACGGACCTGCGTCCATAAAGGCGCTGGCCTGGGCAAGTGAGGCGTTTTTCGAGTCCGCCCCCAATGATTTTGCCGCCGCGCCGCTTCTGTCAGCGCGTGGTGAAGTGATGATGGTGGGAACCGGTGATGAAGCCCATATCGCAGACGGTGAGGCATCGGGACTGCGCCTGTTGCCGCTGGACGAGTTTAAACGCAAGGTACCGTTACTGAGAACCGGCGCACTGGTTGCCGCCCTTTATGACGACAATGCCCGCGATCTGGATGTGGACCTGCTGTTGCAGGGCTATGTGAAACGTTTCAGGACACGCGGCGGCACCGTGCTGACCAAAACCGAGGTCACCGGCTTCACCCGGCACAACGGTGCCTGGCAGGTACAGACATCGAATGGAGAGTTGAGTTGCGCCATGGTTGTAAACGCTGCCGGAGCATGGGCTTCACCCATCGCCAGGCTGGCAGGTGCGCAGAATATCCGGATTACCCCCAAACGCCGGTCTGCCGTGTTGCTTGATTTGCCGGACAGCGCCAGCGTCGAACAGTGGCCATTGTGCTTCGGCGCCGGAGAGACATTCTACTTCAAGCCGATGGGTGGCAGGCTGATGTTGTCGCCTGCAGATGCAACACCTGTTGAACCGCACGATGCATGGGCTGACGACATGGCGCTGGCTGAAGCAGTCGAGAAATTTCAAAACGTCATCGACTTCGAAGTCACCCGCATCGGGCATACCTGGGGCGGCCTTCGCAGTTTTGCAGAAGACGGCAATCCGGTTGCGGGGTTTGATGAAACAGTTGACAATTTCTTCTGGCTGGCCGGACAGGGTGGTTACGGCATTCAGACTGCTCCTGCATTGTCCCGGCTTGCCGCCGCACTGATCAACGATAGACAGGTTCCCGGCGACATTGCCGCCAGGGGACTTGAACAGGAAGCCATTTCGCCTGCAAGGTTCGGCGATTGACCCCGTTATGCCAAAGGAAAAGTCCAGATGAGTGATGGTGGAGTAAGCATAGGTGAGGCGCTGGTAGGATTGCTGGAAGCCTACGGTGTAACCGACGTTTTCGGCATTCCCGGTGTGCACAATGTCGAGATGTACCGTGCGCTTCCACGCTCCGGCATCAATCATGTGCTGACCCGGCATGAGCAGGGCGCCGGCTTCATGGCCGATGGCTATGCACGTGCGTCCGGCAAGCCCGGCGTGTGTTTCACCATTACCGGCCCGGGTCTTACAAACATCATGACACCAATGGGCCAGGCTTTTTCCGAACTCCGTGCCAATGCTGGTAATTTCATCGACCCTCGACGTGAAGGACTGGGGCCAGGGCCGCGGCAGGCTGCACGAAATGCGCTCCCAGCTCAATGCCGCCGCCACCGTTACCCAGATTGCCGCCACCTGTTATACCGCGAGAGACGTACAGGATCGCATTGCCGAGGCCTTTTCGCTGTTTGCTTCAGCCAGGCCGCGGCCAGTGTATCTGGAAATTCCCCTGGATGTGCTGAAACAACCGGCCGGCGATGGCTGGCAACCGCGTCAACTGGCGTCGATGCCCCAGGCCACACCGGACCAGGTCGCAGCAGCCGTTGCCAGGCTGAAGGCAGCGACCAGTCCGGTAATCATACTTGGCGGCGGAGCGCGTCATGCAGGTGCGGCCGCCGCCGAAATTGCCGAAAAGACCGGCGCCGTGATCTTTACCACCATTGCCGCAAAAGGCTCGGTGCCGGACAGCCATCCGCTGCTGGCTGGCGCCGTGTTGCCCAATCCGCTCGCGGCCAGGCTCATCAGGCAGGCCGATGCCGTTCTGGCCGTTGGCACGGAATTGTCCGAGACAGATCTTTGGGACCAGACCCTTGACATCACGACAGGCCTTATTCGGGTTGATATTGACCCTGCCTCTCTGGCACGGCCCTATCCCGCAGATCTGCCGGTCACCGGCGATGCTGCCGCAACATTGTCTGCCATTTCGGCAGGCTTGCCGAACGATACAAAAACAGCAGCACGGGCGCCTGATGTCAGGAACTTGCGGACCGCGTGTGCCGACAGCCGCGACGATTTGCGCACAACAATCACGACAGTTCTCGACACGGTCCGTGCAGCGCTTCCTGCAGACACGATTGTCGCATCCGACATGACCCAGATCGCCTATGCCGCCAACGAAGTGCTGAGGTTTTCGCAACCTGACTGTTACCTGCATCCTGCGGGCTTTGGCACGCTTGGTTACGCGTTGCCCGCCGCAATCGGTGCCCGTGTCGCATGTCCTGATCGGCCGGTAGTTGCCATGGCGGGCGACTATGGCGTGCAGTACACCATCAATGAACTCGGTACCGCTGCGGAACTGGCCAGGCCATTGATTGTCCTGTTGTGGAACAACGACGCCCTGGGGCAAATTCGCGATGACATGGTCAACAAGGGCATCCAGCCGAACGCAGTCACCCTGATCAATCCGGACTTCGCCGGACTGGCAAAGGCCTATGGTTGCGATGCGATCAGGCCACAGACGCTGGATGAATTGGCGTCCGCAATCAGCACCGGCCTTGCTGCGGAAAGACCGGTTTTGATCGAGGTTCGGTCATCCATCGTGAAACCTTGAGGAATTTGGCCAGATCTCATGATTGCGCGGTCATCTTTGATGTGGATGGCCCACTGCTGCATTTGAGGAAACCTGAAGAGGATGCGTTTTTTGCACCTCTCGAACAATTGTATGGCATCACCGGTCTGTCGCGCGACTGGAACAGCTACAAGGTGCGCAACGATCACGACATCATCCACCAGGTACTTCAGGCCCATCTGGGTGATGGATTTGAACCGTCGCACTATGATGCCTTTGTCCAGGCCTATGATGAAGAATTGAAAGCTGGCTTCAGCAGCGGCAGGCTTGCAGTCAGCATTGTTCCCAAGGCGCCTGACATAGTTGCCGCCCTGGCGTCCATGCCGGGACTGGCGCTCGGCATCGCCACAGCCAACCTGAGATGTGCAGCCGAAATCCGCCTTCGGCAGGCCGGTCTCTGGAAACATTTGAGCAACTATCCCGGCACCGCCGACAGAAGTGGTCACAAGCACGAAGTGCTGGCAAGGGTCATCTCAGATCTGGACCTTCCGGCAGAGCGGATAGTCTTTATCGGCGACAATCTGAACGATCTCGAGGCAGCCCGGCACAACGGCACGCACTTTATCGGGTTTCATGTGCACCGCGAACACCGCAAGCGCCTTACCGACAACAGCGCGAAATTTGTAACCGGCAATCACGACGAGACGCTTGCACTGATACGCAGGATGCTCAAACTCCCCGCATGAGCGACAATCTCGAATTGAACCAGGACTGTGCGGCGATGCTGTCGGGCGATCAGGGCCCGGCGCTGCAGTTTGCCATGCAACTGGTTGAACGCGCGGCCATCGCCATGCGCGCCAGGGATCTTGTCCCGGTGACGTTTGCCCACATAGATGCGTGTTTCTATGCCGGACGCGCCCATGTGGACTTTGCCCGGTTTATGCTCGAATCCGGGGCAAAGTTCAGATTCCCGCCTGGACCAATAATGGCCTGGTCAGTCTTGCTGATGACAACACTCGTGATCCGGAAACCGAAATGGCCCGCGGCGCCAGGCAACTGATGCAGCTGTATGCTGATCTCGGATGCCGCACGGTGTGGACGTGCGCGCCGTATCAGCTTCCTGGAGGGCCCGGACTGGGTGATCATATCGTGGCCGGTGAAAGCAATGCAGTGAGCTTTTACAATGCCGTGGTGGGCGCCCGCACCAACAAGTATGGCGACTATCTGGACGTGGCCTGCGGACTGACCGGTTATGCGCCAAGATACGGCCTGCACACGGACGAAGGCCGCCGGGCAAAATTGCTGTTTGATACATCAGCCATCCCCGGCAGCCTGAAACGGCAGGACATCTACTTTCACCTGTTGGGCACCGCTATTGGCAAGCAGTCAGGTAAACAGATCCCCGCCATTGACACCCTTGAGCCTGATACTGGCGAAGATGCCCTGAAGGCCGTTTCCGCAGCCGCTGCCGCATCCGGTGGTGTCGAGCACTGGCACGGAATTGGACGCACACCGGAAGCCCCTGACCGGGAAACCGCCTTTTCGGGGTACGAACCTGCTCAAACCGTTCAGGTTACCCTGGAAACGCTCGCTGCAGCCCGGCGCAGCCTGACAAGCGCCAGCGACGGCCCGGTTGAAATGGTAGCCCTGGGTACCCCGCATTTTTCGTTTACGGAGTTTGCAAGCTTGGTCCCGATGCTGCAGGGACGCAAGGTTAACGCAGATACCAGGCTTTATATTTCAACAAGCCGTCACGTGCGCGATCTTGCAGCGCAAAAAGGCTGGATTGAAATACTTGAACAGGCAGGCGCACAGATCATTGTCGATACCTGTACCTACTTTTCACCCGCCGTGCGCGGTTGCAGGGGCCGGGTCATGACCAACGCCGCCAAGTGGGCCTGGTATGCACCTGGATTACTGGGTGTCGAAGTATGCTTCGGGTCGCTCGAAGAATGTGCCGAGACTGCGGTGAAAGGTGAAGTCTGGCGTGACAGGAACCTCTGGCGGGAGTTGTCCTGATGGCTGTTCTACAAGCCCGAGTCCTGTATGACGGGACCGCATCCGGAAGAGTGTTGTGGCTCGACGAACCATTGAGTTTCTGGGGGGGATTTGACCCCGCCAGCGGCATCATCGTCGACAACAACCATCCGCAAAACGGCAGGTGCCTTAAAGACACAATACTTGTCATGCCTTCGACCCGCGGGTCTGGCGGCACACCCGGTGGTGTGGCCGAAGCCATCCGTCTCGACACCGGTCCCGGCGCAATCATTATGGCAATTGGCGATGCAAACGTCATGATTGGCGCTGCAGTAGCCGACAGGCTGTACGGCCTGGCATGCCCGGTCCTGGAATTGTCCGGCAATGGGTTTGCATCCCTGCAGCATGCAGGGAAAATATCGATTTTCACCGGAGGCCGGATTGAAACCTGACTGCCTGGAAAACCTCATCCGTGTGCCTGGCTGCCCCCGCGCCCGGCGAACATGGCATTGTCAACACAATCGGCCGGCAAGATTCGCCTGTTTCATATGGCTGTAGCAAATTTGCGCAAGGCTGGCGTTGCAATACGAGCAGGAATTGTCCAAGCTGGCGGTATTGCGTTCATCTTGGCTGCACAATGGCGGCTGGAACAGGCCGGACTACGGACTTGTTGCGCCGATGTCTGCAAAGTAATTTGAACGCAACCCGTTTTGAACAGGAAAGCAATCACATGAAGCGCGAAATTCTGGCTGCAACTATGATCGTTGCGCTTACGCTGATCGGGCCGGCTTCTGCTCAGGATATCGGCATATCTGGCAGCGTTTCAGAAGAAACACTGTCAGGCGCCTACACTGGAAAGGCCTATTCACCCTACGCAAAACGCACCTTCCCGGAGCGCCCCCTGTGGGGCGACAGCCATTTGCATACGTCGCTTTCGATGGATGCAGGTGGTTTTGGCAATCGGGTCGGGCTGCGGGATGCCTATCGTCTTGCCCGTGGTGAGGAGATAAGGGCGTCTTCCGGTCAGCCTGTCCGGCTTTCCCGTCCGCTTGATTGGCTGGCAATCACAGACCACTCCGATGGAATGGGCTTTATCATTGATACCCTGGCGGGATCACCGCTGGTAACAAAATATGAACAGGGTGCACGCTGGTCCAGGGGCTTCAACGCCGGGGGTCAGGAGGCGGTAGATGCCACTCTGGACCTGATTGGCACTTTTTCCCAGGGCAAGGTCAATCCCGAGATGTTCGCCAATTATTCGCCCGGTTCGCGCCGTTACGCAACCATCTGGGAAGACGTCATTCAGGCGGCAGAGGAATTTAACGAGCCGGGACGGTTTACGGCCTTTATCGGATTTGAATGGACGTCGCTCGTCAGGGGCGGAAACATGCATCGCAATGTCATTTTCCGCGACGGGGCCGATCGCGCCCGCCAGGTAGTGCCATACACAACCCAGGCACCGATTGGCAGTACGGATCCGCTCGATCTCTACAAATACCTGGAAAACTACGAGGCCAAGACCAACGGTGCAGCGATGGCCTTTGCCCATAACGGCAACCTGTCGAACGGCATCATGTTCCCCGTAGATGCCCAGTATACGGGCCGGAAACTCGACAAGCACTATGTGGAGCAACGGGCCAAATGGGAGCGAATGTATGAATTCACCCAGATCAAGGGTGACGGCGAAACCCATCCGTTTCTTTCGCCGGAGGACGAGTTTGCAGACTATGGCACCTGGGATTTTGGCAACCTGGATTTTTCAGAGGCCAAGACCGATGACATGCTGCAGTTTGAGTATGCTCGCGAGGCGCTGAAGAACGGTCTGGCGCTGGAGCAGAAACTCGGCACAAATCCCTACAAGTTCGGCGCTGGCGGGGCGACCGACAGCCACACCTCCCTGCCCACCGCCGAAGAGGACAATTTCTTCGGAAAACATACAGGTTATGAGCCTTCGGCAAAACGGTTGACCCATTCGTTCATCAAGAACGAGAATGGAGAAGTGTTTGCCTGGCAGATGGTTGCTTCCGGCTACACCGCTGTCTGGGCCAGGGAAAACACCCGCACGTCCCTGTTCGATGCGATGGACCGCAAGGAAATTTATGCCACCACCGGTCCGCGCATGGTAGTGCGTTTCTTCGGCGGCTGGGATTACAATGATAATGATCTCAACAGCCGCCAGCCGGCTTTTGCGGGCTACGGCAAGGGTGTGCCGATGGGGGGCGACCTGTCAGACGCACCCGAAGGCAAGGCACCGACCTTCATGGTTTACGCGCTGCGCGATCCGATCGGCGCCAATCTTGACCGTATCCAGATCATCAAGGGCTGGCTGGACGCCGATGGCAGGACCCATGAGAAGGTCTATGACGTGGCCTGGTCAGGCGACAGGAAGCCGGACGGGAACGGCAAGGTCCCGGCCGTCGGTAACACGGTTGATGTGAAGAACGCCAACTGGACAAACACCATCGGCGCCGCGGACCTGGGCGCAGTCTGGAAGGACCCTGATTTTGATCCTGAACAGCGCGCCTTCTACTACGCCCGCGTTATCGAGATTCCGACGCCACCGTGGTATGTCTACGACGCGTTCCGAATGGGGAGCGAAATCCCAAAGGATGCGCCGACTAGCCAGCAGGAACGCGCCTATACCTCAGCGATCTGGTACACGCCCTGACTTTCGTTCAACGGCAGGAAGCTGACTTGCAGTTCACTGGAATCGGGCGCGGAAGTTGCCAGGTGAGCTTATCATACACCAAAAGCAAACGGCCCCGTGTTTCCATGGAGCCGTTCAGTCAAGGTTGATATCACCTGTAAGTCGATCTGTTCCCCACCAGAAACCCCGGACACTGGTTGAGAGGGGTCAGCTGGGTTCAGGAAGTATTAGCTTCCTGATGATTGCTCGGGATATCTGCCGTACCCCCGGCAGCCATTAGTGAAATCTGGCGTGTCGAGCGTCGCGCCTCGACGATCAACCGTCAGCAGGTCGCCGGAGAACGAATACGATGAGCCAATCATGATCGTCTGATCATTGATGTCATGATCATCTTCTCTGTAATCCAGACAATTCCCCCGCCACTGGCCACGCCAGGCGATAAACAGGGCTGAGTCTCCGATAACAGGTAACGCCAGCGTGAAGTCGTAACGGGCGCCGAGTGAGAACGCATCGGTACTGCCATGATGCTCAAAATCCGAAGCGAAATAAGAGCCTTCAAACTGAAAACGGCTGTCGGGGGTCACGAACCAGCGCACGACGCCACGGACAAAGAAGCCGTCGTCAAGACCGAAGCCGTCTTCAACCATTTTGCCAACAAACCCCGGGCTTTCAGGAGAATAATCCACATATCCGCCTTGCCCGTACAGCGTAACATTGTCTATGTAATACTGAAATTCACCACCCACAAAGGCAATATCAGTGTCACCGATCAAGCCGGTATTCGAGGTGCCTGCACCACCGAAGATGCCAAAAAGTCCTGCGCTCGGATCGCGCCAGCTCAGGTGACCCGCAAACAGGTAGGAGAATCGCGGCCCGGCCGTGTCCCACAGATGATCATTTGACTGGTCATTGTACTCATACTTGAAATCGTTCTGGATCGAGAGATTATCGCCCAACGGCAGGTTGAGCAGCCCTTCCCCGCCGGTCGCAAATACCGTCTCGTCCGAGAATGGGCCCCGGTTGAGAAACTGGACACCGGCCCAGCTGTCAACAACGCCGGAGACGATGAGCCCCAGTTCCTGCTCCATTTCCAGATCAGCAGCCTGGGTTGCAGCCGTCATGGCGGCCAACGCCACAGATGTTGCCAGAACGAGTTTTCTCATGATTACCCCCTGCAAAAGACGGACCCCAGCTTTGGGAACAGACGCTAGCTCGAACTGAATTGCGTTGCCAGCAGAAACTTTGCACAAACCATCAATTTTTCAAAAGTGTTGCATATTTGCCACAGTTGCCGGACGGGTACCTGTCATGTGTGGTGTCACTGCAGTGACCCGGCCCGTATCAGCAGACAAAAAAAACCCGGTAGCATGTTCAGCCACCGGGCTTCCATTGTCATTTAACCGGACTCGGATCAGTTGAACCGGAAGGTCATTGTTGCCATCGCTGTCCAGAAATCCATATCGCCGGCAGGTCCGGCCACGTCTCCGAGATTGATGTACATGACTTCGCCGCCAATCGAAACATTGTCAGAGACCAGGTATTCTCCACCTGCACCGACTGCAAAGCCGACTTGCGTCTTGTTCTTGCTGCCACTGTCCGAGCAAATTACGCCGGTCTGACCTTGTCCTGGAGCACCGGAACCAGGATATTGCTCCGTCGCTTCACAATTCGATGGCAGCGACACTGTTTCAGTGCCGGGGAAAAATTCGCCATCGTCGCTATTCGGGCCGGTCGGCGTATCAAAGACACGGTCTGCCTCATCTGGCGTATACTCTGCCGTCTGTGACCACTTTGACTTTACCTGGCCAAATGCGAGACCGCCAGATACGAAAAGCAGGAAGCGCTCTTCGGCACCCACCGCCATGCCGAGACGGCCGCGTACTGTACCGAAACCTTCAAGGGAAGTCTCATATGCCAGCGACTGGAAGGGCGTTCCGCGCTCAGATGCCTCGGTACCACCAGGAGGGGTAATTGTATTAATATTCCACAGGTGATCTGGCAGGTTGTAGCTTCCAGTCTGTGTGCCGGTGGCTACACCGAAGTCCAGGTCAAACTCGAACATGCTGCTTCTGCTGACATCCGTGAAATTGTAATCACCCAGAATACCGAAGACCACCGATCCGTTCTGGAAGTCATAACCACCGCGTATACCGCCTGCAAAGCCCGAACTGTCTCCGGACGACGATGAATAGCAATCGGCGTCCTCGATCTCGGAATCAGAATAGTCATACACTGGCTGATTATTCGGTCCTCCCAGATTCAAAGGCTCAACCGGATCTATCAACAAATCATATGCGCTCGGATTTGAGCAGCCATTTGGATGGCCCGGAACGTCAAATACACCGCCGATCTGGCCGCCAAAGTAAAAGCCCGTCCAGGAAGCGGCTGCGGGCACCGGCGTGTAAAGGTCGGCAGCCTGCGTGGCGCCGGCCGACATCAACAGGGCCGCGACCCCGATTGCAACAGATTTCCTGCTAGTCATTTTAATCCCCTGTCCGTAGATGATTCCGAGTCAAACCCTAGGGTCAGGACCTATTAATTAACGTCTTTTCAAATTGTCGCAAATCAGATTTAAGTGAGGCAAGCACAGGAGGTTTGCCATGTCTGATTTGTTCTGGTTGTCGGATCGTCAGTTTTCTTTGATGCGTCCCTATTTCCCGCTGGCTCATGGAGTACCCAGAAGCGATGATCGCAAGGTGATATCGGGGATCATTCATGTGATCCGAAATGGCCTCAGGTGGCGTGATGCGCCAGGCGACTATGGCCCGCACAAAACCCTCTACAACCGCTTTGTGAGATGGAGCCGTCTGGGGGTTTTTGATCGAATTTTCAGCAGCTTGGCTGGTAAGGCAGGTGTACCGGACACGGTGCAGATCGATGCCACTCATCTGAAAGCTCACCGGACTGCTTGCAGTTTGGCAAAAAAGGGGATGTTCCCCGCCACATTGGGCGCACGAAAGGCGGGCTGAACTCCAAACTTCACGCCGTCATCAATGATTGTGGCAAACCGATCATCATGGCGCTGACTGCCGGACAAGTATCAGACCATATCGAGCGCCAAACTGGTTTATCCCGCTTTGCCGGGAGCAAACACTGCAATTGGCGACAAGGGCTACGACAGCGATGAGTTCCGCAAAGCGCTCGCCGCCAAAGGCATTGCCACCTGTATTCCGCCGCGAGCCAGGCGCAAGAACCCCGCAGACTACTGCAAAACGCTGTATAAACAACGCCATAAGGTGGAAAACACCTTCAACAAACTCAAGGACTGGCGGCGTATTGCAACCCGCTACGACAGATGTGCAGATACATTCTTTGCAGCAATCACAATCGCTGCTACCGTAATCTTCTGGTTGGATTAATGAGTCCTGACCCTAGAGTAGCCCGGATGCGAGTCAATACAATATTCGCGAGGTTTTCGCTTTTTTGAAAAGTGTTGCAAAAAGGACACACCTTTGGCCATGTTCGCATTCATACGCCACAACTTGAAGCCTGATGTGTTGAGTCTGAAGTTAACTGATTCGTTGTCATGCTTTTGCAAGTTAACAGCGCTGGCGAAGTGCAGGTAGTCCAGCGCTGGAGGCTGGGAGCCTTGAACGCTTACGGCTGCACGTTCCTGAGTTCATGTTTGCGGCGCCTCATGTAGTCCTGCAATGCCTCGTCAACAGCAACGTCCATGGGGGGTTCTTCATAGGCTTCCAGCATCTGCTTCCAGATGACATTGGCCCGCTCGGTGGCGTCTTTCGCCCCGGCCTCCTCCCAGTTCTCGAAATTGCGCCAGTCCGACACCATCGGCTGGTAGAATGCCGTTTCAAACCGCGCCAGCGTATGCGGTTCGCCAAAGAAATGCCCGCCCGGTGCGACACCGGCAATCGCATCAACCGCCAGCGCGTCATCGCTCATATCCAGCGGCGCCAGTGCGGCGACCCATTGCCTTATCATTTCAGCATCAATCACGCACTTTTCCATGGAGGCCGACAGGCCTCCTTCCAGCCAGCCCAGCCCGTGATGCACGATATTGGCATGACCCATGATCACCGCCCACAGGGACATGGCGCTTTCATAGGTCGATTGTGCATCGACACAATTGGATGCATTCACGTTTGAAGACCTGTAGGGCAGCTTGAAATGGCGCGCGATCTGGCCGCCGATCAGCACAGCCTTCACATATTCCGGCGTACCGAATGCCGGTGCACCGGATTTCATGTCCACATTGGAGGTAAACCCGCCAAACAATACCGGCGCGCCGGGATTGGCCATCTGCGACAACGCGATTACCGAAAGTGCTTCTGCGGTCTGTTGAACCAGCGCCCCTGCCACGGTGACCGGGCTCATGGCGCCTGCCAGCGTGAACGGAGTGACGGCTACCGCCTGGCCGTGCTCGCCGAAACACAACAGGCCTTCGAGCAGCTCCTCGTCCACCCGGCGCGGACTGTTGACGTTGAAGGACGTCAGCAGCGAGCATTCCGTCCTGAGCTGGTCAAGACTGACACCGCGGGCAATTGCCGCCATCTCGATGGCATCGCGCGCCCGGAACTCGGACACGGTGCGCACAAACGCCGCCCGGTCGGTATACTTGAAAATGGCATATGCATTGTCCAGGTGCCGTGTCGGCACCGGCAAGTCCATCGGTTCGACAATCGAACCTCCCATCGTATGACAGACGCCCAGCGAATGGTTCAACCTGATCAGGTCGACCAGTGCCTGATAGGTGCCCGCGCGTCTGCCATTGTCCAGGTCATTGATGTTCGGCGGTGAGCCCACAGTATTGAAGTTGATATAATTTCCGCCCATGACCGTGTTACGGTCCGGGTTGCGGGCATGTACGGTAAAGGTCTCCGGCGCCAGGGCCACAAAGTGCTCAGCCGTTGCCCGGTCCATGCGGGCCACACCGGTTTCGCGGTCAACACTGCAACCGTTCCTTTCCAGAATGTCCAGGCACCTGGCCGACAGAAATTCCAGGCCTGATTCCTGCAGCACACGGAATGCCGCATCGATCAGCCGGCCAAGATCATTGCCATCAAGCAGTTCAACCGGCGGCAACGGATTGCGAAACACTCCGAGAGGTTCCGGCAACTGCCCCGAAGACCGGTCCGGCCTGCCGGTTCCGCCTCTGGCTCTGCGTCTTCCACCTTGGCGTGCTGACATGATATTGTCCTCTCGCTGACAATCAGGGGTGCTGCTTGCCTCATTGACGCTAGGCCCGCGCAACAAAGCCAACATGACCAGTAAGGACAAATTCTTGGCGTTGCGGGACACTGCCAGACAAATTCGCACATTGACAATTTCGCGTATTCACGATGAATGCAGCCGGCACTGTATTCGTCCCTGCATTTTCCGAGAGCTGAATGACCCAAGCAACCAGACCAAGTCATCTCCAACAACTTGAAGCTGAAAGCATTCACATCATGCGTGAAGTGGTGGCGCAGTGTGACAGGCCGGTAATGCTGTATTCCATCGGCAAGGACTCAGCCGTCATGCTGCATATTGCAATGAAGGCGTTTTATCCTGCAAAACCGCCCTTCCCGCTGTTGCATGTGGACACCACCTGGAAATTCCGGGAGATGATTGAATTTCGCGACGAGACCGCGAAAAAGCTTGATCTGGACTTGATTGTTCACATCAACCAGGAAGGCGTTCAGGCCGGCGTCAACCCCTTCACCGCCGGGTCTGTCCCGCCACACCGAAGTCATGAAGACCGAAGGCCTCAAACAGGCCCTCGGCAAGTATGGCTTCGATGCCGCGTTCGGAGGCGCCCGCCGCGATGAGGAGAAGTCCCGCGCCAAGGAACGCATCTTCTCGTTCCGCAATGCGCAACATCGCTGGGACCCCAGGAACCAGCGCCCGGAGCTGTGGCGCGCCTACAACGCCCGCATCAACAAGGGTGAATCCATGCGTGTCTTCCCGCTGTCCAACTGGACCGAGCTGGATATCTGGCAATATATCCGCGATGAGAACATCCCCATTATACCGCTGTACTTTGCCGCCAGCCGGCCAGTCGTCAGGCGTGGCGGCGATCTGATCATGGTCGATGATGATCGGATGCCGCTGAACGAAGGTGAAAAGCCGGAAATGCGGATGGTGCGGTTTCGTACTCTGGGCTGTTATCCCCTGACCGGCGCCACTCAAAGCAGCGCGTCGACACTGGAGGAAATTATTGCTGAAATGCTGGTCACCACGACATCCGAACGCGCCGGGCGCGTGATTGATCATGACCAGTCCGCATCAATGGAAAAGAAAAAGCAGGAGGGGTATTTCTGATGCAGACTCCTGATCTCACAGCCGGTAACATCGAAGCCTACCTGGCCGAACAGTCCGCCAAGGACATGTTGCGCTTCATCACATGCGGATCAGTGGATGACGGCAAGTCCACCCTGATCGGCAGACTGCTGTTCGAGTCAAAGCTGATCTTTGACGACCAGTTGTCAGCGCTGGAAGCAGACTCGAAGCGCGCTGGCACGCAGGGCGGAAACATTGACTTCGCGCTCCTGGTTGACGGTCTTGCCGCGGAACGCGAGCAGGGCATCACAATTGATGTGGCTTACCGCGCTTTCACCACGCCAAAACGCAAATTCATCGTGGCCGATACACCCGGTCATGAACAATACACCCGCAACATGGCAACCGGTGCGTCAACCGCTGATCTTGCCGTGCTGCTGGTGGATGCAACAAAAGGCATCCTGACCCAGACCCGCCGGCATGCCTATATCGTCACGCTGCTCGGTATCCGGCAACTGGTTCTGGCAGTCAACAAGATGGATCTCGTCGACTATGACGAAGCCACCTTTCACGCCATCAAAAGCGATTTTCTGGCATTCGCCAAACAGATCGGCGCAGACAATGTAACCTGCATCCCGATGTCGGCGCTGACCGGCTGCAACGTCACCGAACCGGGAGAACAAACGCCCTGGTACAAGGGCCCGTGCCTCCTGCAGCATCTCGAAACCGTCGACATGACGCAGGACAATCATCAACAGGCTGCCCGCCTGCCCATTCAGTGGGTGTGCCGGCCTGATCAAACGTTTCGTGGTTTTGCAGGGACATTGGTGTCCGGGACCCTGAAGCCCGGTGACCGCGTAAAGGTGCTGCCGTCGGCGCGTGAAAGCTCCATCGCCCGAATTGTAACCCATGATGGCGATCTAGATCAGGCGCAGGCTGGCCAGGCAATCATGGTGACGCTGGATGATGAAATCGACGCCAGCCGCGGCAATGTCATTTGCCCTGCCGATGCACCGGTGGAAGTCGCAGATCAGTTTGAAGCCAGAATTTTGTGGATGGGCGATGACCCGATGCTGCCCGGCAGGCCCTATCTGGTGAAACTGGGTGCGCGCACGGTGCCGGCCAAACTCGCGCAACCCAAGTATGAGGTCAACGTCAACACGCTTGAACATACCGCCGCAAAGACCCTGGACCTCAACCAGATAGGTATATGCAACATCAGCCTTGATGAACCGTTGCCATTTACAACCTACACGGAAACCCGTGACCTTGGAGGCTTCGTCATCATTGACCGGGCCAGCAATGCAACGGTTGGAATGGGCCTGATAAATTTTGCTCTGAGACGGTCCAGCAACATTCACTGGCAGGCGCTCGATGTCAACAAGAGCACGCGCGCGGCCACCAAGAACCAGCAGCCATCCGTTTTGTGGTTTACCGGCTTGTCCGGCTCGGGCAAATCGACTGTCGCCAACATTGTTGAAAAACGTCTCACGGCAATGGGCCATCACACCTATCTGCTCGATGGAGACAATGTGCGTCACGGGCTCAACCGGGACCTGGGTTTCACCGACGCCGACCGGGTGGAAAACATCCGGCGGGTCGCTGAAGTATCAAAACTGATGGCGGACTCCGGCCTCATCGTCCTGGTGTCATTCATTTCGCCATTCCGTGCGGAACGCCGCATGGCGCGCGACATGCTTGAACAGGGCGAATTCATCGAGGTTCACGTCGACAGCCCGCTTGAGGTCTGCGAGGCGCGCGATGTGAAGGGGTTGTACGCCAAGGCACGCGCAGGCGAGATCAAGAATTTCACCGGCATCGACAGCGACTACGAAGAGCCCGAGAACGCTGAAATCAGGATCAATACAGCCGAAAAGTCACCTGAAACGACCGCAGGTGAAATTATCGACCATCTGGAAAACACCGGACGATTGAAACCTGCATGAGCAGTTCGCATGAACCAGTGACGCTGACCTGGCTCAACGGGCCGGACATTGACCGTCTGTCAATGACGGACGATGAAATCATCACTGCCGTGGAGCACGGTCTTGTTGCACAGGCCACACCCGGTTGCGCAGTGATCGAACCGCGCATGCACCTGACGCCCGATCCGGCCTTCAACGGGCATTTCAATGTGCTGCGCGGCTATGTCGCTCCGCTGCAACTGGCCGGCGTCAAGATCGTCGGAGACTATGTCGACAACTACAAGAAGGGCCTGCCGTCCGAGATGGCGCTTCTCAACCTGTTCGACCCGCAAACCGGCATGCCCCGCGCCATTCTCGATGGAACCCTGATCACCGATGCAAGAACCGGTGCCCTGAGCGCAATCGGCGCAAAACACCTGGCGCGAAAGGAGTCAAAGATCCTGGGTCATGTTGGCGCCCGCGGCACCGCCTACTGGAATGTCCGGCTGCTCGATCATCTGTTTGATTTTGACGAGATCAGGGTGCACTCGCGCCGCCCGGAAAGCCGCGAAGCGTTTGCGGCAAAACTGGAGGCCGATCTCGGCAAGAAGATCACGGTAACCGGCAGCTGGCGCGAGTGTCTGGAAGGTGCAGACATCATGGTTGAGGCCTCCCGGCTGGCAAAACGCGAGGAACTGTTCAGGTCGGACTGGGTGAAACCGGGCACATGCGTCATCCCCTATGGTACCGTCTCGGCGCTCGACATCAGAATGACGGATATCATGGACAAAGTTGTCATTGATGATTTCAGCCAGTTCCGTGCTGGAGATCTGGGGGCGCTGCGGCCGCACATCGACGCTGGCCTGATATCCGAAGAAACCGTGCATGGCGAACTTTGCCAGATCGTGACGGGTACCAAACCTGGTCGCGAACGCGACGGCGAAACCATCCTGTTCTGGCACCGCGGGCTCTCGCTGTCTGACATCGCGCTGGGTGCTGCCATGCTGAAGAAAGCAGAAAAACTGGGCATCGGGCAACGGTTGATCTACCGCTGAACCTTGTTGGACAGGCCACCTGTCAGGACCAGTTCGCAGGCAATGGCCTCCACCTCCCTGCCGATCGGCCGGTCATCTGCAAGAAACCCCGACAGGCCTCTCACCTGCCTGTGTGCCACCGCTACGCGTCCAGCCACATCCTGCGGGCCGGCCAGGTCAAGCGCCTGTGCACCTGCCAGCAATTCATATGCAACAACATAACTCAACTGCTCGCACAACTGCAGCAGTTTCGAGGCAGCCAGTGGCGTGAAGGTTGCGGCGTCTTCCACCCCGCCGGCGTTGAAACTGGGTATAACAGGAACCGGACTGGAAAGATGTATGATGCCGGCGCGCAAGGCTTCCAGGGGTTTGAGCAACGGCCCGAAACCGGCGCGGTCAGTCGCGCAGACGACAGCAGGGGAGCCAGGCCCGACATCTCCGGCGTGCACAACCGGTGAATGCGTGAAACGGCATCATTGGCCAGCACTGCCAGGGCACGGGCGGTGACATCAAGCGTCTGGGCAAGCCACGGAGTATGATAATTGCCGGTCGAGACGATCCTGGCTTCAGGCAACAGCACGGCGGGATTGTCTGGTGCATGATTGATTTCAACATCAATGGCGGCACCCAGAATATCCAGGGCTGCGAAAACACTTCCGTGGGTCTGGATTATCGAGCGCAATGAAATCGGATCCTGCAGACGTCGCGCCGCACCGTGCTGCATCAGGGCACTGCCTTCCAGCAGGCGGCGAAACACCTTTGCCGTCTCGACCTGGCCAGCCTGTGGTCTGAGCGCGGCTGTTGCAACCTGAAGTGGCGAGAGGTTGGCTCTGAACCCTTCCATCACCAGTGCTGCCGAGATATTGGCGGCATCAAGCAGGTTGCGGGCAGACCGTGCCGCAAGGCATGCAAGGGAAGCCGAGTGCGCCTGATTGTTGCACAGTACCAATCCGTCCTTGGGCCCAAGCGTCACTGGCTTCAGCCCGGCCCTAGTCAGGGCAGTCGAAGCCGCCATTCGCTCACCGTGCAGATAGGCTTCACCGTCACCGGTCAGCGCGTGCGGAATCGCGGCCATGACAACAAGGTCACCGGCCCCTATTGACCCGATTGCAGGCATGACAGGCGTAACGCCGGCGTTCAGCGCGTCCGCCAGTGCATCGGCGATGTTCAGTCCCGCACCTGCCTCACCTGTCAGCAGCGTGTTCAGGCGAACCAGCATGGCCGCGCGGACAGCCGCAACCGGCAACGGCTGGCCAATCGCCTGCGCCCTGCCGCGCACCAGCTTGCTGGAGAAATCGGTCGCCTCATCAGCCGTCAGCATGCCGGTTGCGCGCACCCCCAGCCCGGTATTCAGACCGTAGGCGGGTATATTGTCCCTGAAATACCGTTCCACGACGGCGCGGCCAGCCGCCATTTTCTTGCGGCAGTCCTGGTGAATCTCTACCGGGCGTCCTCGTGTGGCGACTGCTTCCACATCAGATATTGTCAGGGTCCGCCCGGTCAACATTAACGTATCGTCAGCACCAGCTGAAACAATCGTGCCGGCCATCAACCGGCCAAGGTCAACCACGGCGCGCTGATGAGTGCCTGTCATGATCAGCTTGCCGGCCTGCGTTGCCTCGACCTTGAATGTCAAACGGCGGCCATCAACCTTGATCAACTCGGCGGCAACTTCAACCGGCAGACCGGGCGTGGCGGCACCCACATGCTGCATATTGAAGCCGACACCGACACTCGCCTCACCTTCATCAAAAAACTGGTCTGAGGCATGATGGCATGCCATCTCGAGATAACCGATAGTGGCAGGCGACGATACAACGTCGACACCGGTGTTGCCCAGCGCGGATGCCAGATCGCTCCGCCTGGGTATCACTTGTCCCCTGTACGAGATACCGGTCCTGGCCTGTTTCATGTGCCTTGGCTCACGCCGGGTTATCGTGACCGGCCGGCTTGCCGGGCGGCGACGGATTAATCACACCGCCTGAGTCCTGGATGAACTTGTTCGACCGAACAAGCTTGTCCCGCATGTTGCGGGCGAAACTGCCCTCAAGCGCCACTCCTATTTCGGTATTCCTTTTCACAAGGTCCCTCAGTTGCTGAGCCTCTATGGCCCAGTATCTTGCTGACTGGTTGAGTTTCACGGTTGCACTCGCAGGTTCGCCGCGCAGCGCCGTCATTTCACCGATAAAGGTCCCCGGTTCGCAAACCGCCACTGCCTGCCCACCGGATATGACCAGAGCCTGGCCTGATGCCAGATACACCAGGTGACTGACGGGCTGGCCCTCCGTTGTCAGCTCTGCGCCAGGCTCACCGGATATCCAGATGCCGCGATTGAGCAATCTCCTTCGCTCGGACAGCGACAGGCTGGGCAGATGACCTTGCATGAAGACCTTCTCCTCGTCGCTGAACCTCGCCGACCGGTTCTGATGCCAGGTGATGGCGAGTTGAACCACGTTGACCACGACAAGCAGGCATTCCCAGAAGAAGCCGATGGGATCTTTCAGCCAGAACAGCGCGTAGGCAATCGCCACGAGTGCAGACAGAATGACAAGAACCCGCAACATGAACATGCGTCGCATGACCATCGACAGGACGAGCAGCATGTAGGCAAAGTGCCCGACCATGCCGCCGGTGGAAAATGCAGATTCAAGTGTCAGTTCCACAAACTATACCAGTCAGGATTGCATCTGATTTGAAGTCTCAACCCTCAATCAAACGACGATCATTCATTATTGGCAAGACGCAACGTCAATCCAGCATCGCTTTTCCGTTGACAGGTAGGCTGCACGTTCGCTCGCCTGCACCACAAGATAGTCTGACGCTTCGTTCTCCAGCTCACCGCCATCCAGCATGTGATCAGCCACATGGAGGCAAAGATTGAACACACAGTCTCCGCCGAACACGGTGTCCACAAATTCACAGGCAACCTGCAATTCATCCATACTGCCGTGCCTGCGCAGCCACAGTTCGCCCTGACCGTTGAGCCTGAGAGTTGCCTGGGAGCCCTCGATGAGCATTTCACCCATGGTGCGGCGGGTATTGTCTGCCGCATGATCGGCAAGCCTGTTGCCATCCAGCACACCACGAACACCATTGGGCAAGTCGAAAATAACGATGCCGCTATCTTCTCCGGCAATTACCGGATTGAGCCGCCTCAGGTCGGCAAGAACCGCCGTCGGATTGCCGAACAGATAGCGGAACGTATCTATCCAGTGCACCCCTGTTTCATGGATCAGCAGCCTGGGCATTTTCTGAAAGTACGGCTGGCGTGCCAGATAGGCATCTGCCCCCTGCCCGTCACCGGGACGCAGGCGAAAGGTGATCTGGTAGACCTGTCCCAGCGCCTTTTCATCGAGCAGTTGCCTGGTTTTTCGATACCAGGGCTGGAACCGGAAATTTTCGTGCACGGCAATGAACCTGTTGGCCTCCCGGGCCAGCGCAATGGCTTCATTCGCCTCATCCGGCGTCTGGCAGAACGGTTTCTGGCATATCACCGGGATTGCCTTTTCCAGGCAGGTCCGGATCAGTGACAGATGCGACCCGGGCGGTGTGACAATGTCCACCAGGTCAGGTTGCGTGTTCGCCAGCATTTCCGCCAGATCACGGTAGGCAGGAACACCATGCCTGTCAGCCGATGCTTCGGCCGCCTGGAGGTTCAGGTCGCAAATGCCAACCAGTTCCACACGCTTCATCCGCATCCACGCTTCATGATGCAGTTGTGCGAAGTATCCTGCGCCTGCCACTGCAACCGTCAGGTGATCCATTACGCTATACCCTTGGCCTTCAGCAGAGGTTCGATATCCAAGGTCCAGTGAGGCAGGGGATGTCCGGCAACCGGCATTGCGAACGATGCAATACTGTCTCCGAGCAGGCATCCCAGGTAAGCCGTCCTGAGATCCGCACCGCCAAATGCCAGGTTGGAAATATTGTGCAACCGCCGGGACCTGACGCCATCGAGGTGTGGTCTTCCCATATCGCTTGCCAGATAGGCCTCCTCGACCCATGCCAGGTGTTCGGGATCAACATCTTCCAGCCAGATCGTTTGCCGGGCATCCGCTGCAATGCGAACCACCCGGTTGGACACAATGGAGGTTACCCATGCATCTCCTGTTTCATCGAATGCCAGGCCATCCGGAAATGTCCCGGCACCGAATTCGCACACTGTTTCGCGCGGACCCAGCTTGCCCCTTCCCGATACCTTGAAGCGTGACAGCCTGCGGCCGAAGGTTTCGTTGACATAGAGCCAGCGCCCGGAGGGATGCAGCATGCATTCATTGGTGTATCCGAGACCATCAGCAGCAATACGCGCTGCGCCGCGATAGGGAATATGCACGATGAAGCCGTCGTCCACATCCTTGCGATAACCAAGCGCGCGCGGCACGCGGCGTGTCGAAACTGTCAGGAAAAATCCGCTCCCACCGTCCGAGATCACAAAATTGCAGGGCGGCAGCTTCTGCCCGTCCACTTCGTCGAGGACCGTTTCGGTCGTCCCGTCCGGGCGCAACCGGAACAGACCGCCGGTTTCGTTGCCCAGTTGAGCCAGTAGAATGTTGCCGCCACTCTCCAGGGCGATGCCGTTCGGTCTCAGCTGATCACTAGCCTGACGGTCACTGGCAAGATGGCGAATGCACACGCCGTGCGGAGAAACAAGGCTGACGCCGCCGGCATCGGTCCAGTCAGGCACGATCAGTAATCCGGACGAGTGAGCCAACACACACTCGGGCCGCTTGAGACCTGAACCAACGAAGTCGATGCCGGCAAGATCATGCACGTTAGGGTCAGGACCCATTAATGGCTTTCTCGCGGAATTTCTGCGCCGGACTTGCCAACGAGAAAATCCAGGTCGCAACCGGTATCGGCTTGCATGACGTGGTCTTCATGAAGCTTGGCATAACCACGCACCGGGGTTTCCAGCGGCTCCCATTCAGCCTTGCGCGCAGCCAGTTCCGCGTCAGACACATCAAGGTGCAGCCTGCGAGCTTTCACATCCAGTTCGATCATGTCACCCTCCCGTACAAGCGCCAGCGGGCCGCCTGCAGCTGCTTCCGGCGCAACATGCAGCACAACAGTGCCGTAAGCGGTACCCGACATGCGCGCATCAGAAATTCGAACCATGTCGGTGACGCCCCTTTTGAGCAATTTCGCAGGCAGGGCCATATTGCCCACTTCGGAAAAACCCGGATATCCCTTGGGTCCGCAATTCTTCAACACCATGATCGAGTTCTCATCAATGTCGAGCTTCGGATCGTCAACCCGCGCCTTGTAATCATCGATGTCTTCAAACACTACTGCCCTGCCCTTGTGCTGCATCAGTGCAGCGGTTGCGGCAGACGGTTTGAGAACAGCACCGGACGGAGACAGGTTGCCCCGCAGCACGGCAATGCCACCGTTTTCCTTGAATGGTTTTTCGAACCCATGGATCACGTCGCGATTGTAGCAAGTCGCGTTTTTGACATTGGCCCATTGCGATTTTCCGTTCACGGTTCTGGCGGACTTGTGCAGAAGGCCGTTTTCAGCCAGTTCCCTCATCACCACCGGCAATCCGCCGGCATAGAAGAAGTCTTCCATCAGATACTTGCCGGACGGCATCAGGTTGACCAGGCACGGCACGTCCCGGCCGAGCCGGTCCCAGTCATCCAGTGAAACCTTCACGCCCATGCGCCCCGCAATTGCCAGCAGGTGAACCACGGCATTTGTCGATCCGCCGATGGCGCCATTGACCCTGATGGCATTTTCAAATGCCTTTCGGGTGAGGATTTTGGACATCCGCAGATCTTCATCGACCATTTCGACAATGCGCCGGCCAACCATGTGCGCCAACACGTTGCGCCGCGAATCTGCAGCAGGAATCGCAGCGTTGGACGGCAGTCCCAGGCCAAGCGACTCTACCATCGACGCCATGGTTGAGGCTGTTCCCATGGTCATGCAGTGACCGACCGAGCGCGACATGCAGGCTTCGGCTTCGGTCATCTGGTCAAACGTCATGGTGCCGGCCTTCTGGCGTTCGACGAACTTCCACACATGGGTACCCGAACCAATGGTCTCATCACCAAACCGCCCGTTCAGCATCGGCCCGCCGGACAGAACAAGGGTTGGCAGGTCACACGACGCCGCCCCCATGATCAGCGCTGGTGTCGTCTTGTCACAGCCAACCAGCAGCACCACACCGTCAATGGGATTGGCGCGAATTGATTCTTCCACGTCCATGGAGACAAGGTTGCGGAACATCATTGTTGTTGGCCGCATCAGGGTTTCACCCAGTGAGGTGACCGGAAACTCCACCGGAAATCCGCCGGCTTCATAGATGCCGCGCTTTACCCGTTCAGCCAGCACCCGGAAATGCGCGTTGCACGGAGTGAGTTCCGACCAGGTGTTACAGATCCCGATCACCGGCCGGCCATCAAACAGGTGATGCGGCAGACCCTGGTTCTTCATCCAGCTGCGATGATGGAAACCGTCCATGCCCTTCTGGCCAAACCAGTGCTTTGAACGGCCCTTTGGCGCCAGGGGATCCTTGTCCGATCTGGACGCCAGCGACTTGCCCCGGTAAACCGTTTTCCTAGCCATGATCGTAATCCTCAATGTAGTGGTGGACGATATCGTCCAGCGATTTGTCTTTCGGCAGACCGAGCGCCAGTGCACGGGTATCATCGGTCGCCACCGGCCATGACCTGACAATGGCCTCGATAAACGGATCAGGTTCTACCGTTATCTCGCCCAGCCTGCGATTGTGGGCCACTCGTTTCAGGGATGCGATCATCTCGGCAACAGTCACGTCCATGGAGGGTAACGATACTGCACGGTCATCACCGAGCTTGTCGGACGGCAGTTCATGTAACGCCAGTATGCCCTCAACGATGTTGCGATACCCCAGCACCGGCATCACGGTTTCCGGTCTTACCGGCAATACGCATGCCTCGCCTTTCAATGGCTCCCGGAAAACCCCGGAGGCAAATGATGAGGCTGCCGCATTGGGCGCACCTGGGCGAACAATGACTGTGGGAAGGCGCGCGGACCGGCCATCAAGAAAACCCTTGCGCGAATAGTCATTGATCAGCAGTTCGCAACAGGCCTTGGTCATGCCATAGGTGGTTTGCGGTGTCTGTTTGCCATGATCGCCGACCACGGCAGGCATATGCTCGCCGCCGAACACCGCGATGGATGATGCAAACACCAGCCGGGGGATGGACGATCTGGCGCGCAACGCCTCGAGTATATTCAATCCCCCGGTCAGATTGACACGGATGGCAAGGTCGAAGTCCTTTTCGCCACCACCTGATACAACCGATGCCAGATGAAACACCGAGATGTCATCGCGGTCGATCAGGCCGTTGACGGTCGCCTTGTCGGAGATATCGCCAGTCACCAGGGTTACCTGACCATCAAGCTGCATCGGCAGGGGGTCTGGCGCCATCACGTCGAAAAGCACAACTTCATCAATTGGGGTTTGTGCTCCGTCCGGTCCAGCAAGACTGCCCTTGTCAAGAATCCGCCGGGCCAGACGCGCACCAACAAACCCGGTTCCACCGGTGATAACCACTTTCATCTGCTGTTTGCCTCCAACCGCTCTTTATTCCGGGCGATTTGTGTTCTATGCGGATGCAGAAACCTGCCACATTGTTGGCGGAGCGCAAACCACAAATCCCGCAGGGAGGGAATAAAATGCCAGGTAGACTCAAGGGAAAGACCGCATTGGTGACAGCAGCAGGTCAGGGTATCGGCAAGGCAGCTGCCATCGCCATGGCGCGGGAAGGGGCAAAGGTGTTTGCAACAGACATCAACAGGGAGGCTCTTGCCAAGGTCAAGCAGGAACAACGTGGTATCCGCACCTATTTGCTGGATGTCACAAAACCCAAACAGGTGGCCAAGGTGGTCGAACGGGTCGGGCCTGTTGATGTTCTGTTCAACTGCTCGGGCTTCGTGCATCACGGTACCATACTTGAATGTGACGACGCGGCGTGGGATTTCTCATTTGATCTGAATGTGAAGTCCCAATACAGAATGGCAAGGGCCGTCCTGCCCGGCATGCTGGAAAACGGCGGCGGTTCGATCATAAACATGGCATCGGTTGCATCATCCATAAAGGGCGCACCATCGCGATTTGTTTACGGCGCCACCAAGGCGGCGGTCATTGGCATGACCCGGTCAATCGCCATTGATTTCATAAAACAGAACATTCGCTGTAACGCTGTTTGCCCCGGCACCATCGACACCCCATCACTTCGCCAGCGGGTTGAAAAGCTGGGCGAGGATATGGGCGGCTATGACAAGGCACGCGAATGGTTCCTGTCCCGCCAGCCTACCGGCGCGCTCGCCACCGCAGAAGATGTCGCGGGCCTCGTGGTGTATCTCGCGTCCGATGATGCCACGTTTGTAACCGGCCAGAACCACATCATCGATGGCGGCTGGTCAATCTGACCATGAGGCGGTCTCATAAGGAACTTGCCACAACCTGACTGCGGCGGTGGCGTTCAGGGCCGGTCAGCAGCGCTCAGACTACCTTGACGGATATCGATCCCATGCCATCGATCGAGGCATCCATGATGTCGCCTTTCGATACAGGTCCGACACCTGCCGGTGTTCCCGACATGATAACATCGCCCGGCGCCAGTTCGAAATACTGAGACAGATGGGAGATCATTTCCGGCACCTTCCATATCATCTGGTTCATGTCGCCTTCCTGGCGCACCTGCCCGTTGATCTTCAATTCAATTAGGCCATGGTCGGGATGACCGATCTGGCTGACAGTATACAGTGGCCCGATAGGACCGGACCGCTCAAACGCCTTGCCGATTTCCCATGGCCGGCCCATCTTCTTGGCCTCGCCCTGCAGATCGCGGCGCGTCATGTCGATTGACACGCCATAGCCGCAGACATGCTCCAGCGCCCTTTCGAGCGGAATGTTCACGCCACCCTTGCCCAGCGCCACCAGCATCTCGACCTCGTGGTGAACGTCGGAAGAATGCGGCGGATAGGGGAATTCTCCCGACGAATCCAGATTGTCGGGATTCTTCTGGAAGAAGAATGGCGCTTCGCGATCAGGGTCGCCACCCATTTCAACGGTATGCGCGGCATAGTTGCGCCCGATGCAGTAGACCCGCCGGACCGGAAACACTGCATCCGTTCCCACAACAGGTATGGTCACTACAGGCGGTGCATCTATTATGAACGTTGGCATTTCGGTCTCCGGCTTTTTGTTCTGGCGCAACACCATTGTATGCTGGATCGAACGACGAATCGCCTGCTACGCCACCAGCAGACAGCATGCTGCGTTAGACAGCCAGCGCGACCCCATCGTGACCAGGATCTGCGCCGCCGTCCATGACACCATCCACAATGCGAATGCCGTGCACGGCTGCAATGCCGAAAGTGAGCGCTGAGCGGATAACCTCATAGCCATCACGCTGCAACGGTTCCACAACATAACCTGGAATGCGATTGGTAATGTCAATCGCATTGGATGTGGATGAAAACCGCGGGGCACACACGGCCTGTTCCATGGTCATGCCGAAATCAAGCACATTCAGCAACCCCTGCAGCACGCCCATGGCAATTTGCGTTCCCCCGGGCGCGCCCAGGACCACGTATGGTTTGCCATCCTTCAGCGCCATCGCCGGACAGACGGAGGAAAACCGGCTTTTTCCAGGTGCAATGGATCCTGCCCTTCCCGGGCGTGGGTCAAACACCCCCATGCAGCCATTGTACATGAACCCCAGTCCGTCGGTGATGACGCCGGATGGCATGCCAAGCGAATGGGTCATGGTTACACAATTGCCGTGTCGGTCCACGACGGCCACATGGGTGGTATCGCTTGGTTCGGCAGGCAACTCCAGCCGCTCCACCGACAAACGCTCGCCGGCGGCAATTCGCGCTGCAATGGCTGCTGCATGCTGCTTGGACATCAGTCTGTCCGCCGGCACATCATAATATGCCGGGTCACCTACATGGTTATCCTTGTCGGATGTGGCCGCCTTCATGGCTTCACACACAACGCGTATGTACTCGGTAGTGTTGTGACCGATATCTGCAAGGTTGAAATTCTCCAGGATATTCAGCATTTCAACCAGCATGATGCCGCCGCCGGGCGGGTGGTTGGTGGCAATATCAAAGTCGCGATAGCTGCCCCGCAACGGTACCGTTCGCACCGTCCTGTAGGCGCGCAGATCATCACGCGTCATCAAACCGCCATGAGACTGGAAGTCGTCCGCGATCTGCTCGGAAATCTCGCCGGAATAGAAAATATCAGCACCATGTCTCGCCACTCTTTCGAGGGTATTCGCAAGGTCCGGGTTGGCCACGTGTTCACCAATACGCTTCACCGAACCGTCCGGCCGGAAATAAATCTGCGCACCGGTAGCTGAAAATCGCAACCGCTCGGCAACTTCGGCCCGCCCGAATTCCGCGCCGTGTGTCCACCACTGATGCACATGCGGGCGCACATAAAATCCGGACTTCGCCTGGGCAATGGCCGGTAGGCAGATGTCAGCCCAGTCCATGGTACCGAATTCATCAACTGCCTCTGAATAGGCTTTCAGCGAACCCGGCGTAGTAACGGCCTGATAGCCAAGATCGTTAACCTTGCCCTTGAGGACAAAACCAAAGCCATCCCGGGTTTCTCCTTCAAGCAGGTCAAGCCACATGTCCGGCCTGGCAGACAACGGCGTCCTGCCGTGAAAATCGATGTTGGTGTGCACCCCTTTGCCCGGCATGTAGATCTGGCATGAGCCAAACCCCGCAATTCCGCACATTTGCGGGTCCACGACACCTTGAACCAGAGCCGCCGCCATGGCGGCATCAACCGCATTGCCGCCCTTCATGAGCACGCGGGCTCCGGCTTCCGAGGCTTCCGGCTGCGCCGTGACGATCATTGCCTGGTGTTTGCTTCCCATGACCTGCTCCTTATTCTGCGGCACTGGCCTCGGCAACATCAGTGTCTGCGATGAAACCGCCAGACTGGCGCGCCCACAAGCTGGCGTAAAGCCCCTTTGCTGCAAGCAGTTCGGCGTGGGTACCTTCTTCAACGATGGCGCCCCTGTCCATGACAACGAGGCGGTCCATGGCCGCAATGGTGGACAGCCGGTGTGCGATGGCCAGCACTGTTTTGCCTTGCATCAGGCCTTCGAAGCTGTCCTGTATGACCGCTTCAACCTCGGAGTCCAGCGCGCTGGTTGCCTCGTCAAGAATAAGGATCGGCGCGTCTTTCAGAAGAACCCGCGCAATCGCAATTCGCTGACGCTGCCCACCGGACAGTTTAACGCCGCGTTCGCCAACATGGCAGTCATAGCCGGTACGCCCGTACATGTCTTCCAGCCCGGGAATGAAGCCGTCGGCTGCAGCCCGGACGGCAGCCTGCCTGACTTCATCCGGCGTTGCATCGGGCCGGCCATAGCTTATATTGTCGGCGATCGAGCGATGCAGCAACGAGGTATCCTGGGTGACCATCCCGATATTGGCCCGCAACGAGCTTTGGGTAACGTTTGCGATGTCCTGTCCATCAATCAGTATCCGTCCGGTTTCAAGGTCGTAAAACCGCAACAACAATGATACCAGCGTCGATTTACCGGCACCGGAACGGCCAACGATTCCAAGCTTTTCCCCGGGATGAACCGTCAGGGCCAGGTTGTCGATAATGCCCTGGTCGAGTTCCTCACGATCTTTTCCATAGTTGAAACCGATGCCGTCAAACTCGATGCGCCCCCTGCTGACTTCAAGCTCTTGTGCACCGGGTTTGTCAACCACGGAAACCGTGCGCGATATGGTTTCGATTCCGTCCTGCACCACCCCGATATTTTCAAACAGCCCGGACACTTCCCACATGATCCAGTGCGACATTCCCTTCAGCCGCAGTACCAGGCCAATGGAAAATGCTATCGCGCCAGCGGTTATTGCCCCTGTCGACCACAGCCATAGAGACATCACGCCAACGCCAAACAAATTGATGGAATTGAGTACATTGAGCGTGGTTATCAATAGTGTCGACAGCCGCATCTGCTGATGAACGTTTTCGAGGAACGGCTCCATGCCGTCGCGTGCATATTCATCTTCGAATTCCGTGTGGGCGAACATCTTGACGGTAGGAATGTTTGTATAACTGTCCACTATGCGCCCGGTTACCACAGAACGGGCATTTGCCTGAGCCTTGGAAATCCGTTTCAGCTTCGGGACAAAATAGTAAAGCGCGCCGACATATCCTGTCAGCCAGGCCACCATGGGCAGTGACAGCCGCCAGTCATTGGCTGCGAACAGGGTAATAGCCGCGGTGAAATACACCGACACAAACACAAAGACATCTGCCGTCTTGAGCACCACTTCACGCACCGCCAGCGACGACTGCATCACCTTTGTGGCAACACGCCCGGCAAAATCATTCTGAAAGAACTCCAGCGACTGGCGCAACACGTATCGATGCGCCTGCCATCGGATCAGCATCGGGTAATTGCCCATCAGTGTCTGGTGAATAATCAGCTCATAGATGAAGTTGAGCAACGGTTGCAAAACCAGCACCAACCCGGCAAGCAGGATCAATTGCCACCAATAGTCGTGGAACACGGCTTCAGGCGTTGTCTTGGCCAGCCAGTCGACCACTGAGCCGAGAAACGCAAACAGCGATACTTCGATAATCGCAACAATGGCAGCCAGAACCGCCGTCGCCAGCACCCATGGCCAGAACGGTTTGGTGTAGTGCCACACAAATCCACTCAAGGTGGCAGGCGGCATTTGCGCTTCCTGTTCAGGAAATGCCTGCGTTCTTGCCTCAAACCATTTGAACAGTCCGTCCAGCACAGATTTTCTCTCTACAACAGGTTTCCGTGGGGTTGCTTTCAACTGCATGCAGAAGCCTGAGTATTTGTCTTATATGACATTGTTCATCAAGTGCTGCATAACTGCCATGCGTCACCGGCGCTGTTGAACCAGGTGAAACAGCCGCTACAAAGCCCGCTTACCAGCCAACAATTCCAAGGACCAATCATGGCAGGGTCCCAACCCGCAGAAAGCTGAACCAGATGGATACCATTGGCAAGCGCATTACTCACGCGCGCGAGAACAAGTCCTATGATGTGAACCAACTCTCCGACCGTATCGGCGTGAAGCCTGAAACAATACGAGCCTGGGAGGCCGACGAACGCGACCCGCGGGCAAACAGGCTTTTGCGTCTGGCCGGTGCGCTGGACGTAAGTTTTGCCTGGTTGATGGTCGGAAAGGACTATGAACCGGATGAAGAAGGTATGGATGCCGGCAGGTTGTCATCCGTCAAGGCCAAGCTGCAGCGCATGCGGCAATTGTATGCTGAACTTGGCGGCCTGATCACCAGTCTTGAACAGGACACTCGTTTCATGATGGCGCGTGATGAGGAACTCGACGAACTGGCCGCAATCGATGAACAGAAAGGTTAGGCCAGCGCAGTCCGGATAAATCTGTAACATACCGTAAAACTGAACAATTCCAATGCACTATGGAATTCTTACGATGCAGGAAAACCTATGTCGCCTGGAGTGCTTAACACGCAAAAATACCCGGATTGACGTTAACTTGCGTTAAGTCAATCCGGGTACCTGTACGTCAAAACACCAGCGTGTTTTGTATTAGTTGCTCATTGCCGCAAATTCGTCGGCATTGAGTGAACCGTCTGCGTCGGTATCTGCCGCAGCGAATGCATCTTCGGTCAGGTCAGGCATTACGACTACTGCTTCTTCCATTGAGATCATGCCGTTTGCATCGGTATCTACTTCAGCAAACTCAGCGGCCTGTGCGGTGGTAACAGCCAGAAGCGACACAGCAAGAACAGCAAAAAACTTTTTCATTTCACTCTCCAGTACGAGATAAAGCCACCACCATGATGGGTATTATCCTGCTTGATGAGGGTATCTTTTTCGAACCCTGATCTGAAGCTGATATGATCCCGGCTGTTGTTCTAAATTGGACCGAATGCGCTCGCAAATACGGCTCAATTGTGAATTATTGGTGTCAGAAAAATCATTTGCGACATGGGTTGATTCCGGTGTCGCAAATTGTCCTGAACAGCGTGCCATTTGCGCTTGCTGCTACTGGCAGTGGGCGGATTGACATCACGCAAGGAGCAAGATGGAATGGATTTGCAACTAATCCGCACGTTCCTGGAGATAATTTCGGCGGGCAGTTTTCTGGAGGCCGCCGACCGGGTATTTGTGACCCAGTCTGCCGTGAGCCTCAGGGTAAAGCGTCTTGAAGAGGAACTCGGCCAGAAACTGTTCACAAGATCCAAGGCGGGCATTGAACTGACACCCGCCGGTGAACAGTTTGAACGCTTTGCCCGGTCGCTTCTGAAGGTCTGGGAAGAGGCCAAGTATCAGATAGCCCTGCCGGAGGGATACTCGGATCTCCTGTCTATCGGATGCCAGTACAGTTTGTGGCCGCGACTCGGCGGGCGCTGGCTGAGGGCGCTGGAACGGCATGAAAAAACGACAGCGTTTCGCGCAGAAGTCGGCATGCCGGACCGCCTGATGCGGTTGATGATCCAGGGTACCGTTGACGTGGCCGTGATGTATACCCCGCAAATGCGTCCTGGTCTCAAGGTTGAAGAGCTGCTCAAGGAAGACCTGATCCTGGTCGCAACCGATTCGGCTTACAGTTGCGACCTGGACGAAAATTACGTGTTCATGGACTGGGGGCCTGAGTTTGCCATGGCACACGCTTCGCATTTTCCCAGGTTTGACCTCGCGCGCACCAGTCTTGCCCTTGGGCCACTGGCCCTCAATTTCATTATAGATCAGAAACGGGCCGGATATTTCCCAACCCGCCTGGTCAGGGAGCACATAACTGCCGGTGCCCTGTACATTGTTGCCAATGCGCCGGTGTTTCCCTTTCCGGCCTACGTCATATGGAACAGCGAAAAAAGCCAGCCGCTGATGGAGCGGTGCCTCAAGAGCCTGCACAAAGTGTGTGAGCAGGTCGACAATGAGCAGGAGGTAGTGCTGGAAGAAGACGGTGCGGATCTAGACCAGGTCCGCACGAATTTGTAAGCATGCCGGTGTGAGCAACCAACTTCAACATTACATATTATCATCATAACCATGTTTAATATTCATTTGTAAAATGTGACTGATCTCACCATTTCCTGTTGATGTCACAACAGAAAGGCTGTCACCATCCGACACGCTCCGTCGTGAACGCAGCAGTCTGCGGGCAGAATCTTGTTGAATGAGTTGTGCTGAATTTTGCCTGTCAGCGCGGGAGTTATTATCAGATATCAACCGACATGCCTGAAGCCGGAAGCCAGCAGGTCCCTAAAGGGGCCGCAGTTTGCATGCATCTGAAGCACAGGAGATGGGCGGCGAATGGAACCACTACCCGGTGCAAACGTTAACCGGGTCCGGATGCCCGGTGCTTGCATTCGGTGGAATTCAAGCGCCCCAAGGAGGAGAAAATCATGAAGCTAGGATATTCCGCAAGTCTGGTGGCGCTGGCCATTACTGTGTCATCAATGACACCAGTCTGTGCACAGAACACTACTACAGAAGCAACCCAGGAGCAGGCCCAGCCTGCAACTGAAGAAGGAGTCAAACAGGATGCACCGGCGCCTGCGGCTGAATCCGCCGGCCAGCAGCCGGAACCAGTCAGGGAGGAAGCTCCCGCACCAGCAACCGAACCTGCAAAGGATGACGCTGCTGCGGCCACGGAACCTGTAAAGGAAGAAGAAGCACAACCGGCCGAGAAGAAAAAGGCGAAACAGGAAGAGCCGCAGAACGAACAGCCTGCCACCAAGGAAGCGCGCACCCGCCACTGACACTGATCCGGCGAAGCAGGATGCGCAGGCACCGGCAGCTGAACCCGCAAAAGATGACGCTGCTGCAGCACCTGAACCTGTAGCGGACGATGAGGCGCAGCCGGTCAAAAAGCAAAAGGCGAAAAAGGAAAAACCGCAGGACGAACAACCTGCCAGCCAGCAAGCCGCGCCTGCGCCTGAAACCGCTCCGGCGAAGCAGGAAGCCTCACCAGCACCGCAGGCAACTGATCCTGCCAAGAACAGCGCTGCACAATCACAGTCAGACGAACCGGCACAGCAGCAGGCTCAGCCTGTCGAGGACGCAAAGCCCGCGTTTACTGCGGAATCCGTACTTGGTGATGATCGCCCGCCTGCAGGTCTGACCGACGCCGAGTTGCGCCAGAGGATCCAGGCTGCCGGTGAGTTGGCCGGCAGTGACACGACCAGGGCAAAACAGAAAGCCCGGCTGAAGGCCATGGCTGAAGCCGATACGGCAGAACTGAATGCCCGTACTGCTGCAGCGACCGGTGTGACCGTACAGGCCGGAGCAGCCGATGCTGAAGCGGCAAAAATTGCCGGGGACAATCGCCCGGCAGCAGAACTCGATGACGACGCCTTGCGCGAGCGTATCAGGCAAACCCGGGGTATTCTGGCCGCCGAAGGCCTGTCCGACGCTTCTACCGAGACATTGCGCGCCAGCCTTGCCACCGATACGGCCGAAATCCGCCAGCGCGTGGCAGCCAGGCAGGACCCGGAAAAGGACGCGGCAGCCAACCCCGAAGAAGCCGGAAAGGCAAACGATCTGCCTGAAGCAAAGCCAGGCAAGATGACGGTTGCTGACCTCATGGGAGACAAACGCCCGGCAAGCGACCTTACCACCGATGCGCTGGAACGCCGCATAGACGCAAACCGCCGGGCCATGACCATCAAGGATCTGCCCGCCAGGGAACAGACGCAGATCGGGGCGCGGCTTGAGGAGGACCGGAATGAACTCAGTAACCGTCTTGTTGACAGGCGCAAGCGCCGCAGGAAAGGTTTGAGCACCGGGCAGGCAATCGCCATTGGTGCAGGTGCGGGACTGGTCGCCGGTGTACTAATTGCATCTCGTCCAACCATCACAGCGGCAGAAGCCTATGATGAAGAACTGCAGGATTGGCTGATTTCACCGCCCTTGGTGAAAGTCAAGCCGCGTTACCGCATCGAAGATTTCGCTGAACAGCCGCGGTTGCGGTATTCAGTGCCCGGGATTGAGGTTGACACCATCCGGTTTGGCTTTGGTGAGGGTTTCCTGCGCACCGAAGAGGTGCCGAAGCTGGACCGGATCGGAGGCATCATTGAACGCATCGTTGCCGGCAATCCAACCGAGGTTTTCCTGATTGAGGGGCACACCGATGCAGTCGGCAGCAGCCAGGCCAACCTGGCACTGTCGGCCGAACGGGCCGACGCTGTTCGTCAGGCGCTGCTGGAATACTTCGTGATCGGCGAGGAAAACCTGGCAACCATAGGGCGTGGCGAGGCATTCCTGAAGATCCCGACGGAAGAACCTGAAGCTGAAAACCGCCGCGTGACGCTGCGCCGGATTACACCATTGCTGTTAGGCAGCGCCGCCCAGTAAAGCGACATGGGGTAAGCTGAGCCCATAATAACAGCCGAAACAGCTACGGGCCGGCCCAGTTTTTTGTTCCGGCCCGTATTTCTGTATCAGCAGATTATTGCATACACCCGTCTCAGGATTGCACGCAGCCATTCGTATTGCCTGGAGCTAGTTGTCGTAAATCAATACCATTGAACCGATGCCCAGCGCCAGGTTCACGCCGGTCTGGATCGACGCACTGAAAGGCTGCAGCGAGAAGGTACGGTCTGAACCGCCAACCAAACCGTTGGCGCCAACACCTGCGCCTGCTGTAGCTTCTCCTGAGACACCGATATATTGGCCAGCCAGGCCACCTGCGCGTGGCCGTCCGACGGGTGCAAACACCACCCACTTGACGTAACTCTTGCCGGTAACACCGACATCAAGGCCAAATTTCTGGACATTGCCACTGTAAAGGTCGGTTCTGCCGTCCACCGAAACAAACTCACATTGCATTTCCTTGCTGGAGAAAACCAGCAGGCCTACACCACCTTCAACAACACAGGTAAGGACACCAGCATTGACGCCGCCCTGGTCAGCCTGCGCATTCATCCCCGGCAATGCAGCACACCCTGCCAGACAAACACCGGCAACAACGCTCTTGAACTTCCTGGATAAAGCCATTTTTCTTCCCTTTCATTGGAGATTGCTGATCTGTTCGGCACTTGCGCGTCAGACAGGAAATCTGGCTGCCGTCGCAACCGTGATCAGCGATACCGTGGCATAGTGAGTAGGACCGGATTTCAAATGAAGCAAGTTCATAATAATCACTATTTACTGCAGAAAAACTCACTTTAATCCCCGTTGAAGCAGGACTGCACTGAACGGGAATGCTCAACTAAATGCGCTTTATAGATTTAAGCATCTGATATTATTAGTGAAACATTGCCCGTATCAGCACAACGGGAATTTCCTACTACAGCAAATGTGCGTCAGTCCAGCATTGTAGCATTAAGTGAGTAATACATAAATACATTGGCAATAAATTATCATTTAACTCATGTGAAAATTCCAGTTACAAACTTCACGTCCAGTAGAATTGTTGCGTGAAATCGCTGGCCGATCTGCTTGCGAACCAATCGTGTTGTGTGACCAGCAGGCGTGGGGAAACCAGTTCCGAACAGCTACCGGCCAATTCCACCACGTGTGATTCTTCGGATGTTGTCTGTTATTTTGATCGACAACCCAGAGAGGTGAGACGATGGCTCAAACAGTCTGTGCCGCCGCCAGTGACGAGGTCTTCGAACGTATCTCGGCACTTGTTGACACAGACCCTGTTGTGGCATCGGGGCCCATGCTGACTACCGCCACGGATATGTGGGGGTTTTTCGTTGTTTTGAGCCAGGTATCGGCGATGATGCCGTTGCTTGTGGGGTAAATGACATGACAATGCACCAAGCTATAGTTTTCGCGATCATCTTTTTTGCAATGGTGATGTTTGTCTGGAACAAGGTCCGCTATGACATCGTCGGCGTCATGGCCCTGCTGGTTGCTGTATTCTCCGGTGTGGTGAAGTCTGACCACGCATTTGAAGGGTTTGCCCATCCGGCGGTGATTACGGTTGCCGCCGTGCTTGTGATCTCGCAGGCGCTGCAAAACTCGGGCCTGGTAGACAAGCTGGTGACGTTGCTGGCGGGTTCGCGAAGGTCTCCCGTTCTGCAGGTTGCCGCAGGCAGCAGCATTGTGGCCGCCTTGTCTTGCGTGATGAACAATGTCGGGGCGCTGGCGCTGATGTTGCCGGTTGCACTTCGCAATGCCTACAAGTCGGGCCGTTCACCCTCGATGTTTCTGATCCCGCTATCGTTCGCCAGCCTGCTGGGCGGGCTGGTCACCCTGATTGGTACCCCGCCCAACATCGTGATTTCAGGCTTTCGGGAAGCCCAAACCGGTAAACCGTTCGCCATGTTCGATTTCGCACCAGTGGGCCTGGCAGTTGCGGGGGCCGGCCTGTTGTACCTGACATTCATTGGCTGGCGGCTTTTGCCGGAGCGCATACCTGTCGAGGGCGACGACGACAGCCTGTTTCATGTCGAGCGGTACACTCTTGAATCCAATGTGCCGGATGGTTCGCCCCTGGTTGGCATGCGGGTACGGGAACTGGAAAACTCGTTCGACGGTGAAGTCTCGGTCGTGGCCATAATCCGTAATGGGGTTCGCCGCCTCGCACCGCGCGCTATTGAAAGGGTCCGCGACAATGACGTGCTCATTCTTCAGGGCGACCCCGGTTTGATCCAGCCGCTGGCGGACGGAAAACAACTGGGTGAACTGGGACACCAGGTTGAAGGTGATGACTCACTGGAGTCGGATGATATTGAGGTAATTGAAGCCGTGGTGCTGCCCAACTCGCCGATCGAGGGCAAGTCGATGCGGCGGTATCGCATGCACGACCGGCTCGGAATCAACCTGCTTGCACTAGCCCGCCAGGGGCGGCAGCCTACCGCGCGGTTGAAGAACATCCGTTTCAAGACCGGCGATGTCCTGCTGCTGCAGGGCGAAAGGACCGGTATGGCAGAGGCATTGCAGACACTTGGCTGCCTCAGGCTGGCCGCCCGATCAATTGGGGAAGACCCGCCCTCCGGCAAGATACTGCTGTCCACCGGTATATTTGGCGGCGCCATAGTGGCGGCGGCATTCGGTCTCGTGACGGTGCCAATTGCCTTTGTGGCCGCTGTCCTGTTGCTCATCCTGACAAATACAATTTCTCTCACCGAGGTATATGAAAGTATTGAATGGCCCGTCATCCTGCTCCTGGGTACGCTGATACCGATAGGCGAAGCACTCCAGAATACAGGCGGGACAGACCTGATCGCCAACGGCCTGCTGACGGTAGCTGGTGACGTGCCAGTATGGGCAATCGTCGCGCTGGTTCTGGTTGTGTCCATGTGGATGTCCGATTTCGTCCACAACACACCTACCGCAATCCTGATGGCACCCATTGCCATGGGAATTGCATCGGGTCTGAACGCAAACCCCGATAGCTTCCTCATGGCCGTAGCTGTTGGTGCCGCCTCGCCATACCTGACCCCCATCGGGCATCAGTCAAATACGCTTGTCATGGGACCGGGCGGCTACAAGTTCCAGGACTATGCGCTGGTCGGATTTCCTCTGCAGGTCATAATTGTACTGGTTGCGGTTCCAATGATCTTGTGGGTATGGCCTCCGGTTGTGTGATAAAGCTGACCTGTGGACGGCTGTTTGATTGCCGGGTTTAATACCACCCGGATTCCGCACCGGTCTCCATATCGGCCAGTTTCTTGTTGAGCAATGCGAGACGCCTTGCCGGAGGCTCGGCTACGTTCGCGGCAAGGAAAGCCCTGATTTCCCGAATAGCACTCAAGGCGCCTGCGTTTGAGCCCGTGGGCATTGCCATTTCTCCTTTCATGTATCCGCAACTGTGCCGGACCCTTGCACCAATGCACCCGTATCACCAAGGGTCGGTGCACACAAAGACCATACTTGTGCAAAATTGCCGATACCCGAAAACAAAATGTGACAGGGTGCTTTTCTTACTCAGACAGCATCCCGTAAGCGGAAAATTTAAATTGCGACAGGCTTGCAAGGCGCTTGTATTTGGATCGTCCCGCTATCACATAACTCTTCGCTGATCGCAGGTTTCGTCAGTGAAACCGCTGATGCGATCTTTTCCGAGTATGACCTAGTACGATGAGACGCAGAAAACTGCGCTTTGTCGGGACAACAAGACGCCCAAGGAGGCTAAAATGAAATTCCGTCCCCTACACGACCGTGTGGTCGTTCGCCGGATCGAGGAAGATACCAAGACTACCGGCGGTATAATCATTCCAGACACTGCCAAGGAAAAGCCCATGCAGGGCGAGGTAATCGCCGTCGGCGCTGGTGCACGCGACGACGCAGGCAAGCTGATTGCGCTGGATGTCAAGGCCTGGCGACCAGGTGCTGTTCGGCAAGTGGTCCGGCACCGAAGTCAAGATCGACGGTGAAGAACTGCTGATCATGAAGGAAAGCGACATCATGGGTGTGCTGGACAGCACCAGGATAGCCCGGAAGGCCGCCTGAACCACATCTCACCTTGCACCAGTAATGTAGCTACACACAATAAACTAGAGGAATATGAATATGGCTGCTAAAACAGTAAAGTTTGGCACCGATGCCCGCGAACGGATGATGCACGGCATCGACATTCTCGCCAATGCCGTCAAGGTCACACTCGGTCCGAAGGGCCGCAACGTAGTGCTTGACAAATCCTTCGGCGCACCGCGCATCACCAAGGACGGCGTAACCGTCGCCAAGGAAATCGAACTTGAGGACAAGTTCGAGAACATGGGCGCACAAATGGTGCGCGAAGTGGCCTCCAAGACAGCCGACCTGGCTGGCGATGGCACAACCACGGCGACTGTTCTTGCGCATGCAATTGTACATGGCGGTGCCAAGTCGGTTGCTGCCGGCATGAACCCGATGGATCTGAAGCGCGGCGTCGACATGGCCGTTGCGACTGCCATTGCGGACCTTGTCAAGCGTTCCAAGAAGATAAGCAGCTCCGAGGAAATTGCCCAGGTCGGCACCATCTCTGCCAACGGTGAAGCTGAAATCGGCCAGATGATCGCCAAGGCGATGCAGAAGGTCGGCAATGAAGGCGTCATCACGGTTGAACAGGCAAAGACCGCTGAAACCGAACTGGAAGTGGTTGAAGGCATGCAGTTCGACCGCGGCTACCTGTCTCCCTACTTCATCACCAATGCAGACAAGATGATCACCGAAATGGAAGACCCATACATCCTGCTGCACGAAAAGAAACTGTCCAACCTGCAGGCTATCCTGCCGCTGCTGGAAGCCACCGTCCAGTCTTCCCGCCCTCTGCTGATCATTGCAGAAGACGTTGAAGGCGAAGCACTGGCGACCCTGGTGGTCAACAAGCTGCGTGGCGGCCTCAAGGTTGCTGCTGTCAAGGCGCCTGGTTTCGGCGACCGCCGCAAGGCCATGCTGGAAGACATTGCAGTTCTCTCCGGCGGCCAGGTCATCTCCGAAGACCTCGGCATCAAGCTCGAAAACGTTACCCTTGACATGCTGGGCCGCGCCAAGCGGGTTTCCATCGACAAGGAAAACACCACCATTGTCGACGGTGCCGGCAAGAAGAGCGACATCGAAGCCCGCTGCAACCAGATCCGCAAGCAGGTCGAGGACACCACGTCTGACTATGACCGTGAGAAGCTGCAGGAACGCCTGGCCAAGCTGGCAGGCGGGGTAGCTGTGATCAAGGTAGGCGGTTCGACCGAAACCGAAGTGAAGGAACGCAAGGATCGCGTCGACGATGCCCTGAATGCTACCCGGGCGGCTGTTGAAGAAGGCATCGTTCCCGGTGGCGGCGTTGCCCTGCTGCGCGCCAAGAAGGTCGTGGATGCACTGTCAGACACCAACCCGGACATCATGGCCGGCATCAAGATCGTGTCGAAGGCGCTTGAAGCCCCGATCCGCCAGATCGTGGCCAACGCTGGTGTTGAAGGGTCCATCGTGGTCGGCAAGGTGCTGGAAAAGACCGGCAACTTCGGCTTCAACGCACAGACAGAACAGTATTGCGACATGGTTGCCGAAGGCATCATGGACCCGACCAAGGTGGTTCGTATCGCCCTGCAGGATGCAGCTTCTGTTGCAGCCCTGCTGATCACCACCGAAGCCATGGTTACAGACGCCCCGAAGAAGGCCGCGGATACGCCTGCAATGCCAGGCGGCGGTATGGGTGGCATGGGCGGCATGGACTTCTAGAGCGACACGAGTTCACTTGAACTCATAAAGTTGCTCCAGCACTCTGGAATCAGTCAGTACTGATCTGGAAAAGTCGTGCACCTCTTAAAACTACAAGCCGTTCTGGCCAGGCCAGGACGGCTTTTTAGCAAGATCAATCCAGTATTGGCACCGGTCGACCAGTGAGGTAGGCCTTTTCTGGATCGACCAGCAACTCCCGATGCCGGATGGCTGTGCGGCCAAGCAGGATGTCAAATTTCATTTTTTCGCGATCTGCGAGTGACACCTCAATTTGCCACTGGCGGTTGCCCATCACGAGAGTTGTTTCTATCACATAGCGGATCTGGACGTTGCCGCTGGTGTTTCTAATTTTTCGTCTGTCGATAACTTTGGCGCTATGTCGGACGGTACGTTTTACTCCAGCGTAGGGAACGTGAAATGAGACCCACTCTTCTCCGTCGCGATTTTCAACTGACAGGTCCACTGCATGCAGGGCAGATGTCCGCGCTCCCGTATCGATTTTTGCATCGAGTTCTGCACTGCAAAGTTCGGGCAGGAGGATATGCTCGCGCCAGCCAATGACCTGCCTTTCCCGGGTTTGTCCACCATGCTGAGCCTGAATCTCGATCCCAATTTTCGAGAATGCTTCGAGTTTGGCGCGCAGAGGCTCACGACCCGAGTCAGCATCCAGCTTTCGAGTGACCGATGCTCCAATAACCCTGGTACCGATGGGCAATTTGTCAAATTCAGCTTGCGGCGGACTGAAGTCGAATGCCGGCACTGGCAAGGTCAACGCCGCAAACACGAAAAAGGCAACTAACGCGCGCATAGGGTCTACCTTTCGAAAATCGAATAATTGCTGGTCCGGCTGTTTCTGATGAAGACAGCCGACCAGACTAATGCCGCGCCAACTGATACCATTTCATGGCAAAGAATTGATAGCGCGAGATCAGTATGTCTACCAGTCAGAAATCGTGTTCGATTCTTTGATTTCTTCTCCGATCCTGCCGATCAAATCCAGTTGTTATGCTCGTGGTTCTGAACTGACCCAAACTCTCGACCCTGAATAAGGGGATGATTTGAGGACCAGCAATTGAAGTCCATCCTAAAAACCATAACTGACATTGCCGGGCTCCTTTCGTTTCTTGGAATTGCAATAGCCATGGCGAGTCTGATGTGACCTCGAACCACTTGCAACAATCATCATAAAAAATAATATTATTATCCTATAGACAAAATATTTTTGTCTATTTAAGATATTTTTATGTCCAATGAACCAGACAGCATGGTAGCCGCAGCTGATCGCCTCGCCCAGTTATATGACATAAGGTTCGGTGGGAAGAATTCCGGCCGGTATCGAATACCTGCAAGACTGATGCGGGAACTGGTTAAGCGGCAGCGACTCTATGAGGATGACATCCGGGTCCTCGGGCGTGCACTTTTGGAGCGAGGTTTCGTTCTTATCGACATGGACAGCTTTTTTGTCGTGATGAAGGCAAATGCGTTTGTCAACTACCGTCGCGCGAATGAAGATTTGCTTTGAAAATAGTCAAGCAGAAGAAACTCGTTCAGCGCGCACGAGAAGTTGTGGGGTGGCGCGAGTTCGTGGGGTTACCCGACTTCAACATAGAAGAGATGCGCGCGAAAATTGATACTGGAGCACGCACATCTGCCTTGCACGCCGAGAGCCAGGAACTGTTCGAGCGAGCCGGACAAAAATGGGTGCGTTTCAAATTCCCGGTTCGCGGACGGGCACCTGATCTCTTGCTTGAGGCACAAGTGATAGATGAACGCAATATCAAGAATACTGGCGGTGTGCCCGCGCGTCGCATCATAATCCGCACGACGCTGTTGCTGGGACGCCACTGCTGGAAAATTGATGTGTCGCTCGCAGATCGCAAAGAAATGGAATTCGATTTGATACTGGGGCGTACCGCACTTCGTTCGCGGCGGGTTCTTGTCGATCCCGGTTCATCTTTCGTTATGGGACGGCCCCTAAGCAAACCATCCGCAGCCAAGACTGTGGACGACTAGCCCGGTGCAGGTTTCGGCCATGTACAGGGGTAATTTCTTTCAACAAAGGAGAAGACCATGAAGATTGCTATGATGGCAAGAAACGCCAAATTATACTCGCATAAACGTCTCAAGGAGGCCGCTGAACAACGTGGTCACACTCTCAATATTATCAATACCCTGCGTTGCACCATGAACATAGCCTCGCGGCGCCCTGATATTTTTTACAATGGCCAAAAACTGACAGGTTATGACGCTGTGATTCCGCGCATTGGTGCGTCCATTACGTTTTATGGTCTTGCTGTGCTGCGCCAGTTCGAAATGGCCGGTGTTTATCCGCTCAACGAGTCGGTCGCAATTGGCCGTTCGCGCGACAAACTACGCTCGACACAGATCCTGGCTCGTGAGGGTATTGGTTTACCGGTCACAACATTTGCGCATGACCCGAAACAAACCGAAGAAGTGTTGAAAATGGCCGGTGGCGCGCCACTTGTGATCAAGCTCCTCGAAGGAACCCAGGGACTGGGCGTCGTCCTGGCCGATACAGACCGCTCAGCAAAATCTGTGATCGAAGCGTTTCGCAGCGCCAATGTGAACATTCTGGTGCAGGAGTTTATCAAGGAAGCTGGCGGCACCGATATTCGCGCACTTGTTGTAGGAGGAAAGGTAGTTGCGGCTATGCAGCGCACCGGTGGCGAAGGCGAATTTCGTTCAAACCTTCACCGTGGCGGGGTCGCGAAACAGATCAAGTTGTCGCCAGAAGAACGGTCTACCGCTATCCGCTCTGCAAGGGCCATGGGTCTGAATGTATGCGGTGTTGACATGCTTAGATCCAATCATGGACCTGTCGTCATGGAGGTCAACTCGTCGCCCGGACTGGAAGGTGTAGAAAATGCAACCGGCATAGATATTGCTGGAAAAATAATAGAATTGCTGGAAAAGAAGTCCGAAGCCGGTAATACCAGAACGAAGGGGACAGGCTGATGGCAACCCGCGCGCCATTCAATATTGACAATGTTAGTGTTGCACCAGGCGCGCGGCAGACGGTCGACCTACCTGTGAGCGTGTTGTCCGATCATACACCGGTCACCATGTCCGTGCACTGTGTGCACGGGCCACGGCCAGGCCCAACGCTCTTCGTCAGCGCGGCAGTACATGGCGACGAAGTGATGGGTGTCGAGATCGCACGGCGTCTGTTACGCGCCCCGCAGCTTGATGCGCTGCGAGGTACTTTGCTGGTAATACCAATCGTCAATTCCTTCGGGTTTCTCAACCGCTCACGTTATCTGCCCGACCGGCGCGACCTCAACAGGTCGTTCCCGGGCAGCGGGACCGGATCTCTGGCCAGCCGGCTGGCTCATATGTTCATGCGTGAAATTGTCGAGCGGTCGGATTTCGGTATCGATTTACATTCAGCTGCCATTCATCGCACCAACATTCCACAAATCAGGGTGTCACCCTCAGGAACCAAAACAATGCAACTGGCCGACGTTTTCGGTGCACCTGTGGTAATGACTTCAAGTGTGAGGGAGGGGTCGCTCCGCCAGTCTGCGCATACCGCAGGCGTCGATGTCCTGCTCTATGAAGCCGGTGAAGGTCTGCGATTTGATGAACTTTCTGCCCGGGCCGGGGTATCAGGGATACTTCGAGTGATGCACGCAATGGGGATGGTGGCAGCCAAAGGTATCCCCAAGGCGTCCGGCACACCAGTGCACGCAACATCGAGCAAGTGGTTGCGTGCGCCAGTCGGGGGTCTGCTCCGGACGCTCAAACCAACCGGAGAAGCAATCGTTTCCGGCGAGACATTGGGGATCATATCAGATCCGTTTGGTGAAGTGGAAATCGAGATCAAAAGCGAGCTGAGTGGCATTATTGTGGGTCGCACCAATTTGCCAGTCGTAAATGAGGGTGATGCACTTTTTCATGTTGCCTTGCCGGAAACCCGGAATGCCAAAACCACCGCAGCCCATCTGTCGGCTGAGTTGAAAATCGATCCGCTATTCGACGAAGATGAAATCATTTAGGCGAAGTCGGACTGCATGTTCGTTCGCCCCAACAACTGGGACCAAGTTCGTATGACAAATCCAATACTGATCGCTCAGGCAGATGCTGCAGAACCCGCCACCGTTGCACCCGTAACCGTTGCGCCCGAAACTACGGAAAAAATTGCCGAGTCTGTAACAGAGAGCCTGTCGCCAATCGTGGCTCATCTGCAGGAACTCTATACCGTCCTGTACTATCAGCTTTTCTCATATCAGGGCCCATTACAACTTGCCGTTATCGCAGGCGTAGCGCTCGTCTCCTTTCTGCTGAGGAACTATGCCAAGTCAGGCTTTGACCGCATCTGGCGAACGGGACGGTTTCCGGTATTCGGACGCTTGCGGCTCATCCTTCGCGGTCTCATGCCGTTTGCCGTTTGCATTGTCGGGTTGTGGATCGCAACTCTGGTTCTAACCGGATTCTCGATTAGTCACTATGTGGTCAGAATCGCTGCCAGCCTTCTGAACGCGTGGATATTTATCAGGATATTCTCGAGCGCTGTGTCGGACCCGTTCTGGTCGAAGACATTTGCTATCGGAATGTGGCTGATCGCTGCTCTCAGCATCATGCGGTTGCTAAATCCCACAATTGCGATGCTGGATTCGATCGGCACAACCATAGGCGGAACAAAGGTGACTGCCTATCTGATCCTGAAAGGCGGGTTGACTGCAGCAATTTTGTTATGGACGGCCTCCGCCGGGTCAAAGGTTCTGCAAGCCAGGGTTAGCAGTTCCCGCAACCTGACGCCTTCCGTACAGGTATTGATCAGTCAACTCGGGCGTTTCACGCTACTGTTTCTCGCGGTTGTGATAGCTCTAAACACAGTTGGCATCGACCTGACCGCACTGGCAGTGTTTTCTGGCGCAGTAGGCGTCGGTATTGGCTTTGGTCTGCAGAAGATCGTGTCCAATCTCATCAGCGGCATCATCCTGCTGATGGACCGTTCTATAAAACCCGGTGACGTTGTCGAGTTGACCGATACATATGGTTGGGTAGCCAGCCTCGGGGCCCGGTATACCTCTGTTCGAACCCGTGACGGGACCGAGCATCTGATTCCCAATGAAGAGTTTATCATCAACCGTGTTGTAAACTGGACGCACTCCGACAAGACCATCCGGCGCAAGGTCATGGTCGGAGTCCACTATGATTCTGATGTACCGAAAGCGATGGAACTCATGCTTGAGGCGACCAAGGGAATTGAGCGGATCGTTGCGGATCCCAAGCCGACCGTATTGTTGAGGAATTTTGGCGATTCATCGGTGGATCTTGAAACCCGTTTCTGGATTGTTGATCCGGCAAACGGTGTCTCCAATGTGGCGAGCGAATACCTGTTGGCGGTATGGCGTTTGTTTCACAAACACGGCATCGAGATACCTTACCCACAACGCGACCTGCATCTGAAAACATCTCTGCCAATCGGCCTCCAGCAGAGCGCTTCCCAAGTCAGTTCTGCCCCGGCCAGGAAAACCGGAAAGGGATGAACCACATGCCAACCCCAAATGAAAACGGTCTGATTTCCGCCTGCATACTGGATGGCAAGGGCAGCGCAACACCGGTCGGCTGGAAAGAAGTTCGCGCTTGGAAGTCCGGAGATGGTCCGATATGGATTCATCTGGATCGGGCAATTCCTGAAGCTCTGAAATGGTTGAAGGAAGAAAGCGGCCTTACTCCCGTGACACTGGATGCCATTACCACCGAGGAGACCAGGCCTCGGGTGTTCCGGGGCAAGCGCGGCTACATTGCCATTCTGCGGGGGATCAATCAGAACGAAGGAGAAGATCCTGATGACATGGTGGCCATCAGATTGTGGAGTGATGGTGAGCGCCTGATTACATTGCGTCATCGCCGCCTGTTCGCACCGCGTCAGATTTTCGAGGAGTTGACCAAACACGGGACAGGACCGGTTAGCGTAGCAGCGCTGTTTGAATTGATTGTTTCCCGGCTCATTTCGCAAATGGCCGGCTGCGTCGCCGGATACGAAGAAAAGCTAGATGCTGTAGAGTTGCGCGCGGAAAATGCCGACGCCGGTGACCTGCGCCGCGAGCTTGGAGATATTCGCAAGGATGCAATCGAACTTCGCCGTTTCATGGCGCCACAGCGCGAAGCGCTGGCCGCCATGCTCGGCGATCCTCCCGCCTGGATGCCGGAAGAACAGAAACCGTCAATACGCGAGACGATGGATCGGCAGCAAAGGCTGGTCGAGGAACTGGATGCCATTCGCGAACGCGGTTTGGTCATCAAGGATGATATTTCGAACAAGCTGGCCGAGAAAATGAACAACAACATGTATGTGATCTCGATCATCGCCGCAATTTTTCTGCCCTTGTCTTTCTTTACTGGACTCCTGGGCATCAATGTGGGTGGTATGCCGGGTGTCGACAGCTCTGCTGCCTTCTGGGTCACCTGCGCATTGATGGTGATCATTCTTGTCGCACAGATCTGGATATTTCGAAAACTCAAATGGATATGATTTCAGATACCGTTGTACTCGCGCACGACTTCGGTCAGTACGGCTTTTAACTGAATCAATCAAAATCCATAAAACTCAACGATTACAGAGTGTCTGGCGGGTTAACCCACCGATGAAAGTGGTGCATGCTGCAGGTTTTGTCACCCGGTAACACCTAAATCTTGCGACCGGGTCAGCTCTTCAGTATGTCCAGGACGCGGTTTGATACTTCACGCAATCCGGCAGTACCGCCCACCTCAAAAGGTAGCAGGTTGCCATCGGCAAACGCGCAACGCACAGCATTGCGGAAAGTTTCACCAGCCCCTGTCAGTTCAGGCGAGTTCATGGTTTCACCGAGCCAGTCCAGCATCATGGCACCCGACAGCAACATGGCGGACGGGTTTGCCTTGCCGGTTCCCATAATGTCAGGTGCTGTCCCATGACAGGGCTGAAACAGCCCGTGCTTGTCACCGATATCCGCTGACGGCGCCATGCCCATGCCGCCCATCAGGGCAGCGGCCTGATCGGAAAGAATGTCACCGAACATGTTCTCGGTAATCATCACGTCAAACACCCAGGGGTTTCGCACCAGCGCAAGCGAGGTCGCATCCACGTAGGCATGATCGGCCGCAAGGTCCGGAAATTTTGCGGCGCGCTCATAAAACACCTTGCGCATAAAGGCGAAACTTCCAAATACATTCGCCTTGTCGACACAGGTGACACGCCCGTTCCCGCGGCCCTGCGCCTTGCGGCGTTCGGCAAGTTTGAGAGCAAAATCAGACAACCTCTCGGTTCCCTTTCGCGTAATCACCATTGTATCCCGCGCCTCTTCGTCTCCAACCATCTCACAGGCACCACGTGAGGCAAACAGCCCTTCGGTGTTTTCGCGAATCAGCACAAAATCCAGCTGTGCGGCACGTGGATCCTTCAATGGCACCGGTGATCCGGGAAATGTCTCAACCGGACGGACGCCGGCATACAGGTCGAAAATTTCGCGCAGTTCAATTTGCGGCGTTATTTCGCGCCCGTCGTGATATCTGATTTCAGGCAGACCCATTGCACCCAGCAATATTACATCCGCAGCACCGGCCTTTTTGACGACGTCGTCAGGCAGTGCAACACCGGTGTCGCGAAACACCCCCGCACCCGCTTCAAGGGTTTCATAGGCAAAGGAAAAGCCACCGGATCTCCCTGCCAGCACGTTCAGACATTCAAGGCACGGCTCCATGACTTCACGGCCAATGCCGTCGCCGGGAAGAACTGCAACATGGATGGAATTCGAAACCGTCATTGAAGATATCCTGACTGCGAAGACACACGATGAAAACGGCGAACGGCCTTGTTCGCCACCAGGTCTGAAACGGTTTCCGAAAAAGCCAGATAGTGAGATGTTTTCATATGGAAATTGAACGCTGCTTCATCCTTGTAGACCTCATACAACAGAATGATGTCGTCATTGTCGTTATGCTCGATGCACACATCAAACACCAGGCATCCCGCTTCGTTCGCAAGTGATTTTTCAGCCTGCAGCAACACTAGCGGCATGAGTGCATTCAGCATATCGGGCTTGGGGCGAAATTCCGCCATGATGACAAACATGAACCTCGACCTTCACAAAACTGGATCGAACCACCAGCGCCCGGGTTTTGGCACATCGGCCCCGCTGCCGGCCAGCGAAAAGAATTTTGCACTCGAGTAAAGCCGGCTTGTCGTTACCGCATCACCGTACACCCACATGTTGAATTTTGTGCGTGACGGCAGCCCGCGCGCTTGAACAACCTGCCGGCACGGCCTAAGCATAACCGGACATATCCGGTTTCCCATCATCAGGCAAATTGGTGGCTGTACAGGAATACCCGATCAGATGCCTCAATACTGTGTTCACGGCCTTTTGCTCAATTCAGATTTTGACATCCCTGAACTGCCCCGGTTGCAGAAGCAACAGGTGCTCGATGACATTCCCGTCAAGCTGACAATGACCACTTTGCCCGCATCCATCAAGCATCACTCGGTCTCCAAAGACGGTTACCTTCTGGGCGACAATGAAATCCTGATAACTCAGGAAAACAATATCCGCTGCCACATTGAGGCTGGCATCCGTATCAGCGTTGATCCTGGCAACAGGCAAAATGAGCCGGCAGCGCGCTTGTTTGCCTTGTCGGCTGGTATGGGGTGCCTGTTACATCAGCGCAATTACATTCCACTGCATTGCGCGGCCATCGATACACCGGCCGGTTGCATAGCATTCTGCGGCAATGCGGGTGATGGAAAATCCACTCTTGCCGCAAGTTTCCGGAAGTCCGGCTTCAGCCTGTTCACCGACGACAGGCTGACAATTCACACCACATCCCGCCATCCATATCTGGCAACCCCGTCCACTCCGACACTGCATCTGTTCGAAGACTCCGGAGAACTGGCTGGACTTGGCGATGATCATCTGGCGGTCGATTCATATCGGTTTGGCAAGCATATTCACTTGTTGCATGACGCATACAGCAAAAAACCCAGCCCGATGGCCGGGCTTTATTTCACTGATTGGCTTGATGATCCGAAGGCTGAACCAGCGATCACCAGGATGAACCAGATAGCTGCCATGATGCGGTTGAGACGCGATGTATCGCTCACTCATCTGATCGAGCCCATGGGCCAGGAACAGCATTTCATGACCTGGGCCGCAGGGTTGTGTGCCCGGGTGCCATCCTTTCACTTGCTCAGACCACGCAACAGGCAACGCCATGTGCACTGCATGGCACTTGATTAATTCACACGTCCGGGACACTTTCGGCACATGAGTAAGCAAAACCTGACATCTGACAGCATAATTGTTCGCACCAGCAAGTTGCCCGCCGCCGAGCTAGGGCCCGACGATACCGTGTTGCTCGACGCCGAACGCGGGGTCTACTACGGGCTGGAGGGCCCGGCACGTCAGATTTGGGACATACTGAGTGAAGAGACTACGCTTCAAGATATCTGCCACGCACTTACCGAAGTGTATGATGTTGCACCGGAACAGTGCGAAAGCGATACCCGGGAATTCCTCGTGGAACTGATAGAGAATGGCCTTGTCACGGTACTCTAGCGGATTCTGGTCCCGAGCAGGCAGCCTGTCTTTCAGACAGTGGGACGCACTGCGCACAGCAATCTGGCTGCTGGCAAAAGCAAGGCTTGAACACTACCGCAAACCCATAAAGACAGTATTGCAGCGTTTCGAGAAAACCGATAACCGCCGTTGGGCAACAACCGGGGAAACCGAACTGATTGGCTGGGCCATAGCATCTGCAGCCGCACGGGTACCATGGCGTTCAGATTGTCTGCTTCAGGCCATGGCAGCATCAATGTGGCTGGACCGGGTCGGGCGTAGCTACAAACTGAACATCGGTGTCCGCAAGAATGATGCCGGTGAACTGGAAGCGCATGCCTGGCTGACCAGTGGCAACCTGACGGTTACCGGAGGCCTTCCGGATCTCGAAGGCTTTTCAACCATCCCGCTGGAAAGCGGGATCTTGAAACTTTGAAGCGGGCTGTTGTTTGGAAATAACTGATTTTGTTAATGAAACTACCTTCTGGAAAAAGCCGGCATCTTGAACAAGCTCAAATTGTGTCTGCCGCTACAGAATGATAATTCAGTTTCTAAAACGGTCTTCCGGATCACCTGACATCATGATAGCCGTGTAGTCCGGTTCTTCATGCCCATCCGCGCAACCGGTAGACCAGCAACCCGATCCACTCCTTTATTGCCTGGGTTGAAACGTCCAGCGCTTTCGAGTTTGGGAAAAATGCAAATACGGATCTTCTTGCAAGAGATGACGATAATGTGTCGATTGAAACCGGCGAGAAGTTTACCCCCGCCTGGCGAAACGCTGCCGCTGCGCGCGGCATGTGAAGCGCTGATGTAACCAGCAATGCAGATGAAAACCCGTTCTTCTGCATAATGGCGAGACTGTTGATTGCATTTTCGCGAGTATTTCGCGAATCGCTTTCCAGCATAATGTCTGCACTGTCGATACCGAACTCATTGAGAAACTCCTCGATAACTTCCGCTTCCGGCTTCGTATCTTTTTGCAGGATCGCGCGCCCTCCGCTGACCAGTATTTGGCCCACCTTTCCCGATTTGAACAGGCGGGCCGCATGCAGAATGCGATCCGCACCACCTGTCAGGTCTGCGTAGGGATTGAGTGATTGTGAAGGAAAACTTGCACCGCCAAGAACAATTGCTACGTCGGCTCTTGGCAGTTCCTCGACATCTACAACCGGATACTGTTCCTCAAGTGAATTGACCAGGGCCAATGCCACAATAGGTGTGGCTGCCACCCACAAATACAGTGTACCAGCCATAATCCAGGCAACTGCCCTGCGACGCCTGCCCAGTGCAAATGCAAAAAGACTCGCCAGTCCCGTCAGGATGGCAAAGCCCACAGGGTAGACAAACAGCGGAATAATCTTGTCGAGAAAAAGTGACATGGCAAACCGCAGTTTGGCGCTTGTTACCGTAAATTGTCGAGTAATTGTTTAGTGGTTGATGGGCCTTTCGATGTTCATGGACCGGAACGTCTGCATTCGGACACCTTCAATTTTCACACCCCTGTAAAGACTCTTTTAGGGCTCTGTCGATAGTTTTACACGGCTTGGATTCCACTCATTCGGCACTTCAGGCGCGTCAGCCCAAGGGAGCGATCAGAAGTTGGTCATGTGTATTGAGTCAGTCAGACAGCGTATTGGGCCCTGTTTCCACGGGGATGCCCGTTAATGAGTATAGACGGCGACGGCAACGACAACATCCTCGATGGAACATCCGGTGACGATATCATCAACGGATTCGCCGGGGACGACATCATCAATGGCAATGATGGCAACGACACCATCAATGGTGGCGATGACAATGACTGGATCGACGGCGGCGCCGGCGATGACATCATTGATGCAGGCGATGGCGACGACTATGTGATTTACGACGCCAATGACACCATCCTTGCACTGGGCGGTGCCGGCAATGACATTCTCGTCTACAATGACGGGGAGTTTGATAGAGCGCGACGTGTGCAGCGCAGGGATTTGAAATGTCCGCCGAGCGGTACATGGATGGTACCGACGAGGTCTACGATGTCTACGACCTGTCGTTCAACTACATTGAACAACGCCGGTTCCACAATGACGGAACATACACACTAACCGTATACGACTATGAAAACACAGAAACCTGGTCCGAATGGATTCGGGTTTTCGATGCATCCGGCACCGTGACGTTCGAAGAATTCATAGACGATGACGAAGGCGGCGGTGGCAATGAAAACACGGCCCCGGAAGACTATGCCCCGGTCACCGAAGATCTGGTTCTCACCGTAACCGGCAACCTGTTTACCGACGATCTGCAATTCAACCCGTCCGGGGTTTACGTGCTGACAGAGGTAGAAGGTGTTGTCGTTCCGCCGACCGGTTCGGTGTTCATAACCGGGACATTCGGCACCGTGCAGGTATGGGCCAACGGCGATTATTCCTATATTTTGAACAACTCTCTGGTCCAGAATCTTGCCGCCGACGATATCGTACCGGACTTCTTTGCCTACAAGTTCACGGAAGACGGCATCGATCAGAACACCGACCTGATTATCGAGATAACAGGCAACAATGACGCCCCGGTCGCAACCAACAACACCGCCGAGGTACAGGAAGATATAACGCTGTCTGCAACAGGCAACGTCTTAACGGACGACGATGGTTTCGGCGTCGACAGTGACATAGAAGGCCAGCCAATAGGCATAATTGATGTAAACGGAACCAGCCTCAATCCGGTCGGCACAACGCAGATTGCCGGCAACTTCGGCACCCTGACCATAGACGGCGCCACCGGCGAATACACCTATGATCTGGACAACGACGATATCGCGGTCCAGGCACTGAATTTCGGCGACTCCCTCGTCGATTCATTCACCTACAGTCTCACCGACGCCAGCGCAGTGGTGACCGCAAACCTGGACGTCACCATCCACGGAACGAGTGCAGGCGTTCAGGCATTTGGAGATACCAATTCCACCGCGGAAGATGACGTCTCGGTGGCCACCGGCAATGTTGTAGACAATGACATTGGAATTGGAATCTCGGTCGTCAACGTCAACACAACCGCTGTAGCTCCAACCGGCACCACCATGGTTGCAGGTGCCTACGGCACTTTGACGATTGATGCGCTTGGCGAATATTCATATCAGGTTGATCCTGCCTCCAGCACAGCCCAGGCGCTGAAAGTCGGTCAAACCCTGACGGAAACCTTCACCTACACTGCCCAGAATGCGGGTGGCTCAGAGGATGCCAACCTGACCATCACCATCAATGGTGTGAATGACGTCGCTGTTGTAACTGGTGATGATACCGCCGAAGTAACGGAAGACCTCGGCAACCCGCCGTCCGATCTTGGTATCCTGATCGTAAACGACGCTGATTCCGGGGAATCATCGTTCCTGGCCGGAAACTACGCTGGCACTTACGGTACCATCGCCCTGACCACTGCCGGCAGCTATTCCTACACTTTGAACAACTCCGATCCACTGGTGCAGTCTCTCGCAGCAGGCGTGACGGCGACCGACACTGTTGCCATTCAGACATTTGACGGTTCGACCCATAACGTCACAGTGACCATAACCGGTGTCAATGACCCGGCGGTTATCGGTGGCGACGATCAGGCGAGCGTCACGGAAGACGGTGATCCGGCAACACTGACCGACACCGGCATCCTGACCATTTCCGACGCGGACGCCGGCCAGTCCGAGTTCACACCCGTTTACGACAGCCGGCACTTACGGGTCGCTGACTTTGGATGCACAGGGCAACTGGACCTATTCCGCTGACAACACTCAGACAGTCATTCAGCAACTGGGAGCCGCGTCGTCACTGACAGAGTCCTTCACCGTCTCGTCCGTCGACGGCACAACCCACGATATCGACATTGTGATAAACGGCACCAACGATGTGGCGATTATCGGTGGTGTGGATACGGGCAGCGTCAACGAGGAAGATGACCCTGCAACTCTGACAACGTCAGGTGCGCTGACCATTTCCGACATAGACCTCGGGGAAGAAATTTTCAGCGCCACTACAACACCGGGTCTGTATGGTTCTGTAACATTAGATGCGGCGGGCAACTGGACTTACTCCGCCGACAATACCCAACTGGCCATCCAGTCGCTTGGCGAAGGGTCTTCCGTCGTCGATACAATAACAATCCAGTCGATTGACGGCACGCCCCACGATATCATCATCACCATAATCGGCACAAATGACGCTGCCCAGATCAGTGTCGGCGCATTGCCAACCGTTACCGAAGATGATGACCCCGTCACCCTGAACGGGTTGGGTACGATCAATATTGTCGATGTTGACACTGGCGAATCCCAGTTCACTCCAGCGGTGATCAACGGCACTTACGGTGTGTTGACTATCGATGCTGCGGGTAATGCTTCCTATAGCACGGATAATACTCAAACTGTAATTCAGTCACTTGGCGCTGGTCATACACTGACAGATACCATCACCGTTTCCTCGGTTGACGGTACAACTTTTGATGTAGGTGTAGTCATAAACGGCACCAATGATGCTGCCATAATCGGCGGTGTGGACACTGGTGATGTGACCGAAGACGGTGGTGCACTGCAGGTTACCTCGGGCGCCCTGACCATCTCCGACACCGATGCCGGCGAGGAACTGTTCACTGCAGGCGGCGCTTCCGGTACTTACGGCTCCCTGTCCATAGACGCAAACGGCAACTGGACCTACACGCTCAACAACGCCCATGCGGATGTGCAGGCACTGGCCCTGGGCGCCACCACGACCGATACCGTTCAGGTCACTGCACTTGACGGCACCACCCATGACATCGTTGTCACCATCACAGGCACCAATGATGCCGCCGTAATCGGCGGTGTGGACACTGGTGATGTGACCGAAGACGGTGGTGCACTGCAGGTTACCTCGGGCACACTGACCATCTCCGACACCGATACTGGCGAGGAGTTGTTTAACGCAGGCGGCGCTTCCGGTACTTACGGCTCCCTGTCCATAGACGCAAACGGCAACTGGACCTACACGCTCAACAACGCCCATGCGGATGTGCAGGCACTGGCCCTGGGCGCCACCACGACCGACACCGTTCAGGTCACTGCACTTGACGGCACCACCCATGACATCGTTGTCACCATCACAGGCACCAATGATGCCGCCGTAATCGGCGGTGTGGATACCGGTGATGTGACGGAGGATGACTCCTCGACACTGACCGACACGGGTCTGCTTTCAATTGCGGATGTGGACACCGGCGAAGCGGTGTTCACCCCAGAAACCGTGGCGGGTGTGTTTGGATCCCTGACAATTACGGCCACCGGCAACTGGACCTACTCGGCAGACAACACGCAAACTGCAATACAATCGCTGGGTCACGGCGAGACTGCGACCGATACCGTTCAGGTCACCGCCATTGATGGAACCACCCATGACATCACCATCACCATCACAGGCACCAACGATGCTGCCGTAATTGGTGGTGTCGACACCGGCGATGTGACGGAAGACGGTGGTGAGCTTCAGGTCACCTCTGGCACACTGACCATCTCCGATACCGATGCCGGCGAGGAACTGTTCACCGCCGGCGGTGCAGAAGGTAACTATGGCTCACTGACTATAGATGCAGCCGGCGTATGGACCTACACGCTCAACAATGCTCATGCGGACGTTCAGGCACTGGCCCTGGGCGCCACCACGACCGACACCGTTCAGGTCACCGCCATTGACGGCACCACCCATGACATCGTTGTCACCATCACAGGTACCAATGATGCCGCCGTTATCGGTGGTGTAGATACCGGCAATGTAAAGGAAGACGGCGGTGCACTGCAGGTTACCTCGGGCACCCTGACCATCTCCGATACCGATACCGGCGAGCAACTGTTCACCGCAGGCGGTGTTTCCGGCACATACGGGTCTCTGACCATCAATGCCGCCGGTGCCTGGACCTACACGCTCAACAACGCCCATGCGGATGTTCAGGCACTGGCCTTGGGCGCCACCACGACCGACACCGTTCAGGTCACCGCCATTGATGGCACAACCCATGATATCGTCATCACCATTTCCGGCATCAATGATGCTGCCGTGATTGGCGGTGACGATCAGGGCCTGGTTACCGAAGACGATGATCTTTCGACACTGACCGACACAGGCTTGCTTTCAATTGCGGATTTGGACGCCGGCCAAGCTGTGTTCACCGCAGAAACCGTGGCAGGTGCCTTTGGATCATTGACCATTGCGGCCACCGGCAACTGGACCTATTCAGCAGACAATACGCAACCCGCAATACAATCGCTGGGCCAGGGCGAAACGGCCACCGATACCATTCAGGTCACCGCCATTGACGGTACAACCCACAATATCGACATCGTAATAACCGGCGTAAATGACGCGCCCGTAACCGGTGTTGACGACGTTGGACCGATAACCACAAATGGCATCGTCATCCTGGTATCGAACATCCTGTCCAACGATACGGACGCTGAGGGCGATATTCTGTCCCTCACCGAAATCGACGGGACCGCCATCGTGCCCGGTGGCAGTGTCGCAGCCCGTGACGGCATGGTTACCATGTCGCTGGATGGTACCACTCTGACCTTCATGCCCAATCCCGGCTATGCCGGGCCAACCAGCTTCAACTACACCGTAACTGACGGTATCGATATCGGTGAAGGCACGGTAACGACCGAGGTAACCGCGGTTGCCGGAGATGACACTCTGGTGGTCAGCGAAGATGGCTTCGGCACAGTGAATGTACTGGCAAATGACGACGTTGTTCCAGAGACAGTCACCGGCTTCGTCATCATCTCCCAACCGGAAAGCGGTTCACTGGTAATCAATCCGGACCTGAGTGTCACCTACACACCTGATCCTGACTACAACGGCCCGGACCAGTTTGAATACCAGTTCACCGGAATGTCTGCAGGCCTCGAGTTTGAATTCTATGGCAATGATCCATATGGCCACACAGTTGACAACATTACATACAGAAGTATTACCGCCACCGGGGTTGCAACCGAATTCAATGTGGGCGAACTGGCCGTCGAGTTCTCAGGTTCTACCTTTTCATATGCCTTCCGGTACACCGGGTATGTCTACATTGAGACGCCCGGCCTCTATTCCTTCACGACCACATCCCAAGACGGTAGCAGCCTGTCAATTGATGGAAATGAGATCGTTGACAATGACGGCGAACACCCTCCGCAGACCGAATCCGGCCAGTTCAATGTGGTTGCCCCGGGCTACTACCCCATAGAAATACGATTCTTTCAGCACGACGGTGATGACATCCTTGCTGTCACAGTTTCCGGCCCCGATACCGGTAACGTGGAAATGAACCTGTTTGACACTGGTCTGGTGGGTCATTCGCTGCGCACGGACACCGCAACCATCGACATAACTGTAAACCCGGTCAACGACGCTGCCACAATTGCCGGTGTGACTACCGGCTCGCTGATTGAAGACGAGACGTCGCCCCAGCTTGCGACGTCAGGTTCGCTGACAATCAGCGACATTGATGATCCGGCAGAAGAAGCTTTCGTGGCGGGTACATTCAGTGGTGCTGTTGGTGAAATATCAATCGATGCAGCAGGCAACTGGACCTACACGGCGCTGTCGGACAACGCCACGATCCAGGCGCTCGGCGCCGGTAAAACCAAGACAGACACCATCACGGTGTCATCTGTCGATGGAACCCAGAAAAATATCACCATCACCATCACCGGCACCAATGATGCTGCGGTAATTGGCGGTGTCGACACCGGCGGAGTGATTGAGGACGGAGGTGCCGCCGCCGCTGTATCCGGCGCCCTGACAATCTCCGACACCGATACTGGCGAGGAGTTGTTTAACGCAGGCGGTGCAGAAGGTGCTTACGGATCGCTGACCATCGATGCAAACGGCAACTGGACCTACACGCTCAACAACGCCCATGCGGATGTGCAGGCACTGGCCCTGGGCGCCACCACGACCGATACCGTTCAGGTCACTGCACTTGACGGCACCACCCATGACATCGTTGTCACCATCACAGGCACCAATGATGCCGCCGTGATTGGTGGTGTAGACACCGGTGATGTGACGGAAGACGGTGGCGCACTGCAGGTCACCTCGGGCACACTGACCATCTCCGATACCGATACCGGCGAGCAACTGTTCACCGCAGGCGGTGCAGAAGGTAACTATGGCTCACTGACTATAGATGCAGCCGGCGTATGGACCTACACGCTCAACAATGCTCATGCGGACGTTCAGGCACTGGCCCTGGGCGCCACCACGACCGACACCGTTCAGGTCACCGCCATTGACGGCACACCCCACGATATCATCATCACCATAAACGGCACAAATGACGCTGCCCAGATCAGTGTCGGCGCATTGCCAACCGTTACCGAAGATGATGACCCCGTCACCCTGAACGGGTTGGGTACGATCAATATAGTCGATGTTGACACTGGCGAATCCCAGTTCACTCCAGCGGTGATCAACGGCACTTACGGTGTGTTGACTATCGATGCTGCGGGTAATGCTTCCTATAGCACGGATAATACTCAAACTGTAATTCAATCACTTGGCGCTGGTCATACACTGACAGATACCATCACCGTTTCCTCGGTTGACGGTACAACTTTTGATGTAGGTGTAGTCATAAACGGCACCAATGATGCTGCCATGATCGGCGGTGTGGACACTGGTGATGTGACCGAAGACGGTGGTGCACTGCAGGTTACCTCGGGCGCCCTGACCATCTCCGACACCGATGCCGGCGAGGAACTGTCACTGCAGGCGGCGCTTCCGGTACTTACGGCTCCCTGTCCATCGACGCAAACGGCAACTGGACCTACACGCTCGACAACGCCCATGCGGATGTCCAGGCACTGGCCGTAGGCTCCACCACGACCGATACCGTTCAGGTCACTGCACTTGACGGCACCACCCATGACGTGTTGTCACCATCACAGGCACCAATGATGCCGCGGTGATCGCCGGTGTGGACACTGGTGATGTGACCGAAGACGGTGGTGCACTGCAGGTTACCTCGGGCACACTGACCATCTCCGACATCGATACTGGCGAGGAGTTGTTTAACGCAGGCGGCGCTTTGCCGGTACTTACGGCTCGCTCTGTCCATCGACGCAAACGGCAACTGGACCTACACGCTCAACAACGCCCATGCGGATGTGCAGGCACTGGCCCTGGGCGCCACCACGACCGATACCGTTCAGGTCACTGCACTTGACGGCACCACCCATGACATCGTTGTCACCATCAAGGCACCAATGATGCCGCCGTGATCGGCGGTGTGGACACTGGTGATGTGACCGAAGACGGTGGTGCACTGCAGGTTACCTCGGGCACACTGACCATCTCCGACACCGATACTGGCGAGGAGTTGTTTAACGCAGGCACGCTTGCCGGTACTTACGGCTCCCTGTCCATCGACGCAAACGGCAACTGGACCTACACGCTCAACAACGCCCATGCGGATGTGCAGGCACTGGCCCTGGGCGCCACCACGACCGATACCGTTCAGGTCACTGCACTTGACGGCACCACCCATGACATCGTTGTCACCATCACAGGCACCAATGATGCCGCCGTGATTGGTGGTGTAGACACCGGTGATGTGACGGAAGACGGTGGCGCACTGCAGGTCACCTCGGGCACACTGACCATCTCCGATACCGATACCGGCGAGCAACTGTTCACCGCCGGCGGTGCGTCCGGCACTTACGGGTCTCTGGCTATTGATGCTGCCGGTGCATGGACCTACACGCTCAACAATGCTCATGCGGACGTTCAGGCACTGGCCCTGGGCGCCACCACGACCGACACCGTTCAGGTCACCGCCATTGACGGCACACCCCACGATATCATCATCACCATAAACGGCACAAATGACGCTGCCCAGATCAGTGTCGGCGCATTGCCAACCGTTACCGAAGATGATGACCCCGTCACCCTGAACGGGTTGGGTACGATCAATATAGTCGATGTTGACACTGGCGAATCCCAGTTCACTCCAGCGGTGATCAACGGCACTTACGGTGTGTTGACTATCGATGCTGCGGGTAATGCTTCCTATAGCACGGATAATACTCAAACTGTAATTCAATCACTTGGCGCTGGTCATACACTGACAGATACCATCACCGTTTCCTCGGTTGACGGTACAACTTTTGATGTAGGTGTAGTCATAAACGGCACCAATGATGCTGCCATAATCGGCGGTGTGGACACTGGTGATGTGACCGAAGACGGTGGTGCACTGCAGGTTACCTCGGGCGCCCTGACCATCTCCGACACCGATGCCGGCGAGGAACTGTTCACTGCAGGCGGCGCTTCCGGTACTTACGGCTCCCTGTCCATAGACGCAAACGGCAACTGGACCTACACGCTCAACAACGCCCATGCGGATGTGCAGGCACTGGCCCTGGGCGCCACCACGACCGATACCGTTCAGGTCACTGCACTTGACGGCACCACCCATGACATCGTTGTCACCATCACAGGCACCAATGATGCCGCCGTAATCGGCGGTGTGGACACTGGTGATGTGACCGAAGACGGTGGTGCACTGCAGGTTACCTCGGGCACACTGACCATCTCCGACACCGATACTGGCGAGGAACTGTTCACTGCAGGCGGCGCTTCCGGTACTTACGGCTCCCTGTCCATAGACGCAAACGGCAACTGGACCTACACGCTCAACAACGCCCATGCGGATGTGCAGGCACTGGCCCTGGGCGCCACCACGACCGATACCGTTCAGGTCACTGCACTTGACGGCACCACCCATGACATCGTTGTCACCATCACAGGCACCAATGATGCCGCCGTAATCGGCGGTGTGGACACTGGTGATGTGACCGAAGACGGTGGTGCACTGCAGGTTACCTCGGGCACACTGACCATCTCCGACACCGATACTGGCGAGGAGTTGTTTAACGCAGGCGGCGCTTCCGGTACTTACGGCTCCCTGTCCATAGACGCAAACGGCAACTGGACCTACACGCTCAACAACGCCCATGCGGACGTGCAGGCACTGGCCCTGGGCGCCACCACGACCGATACCGTTCAGGTCACTGCACTTGACGGCACCACCCATGACATCGTTGTCACCATCACAGGTACAGCTGATAGCCCTTTAATCCTGCAGGGTGATTCCAACGACAACATACTTTTCGGTGCCGACAACAATGACATCATCGATGGCTTGGGAGGCAATGACACCATATTCGGGTTCGGCGGCAACGACATCCTAGATGGCAGCGAGGGGAATGATACTCTATCCGGCGGCGCCGGCAATGACCGTATCTTCTATGATGCTGCTGATGACCCGGCCGGGGTAACTGGTGGCCTGGATACCGACACGCTAGTGGTAGTCGATGGTGTCCTGCCTGTCGGCTATGATCTAGTGGCTGGCAGTTTCGAGTTTGCCGAGCACATCCTCAATGATACCGCCAGCCAGCCGTGGTCGACGATCACCCGGACCTACGACGACCAATGGCGATTACTGGAGGAGACGACTGAGAACGATGATGGCACTAAGCTGCAGATCGACCATGATCCCGATGATCTTGAGGTTTGGTCGGAACTACGGCGTGAGTTCAATGCTGCCAACAACCTGACTTTCCAGCAGACTATCTACGACAATGGATCAAAGTTGTGGCTCAACTACGATCCGGCGAATCTTTCCCCGGATTGGTCGGAGCAGCGCTTCGAGTTCGATACCAACGGGGACCTGACCTTCCAGCAGACCATCAACGACGATGGCTCCAAACTGTGGCTCAACTACGATCCGGACGGACTTGAGGCCTGGTCCGAACTCCGGAGCGAGTTCAATGCCGATTCAGACCTGACATTCCAGCAGATCGTCAACGATGACGGCTCAAAGGTGTGGCTGAACTATGATCCAGACAGTGTCGAAACTTGGTCGGAGCTTCGGCGGGAGTTCAATGCCGGTAATGCCCTGACGTTCCAGCAGATTGTCAATGACGACGAGACAAAGGTCTGGATCAATTACGACCCGGATGACATCGAGACCTGGTCGGAACTGAGGCGGGAGTTTGATACAGGCGACAACGTGACCTTCCAGCAGATGATCAACGATGACGGTTCAATGCAATGGATCAATTTTGATGTGGCTGACCAATACGGCTGGAATCAGCACTACCGCGACTTCAACGCTGCCGGTGATCTGATCAACGAGTTCTTCGTCATCACCGGCACAGCTCAGAATGACGTGCTCAACGGTACAGCTTTCAGCGATCGGATTGATGGTCTTGACGGCAATGATACCGTCAGTGGCGGAGACGGTGCGGATGTCATATTCGGCAATGGCGGATCAGATACTCTCAGTGGTGGTTCTGGAGCAGATATTTTCAACTTTGTGGCGACCGATACGGGCATTGATACGATCACCGATTTTGAGAACGATGTAGATATCCTGAACTTACAACATTTCCAGTTTTCCTCGGCTCAGGACGTCCTGGATGCAGCCTCCAGCAATGGAGCCGATACCGTGATCGATCTGGGTGCCGGAACATCGATAGTCCTGCAGAATTTTGCACTCGCAAACTTCAACGAAACCGACTTCCTGGTTTAGTTGCGGGTGTCAATACAGACCGCAATCTATGATTATACCTGTTGCCAAAATGATCCGAATACAGGGTTTTAATCGTCGATTAACCAGAATCATCAAATTATCACCACAACTTAATAATCTGGTTTGGAATTTGGTTGTGGCAGTGAATGGGAGTATCCCGAAGGTCTGGGTCAGACCAAAACTTCTGTGCATAAAAATCGCTGAACTGACGAAACTGTCATGCGGCAGCGGGCTCGATTCTGGCTCACAACTCGCCAGTAGCGAATTGCCAACTTGTTAACCGGTCACCTGGCAAACCAAAGACACATAGACCGTATCGGGCATTCCCGATAGAATTCCCAAAGATTTTCTCGGCATAAATTTTCCTGAACACTTCTGTTGTTCAGGAAAATTCTGATTATCACATTTCGCTAGCCAGATCTGATCCTTCACCGGCAATCGCATGCGATGAACCATGAACTGAAAGACTGCCAACCTCCAGAGTGTAGAGCTTGTCGGTCCATGACAGGGAGGACAATCTGTGCGCGACTACCACAATGGTGGTCTGTTGCCGGAGGTTGCGAAGTGTGTTCACAATCGCTGCTTCATCGGCGGGATTGAGCGAACTTGTTGCCTCGTCAAGAAACAGGATTTCAGGTTTCAGGTAAAGCGCCCTGGCCAGGGAAATCCGCTGACGCTGACCGCGTGACAGACGGTTACCGCGTTCGCCCAGTACCGTAGCCAGCTTATCGGGAAGCGCGCGGACGATATCACCGGCACCGGCCATCTCTAGCGCTGACCAGATTTCCGCATCACGGGGTTCATCGTCAAACGGCGCGACATTGTACCGGACACTGTCATTGACCAGTTGGGCGTCCTGTAGAACGTAAGCCACGGTTTGCCGCCAGGCCTTGCGGCGAGTGTCATCAAGTGGTTTGCCATCGATTTCTACGTGACCGGCCGTAGGCGTCAGCAACCCTGACATCAGGTCGAGCAGCGTGGTCTTACCTGCACCCGACAACCCGATGATACCCACTGCTGATCCTGTCGGCAGTTCGAGGCAAATATCCCCCAGGACATTCACTTCACTGTCCGGGTACGCATAGGCAACATTGTGAAGCACCAGTGACTTGCGAAATCCTGCCGGTTCCACTGCACCAGCCGGCAAGTTCTCGCCATGCGCCAGCGCCGACATTTGCAGTGAGTGGAGGCGCTTCCAGCCCGGCAGTATCGCAAACAGGTCACGCACCGACCGCTGCAGTTCGCCTGCACGTGGGAACAGCCTCGCAAAGATGATGACAAGAGCGACGGGTTCAACGCTTAGTGTCCCGGTATAGGAACTGACCAGCCAGATAAGTGCTGCCAGCATGAACACCGCAGCCAGGTCATGCACCAGGCCCGCCTGGGCACCGTTGTTGGCCCGCAGGACCATCGCATCAACATATCGCTGCGACAGATCATTGAACCGGCTGTCGGCCTGTTCTTCTCCCGCGGCGGACTTGATCGACTTGAGATCGTCGAGCTGGTGACGGAACCGCTTGAAGAGATCTTCCAGCAGTGAAACCGAACGCTCGCTGAGCCGGTATGCCCGGAAATCAAAGCCAAGGATAGGCAGCGCAATGGCAAACGCCAGTCCCGTTACAATCAGCGTCAGCCTGGCGTCAATCAGCAGTGCTGCGGCAAGACTTATCGAGACGGCAAACAGGCTGGAGGCAAGCCGGGCCAGCGCACTGACGCCAAAGGCGGCGTTTTCGGACTGGATGGACAGGGAATGGTTCAGGACGCCACTGTCCTGCATGGCAAGATAAGGCCAGCCGGCGCGCGTGATGGCACGGTGTGTTGCTGCCCGCAACTCATGCAGGAAGCTGTACTGTAACCGGGCTGAGGCCAGATTATAGGCAAAGCTGACCAGTGCCCGGGCTGCCATGAGAACCACGAAGACCAGCAGCACGGATGCAAGCGACAACGCTATCCCGGCCTCGTCGAATACGGATCGCAAAGTAGCCGTGAACCGGCTTGTCTCCTTGCCAGCAGCAATCCCCACCAGTTCCAGCAGCGGCACCAGCAGGATGAGACCAAGCCCTTCCGTCAGTGTCCGCACGGCCAGAAGAATGACATTGAGGCCCAACAGACCGGGACGGAAATTCCACAGGTTGATTATGAAGCTTATGAATGACATTCGGTGACGGACCTGCGAACTCGATATTCAGATAAACTTGCAAACCGGATGGTTACCCAATTCGATGCTCATGTGGCCCAGCATGGAACACCAGATCTCAGTAACAGCATTTTCGGAAAATATTAACCACGCCGGTTAAGCCAGCATTGACTAAAACGGGCTATGTTTTCCCTTAGCTTCAACATCAGAAGCGTCTGGTTTGCAAGTTGCCTTGTGCGTAGTCAGTGAGTGTTAAACATGGGAAGCAGGACTTCCGAAACAAAATTGGCGTGGTCCCGCCCCCGTTTGAACGTCCATTCGATCAAGGAGTTGACAGAAGGCGGGTGGAAGAGTCTCTGCGACGGCGGTTCAAGCCAGAACGGACCCAAGCTGAAACATTGCTGAACCAGTACCGGCGGTCCGGCATTCGACGGGCATGTTGTCAGTCGCTGACCCGGTAATAGTCACGATACCATTCAACAAAAGCGGAAATACCGTCCGCCACGTTCACCTTCGGACTGTATCCGGTCAACCCGGTCAAGGCTGAAATATCCGCCCAGGTGTCACGCACATCGCCCGGCGCCATGCCTGCGAAATTGACCCGGGCCCTGATACCGAGCGAATCTTCCAGGCACTGGATATAGTGCATCAGCTCCACCCTATTGCCGGAGGCAATATTGACAAGTCTGTGTGGTGCAACCGGACTTGCACCAAACAGGGCTTGCTGGCCGTAGACTGTTGCTACCGGTTCGGGAGTTTTCGGCATCAGGCCAACCACGGCATCAACCACATCGCTGACATGGGTAAAGTCACGGGTCATCTGGCCATGATTGAACACCTCAATAGGTTCATCCTTGAGCATGGCATCAGCGAACTTGAAAAATGCCATGTCAGGACGGCCCCACTCACCATAGACTGTGAAGAACCGCATTCCTGTCATTGGCAACCGGAACAGATCCGAATATGAATGAGCCATCATCTCATTGGATTTCTTGGTGGCAGCGTAAAACGAAACGGGATGTTCGACCGGATGGTTTTCCGACCACGGCAGCGTGGTATTGGCTCCGTACACGGAGCTGGTCGAGGCATACAGGAAATGTTTCGGTTTGGCGGCTCGCGCCAGTTCCAGCATATAACCGAAACCCACCAGATTGCTGTCAACATAGGCTTGCGGATTTTCGAGGCTATAACGCACCCCGGCCTGAGCCGCCAGATGCACCACCACCTCCGGGTCAGCCTTGAGCCAGACGTTCTTCAATGCAGTCGTGTCGCACAGATCAGCTTCAGCAACAGCAACACCGGCGCTGCGCAGCTTTTCCAGCCGTGCCTGCTTTAACGCAATATCATAGTAGGGAGACATGTTGTCGAAGCCCATCACCTCATGTCCATCGGACTTCAGGCGGCTAGCCAGATGAAACCCTATGAATCCGGCCGTACCGGTAACCAGAACACGCAATGGAAAACCTCCTCGGTATTGGCGCTGCTGCCAACGCTATAAGAATTTTTATGTGATTGCGAGGAACATGCGCTTCAAAGCTGACTGGAAAATACCGCCAGTATCAGCGGTTTGAGCCCTTGGTACGCCTGACCAGCCGGCCTGCAGCAATGGCCGAGCCTATGCTGACAGGTACAAAGGCATACCCGCGGCCTTGCGGAGCAAGTGGTGTCTCCGACGGCCAGTTGTCGAGATACTTCCTGATCAACTCGACATCGATAAACCTGGCAGTATCCGGATCGTCCGAAATGGCATCGAGTTCCTCGCGAAGCCGTGGCAGATCCCAAGTCAGGCGTGCATGCCAGTCGATCACCTGCTCGCCGCCATTTGGATTGTTGAGCACCGAGGCTGGCAGTTTATCCTTCATCATCCGGCGGATCAGCCAGCGGCTTTCCCCGAAACGCCGTGACTGGGCCTCAGGCAGCCCCAGTGACCATTCAATAAGACGGCGGTCTGAAAACGGATCCCTGGTTTCAACGCCGTACATTGCCCGCAATGCCTGATGTATGTCGGCGCGTTCCTGCGAAAAGCTGCCGGCCACCAGTTGTGCCCTGAGTGCGCGTGTATCGCGGACAGGCTTTGAAAAGTAGTCCCAGCCATAATGCTGCATGCGTTCTTCAACCCGCATCTCGCGGGCAAAGTCAGGGTTGATTGCGGAAAACCGCTGCCACAACGATAACGGGTTGCTGTTACCCCTGAGCCGCGAATACTGGCTGTGCACCCAGTCCGGGGCCAGCCGGAACAACAGCATGTGGGTGAGCCTGCGATAAATCCCCTTCAGTCCCGCCGGACCGGTGACGATATCGCGCAGCAGATTGCCGTATTCTCCCTGCCGCCAGCGCTCAAGCAGTACACCCTCACCGCTCCAGCTTAACGACATGTTGCCCAGACCGCCGTCCAGCAGAACGTCAAGGCCCTGGTCCCTCGCAGCCATGTGGATATCATGGATCCAGCGCAGGTTTATGGCATTGCGCGGAGCAACACCTGCGTAATCCAGAAACTCGTCAAGCTGGTGAAACAACCCGTGACCTTCCGAACGCACAAAATTGGGCTGGATGCGCGGATGCAGCTTGCAGATAGCCTCGACAAACGGCGTTTCATCTCCATAGGCCCCGTCCCGGCAGCGCCCATCCCAGTCCCTGGACGGAATCCAGGTAAAGGCCGGCAGGATCTGCCTGGCGGGCAGATGGCGAAGGGCAGTCACTGCAACCGATGATGAATCAAGCCCGCCGCTCAGAAAGGCTCCAACCTTGGCTTCATCCGTGACCCGCGCCTTGACCGCTTCATCAAACAGTTCCCGGCCCGCTTCAACATAGTCTTCGTCGCGGGCATAGCGGACGTCAGCTATTTCCTCGAGACTCCAGTACTTCCGGCTTGTTGTGTTCCGGCGATCGACATGAAGCAAGTGTCCCGGCAGCACACGCCTGATATCCCTGAAATAGGTCCGTTCCCCGTCATGAAACAGCTGGACCAGTTGATCAGCGATTTTCTGCTCGTCAATCGCGCGTTCAACATCTGGCAGGGCGAACAGGGCGCGCGGTGCTGACGCGATGACAATGCGGTGCGGCGTTTCATGATAGCACAGGGCTCTCATGCCGATATGGTCGCGGCCGGCGGCGATTGCATTCTCCTGCGCATCCCAGCTTATGAATGAGAACTCGCCGCACCACTGCCTTACCGCTGCTTCACCGCCATCGAGCCACGATTGAAAGGCGAGCTCTGCATCGCTGTGCCGGTCAGCCAGGAACCGAGATGCCGGCAGGCCTGCAGCAATTTCACCCCGGTTGTCGAGGCGGCCGTCAAACACGAACAGGTGCCGGTCATTGTTCGCGATCAGTGGCTGGTCAGACTGATTTCCGGCGGAGGTTTTGCCGCTGCAGGCAAATGCCACACCACAGCTGCCGGACAGCCTGATCGATTGCGACAGCCGGCCATAGGGACGCAGGCCCTGCCCCAGCCGATCGACCAGCGGCCTTTCCGCCGGCCGGCCATCCTTCCAGAAGATGGCGCCAATGCCGCTCAAGCGCTGGTCCTGCCTGACCGGGTGAGAAAACGCCAAGCCGCAAACGGCAAACCAGCCGCCGCATACAGCGGCTGCCAGGCAGGCCCCAGTCCCAGGGCGCGGATATCCCTGGCGTCGGCAAGTACCCGGAGAATGTCATGCCATGCAGCTTTCCACGAACAGCCCAGCCCGGATCTGCGAAGCGCTTCAGCAATTTCGCCCGGCATGTCCGCCAGGTGCCGGTTGTCGTCGCCAAAATCTGCCTTTTCAATCCGCGAAACTGCCCGGACAATCCGGCTGCTGAACTTGCGTCCGGGTTCTGCAGGTTCAGGGCCGTACCGGCGGTCTGCGTAAAGGGCTCGAATGAGCTGCCGGGCCAGGTCGACGGCGGCAACAGCCTTCAGCTCGCGCGGCAACCAGGTCGGGTATGTCGAAGTCTGTTCTACCCTGTTCACCGCCTTTGCAGCATCATCAACCCATTTTAGAACGAAATAGCCGTGATCCACCGCGTGACAGCACATGTACGCGGCCATATCCGCCGGACCCGGTGTCCGGATCCTGCCGCCCTGCAGCCGGACTTCTTCGGAAGCATCCCACAGCCGGTCGAACCGGACATCAAACCAGTAAGGGTTATGGCTCAGCCGGTGGTGCAGTTCAATCGCCAGACCCAGGTCCGGTGTTATCCAGGTGAACGCGTGCGCAAGCGACATCAGCATTGGCTGGGCGCGTGGGGCGACCTCGAATTCGGGCCAGTGCTTGCGGTATCCGGCAGCCGCAAACGCTGCCTCGGCAGCCTGAAAATCATCCTGCGCCACCAAGATGTCAATATCGCTGGACACCCGCACGTCGCGCACATCGCCGTGCAGCGTGTGCGCCGCGGCAACACCCTTGAAAGCCAGGGCGCGGATGCCTGTCGCGGCAAGCAGCTTTATGACCTGTGCCGTGCCGACCTCCTGGGCAAGATTCCGGGCCACGATTTCCCGCCGGTAGGACTCAAGCATCACGCTGGTTGCCTCTGGAACCTCCTTCAGGCCTGCCCGCTTCAACCTGGTCGCGGCCAGCGCCCCCAGTTTGTGGGAACGCGCCAGAAGGCCAAAACGGCTCCAGTCGATTTCGCCCTGCAGCCGATGGCGAGCCTCAGCAAACCCGGTGTCCGATTTGCAGGCCGCAATCAGCAGTTCAAGCTCCGGAGTAAGGCTAACTGTCATGAAGCCGGGATACCGTCAGGATTGTTCTGTATCGCAAGTGCAATTTCCTTTGCGCTAGCTTGGTCAGGACAAACACAAATAGCCCGCACATAGCGGGCCCTCCAGGCGCCCCGAAACCGGAAGCATTGCATGACCCGGACCCCCTTGAACGACATGGGTTCACTTGAACCCGTAAAGTTGCTCCAGCACTTTGGAACCGATCAGTTTTATGGTTTTTGATTAATTCAATCATAAACCATACTGATCTACGCCTTCACAACATGCTTGCCCCGCAACCCGTGCCTTTCAAACACATTGCGGGTATCAACAACCAGCCGGGCATTGTCAGCAACCAGCTGATAATCGATGGCATCGTGATCAGTTGCAAGCAACACGGCGTGATAATCCGCCAGGGTGCCGGCGCTAAGGGCCACGGACTTTCGTCCTGTCAGTCTGGCATGTTCCCGGGTCACCGGTATTTCACTGACGTGCGGATCATGGAAGTCCACTCTTGTGCGGCGCTTTTCCAGCAACTCCAGAAGAGCAAACGAAGGGCTTTCGCGTACATCGGAAACATTTTTCTTGTAGGCCAGGCCTAGGATGAGTATCCGCGCGGCGCTGAGCGCAAGAGCCTGTTGCCGGTCCAGCTCATCCTGCAACCTGCCAATGACATATTGCGGCATGGCAAGATTGATCTCGCCGGCCAGTTCGATGAACCTGGTAGACAATCCATACTCCCGCGATTTCCAGGTGAGGTAGAATGGATCGATGGGGATGCAGTGACCACCCAGGCCCGGCCCCGGATAAAACGGCATGTATCCGAACGGTTTGCTGGATGCCGCGTCAATGACCTCCCAGATATCGATACCCATGGCGCCGTAGATCACCTTGAGTTCGTTGACGAGCGCTATGTTCACCGCCCTGAAGACGTTCTCTGTAATCTTGACCGCTTCGGCAACAGACGGCGTTGAAACGGGAATGACCTTGTCAACCACGGCGCCATAAAAAGCCTGGACAAGTTCCGATGCCTGCTCGCCATCGCCGGCAACCACTTTCGGGATGCTGGCAGTGCCAAACATTTTGTTGCCCGGATCTTCCCGTTCCGGCGAAAAACCGAGCCAGAAGTCCTGACCCGATTTGAGACCTAAAGCTTCCAGAATGGGTTTAAGAACTTCCAGCGTTGTCCCGGGATAGGTCGTCAATTCCAGAACGATCAGTTGCCCCGGCCTAAGTCTTTCAGCGATTTGCTCTGCTGTTCTGGACACATAGGAAAGGTCGGGTTCCCGCTGTTTTGACAACGGTGTCGGCACGCAGATTACGATTACGTCGCAGCGTGACAACTCAGCAAAATCTGTCGTCGCCTCAAACCGTTTGCCAGTTACATGTTCGGCGAGTTCTTCAGAACTCACCGGCATCAATGTAGGAAGTACCCGAGTTCAGTTTGGCAGTCTTGGTCTCGTCTATATCAAGACCCACGACATTGAAACCGGCACGCGCACAGGCTGCGGCCAATGGTAGTCCGACATAGCCCAGTCCGATGACACCGACGGTCGCTGTACGATCGGAGAGACTATTGAATAGTGTTACGGACACAGAAAAGGGAACGAGCGGGTTTATGTTTTGATTGTTCTCAGATGACATCGCCTAGCTTTAGTCAAGAGTGATGCAAGCCGCAAGATCACACTCGATTCTCATGTGAATTCTAATTCATGGTTTCCTTTATCATATATAGACTGCACCATAAGGATAAACATCATTGCAGCTTAAATTGGCTTTGTTTCGGTAAATTGTCCTTTCACACCATTCCAATCGTGTTTGCAGCCTCCCCATGCCCATTCCTCATCTGCAACAGGTGCTCGATCCAGTCGGCGAAAGCCCTTTTGCGCTGGCTCCGGGCTTCACGCAGATAGCGCCTCAGGAGGCCGAATTCGCTGCGGATGAATTTACGCGTATCGAATTTTTCCAGAAACTCCCGTCTGGCCATGGCTGAGTAACGCTGAATGTGAACGTCAATCCCTTCATCCGTAGAAACGCCCGGTGGAAGGCGTGCGTCAACCGCCATATCGAAACCCATGTCCTCCACTGTCTCACGCTCCTCCGGAACTCGCGTGAATATACTGGGGTTTGCTTCAAACTCATCCAGTGCGGCCTGTGCCGATGCCAGTCGCACTTCAGCACCTGCAAGGCTGAAAGCCAATCTGGTGGTTTCATCATCTTTAAGAGTATCAGCCATCGCGAGCTCCGGGCGACCCATGATGACCCGGAACCAGTCTGTGACATGCTCGGGATCAGGTGCGCGCGTAGCACCGTGTCGCACGGCATTTCTGGCAACCCTGGCCTTGCCTGACGCAGATTTGGGGCCAGTACTCCTTTTTGCATTCGAACGATTAGCCGCTGTTTGTTCCTGGGTTGTCATCCCTCAATCACCTCGACATCCAACGGACGGGCATTTTGCAGCGCATCGAAATCCGCCTTTACCTGACGACGGCGGCGTTCCAGCTCCTGGATTTTGTCATCATGATGGATTATACCTTGATCTTGGGAGCGATAGGCGTTGCTCATAATCTCGAGGGCACTCAAGCCAAGCTCCTCCAGCTCCTCATTTGCCTCGTTCCGAACATTCACATCTGCGTCTACGATGCGCCTGGCAAGATCATTGCCAAGTTGTTTTGCAGCCTCTTCATCAAAGTCACTTACCTCAAACTCTTCCGCGGCTTCACCCGAAGAGGCCCAAACCTGAAAGTCTGCTTCATTTAATTCTTTCAACGCGACTTTTTCGCACATAAACACAGCATCACGTATGGCCCCCTGAGTTACCCTGCGCAATGTTTCATGCCGCATTCTTCTATGTTGATAGAGCTCCCACTCGATGTCGATCAGGTTCTCTGCAATCACAGCTTCATAGGGCGTCATTGGCTCGAAGGCCGCAACGAGCTGGTCATGAAAAATGTCAAAGGGCAGATTGGTTTCACCGGTGACGGGCTCTCGCTCGCCGATCAGCTTTGCAAATGTCGTGAAACCGAATTTCTCCGCGTTGAGCTTAGCAAGATGGTTAGCCATGCGTACCTCTAAGTTCTTTGCTTAGCGATTAATACTGGTTCGCTTACTGACAAAACTATACAATATACTCGTCTGTAATTTGCATTCGGCGTTCAATTTATACAAAACTCACATTTTATTTTTTAACAATACACCGCTGAATTCTGCACAATTCTGCCACACCTTCTTGCGGCAGCCTCAGCGGAAAGCATCAGCTGTTGGTTGGAAACCAGGCAATAGCCAGTCCACAGCCTGTTAAATTCAGCCTATGTTCATTGTATGTTCTTTTACTGCTTAATGTAAAGTATTATACTACACCTTCGGACAGCCATCGAGATTGTTTTGGAATGAGTAACACATTTGAACCGGTTGGTAACGGCGGGTTCTCGCTGTTCAGTTCGATCAACAACCTGACGGTTTTGCCAGCCTCACGCCAGGCCCCTTGTCGTCAGTAGCATCGATGAATTCTATGCCGGCCTCTTCGAAGACGCGCTGGAGTTCCACCAGCGATTGAGAGCGGCTTGGCGGGATATCGTCAAAACTTTCCAAACGATGCAAAGTTTGGCGCGTAAGCCCTACCTTCTTTGACAAACCCTCAGATTGCCAATTCAAAAGTGCTCTAGCAGCGCGAATTTGAGATCCTGTAATCACAATTTAGTCACAATTATATTACATATGTAATATTTATTAGACATATGTAATATTGGAGCTTGCAATGAATTTTCACCTTCTCGATCAAGAATCTAACCGATTCATGGAGCTACGTCGCCGGTTAATTGAAGCTGATCCCGACATAGACGAAACCACCCTGCTGGATACCCTGGAAGGCGCAACAGACCTGCATGAGGCAATCGGTGAGGTTGTACGCTCGGCGCTGGAGGATGAGGCGATGCTGGCAGGGCTTAAAGGCCGGCTGGAAGATCTCAGGGAAAGACTGGACCGCATTCGAACGCGGGGCGAGAAAGAAGCGCCAGGTGGCCCTGGCTGTCATGGAAGATACCGGTATCGAAAAACTGATGCAGCCGGACTTTACCGTGTCGCTGCGGGCCTCTCCACCTGGTGTGGTTATTACTTCTGAAGATGACATCCCGGAATGGTTCTGGGTGCCCCAGGCTCCCAAGCTCGACAAGCGAGCCATTCTGGATGCCATCAAGGCCGGAACTGCCGTGACAGGGGCTGAACTGTCGAATTCAAAAATCTCTCTTGCCGTGAGGACAAAGTGATGGGCTTCGAAATTCAACAGGTCAGGAAGCTGAGAGCAAAGCTCAAACCTCGCAATGTCCGGACACGGCAGTCAGATGGTGCAACGCTGCACTATATCGAAGGCTGGCATGTCATTGCAGAAGCCAACCGCATTTTCGGCTTTGATGGCTGGGACCGGGAAACGGTCGAGACCAAGTGTGTCTGGACCAAGCAGAATGGATCAAGGTTCTCCGCAGCCTACGTCACACGTATCCGGGTTACAGTAAAGGCGGGTGACACCACTATCGTGCGCGAAGGCTCAGGCGCCGGTGAAGCCCATTCAGCTTCGCCAGGCCAGGCCCATGAAATGGCGGCCAAGGGTGCAGAGACCGATGCCACCAAGCGGGCCCTGATGACGTTTGGCAATGCCTTCGGACTGTCACTGTATGGCGGTGGCGGGATATGAACCGCCGCCCCGGAAAACATCGCCCGTCAAAGCGGAAGACGAACATCAGGCTCAACTGAACAAGATCGCCAGTACCGGCGAATGCAGGCAATTCAGAGGCAAGCGCAACAGCTGAAACCAGGAACCCATCAACAGAAACCCCTAAATCCTGCCCGTGAAACAGCGCCGGACTGGCCGACGTTCGATCCACTTGAGGAAGCAGCGCGCATGAGCCAGTCCAAATGGCAGGATTGACAAGTCCGCCCTGCCCGTGAGCGAACCGCGACGTCTGCGCGATTCCGACCATCTGCGCCGTGTCGCCTCCAGACCTTGTCTGATCTGTGGCCGCAACCGCACTCAGGCCCATCACATCAAGTTCCTGCAGCCCAATGCCATGGGCCGCAAGGTCTCCGATGAGTTCACCGTACCCTTGTGCTCAACCCATCACCGGGAACTGCATGCATCCGGCAATGAGCGCACTGGTGGCAGGGTCAGGGTATTGATCCTGAACCGGTGGCAAGAGAGCTGTGGCAGGAAAGTCATGCAAAGCCCGCTGCCGGACAATCCGATACACCAAAAGAACAGCACACGTCCAATCAGGCTCTCTCCCGGGAATGAACGGCAGATACCGCCGGGCTCACCATAAACGCTGGCACGTTGCCCAGGAGGATATAAACGCAATTGGCCTGCTACTGACCTTGCTCTTGACCTTGTTCGACGGCATCACAAGCTGCGTCCTTGGACCCGTCACAGATGGCGCAAATCCACTATATGATCGCACCATGCCATGCAGATTTTCCTGTGACGAGCCCGATGAAAGATGAGAGGCACAGCGTGAGATCAGGTGTTGACGGCAGCAATCCAGGGGTCAATGTTCGGATCGATCGAAGCAGGGAACTCAGTGCAGGCGCTTATCTTATCGGGCGAAGAACTGATTGAGCTTGCTGAAGTTCTTCAACGCAAGTGTTCCCAAGCCACCAATGCGATTTGCCTGCAAAGCCCGGTAGTCCTCGCGGCTCTTGTGAAAAATCTTTTTCAATGACTGGTTACTTTCCCCGCCAACGCGCATTTTCACAAACACCTCCGGCACATACTTCGTGCGTATCCGACCTTGGCCAAACCAGCGCAGGATTGCATCATAATCGGCGGCAATGCGATAGCTGGTGTCATAATCGCCCCATCGGTCTATTACTCTTTTGCGGATGTAGAGCGCTGGATGCGGCGGCATCCATCCTCGCTTCAGTTTCGCAGGCAAGAACTCCCCCGCTGTCCAGTGTCGGATAATCTGCGCCTTGTTTTTTGCCGAGACATACTGCAGGTCACCATAGACCGCATCAATATTTGGGTCCGTGAAAGCCTTTGCCACCTGTTCCAGAACTGTTGTAGATGCATAAAAGTCATCTGAGTGCATGAGACCAATAACATCGCCGGTAGCGCGATTCATCCCCTTGTTGAGGGCGTCGTAAATACCTTCGTCTGGTTCAGTTACCAGCTTTAGTCGATGGTCATCCAGTGAGCGCAAAACTTCAACAGTACCATCAGTCGACCCCCCATCCATGACCAGATGTTCGAAGTCTTTATAGGTTTGTGCCTGCAGTGACTTTACCGAGTCGACGACCGTGTCACTGCGGTTGTAGACAGCTGTGATGACAGAGATTTTCATGTGGTATGAAAGAACTGAAACTCCCGCTGAAAGCAAGACCTGATGGTCGACGCTAGAGGTGTGGGTGCTAGCGGTGTCAAAGTTGTTGCACTGACTTTAAACTGACTTCAGTGACGCCAGAGCAATCGACGACGGACAAGTTGTAGAAGTTCAGTCCCGCGGAGTGATGGAACGGCCTTTTCTGAACCGGGTTGGCAAATCTGTTCTGCACTTTGCGATGAACTCGAACGGCAATATGCCCTTTAGGGTCTTCATGCTGTTCCACAAAGGCGAACTTTGATGTCCGGTCACCACCAACGAACATATGCAGCTTGCCTTCATCTCCAAGGTCGGTTTCACTCCCGCTTATGGATCAGCAAACGGATAGTCTGAAAGTACCATAGCTTGTAGAAAGTGTAGTGGAGACCACCTGCGCCATCCAGAAATCCAGCCCTGCCGATATATGCATAAAAGAAGTAGAACCAGGGATACCACCACTTGCTCAGGTGACTGTACTTGAACTTCTGCCTGGACGTGAGATGGTCCCAGGCTTGCGCGCCATCCTTTCGTAACAGCTCAACTCGCCGCGCTTCCCATCGAGCATAGTCGACGTGCCGATCGATGAACTTGTCAAGCCCGCGCAAGTCGCGATGATCGATGCGTTCGGATATCTCGCCCCATGCCCGTCAAGAACTGGGTGCTCGTGGATCTCTATATCGAGGGTGCTCCACGCCTCTTCATCAATCGTTCGTAAAGGCCCGAACCGACCTTGAACATCGCCAGCTTTCGCTGCGGCACACCGTGGTCAAGTCGTGCACCCAAAAAGTAGTTGGTATAGTTCAGCCAATAGCCCGTAGCACTGTGAGGTGATCGCGCTTTTCTGCTGCATCGCAGAAATCGTCATCGACGACTTCGTCGGCATCGAGGAACAGCACCCAGTCGCACACAAGCGTGTGATTGAGCAGCACCCAGTTGCGCTTCTTCGGGTAGCTGCCGTCCCACTTGAAGTCAGTAACCGTGCCCCACGATCTCGGGCAATTTCCGGCGTTCAGTCGGCCGCTGATAAGTCCACCACGATACCTCGGCAAACCGTCCCAGCCGGTCGAGGCAGTGCGGCGAGGTTGGCTTCCTCGTTGCGAACAGGCACAACAACCGAAACGGGATATCACTCGCTCACGGCTTTACCACCACGTACCGGCCCACGCACAGCGCGTCCATCTCGGTGCGCATGAAGCAGTCAACCGCCTGCTCCGGCGTGTCCACGACCGGTTCGTTCTCGTTGAAGCTGGTATTGAGCACCATGCCGATACCGGTGTGCTTCTTGAAGGCCGATATCAGCTTGTAATAGAGCGCGTTGCTTTCCGGGCTCACCGACTGCAGCCGTCCGGTGCCGTCGACGTGCGTGACCGCCGGCAGCCGCTCGCGCCATTCCGGCCTGATCTTCACCACGTGCATCATGAACGGCGAATAGACGTCCTGCTCGAAGTAGGTCGCCACGTCTTCCTGCAGCACGCTCGGCGCAAACGGCCGGAAGCTCTCGCGCCGCTTGATCTTGGCGTTGATCGTGTCCTTCATGGTCGGGATGGCCGGGTTGGCCAGGATCGAGCGATGGCCCAGCGCGCGCGGGCCCCACTCGCTGCGGCCCTGGTACCAGCCGGTCACGTTGCCATCGGCAATCAGCTTTGACACGACCTCGACCATCTCGTCCTCGTCCCGGCACTGCCTTGACCTTCAGCCCGGTCGCCTCGACAGCCTTGCGGTGCTGCTCGTCGCTGTACTCAGGCCCCCAGAAGGCATGCTGCATGTGGAAGCGCTCGGTGCTGCCAAGCGTGTTGTGCCAGCACCAGAACGCTGCACCCATGCAGGTGCCGTCATCGGACGCCGCCGCCTGCAGGTAGGGCGTCTCGAACGGTGTGTCGCGCAGGATGCGCGCATTGGCAACACCGTTGAGCGCACAGCCGCCTGCCATCGCCAGCCGCGTCGTGGGCACCAGCTTGTGCAGCCGGTTCAGGCAATGGATCGCGGCCTCCTCGAAACGCACCTGGGTGGAACGGGCGATGTCCATCTCGCGCTGGCCCGTCTGACCGCGCGGCGCGGGCTCACCCAGCAACTGACTTGAGCTTGTCCGAATAGAGCCGCCCCATGACGATGCGGCTCGTATCGCTCAGCGCTCCGCTCTCGCCGCCCGAGTGCATGCCGAACAGCCGCCTGCAAGTTCGAACCAGCCATCGTCAGGCAGCTTCACCAGCTTCTTCATCACGTCGCCGAACCGGTCCTCGCCGTAGGGCGCAAGGCCCATCACCTTGTACTCCTCGCCGAAGTCGTCGAAGCCGATGAACTGGCACAGGGCGGTGTAGAAGAAACCCGAGGCTGTGCGGCAGGTTCACCCGGTCGAGGATATCGATGCGCGGGCCTTCGCAGCGCGCCGCCATGGCCGAGGCGAAGTCACCGGAGGCGTCATAGGAGAACCCGGCCGTCAGCTCCTCGAACGGCGACAGGTAGTAGGAACTGGCGATGTGCGCCAGGTGATGCTCGACGTTGACCGTCTCGAACTTCACCGTCGCCGGATCCTCGCCGCAGATTTCGGCCAATTGGTCGAGCATGGTGCCGGTCGTCTTGGTCCGGCGGAAGTGCTCGAACGCGGCCGAGAAGCCCGTCGCCGGATTGCGCAACACATAGGCTGCCTTGGCCATGCGGCTGGCGCTGGTGTCGCGCGGCAGGGCCACGTGCGTGACGTCCGACAGCTTCAGGCCATTGTCCTTGAGCAGCCACCGAATCGCGTTCTCCGGAAACTTCGGCGAGTGCTTCAGCCGCTCGCCGAGCCGCTCTTCGGCAACGGCGCCAACCAGCTTGCCGTCGATGACCAGGCAGGCAGCACTGTCGGCGTGAAAGGCGTTAAGGCCAAGTATTGCTGTCATGCAAAAGTCCCTGAGGACCGGGCTCGGTCCACATTGATTGGTTTTTCAACTGCTGAACTACGATACATCAGCTTCGCTCGTTACTCACAAAATCCGGCTTCGCTGTGCGGTCTGTCAGCCAGAGGTACAATTTCGCAAGATCATCCACAACCTGATCCCACGAGTATCGCGATGTGACCAGTTTGTGACCGGCAGCAGCCATGGCAGCCATCATTTCAGTGTCATCGAGCGCCGCCAAAGACCGCAGCCATCTCGTTTGGGTCACTCGAAATGCGACAGGCGGCACGTTCCCCAAAAGCTGAACCGAGATTGCAGGCGTCGGTCATGAACACCGGTAGTCCGTAGGCCCACGCCTCAAGGACCGACATTGGCAGTCCCTCGCTATGCGATGGCAGTACATAGCCGGATGCATGTTGCAACGCTGCCTGCTTGTCTTTGCCGAACAGCGGGCCGGTAAAGACCACATGCTCTTTCAAATTCAACGCAGACGCCTTGCTCCTGAGGTCCTGCTCGTGGCCTCCATCGTCCCATCCGGCCACAGCCAGCCGCCAGCGTCGAGCCATTTTGGGATTCCGGCAAACCAGAAAATGCCAAGCCTCAAGCAGGTCCGAGATCCCTTTCTTCGGATGAAGCCGGCCAAGAAACAGCATGAGCCGTCGGTTGTCTCCACCATGCCAGGACGGAACCGGCAAACGCAGATCGGTCTTAGCAGGAACATCGACACCATTCGGGATAACAGGCAATCGGCGATCGTAAGCCCAGGGCCCTGAAAGACCGGGCTTCGGCGTCATTCAATGCATGTAGCACCGATACCTGGGACAGGTTGCGTCCCTCGTAGAGCCAGCGGGAAAGTCGCTTCCTCCAGGCTGACTGCGACAGCGCCCATGGATCGAGCATCCCATGTGGCGAGATCACCGTTGGACGCCCGCCACCAGCACGCCAATTGTTCATGACCACCGACTGGTAGGACCACAGACCGTGCAAATGAAGGATGTCATGCTGCGACGCCAGAACGGAGCGATTTATGGCTGGACAGTAGCCAAACCGGGCAGGTCCAAAGGGGCGAAACGCATGCAATGTGCCTACCTTCCAGGCTTGTCGAGCCTGTTCATTGAAGCCGTCGTCACGCAATCCGTAGACGGTACAACCAACGTCCTGTTGCGAAAGACGATTTGCTGGACAGGCTTACAGCCTCAAATACCCCTCCGGCGAGGGGAGATAACGAGCCCGTTATGACCCCGAGGTCAAGCCCTTCGTGCGCAGCGGGCATCCTCAGCTATCCTCTTTGTCGCCAGTTGTCTCGTCGGGTTTCCGGATAAAAAAGCACACTGTTGTCGACAGCATGTCAGGCATGATTTTGTGCGCAAAAAGAAGCAGTCGATAAAACCAGTAATTCTGAAAAAAATACGCCGGTTCAGCGTTGTCAAAATAGTGAATAACACGACAGCCACGAAACAACTTCCGGACATCACCCGGGCTATTCATCCTGTAGTGGGCATCAAAAACATCCTTAGCCTTGCGACCTGGCTGCACTTTGCGCAGCATGCCGCTATGCAATCTATTGGGGACGAGGCGGGAAACTAGGGTGACATAACCGTACCGGTTTGGGGTTCGCGCACATATCCACCCCCCCGGTTTGAGGACACGCAACAGTTCATGTGATACCGCACCTGCATCCTCGATGTGTTCAAAGGTCATGTCACTGACGATTACATCGAAGCTGTTTGAATGAAAAGGCAGTGGCTTACCTGGTGCGACAACCACTTGCCGGTGGGAACACGGATGTGCCAATACGGCGTCGTCAATATCACAGGTTGTAACGGTCAGCGCACCCTGGCGCAGGTCACGGATGTCCTTTCTGTAAACGGATGGATCATCGTGCCAAAAGCCACCACGCCCTGCCCCAAAATCAAGGACATCTCCTGCATCAAGTTTCATGAGGATCGCCCGAACGAAGCCAAAGAAGCGGATACTGCCATCGAGCTTCGTAAAGTCATCAATGAGCTTTTCCCCATGAATTTGGGAAATAAACTTCGGATCAGTCATCGACTAACAGCGACTTTGCCCTCGCAAAGGGCCCACCCGGAGCTTCGGACAAAACCTTGTTGTTGAATGATTTTTGCAAAATCAAACCATGACGGAGTTTGTCAACAGGGCCTAGACTTCATCACGCATGCTTCGTCCATCCTGCACTCGCGCGGTAAGCATGGTCAGAAGTTTGCCTGAAAGACCAACTGATCTCGAACCCACCCTCACCGCATGCGCCACCGCATCGGCAAGTCCGGCAGCAAAGCGTTCGGGACCCCAGTCAGAGATGATCTGGGAACTTCGCTGCCCCATGGTCGACAGGCCTGGATGACTTGAACAGATGGACATCAGTCCGGCAAGCTGATCTTCATCAGACGGTTCGAAAGAATAACCGCTCACGCCTTCCCGGATCAAGGAAGAGGCACATCCGCAGCGGTTAGAAACGATAACGGGAAGCCCGCTTGCCATGGCCTCGTTTACCACCAAACCCCATTGCTCTGTCAGGCTCGGGTGTACAAACGCGCCGGCAGCGGCATAGAAAGTTGGCAATTCATCGTATTGACGAAAGCCTGGCAAGTGGACCTGTTCCTGCAGCCCCAACTCATGAAGGAGGTTCTCGAGCTGAGGGCGCATGCTGCCATCTCCAAGGATAACAAGTGGCCACGCTTCACCAGACGGGGCAGCTTGATGATAGCGTGCATAGGCCTGGATCAACCTGAGATGGTTTTTCTTCGGCACGAAACGGCCTGAGGCCAGGAAATAACGCCCCCACCAACGACTATCAATCCTGCGTCCCTTGCCTAGGTCGGGCATAGTCTGAGTTGTGCGCAAATCTGCGCTTCGCTCAGAAAAGTAGGTGTTATCAACGGCATCATATCCAACAAAAATCGCTCGCTCATCAAGTCCCAGACGCATAAGATAGTTTTTGTGGGGTATGCCACCACAAAGAGCTGCGCTGCATTGCCTAACAAACTGGCGCTTGATCCACTCAACAATGGGCTGGCGAACATAGTCAATTTCATTGGACTCTGACATCAAAACTGTCGGGATACCGCGTTTGGCAGACCAGTTAACCGCGACTATTGCTATCTCTGACGACCATCCGGAAACTGCCACTGCATCGGGTTGATAAGGGCCAATCTTCTGATCCAGTACCTGTGCGAGGTCACCAGGCGACAACCGCTTCTTCGGTGGCGTTTCAAACAGGGTCTGCTGTTGGAAGCCCACATCTGCAGAGGTGTTTTCCCACAGATAGACACTGCTGCTGGCTTTGGCTTGAACACCCAGCAGATCCAAACGGTTCGCGGCAGCGTTCAGTCTAGCTCGATGATAAGGCCCAAAATTATCGAACAGGACAGCGACCCGTTGTACCATACCCAGACCTCAGCTTTGCAGAGCGCTCGAAGCGCCGTCACCAAAAGGCCCCAACGAGGAACGGATGGTCGCGCCGAACTTTGGGCTTTGAGCTATTTGCCATAACAATGTGGTATTCCTTTTATATCAGGCATAACGTCATTGCGACGGGACACCTTTTACGGCATCGGTAGCAATGTAGGGAGCAAATTGCTCCATCAACAAGTCCGGCTGGAGACGAGCACGGATTTTTTCCGCCGCGGCGCTCGTCTTGCTGGCAAGACCAGGGACCGCCAACCAGTCCCGGACTGAGCGTAACCAGACCGAGGGAGAGTGATCATCAATAATGTGAACGGAGGGCAGGTTAGCGAAGATACCAGCAGTTCTCCCTCTGGACATGATCAGCGGAGCACCGCATGAGATCGCCTCCAGTCCAGTGGTCTGACCTGCTGCATGTACATCTTGCAAAGCTGGCATGATACAGGCAGCACATGTCTGGTAGAGTGATCTCAGTTCCGCAAACGGAACATTCGAGACCATCTGGAGGTTCGGATGCGCACGTCCATACCTGGCTCGCAAATTACCGTCATTGACCAACCATCGAATCTCCAGTCCCTGCTCCGCAAGGCCAAGCAACAGATCAGGGTCACGATCATTGCTACCCGGACAAAAGACAAACGGCTTGCGGCCAACTACAGGAGCAAAAGAGAAGTACGTAGTATCAATAAAGAACGGGAGCTGTTTAGCCTTCCGCTTCACCAAATCATGGACCTGTTGCCCTGAGACAACCTCATTCACAAGTACATGTGAGGCCCTTTTCAGAACCAGACGGACAAGCCAGGATTTTGGGCCATTCATGTGAACAATACCCCAACTCATGTAGACCAGTCTCGAGCCCAGTATTGCGGCAGAGATAGCGTCTACAGAATAATGCCAGGCGAGCACTGGCGATTTCCCCAAAAGATAGGCAGCAGGATCAAAGCAACGTGCTGGCTCACCACTCAACCGTATGCTGAGTTGATCTATGAACTGGTGCCAGCGCAGCGGCAGGTCGGGCTGCCTGGCATGTTCCTCACGTTCCCGGCACAATTGCGACCAGGCATCCCTGTCGATCATGATACCGTTCATCTGGATCGTGGAGAGCCGTGTATCGATCCGGGCGCATGCAAAGCAGGTGAACCACCTCGCATCATTGAGTTGGCGGCGCGCAATACCATCCAGGCAAACAATGGCAGATAAACGAAGTGGGTCAAATTCAATGATGAGCGTAAAATCATGTAAGTATAAAGGGCAAGTATCAAATATCCTGCTAACCCGAACGGGTACTGCAGCAAGCGCAATGACGCAAAAAACATGATGTAAAACAGGAATGCAACTATCAAAGTGACTGGCAAGGCTCCTTCAACGCCTGTCATCGCTACGATTTCTCCCATGAAGGTTGTGGTCACATAGTCCAGTTTGTACCCCCCATAAAATTCCTGATCCAGAAGCGGCTTATCTGGCCAGAAAAACCGTGGTATCGGGTTTGCAACAATTGCATACATGTAGTGCAACGCATCCCAACGTTCCGTCGTTGCATCTGCACGATAGAAAGCCGCCACGGCACGATAATAGCTATCGTCCTGGTGGTACATGACGTGGAACTCACGATTGTAAATGCCAGGGTTCTCGGTAACGAAGCCCAACGCACGATAAGCGCGCATCAGAGAAAATGCTAACACTGTTGCGAGGCCGACTGAGCAGAACACAACAATTTTACTGATCCGACTCTTCAACTTCTGACTCCAGAACATTGCAAAAGAGACCAACACCAGGGCAACAGGTGTGCGTGAACCATCGGTCACTAGAACAATCACAGCGAAAATGAACAGCAAGAGGAGGATCAGCCTGGTGAAAAGGTTGCACGGACTTGCACTCAGGAATCCAAGACCCATTGCCGCAAAAGGTAAAAAGATTGTGCTGAGGGCGAAAACGAAATTGCCCTTGTAGGCCGCAAGATCCCAGGTCCGCCTGCCTCTTGCTCCCAGTGACTGCTTGACTACCTCAGATATGGACCAATCAACAGTGCTGAGACGTTTCAGGAGCTCGAAAGTTAACAGTGACAGGCACACCAAAAGGATGAACCGCCAAACTCCAGTATCCAGGATAATCTCGCGGCTGACACCCCGCAGGAGATACTCTGTTCGCTTGTTACCGACAAATGAAGTCGCCAAGACTGTCATCGTCAGCACTGCAAGCATCATGGTTAAGTAAGTGCGCACTGCTTGCGGTGGTATGTCAATCAGATTTTGATCATCATAGCCACGCACCAGGAAATCGCTGATTAAAACGACTAGCATAGTGGTGAACATGAAGTGCGGATGAAGGATGTCTCGGCATCTGAACCAGCTGAACAATATTGCCGTTACTGCAAATCCGCAGTGCAAAAAATAGACAAAATCCATGTCTTGGCTCAATTCGCTCCCCGCCCACGCCCAACCTCTCGAGCAAGCGCAACTGCATCGTACGGGCGAACCAGCAGCAGATCAGCAAGTCCAATATTCATGAGCCTGGACACGGAGCGAACCACCATACCCATACCAACAAATCCGGCAAAGATCGTGGCCGCGGCAACGCCTGTAATACTGTCCAAGATTGCCGACGGAACCGCAATAATCCCGAAGACCAATGACATTGTCCCTATGGCAAGCGACTGTTTGGGGGAATGTCCTGCGCCCTTAAGCACCTCTTCGTATGGCCGCATCATAGCGCGGACAGCGAACCCCGGCACTAACACCATGACCAAAAACACGGAATCGGCAAACGCTTCACCAAAAAGTAGGGGAAGCAGAGCAGGAGCTGCAGCAACAACGACGAGCGCGACCAGCCCATTAATCAACAAGGTCTGCCTCAGGCGCCCTGCAAGCCAGTTCCTGTCAATGGACGACAAATTCTTTAATCGCGCGAGCCGCGGAAAGAACAATGGCGCCAAGGCTTCACAGAAGATCCCCTGAACCTGTGCAAATGCCAATGCGATGATGTAAATGCCCATTAACCGAGCGCTAAAGAACAGGCTGACAAGCAGCCTGTCAGCCGCAGATGCAAGAGACACCAATCCAACGGATATCCCATCGGCCTGCTCATCGCTGGAGCAGCCAAACAACGCCACTGATGCCCGACGGCTCTGATGAAACCGGCCTTGCTGATGGCAAACTGCGCGATATAACCCACGCTGCAATGATCGGGCTCACGGCAGCAACCAATAAGACGCCGGCTAGAAACATGTCAGCCGTATGGATGCCTCCTGCCCAAAGGAGCAACACTACAATGAGGTAAAAGCCGGTAAAGCCCCCACGGGCGACTGCCAAATTTCTTATATTGTTTCGTCCCAGTTCGACCTGCACCTGGATAGCATTCCACATGGAAAACGGAATGATTATGAGGGCGAGCAGCAGGGTAATTTGGTCGTAAGTATTCCGAAGGGGGGACAACCAAACAACCAGAACCAGAGCCAACATGGAGGGGACAGACAGGAAAATGGCTGCTTTTCGTCCCAGAGAGTAAAGATCGCCAGCGTCTCGCGGTTCTTTCGCAGCTTGACGTGAGAGATAGAGATGAGTTCCCAAAAGGCCAACATTGGCTATTGATATGGGCCAGAGCATCATTATTGCCAAAACACCACGAGCTTCCGGACCCAAGGCTCGCGCCAGAGCAACACTTGTCAGAAGACCAGCGACAGCAATCGCACCATTTAGTTGCAGGAGATTGACGCTGGGGCCCAAGCCAGCAACATACTGCCGCGTGCGTCTAATCACACCTGACATGTCAGACATCGCTCTCGCTGAAAGCGACCATTAACGCGACACCGGCAAATGCCCAAGGTTAGCTGAAATCAATTGCGTTGTGCCGATCCCCCGGCAAGTTTGGCGCATCAAGATTGTCGAGAGGCAATTTTTTATAACGGACGGGTTCACTGGGTTTGAGAAGTTGGCGGCTCATCAATGTCAATTCAACCGCCAGGGCAATGCCATCGGGGCCGAATTGTGTATGGGTGTTTGGATGGAAGTGCACCAGCAGGAAATCATCCGATACATCTGAAAGGAATTGGCGAATTCGATCAACGTGAAGATCGATATCATGCAGTTCCATAGCAATAGCACAAAAGGTTTGCGGGCGTTCGGCGATGCTGTCAAGCACACGATATTCCCATCCTTCTATGTCCATTTTCAAGAAAATCGCTTCGGATAAACCAGAAATCGCAATTGCTTGTTTTAGGTCCACCGCGTCCGATCCAAAAAACCCGATTGCCTTTCGTATATGCCTGACCCGATCACCACTAAAGAACGATCGATAGCGAAAGTATCTAAAAGCTCTTTTCAGAATACGTGGATTGGCTTTCATGATGCCTGTCAAAATTGATGTCGCCGCTCGACGCATCCAAAATCTTGCACCAACTGTGTGATCAAAGCATGCGACTGCGACGCCCGTGCGGGCATGGAACTCCTGCTCGAAATCAAACTCGTCGCTTAGGCCGAATGAGAGAAGGCCACCAGACACCTGCAAGGTACGTTCAGGGATCACATACCCGCCATCCTGAGCCGATCCTAAACGTATCAGGTCATCCGTTGCTTTTGGTCGAAAAAATTCCGGGTATACAGGCATTTATACTGCCAACTCTGCTGTCACTGTTCTCATCTTCGCCTTTATTCTCATTCGGGCCGCCTTGCTTCTATCGCTAACTCGACATTACCATCATCTTCAAACCGACTGATGTCTTCCACCTCAAGAAATAATTTGTCCTCACAGTCATTTAACGCACATCGACGTACTCGCACAAAACCTGCTTGCAAGAGCAGGTCCCGTAGCAGGCCGAAGTCGTACATCCAACGATGCGCTGAGTTCCCGAAAGATGCTCTTAACCGGCTTTGAACGCCTTTGATATGTTGAGGACAGCCAAGATGACTACTGAGCATAAACGCGTCCGCAGCTTTCAAATCACCAGCCTCGATACCTTCAATAAACTTTCGTACCCGCCACTCGAGGTCAGGAACCACCAGCCTGAAGATGCCTCCGGGCTCCAACAACTGGTATGTATTGGCGAGAGCTAGTGTAACATTCTCCCGGTCGATATGCTCCAGTACGTGGCTGCAATACACACCAGATGCAGAGCCATCCTTCACGGGAAGACCATTCACAATATCGCCATACCTGACATTATGAGGAAAGAGTGTCCTCTCCATAACGCTCAATATATCTCCGATGATCGGCATTCTTTCCAAACGAACCCGAGGCGAGACATCAAAATTGAGCCAGCCCTGAGGACATGAAAGTCCACAGCCATACTGAATATATAGGCCCATTCCTATAAACGAACGTCCTTATGCTACCTGTGGTCCATTCAAACGCCCGATAACGCCACGTACCGATCATTTCGACGAGTGGGCACCGATTTTCGGAAAAATGACCTGCAGCAAAATTTCTTGTGAAATAGCCGCGCTGCACGATGACAATGTGGCACAAATCCAGGACACGAAATGTATTTCACGTGTGGCATACCTCAACACCGACATCCACCAGTTCAAGGAATTTAGAATATGTATGTTCGAGCCCTTCGCTAAGACCTCGAGCACGATCCCAACCCAAAGCTTTCAGGCACGACACATCTGCAAGTTTACGAGGCGTCCCGTCAGGTTTCGAAGTATCAAACTGAAGCTTGCCATCAAAGCCGACCATAACACATATCTGTTCTGCAAGGTGGCGGATCGAGATCTCTTGTCCGGAGTCCCCACATTGATCGGCATTTCGCCGGAATAGTGCTTGACCAGGAACATCACCGCATCAGCAAGATCATCGACGTGCAGAAATTCCCGCAGCGGTTTGCCTGATCCCCACACGATCAGGGTCTTTGCCCCGGCCAGTTTCGCCTCATGGGCCTTGCGCAACAACGCAGGCAACACGTGCGATGTCTCCAAGTCATAATTATCACCGGGGCCGTAGAGATTAGTCGGCAGGGCTGCAATGAAATCACAGCCATACTGCTTGCGATAGGCCTGGCATAGCTTGATGCCGGCGATCTTGGCAATGGCGTACCATTCATTGGTCGACTCCAGCGGGCCGGTCAGCAAGGCCTCTTCGGGAATCGGTTGCGGAGCCAGTTTCGGGTAGATGCAGGTCGATCCCAGGAAGACCAGTTTCTCCACGCCGGTCTTGTAGGCAGCATGAATGATATTGGCCTCGATCATCAGGTTTTCATAGAGAAACTGGGCCGGGTATGAGTTATTGGCCTGTATGCCCGCCGACTTTGGCGGCGGCCAGAAACACTACCTGTGGCTTGTTGGCATTCATCCATGTCTTCAACTTCTTCCTGACGGGTAAGGTCAGCGTCTTCACGGCTGGCTGTCAGAACGGAGCACTTCTCCGGCTGCAGCCTGCGCACCAGCGCCGAGCCCACCATACCGCGATGGCCCGCCACCCAGACGGACTTGCCCTGCGAGCGTAAAGACCGGTTCACTCATGCCGGTTGCGGCGGTGTTCTTCCGCCACCTGCTTCAGGTCTTCGCGCACCATTTCCGATACCAGTTCAGACAGCGTCGTCGTGGCGGTCCAGCCAAGTTTCTCCCTGGCCTTGCTCGGGTCTCCGATCAGAATATCAACTTCGGTTGGCCGGAAATAACGTGGATCAACCCGCACCAGCAATCTGCCCGACGCCTTGTCGGCGCCGGTTTCATCGACGCCTTCTCCGCTCCACTCCATGTCAATGCCGACTTCGCCTGAAAGCCGCATCAACAAATGAGCGGACCGTATGGGTCTCACCGGTCGCCAGTACAAAATCATCAGCTTCCTCATGCTGGACGATGCGCCACATGCCCTCCACATAATCGCGCGCATGGCCCCAGTCGCGCTTGGCATCGAGATTGCCGAGATACAGCGTATCCTGAAGCCCCAAATGAATGGCGGCTACCGCGCGCGTGATCTTGCGGGTGACAAAGGTTTCACCGCGTATCGGGCTTTCATGGTTGAACAGAATGCCATTCGAGGCGTGAAACCCGTATGCCTCACGATAGTTCACGGTGATCCAGTAGGCATAAAGCTTTGCCGCAGCATAAGGAGACCTTGGATAAAACGGCGTGGTTTCCGACTGCGGAATTTCCTGCACCTTGCCGTAAAGCTCTGACGTCGAGGCCTGGTAAAACCGTGTCCTGTCACCCAGTTTCAGCAATCGCATGGCTTCGAGAAGCCGTAGTGCGCCGATCCCGTCAGCATTGGCAGTATATTCTGCAGTGTCGAAGCTCACCTGCACATGTGACTGGGCCGCGAGGTTGTAGACCTCATCCGGCTGGACTTCCTGCATCAGGCGTATCAGGTTGGTCGCATCCGTCATGTCACCGAAATGCAGAAACATCCTTACCCCCTGCTCGTGCGGGTCATGATAAAGATGGTCAATGCGGCCGGTATTGAACGACGATGAACGCCGTTTGACACCGTGCACTTCGTAGCCCCTTGCGAGAAGCAGTTCGGCCAGATAGGCCCCGTCCTGGCCGGTAATACCGGTAATCAGCGCACGCTTTGCAGTCACACAAAACCTTTCAAGACGATCATACCAAAGGAAGCAATTATTCGATCCGAATGACGCGAACCGTGTCAGGCGGCACGACCCAGCAACGGCCGAAGTATTGAGAAGTCGCACCGTCTCAACAGCACAGATGACCAGGGCGGCAAGGCCAATGCCTGCAGCATTGGCGGCAAGATCAATAACCGAGGCCTGACCAAGCCGCTGTCACCCATTGCGCCAGTTCCAGCCCGGCCCCCAGGACAAATATTGCCGCAGCGGCTTTCGTCGTCGGTCTGAACAGCAGGAATGCCGGCATCGCCAGGCTGGCAAAGGCAATGATGTGCAACAGGAGATCAGGCAGCAGCAGTCCGCGCACCACCCAGACCATTGCCGGCCTGGCCAGAAGGCCGAACTGGATGATACCGCCGATACTCAGGAAAACAATGACCCACAAAAACACAATGGCCACAGGTTTAAGCGTACGCACTACGGTCAAACTGGACGAATTCACAAGGCTGGCTCACTTCTGTCAGGGGCCGGATTGCCCCTGGCAGATCAATGGGATCGAATCAGGGCAATCTTGTCTCTATCACTGGTTAGATCATGTTGCGTTCTGCCTAATGAATGGTAAACAAGCCCGCTGTTGCCGACATCTTGAAGCGAAAACAGATTGCGAAAGTCCACCATTACAGGGGACACTCATGGAATTTACCAGCCTTGCAAAATCCAGGCCACGGAATTCATTCCATTCTGTCAGGATGACGACAGCAGCAGCATCCATTACAGCGGAGTAGGCATCCGCACACCATTGAACATTGTCAAATTGAGCCACGGCCATTGTCCATGGCAGCCGGGTCATAGGCCGCCACGGTGGCCCCGTTTGCCTGGAGTTCCGGGATCAGGACCAGTGATGCTGCATCGCGAATGTCATCCGTATCGGCCTTGAAGGCAATGCCCAGAACGGCGATGCGCTTGCCCTTCAGATTGCCGCCCACCGCGCTGATGACGCTTGTAATCAGACCGGCCTTGCGCCGTTCATTGGCCTCGATAACTTCCTCAACGATGGTAAAGGCGGCATTGTGCTCGCGTGCCGTCACCATCAGCGCTCTTGTGTCTTTCGGAAAGCACGAGCCGCCGAAGCCTGGTCCGGGCTGCAGATAATGCTGGCCAATTCTCTTGTCGAGCCCCATGCCCCGGGTGACCTGGGTGATGTCCGCATCAACCTTTTCACACAGGTCGGCCAGCTGGTTCACAAATCCGATCCTGGTCGCCAGGTAGGTGTTGGCGGCATACTTGATGACTTCGGCTGCCTGGCACGACGTAAACACGATCGGCACGTCCTTCTGGGTCAGCGGGCGGTACAGTTGCCGAAGCGGTGCTTCAGCGCGCTTCGAACTGACGCCCACCACAATGCGGTCCGGCCTCAGGAAATCTTCAACCGCAGATCCTTCGCGCAGAAACTCCGGGTTGGATGCCACTTCGAAATCGGCATCAGGCCTGGTTTTCAGGATCAGGTTTTTCAGCCTGGCCGCGGTGCCCACCGGCACGGTTGACTTGGTAACCACGACCGTGAAGCCGTGCATGGCTTCGGCGATCTCGCTGCCCGCCCCGAACACATAGGATAAATCCGCTGCATCTTCACCGCGTCTCGTTGGAGTGCCAACAGCAATAAACACCACATCTGCGCCCTTGACCGCCTGCTGCAGATCAGTGGAGAAAGCTCAGCCGGCCAGCTTCAAGATTACTGTGAACAATCTGTTCAAGGCCCGGCTCATAGATCGGTATCTTGCCAGCCTCCAGCGCCGATAATCCTGTCCGCTTCCCTGTCAACGCAGGTAACGGAAAAACCAAACTCTGCAAAACACGCTGCCGAGACCAGTCCCACATAGCCTGCACCTATGACGGCCAATTTCATGAAGCTGCTCTTTTCCGTATCACTTCGATCCGAACCCGGTCAAAATTGTCCGGATGGTTTTCGCTGTGATTAGCACATCGAGCCACGGTGAAAAGTGCTTGATGTAATAAAAATCGTAATGCAGTTTGTGGGTCGCCTGCTCCACCTGTGCCACATTGCCCTGGTGCACCTGCGCCCAGCCGGAAATTCCCGGGCGCACGATGTGCCTGTAGCTGTAAAACGGTATGTCGCGCTGATACCACTCGGACAGTTCCACGGCTTCCGGCCGCGGACCGATCCAGCTCATCTGGCCGGCAAAAATGTTGATGATCTGGGGGAGTTCATCAATACGGTATTTGCGCAGGAAGCGGCCTGTCCTGGTAATCCGGGGGTCATTTTCCTCGGTAAAGTTTCCACCTTCGGCCTGCGCGTCAACTTTCATCGTTCTGAGCTTGATCATCCTGAACGGCTTGCCCCTGAAGCCCATGCGCGGCTGCAGAAAAAACACTGGCCCCTTCGAATCCAGTTTGATCGGCAATTGCCGCAAGCCCAATAATTGTCAAAAACAATGGCGCCATTACAACTGCCGCTGCGAGATCAACAAGCCGCTTCAGTCTCAGATACAGCAGCGATGGCAGCACCGACCCGAAGCTGTTTTCCGACAGGTGCTCGATCTCGACCTTGCCGGTCAGGGCCTCCGCCATCTGCTTGACATGATAGACCGGAATACCCTTCAGCGCACACTCGGCCAGAAACCGGCTCCAGTCATCCGGCAGGTCAGCCCTGAGATCCACCACGATCCCGTCCATGCGGCGCTCGGGGAAAACCGGCTTTGTCAGGCTGAACCACTCCACCGCGTCGATGTCGTTCAGCCCCTTGGTATCGCCTGTCTCCAGCAGCGCAAAACTCTGAAGAAGCGTCCGCTGCGCCAGAAAATAACAGGCATAAAACCATACTATGGCAACCATGAAACTGGCGCCGAACTGGATAGCGCGAATAGTCGATGCGCAGGAAGAAGAACAGCAGGATGATGATGGAATAGGAAACGGCAAATGCCGGCGCAATGTATTGCGTGGCCTGAACGCCCGGATACGCGATCATCTGGCGCAACGCCCAGTATCCCAGAAACAGGGCAAGCATGGATCCCAGCACAGCAGATTGCAGGGAATTCATGTCCGATCCCGGCAGCAGGTTGGCGCCTGGCCAGCGGGCCAGTCCCGGCACGATGACGGCAAACACGATTCCACCAAACAGCTGAAACCGGATCCGGGTTACCAGCCGCATCGGCTGACGATCCTCGATACCATTGCCTATCGAGGCAACCTGTGCCCGCTCATTGGCTACTCTTGGTGGAGCAATCACTTTGGTGTGCCTTTCCCGGTTGATGCTCGTGAGGCTCTGGGCTTTGCAAAAGGCTTGCCGGAGGGCGCAGAAGGCAGGCGGTCTGTCGAGCCTGGCCTGGCTTCGCGGCCGTAAACGTCTTCAACCCGCACAATATCATCTTCACCAAGATACGCCCCGGATTGCACCTCGATCAGTTCCAGCATGGTTTTGCCGGGATTTTCCAGCCTGTGCACGGCGCCCAGCGGAATGTAGGTTGACTCATTTTCACGCAGCAGGAATGTTTCATCATCCCGGGTAACTTTCGCGACACCTTTCACCACGATCCAGTGCTCGGCCCGGTGATGATGATATTGCAGCGAAAGCTGCGCTCCAGGTTTGACCGTGATACGCTTGACCTGATACCTATCCCCGCGGTCTATCCCTTCAAACGTACCCCACGGGCGGGCAACCTTGCGGTGATCGGTCAGTTCACTGCGTTTCGCCAGCTTCAACTCGTCTGTAACCGACTTCACCTGCTCCACGCTGGCCCGGCTGGTGACCAGCAGGGCATCAGGTGTATCGACCACGACCACATCCTTCAGGCCCAGCACCACCGCGAGCTTGTGCGGGCTGTGGACGAAACAGTTTTCAGCGCTTGAAAACCAGGCATCGCCTTCCGAGCGGTTGCCCTTGTCATCCACTTCGTGCACCCCGGCCACCGCGTCCCACGAACCAAGGTCGGACCAGTCGCCTTCATAGGGCACCACGGCTACGCGTTGTTCCTTTTCCAGAACGGCATAGTCAATGGAAATGGACGGGCTTGCAGAAAAGGCTTCCGGCTGCAAACGATGGAACTGCCTGTCGATGGCGATGTCTGCGACGGCCTGCTGCACTGCCTCATGAATTTCCGGAGCATGCCTTCCAATCAGGTCAGCGGCCGTGCGAGCCCTGACCACGAAGATGCCGGCGTTCCACACACATCCAGAACCGATCAGGGCGCGGGCTGTTTCCACATCCGGCTTTTCCAGAAACTGCACGACCTGCGCCGCTTGCCCGTGATCAGGAATTGCCGGCCCGGGCTCGATATAGCCATAGGCAGACGACGGCTTTGCGGGACGAATGCCCAGGGTCACCCACCAGCCCTCCCGGGCCAGGCGGGCCGCGTCCGAAATGGCGGCGGCAAATTTCCCGGCATCCGGCACGAAATGGTCCGACGGCAGCACTGCCATGATCGCATCAGGGTTGTTTTCCGCAATTTTCAGGGCGGCCGCACACAAGGCCGGCGCCGTGTTTCGCGCCGCCGGTTCAAGCAGGATGTCACCATGCAGACCGGCATTGTGAAGTGCTTCGGCCACCATGAAGCGATAGGCTTCTCCCGTCACCGCGACGCAAGCCTTCACGGCCTCAAATTCGCCAATCCGTTCCAGGGTAAGATCGAGAAGCGACTTGTGATCCACCTCAACCGCAAACTGCTTGGGAAACGCCTGCCGGCTCAATGGCCACAGGCGCGTTCCCGCGCCACCACACAGTATTACCGGCACTATGTCTGATCTGGCGTTCATTCCTGCATCGGGCACATACGTTGAATTTGCAAATCAGGCAATGGCTACCGCACTCCGGGTGAAACCATCTTCACCATGGCAGGTAGAATCAACATTGCAACCAGCACCAGTTTCCGGCGCCTTTCTACTCAGTTACAGTTCAGTTTCCTGTCGCTCAGGCCGGCATCAATGCCCTGGCATTTGACGTGACCCGGATTTCCTGGCCCATTATATCAAGCAGGACTTCCACACGCCCGCGCGCATCACATCGGTTCAACCGGCCAATCAGGCCGGACAGAGGGCCGGATATCATTTGCACACTCATTCCCGGCCGAAGGTCAGGAGAAAAATCAATCAATCCATTGTTACCGGACAGTTCAATAAACAACTCGACCACGCCTGCCGGCAGACCGGCCGGAGTTTCTCCAGCCATCACCAGACCGGACACTCCATATGTCGAGTTGATGCAGCGCCATTGATCCTTCGACAAATCGAGTTCAACGAACAAATAGCCTGGAAACAGGGGCGCGCGAACCTGTCTGATTTTCCGGGCGTGACAGACAGTCTTTTCGATCAGGGGAAGAAATGTGCCGAACCGCTGCTGCTCAAGCTGGCATTTCGCACGATGTTCCCGATTGGGTTGGGTGCGCACGGCAAACCACCTGTTGCCGGCTACGTCGCCTCTGGTCATTCCGAATCACAGCCCCTTGAATTTCTGACAGACTAGCTACCTACCCGATGCGCCGCAACACTTGATGTACCCGGATTTCGAATGTCTCCAATAGTCAAATGCTCAGTAAGATATTGACTTGTATCAGGTTTTCTCCATCTGGCACGATACAGTGTACTGATCAATTACGACTGCTTTTTGATTGTGCCAGTCCCAGCCCCAGCAGCAATGCAAATGCCAGAGCATTTGCCTGAATCTGCAGGCTGAAATCAACCAGTGAGTGCAACCCGGCCAGGACACAGACCGCCGCTGCGATTGCAGTGTAATGCCTGTCACGATGCCGCACGAAATAGCCTCTGACAACCTTGTAAAACAGAATTCCATAACTCAACATGACAAGCATCGCTGCAGGAAGACCGAGCCCGAGTATCAGTTCCAGATAGTCATTGTGAGCCTTGTCCCAGACATGGCGGCCCGCCGACAGGTCCAGCCTGTATGCCGTGAACACATCCTGAAATGTCCCCAGTCCGCTGCCCAGAAACAGGTAGTCCCGGATTGCCTCCAGTGTTCTGGCATAGGTTTCGATCCGTGAAGCAGACTCCAGGCCCTGGTCAAGCAATCGCGCCACCAGCCGGGCACCGGACAGCTCAAAAACCGCCAGCATCAACACGCTGATCAGCAGGACAATCAGCACCCAGGCCGACCTGCCGCCTGCCGTCCGGCTGCTTTCCGACACGCCCAGCCCGTACAGCAACATCATGAACAGCGCCGCGATCACCGTAAAACTGATGCCGCCGCGTGAACCCGTTGCCAGCAAGGCAACAAACATCAGCACAAACAGGACCAGGTCGAACCCGAGCATTCCGGCCAGTGCATCTGACAGTTTCCGGATCCCCTCACGGCCACTTTCACCCGTCGTCGTTCGCAGGACCGTACCGATCTGCCGGGCAACAAGTCCCAGGCTGACCAGAACACCCATTCCAAAATACGTCGCAGCACTGTTGCGATTGATGAACCCTGACGTGAGATAACCGGTGTCCGGTTCATCGAACCACAAAATCTTGTCCAGTGACAGCGACAGGCGAAGCAAGCCGTAAAGCGCTGCCAGCCCGATCAGAACGGCAAAGGTTCGCAGGATTATCCGGGCATTGCGAACCGGACGCGCAAGCACATAGACACACAGTAAAACCGATGCTGCTGTCAGGTAACGCAGGATCGCCCACAATGTCTCGGATGGATTGACGGAGATGGTCGAATAAACGTCACGACCCAGGGCCTGTGCCGCCACGCCCCAGGCCGGATGAACTGCGGTTGACGAGCCCAAAGGAATGATCTGCACGCCTGCCCAGCAGATTCCGAGGCAAAACAACACACCAGGCACGCTCAGGCCGGACAGCATCAGCACCGGATAGCTCCTCGCTTCGCGCCAGCAAGACACACCCGCGAGAACCATCAGCCCACCGATTGCGATGGCATTTGCGCTCCATGCCAGCGGCCTGTTGGAACCAAGCCAGAACGGACTGATGCCAACAACCAGCACAATGAGAACTGACACCGCCGCACTCATGACGCGCACCGGTTCGTTACATGCAGAATTGGATCATCCAGGTTCATCAAGCTTTGCCCCGGCACTTTCAAGATACTGCCTGAGTTCCCCGGCACGGTCGGGATATACCTGATCGACCACCTGAACATCGTGCCTGACAATCTCCCGCAGGTCATCACTGAGCAGCGGCCAGGCCAGACTCATCATTTCGAGCCGTTCCAGCACCAGGTCCACTTCCTTCGGTGAATAGGTGAACGACAATTCCAGGTACCGCTGGGTGGTGGCGTCAACCCCGACCAGCCCGCCGCGCAACCGGGCCGCCAGAAACCACAACTCCCCCAGCGCCGGAGCCCTGGCCAGTGCCAGGTGCAGTGCCTGCGAAAGCAGCGTTTGCAGATCACGACGCGCTGCGAGCCCCTCCGCGATCGGGTCAAAGAAATCCGGCCTTGCAATCGCCAGTACCGCGTCCCGGCGCTGTGGCAATGTCATGTTGACAATCCGGTCTGCGAGCAGCGCAGCGTTGCGGGGGTCTGCATGATCCAGGCTCGCCAACCAGGCCTGCAGGGTTCTGGGAGAAACCGAATACAGTATTTCGTTGCGCTGATGGGTATTGTCCAGCCGCAGTAGTTGATAACCACCCAGCCCCGCGAGGCAAACTCCCAGCGAACAAAGAAGACATATGGCGAATCCGCCGGCGCCTCGCGCGGTCTTACTTCGACCCGCCATAATAGTAGGGGTACTTTCTGCTGTAGTAACCGGATTTGTAGTAGTCGTAATACCGCGCCCTGGACGCAACAACATCGTTCATCACCACACCGGTCAGCTTCGCCTGGGCGCCCAGTGACTGTTTCAGTGCGGCATCAACCGCATCACGCGGCGTTGATTCCCATTTCACGACCAGCACCAGCGAATCAACCACATCTATCAGGGCACGCCCATCGGTAACCGGCAGCAATGGCGAGGTGTCAACAACGATAAGGTCATAAAACCCGCTCAGGTGAGCGAACAGATCCTTCATGCGCCTGGAACCCAGAAGTTCAGCCGTATGGGTCAAATCCTTGCGGCGGGGAGCCGGCAGTATGTGCAAGCCTGATTCAGGGTCCTTGACAATGACCTGTTTCAGGTCAACTTCCCCGAGCAGCAGCTCCACGGCGCCATGTGTCGCTTCCGGCGCATACAGGGACGTAAGCACCGGATGACGCAAATCGAGGTCAATAATCAGTACTTTTTCGCCAGAGGCAGCAGCAAGCAGGGCCAGGTTACTGGCAATTGTGGACTTGCCTTCGCCAGGCAGGGCCGACGCAAGCAGCACAATTCGTTGCGGATGATCAACATCGGCAAACTTGATACCCATTCTGAGCGACCGGATTGCTTCGGTAAAGCTTGACAGCGGCCTTTGAACCACCAGCCGGCTTATGCTGACGCGATCACTCTTCTTCATGCGCCGTTCTGACTTGTCCCGTTTGCGAAACAAATCGGTCAAAAGACTGAACGGGTTGAGTTTGCGAACCGCCCGACCAATCCCGCTGCCGGGCAATTCGCTGTCCGACCGTGGAATGCTGGCGAGCAGGGGTGTGCCCAGCTGCTTTTCTATCTGCGCCGATGTGCGATAGCCGGCATCCAGCTGTTCCAGCAGGAATGCAATACCGGCACCCAGCCCCAATCCGAGCATGGTGGCGAGAATGACAATCGATTTCTTGTTCGGTGCACTTGGCGAGGTTGGAGCAGAAGCCCGTTCAATGACGCGTGAATTGTTGGTGTTGAGCTTCTCCTGCTCGCTGGTTTGCTTGAAGCGCGACAGGAAAGACTTCAAACAATGCCTTGTTGGCTGCCGCCTCCCGTTCCAGCTCTCTCAGAAGAATTTCAGCCTGGTCGCCCTGTGAAGCTGTTCCCTTGACTTCGGCAAGGCTTGCCGAGATGGATTTCTCGCGGCTGCTTGCGACCCGCAGTTCGTTTTCGGTGGAGGTCAGAATGCGTTGCGCTTCGGCACTGATTGACCGCCTGACATCCTGAAGCTGGGCGCGCGCAGATACTACCGAGGGGTGCCGGTCACCATATTTTGCACTCAGGTTGGCCAGTTCACGGCGTATTTCGGAGGCCTTACCCTTTAATGACGCGAGCGCAGTTGATTGCAGGGCGTCAGCAAATGCAGTGATATCACCGCCGCGTTTGCGAACCGATTGAACCTGGTCATATTTCGCCTGGGCCTGGGCTGTTTCCGCACGGGCCAGGATCAATTGTTCATTCAGTTTGGAGACCTGCTGTTCGCTCAGGGTCGACCCGCCAGACTCAACAATATTGTTCTGCACCTTGAACAGTTCGACGGCGCGTTCTGATTCACGCACTTTCTTTCTTAAATCACCAAGCCGTTCGCTCAGCCAGTCATTGGCCCTGCGCGTCACTTCATAACTGGCTTCAAGCTGGTCAACCAGGTACTCGTCTGCGAACGCATTGGCTATCTGGGCAGCCTCTGCCGGGTCGTCAGAGGTAAATTTTATGTCGACCACATAGGTCCAGCCCTTGCGGTCCACGCTGACCGACCCGGCCAGTGACCGTATGATCTTGTCCGTCCGGTCCACCTCGACAACAGGTTCGGGAGCCGGTTCACGGCTGAACACCAGGGAAACCAGTTGCCGCACCAGGGAAACCCTGGCCGGTTCGCTGTCTGTCTTCTCGTCCAGATTGAGCTTCTTCACGACCCGTTTGGCGACGTCATAGGACCGAATGAGCTCCAGTTCACTTTCAAGGGCTGAATTGTCCCGCCCGATGCCGGATACAATGGCTTCGGCATTGATTATGTTCTTCTGATTCGTATCGATCAGCAGTGTGGCTTTGGCTGTATAGACAGGAGTGAGCTGCAGGGCATAGGTTGCACCCAGCAACGCGGTCAGCAGCCCGAACACCGCAACCAGGGGTCCGCGGCGGCGCGCAATCCGAAAAAGTTCTCTTAAATCAATACCATCAGAGCCACCAAACCCGAATTGGGATGATGGTTCGTTAAACCCCTCACGACCTGACGCGGGAGTACTATCAGAAGCGCGCTTTAGCATAGACGCCTACAAAATGACGGTCCCAGTCATCATAAAGACCCAGGGGACCAGAATTGTCAGTGTAGGAGTATTTGTACCTGCTGCCAACCGACATCATGCGGTTAACCTGGTATTCAAGGTTGGCGCCGGCTTCAAGCCTGAAGTCGTCCAGCGGATTGATGTCATCCTCGTTGAAGGAAATTCCGATTGCCGGCGAGAATATCAGGGTCCTGAGGATTTCGTAATCGACGCCCAGTCTGACGGCATCCTGAATACGGCCCTGCCGGTCGGTAGTACTGTCCTCAATTGTTCGGTCGGCATCAAATCTCACGGTCATCAATGGCGTCGGATTCCAGATCACCGCACCATGATAACTGAACGTCGACACGGTCGGCGATCCGGCAAGGTCATAGGTCTGCTCGGTATACCCGATGCCCAGCTCACCCGAGACAAGCCGGGTCACTTCAAACTCGACACCGGTCAGAGCGCGCCAGCCATCTGAATCAACAATCCTGACACCCTCATCGTAATCGCGCCAGTTATAGCGGAAATCTCCGAATATGCGATAACCGGGCGAGACAAGGTATGACAGGCGCCCGCCGGTTGTAAAAATGTTCCCGTCTCTGAAACCCTGATCCACTCCATCGACGTTGTCGTAGTTGAACCAGTCGAAGGCAGCGCCCAGCGATACTGTCAGTCTGTTGAAGGTGTGCTCGATGGCACCCCAGGCATCGAACAGGTAATATGCTCCTGGCGAAGTGGGCATACCGAGAACCGGATATTCGAAATCTCCCGGGTCCTGATGGAACTGGCCACCTTTCAGGCCACCCAGAATCGCAGTGTCACTGCTCACATCATACCGTGTATCCAGTTCGCCATCAAAATCTGTACGGCTTTGTGATGAGTAATCAAAGTACTCGTAGTGATCGAGGCCTGCCTTCAGGTTCAGCTTGTGCCGTCCAAAATCCGAATACACCGACACCGACGGAGATACATACACCCCGGAGCTTGAATCCGCGCCCATGGATTCACCGAACACGTTGCTGTCGTAGAAATAGCCCGTCTCCAGGTCAGGCATGACCCAGAACTGGCCAGCTCGCAGACCAAGGCCCTCAAACCGGTCACGGACCGTGGGCATTTCCCCGGACCCGGCACGCGTCAGCTCTTGCGCAGATGCTCCCGCTGAAACACCTCCGCAGGCGCACAGCGCCGCTATTAAAAATCTCGCCCGCATCTAGTAGTTCTGCCCCGTCTCAACCTCGTATTGTCGCCTGCACAATAAAACCCCTGCAAAGACTAACTCAGTTTCTGCTAACTCCACTGCCGCCGCCGCGAACATTGATCTGAAACACATTCGGCGACGAGCCACCGGTCTCGCCACGCCAGGCGCTTGAACACACGTCGCGTTCCAGCGCGCCAATTCCATTTGCAAAAGAACTCAAAATCTGCCCGGGAGACTTTTCACAGGTACATACTGTCAATTTTATGTTCGCGGCACCCGTTGAGTCGTTGAGCGACAGCAAATACTTGTGCGCACCGGCAAGTCCGGCCCCGACATAGATCTGCACCTGATCGCTTGCATCGTCTGCGGCTTCGCAAAACGCTGCTGCAACCTCTGCATTCGCACTTACCTCGTCTGATACTGTAACAGTAAGCGCAGGATCATCGTTGTAGCGTTCAACGATAGCCTCGACGCTCTGGGCGTGCGCCAAACCTGTCAGCAGCACGATAGCCACCGCGCCTGTTGTAGCCAGTCTGATTGCCATCACTGTCGCCTATAATCCTTCCGAATCAATATCTGATACTAACTTAACAGAGCTAACGAACTGTTTATATTTTAATTTGTATACGTTGTATTCATCCGCATGAGAACTAACTTTCCCGTTCCGTACTATTATTCACGGGCTTTCATCAGAAAAACCTTTCCGGAATTCGTATTATATCTCCGGGGTTAATCGCAACCCGTTGATTTGTCTGCACTTCCACCTCACGATCCTGTCCGGCCCGCCGTACAAATGCTTTTCCGGTATTCGCGCGGTAGGTATATCCGCCGGCAATTGCAACCGCATCCTGGACGGTCAACCCCGCCTTGTACGGATACTCGCCACCCTTGCCAACCTCGCCCTGAATAAAGAACGGCCGATAGTTCAGAACCGATACGGAAATCTTCGGATCCTTCAGATAGCCACCCGAGTACCGTGCCACAACAGCATTTTGAAACTGTGTTACGGTCTGGCCACGCGCCGGCACCGCTCCGATCAGCGGCAAATCGACACGACCGTCATCTCCAACCAGGAATTCTCCGGAAAGCTCTGCTTCGCCAAATACATTGACGCTGATCTTGTCACCGGACCCCAGCTGGTATGCCGCAACAGAACCGGTAGACGCCGGTTCCGAAGACGATGAGCCTGCTGCATAGTTTGCCGGTGCGGCCGATGGGTCCGTAGCATCCAGGGTGCCCGAAGACCCGCATGCAGCGAGCAGGCAGGCAGCGGCAATCATCGCAGCAAGCATTCTGAATCGGCGCTGAATTCCCCCGCGAATCATGACATCTACCACTCGGTTTCGCCAACAATTCCTCGATGTCGGGGATTGTCAGCGATGTATTAATCCCGTCCATTGCGAAGCAACTTCATACGCTACCCATGTCGCCTCACTATTTCAATACCACAGTTAAGTCAGCATTGATTTCAAAATGGTTAACACACCGTAAATATCGCAAACCCCCTCATGTCGACAGAAACGTGACCTCATCGCCTTCGAGCATCGCGCAGGTCAGTCGTCCCGTTATGTAGGCCCCGGTATCTATACCAATTCTGTGAACCTCGATTTCGGGTGCTTCGACCGGCGTGTGGCCATGCACGATTATTTTCGCCAACGGGCTCTGATGGCTCAGGAACGGTTCGCGGATCCAGAGCAGATCCTCGGCCACCTGATCGTCCAGGGGAATATTCGGGTTTACGCCGGCATGCGCAAAAAAATACTTTCCGGCGCCGGCTGACAAACGGCAGTTTTCCAGGAACACCCGGTGGCTGGAAGGCAGAGCCTCCAGCAACCCCTCCTGGATATCCTGCCACTGGTCCTGCCCCAGTGGCATTCGAAACTTCAGGCCGTATGAATGCAGGGTCTCCAGACCCCCGTATTGGCCCCATGAACTGATCACACGCGCATCAGTCAGGAAATCCTGCAGATAAAGTTCATGATTGCCGCGCAATGTGATCCGCTTGTTGCAAACTCTCGGGCCGTTTACCATCCATTCCAGCACCTCACGTGAAGATGGCCCCCGGTCAACATAGTCGCCGAGAAAAACCTCGACACTATGTTCAATTGGTCTTTCCTTGCGATCAGCTTCAATCATTTTGTAAAGCCGCTCGAGGAGGTCGATTCTGCCATGGATATCGCCGATAACGTAGACCCTGACTCCGCTGGGAAGACGTGGTTCGCCGTCTTGCCGTGCGCCCTTGTTTTTTGAAACGAGTTTCCTGAAAAATTGGGCGATCATGGCTACAAGATGCGTCCTGTTGTAATTGCAGTCTCCGGCGTATTGCTCAGCAATGCAGTACTGCCGCACATGATAATGGTCAATTCCAGGGTGGTAGAGCCGTTGTGATTGCTATTGCAAACGCATGTTGCTCCGGGAAATTTACAAAACGACGGCCTAACCATTCGAGTGTCAGTGGTGTATCAGGCAAATCCTGAGCAGCGTGCAGGCAACATTGCACCTGTTGTCATGTCCGCGACAAAGTACAAACTGAACAACCCTTTAACGCCCGTCAACAAATTGCCTGCAGGCATCAAAATTATCGAACGCCTGCATGCCGCTCGCGGTTTGCACCGCCACGCTGCCGTCTGCATAGTGCAATACCCGCCGGCCGCGGTAACGCGCACGCCCGACGATCGAGTGCACACCCTCGCGTAACAATCGACGGTATTCCCGCTCGGCAGCCTGATGTCTGGCACGGGGAACGACAATCAGGACAAGAAGGCAAAACAGCGAGCCGACGGTGGCCATCAGCACCATTACCGTGACACTCAACTCAAACCATTCCGCCAGCATCAGACTTGCGACCATCACGCCCAGGAGAACCAGGATAAACGTCAGGCCCTTTCTCATGACAGCACCCAACGCAAACAAATGTTGTCATAAACCACCAGATTAATCGTGATTCGGCCAGACCGCGATGTCGTCATCTGCACTTCCTCTGTGGACACATCCAGCCCAGATTATCCCGGAAGAGAATGCAAATGCAACCGTTTACCAACTGACATCAGGTCCGTTTGGAGCGGCCATTTCCACGCATTATCGTGACCAGATTTCAGCGCCGGCAGCGTCACTGTGGACAGGGACATGTGATGATACAATTTTGAAGTGCGGTCCTGTTTCAGTCACAATGCGCCTGCACTACCGGTCAATGTAGCGTTGATACATCTCAAAGCTCTCAAACGACTTGAAACCAAAACGGGTCTCCGCCAATACGGATCCGTCACTGTAGTGGGCGACACGGCGGCCGCGGTATCTGGCACGGTTCACAAGCTGGATTCCTGCAGCAGTGTTGCCAACATCCGCCCAGCGCTTGTTTTTACTCATTTGCAGCAGTGTTTCCACCATTACCACAAGTGCAAAAACTACCATCGCCCCCACGAACAGATTCGTCGTCATACTCGACATATCGTCAAGTTCACCCTAGCACCTGGCGCTTCCCTGATCCCCCACCACAATTGATCCTTGTTGTTGTTATGTAACATTACAGACGCAAAGCAAGTCAAACCCGGCTTATCAACAGTCCCTAAAGCGTCATGCCATCGACAGCTATTGCCGGCTTGCGTCCGGAAATCAGATCTGCAACGAGCCGGCTTGTGCCATGGCTCATGGTCCAGCCCATATGGCCCTGGCCCGTGTTCAACCAGAGATTTTTGTATTTTGTAGCGCCCAGTATCGGGGTTCCCTCGGGCGTCATCGGTCTGAGGCCTGCCCAGTACTCAATTTTCGAGTAGTCCGCACCATCGGGAAACAGACCCTTCACCACGCCGGTCATGTGTCGAAAATCATCCGGTGAATGGTCTGTGCTGTAGCCTGAAAACTCCGCCGTCGCAGTCACCCGCAACCGGTTGCCCATCGGTGTATAGGCAACCAGGCTTTCTTCATCAATGCCGCCAATTCTGGGCGTGTTGTTACGGCCGGACACCGGGATGGTCATCGAGTATCCCTTGACCGGATAAATAGGCAGATCAATCCCGACAGGTCTTGCCAGATGGGGCGAATACACGCCCAGCGACATCACAATTGTGTCGGCCGACATCCGTCCGCTATCCGTGGCAACCGCAGATATCCGGTCCCCGTCAGTTTCGAAATGGTCAGCCGTTACACCCCATCTGAACGTCACGCCACGCTCTTCAAGCCAGGTCACCAGATTGCGCGCAAACATCCGGCAGTCACCGGTTTCGTCCCGGCCACCAAACAGCGCGCCGGCAAACTGGTCCCTGCCGTCGGCCAGTGCGGGATCCTTTGCCGCTATGCCATTGGTGTCAAGAACACCGATATCCGAGCCTTCCTGGCGCAGTATTTCCGCCTTCCTGTTGGCAGCATCAAAGGCTGATGCCGATCTGAAGAGATACAGAATACCGCCGTCACTGGCGTCAAATGAGACACCTGTTGCTTCCCGTGTTTCATGAAACACCGATTGTGCGTAGTTGCACAGCCGGACTTTTCGCCTGGTATTGTCGGCAGCCCTTTGCGCGGTGCACTGGCCCCAGAACTTCCACATCCATTTTATAAATGCAGGATCAAGCGACGGCTTCAACCGCAGCGCCTGATCATTGCGCCACAATGACCTGAGCAGAATTCCCGGTGAAGCCGGTGACGCCCATGCATAGGCATGACCAGGCGCTATCATGCCGGCATTGCCGAAGCTGGTGAATTCGGCTGCACCGGCTTCGCGGTCAATGACCGTCACCTCGTGACCGTCCTTCCACAGCTCGTAAGCCATGGTGACCCCGACAATCCCGGCTCCAAGCACCAGCGCCTTTGCCATGGCAACAAATCCCTAAACGACTGCTTCCACCTGGATTTCCACGTCAAGACCGGCTGCCGCCAGCTTTGGCGAATGCACTGCAGCTCGGCATGGGGTTTCACCTGCCACTACCCAGTCGTCCCAGATCGTGTTCATTTCAGCCCAGGTGTCCATGTCGGTAAGCCAGATGGTTGCCTTGATAATCCGGGTCTTGTCCGAACCGGCTTCTGCCAGCGTTGCATCTATCTGTTCGAGGATGTCAGCGGTCTGGGCAGCAACGCTGCCTCCGGCAGCCTTGTTCGCTACAAACCCCGACAAATAGACCTTGCCTGCGTGCACAATCGCGCTTGTCATCCGGTTGCCCGCACCAATTCTCATCAAACTCATATGCTTTCTCCAAATTGCCGGTTGGCTGTTGCTGTAATAAATCTGTTTCTTATGGCATGCCCGTCCCGCTCCGGCAGGACTCTCGGCAGATCACCCGGCCCGGACTTGATCACGCCCAAAACAGGTCCCGTCTCTTCAAGCACAAGTTGCTTCATGGCAGCAAGGTCAGACTGCTTGTGTGCGGTCAGGACATGCCTGAACCCGCAAGCCAGCGCGACAGCAGCGAGATTGGTTGATTTGCCGGTGTGGCTGGTCTGGCCGCCGGTCTCGCCAAACGCCTCATTGTCGATCACCAGCACGGAGAGATTGCCGGGAGCCTTGGCACCCAGGGTCGCGAGCGAACCCATGCCCATCAGCATTTCACCGTCGCCGGTGATGACCAGAACACGCGCGTCAGGACGAGCCAGGGCAAGACCCAGTCCCATCGAGGCCGCACCACCCATGGCCCCCCACAGATAAAAGTTGTGCGGGTTATCGCCGGCTGCAGCTACATCATAGGTTGGCGAACCCAGTCCGCTGATGACCAGGAGATTTTCGGGCCGGTCCTTCAGTATCTCCGCAACCCCCTCGCGCCTGTGGATCATGAATACCTGCCCATTTCAAAAATTCTTTGCACCTATAAGGCGTTGCGACAACAACACCGCAGCCGGACATTTGCTATCATAGGCCAGTTGCACGGCCGAATTTGTCATTGCTGCTGCGTCTTCGCCGGTATCAGCACGATAAACAACGAACCCTGACCGCTTTAAGGTTTCTTCCGTCGTCTGGCCCATGGGTATCTGCCAGGGATTAAACTCTGCCCATTCACCGCGCATGGTGACCAGCGTCACGAACGGAAATCCGCAGGATTTGAGTAATGAGAACATGTTGACACAATTGCCCACGCCTGATGACTGCATCAGCATCACACCGCGCTGTCCGCCAAGATCAGAGCCCGCCAGCAGTGCCACACCTTCCTCTTCAGTGGTCAGGACCGTACTGTCAATATCCTCATCAGCATGACACGCCATGATCAGGCTGGCGTGGCCGGCATCCGGCACATAGGCCATCTGTTGTACGTTCCGCTTTTTCAGTGCCGAATACACGCCTGATCGCCAGTCGCCGGCGGCAAACGAAAATGCTCCTGCCCTCATTTTACCATCGCATTTTTGAAGTGTTTCGATTTCAATGGCAGCTTGCGTTTACAGCTTGTCCTGCGTCAAGCAGTACCTTTCGAAAAGTGGAGTTGCGTATGAAGCATGTAACCCTTCCCGGCGGACAAAAAGTTCCTGCACTTGGACTTGGCACCTGGCGCATGGGCGAGGATGCAGCAATGATTAAGGCCGAGGCGGACGTGTTGCGCCACGGTCTGGACACTGGCCTGAACCTCATTGACACAGCAGAAATGTACGGTGAAGGCGGTGCCGAGATGGTCGTGGCCGAAGCCCTTGCCGGGCGGCGTGACGAGGCCTTTATCGTCTCCAAGGTGTATCCGCACAACGCATCTTACGACGGCGTTATCGCTGCCTGCGAACGATCACTTGAACGCCTGCAGACAGACCGCATTGATCTTTATCTCTTGCACTGGCGCGGGCAGTATCCACTTGACGAGACAGTGTCTGGATTTGAGCGCCTCCGGTCGGATGGCAAAATTCTCCATTGGGGCGTCAGCAATCTGGATGGCGACGACATGCAGGAGTTGCTTGGCGTGCGTGACGGCAGCAAATGCGCCGTCGACCAGGTTCTCTACAATCTGTCCGACCGGGGCATTGAATGGGAATTGCAGCCGAAGCTGGTTGAAAGTGGAATTCCGGTCATGGCCTATTGTCCGCTTGGCGAAGGCAGGCTGCTGCGCGATGCAAGTCTCGCAACACTAGCCGACCGGCACAATGTCACGCCGGCGTCCATCGCGCTCGCCTGGCTGATATCCCACCCGCAAACAATCGCCATACCGAAAACTGCCCGCGCGGAGCGCATCGGTCCTATCTTTGCCGCACTTGATGTCGAATTGGACGAAGAAGACCTGGCCCTGCTCGACCACGAATTCCCGCCACCCGACGGGCCGTCTGCCTTGTCGATCGTCTAAAGCGGAAGATCGCCCGGCACAGCTGGAGGCGGGCGGGGTGTCATCTGGAACCATTCCTGAATTTGTTCCCCGCCTGCATTTCAAAGTTGATCTGTGGCTGTTGTTTGTTTTGACTTGCATCCAGGTCGCGTCTAACTTAGGTCTCGATACTGACGGGGAACAAATTCAGGGCGTCACAGTTTTGACTTCTAGGATACGCAGAATGGCGCTCGGCTTGGCACTGGCTGCTTGCGCGTCGGTGAGCGCTGCAAAAGCTGATGATCCGGGCGCGCTCGGCGTTTCTCCGATTTCGCATGTTCCAGGAAGCATCAGCATTCTCGGAGGCATAGGTGTAGGCGACAGCAACCTTGGCGATCTGGCGATTAATTACGGTAACATCGAGACTGATGAAGTCGGCAAGAGCGGTCTGGTTGGTGCCGCCATGTCGCGGCAACTGGTCCGGTTTTGGGAGTATTTCTGGCTTGAGGCCGAGGTAGGCGCAGGCCTCCGGTTCGAACCTGACCGTGACTACTACAGTCCGGAAGCCTGGGGAGCCATATACCTGAGGTTTGATGGCTTTCCGTGGAATGACGTGCTGCGCACTTCCATTGGTATATCGACTGGTCTGGACGTGGTCGCAGACCTGCCGCCAAGCGAAACCAACTATGGGCAGAAGTCGGTACCCGGCGGAGCGGTTCTTCAACACTATCTGTCGCCGGAGATTGCCTTCTCGTTGCCTGACAATCCAGAGGATGAACTGTTCATTCGCATCCACCACCGGTCAACAGGCTACGGCCTGTTCTGGGACGCCAGCACAGGTTCCAATCTTGTCGCGATAGGTTTGCGATTTCGCCGGTAGTCGCGACGGGCCATAGGATGGCCAGGTGCTCATTCATTGCTCAATGGTTGCCACATCGCGGTTTGCAAATCTGCATTTTCGCTGGCCATGACCGTGTTGAAGTAACGCTTCCAGGCCAGAAAATCCGCTTTGCTGCCAATACCGCCAATTGCCTCGTTTTCGCGAGCTGATGCTCTCATTGCCGGAAAGTAATCGATGCGCCATTGGCCATCTTCATGCTCAAAATCAATCCGAAGTCCAAACGTAACGGAAAGTGGCAGGGTCTTCAGACCGTACTCCTCAGGACCCACCCAGCCTGTTGACTTGCCTGGCCCCAGGGGTAAAGCAGCAAGCAATGCCAAATTTCGCAGAGGTTGGTTTGGCAGGCTTTTGCGCAAGGCAGCGTGAAAATCCCGTCGGCTGGACGGGTTTTTTACCACCGGGAGCGCAAGCGAACCTGCATGAACTGCCATGCGAATGCCGAGCACCGCGGCAATATCGACAAAATCGAGTTGAACAAGTTCTGACTTCTGAAGCTTCCAGCGCCAGTCGCCTGTGGTGATCTTCCTGTTCAAGCTGGCTGTTGCTGACGAGACTGGCTGCTCCTGAAAAATCACCCGCCGCAAGGAAGGATTGATAACTGGCCCATGCCCGGTATGCAGAAGCCGGTTGGCCAAGCAGCAGAACGGCTGCGAACACTACCAGCGCCAGAGCTGAAATTATCGAAATGTAACGGCCCATGGCCGAAACAATAGTTCATTCGCGTAAATGAGTGCTTACAGATTTATCGAACATTCAGTACCGCCCTGGTTCCGGTTCGCCGCAAAGGGGCAGTACCAGATCAGGACGAGTCCTTTGCACACCACTTTTGCTGGCGAGTTCAGGACTTTCTCATTGCCCCAATCACGCAGGGCAATATTGATCGGCCGCAGACTTTCATCGAGTTCGGTCAGGGTGTATTTCACCTTTGGAGGAACTATCGGATAGACTTTTCGTATGAGCAAGCCATCACAATCGTCGCCAGTATCCATGCAAGGCGCGCAAACATTACTCTCGTGCAAGCTGAACTGGAAAAGCTGGTTCCGATCACGCGGGTTGAAGCCGGATGCACAAGGTATGACCTGCATCAGGACAATTCCAACCCTGCGCATTTCATGTTCTTTGAAAACTGGGAAAATCGTGAACTGTGGCAAACCCACATGAATGCTCCACATCTTGCAGCCTATATGGCCGCAACCGATGGTGCTGTTGAAAATTTCGTGCTCAATGAAATGACAAAAGTTGTCTAGAGGCACGGCCACAGGAGATAAGAACATGAAAGCTGTAGGATTCACACATTACCTACCCATAGAGGAGACAGGCTCGTTTCTCGATCTGGAGATTGACAAGCCCGTACCTCTGGGCCGCGATATACTGGTTGCAGTCAAGGCGGTTGCAGTAAACCCGGTTGATACCAAAGTGCGGTCCGGGCGAGGCAAGGAGGGCGTGGTCGAGAACCCGGCCCGGATCATCGGCTATGATGCATCCGGCATTGTCGAATCCGTTGGCGCAGATGTTGCTCTCTTCAAGAAGGGTGATGAGGTGTACTATGCTGGCGACATTACCCGCTCAGGCACCAATCAGGAGTTTCATCTGGTCGATGAACGCATTGTCGGCCACAAGCCCAAGTCGCTTTCACACGCTGAAGCTGCCGCTCTGCCTTTGACGACCATCACTGCTTATGAAGCATTCTTTGACCGTCTCGGCATTGATCGCGACGGCGCCGCCAACGGCCAGTCCATTCTCATCATCGGCGCCGGAGGAGGTGTCGGTTCAATCGGCATCCAGTTAGCAAGACACGCAGGCTTGAGCGTCATCGCCACTGCTTCGAGGCCGGAGACCGAAGCCTGGGTCAGGGAGCTTGGTGCAGACCATGTGATCAATCACCGCGAAGACATGGTCGCCCAGGTGCGCGCCCTCGGTATGCAGCATGTGGATCATGTCGCCATCTTTAATGATATGCGTCACTGGGAAACTGCGGTTGAACTCATCAGACCACAAGGTGGCATTGTCTCCATTGACGACACTGATTTGCCAATGCCGATGGGTGGCATGAAGATGAAGGCTGCGTCGTTGCACTGGGAGTTCATGTTTGCGCGCGCCATGCATCAGACACCGGATATGATTGGGCAGCACAAACTGTTGAGCAAGGTGGCAAAGCAGATTGATTCAGGTCGTATCCGCACGACATTGTCGCAAGTCCTGTCACCGATCACCGCGGCCAGCATGCGCGAAGCCCATCGCCTGATTGAGACAGGTAAGGCAAAGGGCAAGATCGTCGTGGAAGGATTCTAGCGAATGACCGATCTGGAAACGAACAGAAGGAATGCCGTCGCATTCTATGAAATGATGTTCAATGACTGCAGGCCCGAGGAGGCAATCGAGACGTTTGCAGGCGCCGAATACATCCAGCACAATCCGCACGTAAGAACCGGAAAGCAGGGATTTATCGACTATTTCAAACAGATGGCGCGGGAGTATCCGGGAAAGCAGGTGATTGTCAAACGTACAGTGGCCGAAGGCAACATGGTCGTCCTGCACTGCCATCAGGTTTGGCCAGGCAATTTGGAGTACGCGGGAATTGACATTTTCCGGTTCGACAACAACGGCAAGATTGTTGAACGTTGGGACGTGCTGCAGACATTACCTGCGGAAAGCGCGCACGATAACGGCATGTTCTGACGGGGAATGAAAATATCAGTCCATGCGCCCCCGGGACGTTTGAGGGCAACGTGCAGGAAGGCTGAATTCGGACAAACCAGCCACTTCGATGAAGTTGGTGTCAAAACAAGTCCAAAACGTCTGACCGACGAAATTCCGCCGGACTTGGCAGATTGAGAGAACCTCCATGGCAAAAACCAATCAAACAATGGCGTCGCCGTTGTAGTACCGAAATTTAACCCTGCTAGATATCTGACAATAAATTTAGAACCATCCGTGCGAGACATGTCGAAAACGGTAAAACTCAGGTCGGGAAAAGATCGCCTGCGCTACACCATACTCTTTGAAGCGGTGTTGTTTGCCATTCTGATACCGGCAGGCGCTGTATTCTTTGACAAGGGTCTGGCAGACATTGGCGTTCTCGGCGCGTTTCTGCTGGTCAAGGCGGTATTGCTCGGGCTTCTGTACAATTGGGTGTTCGACAAGGTTGACGCTCAAAGTGGCCGCTTATCCTCAGATCGCAAAATTCTGGGTCGAATTGTACACGCCGTTGGTTTCGAACTGACCCTGCTGATCACCTCGGTCCCGGTCTATTGCTGGTGGCTGAACATCACCGTTCTAGAAGCTGTCATGGTTGATCTCGTCGTGACCAGCCTCGTGGTTGCCTACACCTATCTTTTCACTCTCGCCTATGATCGTCTGTTTCCCGTTGCTCCAGTTGTTGGACAGACCTTGGATTGAAGGCAAGCTAACCGTCAGGTCACTCACCCCAGCTTGCCACGTTGGTTTGCCAACCGTCCCCAGGTGCTAGACGGGATAAACCATCACAATCGCCTTGCCGGAAGCAACCGAGACTCTTGCAGGAGGCGTTTCCACTTCGTTGGACAAGGTCAGGGTCGAACCCAGCGTCACATCTCGATCAGTCAATGGCCATCGTACGCCCTTGATCGTGATGCGCCTCAGGTCGCTGACCGGCAATATCGACAGGCGCGAGGCCGGCGGCACATCAATTTCAATACTGTCGTCAAGTAACGGCCAGGCTTCTTCGTGCCCGCTGGACAACATGATCGGGATACCAAGTACCTTCAGCTTCAGCAGCAGCATCATGTTTGCAAAGGCATGGTCGGCCTGACCGCCGAACCCGCCCGCCAGCAGCAATTCTGTCGCTCCCAGCCGAACCGCTTCATCGACCGCCAGTTCACCGTCCGTTGCATTCTTGGCAACGGGATAGGATTGGCGCGGCACATCCACATAGCGGGCCATGAGCGCTTCATCGGATGAATCGAAATCACCGAGCCACAGTTCAGGCAGCACTCCCAGCATTGTCGCATGTGCCATCCCGCCATCTGCGGCAATGATGCGACTATCGCCAATCTGGGCTGTCAGCCGGTCCGTCACGGTCAGATCGCCCGCCAGCAACACTGTAAACTTCTGCGTCATGGCCGCTGCAATACCACACAATGTCCCTTGCACAAGCACCGTCTGGTACCCTATATCTGTAACTGCTCTTGGGGTGCCCGTAAATTTGAAGGGCTGAGAGGCAAGTGTCCTTGCCAACCCTCTGAACCTGATCCGGATAATGCCGGCGGAGGGATACGGGCCTGATCTCGATGTTTTCCCGTGACGTCCGGCAGCAAATTGTCATCTTGCTGAAGGAGATCAAAAATGCTGCGACTGTTCACTCTTTGCCTTGCCATTGTGTTGTTGCTGGCTATGCCGGCGTCAGCCAGGGACAAGCTCACCGTCTACACCTATGACAGTTTTGTCTCCGACTGGGGCCCCGGGCCGAAGATCAGGACCGCCTTCGAGGCGCAGTGCGACTGCGAGCTTGAATGGGTCGCCGTGGCAGACGCAGTCGCCACCCTGAACCGCATCAAGCTCGAAGGTGCCGGCAGCAAGGCGGATATCCTTCTGGGCATCGACACCAGCCTGACGGCGGAAGCTGCCGCAACCGGACTGTTTGAGCAACATGGCATTGATACAGCCAACATCAGCCTGCCGATAGTTTGGTCCGACCGGATATTTGTGCCTTATGATTTTGGCCACTTCGCAGTTGTCTATGACAGCGAGAAAATCAAGACGCCGCCTGCAAGCCTGGATGCGCTGGTGAACGGAGATCCGGAACAGAAGATCGTCATTCAGGACCCGCGCACCTCCAGTCCCGGCCTCGGGCTGCTTCTGTGGATCAAGGCTGTCTATGGCGGCGAGGCCGGTGAGACATGGAGCAAATTGTCAAAGCGCGTGTTGACCGTAACCCCCGGCTGGTCGGAAGCCTATGGCATGTTCACCAAGGGCGAGGCACCGATGGTGCTGTCTTACACAACCTCGCCTGCCTACCACATGGTGGCGGAAAAGACCCACCGGTATCGAGCGGCCGCCTTTGCAGAGGGCCACTACATGCAGGTCGAGGTTGCCGGCATACTGAAGTCATCCTCAAACAAGCCGCTTGCCCGCAAGTTCCTGGCCTTCATGACCGGCCCGGGTTTCCAGAACCATATCGCGACCAACAACTGGATGTGGCCGGCCGGCAAGACAACCGACGCCCTGCCGGAAGCTTTCAGCAAACTGGTTAAACCCCAGAAATCACTGCTGCTGTCATCCGACGAGGTCAATGCCAACCGCAAGGCCTGGATCGACGAGTGGCTCAACGCCACAACCAGATAATCCGGCAGGCCGGCATGTCGCCAGCAACAATGTCCAGTCCCCGGCCGGCAGTTTTGGCGGGCATTGCTGCGCTTGCATTTATCGTTGTTGCCGCCGCAACACCCATGTTGGCATTGATGGTCATTGCGCCTTCCATGCCGGACCTGAGTTCGGATTACCTGGATTTCGTCTGGGCGATTACCAGGTTCACCGTGCTTCAGGCGGGACTATCAACCGCGTTGTCTGTCATGCTGGCGATCCCGCTGGCGAGGGCGTTGGCGCGGCAAACTTCCTTTCCCGGCAGACCCATTATCCTGCGAATGCTGGCATTGCCGCTGGCTCTACCGGCACTGGTAGTGGTTCTGGGCATTGTCGAAGTGTGGGGCAGGCAGGGCTGGGTGAGTACCCTGCTGCAGGCCACCGGCCTGTCCGGACCCCTGAACATCTATGGTTTGTCCGGCATCCTGATCGCCCATGTGTTTTTCAACATCGCACTGGCGGCGCGCCTCCTGGTGGCGTCGCTGGAACGGGTCCAGCCGGAGAACTGGCGCCTTGCCGCCCAATTGAGTTTCAGGTCCGGCCACGTATTTCGTCACATCGAGTGGCCGGTTATCCGGTCCGAGCTGCCCGGCATCGCCAGCCTGGTGTTCATGTTGTGCATAGCCAGTTTTGCCGTGGTGCTGGTTCTGGGCGGCGGACCGAAAGCCACCACGCTGGAAGTGGCCATCTATCAGTCCCTGCGTTTTGACTTTGATCCGCCCCGTGCCGTGCTGCTGGCCCTGTTGCAACTTTCGCTGTGTGCCAGCCTGTTTGTCCTGGGCGGGCGCATGGCAACCGATATAGCGGTCATGGCAAGCTTGGGAAAACCGGCACGCCGGCCTGATCAGGCAACATCCGGACCCAAAGACGCGATTGTCATAGCTGCCGGCCTCGGCTTCATCGCCGCGCCAATGCTGGCCATTGTGCTGTCAGGTCTGACGGCGCCATTTGCCGCCATCGTGTCGCAAACCGTGTTCTGGCGTGCCCTGGGCACATCTCTCATTCTGGCTTCTTCCGCTGCCAGCCTTTCACTTGTCATGGCCTGGTGCCTGCTTGCAGCACAACGCACCATCATGCGCCGCCGGCAGCCGTCGCAGGCCGCTGCTGCGTTGATTTTCTGGATGCAGGCATCGGGGTCTCTCATTCTCGTGGTGCCTCCAGTTGTCATTGGCGCCGGCTGGTTTGTCGTGCTTCACCGGACCGGTATGGCCGGTACGCTGGCCCCTTCCATCGTGGCGGTCGTCAATGCCCTTATGTCCTTGCCGTTCGTATTGCGAATTTTAAGACCGGCAGTGATCGGACAGGCCCAGATACACGACCGCCTGTGCGCCAGCCTCGGCCTGTCCGGGCTGCAAAGATGGCGGCTGATCGATCTGCCGGTTCTGGTGCGCTCGTTTGCGCTGGCATTTGCCTTTGCGGCCGCCCTTTCAATCGGCGACCTGGGTGCAGCAGCACTCTTCGGTTCGACGGACTTTGTAACCCTGCCACTTCTCCTGCTCCAGAAAATGGGAAGTTACCGCTCTCTGGAGGCCGCCGGAATCGCGATAATTCTGGCCGGTTTCTGTCTCGGGTTGATATGGTCAGCCGAGCAATTGAAACCCGGAGCACAAACTTCATGACAGGTTCCGCGATCAAACTGGATGATCTGGAATTTTCATATCCAGGCGGCGAACCCATGCATTTTTCCACCACGTTTGAAAAAAGCAGCTTCACCGGGCTCATCGGCCCGTCAGGATCGGGAAAAACCACGCTGATCAATCTGATCGCAGGCTTTGAAGAAGCCTCGTCCGGACGCGTATATTTCGACGGTGTCGATGCAACCATGGCGCAACCTGCTGACCGGCCCGTCACCATGGTGTTTCAGGACAACAATCTGTTTGCTCACCTGGATGTCTTCACCAACATTGCGCTCGGCATGTCGCCTGGCCTCGACTTGTCGGGCAGTGACAAGTCAGCCATAGCAACCTCCCTGGAGGAGACCGGGCTCTCGGGCTTGGAAAAACGACTGCCGCGCGAGCTCTCGGGCGGCCAGCGTCAACGGGTGGCGATTGCCCGGGCACTGGTCCGCAACCGGCCCGTTCTGTTGCTGGATGAACCGTTTGCCGCTCTTGGCCCCGCCCTGCGCCGTGACATGCTTCGCCTCGTCGCCGCAATTCACAAGCAACACAAAATGACCGTCATCCTGGTTTCGCACGACCCCGCAGACGTCAAATTCGCCGCCAGTCATGCAGCATTCCTTGATGCAGGCAGGGTGGTTGCTAATCGGCCGGTCGACAAGCTTTTCAGCGCATCTGATATTCCCGGATTGCAGGGCTATCTCGGTACCTGACATCTTGCCATTTCATGAAGCCGTGTGGGACACTGGCAAACCCTGTTCCCCTGCCCACTTCAAATCAACGGACCAATCTCATGACGCTTGCCAATGGCCACCGGCACCTTGCTATTCCCGGCCCAACCAACATGCCTGATGAGGTGCTCAACGCCCTGCATCAGGCATCTGTCGATATTTACGGCGGCAGCTCGGAACAGGCTTCACGCGCCTGCCTGAAAGACCTCAGGAAGGTCTTTCGCACCAGGGGCAAAATATACATCTATGCCGCCAACGGTCATGGTGCGTGGGAGGCCGCCCTTACCAACACCCTGTCGAAAGGCGACAAGGTGCTGGTCCTGGAGTCCGGACTGTTCCCGATTGTCTGGGGCGAGAACGCCGGCAAGCTTGGGATTGAAACCGAAGTGCTTGGTGAACGGACCGGACGCGCTGTCGACCTGAAAGCCGTCAGGGCCCGCCTCGCCAGGGATACTGCACACGAGTTCAGGGCCATACTCATGGTGCAGGCCGACACCGCAACCGGCGTAGTCAATGACGTCAAGGGCATTCGGGCAGCGCTGGATGAAACAGGCCATCCGGCATTGCTGATGGTCGATACCATCGCATCGCTGGGCTGCATGGAATTTGATATGGACGGCTGGGGCGTCGATGTAACCGTGGCTGGTGCCCAGAAAGGACTGATGACGCCGCCGGGCCTGAGCTTCACTGCTGCCAGCGCCAGGGCCAAAAGGGCCCACAAAACGGCGGGCCTGGTGACCAATTACTGGGACTGGACGTTCCGCGACGGCAAAGACCATTACATGTGGTATGCCGGAACCCCGCCTGTGCAGATGGTGTTTGCACTTCGCAAGGCACTGCAAATGTTACTCGCCGAGGGCCTCGAAAATGCCATCCATCGCCATGCCCTGCTGGCCGGGGCCACCCGGGCTGCTGTGCAGGCCTGGGTTTCAAAAGGCGACATGGATTTCGCCATTTCCGAACCAGCCGAGCGCAGTAACTCGATCACCTGCGTTCTGACCCCGCCAGGGGCCAGTCCCCGTATCCTGGAATATTGTGAACACAAGCTCGGCGTCACAGTCGGTCGCGGCATCGGACCGCTGGACCGCAGGGCCATCCGGATTGCCCACATGGGTCATGTCAATGCCTACAACCAGCTTGGAACCCTGGCGGCAATCGAAACCGCCCTTGCGGCCCTCGGCATCGAGCACGGCACAGGCGGAGTGCAATCTGCCATCGAGTATATCGCCAGGCATGTGAAATGAACGGGCAAGGCCCCGTCATCCGCAGCGATGCGGGTTCACATCGTCAAGTTGCGGTTGATTGGTGACGATGCGGGTCGGGTTACGGTTTCATGCTCTGAGGCCAGTACAAAAAATACACGGAGATGAAAAAGTATATTACGCTGCGCCTGAAAGCGCCATTGACTGAATGGTCTGCAACCGGCTGCATGTGCCACTTGCCATCGAACATCACACCCATGCACTATCCACGTTCTTTTCACGACGGCGTCGCCGCCCCATACTGGCAGTTCAATTCATTAACAGGGCAACAATTGTTGAGTGACCATGACAGACCGCTACGCAAACTACACATCACTGAAGTTCAATCGGCCGGAAACAGGCATTCTGGAGGTCATTCTCAGTGCGCCCAAAAAACTCAATGCACTGGATGCTGACGGGCATCGCGAATTGGCTGAAGTATGGCGTGACATAGATCGCGACCCCGACACCAGCATCGTCCTGTTACGCGGGGATGGCGGTAATCTGTCGGCAGGGGGCGACCTCGCCATGGTCGAAGACATGACCAATGACTTTGAGACCCGCGCGCGCGTATGGAAGGAAGCCAGCGATCTCGTCTACAATGTCATCAACTGTTCAAAGCCGACGGTGGCTGCGATCGAGGGCGTCAGCGTCGGCGCCGGCCTGGCGGCAGCCATGGTGTGCGACATCACCGTTGCCGGCCGCACGGCGCGCATTATCGACGGTCACACCCGTCTGGGCGTTGCCGCCGGCGATCACGCGGCCATCATCTGGCCCCTGCTTATTGGCATGGCAAAGGCCAAGTATTACCTGATGTTGTGCGAACCGCTTGCCGGCGAAGAGGCCGAACGCATTGGCCTGGTGTCACAGGTCGCCGACGATGATCAGGTGCAAGAAGCAGCCCTGAAAATCTGCCGCAAACTGGCGAAGGGCGCACCCACTGCCATTCGCTGGACCAAGCATTCCCTGAACAACTGGTTGCGCATGGCAGGTCCGGGCTTCGATGCCTCGCTGGCACTGGAGTTCATGGGCTTTTCGGGACCGGAAGTAAAGGAAGGCCTGTCCTCGATCCGCGAAAAGCGCAGGCCGGATTTCCCGGCAAAGTCACCATTTTGAGGCTGCTAACCACCTGCGCTCACCCCACGCCGCCTTGCGATCAACCGGCCAAGGTTTCCACTTTGCGAAACCGCAACGCCGGATGCCATGATCACCGCGATACCGACAAAGGTAACTGCATCCGGTATGTCGGAAAAAAACAAGACCCCCCATGCAACCGCTGCAACTATTTCAGTATAGGTGAACGGCGCCAATGCTGGTGCTGAGGCTCGCGCAAATGCACTGATTATCAGCAGGTGCGAAACGGCATTGATTGCACCCATTACAAACAGGGTCGCTGCCTGGTTGACAGAAACCGGCTGCCACCAGGCCCACGCCAACGGCGTTATCAATGCAAGGGCGACAAGCGCCATATAGGTATTTGAGACAAGTGCCGGAGCAGCATTCGCCAGTTTGCGGGTGACAATGATGTGGAACGCATAGAACAGCCCCGTTGCCAGGGCTGCGATTGTGCCGACATTTACCAGCCCCAGATCCGGGCGCATCACGATGACTATACCGATGAACCCGCTAACCACGCCGAACCAGGTGGACGAATTTGCCCGTTCGCCCAGCAACCATGGCGACAACAATGCCACCAGGAACGGATAAATGTAGAGGATGGCCACGGTGTTTGCCAAAGGCAGGTGACGGACAGAAAGCACGAAGCTCAGCGTTGCGCCAAGTATCAGCAAAGCGCGCAAAAATTGTGTAGGTGCATGGGGAGGTGCAATCACCAGCCGGCCATACCGCCACAACGCAATGGGCAACAACACCACGAGATATCCGGTATATCGCCCGAATGTCATGACGGCGACATTCAGTTCGGCAGCCATCAGTTTCAGAAATGCGCCGGACAGGCTGGCAGTGGCCAATCCCGCCACCAGCAGCAAAACAGCAACTGGAAAGCTGCTGGCGGAGGCATCATCCTGTTCAGGCCTCATCTGTTTGCATTTGCAAGTGCCTTCGGAAGGGCCTCTTCAAAAAAATCCAGGTCGTCTTCGCGCCCGGCTGAAACACGTATGCACCGGTTGAGAGGGTCCACTCCCGGCATCCGGACGAAAACGCCCTGAACCAGCAGACTTTCCATCACCGCCCTGGCGAAGGCGCCATCACGGCCGCAGTCGACAGCGACAAAATTGGTAGCTGACGCAATCGTTTCCAGTCCGTTGTCGTGGGCAATCCGGCAAATCCGGTCCCGCGCACTATGCACTCGCATGATGACCGCTTCGAGCCAGTCACTGTCAGCCAGCGCTGCAAGCGCGCCGGCCTGGGCGATCCGGTTGACACCGAAATGATTGCGGATTTTGTCGTACGCCTTGATGATTTCCGCTTCCCCGATGATGTAGCCAATCCGGCAACCCGCCATGCCGTAGGCTTTCGAGAATGTCCTGAAGCGCAGTACCTGCGGGTTGTGCACATCCAGATCAGGCATCGTGCCGGCAGGTGCAAATTCGCCGTACGCTTCGTCCAGGCACAATACAACACCTTCCGGCAAGTCCTTGATCATTGCGTTGATCTCACTGCCACGCCACCATGTCCCCATGGGATTGTCCGGATTTGCAAGAAAGATCATTTTTGCGGCTTCTCGTTTCGCCAGCGCCAGCAATGACGCCGGGTCCTCGCGATCCTTCACGTAGTCTGTCGTGACGATTTCACCGCCCGCACCTGCAACCTGATAGTTGAATGTCGGATAGGCTCCCAGCGAGGTGGCGACCTTGTCACCCTGCTCGACGAACAGCCTTGCTGTGGTCCCGAACAGGCCGTCGATGCCTTCGCCAACAACAATGTTGTCCGGCGATACGCCATGCCATGCGGCCAGCGCCTGCTTGAGTTCATGGCTTTCCGGATCACAATATTTCCATGCCTCAGCAGCTTCAGCCTGCATGGCCCGTACCACCATGTCGGATGGACCAAAAACGCTTTCATTGGCGCCAATTCGTGCCTTGAAAACCTGCCCGCGGGCCCGTTCCTGTGCTTCCGGCCCCACAAACGGAACAGTGGACGGCAAATCAGCAACCAGGGACGAAAGTGGTGGGCGCATCATATCCTGAAACTCCTTAGGTTATGAACCGGCTGGCGGCAAAGTCTTCAACCGTCTAGTTTGAGGTCAAGATGACATCGTTTTCACGAATACACCACCTGCTTGAACATCAGGCCGCCCATGCACCGGACGCGTTTGCGCTAACCACGCCCGCCACCGGCGATGCATCGTTCAGCGACTGGTTGCAGGCTTCTAGAAAACTGGCCGCCACTTTGCGGGATGAAGGTGTCCAGCCGGGGCACCGGGTAATGCTGGTGGCGGAAAACTCCTTCACGCTTGCTACCGGGTTGATGGCGGCAAGCTTGCTCGGTGCCTGGTCTGTTCCGGTAAATGCGCGCCTGTCGGCGGCAGAGGTTGGCCGCATCAAGGACCATGCCACCCCGGCTGCCACCGTGTACACTCATGCCGTGTCACAGGCCGCGCACGCCCATGCACAAAAGGCCGGTGCATGCGAGGTATCAGCCGGCCCGGAACCCGCCATGCTGGCAACTCACCTTGAGACAGCAACCGAAACCGTCCGCTCAGATGCCACCCAGGTTGCCAGCCTGCTGTACACAACCGGCACCACCGGCGATCCCAAGGGTGTGATGCTGACCCACGGCAACCTGATTTATGGCGGGCAGACCTCTGCCTCCCACCGGGGCATCATCGCAACCGATCACATTTATGGAGTCCTGCCACTGACCCATGTGTTCGGGTTATCCTCGGCATTCATGGCCGGACTGGCCTCCGGCGCCAACCTCGAACTCGTGCCGAGGTTTGACGCCGGGACTACCTTCCAGGCACTGCAGTCACGAGTATCTATCTTTCCCGCGGTGCCTCAAATGTACGCCTTGTTGATGGCACACGCCAATCAGGCCGGGTTGCAGAAGCTGAAAGCTGACCACCTCAGGTACATTTCGTCCGGTGGTGCGCCGCTTGATCTTGCCTGGAAACAGAAAGTGGAGGCCTTTTTCGGACTGTCGCTGTTCAACGGTTATGGCATGACGGAAGCCACCGCCGGTATTGCCGCTACCCGGCCCGGTGCCACGCGGGCAGACACTTCTGTTGGCAGAATGCTGGTGGACCAGGAAGTCCGCATAGTGCAGAAAAATTTTGATGGCATTGGCGAAATCGTCATTCGCGGACCAAACATCATGGCCGGATATTACCGCAACAAACCCGGGACAGACCAGATTCTGGACCGGGACGGCTGGCTGCGCACAGGTGACCTGGGCTTTCTTGACAGCGATGGAAATTTGCACATCACTGGTCGCGCCAGGGAGCTGATCATCCGGTCGGGCTTCAATGTCTACCCCCTGGAGGTGGAAGCCGCCCTGAACCAGCATCCTCAGGTTGTACAGGCAGCAGTCATCGGCACCAGCGCCAATGGCAATGAAGATATCGTTGCGTTCATCCAGCCGCTTGCTGGCAGCGTGCTTGTGCCGGAAGACTTGAAGACCCACCTCGCCGACAGGCTTGCCGCCTATAAGCATCCAACCCGCTGGATCATCTCGGATCAGTTGCCGGCGGCCCCTTCCGGCAAGATACTCAAGGCAAAACTGGCCAGTGTATTCGCCGATCAGCTGGAATCACCCGGTACCGGATGAGACTGGATCAGAAAATCTCGATCAGCCCGGCAGCCCCCTGACCGCCACCGATGCACATGGTCACCACGGCCTTTTTTGCACCACGCCTTCTTCCTTCAAGCAGAACATGCCCGACCTGGCGGGCACCAGTCATTCCATAAGGGTGCCCGATGGCAATGGACCCGCCATTGACATTCAGTATTTCGCCGGGAATTCCGAGCTTGTCACGGCTGTACAGAACCTGCGACGCAAACGCTTCGTTCAACTCCCACAAATCGATATCATCCATCTTGTGTCCCGTGCGCTCGAGCAGTCGCGGCACTGCGAACACCGGTCCGATACCCATTTCATCCGGTTCACATCCCGCTACCGTAAAACCTCTGAATGCACCCAACGGCTCCAGACCCTTTCGCTCGGCCTGCCTGGCATCCATGACTATCAGGCAAGCAGCACCATCAGACAGTTGCGAGGCGTTGCCTGCGGTGATGTACTTGTCCTCACCACGCACCGGCTGCAAACCGGACAGGCCTTCAAGCGTCGTTGATGGACGATTGCACTCATCCGACGCAATCGTCACCTCACGGGTGGTAAATTCGCCGGATTCCTTGTCTTTCATTCCCATTGTCGTCGTTACCGGAATGATCTCGTCAGAAAATTTTCCCGCCGCCTGCGCGTTCGCGGTCTTCTGCTGGCTGGACAGCGCATACTCGTCCTGCGCCTGACGCGAAACCCCATAGCGTTCGGCAACGATGTCTGCGGTATCAATCATCGCCATGTAGATTTCCGGTTTGTGTTCGGCAAGCCACACCTCGCGAGCCGCTCCCTGTGATGCTGCATCCTGCACCAGCGAAATGGATTCCAGTCCGCCTGCCAGTACCGCCGGCGTTCCTTCTTCAGTAATTCTATGTGCAGCCAGCGCCAGTGCCTGCAGGCCTGATGAACAGAACCGGTTGATTGTCATGCCGCACGCCGTAACCGGCAGCCCGGCCCGAATTGCAATCTGGCGCGCGATATTGGAGCCGGTTGCACCTTCAGGAAAGCCACATCCCATGATGCAGTCTTCAATCATCTCGGGTTCGACACCGGAACGCTCAATGGCAACAGTTGCCGCAGCACCTCCCATGGTAGCGCCGTGGGTCATGTTGAACGATCCGCGAAACGCCTTGCCAATGGCGGTGCGTGCAGTGGAAACAATAACAGCTTCGCGCATTACGAGATTTCCTTCCTGTTCAGGCTGTCGAAATCCTCACCCCCGTCGACCAGGTCCACCAGCAACTGCGCCGGTTTCCAGAACCAGTCATCTTCTGTTTCAAACTTGCGAATCGACGCCAGAATGCTGTTCAGCCCCTGCATGTCGGCATACTTCATGGGGCCTCCCCGCCAGCGCGGGTGGCCGTAGCCGAACAACTGCACCATGTCGATGTCCACCGGACGCAGGGCAATTCCCTCCTGAAGCACCTTGGCGCCCTCGTTGATCATTGCCGCCATGTAACGCTCCATGATCTGGTCTGCGGAAAACTTTCGGGCATTGATATTCTTTTCACTGCGCACCTCATCGATAATTCTGAGCGTGTCAGTATCATGCTCACCCTTTCGCGCGCCCTCCGGATAATGATAAATTCCGCGCCCGGTTTTCTGGCCGTAATGACCCTGCTCGCAAATCCGGTCTATCCAGTCAGCTGCATACCGCTCTCCCGGATCCCGGGTGGCCGCCTTGCGCTTCCGGGTCGCCCATCCGATATCGAGGCCCGCCAGATCCGACATGGAAAACGGGCCCATCGGGTACCCGAATTCGACAACCGCTTCATCAACCTCGTAGGGTGTCGCACCATGTTCCACCAGCATCTGTGCCACGCGCAGATATTTGCCCATCACCCGGTTGCCGATGAAGCCGTCGCACACACCGGACCGGATCCCCACCTTGTTGGCTTTCCTGGCCACCGCAAAGGCCGTCGCAACCACATCCGGATGAGTCTTGTCTGCCACCACGATTTCCAGCAGCCGCATGATGTTGGCTGGCGAGAAGAAGTGCATGCCGATTACATCTTCCGGCCGTTGGGTCATGGCGGCAATTTCGTTGACATTCAGGTAGGACGTGTTGGTCGCCAGCACACAACCGGGCTTGCAGATTTTATCCAGTTGGCCAAAAACGTCCTTCTTGACGTCCATGCTTTCAAAAACCGCCTCAATGACCAGGTCGACCGTGGCCAGCGCATTCATGCTTGTCGTTCCATGAAACTGTTCAGCCAGCATCCTGTCGCGCTGCTCAGCGGATATCTTGCCCCGCGCAACACCGCCTTCCAGAGTGTTCTCTACCCGGTTTCTGCCTGCAGCAATCCCGGCATCATCCTGCTCAACCATGGTGACCTGGTAACCTGCGTTCAACAGGGCAATTGTGATACCCGATCCCATGGTACCACCGCCGATCACACCGATCTTGTTCACCTCACGCGCCTTGCCTTTTGCCAGTTCCGGCACCTTGCCAACTGCGCGTTCACCAAAAAAGGCATGGATAAGTGCTTCGCGTTGATCAGAGGCCATCAGCTTGTCGAACAGCTTGCGCTCTTTCTTGAGGCCGGCATCAAAATCCCTGGATGTCACCGCAGCTTCGATCGCATCGATACACACCAGCGGTGACAACTGGCCACGGGCCTTCTTTTCGGCAGCCGCTCTCAGGCGGGAAAACAACTCCTTGTCGGCGCGCGCATCTTCAAGCTTGGCATCCATGTCACGCGTCGGCCGGGCTCCCATGTCGTTTCCGATAATCAGTCCGGCAAACACAACGCCAGCCACAGTGGGATCTGTCTCATTGGACACTTCATCTATGAGCCCCAGTTCTAAGGCTTCTTCGGCACCAACATGCCGGCCGGACGTGATCAGGTCAGCGGCAGCTTCAACACCGGCCAGCCGAGGCGCTCGTTGCGTACCGCCTGCGCCGGGCAGAATGCCCAGGTTTACTTCCGGCAGGCCAACCTTGGCGGAGCTTACCGCCACCCTGTAGTGACATCCCAGCGCGACTTCAAATCCCCCACCCAGTGCCGTTCCGTGCAGTGCGGCGATGACCGGTTTGGAGCAGGCTTCAATCTCGTTGACGACACCTGGCAGACCTGGTGCTGCAATGGGTTTGCCAAATTCCTTGATGTCGGCACCAGCGAAGAATGTGCGCCCGGCCCCGACGATAACAGCAGCCTTGGCCTTGCGGTCACCTTCAAATCGCCTGATGGCAATGCTCAGACCCTCCCGGACCGATTGTGAAAGTGCATTGACCGGCGGATTGTCCACCGTGATCACGGCAATGGCACCGTCATGGGAGTAGGAAACTGGTGAAGACATGAAAACTCCTTGGGCAGGCAGTCCTGAAACCGGACCGGCCGGGACTGCAATATGGTAGAAGACTCAAACTAGTCAGCCTGTCAGGCGCTGGCAATCGTTTCAAACCTGCATCATACCGACCCAGGCAATTGTTGACCTGTTGGTATTTTCCCTCATATCCAGGAAATCTGGTATGCCATTTCGACAACACAGACTGTCACAGGATGGTCTCGACGCCGGTACAACACTTGGAGTAGCTTGGTCAGAATTATGATTTCAGGGAGAACACCGATGCAGTACCACGCACCGGCGACGCTTAAAGATGCCGTCAAACTACTCGCCGGTTCCAGGGGCAACATACAGATTCTTGCCGGTGGCACTGATCTGCTGGTCCGTATGCGAACCGGGTTTTCGGAACCGGACAGTATCATCGACATCAAACACATACCGCCCATGTGCAAGATTGCGCGTGATGGCAAGGGTTTCAAGATCGGTGCTGCAGTATCATCAGCGGAAATGAGCGAGCATGCAGCACTTGTCAAGGCCTGGCCCGGAGTGGTTGAGGCAGCTGCCTTGATTGGGTCTACGCAGATCCAGGGCCGTGCGACAATTGCCGGCAATTTATGCAATGCCTCTCCGGCTGCAGACAGTGTGCCCGCCATGGTGGCAGCCGGTGCAAAGGCGTTGATCCGCGGCCCCAAGGGCAAGCGCAAGGTGGCAGTTGAAAAATTCTGCAGTGGTCCGGGAAAAACGGTTCTGAAGAAGGGTGAATTGCTGGAGGCCATTTTGTTGCCTGCAAAACCGGCCCGCACCGGCGATGCATATCTGCGATTCATCCCGCGCACCGAAATGGACATAGCCGTCGTTGGCGCGGGGGTTTGTGTAACCATGAACGGCAAGGGGGTTTGCACGGCGGCACGGGTGTCTCTTGGAGCAGTTGCGCCAACCGTGCTGCTGGTTGCCAGGGCAGCCAGGGCGTTGGTCGGAACCAGGCTGGACGATGCGGCACTGGATGCGCTCGCTGCAGCGTGTTCTGCAGCTGCGCAACCAATTGACGACAAGCGCGGCACCAAGCAGTTTCGCATTCACGTCGCCGGGGTCCTGGCCCGGCGTGCTGCCATTATCGCGCGGGATCGCGCGCTGGGAAAGTCTTGAGGAAAAATTGATGTTTCAAATCCACGTTTCAACTTCCATCAATGGTGATGACACGGAGTTTTCCTGCGAAGCAGACGAGAGTCTTCTCGACGTTTTGCGGGATCGGCTCGGCCTGACGGGGTCCAAGGAAGGCTGCGGCACCGGCGATTGCGGTGCCTGTTCGATCATCGTGGACGGCAGACTGGTGTGTTCCTGCCTGATGCTCGGCGCAGAAGCGCAAGGTCGCGAGATCGAAACCATTGAAGGCATGGCCAATGGGGCCCAGCTTCATCCACTGCAGCAAAAATTTCTCGATCACGCGGCATTGCAATGCGGCATCTGCACACCCGGATTTCTGATTGCGGCAAAGTCACTGCTGGAACGCAATGACAACCCGACCGAGGAAGAAGTTCGTTACTGGCTGGCAGGCAATCTGTGCCGCTGCACTGGCTACGACAAGATTGTACGCGCCGTTCTCGACACAGCCAAGGACATGAGAAGACCGCCAGAAACCAAAAAATCAACAGCGAGGAAGAGGGTAAAAGCATGAATTTCCAGCCTGGCAAAGACACTCTGAAACGCAAGTTTGACACCGTCGGAACCCGCACTCCGCGTCCTGACGGCCTGGATAAAATAACCGGGCGCGCCCAGTTTGGCGCTGACATCACGGCCCCTGGCATGTTGTGGGGAATGATCTTGCGCAGCCCGCATGCCCATGCCCGGATCAAAAACATCGACACCTCGAAAGCTGAGGCTGTCAACGGTGTTCATGCGGTGGTGACCGCCGCTGATTTCGGTCCCTGCCCTGATGATGTTCTGGATATTCGCGAGAACGTCATGGCGCGGGAGAAAGCCTTGTATGACGGCCATGCCGTGGCCGCCGTAGCTGCCACCAGCCGCGCTGTTGCCAGACAGGCACTTAAACTGATCAAGGTTGACTACGAAGTGTTGCCGCATGTTACGGACGTTGACGAGGCCATGAAACCGTCTGCTCCAATCCTGAACAGCAAATTGTTCACAAAGGGCCTCGACAAGACTCCACAGAAACCCTCCAACATAGCCGAACGCTTCGAGTTTGGGCATGGCGATGTGGAAGCCGGCATGAAACAGGCTGATCTTGTCATTGAGCGCACGTTCAAAACCGAGGCGACCCACCAGGGTTACATCGAGCCAAATGCATGCCTGGCAAACATGGGTGCGGATGGCCGCGCGGATCTGTGGTGTTGCACACAGGGCCATTTTATGGTGCGCCAGGTTTGTTCGGCGCTGCTCGGCATGGATGCATCCGCCCTGCGTGTGACCGCATCTGAAATCGGTGGCGGTTTCGGTGGCAAAACCACGGTGTTCATTGAACCGGTGGCACTTGCCCTGTCCCTGAAGTCCAGTCGTCCGGTCAAGGTTGTCATGTCCCGTTCAGAGGTGCTGCGCGCCAGCGGGCCAACTTCGTCGACATCAATTGATGTCCGGATCGGCATGAAGAAGGACGGCACCATCACCGCAGGCGATGCGACGCTTCGCTATCAGGGCGGTGCTTTTCCCGGTTCTGCAGTTCCATATGGCGCCATGGCCGCCTTTGCCTGCTATGACCTCAAGGCAGTCCGGGCAGTTGGGTATGACGTTATCGCCAATCGCCCCAAGCAGGCCGCCTATCGTGCACCGGGCGCGCCTATGGCAGCCTATGCTGTTGAAAGCGTGGTCGATGAATTGTGCAGGAAACTCAAACTTGATCCTCTGGACGTACGGCTCAAAAATGCCTCCTCCGACGGGTCCAAAGCGTCTTACGGACCAAATTTTGATGTAATTGGCCTGCGTGCAACGCTTGAAGCCGCGAAATCCCATCCCCACTACAAGGCCGGATTAATGCCCAATCAGGGGCGCGGCGTAGCCTGTGGTTTCTGGTTCAATTTCGGCGGTGAAACGTCAGTCTCGCTCAATGTCAGTGCAGACGGCACGATTGGACTGTCCGTTGGCACACCAGATATTGGCGGATCTCGCGCATCCATCGGCAATATGGCGGCAGAGGAACTGGGCGTTCCGCACGACAAGGTGCGCTGTATTATCGCCGACACCGCATCTCTCGGGTATAATGATGTAACCGATGGCAGCCGGGTCACTTTCGCAACCGGCCTTGCAGCCATCAACGCTGCACGTGATGCGATCGGCAAAATGTGTGTACGTGCCGCAGGCATCTGGGGCATTCCGGTTGAAGCAGTAACCTGGGAAAATGGAGCAGCACGCCCGTCCAGCCCCAATGCCGGCAAACATGAACCCCTGACCCTGGCTGATATCGCCGCCCAGGCTGGAGCTACGGGCGGACCGATTTCCGGCCATTGTGAGATCAACGCTGAAGGAGCCGGTGTCAGTTTCGCCACGCACCTTGTGGATACCGAAGTCGATCCCGATACCGGTTATGTAAAAATTCTGCGCTATACAGTGTTCCAGGATGCCGGCAAGGCGGTCCATCCATCATATGTGGAGGGGCAATTCCAGGGTGGCGCCGTGCAGGGCATTGGCTGGGCGCTGAACGAGGAATACATCTATGGTGAAGACGGCAAATTGCAAAATCCGGGTTTCCTTGACTATCGTATTCCAGTCGCTTCAGATCTGCCGATGATTGATACTGTGATCATCGAGGTGGCAAATCCCGGCCATCCATACGGTGTACGCGGTGTCGGCGAAACCTCAATCGTGCCGCCGCTGGCGGCCATCTCCAACGCCGTGTCGGGCGCTGCCGGCGTTCGCATGACCCAACTTCCCATGTCGCCGCCAAAGGTGCTGAAGGCATTGGGTCGCATCTAGGACGTCCGCCATGGTCAAGGTTCAGGTTTGGGGATCGCTCAAATCAGCCCTTGAGGGCGCGGATGTGATTGAACTGGAAGCCTCCAGCATCCGCGAGGTGCTGGATCAGCTTTCCGGACGTTACCCGGCCATGAAACAGGCCATCAGGCGTGGTGTTTCAGTATCGGTGGACGGGCGCATGTACGCAAACTCCATCATGGTTCCGTTGCAGCCGGACTCCGAAGTGTTTGTATTGCCGAAGTTGGTTGGGGGTTAGGTTCCGGTGCGGACAGGTGAAATTATCATACCCGCGATTGCAGGGGACGGAACGCTGTTTCCCATCGAGAAGATGGAGGCCCATCGTACGGGCCAGCAGCATCTGGCAATCTCGGTTTTTGTGTTTTCTGGCAGCAAATTACTGATCCAGCAGCGCGCTGCCTCAAAATACCATTGCCCCGGCAAATGGGCCAATACCTGTTGCAGCCATCCTCACTGGGGCGAAACGGTTGAGGACGCCGCCAAACGCCGTACACAGGAAGAACTTGGTTTTACAGTACCGCTGGCCAGCACAACAGTTATCGACTATCGCGCTGATGTCGGTGGTGGACTGGTCGAGAATGAACGGGTGCATGTATTTGTGGGCCATGCAGACGAAACCGAACTGGCAATGACACTCAATGAAAATGAGGTAGCCGCAACAAAATGGCTGGAGTCAGCAGAACTGCCACGATTGCAGATTGCCCGGCCGGACACCTTGTGTCCGTGGTTTTCCATTTACATCAGCCGCTGGGACGAGTTGAAATTGATGCAGTAGCAAATTGAGCCGGTCAGGCTTCAACACATGCACGAATATTGCACGGATCAACGGATATCAGACCCTTTACCGGCCAATACGCATCGGATTTGTAGATCACTGTTGTGTTGGCGCTTACATTCCCTGCCACTTTGCCATTGCCAATAGAACCTGCCGCCACAGTAGCGGTAACGCTTGTTGCTGCAATCAGGCCTGCAATCAGAATTTTTGAAAAACTGGTCATCACTGGGACCTCCGGATACTCTTGAGGGTACATTTACTGTTCATTTGATGAACACAACATGCCCGCAAAACAGCCAGATGAATGTGCAATTGATCACATCACACGTAAAAATGTTTGTTAACAATATGTTACGCGTCGTCAGATGACTGATACACGCGCCATTGGATATCTTCCGGAGCCATCCGGAAGCACAAACAGACGTTTGATCGAGGGCACGACCTAGATAGCCAGGTACTCGTGCCGCAATTGCTTGTTTTCAAGCACTTCCCTGGCCGTGCCGTCATAGACCACGGTGCCGGTGTCAAGAATTACCGCGCGATCAGCCAGATTGAGTGCCGCGATGGCGTTTTGTTCCACAATAATAGTGGTAATGCCCTGTTCGCGGATCAGATGCAGGGTCTTCTCAATCTCCTGCACAATGACAGGCGCAAGGCCTTCATAGGGTTCATCAAGCAAAAGAAGCTTGATTTCGCGAGCCAGCGCACGGCCAATGGCCAGCATCTGCTGCTCACCGCCGGACAGCGTGGTGCCTTCCTGCCTGCGGCGCTCGCCGAGTCGCGGGAACAATTCGTAAATGCGCTCAATCGACCAGCCGACCGGTTCTTCGATCTGCGCAAGCCTGATATTCTCTTCAACACTTAGCCCCTGAATGATCCGTCTGTCCTCAGGGACCAGACCGACACCGCACTGGGAGGCTTCATACGCACGCATCTTGTGCAATGGCTGATGGTCCAGCCACACCTCGCCATGCGTGAGCCTCGGATTGTCAAGCCTGGCAATGGCCCGCAATGTAGAGGTCTTGCCTGCCCCGTTGCGGCCAAGCAGGGCCAGAATCTCCCCTTCGTGGACATTCAGGCTCACATCCTGGACGATGTAACTTTCACCATAGTAGGCCTTGAGCTCGTGAGCTGCGAAATAGACCGGTGCATGCGAGGCAATATTCGTATTTTCGACGGTAACTTGTGTCATTCGTGCACGCCCCCGAGATACGCTTCCTGAACCTTCAGATTGCCCTTGATCTTGGATGGCACGTCTTCGACAATGGGCGTGCCCTGGGCAAGCACGGTAATCTTGTTGGCGAGGGAGGACACGACATGCATGTCGTGTTCAATGATTACCATGGTGATCCCGCGCTTTGCTTCTATTTCCTTGAGCAGGTCGATTGTGTTGTTTGTATCTGCCCGCGCCATGCCGGCAGTGGGTTCATCGAGCAGCAGGAGTTTTGGATCCTGGGCCAGGCACATGGCCATTTCCAGTCGGCGCTTGTCGCCGCGTGACATGGAAGCTGCAATGTCATTGCGCTTGTCAGCCATGTTGACGTCGAGCAACATCTGCTCGACCTTGTCATGAATATCCCTTTCACCGGAGATGCTGGCCAGCGGATTGAGCCGGAACGCTCCGTCCCGCTTTGCAAAACACGCAATCATCACATTCTCAAATACCGAAAGGGTGGAAAAAATCTCCGGTGTCTGGAACACCCGGCTGATGCCAAGCTGGTTGATCTGATGGGGTTTCAATCCCAGAATCGACTGCCCCTCAAACGTCACGGTTCCCGTATCCGGTTCAAGCTTTCCGACCAGGCAATTGAGCAACGTCGATTTGCCGGCGCCGTTTGGACCGATAATCGCATGAACAGCGCCTTCTTCAACATTCAGATTGACATCACTGAGAGCCTGCAAACCGCCAAACCGTTTGTTGACGTTCCTGATTTCAAGAATTCCCATGGATCTAAGACCTTACTCGGCAGGGTTCGGGCTTGCGACCACGTCAGGCGAGGTGCGGTTTCTGCCGGTTATTCTGTTCCAGATTCGTGTCACGCCATCGACCAGGCCGCCGGGGAGAAAAATCACAATCAGCATGAACATCAGGCCCAGGGTGAGATGCCAGCCCTTGCCGACAAACGGATGGATAATTGTGACCAGGAAATTTTCAATGCTCTCCGGCATCACGGAGAACCAGGAATGCAACACGGTGTCGTTGATCTTCGAAAAGATGTTCTCAAAATACTTGATGAACCCGGCACCAAGCAACGGCCCGAGCAAAGTGCCGGCTCCGCCCAGAATGGTCATCAGCACGACTTCACCTGATGCAGTCCACTGCATTCGCTCAGCACCGGCGAGCGGGTCCATTGATGCCAGCAACCCACCTGCCAGCCCGGCATACATGCCCGAGATGACAAAGGCTGCGAGCGTGTAGGGACGCGAATTCAGGCCTGTATAGTTAAGGCGGGCTTGATTGTTCTTGATGGCTCGCAACATCAGTCCGAATGGTGACCGGAATATCCGGATGGCTATGTAAAAGGCGATCAGCATCAAACCTGCACAAACATAGTAGCCGGCGCTGAAATTGAACGACCAGCCGGCAACATCCATCGTCATCGTGTGGCGCATTTCCAGGCCGAACAGGTTGGTGACAGGCAGCCCTCCGCTCGTATTGGCGCCATCCAGAATCCGTGGATCATTCAGTGTCAGTTGCAACCCGGTCTCGCCATTTGTAATCGGTGTCAGGACGGAGTAGGCAAGGCTGAAGCTCATCTGGGCAAAGGCAAGCGTCAGAATCGAGAAATAGATACCCGACCTTCGCAGGCTGATGAAGCCAATGACCAGCGAAAACACACCAGCCACGACAACACTCAGCAAGATCGCCGGAATGATGTTCATGGACAACAGTTTGAACATCCACACCGCCGCGTATGATCCCACTCCAAGAAAGGCTGCGTGACCGAATGAAAGGTATCCGGTCAGTCCAAACAGAATGTTGAAACCAATGGCGAAGATACCATAGATCACAAACCGCTGCATGAGATCGGGATATCCGGCATTGAACTGGGCCAGAGCAGATGCTTCGGGAAACGGATTCATCAAGAACGGCGCAAGCAGTGTCACCGCCACGACGAACAGGAAGGTCAAAGTGTCCTTTCCATCAAGATTGAACATTGCCCTATTCCTCCATCACACCCTGGCGCCCCAGCAAGCCGCGAGGCCGGGTCAGCAGGACAATGATCGCTACGAGGTAAATGACAATCTGGTCGATTGAGGGCAGGTAAATGGCTTCGAAGAAGCCCTTGACGGCATTCATGGACGCAAGACTTTCGAGAACTCCCAGCAGGAACCCGGCCAGCACGGCGCCTGCGAGCGACCCCATACCACCCACAACCACAACCACGAAACTGAGCACCAGAAAGTCCATGCCCATATGATAGTTTGGTGAGTTGATCGGCGCATACATGACACCCGCCAGACCGGCGACCACCGCAGCAAGACCGAACATGAGAGTGAACCGGCGATCAATATTGATGCCCAGAAGACCTACCGTCTCGCGATCCGCCATGCCGGCGCGAACCACCATGCCGAACGTTGTAAATTGCAGGAAGGCAAACACCAGACCGATTGTCAGCGCGGAAAACCCAAGGTACACCAGCCGCCAGTACGGGTAGATGATGACATTTTCTGCGTAACCAATCAAAACACCGAAATCGAATGATCCCCTGAAGACGTCGGGAGCCGGGGTTGGAATTGGGTTTGCGCCGTAAAACGCCTTGATGATTTCCTGCAACACGATTGCCAGGCCGAAGGTGACCAGAACCTGGTCTGCGTGCGGCCGTTTGTAGAAATGCCGGATCAGGCCACGTTCCATGACATAGCCGATCAACATCATGATCGGTAGCGCGAACAGGATTGCCAGCGGGACCGACCAGTTGATGATCGCATAGCCGGCCGTCTCGCCAAACCAGGATTCAACCATGGGCGTTTTGACCTGCAGCGGATTGCCGAGAAAATCCGCTCTGGCCGGATCAATCGCGACTGTCGAGATACTAAGAATTTTCTGCAGCGTCACCGCGCAGAATGCACCGACCATGAACAACGCGCCGTGGGCGAAGTTGACAACCCCGAGCGTACCAAAAATCAGTGTGAGCCCGAGGGCAATGAGCGCATAGGCGCTGCCTTTGTCGAGCCCGTTCAATATTTGAAGAAGGATCTCATCCATTGTCTGTACCAACTGAATCGCTTGCCGCCGCGCACCGGCCCCGCCAGTGCGGACCTGATTTCCCTTATTTGCAGTCTGCTTACCCGGTCAGGCCGTGTCACGCCAGCAACAATCCGGCCGGCGCGACATGAAATCACTTGCAGTCAGGCGAGTCTTGCGCGCCAGGATTACATTTTCCCAGAGAACCGCCTGTAAAAATCGGATGGTCAGGCGCATACTCGAACTCGCCGTTGCCAAGCCCTGAGAACTTGAAGCCTTCAAGCGCCTCACCAACGCTGAACGAATTGAACATACCGGCGCATTCTACTGCATCACCATACAGCAGTGTCTGGCAGTAAACCGTGTGGGCCGCCTGTGATGGTGGAAAACCGTACTTCTCACCGAACGACTTGACGAATGCCTTCGAGCCATCGTCAGGCGGGGACCAGTGCCAGTTTGTTGAAGCGAAGATGCCCTTGACGTTCTTGCCGGCGCCACGCGCCATCAGTCGCGAATACACCGGGGCAACGATCTCGAACTTATTGCCGTTTACGAAGATCAAACTGCACAGCTGCAGTAACAGGTCGATGCTGAAGCCGGTTGCAACCGGTTCAGCCAGATCCCATACTGCGTCACCAAGGTTCATTCAGATTGTTATCTGGGCGTGTTGTATTGACCACATGCATTTGCGGAGAACCAATTATGCAATCCACTGACCGGCTGCCATTTGAGATCGGCGAGGCTGACGTCCCTGCCGGGTGCCGGGCCTGTGGCGCACGCCGGTTTGGTATCTGCAGTGCCTTGAACGCGTCCGAACTTTTTCATTTTTCCACGGTGACGCGGCGCCGTAAAATCGCGCACGGAGAGACAATTTTCTTCGAAGACGACGAGGTTGCCAATTTTGCAAATATCGTCTCGGGCGCCGTCAAGTTGACCAAGCTGCTCAGTGATGGCCGCCAGCAGATCGTCGGCCTGCAATTCGCGCCGGAGTTCATCGGAAAACCATTCTCGGAAAAAGTGCCCGTTTCCATAGAAGCCGCAACAGATGTTGAAGTTTGCGTGTTTCCCAAGGCCGAACTTGAGAAAATGCTCAGGCAGAAACCGGAGTTTGAACATCGCCTGCTTGAACAGACCCTTGTCCAGCTTGATGACGCGCGAACCTGGATGGTGACGCTGGGGCGCAAGACGGCGCAGGAAAAGGTGGCCAGTTTTCTGCTCCTGCTGGCCGGCCATATCGGCAAGCCGTCAGCCGGCAACCCCGCTCACACCGAGTTCACGCTTCCTTTGAAACGGGCCGACATAGCAGATTTTTTGGGGCTGACGCTTGAAACCGTCAGTCGCCAGTTGACCAAGCTGCGCAAGATGGGCGCAATTGACATAAAAAAGAATCTGGAAGTAACCGTCCATGACACCGGCAGACTGACCTGTATTTCCGGCGGCGAATAGAAATCGCACCTACCGGCCCGTTTTGTGTTCAATCAGTGGTATCAGGCACTCATGCTCGAACGCCACATGCCGGCGAACCGACGAGAAAAAACCACGCAGCATGTAACCTGCCGTTTCAGCATTGCAGGGTTTTCCTGCACTGCCAAAACCATGCAGAAGCCACGCGATTTCATCAGCGAAGGACTCATCTTCCAGGTGCTCCAGACGCAGGCGGTCCAGGCTGGCCTGCAGGCGATGATCATCAGGATAGGCCTGCACGAGTTGCGGAAAAAGCCGGGTTTCTTCCATCTTCTGAGCGTTGCGGATGATTGGCAGCAGGTTTGCCGACAGCGCCTTGCAATTTTGAACATCGACCTGATTGGGCAGGGAATCTGCAAGACCTTCCAGCGCATCACACAGTTCAATTTTCAACCGGTGATTTTGCCGGAATTCCGTCAGGCTGTTTTCCAGTTTCTGGATGCCGGTTTGGGATGGCTCAAGCAGATAAATCAGCATCGGGCACAAGCAGACCTCGGACAATAGTTGACAATAAGGCGCATCAGTTGTGGACTGAATGCACAGTGAGCATGCCGTCGCAGGTCCGCCTTGACACAGATCAATGTCCAACCGGGGCGTTGCAGCCATGTTCGCCATCGGTACACGCCCGCCACTTTCAGAAGGCGCATTGTCTGGGGGCTCCTGACATGAAATACGGTTACGAACTGGCCGCTTTGGTCCTGGCAACATTTCTTGCCCTCATGGGCGCAGCTTTTGCCGCAGATCCACTGTTTCAGGCACACGCCTGGATACTGTTTTTTATCCTTTCCGGCAGTTCGATTGTGCTGATCCGGCGGGTCCAGTTTACGCCAGCCGGCCACGCCCCGGTCGCAGAAGATACTTCCGGCTACATGGACGAAGTTGTTCGCTATGGGGTTATCGCGACAGTATTCTGGGGTATAGTCGGCTTTCTGGTCGGCGTCATCATTGCCGCACAGCTTTCCTGGCCGGTGCTCAACATCGAGCCCTATCTGAATTTTGGCCGCCTGCGCCCGGTTCACACCTCAGCTGTGGTGTTCGCTTTCGGCGGCAACGCCTTGTTGTGTACCAGCCTGTATGTTGTGCAGCGCACCTGCCGGGCCCGGCTTTGGGGCGGAAATCTCTCCTGGTTCGTATTCTGGGGCTATCAGCTGTTCATCGTGATGGCCGCGACCGGCTATTTGCTCGGTATAACCCAGTCAAGGGAGTACGCCGAACCTGAATGGTATGTAGACATTTTGTTGACGGTTGTCTGGGTTGCCTATCTGGCAGTCTATGTTGGCACAATTGCGAGGCGGAAAGAGCCCCATATCTACGTGGCCAACTGGTTTTACCTGGCCTTCATCATCACCGTTGCCATGTTGCATGTTGTCAACAATCTGGCGGTGCCGGTGTCCTTCCTCGGGGTGAAAAGCTATTCAGCGTTTGCCGGCGTCCAGGATGCTCTGACGCAATGGTGGTACGGTCACAATGCCGTAGGCTTTTTCCTGACTGCCGGTTTCCTCGGCATGATGTATTATTTCGTGCCCAAACAGGCTGATCGACCGGTGTATTCCTATCGCTTGTCAATCATCCACTTCTGGTCGTTGATTTTTCTCTATATCTGGGCAGGTCCGCATCATCTTCATTACACCGCGCTGCCTGACTGGGCGCAGACGCTGGGCATGGTGTTTTCAATCATGCTGTGGATGCCCTCATGGGGCGGCATGATCAATGGTCTGATGACCCTGTCGGGCGCCTGGGACAAGCTGCGCACGGACCCCATTCTTCGCATGATGGTGCTGGCGCTGGCATTTTATGGCATGTCGACATTCGAAGGCCCTATGATGTCGATCAAGTCGGTCAATTCCTTGTCTCATTATACTGACTGGACCATAGGCCATGTCCACTCCGGCGCGCTGGGGTGGGTTGGCATGATATCGTTTGGCGCCATTTATTACCTGGTCCCGAAACTCTGGAACCGCGACAGGCTTTATTCGCTGCGTCTGGTGAACTGGCATTTGTGGCTGGCAACCATCGGCATCGTGATCTATGCCGCCGTTTTGTGGGTTGCAGGTATCACCCAGGGCCTGATGTGGCGCGAATACGATGAGCAGGGTTTCCTGGTAAACTCCTTCATCGAGACCGTCAGCGCCATTCACCCCGAGTATGTGATGCGAACACTTGGTGGTGGTCTGTATCTGATCGGTGGCCTCGTGATGGCCTACAACGTCTACCGGACCATTCGTGGCGATGTGCGCAGGGAGGTTCCGATGGATGCCTCCAGCGCAACTGCTTCACCGGTTGCAGCAGAATAGGGAGCATCAAAAATGTCTATAATTGATAAACACGGTGCGCTTGAACGCAATGTTACACTGCTGGCGGCTGGTTCCCTCGTGGTGGTGATGATTGGCGGTATTGTAGAGATCGCCCCGCTGTTCTACGTCAAGAACACCATCGAAAAGGTAGAAGGTGTACGACCCTACTCCCCTCTGGAGCTTGCAGGACGAGACATATACATCCGCGAGGGTTGTTACCTTTGTCACAGCCAGATGATCCGGCCTTTCCGCGATGAAGTGGAACGCTACGGTCATTACTCCCTGGCTGCGGAATCGATGTATGATCGACCATTTCAGTGGGGATCAAAGCGCACCGGACCTGATCTTGCCCGGGTTGGCGGCAGGTATTCCGATGACTGGCACGTCGCCCACCTGGTGGATCCCCGTTCTGTCGTGCCGGAATCGATCATGCCATCTTATGGCTTCCTGCTCAAAACCAGACTGGATACCGGCAATATTGCCGGCAGTCTGCAAGCCAATGCCACTCTCGGCGTTCCCTATACGCAGGACATGATCGATCAGGCGGCCACTGACGCAACTGCCCAGGCTGACCCTGACAGTGACGGCGCAGATGCTGTCAGGGAGCGTTATCCGAAAGCCGTGGTCAGCAACTTTGACGGTGATCCGTCAACACTGACGGAAATGGATGCAATGGTGGCTTACCTGCAGATGCTAGGAACACTGGTGGATTTCAATTCCTACGACGCCAGTTCCCAGGCCAATCAGCGATAGGAGGGCAAGTACCATGGACTACAGTAATTTCCGTCAGTTCGCCGACAGCTGGGGGCTGCTCTACCTGGCCATACTGTTCATCGGCATCGTGTTGTTCACATTCCGGCCCGGCTCCAGAAAAACCGCAGACGATGTCGCACAAATTCCCTTCAGAGAGGACGACGATCATGGCAAATAATGACATTGACGACGTCAGCGGTGTCGAGACAACCGGCCATGAGTGGGACGGAATCAGGGAGCTCAACAACCCGTTGCCACGCTGGTGGTTGTGGACCTTCTACGCTACCATCGTATTTTCAATCGGTTATGTGATCTACTATCCGGCAATCCCGCTTGTTGAAGGTTCGACCATGGGTGTTTCCGGTGTGACCAATCGCTCACTGCTACAGGCAGAGCTGACAAAGGCCGAAGCTGCCAGGGCCGGTCTGCTGTCCCGGATCGAGAACACCGGCCTGGAAGAAATTCGCAGCACCGATGAGCTGTTCAGGTTTGCCGTGGCCGGCGGCTCGTCACTCTACAAGGTCAATTGTTCACAATGTCATGGCTCCGGCGCTCAAGGCGCACCGGGTTATCCGAATTTGAACGATGACGACTGGTTGTGGGGAGGTGATCTGGATGCAATCTACACAACCATCAAGCATGGTGTGCGCAACATTGATGATGACGATGCGCGGGTGTCTGACATGCCGGCTTTTGGAGACGGTGTTCTGGACATTACACAAATTGCCGATGTAACCCAGTATGTGCTGCAATTGTCGGATCAGGAACATGACGCCACTGCAGCAAAGAGTGGTGCTGCAATTTATGCGGAGAACTGTGCCGCATGTCATGGTGACGATGGCAGGGGCGGCCGTGAGTTCGGCGCACCCAACCTGGCCGACGCACTGTGGCTTTACGGCCACACCGGTGCACAGATTGCCGCCCAGATTGCCAGGCCAAAACATGGCGTCATGCCGGCCTGGGGACTGAAATTGAGTGATGCCGAGGTCAAACAACTGGCTGTTTACGTGCACAGCCTTGGTGGTGGTGAACAGGCTACAGCACAGTAACCGCATGCGGGACACAGGCCGTTATGGTAACTAATACAAACGTCGAGACATTTGACGCTGAAGCCGTCAATGCCAGACACAATCGCGAGCTCTACGCTGCCCGCCAGAAAATACACCCTAAACGGGCGAGTGGTTCATTCCGCTCGCTCAAATGGGTAATCATGGCAATTACACTCGGCATCTACTACATCACACCGTGGCTGCGTTGGGACCGTGGTGAATTCGCACCCGACCAGGCCGTGCTGATCGACATGGCCAGCAGACGCTTCTATTTCTTCTTTATCGACATCTGGCCACACGAGTTCTTTTTCGTGGCCGGGATGCTGGTGATGGCTGGTATCGGCCTGTTCCTGGTGACTTCCACGGTAGGGCGCGCCTGGTGCGGCTACACCTGTCCGCAAACCGTATGGGTTGATTTGTTTCTGGTGGTCGAACGCTTCTTTGAAGGTGACCGCAATGCCCGCATCAGGCTGGATGCCGCGCCCTGGACAGCAGCAAAAATGATCAGCAGAACCTCGAAACATATCGTCTGGCTATTGATTTCGGTAGCAACCGGTGGAGCCTGGATTTTCTATTTTGCCGATGCACCAACCCTGCTGAAGGATTTTCTGACCGGAAATGCTGCTTTCGTGGCCTACGCGACCGTCGGCGTCCTGACGGCTACAACCTATGTGTTCGGCGGCTTGATGCGCGAACAGGTATGCACCTATATGTGTCCGTGGCCCCGTATCCAGGCAGCCATGCTGGACGAACATTCACTCACCGTTACCTACAATGACTGGCGTGGCGAACCACGTTCGCGTCATGCGAAAAAAGCCATCGCGGAGGGACAGGCGGTCGGTGACTGCGTGGATTGCAATGCCTGTGTAGCTGTATGCCCCATGGGTATCGACATTCGCGATGGCCAGCAGCTTGAATGCATCACCTGTGCCCTGTGCATTGATGCATGCGACGCCGTGATGGGAAAAATCGGCCGGGAGCGCGGTTTGATCTCCTATTCAACGCTGTCTACCTATAACCAGAACATGGCGATCGCGACAGGAGGTGGTTCCGGCTCCGGAATACAGCCTTCACTGGTTCGTCCCGAAGGTCACCTTGCACCTGGCTTGAAACATTTCAACTGGCGCAATGTGATCCGCATGCGCACGCTGATCTACACGGCGATTTATGGCGCGATTGGTATCGGCCTGCTGCTGGCACTGTTCATGCGCAGCCATCTGGATGTAAATGTTCTGTATGACCGGAACCCGCAATTTGTGCGGCTCAGCGACGGTTCAATCCGCAACGGTTATCACATCAAGATACTGAACATGAGAACCGAACCTCGTTCATTCCGTATCGCGCTGGACGGACTGCCGGGAGCTACCCTGAAACTGGAAGGCGGCGATCTGGGTCCAGGCACAGACCATACCGTCGATGTCAAGGCAAACCAGTTGCGCAATGTCCGTGCTTTTGTCACGCTGCCGGACGACGCCGTTGCCGCAGAATCTTCCGATTATACCATCCGGATAGTAGATACGGCCAGTGCCGATGCGGTGACGGCAAAGGTGCGGTTTGAAGCACCTTCTGGAACAGGACAATAGGTCATGCCGGCACCGGTTACGCAACCCAAGCCTTTCACTGGCCGCCACATGCTGTTTGCAATGCTGGCGTTCTTCGGCGTAATCGTTGCCGTCAATCTGACCTTGGCGGTCCTTGCCGGCAGCAGCTGGACCGGGCTTGTGGTCAGGAACTCGTATGTCGCTTCACAGGCGTTCAATCGCGAACTGGAACAGGCGAAAGTTCAGGCTGCGCGGGGATGGAGCGGCAGTATTGACTATCGCGACTGTTCTGTCGTTCTGACGCTGGCAGACAAGACCGGACAGCCGGTTTTACTGGACACTACGATTGTCAGGATCGGCCGCCCGGCTTTTGAACAGGAAGATCACCAGGTGGCAATGCTGCACCAGGGAGGTGGTGTTTATCATGCCAGCGGCGTGCTGGCGCCGGGCATCTGGCAGATTTCGGTGCGCGGCACCAGCAGCCAGGGCGACTACCGCCTTGACACCCGCCTGGTTATCAAACCGGATACCTGCCAATGACCTGTTGCAGCACAAGCCCGGTTCCTTCGCCGGCTGCATTGAAACACCGGCTTGATCGCGAGCGCCTGCTGGCGGCATCCCACGACCTGCCCGGCGGCAACTTGCAGACCGTTTTCATCGTGCCATCTATGCACTGCATCGGTTGCATCCGCGCTATTGAAAGCGGCCTGATGAAGTTGCCGGGCGTGACTAATGCTCGCGCAAATCTGTCCACCCGGCGCGTTACCGTGCAATGGCAACCCCAGCATGATCAGCCCCTGGACTTGATCGAAGTATTGGCTGAACTCGGCTTTGAGGCTTCGCTGTTCGACATGGAGGATGTTTCAGATTCGGCACGGCAAACCGGCAGGCAGTTGTTGATTTGCCTGGCAGTAGCAGGTTTTGCCGCCGCCAACATCATGCTGCTGTCCGTATCGGTGTGGTCTGGCGCAGATGCAGAAACGGCACGGCTGTTCCAGCTGATATCGGGGTTGATTGCGGTTCCGGCTTGCTTGTTTGCCGGCCAGCCGTTCTTTGCATCCGCCGGGGCGGCCTTGCGGAACAGGCGTCTCAACATGGATGTTCCCATATCACTGGCAGTGCTGATGGCGCTCGGCATGAGCGTCCACGAAAGTCTCATCGGACAGCATGAAACCTATTTCGATGCCTCGGTAACACTGCTTTTCTTCCTGCTGATTGGCCGCTATCTTGACCACAGGATGCGCGAGCGCGCCCACAGCGCCATCATGCAGCTCTCGCGGTTGGTTCCCGCAGGCGCCATCCGCATGAGCGCCGATGGAACACAATCATATGTGCCGCTGGATCAACTGTCCGCGGGCGACGAAATTCTCGTTGCAGCCGGAGAGCGCGTGCCGGTTGATGGCTGCGTGGTTGACGGCTGCAGCGATCTGGACCGTTCGCTTGTTACCGGGGAAAGCGCCAGTATGCCAACAGCCCCGGGGCTTGAAATTGAAGCTGGCGTGCTCAACCTGACAGGGCCTTTGACCCTGCGCGTGCTCCGCGGCGCCGAAAAGTCATTTGTGGCAGAAATCATCGCCATGATGGAAGCTGCAGAACACGGCAAATCCGGTTATGTTCGCATTGCCGACAGGGCCGCCCGGGTCTATGCACCCTTTGTCCACATTCTGGCAGCCGTGAGTTTCGCCGGCTGGATGATTGTCACAGGCGGTGACTGGCACATCTCCATTTATGTATCGATAGCGGTGTTGATCATCACCTGCCCCTGCGCGCTTGGTCTTGCGGTGCCGATTGCGCATGTAGTCGCCGCCAACCGGCTGTTCCGGTGCGGCGTTATGGTGAAAGACGGTGCGGCTCTTGAGAAACTGGCTGAGGTTGACACCGCGGTGTTTGACAAGACCGGCACACTGACGTTCGGCACGCCACATGTCTCGCGCATCGAAGGTGGCAGCAGTACCGAACTTGCCCTGGCGGCCAGGCTGGCAGGCCTGTCGTCCCACCCCGCAGCCAAAGCTGTATCCGGCCTGCTCGAAAATCGGCCCGGCCTGTTGCTGTCTGATGTGACGGAACACCCAGGCCTGGGCATGGCGGCCGTCTGGAAACGCAAGAAAATTCGTCTCGGAAGTCGCGACTGGGTAAACCTGATCGCAGCCCGGCAGAACCCCGCGTCAGATCACGGTTGCAGCGAAGTGTGTTTTGCAGTTGCCGGCGGTGAACTGGTCAGCTTCCGGCTGTCAGATACCGTTCGCGCCGATGCAGCCTCCACCATTGCCGGCCTGCGAACACTTGGACTTGAGCTGGAGATTCTGTCTGGAGACGCCGACGCGCCGGTGCATGACGTGGCAGCCGCGCTCGGAATTTCCAGGGTTCGCGCCGGACAGAGGCCGGCCGGCAAGGTAGCGCGCATCGAGCAACTGCAGCACGATGGCCACAGGGTTCTTTATGCCGGCGATGGTTTGAATGATGCGCCCGCCCTTGGTGCAGCGCACGTCTCCATTGCTCCGGCGTCCGGGTCAGATATCGGCCGTGCCGCATCTGACCTTGTGTTTACCGGCAGGGGCCTGTGCTCAATTGCGACCGCAATATCGGTGTCCCGTCGAACCAGCACTGTCGTCAGGCAGAATTTTGCACTGGCAATCAGCTACAACTGTATTGCCATTCCGTTTGCCGTGCTGGGATATGTCACACCGCTTGCCGCCGCAGTTGCGATGTCAGCATCTTCCATCGCCGTGGTCGCCAACAGCTTGCGATTGAACCTGGTGAACCAGTCCGAACGGCATTCGCTTTCGAAAACCACTCCTGCCACAACGCCGGGTAACCGGCAGCGCACCCTTGCACACACCGGAAAGGTGGCCGCGAAATGAACCTCCTGGTTTTCCTGATCCCTGTTGCATTGTTTCTCGGAGCACTTGGTCTGGCGGCATTCATCTGGAGTCTGCGCAACGGTCAGTATGACGATCTCGACGGTGCTGCAGAACGAATTCTGGATGACGACTGATCCCATCCGTTTTGCAGATGCTGGGGCGGTCATTGATCGCCGCACAGGTTTGACCCATGGTGGTTTCGGGCAATCGGGCCTGCACTGCGCCATGGCTGGAATTTGACACTCTGCATGTTCAAGGATCGGGCAATTGTTTTGCTGGCGGTTGGCCAGTGCCTGATCTGGGCGTCGCTGTTTTACATTTTCCCGGCGCTTCTCCTGCGCTGGGAACAGGAGCTGAACTGGTCCAGGGTCGAACTGACCGCCGGCATTACACTGGCGGTTTGCCTGTCGGGAATAGGCGCCCCCATTGCCGGCCGCCTTATTGATACCGGACGTGGACCGAAGACCATGGCCGGGTCCACTGTACTGGGCGGCGCAGCCATCTTTTGTCTCTCGGGCATTACTGCCGTCTGGCAGTACTACTGCGTTTGCGCAATTGCAGGTATTGCCATGGCGGGTTGTCTCTATGTTCCATGCTTCGCCCTTGTTACACGCACGCGCGGCTCCAACGCCAGGCGTGCAATCATTTTCATCACCCTTGTTGGCGGTTTTGCGAGCGCCATCAGTTTTCCGCTGGCGCATCAGGTATCCGAAGCCCTGGGGTGGCGCGCTGCGGTTACCTGCGCTGCAGCAATCGCCATACTGCTGGCGGCGCCGGTCACCTGGGCTGGTGCGCGGGCCGAAGAAAAATCGCGAACTCCTGACAGCAACCAGCCCTCTGTCATCCAGCAGGGAAACCGGCGTTTTATCGCAAATCCATCATTCTGGTTGCTCGCGGCCGGGTTCACGATGATTGCAGTACTTCACGGCACCGTATTGCATCATCTGCTCCCCATGCTTCACGAGCGTGGTGTTGCAGACAGCAACGCCATCCTGGTTGCGGCATTTCTCGGGCCGATGCAGGTCGCCGGACGCCTGCTGATGATGGCGACAGAGCGTTATTCCTCCAATTTCCGTGTGACAGTCACAGCATTCGCGATACTGGGAGTATCGGTTCTCATGCTGGTGTCCGCCGGAAGTTCGCTGGTGTTCCTGGCGGCATTTGTCGTGATGTTCGGTTGCGCCTATGGCACCGTCAGCATCATCCGTCCTCTCACGGCGCGCGATGTGCTCGGCGGCGAAAACTTCGGGGCAAAATCAGGCGCGCTGGCCATGCCGTACCAGTTGGGTTCAGCAGCATCCCCCTATCTTGGCTCACTTGTGTGGAGCATCGGAAGTTATGATCTGGTGCTTCACTGTCTTATGTTGCTGTCAGTCCTCGCCATCGCCTTCTATCTGGCTGCCAACAGGGTTGCCGGAAGCACCGCTCTCGAATGAATGTTGAAACGAAGAGTTACTGGGATCTGGTGTAAAGCAAGGATATCTTCGGTGGCCTTGTCAACGAGCCCTTCTTCGAAGCCGTTCATGAATTCCGTTTGGTCAGTTCGCATAAGGGCCGATGTTTAGAATTTCGTTCCGCACCGCGCAGGATCCGATGTGTGCCTGGACAGCTTTCTCGATGTCTCTCGCAGCACCGCTGTCACAAACGGCTCCGTAGAGCGTAACGTTTCCGTCTTCAACTGTGACATGAACATTCCTGGTCCGGCTCCTCATCCCGTCGGCAGTCTCGAACAGGGAAGTGATACGGGCTTTCGTCAATTGGTCGGCGAGCGCTTTGCGGGAAGCATCGCTCTCGCTGAAGGCCGGACTGTTGATGGCGTCGATAATTATTCCGGCGCAGGTCTCGGGATTGAATTGCCCGGTGTTCAGGACCAGATCATAGTTCAGGGGATCACGCCAGTCGGCCTCAAAAAACCGCCTGAAGACAGTGGCATGCGAGTTATCGTTTCGCTTTATTGCATCGCGGGCAACCGTTTCTCCAACCCCGAGCCGATGCATCATCTCCCTGACGCGGTTCTCCAGCGGCGCACAGACCCGGACGCAGAGGATATGTGGAATTGAATGGAGCAGCCGTGCCGCTCCCCAGCCGCGAAATATCACGTTACCCCGGCTGGCGAGCAGAAGTATCTGTTCCGGCGTCATGTAGCCGTTGTTCACGGAACCCGCGTCATGCCGTTCGCCATTATCACCAGTCCCGGGCAAAAAGCGGTGTACCTCGCTCCGCTTCCGCGTTTCCTTTTGACTCCACGCTGCCTCCACCAGTTCATGATGCACCAGTTCTATGTCGAGACGCTCCATGAGGTGGTTGGCAACGTCCTTGCCGAGCGTTCCCATCTCGCGCGTCATTGCGATTACGGTCATATTGTAATCCTCGCTAAAGATATGTTCCCTGCATTGTGGCATGCCCGGGCGTTTGCCACAGTGCTATTTCCCACAATTGATGCAACTGGCTCGTTGCCGGCGACCGATCCGATGCAAGGTGAACGCTGGCGGCGCAAAACCGGTTAAAACTACCGGGTTTCTTCGTTGGAAACTGAAACTGAAACCAGGACAGTTGGTTTTGAAGAATTGTGTATGCTGCGGCGAATGAACGCCATATGCTCCTTAGTAATTGGCAGTTTTTCAACGTTTGACGTTTAGGAGAGTTAACTATGACAACAGGAGCGCGAATCCTACTGGTTGGCCTGGATCCAGACATGGTCGACTATAGCAAGTCCCCGGTTCCGGGGCTGACGGCGGCAAAAGTTCGTGCCGCCGTGGAGGGTGACAAGGCCAAGCTCGAAACGCTCGGTTACAACGTAAAGTCGCTGTACGTAGACGACGGCAAGACAGCTGAAGCAGTATTGTCTGCCGAACTGTCGAATGGCGGTCACGACTGCATCATGGTCGGTGCTGGCCTACGTATCCTTCCTCCATATTTTTTATTGTTCGAGAAACTAATCAACGTCATCCACCGACATACTCCAGCTTCAACCAGGATTTGTTTCAATACAAACCCGTCAGACACAGCTGAAGCTGTGATGCGTTGGGCCGGACAATGATGTGCTTCTTGACAGATAGCTAACATTTCATACCGGGCACATGGTTTACACAATTGGCATTTGGGAGGATTCCTGGATGCCGTGGAAAGAGTGTAAACCAATGGATGAACGCCTTCGTTTCATTGCTCGCCTGCTTGAGGGTGAGAAGATGTCTCCCATGTGCCGTGAGTTCGGTATCTCACGTGTCACAGGCTACAAGATCTTCAACAGGTACAAGGAGTGTGGACTGGATGCACTCAACGACCGGAGCCGGCGTCCGTACCGCCATGCCAACAGGCTTCCCTTCCAGATCGAGCGCAGCATTCTCGGCCTCAAACACGAACATCCTTCCTGGGGCGCACCGAAGATCCGCGAGAAGCTGATCCGTCAGTACCCGATGATCAAGCCGCCGGCGATCAGTACCGTCCACGCCGTGCTCGACCGCAACGGACTGGTGAAGCGCCGCAAGCGCCGCCGGTACAAAGCTGAAGGAACAACACTGCGTGCCGCCTACGAGCCGAACGGGCTGTGGTGTGCTGACTACAAGGGGGAGTTCATGCTTGGCAACAAGCAGTATTGTTACCCGCTGACCATCAGCGATTATCGATCCCGCTATCTGCTCGCCTGCGAAGGCATGGCGTCTACATGCTCGGACTTCGCCTTTTCCACCTTCGAACGGGCTTTCAAGGACTTCGGCCTGCCAGGGGCCATTCGAACCGACAACGGAACTCCCTTCGCCAGCCCCAACGCCCTGTTCGGACTGTCCAGGCTTGCAGTCTGGTGGTTGCGCCTCGGCATCCGGATCGAACGCATCAAACCCGGAAACCCGCAACAAAATGGCAGACATGAACGCATGCACCTGACACTGAAAAAAGAGGCTACCCAGCCGGCTTCCTTCAACTTCCTGCAGCAGCAGGAACGTTTTGACCGGTTTGTCGAGATTTACAATCCTGTTTCATAACACCCATCTATCTATACTGTTGATGTAAATAGGTTTTGTTGTTTGAAGTCCGGTCCCGTGGGGTATTTGCGGTTATTTTTTGCTCTTTCCGCAATGCTTTTGCCCGGTTTCCCCTGAAGATCGGAGCGCTTGAAGAGCCAGGGACCGTCCGGAAGCGGATGAAGGGCTTCGATTTCGCCAGCAATCGCAGCCAGTCTAAGCGTCTTTGGTGTAATGTCGAGTAGAGCGGATGCCTTTGTCAGGTTGAGCCATGGTTCGACGCCATCCGTTGCCGTACGGAATGGCAGAATCTTTCGATGCGATCGCAGGGAGCAAACACGTTCCCGGGTCCAGCGGTTTCCATTGCCGGTGCGCAGCCCGTTTCGGTTGAGAATGCCGGCAATCAGATCGTCGTTGGCGATCAGCGCGAACTGCCGGATGGCCTCGACTGTTTCGGCAGTGGTGCTGCCACGTTGCCCGCGCCGCCTGCGTGGCAGGCGCAGGTCGGTGTGGACACCGCCGATCCAGTGAATGACCAGAACAATCTCACCGGACCCATCGGCTGCTGCGGCATCAATGTCTGCGATCACTTCGTGAATGAGAGTGCGCACGATACGCTTCTTGAGACGCGCATCTGTTGCCGGCGCATTCCAGACGGTTTGAAGATCCTGAGCCAGCGTGGAGAAGGATACCGGTGTTGTGTTCTGGCTTGGAACAGCCTCTGCATCGTGCGTAGCGATCTTTGTCTCGACCTCACCTTGCTGGCGAAGCGCGGCATTCCATCGCGCTTCCAGTTCCGCCGCCACCAAGCGGTTTGCGGGGTCAATGGCGTCATACTGGCGGAAGGCCCGGTCAACGGCATAGCTGGCAGCCTCCAGATCGCGCGTCAAAGCTTCGCGAACCTGATCACGCCGGGAGGCTGCTTCAGCTTGCGCCTGCACCGCCGCTTCGATGGCGCCGGGACCAACAACCTTCAGCAGCGCCTCTTCGATGGCATCATCGACGCGCAGACCGCCAAAGGCAATGCATTTGGGCTCGCCATTATCAAGCTGGCCGCGGCAGCAGGAATAGCGTGGGATATTGTGCTTCGTACCGGAGTAGCGCGCCGACAGCTTGCGTCCGCAGCGGCGACAACGCACCAGGCCCGCCAGCAAAGCGTTACCGTGTTTTGGCGCACCATGGTGTTTACTCGCAGGAACATTATCGCTCACCATTTTGCGTATTGCCTCCGCACGCTCCCAGTCCACATAACCTTCATGGGCTCCAGGTTTGAGCGCCAGCCACTCGCTTCGCTGTTTGTGCTCATTCTTCACCCGCATACTACTGCCGTCATAGCTGGTCACGGCTCTCGTTTTACCATAAGCATAGGCACCGCCGTAAGCCGGATTGGTGATCATCCGATGGATTGTCTGGTAATACGGCCTGCGCCAGACGGTCTGGCCGTCCTTGCGCTTTGCGGGCAGATCGAGCCCGTGTTCGAGGAACCACAAAAGCGCCTGGCGGGCACTGCCCAGTTCCAGTACTTTGTCGAAGATCAATGTGATCGCTTCCTGCACCCGGCGATCCGGATCCTTCTCCAGTTTGTCACCCGCCTTCACAAACCCGACGGGGGCAGACACGATCAGTTCTCCGCGTTTGGCCTTCTCGTAACGGGCGGCCAGCGAACGCTGGCGCAAAAGATCGAGTTCGTATTCGTTCAGCGACCCCTTCAGGCCGAGTAGCAGGCGATCATTGCTTTGGCGCGGTGCATACACTGTCTCCTGATCCACCAAAATAGTATCGACCACCCGGCACATCTCGATCAGCTGTTGCCAGTCACGGCTGTTGCGGGCGAAGCGGGATACTTCGCGCGCAGCCACAGCTCCGACTTTGCCAAGGCAGACTTCGGCGACCATGCGGTCGAAGCCGGCGCGGTCCGCACTACCCGATGCCGACCGGCCAAGGTCGTCATCAATCGTCTCGACCTGCGACCAGCCCAACTGGCCAAGTCTGTCCCTCATTGCATATTGCAGTGCGCTGCTTTCCCGGTTGTGCAGAACCTGATGGACGGATGACTGGCGAACATACAGGATCGCCTTGCGCTCCAGATGATGGCGTTCGATCTTCTCAGACATCATCATTCTCCGCGCTCTGATGCAGATTGCGGGCTTCTTCCGGCACTGGCTCGGGTCTTGGGCAATGTTCCATCAGCAACCGTGCCATCAGGCCCGTGATCTTGTGACGTGTCGATTGCGGCAGATTCTGCCAACGTGGCATCTGCAAGAGATATGTTCCTTCCGGCGGGTCGAACAGCTCGAACTGATCCGGTCTTGTGTGACGGCGGCGCATCGGCATCTCCTTGATTCTGATCGCAACACCTCAAGTCTGCGCTCAAATCAGGATCGTTCGAAGGAAGATCGTCTGAGGCCGCTGAGTTCAGCACTTCGCCCAACAACAACCTCAGCGCCGACAACGCTGTTAAATCGACTGCAGCAGACGGCCGGTGACGGACCGAAGCGCACGCCGGCCGATCAAACATCCACAACGGCACCTCAAGTGGAAGGATTGGCACATCGCCAGTCAGAACGCATCGTGCGACCGAAACGCCTGACCTCCTGATCAGACGGTCAACAAAAACAACGTGCCCCGCCCATGGATGGTAATCGTAGAGAATACGCTGCGCGCCGGTATTGTGGGCGTTGGTGAGCCGAGTTGTACAACAATGATCGGCCACACCAGGCGCTGGGCGGCGCTTATCCAGGGGAACTGTATACACCGTCAGTGCGCGTCTATCAGCCGCCGCCTGAGCCGGACTATCCATTCCATGACCGTTCCGTCCGCGTCACCCGCTGTGGCAGGATATGTATCGGAAGGCGAAAAATAAACCTGAGCCAGGTCTTCGCTGGCCAAATTGTCGGAATCAGGGAAGTCGACGATCAAATCTGGCTTGTCAGCTTCCTCAACTATGATCTAGGATTCTTCGACATCGAACACGGCCGTGTAGAACCGGCCCCAAATCCGTTCACCCCGGAGAAACTGTAAGCCATGTCTCCGGAATAAACCGTAAACCATGTGTCCAGAATG